>NZ_DJUW01000019.1:7333-7851 GCF_002440635.1 Novosphingobium sp. UBA6272 | reverse complement strand
AGCAGCTTGCGGAACATTTCGACGCCGGTGACGACGGTCTTCTGGGTGTCCTTGAGGCCGACGACTTCGACTTCTTCACCAACCTTGATGATGCCGGTTTCGACGCGGCCGGTGACGACCGTACCACGGCCCGAGATCGAGAACACGTCTTCGACGGGCATCAGGAAGGGCTTGTCGGTCGGACGCGGCGGCTGCGGGATGGCAGTGTCGACAGCGTTCATCAGGGCAATGATCGATTCCTTGCCGATGGCTTCGTCGCGGCCTTCGAGCGCGGCCAGAGCCGAACCCGGGATCACGGGGATCGCGTCGCCGTCGAAGCCGTAGCTCGAGAGCAGTTCGCGGATTTCCAGTTCGACGAGCTCGAGGATTTCGGCGTCGTCAACCTGATCGACCTTGTTCATGTACACGACCAGAGCCGGAACGCCGACCTGACGGGCGAGCAGGATGTGTTCGCGGGTCTGCGGCATCGGGCCGTCAGCAGCGTTCACCACGAGGATGGCGCCGTCCATCTGCGCCGC
>NZ_DJUW01000019.1:0-7196 GCF_002440635.1 Novosphingobium sp. UBA6272 | reverse complement strand
TCTTCACGTAGTCGGCGTGGCCCGGGCAATCGACGTGCGCATAGTGGCGCGCAGCGGTTTCATACTCGACGTGAGCGGTCGAGATGGTGATGCCACGCTCGCGCTCTTCGGGAGCCTTGTCGATGTTGGCGAAGTCAACGGCTTCACCGCCATTGATTTCAGCCATGACCTTGGTGATCGCGGCGGTCAGCGTGGTCTTGCCATGGTCGACGTGACCGATGGTGCCGATGTTGCAGTGCGGCTTGTTCCGCTCGAATTTTGCCTTTGCCATTGTCTCAAACCTTCTTTCGCTTGAATAAGAATCTGCGGGGTTTGGACGGCGCCCGCTGAATCAGGCGCCGCCCCTAGTATCATCTTGCCGGTTAGGCAAGCTTCTCCTTGATCTCGGTCGCGACATTTGCCGGGACCTCGTCATAATGGGAGAAGAACATCGAATAGTTGGCACGTCCCTGGGTGAACGAGCGCAGCTGGTTGACGTAGCCGAACATGTTGGCCAGCGGCACCATCGCTTCGACCGCCTGGGCATTACCGCGGGTATCGGTGCCCTGGATCTGGCCGCGACGGCTGTTCATGTCGCCGATGACGTCGCCGAGATATTCCTCGGGGGTGACGACTTCAACCTTCATGATCGGCTCGAGCAGCTTGATCCCGGCCTTCTGCGCAACTTCGCGCATCGCGCCGCGACCGGCGATTTCGAAGGCCAGCGCCGACGAGTCGACGTCGTGGTACGCACCGTCATAGAGCAGCACTTCAAAGTCGATGATCGGGAAGCCGATCAGGCTGCCGGTTTCGGCAGTTTCACGGAAGCCCTTTTCGATCGCGGGGATATATTCCTTCGGAATGTTACCGCCCTTGATTTCGTCCTTGAAGACGAAGCCCGAACCGCGCTCACCCGGGGTGACCTTGACCTTCACGCGGCCAAACTGACCGGTACCACCCGACTGCTTTTTGTGGGTGTAGTCGATGTCCACCGGCTTCGCGAGGTATTCGCGGTAAGCCACCTGCGGCGCACCAACGTTGGCCTCGACCTTGAATTCGCGGCGCATGCGATCGACGATGATGTCGAGGTGAAGCTCACCCATCCCCTTGATGATCGTCTGGCCCGATTCGTGATCGGTGCTGACGCGGAACGAGGGATCCTCGGCTGACAGGCGATTGAGCGCGACGCCCATCTTTTCCTGGTCGGCCTTGGTCTTGGGTTCGACCGAGAGTTCGATGACCGGCTCGGGGAATTCCATCCGTTCGAGCACGATCGGCGACTTTTCTGCGCAGAGCGTATCGCCGGTGGTGGTTTCCTTCATGCCGGCCAGCGCGATGATGTCGCCAGCGAAGGCCTCGTCAACGTCCTTGCGGTCGTTGGCATGCATTTCGAGCATGCGGCCGACCTTTTCCTTCTTGTCCTTGACCGAGTTCAGGTAGGTGCCCTTTACGAGCGTACCCGAATAGATCCGGATGAAGGTGAGCGAGCCGACGAACGGATCGTTCATGACCTTGAAGGCGAGCGCGCTGAACGGAGCATCGTCCGTCGGCGGACGGCTGTCCTTCTCGTCGCTGTCCATCTTGACGCCCTGGACGTCGGGAATGTCGAGCGGCGAAGGCAGATAGTCGACCACGGCGTCGAGCAGCGGCTGTACGCCCTTGTTCTTGAACGCCGAACCGCAGCAGACCGGCACGAACGCCTGGGCCAGCGTACCCTTGCGGATCAGCTTCTTCAGGGTGTCAACGTCGGGCTCGTTGCCTTCGAGGTAGGCTTCCATCGCGTCGTCGTCCTGCTCGACGGCAAGTTCGATCAGCTTGTTGCGATAGTCGGCAGCTTCGTCAGCCATGTCGGCCGGAATGTCTTCGTAGAAGAATTCGGCGCCGAGCGATTCATCCTTCCAGATGATCGCGCGGTTGTGGACGAGGTCGACCAGGCCCTTGAGATCGGCTTCGAGGCCGATCGGCAGATACAGCACCGCCGGGGTTGCGCCGAGGCGGTCGATGATCGACTGGACGCAGTACTTGAAGCTGGCGCCGGTGCGGTCCAATTTATTAATGAAGCACATCCGCGGCACGCCGTACTTGTCGGCCTGGCGCCACACGGTTTCGGACTGGGGTTCGACCCCGGCGACGCCGTCAAAGCAGGCGACCGCGCCGTCGAGCACGCGCAGCGAGCGTTCGACTTCGATGGTGAAGTCGACGTGCCCGGGGGTGTCGATGATGTTGATCCGGTGATCGTTCCAGAAGCAGGTGGTGGCAGCCGAGGTGATCGTGATGCCGCGTTCCTGTTCCTGTTCCATCCAGTCCATGGTCGCGGCGCCGTCGTGGACTTCGCCGATCTTGTAGGACTTGCCGGTGTAATAGAGGATGCGCTCGGTCGTGGTGGTCTTGCCGGCGTCGATGTGCGCCATGATACCGATGTTGCGGTACATGGAGAGCGGATGGCTACGTGCCATGATCGTGGTGTCCTTTTACCAGCGGTAGTGGCTGAACGCGCGGTTGGCGTCGGCCATGCGGTGGGTGTCTTCGCGCTTCTTGACCGCGTTGCCGCGGTTGTTGGCAGCGTCGAGCAGCTCGGCCGAGAGGCGCGCGGCCATCGTGGTTTCGCTGCGGTTGCGCGCGGCGGTGATCAGCCAGCGGATCGCCAGGGCCTGGGCGCGCTCGGGGCGCACTTCGACCGGGACCTGATAGGTCGCACCGCCAACGCGGCGCGAACGCACTTCGATCTGCGGCTTCACGTTGTTCAGCGCATCGTGGAACAGCTGGATCGGGTCCGCCTTGGCGCGGGTTTCCATGGTATCGAGCGCACCATAGACGATGCTTTCGGCAACCGACTTCTTGCCGTCCATCATGAGGTTGTTCATGAACTTGGACAGAATCTGATCCTTGAACTTCGGATCGGGCAGGATTTCCCGCTTCTCGGGACGACGACGACGTGACATTGGTTGGGTTTCCTTCCACTCAACCGGCTCGAACTGCCTTTCCCTTCATCGTCACCCTGAACTTGTTTCAGGGTCCATCGGGCGGCTGGCTCGGCTTTTGAATTCCTAGAACTGGGCTTGCGGGACCATGGATCCTGAAACGAGTTCAGGATGACGGCCCGTGGGGGCCGTCACTTCGGACGCTTGGCGCCGTACTTCGAACGGCTCTTCTTGCGGTCCTTGACACCCTGGGTATCCAGCACGCCGCGCAGCACGTGATAGCGCACGCCCGGAAGGTCGCGCACACGGCCGCCGCGGATCAGCACAACCGAGTGCTCCTGCAGGTTGTGGCCTTCGCCCGGAATGTACGAAATGACTTCGCGGCTGTTGGTCAGACGGATCTTCGCAACCTTGCGCAGTGCCGAGTTCGGCTTCTTCGGGGTGGTGGTATAGACGCGGGTGCAGACGCCGCGCTTCTGCGGGTTCTGCTCCATCGCAGGGACCTTGGACTTGGTCTTCTGCGGGACGCGGCCCTTGCGGACCAGCTGGTTGATCGTAGGCATGAAGTACTCTTCACCTTGTTTGATGGCCTTGGCCGGAAGGAGAAGAGCAAGCGAATCGCGAATGCGCCAATCGCAGGGCCCTGCCCCGCCAGCCGCCATTCACGAGCCGAAAACGCTCCACCCGCCTGAAAAGACCGGGTTACTTTGACGGATTACCCTTGCAAGCAAGGCCGCACCGGCAATGTTCAGCTCAACCGGGAAAAGTGTTGGACTCCGCCCGGAAGCGGCGCCCCTAGTTGGATTCAGCCAAAGGGTCAAGCGCTCGCCGCACCGGCCCGTTCGATCCGGGCTCGACATCGATCACCCGCCCGATCCCGCGCAGCTCCAGCACCCGAGCCGGTCCCGGCTGCAGCACGACCCCGGCGGAGCGCGACAGCGAGCGGCCATCGGCCAGCTCGACGAACACGTCCTCCCCCTCCACCAGCGTCCCGGCCCTGGTCCGGAACCGGAAGTCATCGAGCCGCGCAATGGTCACCCACTGCCACTGCGGCCCCATCACATAGTCATAGGCCGATCCCGCCCGCCCTGGTCGCGACCGGAAAGCCGGTGCCCACCGCCAGGATCGCCAGCGCAATCCCCGCCGACCCGCGCCGGACATAGCGCAGCAGCGGCAGGACGCAGACCAGCGGCACCACCACGCAGAGCAGCGCGCTCAGCCCCAGCCACCAGTGCCAGTTGCTGCGGTCGAGATCGATCGCGCTGCGGGTGATCCAGCCGAGCAGCGGCGCAAACGGGATCGCCAGCAGCCACCCCACCCCCAGAATATCGAACCACCGCGCCGGCCGCGCCACGCCCCCGTCCGCCGCCTGCTGCGCCGCGATCCGCTCGGTCAGCGCCGGCAAATACTCGACCGCCGCCGTCAGCAGTACCAGGAACACGGTAAACCCGATCGCGAAGCCATCGACGACGCCGTAGCCGAGCCAGAACAGCCCCGGGATCGTTACAGCGATCAGCAGCAGTTCGGACAGGACGCGCAGGACGGGGCGCGGGGGTGGGAGTTCACTGGGTGAAGTCATAAAGGCTTCTCGGCCGTGGTGGCGGACTTAGTCAACATGTGAAGACAGGTTGGGCGGCTGGTGCATGAGGGGCGGGGCGGGGCGGGTCTCGCTGCGGCGAATGAGCGCGAGCCGCGAGTTCTCTAACCACCTAAGAACGGGGTTACTTTGACGGCTTGGTCTTGCAAGCCAGGACGCACGGGCGAATGTTCAGCTCAATCGGGGGTTAGTCCGGAAGTAGGGGCCGTTGGGAAATGTTGGACTTGGTCAACGGTGGGTACGCCATATTGCAGCAAGGCCAAACAAACTCAGACATTGGCTGTGAAACACAAACATTCAACGTGGTCCACAATACCTCGCCCTTTATTGCCGACAGCCTCTCAATAGCTGCAGCAACAAGTTCGTTTTGCGCCAGATTCGCTCTGATTCTGCATAACGGTATTTCGATGAAGGGAACCTGCAATATCGGGCACACGATCGGGCACACGCGGATCGCGCCCCGCGAGGCCCTTGCCAGTCACATGCAAAAAAAGGGCCAGAAGATTCCTGGCCCGATCTCAAATTTCTCATTTCAAATCAACACTCTAATCATCTCTATCGGGAAACAACATCACATCCTCCTAAGCAACAAATGCATGCGTGGCACATTATGCGTACATCGGTAAAGCAATTTCTAATGTGGCAGGACGCACAATATTTAACCAGAATGGCACTTCAATATCACTTCCACGAACCAAACGCAACAGCGATAAAGTCGCCTCGTACATCACGGCTTCTTTCGCCGAGCCTCAACAATCACACGTTCAGCAGCCCGAATTGCGTCTCGAACCAACATCGATCTAGGGGTACGATCCGAAGCGGCAAACCGCATAACACATTCAGCCGCGGCCAGTTCCCTATCAGCGTCTTTCAAAAATGCATACGCGCGGCGGGCTGTCTCAGCAGTAGCTAAACTTAAGAATCCCCGATCAGATCCTTCACCTATGTTCAGTAGCAACTCCCGAACCCTAGAATCGTCCAGGCCGGCCTTTGGCCTTCCACCCCATGACAAATATTCCAATAGATAGTATAGAATATTGTTTGCGGCCCTGACTTTCTCAGATGTGTCACTTTCCGAAAGCGGATCATCGCCGACATTAGCCAAAAACGCGAACTCAGTTACTCGAATTGCCTCGGAAATCATTGCGAGTGATCTGCGATTCTCAGAGCCAACCGGCGTCATCGCCGAGCGAATTGAGATAGCTTCTTCCCATAACAATACGCCAAGCATTCGAGGCGCAGCCGATCGAATCCAATGATCAGTCGGGAGTGGATCGTCATCCAAATGATCGATCAGATATCGAAATTTCTCAATCGATTTTGTTCTGGCCCCAGCAGACGCAAGAGCTTTTGCCAATCGATAAATCACAATTGATCTACGTGGAAACAACTTTTCCAAAGATGAATACAACTCAAGTGCTATTCGAAGATCATCACCCTCCCGATAAGTAAGGTTTCCAATTTGATAGTGTATAAGCGCCCGATGCATTTCACAAATGTATTTCAATTCCCTTAAACTTCGAGGCTTTAATTGATTTGATGAAATAATCTCTTCATATTTCTCCGAAATCGAGGTGGAAATTTCGCGAAGCTTTCTCACTCGAAAACTCACAGATCTATCCATCTTTGACAATGTCAAATTAGATTTGTCCACCAACAATGCGAGCTCTGACCTCAGGTTCTGCGGAATGTCAGTAAGACTCGCAAGCCTACCCCCAATCTCTTCCGCTGACTTTGATGTTGCAGCACGAATATCTGGCTCTTGCTCATCGATTTGAAGCTTTATTTGATCTGCATATTGAGCAATTCCATCAATCATCGTCTTCAAGGCGCCAAGATGACTTAGGGTAGTCGCAATTCGACTATGCTCGACAGCCTCACCACCAGAACCTGACAACGTCCTTCTTTTGTATTTCAGGCTATGCTCAATTTGACCCCACACGTCTTCCAGAGCTGTTCGAATCTGGATTTCCACTGGGATCTCTCGATACTCATCTCGATACTTGCCTCTGCCCCTAATTACAATATGTATTGACGTATAGTTTGAAGGCTTCTCTTCGATTCTCGTGACATCACTAAAGCCGCGCGAATCGAAAAAAGCGCAAACTCTGCGCGGAAAATCCTGAACATCTCCTGTTGGGTTTGTACTATAAATCACTACTTCAGAAATACTATTTTTTACAAATACCGCCGACTCGCTCTGATCTCTCTCGATAGTCTCAAGCAAAACCTCTAGTATTTCGAATACATCCAGTCGATAGAGTGTGACGATTCTGACACCTACAAGATCCGTAAGATCCATCGCGCAGTAGGCGGGCTTAGGATCACGATTCCTAGAACCAAAACGCCGGTCTCTAATCTTCTCAATTGCCTTGTAGTCTTCCTTCACCCTTGATTTTATTGCGTACGCAAGCTCCGATACGGAGGGTGCTCCCGACTGAAGGGCATGCTGCAGCCGTTCGCGTAGGTTATCTGCGCCCCTAAGAGCTTCAACAACCTCGAGCTGGAGCTGGTCGTCTACAGATTGCAAAGCTTCCGGCAATCCGCCTGAATCTTCTGCTGTTGGTGTCTTCGCCAAATACCCCTCCCACAGATGGTCTACTTAAAAGCCCGGATGCAGACGAAGCAATAGGAAGCACAGCACATTGTGCAACTATCAACAATTCAGTTTGGGTGGACTAGGCTCAGGACCCATTAAA
>NZ_DJUW01000022.1 GCF_002440635.1 Novosphingobium sp. UBA6272 | reverse complement strand
GCAATGAGTCCTGAGCCTAGATATGGGTATTGAGTTGGCAATCCATGCCCTTCTCAATGCCCAAAAGATCGTACGTAAGCAGATACAGCAAGGGACCATCCGCTCGTGGGGAAAAAGCTGAAAGTACTGGTTTCTTGCGGTTTCCGTGCAACAGAAAATTGACTCTCACAAAACCATTTTCCTACACACCCCCGCCTCGTGTAACGCTGTCCCTCCGCAGGGGAATCCAACAGGTTCTTGCACGAGGGTCCCTGCCCGATGTCTTCCTCTCCTCCTCCTCGCCCGTCCGGCGCTCCGCTGATCGGGGCGGCTTTTGTTGCGGTTGGCCGGGGGTCTTCGGGCCTTCGGGTGGACCCGGTTACCCCTCCACAATCGCCGGCGCATAACGGTACGTTAACAAGCCCTCCCCCTTCCCCTCCCGCTGGCGGGAGGGGGGAATGCGGAAGCGCGGGCTCTGCCGCGCTGTCTTGCACCTCCCCCCGCCCCTCGCGGCGCACTTCGCATGTCGCCTTTGCCGATCTGCCGCCCGATCCGGACGATCCGCTGCTGGGCTTTGCGCCCTATCTGCACAAGGCACCGCGGCGCAATTCGATCACGCCGGACCGGCAGCGGGCCTTTATCGCCTGTCTGGCGGCGACCGGGATCGTCACCCAGGCGGCGCGGCGGATCGGGGCTTCGCTCGAAGCGCTCTACCGGCTGCGGCACCAGCCGGGGGCGGAGCAGTTCTCTGCCGCGTGGGAGCAGGCGATCGACCGCGGGATCGCCCGGCTGGAGGATTGCGCGCTGGAGCGGGCGATCGAGGGGGAGGAACGCTTTCACGTGCGCGACGGGCAGGTGTTGGCGCGCTGGATCAAGTACGATACCGCGCTGCTGCGGTTCCTGCTGCAACAGCGCCGGACCGCGCGCTGGAATGCCGAGCTGGCCGCCTATGCCGCGCTCAAACCGGGCCATCCGGTCTATGACCGGCTGCGGACCGAGTGGGCGGGCGAGGACCAGCAGAGCCATCAGGAGGTGCTCGATTCGATCGACCGGATGATCGACGACATGCGCAACCGCAGCCTGGCCAATACCCCGCTGATCGAAAGCTGGGACGAGGAAGATGAAGACGAAGACGCGGACGGCGCGGACGGCGCGGAGGAGGCTTAGTGTGAGCGCCCCCCAAACGGGGATGGCCCGGCGCGGGGTTTGCGGTCAGATCAGGCGGACGGAGCCGGGCAGGCAGGACGCACCTCTGTCGGGTTTCGTGATTGCCGCCGGGGGGCCGCCATGCGCGACCGGCTGGTCAGCTCGGCGGCAATCATTTCGGGATGCTGGAGGTGGAGCAGCCGCCCGGCATCGGCGACCAGCCGCACCGTCATCCCCGGCCAGGCCTGCTCCAGCCGGGGCAGCGAATCCTCGGGCCGGTACATCGGGTCCTGCAGTCCGCACAGCACGGTGATGAAGCTGCCGTCGGCGATCGGCGGGATCAGCGCGCGCGGCTCGGCCATGCCCACCGCGGCGAGGCCGCGCCCGCCCTGCAGCGCGGCGAGGCGGTTGGCGTGGATGTGGGCACGCAGCATCTCCGGGTCGGCCAGCACCGCCTTGTCGGCCGCGCTGCCGCCGAGGAACTTGTCGATCAGCCGCTCGATCATCCGGTCGCTGACATGGTTGGCGAGCTGGTTGGCGAGCGGGACGATCAGCGCCGGGAGGCTGTAGAACACCCGCTTGTAGGCGCCCTGGATCCCGCTCATCCGGTGGTCGGTTGCGGGGGCCGGCTCGGGATTGGTGATCACCATCCGCTCGACCCGGCTGCGGTGATGGGCCAGCAGCCAGCCGACCGGCGAAGCTCCGCGCGCGATCACGTTGAACCGCTCTGCCCCCAGCGCGTCCGCCACGTCGAGCAGATCGAGCGCGGTCTGCTCGAAGTGGTTGCCTTCGATCATCTCGGTCATGCCAAAGCCGGGGCGGTCGATCGCGACCGGGCGCAGTCCGGCCGCCTGCAGCGCGGCGACATAGCTGCGCGGGAGGTAGCGGCTGGTGGTGGCGGTGTGGAGGTGGAAGGTCGGGATCCGGCCCGGCGGACCGTAGTCGGCAAAGGCGATCCGCCCGGGGCGGGTGGGGCGCGGCATCAGCCGGACCGGCTCGCTGCTTGCGGCAAGGTCAACCCCGCCGACCGCCTGCGCCGCCAGCATCCGCGCCGCCGCGCCGACCTGGGCTGAGATCGCCGCGAGCGCGGTGGCGTTGCCGACCCCCAGGGTGGCGTAAATCACCTTGAGCTCGCTCTTGACCGTCTCGACCGAGAGGCCGAGCTGGCGGGCCAGTTCGTCACGGGTCTGGCCCAGCGCGAACAGCCGGGCGATGCCGGCCTGGCGCGCGGTCAGGCCGAAGACCTCGCGCAGCGGCGCCTCGCTGGCCAGCTCGAGCGACTCGTCCAGCGCGCCCAGCTTGAGCGCGGCGCCGACCAGCGCGGGCTGGCGCGGGTGGCCGCTCTTGCCCAGCGCCGCCTTGAGCGCAGTGCGCGCGGTCTCGTAAGTCACCCCCTCGCGCCGCGCCGCTTCGCGCAGGGTACCGGACTGGGCCAGGCGGCAGACCAGCCGCTCCTCGCTGGGGGTCAGCCGGAACATGGAGCGGGCGCGGTTGAAGCGGTCCTGCCGGGGATCGAGCGCGGCGAGGCGCAGCGCGACATGGCCCGGCATCGCTCCATTTCCCCGCCCGGCCAGCCATCGCGCCACCATCGGCCAATGGGCATAGGGCCCGACCGGCAGCAGCAGCACCATAACCGGGCTCGCGTCTTGCGGGTGGAGGAAGCGGATCAGCGGGCGCTGGCCGGGATCGGGCAGTTCGCATTCCAGCTCGGCGCGCTCTTCGGGAGTGAACGCGGCGGGCCAGTCATCGCCCAGCGCGGCCGCAGCGGCATCGAACCCGCAGACCAGCCAGGCCTCGGCAAAGATCGCAACCGGGCGGAACGCGGTCGGCGCGGGGCTGTCACCCAGCGAGCTGTCCGCCGCCAGCGCAGTGTTGAGCGCCTGCTCCAGCTGCGCGAAATCGTCGGACAGCAGCCCGTGATCGGCGGTATCGGCCAACCTGCCCTGATCACCCTCGATCATGCGCGACCTGCGGTGCTCCTTGCCCCTGCCCTATAACTTGAACGACGGCCGCTCGGCCAGCCTGGCGCGCCAGGCGGCGATTGCCGGGCGGCCTTCATTGACATCGACCTTGACCCAGCCGGCGAAATCGAGCGCCACCCCGGCAGTGATATCGGCCAGGCTGAAGCCATCGGTAGCCACCCAGTCGCGACCGCTCATATGCGCTTCGAACCGGTCGAGGAAGTGGAGCAGACGCGCCCGGCCGCGCTCGGCCAGCTCGGGGATCTGGGCATAATTGTGCGGCCCCGGCAGGGCGCGGTCCTTCATGCCCTTGGCGGTGTTGCGCAGCACTTCGGCGATCGCCATGAAGCACTCGCCCTCCAGCTTCGAGTTCCAGCTGGCCACCGCAGCCTTTTCCAGCGGCGTCGTGCCAAGCAGAGCCGGCGCCGGCTGCGCGGCTTCGGCCCAGGCGGCGATCCCGGCATTGTCGGTCAGCACCGCCCCGTCATCGAGCACCAGCACCGGCACCGTGCAGGCCGGATTGATCGCGCGGAATTCGGGGGTGAGCTGTTCGCCCTTCGACAGGTCGACGATCTTCACTTCGTGCGCGATGCCCTTCTCCGCCAGCACGATCCGGGCGCGGCGCGGACTGGGAGCGGGGGTGCAATCGTAAAACGTCGGCATGGCGCAATCTCCTTGTTCCGGCCGAGCCTAGCACGGTCGCGGCCCCGCGCCACTGCCGAGGGATGACGTTACGGAAAGCGCTTGACTCAAATGAGTCATGTTATACTATCACATTCAATCAAGCCATCGCTACGGCGCGACTCGGGCAAACCGGCCACCGGGCGATCTGACCACAAGGAGAGGATGCCATGGCCTACGCCGACGCCAACACCACCGGGCGCAAACTGGGGACCGGAGCGGTCGTTCTGCTGATCGAAGGCGGGCTGGCCGCCGCGCTGGTGATCGGCCTTGCCGCCAGCGGGACCATCACCCCGCCGACAATCATCGACACGTTTGACATCAAGGAACCGAAGCCCAAACCGGTCCCCCCGCCCCCGGTCGACAAGACAGTCAAGCAGGACAAGAGCGTGATCGATCGCCCCGATACCCAGATCAAGATCCCGCCCCAGCCCGGCACCACCGTCAACACGGGGGAGCTGACGACCAGCACCGGCAGCGAGGGGAACGACAGCCTGGGCGAAGTGGTCTTCCCGCGCGATCCCGATCCGGTCCCCTCGCCCGAGCCGCTGTTCAAGCCGAAGAGCGCATCGCCCAAGGGCCAGTGGAAGAATTGGGTGACCACCAATGACTATCCCACCCAGGAACTGCGGATGGAGCACGAAGGGGTGACCCGTTACCGCCTGAGCATCGACAGCAAGGGCCAGGTCACCGAATGCGCGGTCACCGCCAGCAGCGGCTTCTCCGGGCTCGACAAGGCAACCTGCGACACGGTCAAGCGCCGCGCCAAATTTGAACCCACCACCGATCAGACCGGCGCCCGCACCACAGGCAGCTTCTCGGGCTCGGTCAGCTGGCAGATCCCCAAGGAATGAGGCCTTGATCCTGCCAGCGCCCCGCCCGGCCCGAACCGGGCGGGGCATCTGGCTTGTAATCCGGCGGTCATCTGCGCATGGTCTGGCGTAGCAGCCGATGACTGATACACCCCACCCTTCATTTGCCCAGCTCGTGCGGGTTTCGGCGCGGATCGGTTGCCTCAGTTTTGGCGGGCCGGTTGGCCAGATCGCGCTGATGCACCGCGAATTCGTCGAGGAACTCGGCTGGATCGAGGAGGATGAGTACCTCCACGCGCTCAATTTCTGCCACCTGCTGCCCGGGCCCGAGGCGCAGCAGCTCGCTACCTGGATCGGCTGGAAGCTGCACGGCACCAAAGGCGGGCTGGCCGCAGGACTGCTGTTCGTTATCCCGGGAGCACTGACGATCCTCGCGCTGTCGGTGCTCTATGGCTACGCCGCGCGGCTCGACTGGTTCGCGGCGCTGTTCCTGGGGATCAAGGCGGCGGTGCTGGCGATCATCGTCCAGGCCTTGCTGCGGATTGCCGGGCGGACGCTGAATTCGCCGCTGAAGCGAACGATTGCGGCGGTTGCGTTTGTGGGTCTGGCGCTGTTCGCCCTGCCCTTCCCGCTGGTGGTGCTCGGTGCGGGATTGATCGGCGCCTTCGCAGCGGCGCGCAATCCGGCGCTGCTGGCGCTGAAGCCGCTTGGCAAGGCCCCGCCCACCGCCCCGCGCCCCTGGGGGCAGACGCTGCGCGCGATCTTGGTTGGCGGGGCGCTGTGGGCGGCGCCAATGGTGGCGGTATTCCTGCTGCTCGGTCCCGATCACGTGCTGTGGCAGATCGGCACGTTCTTTTCCAAGCTGGCGGTAGTGACCTTCGGCGGCGCCTATGCGGTGCTGGCCTATATGGCGCAGCAGGCAGTGCAGGATTTCGGCTGGCTGAGCGCAGGCGAAATGGCCGACGGGCTGGGCCTGGCCGAAACGACGCCGGGACCGCTGATCATGGTCACCCAATTCGTCGGCTATCTCGCCGCTTACCGCGCGCCGGAACCGTTCACGCCGCTGGTCGCCGGGATCATCGGCGCGGGCCTGACCACCTGGGTCACCTTCGCGCCGTGCTTCCTGTGGATCTTCGCGCTTGCCCCGTGGCTCGAGCGGCTTGAGCATGCCCAGCGACTGAAAGGCGCGCTCAGCGCGATCACGGCTGCGATTGTCGGGGTTATCGGCAGTCTGGCGCTGTGGTTTGCGCTGCATGTGCTGTTTGCCGAACTGAAGCGGGTGACACTCGGGCCGGCGGCCTTCGATTTGCCCTTGCTGACCAGTCTTGACTGGCGCGCGGCGCTGCTGGCTGCGCTTGCCGCCGGCCTGATCTTCGGCGCGAAATGGAGCGTGCTGCGGGTCCTGCCCATTGCCGCGCTGGGCGGTTTGGCGCTTTCGCTTCTCACCTGATTTTAACCCGGCACTGCTACCGCGCGGAGGAATCGCCAGAGGGAACTGGTCCATGCTTGCCGACGTCTTTCCGCCCGAAACCCGCGAAGCCTTTGCCGCGGCCTATCCGGCCAGCCCGGCCAAGCTGAAGCACAACCTGCTGGGCCATCCGCTGCTGACCATCGATGCGCTGGCCGATCTGGCCGAAGCGCTACCGGCGCACGAGATCGAGTACAATCCGGGCCAGTTGCCGATCGGGATCCGGCCCGAGGACGTGCCGAAGAGCGACCTGACCGTCACCGAGACGATCCGCAACATTGGCCAGGCCGGATCATGGGTGGCGCTCAAGCGGATCGAGCAGGCCCCGGCTTACCGCGACTTGCTCCACTCGGTGCTGGGCCAGCTGGCTGACATCGTCGAACCGCGAACCGGGGCGATGATGCAGCTCGAAGGCTTCGTCTTCATCACCTCGCCCGGATCGGTCACCCCGCTCCACTTCGATCCTGAACACAACATCCTGCTGCAGGTGATGGGCCACAAGACCATGACCCTGTTCCCGGTCGAGGACGAGGCGATGTTTTCGGCCGATATCCACGAGCGCTATCACCTCGGCCTGCACCACCGCAACCTGACCTGGTTCGATGGCTATGCCGCAAAAGGCACCCCGATCCAGATCGGCCCGGGCGAGGCGATCCACGTGCCGGTAAAAGCGCCGCACTGGGTCCAGAATGGTGACGAACCTTCGGTTTCGCTCTCAATCACCTGGCGTTCGGACTGGTCCTACGCCGAGGCCGACGCCCGCGCCTTCAACCACATGCTGCGCAAGGTCGGCCTGCGCCCGGCCAGCCCCGGCCCGTTCCCGGCCCGCAACCGGGGCAAGGCGCTGGCCTGGCGGGCGATGCGGAAGCTGAAGGGCGCGGCCTAGATTATCCAGCCGCAAGCTGCATCGATCTCCCCCGTTCTTCGCGTAGCGACGCGCTGAGCTCTAACTCAGCCTTTGCATGTCAGCATTCTGCATATTTGCGATAAAAGCAGCCAGTCCGATCACGACAACTTACCGGACGTCGAAACGGAAGCTTTCGCCATCGTGGATGATCAACGAACTTTCACCATTGTGCCGAATATGGGCCAAAGCGTGCTTGCGACAGATTTGGTTAGAATTTATTGCGCGCATTATCCAACGACGGCGATGAGGATTTGCAAAGGCTAAACGCTCCGCTTCAAGAATGCTGGCGTAATGAGTCACGCGCAGTTCCTTGATTAGTAATATCCAGCGCCCATAGCCACTTCGCTCTTGACGCCGAAGGTTCTGGTAGGTCTCAATCTGATCTTCGCGATTATAGGTCATAATTGACTATTGCATTACCATGTTTGATTTCGCAACGTCCGCTTCACCCCAATTTCAGACACACATCCCATCCGATTCGAACACCCGAAATCGGACGGTCTGCTTGCACCTTCAACTGAGGCCTTGGCTAAGCCAGGCCGTCAGAGCCACCGTGGCAAGGCTCATTTGCCCCGCGCCTTGTCGCGGGCCTTGGCTTCGGCTTCGTCCGACTTGCGGTTGCGCTCTTTCTCGGCCTCGGTCGGCGCATAGTCGGAAGGGGCACGGATGTAGACCCCTGCCCCGGCCAGTTCGAGCAGATCGCTGCGGGCGCGCGGCGCGCGGTCGGCCGGAAGCTCGGGAGCCAGCGCGCGGGTATCGGCTTCCATCGTCACCACCCCGTCGCGCAGGGAAACCTTGCGGCGGAATTGATAGAGATCGCCGACCGTGCGGTCGACCGGCTCGCTGCCCTGCAGGCGGAAGCCCTTGCCGCCATAGGGCAGCTGAATCGTGACCTTGCTGGCCCACCAGTCGGGATAGGTGAAGGCGAAGGGGGCATCGGTGTTGATGTCACCCTCCCGCGCGATGTTGAAGCGCCAGCCGAGCCGCGAGCGATCGACTTCGTACCAGCGGGTGCCAAGGTCGGCGGTCCATTCCATCTGCGCAGTGCCGGTCATGGTCAGGACGAAGTCACCCGAATCGGGATCGGTGAAGGTGGCGACCTTGCCCGGCGCGATCGCATCGAAGCTTTCGCGCCACAGCTTGCGCAGTTCGCGGGTCCGCTCGGCCTGTGAGAAGCCGGCGAACTTCTGCCGCACGTCGGAAGCCACCGGCCCGGAAAAGCGCATCTCGGCCGTCGCCGGGGCCGGCACATCAAGCCCCTTGCTGGCATCGATCGACAGGGTCACCGAAGTAGCCGGGCGGGTCAGCGGATCGGGAACCAGGGCGACCAGGCCCGAGCCTTGCGCCGATACCGGCAGGCCATAGCGGTAGTTCGGCACCTCAAGCCGGTCGAGCTGCTCGTCGCCAAGCCGGGTGCCGTCGAGCCAGTAGCTCTTCCCGCCGATCTTCGCCTCGACGATCACGTGATCGAAAGCCTCCATCGAGGGCAGCCGCGCGCCGACCAGATCGCCTTCCTCGGTGTGGACCAGCACCGGACGGGCCTCGATCCCCAGCTCTTTCAGCAGCGCGACCAGCAGCACCGTCTTGCCCTTGCAATCGCCGAACCGGCGCGCCCAGGTCTGGTCGGCGGCGGCGGGCACGAAGCCGCCGGCGTTCATCCCCAGGAACAGGTAGCGGACCTGGCTCTGCACCAGCTTGAGCGCCAGTTCGGCGCGGCGCCGGGGATCCTGCGTCTGGGCCGCGATCTTGGCCGCTTCGGCCTTGATCGGACTGGCCGGGGCCAGGGCCGCGGCCTGCGCATAAAGCGGCGCGAACAGGCGCGAGACGGCGGGCCAGTCCTTGAACTCGGTCACCTCGACCGCGTTGACCACGGTGAAGCGGCGCGGGGCGTTCTCGGGCGCGCGCGGCGCGGTGCTGTCATAGATATCGGCAACCAGTTCGGTGCCTTGCGCGGTCTTCTTCAGCTTGGGCTGGAGGATCCCCGGGAAGGTCCGCCACTGGACCTGCTTGTCCTTGTCCCACAGCATCCGGACCCGGAACCGGCCAAAGGTCGCCCCGTCGCTGGGTCCGACCAGGTACTGGGCATGGCCCTGCATCGCCGGGTCCTTGCGCACCACCGAATAGGACAGTTCGACCACGTCACCGACCCGCAGATCCTCGGGCTGCATCGTCGCGGTCAACCGGCCGTCGAGCATCGCGCTTTCCATCCGGGTCTCGCGCTGGATCACCTTGATCCCGCTGCCATCGCCCAGCAGGTTGATCGGCTGGCCATCGCGCAGCACGCGGTACTTGTGGATCGTCAGCACCTCGAGGCTGGGGTCCCAATCGACCTTGAGCGTGCCCGAATCGAGCCCCTCGGCAGTGCCGATGATCCAGGCGACGCCGTAATAGGTAACCTCGTCATCCTTGTTGAACTTGACCTGGACATCGCCGAGCAGATCGATCGTCGCAGCGCCATCGGCGTCCTTGGGCGGCTTGGGCAAGGGCGCCACGTCAACCCAGGCCGGCGGCGCGCCAACCAGCGGGCGGGCGAAGTTCGTGGTCGGAGCGGCAGAACTGGAAGGCGCGGAAACCTGCGGGAACACGCTGCCCGGCGCATCGGCCAGGACCGTGGCCGGCAGCAGAGCCAGCAGCAGCGCAAGTTTCGGCAAACGCATCATTATCCCCTGACCGGCGCGAAGTGGCACCGCCAGATCAAGGCTTACGGATTTCGCGCGCGCTGTCGAGGGGGCACGATCACCCGGCGGGCGGCATCACCCGGCTGAGAAATTCGATCACCGCCGCGTTGAACTCGTCGTTCTTGTCGCCTGCGACCATGTGCCCCGCACCGCGAATATCGGCGATCTCGAGATGCGGGATCCGGCGGCGCAGGTCGGCCACGCCGTCTTCGTCGACAATGTCGCTCTTCATGCCGCGGACCAACAGGGTCGGAATCCGGTCGGTCCAGTCGGCCGCGTCGAGCAGGTCGAGCATGTGCCGAGGATCGGCGCGGGTATCGGTCATCATCCGCTGGTCCCAGTGCCAGCGATAGCGCCCGTCGGGATGATGCCGCAGGTTCTTGTTGAGCCCCGACAGGTCCTTGGGCCGGGGCCGTTCGGGATAATAGGCGCTGATCGCGTCGGCGGCTTCCTCGATGCTGGCAAAGCCATCGGGATTGGCCATCATGAAGCCGCGGATCTTGGCGACCCCCTTGGGCGACATCTTCGGCACGATATCGACCAGCACCAGCGCCGCCGGGTCCAGCCCGAGGCAGGCCGCCATCAGCGCGGTGATCCCGCCGAGCGAGGCCCCGACCAGGGCATAGGGCTGAGATCCTTGCGCGGTGACCTTGATCAGGTCCTGCGCGCGGGTGGTAATGCCGTAGTCGCCATCGGGCGACCAGTCGCTGTCGCCATGTCCGCGCAGGTCGTAATTGATCGCGAAGTACCCGGCGCTGGCGAGCTGCTGTTCGCACTTGTCCCACGAGTGCCGGGTCTGCCCGCCGCCATGGCCAAGCACCACCGTCGGCGCCCCGCGCCGCCCCGCGACATCGGCGGCAATTTCGACCCCGGGGGCCACGGGAATACGGATAGTCTCGCTGTGCATGGCCGGGACTTGGCCCGTCGCAGAGCGCCGGGTCAAGCACGAATTTAACCGGACGATTAATCGACCAGCTCGAAGTCTTCCTTCTCGCTGCCGCAGTCGGGGCAGTACCATTCCTCGGGGATGTCCTCGAACCGGGTCCCCGGCGCGATCCCCTCATCGGGGAGGCCCAGCGCTTCGTCATAGATCAGGCCGCAGTTGCGGCAGCGCCACTTGCGCATCTCAGTTCACCGTGAAGCGGATCGGCACGTGTTTGGGTCCGCAGACGAAGTTGGAGATCGTCCGTTCGCCCGGCCCGCTGAGCTCGACCGACTTCAAACGTTTGAACAGCTCCTCCCACAGGATCCGCATTTCCATCCGCGCCAGATGCTGACCCAGACAGACGTGGACGCCATAGCCGAAGGCGATCTGCGGGTTGCTTTCGCGGTCAATCCGGAACTCGAACGGATCGGTCCAGACCGCCTCGTCGCGGTTGGCCGACTGGTAGGACAGCATCAGCCAGTCCCCGGCCCTGATTGCCTGCCCGCCAATCTCGCAATCGCTGACCGCGCTGCGCATGAAGTGCTTGACCGGTACTTCCCAGCGGATCGATTCCTCGACGAAGGCGTTGATCCGGTTTGGATCGTCCTGCATCGCCTTCAGCAGCTGCGGCCGCTCGGCCAAGGCCCACATCGCACCGGCGGTGGTATTGCTGGTGGTGTCGTGCCCGGCCGTGGCAGCGATGATGTAATAGCCCATCAGCTGCCGGTGATTGAGGTATTCGCCGTCAACCTTGGCATTGGCGATCAGGCTGTTGATCTGATCGGTGGGATTGGCCCGGAACTTTTCAGTCACCGCCTTGAAATAGGTCTCCAGCTCCATCGTGGTTTCCCACAGGCTCTTGAGCATGTCCTCCGGGCTCAGCTCGGCGCGGGCGCGGTTGAGTTCGGGATCGGCGTTGTTGAACAGTTCCTGCGTCAGCTTGAGCATGAACGGCTCGTCTTCCTGCGGCACGCCCAGCACGGTCATGATCACCCGCAGCGGATAGAGGAACGCCACGTCCTGCGCGAAATCGACCTCGCCGTCGAAGCTCAGCATGTGATCGACGAATTCGCGGGCGATCCCCCGGATCGCGTCTTCCAGCGGCTTGATCGCGCGCGGGGTGACATGGGGAAAGACCACGCCGCGCAGCGCCTTGTGCTCTTGCCCGTCGAGCGAAACCAGGCTGCGGATCAGGTTGGGATCGCCGCCGGTCAGCATCTTGGTCCGCTCGGTCCCCTCGATCGTCGTCATGAAAGTCGATTTGTCGCCATTGTGGAAGATCTCGGGCTGGCGCTCGATCTCCTTGATGTCGGCATGGCGGCTGACCACCCAGAACGGCTCGATCCCTTCGAGCACGGCCTTGTCGAGCGGGTGCTGGCTGCGGATCTGCGCAAAGGCCGCATCCACTACCTCGCGGTTGGAATAGGCCTTGGGATCGATGATCGTGCGGGCAAGGTCTTCGGCAATGGTCACGGCAAACTCTCCATTGGTGCTTTTTGGGCTCCATGCCGGGATCGCCTCGCCCGATCCTTGCTTTCGATCAATTTGCTGACATTGATGTCAATAAACCCGGTGCAACAGCGACGCGCCGGAATTACTCCGGATCGACCGCGGATGATGTTGCCCACCTGCGATCAATTCGATAGCCTCCCCACTCCATGCTGCTAATCTGCCGGGACAATTCCGAAATGCGCAAGTTGCTTATCTCCGGCTTCTTATCCGTTCTTCTTGCCTTGCCTTTCGCACTGCCCGCCCAGACTCCGGCGACACCTGCCGAAGCTGCCGGCCGCCCCGCTGCGGTGCCGACCGCCGCTTTCACGCAGCGTTCCGGGCTCAGCGGAGTCAGCCTGTCGCCCAACGGCAGCAAGGTGGCGCTGCGCGCGGTCGACAAGGAGGGCAAGACCTACCTCAGCGTGCTCGATGCCGGCACGCGGGCTCCGCTGCACAACCTGGAAATGCCCGCGAAGCAGGAGATGGAATGGTTCCAATGGGCCGGCAACAACCGGATCCTCGTGTCGCTTTCGCAGGTCGGCCTGCTGTTCAAGGAAGAATACACCTACACCCGCCTGTTTGTCTTCGACCTTGCCACCGGCACCTTCACCTTCGTCGGCAAGCGCGACATGGGGATCGACGGGGACAGCGTGATCCATACTGATCCCGCCGGCGAATTCATCCTGCTGCTGATGCAGCGCACCATTGCCGACTATCCATCGGTCTGGCGTTTCCCGCTGGACGGCACGGCAGAAAAGGCCGGCAAGCAGGTGCAGGCGCCGCGCTATTATGTCTGGCGATGGTTCGCGGACGATGCGGGAGTTGTCCGCCTGGCCGTCGAAACGCTCGACAGCGGCAATCTGAAGATCATCTATCGGCGGACCGCAGACGAAGAATTCCGGACGGTCGCAACGGTTGACCGGGTCAAGAAGGACAAGCGCGGTACATGGCTGATGGCCGACCTGGCCGCCGGCAGCGATGAAGGCTGGGTGCTGGAACAGGACGACAACGAGCACTATGTGCTCAAGAAGGTCGATTTCTCGAACTTCACCAGCAAGGAAACGGTTGTCGCCAAGCCGGGTTCGGACGTTGAGGACGTCTGGTTCGATGACAATCATAAGCTCGTCGCAGCGTTCTGGTCCGACGACCGTGACCGGGTGCAATGGTTCGATCCGGGCATGCAAACGGCCCAGACCCGCCTCGAAAAGGCATTGAAGGGCACCGAAGTGACGATCGATGCGAAATCGCGCGATGGATCGCGGATGATCGTCTGGTCCGGGCGTGAGAATGATCCGGGCGCGTGGTATATCTATACGCCGGCGGCGAAGAAACTGGACCTGTTCTTCGCTGCACGCCCCCAGATCGATCCAGCCAAGATGGCGACGCCCAAGCCGATCAAGTACACCGCCCGCGATGGCCTTGAAATCCAGGGCATCCTGACTCTGCCGCCCGGCCGGACGGCGAGCGGCCTGCCGCTGATCATCATGCCGCATGGCGGCCCGTTCGGGGTGCATGATCAGCTGACTTTCGATAACCAGGCCCAGTTCCTGGCCAATCGCGGCTATGCCGTGCTCCAGCCCAATTTCCGCGGATCCAGCGGACGCGGCGATGATTATATCGACAAGGGCGAAGGCGAAGTCGGCCGCAAGATGCAGGACGATGTCGATGACGGAATGGACTGGGTGGTCAAGCAGGGGATCGCCGATCCCAAGCGGGTCTGCGTGGTCGGCGGATCCTATGGCGGCTATGCCGCGATGTGGGCCGTAATCCGCAACCCCGAACGCTATCGCTGCGCCGCCAGCTTTGCCGGGGTGACCGACTGGAACGCGCAGTTGCGCTACAGCGGCAACTACTTCTCCCGCGAAAGCCGTCGGGAACTTTCAAAGTCCTTCAAGGGCACCCGTCCCGGTTTCAACTTTGACGATGTCAGCCCGGCCAAGCAGGCCGCCAAGCTGACCCGGCCGCTCTTGTTGGTTCACGGCGAGCGCGATTTCCGGGTTCCGTTCAAGCAGTTCACGGCGATGAAATCGGCCGCCGCCGCTGCCGGAAAGCCGATCGAGGTGCTGGTCTTCCCCGATGAAGGCCACGGGTTCGACAAGGCCGAGAATGAGACCAAGTTCCTCGACACACTCGAAGCTTTCCTGACCCGGCACAACCCGGCCTATTGATCGCGGCATTGCCTGCTTGGCACGGGCGGTGCAACTTGCCGCAATGAATCGCCTGCTTCGCCTGTTCGCTGCGCTCGTTGCGCTTGCCCTTGCCGCCCCGGCGCTAGCCGACACGATCTATGTCCGCGCCGGGCATCTGATCGAGCCTTCCACCGGCGAAGTGCTGGCGGACCGGCTGATCCGGATCGAGGATGGCCGGGTCGCTGCCGTCACCGCCTGGGCCCCACCGCCCAAAGGCGCGCAGGTGATCGACTGGTCGGACTATTGGGTGCTGCCTGGACTGATCGACGCCCATGTCCACCTGGCCGACTATCTCCAGACCAGCAACCCGGCCGAGCCGCTGCTCCATTCGCCCGAGGAAACCGCCTATCTTGGCGCGCGCAACGCGCGGATCACGCTGGAGGCCGGGTTCACCACGGTCCACGATGTCGGATCCTACCGCGGCACCGGCAACATCGAGCTGCGCAACGCGATCTACCGCGGCGACGTGGTGGGGCCGCGGATCAATGCAGTGGGCGGCTATATCACCCGGCCCGGCGGCGGCGGCGAGGTGACCGGTCTGCCCAAGGGCATGGTCGTGCCGCCCGAAATGCGGATGGGCGTGGCCAGCGGCCCGGCCGAAGTGGCCGAGAAGGTCAACCTGCTGTTTGAAAAGGGCGCGGATTCGATCAAGCTGATCGCCACCGGCGCGGTCCTGACCGAGGGGACAGAACCGGGCCAGATCGAGCTTTCGGGCGAAGAAATCCGCGCCGCGGTCGACATGGCGGAGCGTCACGGATCATGGGTCACCGCGCACGCCCATGGTGCCGCCGGGATCAAGCTGGCGATCACGAACGGGGTGCGCGGGATCGAGCATGCCAGCCTGATCGACGACGAAGGCATCGCGCTCGCCAAGGCGCGCGGCACCTATCTGGTGATGGACGTCTACAACGGTGACTACATCGCCGAAGTTGGTCGCCGTGATGGCTGGTCGGCCGACATTCTGCGCAAGAACGACGAGACCACCGATGTCCAGCGCCAGGGCTTCACCAAGGCGGTCCGCGCCGGGGTGAAGGTGGTGTTCGGAACCGATGCCGGGGTCTTTCCCCACGGGCTCCAGGCCCGCCAGTTCCGGTACATGGTGAAATACGGGATGACCCCGCTGCAGGCGATCCAGTCTGCCACCACGGTAGCGGCGGAGTTCCTCGGCTGGAGCAGCCAGGTCGGCTCGCTCACCAACGGACGCTGGGCCGACATGATCGCGGTCAAAGGCAATCCGCTGAAGGATATTTCAGAGCTGGAGCGAGTCGAGCATGTGATGAAGGGTGGGTTTGTGGTGCGCTAGAACTGGTTAAGCCGTCAAAAACGCCACCAGCGCCTTGACCTTCTTTTGCCGCCACTGCGGGGTGGGGGCGACCAGCCAATAGCCGTGGCGGCTTTCAGCCACCTCGCCGAGCGCCTTGATCCGGCCGTTTTCCAGCCACGACTGCGCCAGCAGCACCGGCACGCGGGCCTTGCCCATTCCGGCAGCGGCGGCGGCGATGGCCTGACCGGCGTCACCGACCGAGAGCGGGGTGTTGTCGCAATCGTCGCCTTCGGGGCTGGTATCGCCAGGCCAGCTGATCCAGCAGCCCTCGCCCACGGTCACCCGCCCGCTTTCGCCCAGCGCAACGCCCTCAAGCTCGCCCGGCCCTTCGGCCCAGCGCACCGCAAGGTCGAGGTTGGCTTCGGTGAAGTCGGCGTCTTCATCAGAGACCAGGCTGAACCGCACTTCGGGATTGGCCTTGCGGAACCGGGCCAGCCGCGGGGCGAGCCAGGCAGCGAAGAATTCGCGCGGGGCGGCGATGGTATAGACGTGGCTCGATTGCCCGGCCTGCATCGCCCGCACCGCATCTTCGAAGTGGAGGAAGCCGGTGCGCAGCGCCTCAAGGCCCGCGCTCGCCTCCTCGGTGAGTTCCAGCCCCTTGGGGGTGCGGCGGAACAGCACCACGCCGAGCACGTCTTCCAGAGCGCGGATCTGCTGGCCGACCGCTGCGGGCGTCACCGCCAGTTCGTCGGCCGCGCGGGTGAACGACAAGTGCCGGGCGGCGGCATCGAAGACGCGCAGGGCGTTGAGAGGCAGATGGGTGCGCTTCATGGCCGGGCGTCTAGCCCGCCGTCGCGGGTGCGGCCAGCGGGAAGAACGGGATCTTGACCTCGAACGGCGAATTGTCTGCCCGGACGAAGGTATAATGCCCCTCCATCGAGCCCATCGGGGTGGTCAGCGGGCAGCCCGAGACATAGTCATGGCTCTGTCCCGGCTTAAGCACCGGGGTTTCGCCGACCACGCCCTCACCCTCGACGAAATTGACCATTCCGCGCCCGTCGGTGATCCGCCAGTGGCGCGTGGCGAGCTGGACAGTCTCGTCCGAGCCGTTCTCGATCCGGATGTGATAGACCCAGAACCAGCGCCCCGCCTCGATCTGCGACTGTTCGGGCAGAAAATTGACCGCGACGCGCACGGTGATGCCGTCAGTGATCGCGGCGTGCTGGAACAGTTCCTTCATTGGGCCAAGATAGCGGCTGCCCGGCCCAGATCAATGTCTGTTGGGGAATAGGAATGCGCAAATGTTGCGTGGCGGCGCTCGCGTGATAGCACCGCAGCCATGCCGCACAGTCTTCCCGTGACCGAACTGTTCCTGCTTGCGCTGATCATCATCTTCGCGCTGCCCTATGCGGTGTGGCGGCTGCTGCGGACCGATTACTGGGCCCCGCTGGTGGTGGTCCAGATCGTCGGCGGGATCGTGCTTGGCCCGGGCGTGCTGGGCGCGGTCTTTCCGGCCTATTACGAATTCGTGTTCACCCCGCCGGTGATCGGCGCGCTCAATGGAATTGCCTGGTGGGCGGTGATGCTGTTCGTCTTCGTTGCCGGGCTTGAGCTCGATCTGGAAGAAGCGTGGAAATGGCGCGGTGAAACCGGGCTGACCGCCGGCCTCGCGCTCGGCGTTCCGCTGGCGCTGGGCGCTGCGGCAGCGTGGCTGCTGCTGGAGCTGAGCGATCCGGCCGGCTGGATCGGCGCCAAGGGCCAGACCTGGCAGTTCATCGCCGGGGTCGGCATGGCCTGCGCGGTCACCGCGTTGCCGATCCTGATCCTGTTCATGCAGAAGCTGGAGATCCTGCGCACCGCCATGGGCCAGCGGATCCTGCGCTATGCCAGTCTTGATGATATCATGATCTGGGGCGTGCTCGCGCTGATCCTGCTCGATTGGGAGCGGGTCGGGCGGCAAGCGGCCTACCTGGCCGGCTTTGCCGTCGCGGTCTGGCTGGTCCGCAAGCTGATCGCCGCGATTCCCGAGCGGGACCGCTGGTACGTCGCGCTGGTCTGGCTCGCCGCCAACGGCTATCTCGCCGACTGGTCGGGGCTGCACTACATGGTCGGCGCATTCCTGGCCGGGGCGGCGCTTGATGCCAAATGGTTCGGGATCGAGAATATCGACCGCTTCCGCGATACGGTGTTGCTGGCCTTCATGCCGGTGTTCTTCCTCTCCACCGGCCTCCGGACCAGCTGGGACATGGGCGGAATTGCTGCCTTCGCCGCCGCTGCACTGCTGCTGGCAGCGATGGTAATCGGCAAGCTCGCCGGTGTCGGCCTCGCCGGCCGCCTGCTCGGTTGGGGCAAGGGCGAGGCCTGGGTGATCGGCTGGCTGCTGCAGACGAAGGCGCTGATCATGATAATCTTCGTCAACGTGCTGTTCGACAAGGCGATCATCACCAGCAGCGCCTTCACCGCCCTGCTGCTCGCAGCGATCGGCAGCACCATGCTGACCATCCCGGTGGTAAGCCCGGC
This sequence comes from Novosphingobium sp. UBA6272, assembly GCF_002440635.1. Lineage (GTDB taxonomy): Bacteria > Pseudomonadota > Alphaproteobacteria > Sphingomonadales > Sphingomonadaceae > Novosphingobium. The sequence continues at coordinate 15,516 of NZ_DJUW01000022.1, read as the reverse complement.
GCTGAGGAAGCTGGAGGGACTGAAGGCTAAGGCAGGCTAGAATAGTTCACGCAAAGGCGCAGAGAAGAAAGTGGAGGCGCAGAGGGGTTGCTCTTCCGGCGAAGCCGCTACTTTCCTGTAAGGATGCGGTTTGCTGAGAGGTCAGAATTTCGAGAGAAGCCAGCGGCTTCGCCCAACATCTCTGCGCCTCTCTTTTCTTCTCTGCGCCTCTGCGTGAACCAATCAAAGCTGGCCGCTAACTCAGAGCCCGACCGCCTTCAGCGCCTGATCCAGATCCTCAATCACGTCATCCGGATCTTCCAGCCCGACGTTGAGCCGCAGCATCCCTTCGGTCACGCCCATTTCCTGCCGCGCCTCGGCGCTGACCGAGTAGTGCGTGGTCGAGGCATTGTGGCACATCAGGCTGCGCGAATCGCCGATGTTGTTGGAGATGTCGATCAGCTGCAGCGCATCGAGCAGGGCATGCGCCTGGGCCCGTCCGCCATCGAGTTCAAAGCTGAAGATCGATCCGGCGGCGTCCATTTGCTGCATCGCCAGATCGTGCTGCGGGTGGCTCGGCAGGCCGGGATGGTTGATCTTCGGCACCCGGCCTTCGAGGAACCGCCCGACCTTGAGCGAATTCTCGCTCTGCCGGCGGATCCGCAGATCCAGCGTCTCCAGCCCCTTCAGCACCACCCAGGCGTTGAACGGCGAGAGGTTGGGACCGGTATTGCGCTGGAACCACAGCAGCTTTTCATTGATGAATTCAGCGCTGCCCGAGACCGCGCCGGCCAGAACCCGGCCCTGCCCGTCCATCAGCTTGGTCGCCGAATAGGCCACCACATCGGCCCCCCATTCGATCGGGCGCTGCAAGGCAGGCGTGGCAAAGGCATTGTCGACCACCGAAGTGATCCCGCGCGATTTGGCCAGGTCACAGACGAATTTGAGGTCGACGACATCCATCGTCGGGTTGGCCGGAGTTTCGAAGAAGAACACCTTGGTATTGGGCTGGATCGCCGCTTCCCACTGGGCATTGTCGCGCGCGTCGATCGTCGTGGTGGTGATCCCGAAGCGCGGCAGCAGCTGGTCGACCAGCCAGCGGCACGAACCGAACGCTGCCCGGCCCGCCACCAAGTGATCGCCGGCCTGAAGCTGGCACAGCATCGCCGCGGTCATCGCCGCCATGCCCGATGCCTGGACCCGGCAGGCCTCGGCCCCGTCCATCAGCGCGATCCGCTCTTCCAGCATCGCCACGGTCGGGTTCTGCAGGCGCGAATAGGTCATCCCCGGATCTTCGCCGCGGAACCGCATTGCCGCGGTTTCGGCATTGTCATAGGCAAAGCCCGAAGTAAGGAAAATCGCCTCGCTCGTCTCGCCCATTTCGCTGCGCCAGGTCCCGCCGCGAACGGCCTGGGTGGCGGGGCGCCAGTTGCGGGTGATCGAGCGGTCTTGTCCGGTGGTGCGTTTCATGACGCCTGCGCTTTAGGCAGCGCCGCGTGACGGGGCAAGGGAGAAGGATTGCGCACACGAAGACACGAAGACTCGAAGACACGAAGATGTTCTGGAAGGCCGAAGGACTTCCCTTCCCCGTCGGCGTCGCCTCGGGCTCTACCGTCAATTCTGCGAGCGGCTGCGCCGCAAGTGCAACACCTTCGTGCCTTCGTGTCTTCGTGTGAACCAAATCGTTGCGCAGCCCTGCCCCGCCCGATAATCCCCGCCGCGATGCAGGGCCGCTTTACCACTGACCGGGATCCGATCGCCTGGTGCACGGCGATTGCCCTGGGATACTTCGCGCTGGTCTGGTGGCGGCTGGCGATCCCGCACGAGATCTATTTCGACGAGGTCCACTACGTCCCCGCCGCGCGAAAACTGCTGGAAGGGATCCGGGTCAACCCCGAACATCCGATGTTCGGCAAGACCGTGCTGGCCGCCGCGCTGCGCTGGCTGGGCGACGAGCCGCTGTATTGGCGCGTCCCATCGGCCATCGGCGGGGCGATCGGCCTGTTTGCTTTTGCCCGCACGGTCTGGTTCGCCAGCGGCAATGCCCGGGCAACGCTGATCGCCGCGCTGCTGCTCGCCACCAACTTCTTCTGGTTCATCCATAGCCGGATCGCGATGCTCGACATGACCATGGCCGCGCTGGCGATGCTGGCGTTCTGGCAGCTAGCGGCGGCGGTGCGGCAACCGCACCAGGGGCGCTGGCGGCTGGCGCTGGGCGGGGTGTTGATGGGGCTGGCGCTCGGCAGCAAATGGTCGATCGCCCCCGCGCTGATCCTGCCCGGGCTGGTGTTCCTCGTGCTCAAGCTGAAGGCCCATCGCGGCAATTTCCTGTTTGCTACCCGCGGCGGGCCGGTCCCCGGGATCAGCCTGGCCGAAGCCGCGCTGTGGCTCGGACTGGTCCCGCTCGGGGTCTATTGGCTGACTTTCTGGCCCGCGTTCCACTGGGCCGAGCGACCAGTCAATCCGTGGGCGCCGATCGCCTGGCACGAACACATGCTGATGCTGCAGGACAGCGTGAAGAAGCCGCATCCCTATCGGTCGGTCTGGTATCAGTGGGCCGGCAACTGGCGGGCAATCTGGTATCTCTACAAGGATATCGAAGGCGCCCAGCGCGGGGTGGTGCTGATCGGCAATCCCTTCACCATGCTGGCCGGCCTCGCCGCGCTGGGCTGGGGCTTGTGGGCCGGACTGATGCGGCGGCGGCCGGAGCTGCTGGCCTTCGCCGCGCTCTATCTGCTGACGCTGCTGTTCTGGGCGACATCGGGCAAGCCGGTGCAGTTTCTCTATCACTACCTGCTGCCCAGCACCTTCCTGATGGCGCTGCTGGCGCTGGCGCTTGACGCACTGTGGCGACGGAGCGACCGCTGGCGCTGGCTGGCCCCGGCCAGCCTGGCGTTGAGTATTGCGATGTTCGCCTGGTTCTATCCGATCATCTCGGGCTGGCCGCTGTGCTGCGGACGGCGCAGCTTTGAATTTTGGATGTGGCTTAGAAGCTGGCGTTAACCGCGCGGTTAAATTACCCTGTGGGCAACAGGGAGATTCGCCGCAATGACCACCTTTTCGCAGCCGCTTGATTTCGTCCGTGGGCCCAGCCTGGCCAACCGCTTCATGTTGGCCCCGCTGACCAATCTGCAAAGCCATCCCGATGGCGTGCTGTCGGATGATGAAATCCGCTGGCTGACGATGCGCGCCGAGGGTGGTTTCGGACTGGTGATGACTGCCGCAGCGCATGTCCAGAAGGGCGGCCAGGGCTTTCCCGGCCAGCTCGGGATCTGGTCAGACGCTCACCTGCCGCGGCTGACCGAGCTGGCCGCCGCGCTGCGGGCCAAGGGTGCGGTGTCATCCGTGCAGCTTCACCATGCCGGGATGCGCAGCCCGGCCGAGCTGATCGGCGAAGCACCGCAAGGGCCCTTCGCCGATGCCGAAACCGGCACCCGCGCGCTTTCCACCGCCGAGGTCGAGCAGCTGCGCGACGATTTCATCGCAGCTGCAGTGCGGGCGGAAAGGGCCGGGTTCGACGGGGTCGAGATCCATGGCGCCCACGGCTATATCCTCGCCCAGTTCCTCGATGCGACCAACAACCGGCGCGAGGATCGCTACGGCGGCAGCTTCGAGAACCGCAAGCGGGTGATCCTCGAAGTGATCGACGGCATTCGCGCGGCCTGCCGTCCGGATTTCCAGCTCGGCCTGCGGCTCTCGCCCGAACGCTTCAACATCGATCTGGCCGAGGCCAAGGCCTTTGTCCAGCAGGTGATGGAAGGCGGCCAGCTCGACTATCTCGACATGTCGCTGTGGGATTGCTTCAAGGCCCCGGTCGGCGGGGCGGACGACGCCGCGCCGCTGATTTCGCACTTCACCGCCCTGCCCCGCGGCAAGACCCGGCTGGGCGTGGCCGGCAAGATCATGGATGCCGCCAAGGCCCAGGCCTGTCTCGATGCTGGCGCCGACTTCGTGCTGGTCGGCCGCGGCGCGATCCTCCACCACGATTTCGCCGCGCGCTGCCTGGCCGATCCAGCCTTCGCGGCGGCGCAGGTCCCGGTCAGCGAGGCGCACCTGCGCGCCGAAGGCCTGGGCGAAGCCTTCCTCACCTACATGAAGACCTGGCCGGGATTTGTCGGGGAGCCGGTCGAGGCCTGAGGCCTCAGTACTTGCCCCAGACGAACTTGCTCGACAGCGCGAAGTTCCAGACCGAGCCGAGCACGATCCCGACGATTGCCGCCGGATAGGGATTGAAGCCCAACCGGACCAGCGCGGTCGCCGCGCCGATATTGGCAAGCAGGCCGAAGGCGCAGGTGATCAGGAACCGGACCCAGCCAGTCAGCAGCGGCAGGAACCCGCGCAGCCGCTTGTCGGCATAGGTCAGTTCGTTGTTGAGCACGAAGTTGAAGGTCATCGCCACCAGCGCGGCGGTGGTCTGGCCGACGATGAAGGCGGTCTCATCCGGGTAATGGCTGACCCGCATCGCCTCGCCAAACAGGTTCAGCACCATGGCCAAAACCGCCATGTGGACCACGACGCCGAGCCCGCCGATCGTCCCGAACAGGGCAAAGCGGGTCGGGATCCAGCGGCCCAGCCACTTGTCGTAGAGCCCGACCAGGAATTCGAACACGACTGTGCGGTCGAGCTTCGATTCGCCTTCGGCCCGTGCGGCGAAGTTCATCGGCACTTCCTTGATCCGCAGCGGCGCATCGACCGTGGCGAGGATATCGAGCAGGATCTTGAAGCCCACGCCCGAAAGCCGGTGGGCATCGCCGCGCAGCACTTCGGTCTTGAGCATGAAATAGCCGCTCATCGGGTCGCTCAGTTCCACCCCGGTCACTTTGTTGGCGATCCGGTTGGCAAAGTTGCTGGCCTTGACACGGTCGGGCCGGCCCCATTCCTCGGTGCTGGCCCCTTCGGCAAAGCGGCTGGCATAGGACAGGTCATAATCCCCGCTCTCGATCGCGGCGAGCATGCCGGGGAGCAGTTCGGGATCGTGCTGATGATCGGCGTCCATCACCGCCACCACCGGCGCGGCAGTGGCGCACATGCCCTCGATCGCGGCCGAGGACAGCCCGCGCCGCCCGATCCGCTGGATCACCCGGACCCGCCCGTCTTCCTGGGCGAGCTCCCGCGCTTCGTCCGAAGTGCCGTCGGGGCTGTTGTCATCGACGATGATTACTTCCCACGGGATCCCGGCGAGCGCCTTGTCGAGCCGCTCGACCATGCCGCGCAGGTTCTTGCGCTCGTTATAGGTGGGAAGGACAACGCCGAGACGTAGGGTCATCTCAAAGCCTTTCGAGGATTGCGTCGCCAATGGCAACAGTGCCGTGCGTTCCGCCCAGATCGGCGCCGCGTACGCCGTCGGCCAGGGTCCGCGCCACCGCGGCTTCGATCCGCGCCGCTTCGGCCTCAAGCCCCAGCGAATGGCGCAGCAGCATCGCTGCCGACAGCACGGTCGCCATCGGATTGGCGAGGCCCTTGCCGGCAATGTCCGGTGCGCTGCCGTGGATCGGCTCATACAGCCCTTGCGTGCCCTCGCTGAGCGAGGCCGAGGCGAGCAGCCCGATCGAACCGACGCACATGCTGGCCTGGTCCGAGAGGATATCGCCGAACAGGTTGCCGGTGACGATCACGTCGAACTGGCCCGGATTGCGGACCAGCTGCATTGCCGCGTTGTCGACATACATGTGGCTCAGCTCGACCTCGGGATATTCGGCCGAAACCTCGATCACCACGTCGCGCCAGACCTGGCTGGTTTCCAGCACATTGGCCTTGTCGACCGAGCACAGCTTCCTGCCCCGGCCCATCGCGGCCTTGAAGCCGACGTGGGCGATCCGGCGTACCTCGTCCTCGGCATAGGCCATCATGTCCCAGCCCTGACGGCGGCCATCGGGAAGGACGCGGATGCCCTTCTCGCCGAAATAGACGTCGCCGTTGAGCTCGCGCACGATCAGCAGGTCGATCGCCGAAGCGACCTCAGGCCGCAGCGCAGAAGCGTCTTCCAGCCCCTTGAAAACCTTGGCCGGACGCAAGTTGGCAAACAGGCCCAGCTCCTTGCGCAGGCCCAGGATCGCCTGCTCGGGCCGCAAGTGCCGTTCCAGATTGTCGCAATCGGGATCGCCGACCGCGCCGAACAGGATCGCATCGGCTTCGCGGGCGATGGCCAGCGTTTCGGGCGGCAGCGGATGGCCGTGCGCCTTGTAGGCCGCGCCGCCGACCGCAGCCTCGGCCAGCTCCAGCCCGGGCAGGTTCAGCGCCTGCAGCACGCGCACTGCCTCGCGGGTCACTTCGGGGCCGATGCCGTCTCCGGCGAGTACCGCAATCTTCATCTGGAATGTCCGCCCTTACCCGATCCGGGCCAGCCGCTCTCGCAGGATGGCGCGCGCGCCCATAACATCGCCGTGCCGATCTGCAAGCAGGTAGCGCTCGATCCGCTGGCCGACAGCGTCGAATTCGGCCAGCCCGGCGGCGGGATCCGGCGCGGCTCCGCCATAACCCAGTTCGCGCAGCAGCAGCGCTTCATAGGCGACCAGTCCGGGCAGCCAGCCCCGCGCCGATGGAGCGTGGCAGACAGCATCGAGCAGGCCCGACAGCGCCGCGAACAGACCCGGATAGGGCTGGCGCTCAGCCAGAGCGGCGGTGGTCAATGTGGTAACCCAGCCAATCGCGGCTGCCGGCAGCGGCTCCGCCAGCCACGGCGCGCGGCTGTGGCTGAGCTCAAGTCGACCGAACGGCAGCTGCGATTCGCTGCGCGAGCGCAGTTCGGCCTGAACCAGATTTCCAGGGATCAGCACCGGACGCAGCTGTCGGCCACGCCCGCCCGCGACATAGCAGGCCAAGAGGCCGTGCTGCTCGCTCAGCAACCGGGCGATAACCGCGGTTTCGCCGTGCGGCCGGGTCGAGCAGACGATGGCGTTGTCGCGCAGGTCCATCGGCTGGCTTTGGAGCGAAACCCAGGATTACTCAACCGGCGGTTGAAATAGCTCTCGCAAAGGCGCGAAGGTGCAAAGATACTGGGCAAGCGGCGAAGCCGCTTCGGCTTTGGGCGTCACCGAAAACGACATGGCCGCAGCCGAGGATCACCCCGCACAGCGCGCAACCCCTTCGCGCCTTGGCGCCTTTGCGTGAGAAATTCCTACTTCTTGCCCTTGGCGCTTAGCGCCGCCTCAAGCGCATCGATCCGGGCCTTCAGCGCCTCGTTCTCTTCGCGGGCCTTGGCGGCCATCAGCTTGACCGTGTCGAATTCCTCACGGGTGACGAAATCGAGCCCGCCAAGCCCTTCCTTGACCCGTTCCCGTGCGGCGTCGCGGGCTTCGCGGCCCATTCCGGCAACGGTTCCGGCCGCGCTGTTCAGCAGCTTGGCAATATCGGCGATCAGGGGGTTTTCGCTTTGCATGGAGGCTAGATGGTCCTTTGCCGCCCCGGGATCAAGCCCCGGGATTGACCGCAACGAACTGCCAGTTCAGCGCGGTCGCGAACAGCACCCAGGCGAGGTACGGCAGCAAGAGGTAGGCGGCGAGCGGGCGGACCTTCCAGAACAGCCAGACCGTGGCCAGCACTGCCAGGTCGATCGCGACCAGCAGGTAGAGCGCCGGGACCAACAGGTGCATCCCGAAAAACACCGGCGACCAGGCGAGGTTGAGGACGAACTGGATCGCGAAGACTCCGATCGCCAGACCGCGCCCCGCTGCACCGCGCGCGGTCACGATCATGGCCAGCGCCACGCCCATCAGCAGGTACAGGATTGTCCAGACGATCCCGAAGGTTGCCGGCGGGGGATAAAGCGAGGGCTTTTCGAGCCCCATGAACCAGGCATTGTTCGCACCCGAACCGCCCATCATTCCCGAAACGGTGCCGAGCAACAGCAGCAACGGCGCCAGGAACAGCGACCAGCGCAGCAAGGCGGCCCGCAACTGGCCGGGCGAAGCAAGTTCACTCATCGAAGGAACCTCGAATCAGAGCGCGATTTCCGGATGATAGTGGCGGGGCGCGGCCGCGCTGGCAATCCGCCAATCAACAACCGCGTTGTGCCGAAATCAGAAACTCGACATTGCCTTCCGGCCCTTTGATCGGGCTTTCGACAATCCCCTGGACTTGCCAGCCGCTTCCTTCGAGCCAGGCCCGCACTTCCTTGCAGACGCGGGCATGCAGCGCTGCATCGCGGACGACCCCGCCCTTGCCGACTTCGCCGCGCCCGACTTCGAACTGCGGCTTGATCAGGGCGACCAGTCGGCACTGCGGCGCAGCCAGTTTCAGCGGCACTTCCAGTACCTTGGCCAGCGAAATGAAACTGGCGTCGCAAACCACCCAGCTGCACGGACGGTCGATCAGCGCCGGCGTAAGCAGCCGCGCGCTGGTCTGTTCCAGCACGGTCACCCGCGGATCCTGGCGCAGCTTCCAAGCCAGCTGGTTGGTGCCCGAATCGACCGCGAAGACATGCTCCGCGCCCTTGCTCAGCAACACATCGGTAAACCCGCCGGTCGAGCTGCCGACATCCGTCGCGGTGACCCCGACCGGGTCCAACCCGAAGTGTTCGATAGCATGGGCCAGCTTGATCCCGCCGCGCGAAACCCACGGATGGTCGCGTCCGCGAACCTCCAGCGGTGCATCGGCGGGGAGGGTCTGCCCGGACTTGGCAATCTTGGTTTCGCCCGAGAAAACCGTGCCCGCCAGCACCAGCGCCTGGGCACGGGTCCGGCTTTCGGCCAGCCCGCGTTCGACCAGCAGCTGGTCCACCCGTTGTTTCGCCACCTTGCCCATTGCCCCGGCTCCTTCCATAGAAGGCGCGTGAAGGCAATTATTCCCCTTGTAGTGCTCACCGGGCTGGCCGCGTGCTCGGCCCCGCCCAAACCCGCGCCGGTGCCGCCGCCGCCGCGCCCCTTTGTTACGCCGGGCCTGCCGCCCCCGCTTCCACCCAAGCAACCGGCCGACTGGCGCGATGCCCCGGCTTCGCCCGGCAACTGGTATTGGCGCAGCGAAGGAAACCGCTCGGTCGCGTTCTTCGGCACGCCGACCATGCCGAGCTACGGCGGCTTCACGCTGACCTGCGACAAGGCCAAGCGGCAAGTCGAAATCCGGCAGACGGCCCCCGCGCTCGAAGCCCCGCTGATGACCATCGTCACCACGTCCGGCCAGAAGACGCTGCCGACCCGGCGCGATGGGGGCGATGTGGTGGCCGTGGTGGCGGGTAGCGATCCCCTGCTCGACAGCATGGCATTCAGCCGCGGCCGGTTCATGGTATCGGTCCAGGGACAGTGGGCGCCGTGGTACATCCCCGCCTGGCCAGAAATCAGCCGGGTGATCGAGGATTGCCGTTGAAGCTGATTGTGGAGAAGTGCCCCGACGGGCACGAAGGCACTGATTCTGACGTCAAAAAAAATCTTTGCAAGACTTGTTGTGCAGCGCAGAATGATTCACATCTAGGAGCAAGGACGGTACGGAAACGGGCCGCCCGAGCTTCCAGCAGGAAGTGATTGGCTCTAACAGCGCGAAAGGAGGTGACCGATGTCTCATGGTTCAGCAGGGAGGTCGGTAATCCGCATCATGGAGCATTATCGCTGAGTTTCGATTTCGCGATAAAGGCACCGTGAGCGGCGCTTCCGGCCGCTGACCATGCGAAGGGCCACCCGGTTAGCCGGTGTGGCCCTTCTCATATCCGGGAGGATCAGTCCCGCCAGTTGAGGTAGATGTGCGTCACCCGCGGCCGTGCCGCCTTCAACCGGGGATCGCCGGAGTTCAGAAGAAGCCCGTCGCCGCTGATCCCTTCAGGCGGGTTGGTCACATCGGCGCCGACATCCATGGTCAGGCCGATCCGGCATCCGCCCGGCCACTTGGCCAGCTTGCCGCCGCGCGGATCCACGCCGCCGCCATAGTCCCAGCCGCACCCCCCGACCGTTACCGCGCGGCCATTGGTCGCCACCACTTGCGGCAAGGTCGCGCCGATCCCCAGCCCGCCAATCCGCCAGACCGACTTTGCCCCGGTGATCCGCAGCGTTGCGATCCGCTTCATCGGGCCATCATCAAAGAACACGTCGATCCGGCGCTTCGGATCGTTGGGCCACAAGGCCAGGCCATCGACCATTTCGCCCTCGGCAGCATGGATCTTCATGATCCTTGCCTGCTTGCCATAACGGGCCTTCAGCGTCGACGCCGTATCACCCTTCCTGACCGGGCTGGAGCAGGTCAAGGCTGCCGGATTTGACGGCGCTGCCGCTCCGGTCAAAGCCAGCGCCAGCACAGCAGCGAACAGAGCGCGTTTCATCGTTGTCTCCCGTTTTGCCCATGATGCACGTGACTTGGCCTGACGCGCAATCCCCGCTATGCAGGAAAGTGAAATAGAGCCTTTGCGTTTATTACATTGCGCTTGCACTGAACGTAATTTTAGTTCAATAGCGGCGCTTTGCACTATAAGGAATGAAGCCCATGGCGACTCTCGCCGAATCCCGCACCCGGTTCACCCACCTGCCGCACCCCGCGCCGGTGGCCGATGCGGTACGCAGTGAGATTCTGGCCAACCCCGGCTTCGGCAGCCGCTTCACCGATCACATGGTGGTGATCGACTGGACCGAAGAGGCCGGCTGGCACGGCGCGCAGGTGCGCCCCTATGGCCCGATCGCGCTCGATCCGGCGGCCTCGGTGCTGCACTATGCGCAGGAAATCTTCGAGGGGCTGAAGGCCTATCGCCACCCCGATGGTTCGATGGCGCTGTTCCGGCCCGATGCCAATGCCCGGCGCTTCAATGCCTCGGCCCGCCGCCTCGCCATGCCCGAACTGCCCGAGGACCTGTTCATCGCCGCGATCGAGGAACTGGTGAAGGCCGATGCGGCCTGGTTCCCGACGGTCGAGGGCGGTTCGCTGTACCTGCGGCCCTTCATGATCGCGACCGAGGCGTTCCTGGGCGTGCGCCCGGCCAAGGCCTATAAGTTCATCGTCATCGCCAGCCCGGCAGGCAATTATTTCAAGTCGGGCGCCCCGGCCGTCTCGATCTGGGTTTCGGACTATACCCGCGCTGCGCCCGGCGGCACCGGTGCGGCCAAGTGCGGCGGCAACTATGCCGCCAGCCTGGTCCCGACCGCCGAAGCCTTTGCCAAGGGCCACGATCAGGTGCTGTTCCTTGACGCTGCCGAGAACCGTTGGATCGAGGAACTGGGCGGCATGAACCTGTTCTTCGCCTTTGCCGATGGCAGCCTGAGCACCCCGCCGCTGACCGGCACGATCCTGCCCGGCATTACCCGCGACAGCCTGATCACGCTGGCCCGCGAAGAGGGCCTTACCGTGCGCGAGGATCGCTACAGCCTCGATCAGTGGCGCGCCGACGCTGCCTCGGGCCAGCTGGTCGAAGCCTTTGCTTGCGGCACTGCTGCGGTCGTTACCCCGGTCGGCAAGGTCGCCGGGCAGGACGGCGAATTCACCATCGGTTCGGGCGGCCCCGGTCAGCTCACCGGCAAGCTCAAGGCCCGGCTCACCGCAATCCAGCGCGGCGAGGAAGCCGATCACCATGGCTGGGTTCGCCGGATCGGCTGAAGCCGGAGCGGTAAGCGCCGATTGGGACATCTCGCTCCTACTTGGGTCCATGGCGCAAATTTCCAAGCGCCGGCCTGCGTTATGCTGCTATTCATCCACCAAGGCCTAGGCGACGAAGCCGATCAAACCGGATCATGCCCGTCTTCAGGGGAGACAAGAACAATGCGTAGACTGCTTGCCGCCACCATGGCTTCGGCCCTGTGCCTCGCCGCCTCGCCCGCGATGGCGCAGAGCGTTACCGATGCCCAGGCCAATCAGATGCTGGCCGACATGAACAGCTCGGCCTTCGATTTCTGCACCGACTCCGATAAATCGAAGGATCGCGCACCGATCGAACAGTACAACGCCTGCCAGACTGCTCTGGCTGAACTTGCCCAGACCCGCCGGAACAACCCTGGTGCCTCGGCCGGACAGAAGGAAGTCTACGCCTTCTACGAAGCCGCCGTTGAAATGGGCAATACCTATGCCATGCTGCGCGTCGATGAAGCGCCGACCGCACGGGTTTGCGGCAACATCGAAAAGCAGTGGGTCATGGCCAACCGGGCCAATCCCAATGTCGTCGGCCCGGAACTGCGCGGCGCGCAGGATTCCACCCGCGAAGCGGTCCGCCCGCTTGTGAAGCTATGCCGTGAAAAGTTTGCCGCTCCGGCGGGCGCAATCGCCATCTAAGCGCAACTCGACCGACTGGCCGAAGGAAGGGCACGCGTTACGGCGCGTCCCCTTTTTCGTGTTCGATGATCGCGGCCAAAGCGGCATCAAGCGTTGGATAGCGAAAGCGGAAACCGCTGGCCTCGGCCCTGACGGGGACTACGCGTTGCCCGCCGAGCAGCAGTTCCTCGGCGAATTGCCCGAGCACCAGTTTGAGCGGCGCAGCCGGCACCGGGAAAACCGCCGGGCGGTGCAATGCCTTGCCGAGTGCTTTCACGAAATCGCGGTTGCGCACAGGATTTGGCGCGACGGCATTGACCGGGCCGGACAGCGACGGTTGCGCGATGGCGTGGCAGATCAGCCGGACCAGATCGTCGCGGTGGATCCAGCTCATCCAGTGTTTCCCTGAACCGAATGGCCCGCCCAGCCCCAGCCGGAACGGCAGCAGCATCCGCCCGAGCATGCCGCCCGAGGAATCGAGCACCAGCCCGATCCGCAGCGGCACCACCCGGACCCCCAGCTCTGCACAGGCCGCCGCGCCCTGTTCGATCGCCTCGCAGATTTCGCGTGAGAAGCAGGCGGTGCCAGTGCTGCTCTCGTCCAGCGTCTCGTCGCCGCGGATCCCGTACCAGCCGATCGCGCTGGCGGTGATCAGGACCTCGGGCTTGCATTCAAGCCGGGCTACCAGATCGCGGCACTGCGCGGCCATGTCGCGGCGGGACTGGAGTATCCGCGCACGCTTCTTGCGCGTCCACAGCCCGCCGGCGATCGATTCTCCGGCCAGATTGACCACTGCATCGATCCGGGTCGCGGGTGCGATCTCAAGCAGCGAGGTGATCACCCTGACGCTATCGGGCAAATTGTCCGAAACGGCGTTTCGCGACAGCACGATCACCCCGTGCCCGGCCGCTGACAGGGCCTCGACCAGCCTTTGCCCGACAAACCCGGTGCCGCCAGTTACCAGGATCAGCTTGCGCGGCCACACAGCGTCGGCCAGCGGCGCAGCAGCAAAAGGCAAGGATCGGTCGGCGGCTCCGGCAATAATCATGCATTCGGCGCTACCGGCGATCCACGCCGGGCGGCAGAGGTCTTTTGGGGCAGTCTGCCGCCGCAGCACCGGCGGCCCTTTACGCTTCAACCGGCGTCCGGCACAGTGTCGCGATGGGACCGACTTTCGATCGCCGCCGCTTTCTTTCCGCCACCGGCCTGGCCTTTGGCGCGCTGGCCGCGTCGGGCTGTCATGCCCGCGGGCACGCGATTGTCAGTGCCGAGGGCTATGGTCCGCTGGTGCCCAATCCGGCTGGCCTGATCGATCTGCCGGACGGATTTTCCTACCGGATCCTGTCCAAGCGCGGCCAGGCGATGAGCGACGGCGGCACCGTGCCCGACGCGGCCGACGGGATGGGCTGCTTCGCCTTGCCCGGCGGCAAGCTGGCACTGGTCCGCAATCACGAACTGGTTGTGACGCAGGACAGCGGCGGAGCGACCGGTGCGGCCTATGACCGGCTGAACGGCGGCGCGCCCCTGCCGGGCGGCACGACCACGCTGATCCTCGATGCCGCGACCCTGACGGTCGAGCAGCAGTTCCGCTCGCTTTCCGGTACGATCCGCAATTGCAGCGGCGGGGTCACCCCCTGGGGTTCATGGCTGAGCTGCGAGGAAGACGTATCTCCGGCCGGCGGCCAGCTCGGCCGCAGCCACGGCTGGGTGTTTGAGGTGCCCGCCAGCGCCACCGGCCCGGTCAATCCGGTGCCGCTGAAAGCAATGGGCCGCTTCAACCACGAAGCCGCTGCGGTCGATCCAGCCAGCGGCAAGGTCTACCTGACCGAGGACCGGGAGGACGGGCTGCTGTACCGCTTCACCCCCGCAGTGCCCGGCCAGCTAGCGCGCGGCGGCGTGCTTGAGGCGCTGTCGCTGGTCGCCGGCGATCCGCTGATCCGCCCCGGCGAATGGCGCAAGGCGCGGTGGATCCCGCTCGACAACGTCGCCAGCCCGGCTGACGATCTGCGCCAGCGCGGCGCGGCACTGGGCGCGCTGCGCTTTGCCCGCGGCGAAGGGATCCACATGGGCCGGGGTGAGCTTTATTTCACTTGCACCTCGGGCGGAGCGGCCAAGCTGGGGCAGGTGTTCCGGCTGGTGCCCGGCCAGTACAGTGACCGGCTGCAACTGTTCTTCGAATCGACCGATGCCGGCCAGTTCAACTATGGCGACAACCTGACCGTTGCGACCGATGGCCAGCTGATCGTCTGCGAGGATCAATACACCGCGATCACCGACAACCACGTGCGCGGGATCACCGTCGACGGCCTGCCCTATCCGATCGCCAAGTCGCGGATCCAGACCGAATTCGCCGGAGCCTGCTTCTCGCCCGATGGCCAGGTGCTGTTCCTCAACCTCTACAGCCCGGCCCGAACTCTGGCGATCACCGGGCCCTGGGCTCACCTCGGAGTGTGATCCCCGCATGAGCAAGCCCGCAGCCCGGCCGATCCCGCCGTTCGATTATAGCCAGCCGCCGGGCGCGGCCGCGCTGATGCATCCCGGCTCGGTCGCCTGGCGGATCTACAAGAACCAGATCGCGCTGGCGATCGGCGGGGTGGCGGCGGTGCTGATGGAATTCGCCGACCCGCGGATCCGTTCGGGCGTGTGGGACCACTCGATCTATCCGGTCGATCCGATCGGTCGCTCGCAGCGGACCGGGCACGCGGCGATGATCGGGGTCTATGGCCCGGCCGATGCGGCGCGCAAGCTGATCGCGGGGGTCGGACGGATGCACGCCAAGGTTGCCGGCGAAACACCCGGCGGTGTGGCCTACAAGGCGACCGACCCGGAACTGGTCGACTGGGTCAGCGCGACCGCCGGCTATGGCTTCCTGACCGCTTACCACACCTTCGTCAGCCCGGTCAGCGAAGCCGACCAGAACCGCTTCTTCCGCGAGGGCGAGGCGGTGGCGGTGCTTTACGGCGTTCAGAAAAAGCTGACCTGCCGCGCCGATTTCTTCGCGATGATGGAAGGGCTCGCCGCTGGTTTCGAACCGCACCCGATCAACCGCGAATTCCTCGACATCATCCAGTCGGGCAAGGCCGCGCCGACCGTGCCGCGGTTCCTGCACCGCGCGCTGGCCCGCGCCGCCGTATCGATCCTGCCGCCGCTGATCCGCGAGCGGCTGGAACTGGGCCGCGAGTACAACCTGTCCTTTGCCGACCGCGCGGCGGTGAAGCTGATCGCGCGGCTGGCCGAGCGCAAGCACGATCCGGCCTCGCCCCCGGCCCAGGCCTCAGTTCGGCACGGCCTGCCGAGCGATTTCCTGTGGCGCAAACGGCCCGAGCAGTTGCGGCTGCTGGAGGGTCTGGGGCTGGAAGCGGCCTAGGCTCAGGACCCATTAAA
>NZ_DJUW01000024.1 GCF_002440635.1 Novosphingobium sp. UBA6272 | reverse complement strand
CCAAACCGGCAGCAGGCCAATGTGAATACCCTCAGTGCATTGTTGTCAGAAGCATTGGCATTGGCGCCATCGTAGTTGGACCGGGCACCGTCGAACTTGCCATAAGCCGTGTACTGCAGCCCAACGCGCATGCTGGCTCGCCGTCCAAGAGGCCCGTTGCTGTTAGCCCATGGAGTGTAATCGAGTTGGGCGGTCAGCCCATTACTGTCTGGTTTGGCGGTCGGCCCGCGATAGAGGTTCGAATTTGCAGTTCCGGTCGTCGAGAACGCTCCCAGTGTCACACCGACTTTGGAGCGCCAGTTGTAGCCAATGTCGCCCCGCCACTCGTTGAGACGTATCCTTGCGCAATCTGCATTGCCGCCCGGACCAACGAAGCCGAGCCAGCAGCTTGCCTGAAGATCCGCGTTCTCCCGCGTGTAGCGCATCTGGGCCGAAAGTGCGTCGCCCGTACCAAGCGTCTTTTGCCAAGAGGCATCGAGGCCAAAGTCGGTGTACCGATCCGAGAGGCTCGTCGTGCGATTGCGGTGCGGGCGAATGCGCGCTTGCAGGAAGTAGGCTCCAACGTGTGCCGTTCCTCCGCCCAACGGCCCTTGCCAGGCCGCCCTGCCGTAAGGCGCGAGTCCTTTGATGTCGCCGGGTTCATCGGATTCAACACCAAGCCACCTTAGCGTGCCCGCCCGTGGGCTGGAGTAGGCTCCGCCTTCCATATAGAACTTCTGTCCAAGCCAGGCATAGGCCGTCAATCCGATCGACTTTCCGCCTAGTCCGCCGTTGATCAGCGGGGCCGCCCCTGGTGTCCGCGAAATGGTCGTTTGCGTATAGGGGAAGCTCCATGCCGGGGTCGTGTTCCATGGATCCTGGACAGTTGGGGAATTGTTGAGAGACAATCCAAGCACCGCATCCTGGCCGAAGATCTGGCTCTTGGTGACCGCCCTGAGGTCGAGCATGTCGAGCATCCAGGCCTTTTCGGCACCTTCATAGGCGACCTCGACAAAGCCACCGAAATTCTGGCCTATCCCGCCGGTGAGGTACAGGCTACCTCTGTCCAGGAGCAGGTTATTGTTGGCCTTGCCCATTTCCGGAGGAGGATCCTGGTCCTTTTTTGTGCGTGTGAAAGAAACTTCTCCAACAGCAGAAATCGGGACACTCGCGCCACTGCGCATCGTGTAACCCTCAATCTTGAACTGACGGCCCATCGGCGTCAGTTGAGGTCCGAACCCTCCGACATGACAGGCTTGACAGGTCAATCCGGTCTGATCGACGTAGGCTGGCACGGCCTTGGCTTGCGGCGGAACCATCGCCAGAATGATGATGGTGGCAACAAAGGGAAGTGCGGCAGGAAGAGTAAAACGAAACAGCGTCTGCTTACTGCCAGTCGGAAAAGACTGCGAGACTTGGCTGCCTCCAGCGGGAAACTTGTTCGACATGAAACACCCCCTCGTTGAAATCGAACACCTGCGCTGTGTCATTCTGATCGAGCACTTTAGGTATCGGAATTAAGAGCTCCGCCAGCAGATACAGGTTAGTTCGTGTTCGGCCCGTCGGTTGCGACCGTGATTGCGTTGACTGCGCATTCCACCCGTTCGCTCCCGGCGAGAACCACGGCGTAGCGTCCTCGCACTTTCTGATCTGTAAGTATTGTTCACACCTGATCCCAAGCAGGACTGCCTGCTATCATTCGGGCAATTGGGGCTTCCATCCGACACGCTCACCGCGGTGGCGCGGAGGCCGATCTATTCTGACCGCAAATCCAAGAGTTGCTCCACGATGTGAGGGTTTCGTTGTTCGGCTGCGTATCTCTGGCTGGAACTTCTTTGCATGCAACGTTGGGGCACAAGAACAGAAGCCTGAACTTCCGCACCCTGCCGGCAGGGTGGTTCGCAGATCCCATCAGGAGGGGGCAGCTGATTGAAGATAAAGTATCTCGCTTTGCCGACTTTGGCTGTGTCGGCCATCGCATTTGGGGAACCGATGACTTTCGACGGGGCGGTTACGCGCGCCATTCGCGAGGCGCCTTCTGTTCGCGCCAGTGATGCTCAGGTGCAGGCGAGCCAATCAGCTTCGGTTGCTGCTGGCCAGCTGCCGGACCCGACGCTCAATGTCGGGATAGACAATTTCCCGATCTCTGGCCCTCCGGCCTTCAGCTTTACGCGCGAGGGCATGACCATGGGGCGTATCGGTGTGGAACAGGCATTTCCAAACCCTGCCAAGCGCCGTGCCAGAGTGCAGCGGGCGCAGGCAGATATCGGCCGGGCCCAAGCCGGCTATTCTGTAGAGGCACAAAACGTCGGGCTCGAAACTGCGCTTGCTTGGATCGATCTGTACTTCGCCAAACGCCGCTTGAGTCAACTCGATCGCTTGATCGAGAGTTTGGATGATCTGCAATCTACCGTTTCCGCCCGATTGGCTTCCGGTTCGGCGCGGCCGTCCCAAGCGCTGGAGCCCTCGCAGCTTCGAGCCCAGATCAACGATCGTCGAAGTGTCCTGGCGGCAGATGTAGCCAAGGCCAGGGCCAGGTTGGCCCGCTTCACCGGCGATCCTGATCCTGACGTGGTCGGCGGTCCGCCGTTGCTCTTGGTCGACCGGCAAGCTCTGATTGATGGTATCCCAACACTGCCTCGGCTAAGACTCTTCGATGCGAATGTACGCAGCGCTGAGGCGGAGAGTGCACTGGCACGGGCTGAGAAGCGACCGGATTGGCGCGTCAATGCGGCCTATGGTCGCCGTGATCCTGCCTATGGCAGTACGGTTTCCGTCGGTGTCAGCATTGACCTGCCATTGTTCGCCGGGAAGCGGCAAGATCCGCTGATCGCCGCCCGGGCAAGTGAGGAAACTCAGGCCCTTTTCGCCCGCGATGCTGCTGAGCGGGAAGTGCGGGCGGATCTTGAGGCGGACCTCGCCGAGTATGACATGCATGTCCAGCAGTTGCATAATGCCCGCGAAACCCTGGTGCCTCTCGCAAAGCATCGCGCAGAACTCGACATGGCGAGCTACGCGGCTGGCAAGCTCGATCTTGGCAGTGCACTTTTGTCCACTCTGGCCTTGGCCGAAGCCGAAGTTGAGGCACTCTCTCGCGAAGCCGACGTCGCGCGTGACGTGATCCGGATCAACTACAGATATGGAAGGGTGCAGCCATGACGCTGGACAAGAAGAACGCAGTGCGTTGGGGCGCAGCGCTGCTGGCAGTCACGATGGTAGTAGGCGGAGGCGGTTACTGGCTTGGTCAACGCGGACACTCTGCCGATACGACCGCAAGAACGGCACCTGACGGCCGCAAGATCCTGTATTGGTACGATCCGATGGTCCCGCAAGAGCGTTACGACAATCCCGATTCACTGTCGTCGATGGGCATGAAGACGATCCCCAAATATGCCGACGAGGCGCCCGATGCGGGGCCAGGCATCACGATTGATTCCGCCGCCCAGCAGAATCTGGGAATGCGGATTGTCGCTCCCGAAATGGGCGTTCTTCCTTCTGACCTTGCGGTAACCGGGACGCTGGAGTTCAACTTGCGCGAAGTCGCGATCGTGCAAGCACGATCTGGCGGATTCGTGAGCCGGGTTTACGCACTTGCGCCAGGCGATGTGATCGCGGCCGGCGCTCCTGTCGCGGACTTGCTGATTTCCGATTGGGCCGGCGCGCAGACCGAGTACTTGGCGGTAAGGCAGTTGGGAAAGCCCGAGCTTACCGCAGCAGCGCATCGTCGGCTAAAGCTACTGGGCATGTCTGACACGCTGATCGCGGAAGTTGAACGGACAGGCCGAACCCATGATGTCGTCACGATCCGCTCACCAAAGGGAGGTGTGATCCAGTCGCTCGAAGTCAGGTCGGGAATGACTCTTCCAGCAGGAGCCAGCCTTGCGCAGGTGGGAGGGATCGCCACGATCTGGCTCAATGCGGCTATTCCCGAGGCACAGGCTCAAACAGTCCGCGTGGGTCTGGGTGCAACTGTTACGCTGGCAGCATTCCCGGGCGAGACTTTCACCGGAAAGGTTACCGCCATCCTCCCAACGGCACAGGCCGACAGCCGAACACTCACCGCTCGCATTGAGCTGGTCAATCACAAGGGACGACTGCGGCCGGGCATGTTTGCAAGGGTCGCCTTTGTGCAAGACGGGCAGCCAAGGCTGTTGATTCCGAATGAGGCAATCATTCGCACCGGCACCCGGACTTTGGTCATGCTTGCCCTTCCTGAAGGACGATATCGTCCGGCCGAAGTGCGAATTGGTCGCGAAGGAGGGGGCAAGACCGAAGTCCTCGCGGGATTGGCTCCAAACGAACGGGTTGTCGCATCCGCTCAGTTCCTGCTCGATTCCGAAGCAAGCCTGGCGGGCGTTGTTGCGCGTCCGATCGGTGGCGACCAGTGATCGCAGCAATTATCAGGGCTTCCGTGCGTGCGCGGGGTTTCGTTCTTGCCGCGGCATTGGTGCTGTCGGCACTTGGATTGCTCGCGGTCAGAACCACGCCGGTCGACGCGCTGCCGGATCTATCCGATGTACAGGTGATCATCCGCACCAGTTGGCCGGGCCAGGCGCCGCAAATCATCGAAAACCAGGTCACCACTCCGGTTGCGACGACAATGCTTTCAGTTCCAGGCGCGCGGATCGTGCGTGGCTATTCATTCACCGGCGACAGTTATGTCTACGTGCTGTTCGAAGACGGCACCGATCTCTACTGGGCGCGCAGTCGTGTTCTGGAATATCTGAGTCAGGTGCAAAGCCGTCTGCCGAACGGTGCCAATGCCACGCTTGGTCCCGATGCGACAGGTGTTGGCTGGATTTACGAATACGCACTTGTCGATCGCAAGGGTACGCACGATCTGGCTCAGCTGCGCAGCATCCAGGACTGGTTCCTGCGCTATGAACTTAAGACTATCCCAGGCGTGGCGGAAGTCGCCGCCATCGGTGGCATGGTCAGGCAATACCAGGTGGTTGTCGATCCGCAGAAACTCGCGGCCTATGGGGTCACGCCGCAAGACGTGGCGGACGCGCTGAGGCGCGCCAACCAGGAGACTGGCGGTGCAACTGTCGAAATGGCAGGCGCGGAATACACTGTGCGTGCCAGCGACTATCTGGGGTCGTTGCGGGATTTCGAACTCGTCCCGATTCGAACCGCTGTTGGTGGAGTGCCGATTACGGTCGGCGACGTAGCCACAGTGCAAGTCGGCCCGGAAATGCGCCGCGGAATTGCCGAGCTCAACGGTGAAGGAGAAGTCGCGGGCGGTGTCATCGTAATGCGCCAAGGACAGAATGCGCGGGCAGTCATCGACGGGGTCCGCCAGAAGCTCGATGAACTGAAAAAAAGCCTGCCACCTGGGGTCGAGGTTGTGACGGTATATGATCGGTCAGGTTTGATCGACCGCGCGGTTGAGAATCTCACCAGCAAGCTGATCGAGGAGTTCCTGATCGTCGCCATCGTCTGCGGACTGTTTCTGTGGCACGCGCGCTCAGCGTTGGTTGCGATCCTTACTTTGCCGCTTGGCATCCTAATAGCATTCATCGTCATGCGATTGCAGGGACTTAACGCCAACATCCTATCGCTTGGTGGGATTGCGATCGCGATCGGCGCAATGGTGGATGCAGCAGTAGTGATGATCGAGAACGCACACAAGCATCTCGAGCACTGGCAACATGAACATCCCGGTCACGAACTCGATCAACCCACACGCTGGAGGCTTGTGACTGATGCTGCGGCCGAAGTGGGTCCCGCACTCTTCCTCAGCCTGTTGATCATCACCTTTTCCTTCATCCCGATCTTCACCTTACAGGGACAGGAAGGACGGTTGTTCACTCCACTGGCGTTCACCAAGACCTACGCAATGGCTGCCGCAGCGCTCCTTTCAATCACGCTGATCCCGGTATTGATGGGCATGCTGATCAAGGGAAAGATCCCCAACGAAGAGGCCAACCCGATCAATCGATGGCTCTCGCACATTTACCGCCCGGCGATCGACTGGGTGTTGAAGCGGCCGAAACAGACCTTGCTGATTGCGGCGCTTATCTTTGCGAGCAGCCTGTGGCCGGCCTCGCGGATCGGCGGCGAGTTTCTGCCGCAAATGAACGAAGGCGACTTGCTCTACATGCCCTCCGCGTTGCCTGGCCTGTCAGCGGCTGAAGCCAGTCGCCTGCTCCAGCAGACCAACAGGATGATCAAGACAGTCCCGGAGGTTGAAACGGTATTCGGAAAGTCTGGCCGGGCTGATAGCGCGACGGATCCGGCACCGCTCGAAATGTTCGAAACGACCATCCGATTCAAACCAGCCGATCAGTGGCGACCTGGCATGACCCCTGAAAAACTTGTCGAAGAACTGGACGCGAAGGTCAAAGTGCCAGGCCTCGCCAATTTCTGGATTCCGCCGATCCGCAACCGGATCGATATGCTGGCAACCGGAATCAAGAGCCCGATCGGGATCAAGGTTGCTGGTTCGAACCTGGGTGAAATAAATCAGACGGCCAAGCGTATAGAAGGCGTGGTGAGAGGCGTCCCTGGCGTTTCTTCGGCGCTGGCGGAGCGGCTTAGCGGTGGGCGCTATATCGATATCCAAGTAGATCGTGCGACTGCATCGCGTTACGGCCTCAACGTCGCCGATGTCCACGACCTGGTCGCCTCCGCTATTGGCGGCGAGAATATTAGCCAAACGGTCGAGGGGCTTGCACGCTATCCGATCAGTGTGCGATACCCGCGTGAATTGCGCGACAGCGTGGACAAGCTGTCCAATCTTCCTGTCCTCACCCCATCGGGGCAACAGATTACTCTTGGCACGGTCGCCACCGTCCGCGTCAGCGATGGCCCGCCCATGCTGCGCAGCGAGAACGGCAGACCGGTCACTTGGATCTATGTCGACGGCCGTTCAAGCGACATGCAAACGCTGGTATCGGATATCAATCGCGCAATCACCTCAAAGGTTACCCTGCCTCCGGGTGTCAGTATCTCATATACCGGACAGTACGAGTTCCTGGTCCGAGCCAAGGAACGCATGAAGCTGGTGGTGCCGGTGACACTCGCGATCATCCTCGCCCTCCTGTACCTCACCTTTCGCCGCTGGGATGAAGCGCTGCTCATCATGGGTACCTTGCCCTTTGCACTCACAGGTGGGCTTTGGCTGCTCTATTGGTTCGGGTATAACCAGTCCGTCGCTACCGCTGTCGGTTTCATCGCGCTCGCCGGAGTTTCTGCGGAATTCGGGGTGGTGATGCTGATCTATCTCAAGCACGCGCTCGAGGCGCGCGAAGACGGCGATGTCGCCGCCGCCGTGCGCGAAGGCGCTTTGCTTCGGGTGCGCCCCAAAGCCATGACAGTCGCCGTAATACTTGCCGGTCTTTTTCCCGTTCTCGCAGGCAGCGGCACGGGTTCGGAAGTGATGAGCAGGATCGCGGCCCCCATGGTTGGCGGCATGATTACGGCGCCGCTCTTGTCGATGCTGGTTATTCCGGCGGCCTATTTGTTGATGCGCCGGCGCGATCATTCAAAACAAAGATTGAGCGACGCATGATATATCTGTCAGCACAGTCAATCGATTGGACCATTCTGATTATGGAGTAGTTCAATTGTTTGATGCGGGAATTGAATTTCGACAACTCCGCTACGCTGTCCTCACGGCGGATAGCCAGAGTTTTGCCCGTGCTGCCGCTTCACTTGGGATGAAGCAGTCAACACTTAGCCGCAAAGTCAAGGACATGGAGATTAGGCTTGGCATCAAGCTGTTCGAGCGAACAACGCGTGGTGCCGAGGTCACAGAGAATGGCAGAGTCTTCATCGAACAGGCGCGCCGCATCGTCACCGATGTCGACAACCTGCATACCACCGCTCGCAACGTCAGCTACGGCCTTCAGGGCAGATTGGCGGTCGGCTATTGTTCGTCACTCATGTCGGGCAACCTCAAGCGTGCATTCTCCGAATACCTTGCCCGCTTTCCCGAGGTCCAGTTCGACGGAATCGAGGGTGGACCCGAGAAGATCATTCACGGCCTGCAATCGCAGACCGTGGATGTAGGCGTGATTCCGACCGGTCTTGGTGAGGCAGGGCTGCTGTCGAGGCCGCTTTGGTCTGAGCGGCTTTTCACAGTCTTGCTCGAAGACAGCGAGCTGCTTTCGAAAGAAAAGATCTACTGGCAGGACTTGCGACGCGAGGTCTTCGTTGTCTCTGGTAACGGGATTGGTCCGATTCTCGGCAATCTGATTTCCGCCCGACTGACCGAGCAAGGGTTCCGGCCCGCCGTGATATATCAGGACACGAGCCAGGAGAGTGTCCTCAGCATGATTGTGGCCAAACGGTTTATCTCGGTCGCTACCGAAGCTTCGCAAGGCGTGCCATGGCAAGATCTCCACTTCCGTGAAATCTACGATGCCACCGGACCAGCCCGCCTGGAATATGCTCTCTACTGGCGCGAGGATAACGACAACCCGGCGCTCAAGCGGTTCTTCAAGCTGATCGAGGAGCGCTACCCCGGCTGAGCGGCGCGGCGCCCTTTGGCATAGCTGCGGTCGGTGGCTATAAACCGCTCGATCATCGGCGGAATCAGCCGCTCGGGTGGTGGAGCGCCTTTCGCATCGCCGCCGTTGAGGGCCGTAGCGTAAGCAACAAGTTCCTTATGGAGCCTCGCCGACACTTCTATGGTCAGGCGTACGGGCTTTTCGTCAGCAAGGTCGGAGAGCTTCAGCCGAGTCATCGTTCGCCTCCCAGCACCAGATCGCGCGTCACCAGCACTCGCACCGGAAACCCCGGCCGGATGGTGAGCGTTGGCCGGACGTTCAATTCCCGGCTGACGATTTGCTCGCCGGCACGGTTGACGCTGTCCTGTGTTCCGCGCCGGATCGCGCGGGCCAAATCGCCATCGCCGCCAGAACCAACCTCGGAGCCCACACCCAACAGCGTAGAGACAAGCGCGGCCTGGAGCACGCCGCCCCAGTGATAATCGGTGCCATCCTGCAATCCCGCGAACCCGCGCGCATCGGTGGCAGGCTGGCGTTCGAGCACTATCGAGCGGCCATCGGGCAGGATCAGCCGGTTCCACGCGAGGAGCACCCGGCTCTGGCCAAATGCGACATCGGCATCATAGTCACCAATCAGCCGTGAGCCCTGTGGGATCAGCAGAATGCGCCCGGTCGGGCTGTCATATATGTTTTGGGTCACTTGCGCGGTAACCAAGCCTGGCAAGTCCGAACGGATGCCGGTGATAAGCGCGGCCGGAATCACCGATCCCGCCTGCAACACATGGGGCGAAGCCAGCTCTGACAGCCGCTCTTCCGACACCGTGCGCCGGTCGCTGGCGCGCTCGAGGAACGCATGCCGACGGGCCGCCTCGGTCTTCGGACCTGATGGTGGCACTGCCGACGCCGGGGCTTCGGCCACGGCAGGCATCCTGGCAAGGCCAGCGCCACCGCCCGGTGCACCGCCGCCGAAGAACAATCGGCTCCCTCGCGCGGCCTCGCGTTCCTGCTCAGCGCGCTGACGAGCTGCTTCGGCAGCATTGGCGGCGGGATTGGGCGGCAACGGCTGCGGCGCGCCCACCGGCGGCAGTGCGGCCACATCACCGCGGCGCTGCGCATCGAGGATCGGCTTGCCAAGATCGCCGGGCAACGGTGGGCCGAGCTTGGGCACCTGGCCATAGTCCTTGGGGGCACCGGCGAGATTGTCGGCCACAGCGACGCCTTCGGTGTTGTAGAGTTCCTCGGCGCGTTTGCGACCTTGGGGCTGAAGCGCATAGATCAACGCGCCACCGACCAGCGCGAAGCCGCAAGCCGAAGCAATGCCGATCGCCTTGCGCGACAGACGCATGACGCGCGGTGGATCGCCGCGCAGCTTGACTGCGCTAGCAGGGTCGGAAAGCGCATCCTCGCGCGAGGCAGGTTCGGCCGTAGTCATGCCCGCCCCCTGCGCTGCGCGACGATCCGCACCTTGTCCTGGCCCATGCGGCCGCCGAGCCGTAATTCGGCAGCCCCGAACAGCCGGTCGATGATCATGTAGCGGCCCGCGACGCGGTAATTGACCAGCTCGGCCTCACCCTTGGCGCCGATTACGAACAACGGCGGCAATTCGCCTTGCGCAACACTTTCGGGGAACTCAATGAACACGCGAACGCCGTCGTCGAACGCGCGAAGCGGCCGCCAGTCGGGCCTGTCGCCCTCGATCGCATAGCGGAAGTTGAGCGTCGAGAGATCGAGCCCAGCCGCGATGGGCGCGGCGCGCTCCGCTTCGGCACGCGCCTGACGCAGCGCAATCAACTGGTCCTGCGGATAGGTCCAGGAGACCGAAGCCATATAGACCGACGGATTAGCGCGAAGTTCGAGGTGATAGGTGCGCCGGTCCGTGTTGATCACGAGGTTGGTCGCGATGTCGGGCCGGATGGGCTTGACCAGGATATGCACCCGCGCCGATGCCCCGATCCCGCTCACGGTATCGCCGATCATCCAGCGCACGGTGTCGCCGGCCGCGACCGGGCCGGTGCCGACCAGTTGCTCGCCTTCCTGCAATGCGATGTCGGTCACCTGGCCCGGCTTGGCGTAGATCTGGTAGAGCGCGCCCTCGGTGTAGGGGAACACCTGGATCGCGTTCACGAACCCGGTGCGCTCGGGCTGGATCCGCGCGGCCTCCATTGCCGCTCCCACCCTGTCCTGCAGAGTGGGGCGACTCCGCGGTGGATGGGAGCGGCCCGCGGCGTGGGGAGGGTTACGCCGCGGAAGGGCTTGCAGCTGGCCGGGAAGCGGCAGCGGCACGGGGATGGCGACCACATCGGTGCGCGAAGCGGTCGACTGCGCCGCATCGCCCGAGGACGCTGGCGAAGTGGGCTGGTGCTTTGTCGGTTCTTGAGCCCACGTAGTTGAAGTCGTGGCGACGCTCCCGACGAGCATCGCGAGAAGGCAGGCGCGCCGGGCGCGCAATTTGGTGCTGATCATGATCCGAGTTCCTTCGACCAGTTGATGGCGTTGACGAAGATGCCGAGCGGGTTCTTGCGCAGGGCATCGGGGGTGCGGGGTGTCTGGAGCGCGATGGTCAGGATTGCGGTCCAGCGGGTGGTTTCGGCCAGGCTGCCATCGCGGTAGCGCCGCTCGACCCAGGCGACGCGGAAGCTGGTCGGCGAGGCGCGGATCACGCTGGTGACATCAATCCCGACTTGTTCGCGCCCGATCAGGGCGAACGGGTCGTTAGTCCGGGCATAGTCGTTGAGCGCAAGCGCGCCCTTGTCGGTGGCGAAGTCATAGGCGCGCAGCCAGTTCTGCCGCACGACAATCGGATCGTCTGGAACGGCGCGGACCTGCTCGATGAACCGGGCGAGGTGGAACGCGATCTGCGGGTCGCTAGGCGTGTAGCCTGCATCGGCAGGCGCTACGGCCTGCGCCTCACCAAGCTTGTCGACCTGAACCACCCAGGGAACGATCGAGCCGCGCGCGCCTTGCCAGATTATCCCGGCGGTGAGGCAGGTCGACAGACCCAGTGCGCCGAAGAAGGCAAGCCGCCAGCTGCGGGCCTGGACGCGGGCCGAGCCGTTGCGGTCGTCCCAGACCTGCGCGGCGCGCTGGTAGGGCGTTTCGGGTTCGGGGGTCTTGCCGTAGCGGATCGATGGGCGTCGGAACATGCGGTCAGTCCTTTTCGCTAACGTTGATGGAAGCGCCGCCGCCATGGCTGTCGCCCGACTTCAGCGTATGCGCGGCGATAGTGGCGCCATGGGTTATGGTCTGCCGGTCCTTCATCGCCTTGGCCCAGGCCGGTTGACCTGCGTCGGCAGAGGCGGGAGGCGGAGGCGGCGTGTTCGGTGCCGGTGTGATCGTGCCGCCGGTGTTGGTGATCGCGGCGCGGCTGCCCTCGCGGAACGATTGCTTCATGGAGTCACCCGCCTTGCGCAGCGGCGAGGTGGCTGCACCGACGGCTGCGTCGCCGACTGCGGCCATGCCCGAACCGACGGCGGAGGCTCCGGATTTGCCCGCCGAGCCGAGTGCATAGGCCATGGTCGCACCGCCTGCGGCGCGCGAGGTGCCGTGGGCCACGTTGGAAGCTGCCGAGGCGACCGCACCGCCTGCCATGCGCGCACCGGCAACCGCGCCAGCGGCAGCGCCGCCAGCGAGCAGCGCCGTGCCAGCGGCGGCACCTGCGCCTAGCTGCGGGCCGCCCGATACGATGCCGTTTGCAATACCGGGGCCGAAGATGCCGAGCCCGAGCAGCGACAGGCTCGCCAGCATGATCGACAGCGCGTCCTCGATGGTGGGTTCCGCGCCGATCGCGGAGGTGAATTCGGTGAAGATGGTCGAGCCGATGCCGACGATCACGGCAAGCACCAGCACCTTGATGCCCGAGGAAACGACATTGCCGAGCACGCGCTCGGCCATGAAGGCGGTCTTGCCGAACAGCCCGAACGGGATCAGCACGAAGCCGCAGAGCGTGGTCAGCTTGAACTCAATGAGGGTGACGAACAGCTGAATCGAGAGGATGAAGAAGGCGATGATCACGATCGCCCAGGCAACCAGCAAGATCACGATCTGCAGGAAATTCTCGAAGAAGCTGACGAAGCCCATCAGCTCCGATATCGCGGTGATCAGCGGCTGTGCCGCATCCATTCCGACCTGCGCCACCCGGCCAGGCTGCAAGAGTTCGGCTGCGGTGAAGCCGGTGCCGCTCGCCTTGAGGCCGAGCCCCGCGAAGCTCTCGAAGACGATGCGAGCGAGATTGTCCCAGTTGCCGATGATGTAGGCGAAGACACCGACGAACAGCGTTTTCTTGACCAGCCGGGCCATGATGTCGTCGCCTTCGCCCCACGACCAGAACAGCGCCGCGAGCGTCACATCGATCACGATCAGCGTGGTCGCGATGAACGCGACCTCGCCCGAGAGCAGGCCGAAGCCGCTGTCGATATAGCGTGAGAAGATGTCTAGGAAGCGGTCAACGACGCCGGTGCCACCCATGTCAGTTCGCCTTTGGAGTGAGAGTTTGATCGGCCGTCGGTTCATCCAAGACGGGCGACGCGACGGGATCTGGTGATGAAGCTTCCGCCTCGACCCCAAGGAACCGTCGCCGCTTCTCTGCCCAGGCCGCGCGGCAATCGGGGGCGGTGAGCGCCAGTTCGCCCATCGCCGCGCAGGCCTTGAGCTGCGCTGGCAGCGGATCGCCATCGGGTTCGAAGACGGTGGTGATCTCAGGGGATGGCATCCTGGGCTCTTCGCGCAGGTCGAGCACAGTCATGGTCAGCGCCACGGCCACGAAGGCTCCGGCTCCGATCCGCGCGAAGAGCTTGGTGTCCATCGGCTCAATTCCGGAACATCTGTGCGTTCGCGGGGACATAGCCGCGACCCGGCGCAAGGAAGCGGCGTAGCTGTTCGCGCGCCTGCGCCTTGGCGGCAGCCGAGTTTGCGGCATCGAGCGACTGCGCCCGGCCCATCGCCGCGACCGCCGCGATGAGGTCGGACAACTGCTGCGACTGCAGCGCGAGCAGCTGGTTGCCGGCCTGGGCCGCCTGCAGCGCGCCGGTTGCCGACTGGCTCGCGGTGACGAGCTGGCCGATCGCGGTGCGCGAGCCTTCGATGTTGCTGACGACGCCGGCCTGGATTTTGAGCGCGTCTTCGAACGCGCCGACGCTGGTCTGCCAGCGCTGCCGCGCACCATCGACCATCGCGCGCTGCGACTGGTTGAGGTCGATCGACTTGTACTGCGCGGCGAACTGCGCCTCGATCTGCTGGACGTTCATCGCCATGCCTTGCGCCTGACGGATCAACGCCTGGGTCTGCTGGATCTGCTGTTGGAGCGGCTGCAACACGGTCAGCGGCAGGCTCTGAAGGTTGCGCGCTTCGTTGATCAGCGAAGTCGCCTGGTTCTGCAGTTGGCGAATCTGATTGTTGATCTGCTCGAGCGTGCGCGCCGCGGTCAGGATGTTCTGCGAATAGTTGCTGGGATCGTAGACGATTCCGCCGATCCCGAACTGGGCATAGGCCGGAGCCGGGACCAGCGCGGTCGCGGTCAGCGACAAGATCGCGGTACCGGCGGCGAACGCGCGGGCAAAGCGGGGGATTTTCATGGGGCTTACTCCTTGGATTGGCCCGAGGGGGTTCGGGCTGGGGGGGTGGTGGATGGTGCGGGAAGCATCTCGGCTGCCCAGGCGAGGCCGCGGTGGCGCAGCCAGGCTGCGGCAAAGCCAGCGGTGCCGTGAGTTTCGGTGATCTCGTCGATCGCCAGTTGGTCGGCTTTTGACGAAGTGGCGGTGAACGCCAGCGCGACCTCGCCCAAACCCAGTTCGAACAGCCGGTTGCCGCGGGCCGACTGGCAGTAGTAATCGCGCTTGGGCGTCGCCCGCGCGACGATCTCGATCTGCCGGTCGTTCAAACCAAAGCGGCGGTAGATCGACAGGATTTGCGGCTCGACCGCCCGCTCGTTGGGCAGGAAGATGCGAGTCGGGCAGCTTTCGATGATGGCCGGCGCGATCGGCGAGGTCTCGATGTCGGCAAGGCTCTGGGTGGCGAAGACCACGGCCGCGTTCTTCTTACGCAGTGTCTTGAGCCATTCGCGCAACTGCGCGGCAAAGGCCGGGCTGTCGAGCACCAGCCAGCCTTCGTCGATGATGATCATCGTCGGCGAACCGTCGAGCCGACCTTCGATGCGGTGGAACAGGTAGGCGAGCACTGCGGGCGCTGCGGCCGATCCGGTCAGCCCCTCTGTCTCAAAGGCCTGAAAGCTGGCTTCCCCCAAATGCTCGACCTCGGCATCGAGCAGCCGCCCGAACGGCCCGCCGATGCAATAAGGTGCGAGCGCCTGCTTCAAGGTCTGCGACTGAAGAAGCACGGCGAGACCCGTCAGCGTCCGCTCGGCGACCGGCGCGGTCGACAGCGAGGTCAGCGCCGACCAGAGATGCTCCTTGGTCGGCGGGTCAATGGTGACGCCTTCGGCAGCAAGGATCGCCTGGAGCCATTCGGCGGCCCAGTTGCGCTCCGCCGCTTCGTCGATCCGCGCCAAGGGCTGCAACAGGACTGCACCTGCCCCGTCATCTGCGAGACTGGTACCAAGATCCTGCCAGTCACCGCCGCAGGCGAGCACGGCGGCGCGGATCGAGCCGCCGAAGTCGAAGGCGAAGACCTGAGCTTGGTTATAGCGCCGGAACTGCAGCGCCATGAGCGCCAGCAGCACCGATTTGCCCGCCCCGGTTGGCCCGACGATCAGCGTGTGGCCGACATCGCCGACATGCAGCGAAAACCGGAACGGGGTCGAACCTTCGGTCCGCGCATAGAAGAGCGGAGGGGCGGCAAAGTGTTCGTCCCGTTCCGGCCCGGCCCACACGGCTGAGAGGGGGATCATGTGGGCCAAGTTTAGAGTGGAGATCGGTGGTTGCCGGACGTTGGCGTAGACATGGCCGGGGAGCGATCCGAGCCAGGCTTCGACCCCGTTCATGCCTTCGACTACACACGTGAAATCGCGGCCCTGGATGACCTTCTCGACCAGACGCAGCTTCTCGGCCGCGAGCGCGGGATCTTCGTCCCACACGGTGACCGTTGCAGTGACATAGGCCTGGCCGACATGGTCGGCGCCGAGCTCCTGCAGCGCTGCATCGGCATCGGCGGCCTTGTTCGAGGCGTCGCTGTCGAGCAGCGTCGAGGCCTCGTTGGTCATCACCTCCTTAAGGATTGCGGCGACCGATTTGCGCTTGGCGAACCATTGCCGCCGGATCTTCGCCGTTAACTTGGTCGCATCGGTCTTGTCGAGCATCACCGCACGGGTCGACCAGCGATAGGCGAAGGCGAGCCGGTTGAGTTCGTCGAGCAAGCCTGGGAAGGTGCTGCTTGGAAAACCGACCACGCTCAGCGTGCGCAGATGCGCGCGGCCCAGGCGCGGCTCGAGCCCGCCAGTCAGCGGTTCGTCCGCCAGCAGCGCGTCGAGGTACATCGGCACCTCGGGCACCCGCACCCGGTGGGCTCGCGTCGAGATGCAGCTGTGCAAGTAAGTCAGGGTCTCGCCGTCATCGAGCCAGGCAACCTCGGGCACGACGCCCTCAATCAGCCGTAGCAGCCGGTCGGTGCGATCGACGAAGAGGTCGAGCAGTTCCTTGGGGTTGATGCCTTTTTCGGCCTTGCCTTCGTAGAGCCAGCTTTCGGCACGGGCGGCGTCCTCGGCGGGCGGCATCCACAGTAGGGTCAGGAAGTAGCGGCTCTCGAAGTGCGCGCCTTCCTCGGCGAACTGCGCGGCGCGTTCCTGCTCGATCAATTCGGAGGCCGGATCGGGGAAGGCGCTTTCGGGATAGTCCTGCGCCGGGCGGCGCACCGCCTCGACGAAGATCGCCCAGCCCGAGCCCAGGCGGCGCAGCGCGCTGTTGAGGCGCGCGGTGGTGGCAATCAGTTCGGCAGGCGTGGCGCTGTCGAGGTCGGGCCCGCGGAACCGGGCCGAGCGCTGGAAGCTGCCGTCCTTGTTCAAGACCACGCCCGGCGCAACCAGCGCCGCCCAGGGCAGGAAGTCAGCGAGGCGGTCGGCCTTGTTCCGGTATTCGCGAAGCGAAAGCATGAGCTTCAGACCCTCAGATAGGTGGGAATGCGAAGATGCCTCCGTGCGACATCGACGAACTGTGGATCGCGCCGCGCCGCCCAAACCGAGACCGCATGGCCGAGCGCGAAGATCACGACACCCGCGATCCACAGGCGTAGGCCAAGCCCTATCGCGGCAGCCAGCGTCGCATTGGCGATCGCGAGACCGCGCGGCGCACCGCCGAGCAGGATATGCTCGGTCAGCGCGCGGTGGACCGGGACGACGTAGCCCGGCACGGCTTCAGGCGGCACGGCGTCCATCAGACCAGTGCTCCACCGCCGAAGCTGAAGAACGACAGGAAGAAGGACGAAGCGGCGAAGGCGATCGACAGGCCAAAGACGATCTGGATCATCCGCCGCGCGCCGCCCGAGGTGTCGCCGAAGGCCAGCGCGAGGCCGGTGGCGATGATGATCATCACCGCGACGATCTTGGCGACCGGCCCTTGGATGGATTCGAGGATCGACTGCAGCGGTGCCTCCCACGGCATCGATGAGCCAGCGGCATGGGCAGGCGTTGCATTTGACAGTGCAACGAAGCCGCCAAGCAGCGTGGTCGAAACACGGGCGCGGGCACGGGAAAGGGTCTGGATCACGAATAGTCTCCTTGAGGTTCAGGGGTTATGGGAAGGATCTGGTAGTCCCCGCGCGCATTGAGCCCGGTGACCTGGGCGAGTTCAGCAAGGCGCCGCCCGGTGCCGTCGCGGACCAGCACGGCGATGACATTGATGGTCTCGGCGATGAGCGCGCGCGGGACGGTGACCACGCTTTCCTGGATCAGTTGCTCAAGCCGTCGCAGGGTACCGAGCGCCGATCCGGAATGGATTGTCCCAACACCGCCGGGGTGGCCGGTGCCCCAGGCTTTGAGCAGGTCGAGCGCCTCGGCGCCGCGCACCTCGCCGATCGGAATGCGGTCGGGCCGCAACCGCAGAGCCGAGCGGACCAGGTCGGAAAGCGTCGCAACCCCGTCCTTGGTGCGCAGTGAGACAAGGTTGGGCGCGGAGCATTGCAGCTCACGCGTGTCCTCGATCAACACCACCCGATCGTCGCTCTTGGCGACCTCGGCGAGCAGCGCGTTGGTGAGAGTGGTCTTGCCGGTCGATGTGCCCCCGGCGACCAGGATGTTCTTCTTCGTGGCGACTGCGGCAACCAGTGCCTCGGCCTGCCACTGCGCCATGATCCCCGTCGCGACATAATCGGCAAGCGTGAACACAGCGACGGCAGGCTTGCGGATGGCGAAGCTCGGTGCGGCCACGACTGGCGGGAGCAGACCCTCGAACCTCTCACCCGTATCGGGAAGCTCGGCCGACACGCGGGGGGAACGGGCGTGAACCTCGGCCCCGACATGATGCGCCACGAGCCGGATGATCCGCTCGCCATCAGCAGCGGCCATTCCGCTTCCCGTATCGGCGATCCCGGCTCCCAGCCGGTCGACCCAGAGCCGACCGTCGGGATTTAGCATGACCTCGATGACCGCCGGCTCTTCAAGCCAGGCAGAAATCTCGGGGCCCAAGGCAGTGCGCAGCATGCGCGCGCCGCGCGACGATGCCTGAGCCTGAATGGGGATGACGCTCATGAATTGCCTCGTGTCGTGGCGCGGGCCGACAATCGGCAGCGCTCGCGAGGCGGATCAAAAGGGCATCAGGATGCGCGAATGCAACAACAGATTCTGGTCAGCGCAACATGGCGTAAGCCAAGAAGCGATCGGCAGGTCGCGAGACAGTTCGGACATCGCTACGCGCAGTTTGCCGAACCGGAATCCGCCAGTTGGCTCACCATTGAGGCGGGGCGGTTGCGGACCGTCGACAGTACAGATTCGCCTTAAGCAGGTGAGCGGACGCACTTGCTATCCCAGAGCATCCATCAAATCGGCGGTGTCAAAATTTAGAAGAAACTGCGCGTAGGAGGATTTGAAGAGGTCCGAGACATAATCGGCTAGATCAACATCCTCGCGCTCGTCGCCTTCGATTCGCGCCAGCTCATAATGCCGCGATCGTGTGGTGGCGAAGAGAAAGAGTGTGTGGAAGTAGACCGCACTAATGTAGCGCCGCTCGGCAAGCTCGACTCCCTCCGGCGAAGTTGCCTTTGTCTTGAAGTCCTTTAGCACGCTGCTGTCGAGGTTGATGTAGATTCCGGCGAGTTTATCCTCGTCGACAAAAGGGTAAACGATGGTACCATGATCCATGTCAATACCGCCGGCATTGATATCCTCCCACGACTTGATGCCAGGCCCACCGGCTTCCGAGCAGAATATCGGTTCGGGAAGGCCGAGCGGTGGTGAGACCTCAGGCCGCTGCACTTTTGGTTTGCGGTCGGGATCGGTGATCCGGACCAATACGGTCTCGGTTAGATCACCTTGGGGGCTCGAAAGCGTCGCCCGCAACCTGACAGTGGCGCCCACGTTCAGCTCGCTCGATGCTCGAACACCGACCTTGATCGTACCGTCGGCAGGGCTTGCGCGCATGATGTCCAGGAGTTCGGCCTCCTCGGTCGGCTCGGGCCGCCCCTCGCCGCCAGCGGCCTTGTCCGCCGGCGCGAGGATCGCCAGCCTGAGTTCACCGGGATCATCAGTCCGGTCGAAGTATTCATTCTCCACGTCGGTAGCGAAGGAGATGGAACGGCTTCCCCCTTTCGGCAGCTGGAACAGTTTCATTCCCTCTTCCTGGGAATCGCCACCCTTCACATGAAATGATGACGGATAGCGCTGTGGATGGAATGGCGGAATCTCGCGCGGATCGCGCGCATTCGCGTCCCTCTTGCTGGCCCCGCGCTTTGCGTTCCCGCTTTGCGTTGCTGAGGGAAGATCGAAGGTCTGACGAAGTATCCTCGATAACGCCTCATTCATTGGCAGGTTTCGAGTCAGGTCGCGCAGCATCTTACCGGTGTCATCGCTGTCAAGATTGAGGTTCGCCTTGCGCCGCCGCGATATCTCTTTGAGGTCACTGCCAAGCAATATTTCGCGGAGGTGCTTGCGGATCGCGTCGGCTTCATCGCCCGCCTTCAGACGGTCGCGTGACGCCATAAACAGCTCGTTACGAACCTCGGGATGGAGGCGTGAGCAGTCAACATGCACCAACAGATATTTCTTGAGGAGCGGCATATTGAGCGCGCGGCTCACGAACTCGGACGTGTAGGAACCTTGAACTTGCCCGTTCATTGAGAACAATACGGTCATGTTGTTGCGGAAATATTCGCGCTCCAGATAGCGCTGGGTGTCTTTGACGCCCTGCCCGCGAGATCGCGCCTTGAAGACGTAGACCGTCGCAGTGAGTTCCCCGAACTCCGTCGTATTGGATTGGACTGAAAACTTCGCCTCGATCGTTTCAGTGTCAGCTTCCAGTCGCCTGCGCAGACCGTAGACAGGCTGGATTGGAGCCTTATTGTCAGGGTAACGCACGTTATTGTCGACGGTGAGAAAAGGGAGCGCCGGCTCAAAGAGATATTCGTTGAGGCTGACGTTGAGATCGCGCGAAATGATCGACCGGGCACCGCTCGGGAGCCGGTAGGAATACAGTTTTATCAGCGAGCCGGTTCGGAACTTCCGTTCATCCAAGCCCACAACTAGGTCGTCAATCTCGATCGACGGTACCTTTCCGTCAAACACAAGATACTCATACCAGGTGTTCTTTCGTCCCGCAGCGGCCGCGAGTTTGGGTGGATGGCGGCGCACGAGGGTGAAGCCCAGAGGGTGCTTTCCATCAAAGCGCTTGCTTGCGACGAGTTGGAACCGTTTGTCGCCGCAAAAGGCGATCGCCCCCGCGCCGCCCATATTGTATTTGCCCTGGACGAAATGAACCTCATTCTTGTTACCTCTCAGCAGCGATAGGAAGGTCGTGCTGAAATCTTCCGGCGCCTGTCCTATGCCATCGTCATAGATCAGCAGCGAGGTATCGTTGCGCGGCCCGGAAGCGACGATTTGCACATCGCGCGCCTGTTGTCGGCGCATTTCGCCCAGGTCCCAATTGCGGTGGCCGGGAAAATAGCGATCGAGAGCCTCCGGAACACTTTGTGGCGCGGCCTTCGAACGGATGTCGATTCCATCCTGCACGACCTTTTTCTCAAGGATGGCATCAATGCCGTTGGTGATCTTTTCCACCAAAGCAGGGACGGCATGCGCTTGCTGATTTTCGACGACCCCATAGTTAGATTCATTGTCGCCATAGGGATGCCATTTGGTTGCATCGAGCGTCAGCTCGCGGGCATCGAGAATGGCTTGGACTTCGTCTTCAGTCCCCGCATTCAGCAATTGCTTGAATAGGTCCTGCAAATTCACCCTCCGCCTGAATGATGCTATTTTTGCTGTTAGGGCGAGTGCAGGCGTGTGGCAACCACGACAAGGATCATACTGAGTACGATTTGAGACATGTACCGCATCTTTACGCTATTATCAGCTCCGAATATTGCCCTTCAATCGAAACCAACAAAGCACGAAGTTGCTGCCGCGATCGAACATTTGAAGAGACATGAGCAATGCACCTATGCTGACGGGTTCGCGGCCAAGGACTGCGCAATCCGCTCGGAGAGTGTGCTGTAGTCCACCCCAGGAAGTGAGCCAGCACGGCCTCTCGTCGGGCTGGGACGTGAAACTTAGGTTTCACAGCGAACAAATGAGGCAGCCGTCGCGGAGGCCTGGATCGTCTTCAGGCTCCATCCCGCCGAGGGTTTCGACGAGAGCGAGATTCTTCCGTTGCGCGCGCTTGCGGGCTTGGGATATCTCCCAGTTGCGCTTGATCTGTTCACGCCGCTCGGGCAAGGCAAGGTCAGATAGCTTCTCGTTCTGACACCAGTAGAATTGTTCGCCAAACTCGACCGCCTTCTCTTCATATTGCTGCGCGAGTTCGAAATAGTCGCGGTGCGTCTCGTAAAGACGAACCCATTCGATTTTCTGTTGGTAGAAACAGAAATAGCACCCCGACCGCGAGCGACCCCATTCCATATAGGGTGGCAGTCCCAGACCTGAATCCTCCAATATCTGCATGATGTCACGGCGGACTAGACCATCCTCGATAAAAGGATAAACCGCTGTAATATTGGCCTTTGTGCTGATATAGCCGACACGCTTCTCGTCGGCGCGCAGGCCAACATAGTTTATCACCGGGCTATCGCCGACATAGTTTTCGAATGGCTTGAGCTTAAGCATCTTGGTGCACCAGCGACGATGGTTCGAAGGTAGCATGCCGCCAAACACTGCCAGCCAATGGTCAAAGGTATCGACCGGTGACGTCTTTGCGATCGGCTTTCCCAGGATTGCCTCGAGCCGACCCAAATAGTCGTAAGTTTCGGGCAACTCCTTGTCGGAATCATGGAAGATGTATTCCATATCCGGAACTCGATCGCGCATATAAATCGCAAGCGCCGCGCTGTCCTTACCGCCGGACAAGCTCAAGATATGCCGAAGAGGCTCAGCAGTCATGCAGCGCCCCTATCGTTCGCTGCTGAGCCATTCGCGATAGTTGGTCTCGCACTTTCTGCGTCAAGTTCGCGCCACAATAGTTCGGCTAGGAGACGCCGCCGCAATTCGGCGTCCTGCGGCAAGCGTCCTGCAATTAGGTCCGCCTCCTTGCGAATATCCCCATCGCCAGCTCCTTCGACGATGCAAACACGGTCCTCGCCGTCACCGCGCGTCAGGTTGAGTCGCATGGCATCGGGCTGCGCTGCCATTTGAGGATGGGTAAACGCGGCGGCTTCAGTCTTGCGAAAATGTTCGGCGAGCGCTCCTGCTTCCTCGGCAAAGCGTGCCTCGTCGGCCGCAAGCCATTTCGATGGCGGCTTGGCGAGGACATAGCTTGCGAGCGCTTCTGCCCAAGCGGTGTCCGAGAGCCCTGGATCGCGTAATCGCAGAGCGAATGTACGGAGGCGCGGATCGCGCGCGACGAGCGAGACCCTGGCAGCACGGGCTGAGATTGCGACGCGATCAAAGCCGGTATCAATCGCGAGCGCCTCTGCGGTTCGATCCTGAATCCGCACCAGGGCCGCGTCGTAGGCTTGCCGCAATTCGTCGATCGTGTCTTGTAGGCGCGCGGCAAACTGACGTCCGATTGCGACATCGGTTGCCAAATCGGTTGAAAATCCATCAAATCCGCAAGCTGCGGGCAAATCCTCGAAAAGCAGAGCCAGTGGTTCGCGAGCACGGATCAGCGCGTCCCTTACGCCAATAGCAGCGGCGCTGAGCCCGGTTGACTTCTTTGTGTACTCGGGAAGCTGAGCAGCGAACTGGCATAGCGGTCGGACAACATCCAGCAAGTCGATGGCCTCACCTTTGCGCTCGCCAGCGAAAGTTTTTGCAAGCGCCTCGAACACTTCGAGCCTTACGCCCGAAATCTGGCAATGCTGCACCTCGAAATAGTGCGGCGCCTTGATTAGGCGCTGAAAATCGGATGGTCCGAAGCGGTGCAGAAAGGTGCCATGCTCGTAGACTGCAAGTTCATGACCCTTTGTGCGGAGCAGGATGGCAAGTAACAGCGGCGCGACGCCCTCCCGCACACCAAAGGGCGGCCGTCGCAGGTCATGGAACAGCGCTGCAACGCCCACGCGGTCGCCACCGCCAGCCTGTATTTTTTCCTGGATCGCGCGCAGCGTTGGCCCCAACCGCAGCGGATCATTCTCCTCGGGCAGGACGACGCCAAAGCCGTTGCGCGTCCGGACATGAACCCTACCTTGCTTGAGAAGCGAGAGGTAAATGGACTTCTCGGGGGGCGCTTTGTCGGGACTAAGGCCAAGATCCTCGTCTTCGGCCGAAGTGAACAGCCGTTCGATAAGCCGCATACGCGCAGCTGCCGCGGGCGTACTGAGTGCGTTGCGATTTATCAGCTCGTTCGTAATCAAAGGAGCCTCATCGAAGATCTCGTCGCAAATCGTGGAGAGTGTGGACGATATGCCCCTCCGACTGCCATTTACCGTCACTGGTGCACCTTGCCAGAAACAATTCGCGGCTGGTTGCGCCGCCCGAAGGCCAATCAGGCTGTCGGCGCGGATTGAAAGTTGACGACGTGCCGTTGCAATTTGGCGGGCGACCTCTGCAGATGCGAAGTTCTCCTCAGCGAGCTCGGGAGTGTTTTGAGCGACCCAGGACCAATGAAGAACGTCGGCGAGTTCGCCTGACAGCCCTGCGCATGGCGGTGGCAAGCAGAGAACTAGGTCGTTGCGGCACGCCAAGCCTGGCGACGACGCCTCGGCGCGCGCGCGATCTGCAGCCACCGCGTTGTTGGCGAGCGCCACGATCAGCAGCCCGTCGGCGCGGGTTTCCTTTGCTGCGCATTCGGCCAAGTCTCCTGCAAGGCAATAGCGCATCTCAAAATAGCGAAGGGTTCCCGTCTCCAGATAGTGGCGCCGTGCCATGATCGGCTCGCATGCCAGATGAGGAATCAGCGCCGCTGCGACATCTGGAATATCGCCAACCGCACGCGCAGCCTTTTCAAGCGCACCCTCCAAATTGACGCTGGCATTGGGCCATAACCTATAGCCTGCAACTGCTCCCCGCCGGAAGATGATCCCCCGCGCACATAGGGCAGCGAGCGCGGTTTCGGTTCCTGCATCGGTGCCGGGCGAAAGGCATGCTGCCAGTGCGCGGTCGGTGGGAAGAAGGTCTTCGGCGTCGATCAGATTGAGGACAGCGATCACCTTAAGGACGCTGAGCTCTTGTTCCGAATCCACCACTGCGGAATCGATCGTCTCGACGATACGCAGCCAGTGCGAGCGGTAGCTCGCGCCAGCCAGACGATGCCCGAAACAAGCACGAATGTAGTCGTAGAGATCATCGAGCCGGTACCAACTATCGGGTCCCATCGTGCGCGAAGCAAAACTCTGGAGTCCAAAGGGCTCGTTCGAAAGCAGAAAGCCGAACAACGAGCGTTCATGTTGCCCGAAGCGCGCGAAGAAACGGACCAAGACGGGGAGAACGGTCGGGTGGATCGGATAGAGGCGCGCGACATCAAGTCCCGCCGCACTAACCGTTCCGCCGGCGAGCCATCCCATGTCTGCGGTCGCGGCAGCGACATCGGAAGACGCTAATCGAAGTGGCGACGGGATACGGGCCGTGTCGACACGCAAGGCCCCGGCAACCAGCGCTGCCATGTGGGCAAGCGGCTGGTCGAAAACGACCTCTTCGAAACGTCCGGCGACTTTTTCCCATTCGTTACGCGCCGCCATAGGCAGGTTGGCGGCATAGGCGTGGAAGCCCTGGTGAAGGAGCGTCAATAGCACGAACGGCTGCTTGCCGCTGCGCGCTGCCATCTCGGCAAGCCGCTGGAGGACGAAGACGTCCTCCCTTCCATCGGATTGCGCCGCAAACTCAAGAAACTTGCCGAGTTCATCGATAACGAGAAGCACGCCCTGCCCGTGATCGGCGGCGATGGCGCGTAACTCAAGAATCAGCGCCTCAAGCGCATCGACATCGCTGGTTGCGGCCACCTCGGCTGCATGCTTGGCAAGTTCGGCATGAGCACGCGGCACCTTGCCGCGCGCCGGACGGCGCGCTTCGACAGCGTCCGCGATTGCAAGCGCCAATGCGGCCACGATCGACATTCGCGACCCGGTCACCAAGATCGGCCAGAATGGCGGCATGCCCGTCGCCTGCGCATTCCACCCAAGCCCCCCCGCCAGCCGCGCTGGGCCTTCGCCTTCCGTCCCGGCCAGCATTTGAGCCACGACAAGCGCAAAGGATGACTTGCCCACCCCATAATCGCCTGTGATTCGCCAAGCCCGTCGCCCTGAATCAGGTCGCAGGCCTTCGGCGATCCGTGCGAAGGCTTCCGCGATTGCGGGGGTTGCGATGTAATCGTCTAGCGCAGTGTGATCAGCGAAATCGCGTTCTAGCTGGACAGAGCGGACAAAGCGTTCGGGAACATGGAACAAGCTCGAAATCACTTTAGAATGCTTGAGCATCGACCGGCTCCAATGCGTAGATATCTTCGATTCCGACCTGCCCCTCGGCGCGGAAGAGCAGGCCTTGCACTGCTGAAGGCTGATAGAGATAGGGCGCGGAATACACGCGACTTCGTGCTTCCAGCCGCGCGCGGACGTCGTCTTCAGGCAACTTGAACACCTGCCCAGGCGATCCCGGCGCCATTGCGATATCGCGAAGTGTGAGGCTGGCTTCGCCGGGATGGAAGCGCCGCCAAAAATCGTCAACGCAATAGTCGAAGAGGGTCTTAGAGATTTCAGGCTTTGGCTCGCGCCGGAAGGCATAGACCGTCTCGAACCTACCGCCTTCGACTTTCCGCTCGCCCACTGACTGGAGCAGGTCGAGTTCGACAAGCGGGCCGTCGAGTGAATCTTCCAGCGCGGTCTTTCCAGCGCGGGCGCTCAAATATGTATGGAGGAAGACGTCAAGATGCTGCGCCAACGTAACCTGCGAATGCTCATGACCCAGACGCTCAGACTCGCGCCGAAAAGCCGCGAGAGCCTCGGTGCGTGTCAATTCGGGATAGGGCCAGCGGCTGAAGAGAAAGTCCCACGCGAATAGAG
This sequence comes from Novosphingobium sp. UBA6272, assembly GCF_002440635.1. Taxonomy (GTDB): domain Bacteria; phylum Pseudomonadota; class Alphaproteobacteria; order Sphingomonadales; family Sphingomonadaceae; genus Novosphingobium. The sequence continues at coordinate 18,536 of NZ_DJUW01000024.1, read as the reverse complement.
CGCCATCGCTACGTGAGCAGAGCTGCCAATGGATCAGCCAAAGCGTACGGCGATCCTCGAGAAACGGGTCAGCGCCGTTCTCGCCCAGCAGCGCGTCGGCGAATTCCGTGGCCTTGAGAGAGCGGGCTTGATTGGGATCGGTCGATGCAATGCCCGCCGCTTCGACCCAGAAGCGCAGGGAGCGAACCATATTTTTCCCCAGGCCAAGTTCAACCATCGCCCGGGTCTCGTCGCCGAAAATCGCCGAGTCGCGACGAATCGCGCGATAGGCTTTCGGCAGCCAAGCATAGCGACAGGCAAAACTTTCATGGCCCGAAAAACGGTAATTGGGCCGGTTCGGCGTCAGCATGCGAACTTCTCCTCCCGGGCCTGAAGGATAGCACGGGCTTCACGAACAATGATCCCAATTGCAAGATCGATCTCGGTCTCGGTAGTGAAGCGGCCCACCGAGAGGCGCAAGGCACAATCTGCCAACGCCTCTGGAAGCGCCATGGCGCGCAATACATGCGACGCCCCTTGCGCGCCTGATGCACAGGCCGCACCGGTTGAAATCGCAACTTGGTGGCCAACACGCGATAGCATCGCCTCATTGGGAACCCCGGGAATCGAAATGTGAAGACTGTGCGAGAGGCGGCTGTCCACATCGCCATTGATCACAAGAAAGTCGATGGCACTCTGCAAGCCAGCCTGTAAACGATTTCGCAGTCGTTCCATGGCTGGCTGCTCTGCACTCCGCAGATCATGTGCGAGACGTGCAGCCTTACCCATTCCCACGATCGCGGGGACATCCGGCGTACCGGCATACGCAAATTGTCGGTCGACGTCGGGTCCTGGATCCGCAGTAAATAGCGCACCAATTCCCTTAGGGCCGTAGATCTTATGGGCGCTGAAAATGAGAAAGTCGCACATGGCGGAGACCGCGTGAAGATCCAGTCTGCCCGCCGCCTGCGTGGCATCGACGATTGTGCTCACACCAGCCGCGCGGCACGCCGCGAGCACAGCATCGACAGGATATATGGTGCCGACCTCGTTATTTGCCATCATCAGACAAAATGCATCGATTCCGCTTGAGAGGGCATGTGAGACAGCGGTGCCCGCGAGTTGTCCGCGGCAATCGACGTCGAGCCAGACGATCTCGATACGACCTTGACCGGCCAGTTCGTCAAGCCTTGCCAACAAGGAAGGATGCTCGACTCGCGTCGCGGCAACCTTTGGGCGCGCCACCACTGCGCGCGAGATCGCGAGCGCTAGGGCCTTGCCAATCGCGTCAGAAGCCGAGGCCGTGAACCGAATATTGGCCGCGTCGCACCCGACCAGCAGCGCGACTTCGTCGCGCGCGCACTCGATCGCACGAGCCGCTAAGCGCCCCGCGCTATGCTCAATACTATTGGGGTTGCCGACCAGTCCGCGCATTGCCCCAACCATCGCATCCACAACTCGCGGATCGACTGGCGTTGTGGCATGATGATCTAGATAGATCGGGAAGCGAACTTCGCCTTCGTTCATGACGTAAGATCCATCGAGACTTGGCGATCACTGCCGAAGCGTCCCGGCTGCGCTCCGCCTCTGGGCTTCTTCGCAACCGGGTCAACTTTTTCTAACGCTTTTCGAAAATCAACCCTTTGATTGCTCATTTCAGCGATTAGGACCGCGATCATTGCTAGATGAGAAGGGACTTCTTTGCGGGCATAGTTGGTAATCGAATTCGGCTTCATGCCGACAAGACCGGCAAAAGCTTTCACTGAAAGACCAGCGTCAGCCAGTTCGTCAACAAATTGCTCGTAGTTCATTTTGGCCCAGTCCCACAGAATTTTATGTTGCATAGCACATAGAATAATGTGATCAACCGCTCGATGCGACCGGGGCGCAAACTGACTGCATCGTCATCCACGTAAATGCCCATTTGCATCAGTCTGGCGAATTGGCGATTGCCATCGACGCCGGTTCGGTGGAAACGGAGTTTCAATGTCTGCATTCAGCTTTTCAGCGCGAACCATTCTCGAGTTGGGGAAGGAGCTTATCAGTTCGGATGAGGTCGCGCTTTATGAACTGATCAAGAATGGCGTGGATGCCGGTTCGAAGACAATCGAAATCACAGCGCACATAATTCTCACGAAGAACGAAATGCAGCGGGCGATCGACATGCTCCAGGGCATTATTCTGATTGGTGAGCGCAAGCAGGCAACTGTCGCTGATGTCGCGGACCAGATCGCCAGTTGGATACCCGCGAGCGTCAAGGAAGACGACAAGGCGACCTTCCTGAAGGCGCTTGGAGGCCGCGACCAGAGCCCCGACCAGTTTGAGTCCAGCCTCCGCGCCGCCTGCCGGCGGCTGAACTGGATTGATGTCGAGGATTTTGGCTCGGGCATGAGCCTGGACGATTTGAACAACGTGTTTCTCCGCATCGGCACAAGATCGCGTCGAGCCGAAAATATCACCGGAGCCCATTATCTTGGAGACAAGGGCGTGGGGCGCCTGTCCACCATGCGCTTAGGAGACCTTCTCGAAGTTGTGACCGGCCGCTCCGGCGAATCTCGATGGAACGAGCTGGATATCGATTGGTCAAGGTTCTCGCACGACGAAGAAATTGACATTGGTGAAATCGAATTCACGCCGGTTGAAGGGGCCAAGAAGCACGATCCGAACGAGAGTGGCACACTTATCCGGATTTTGGGTCTCCAAAGCGATTGGAGCTTGGACCGCTTTCAAGAGTTGCTTCACGACAAGATCGCGCGAATGGTTGACCCTTTCGAGGCTGGTGCCGCGAACAAACTGCTCAAGGTCTATTACAATAGCACGAGGGTTATTGTCCCGTCGGTCCCGCGCACGCTTCTGGAATCTTCTCATGCTTCAGCGCACGGAAAACTTACGTTCGACGAAAGTGGTATTCCCACGCTTTCCGGTTCGGTCGCATATCGTCGATATGGCGCCGATCAGGCGCTCAATCAGGTTGGGGCCGAACTCTACTCGCTTGCGCAAACAACCGTAAAGCGACGGGGCAAGAAGGGGCAGGCCGCTATCCAGGCGCAGCCCATTCGGCCTCAGGCGCTCAAGGATCTCGGCGAGTTCGACTTCGACATATACTGGTTCAACCGCCGCATTGTGGAAAAGGTGCCGAGTCTCACCAACTCACCGTCAGAGACCAAGTTGGAGATCGCAAATTGGTCGGGAGGGCCAATGCTCTATCGCCATGGCTTCAGAGTCCTTCCCTATGGAGAACCACAAGATGACTGGCTGCAACTAGACGTTGCCGCGTTCGGGACGTCAGGGTTTAAGTTGAACCGTCAGCAAGTCATTGGACGAGTGCGCGTAAAGTCGGCTCATACCTCGCTCGGTGAGCAGACGAATCGCCAGGGATTGATGGATTCGGATGCTGCTACGGCGCTCAGGACGATTATGATGTGGGTGGTGCACGGCGAACTACGTACCTTGATCAATACGATCGATGACCAGGAACGGCTTTCGAAACGCGACGCCGAGGAGCGAGCTCTCGCTTTTCGCGACACTCAGGATGAAGTGCAGGAGATCGTGGCTGAGCTTCGATCGAAGGTCGATTCAAAAGCGCAACCGCTGGTCGACAAAGTTGCCACCGGCGTTGATCGCCTCGCAGATCAATGCGCGGGCCTAGTACGGCGCATCGACGAAGCGGTGAAGGAGGTAACAAACGAGCGAGAGAAATTCGTCTATCTTGCTGGCATTGGTTTGATGACCGACTTCATTTTTCATGAGCTAGATCGTTCTGTCACCTACACTCTGAAATTGCTCGCCGAAAGTCAGGGCCGCAATCGCGACGCTGCGCTGCGCTCGCTTCACAGCCAGCTAACGACACTACAGAAGCGTATCTCGGCGTTCGACGACATGACCGGAGAGAAACGCCAATCTAAGAGCCGCTTCAACCTCTCCGACGTCATAAATGACATTCTCGAGGTTCATCAGAATGAATTCAATAGGCATCGAATCAGAGTCAATTTCGAGCCAGTCCCGATGACCATCAAGGCTGTCCGCGGGATGACGATCCAGATCATTGAAAATCTCCTCGCGAACTCGCTTTACTGGTTGAAGCAGCAAGACCGCGTGCAGACGGGCTTTGAGCCCGAACTTTCGATCAAATTGGATCCAGCCGAGCAGTCGCTCACCATTGAGGACAACGGTCCAGGGGTCGCACCAGAGCGACGGGAAGTCATTTTCCAACCCTTCATTAGTTCGAAACCGCAAGCGCAGGGCAGGGGGCTGGGGCTCTATATCTCGCGCGAACTGGCCGCTCACCACGACTGGCAACTTTATCTCGACAACGAGGTGGGACGCAAAAGGCCGAGACGACTCAATATGTTCGTCTTGGACATGGGGGATGGAGATGAAGCACGAAGCGCGAATCGTCGCAGCAATTGAACAAGGCGAGATAAGGAAGGTGGTCGTCATCGATGACGCCTTCGATCCGCCGGCACTGGGTAATGACGACGCCGGCCCGCTTCTCGATTTTCTTGAAAGCGAGACAAACAAAGGCACCATAAAAAGGGCAAAACTTGAAGACGCCGAGGTCGAAGGCGCGATTGCGGCAATTCAGGCGACAGAATATTCAGATGACTATCTCAACGCGGTCATCACAAAGCTCTACGGGAAATTTGTTGAGAAATTCGAACAACGATTTGATCCATCGGGCAGATTTGCAGCACTAAAGGGCGACAACCTGCGACGGGTCCGCCCACTCTTGAAACTCCTTGGCAAATGCAAGGGAACCGTGGTCACCCGGGTCGGATCCGACGGTAGCGAAGCAGATTTCGCTGTGCTAAAGCCAGATGCTATATTCGTGGACTACTATCTTGATCCGATGCTCAGTGCCGATGCTGCACCGGATGCACCACGAGAAGAGCGAGCCCGAGCCGATTCACTAGGAATGCTTCGTCGGGTTCTCGATGGTAAGCCAGGTTCGGTTCCTTCTGTGATCTTGATGTCGTCGCATTCGGTCAGAAAGGAAGCTGCAACATTTCGTCAAGAAATCGCAGAAGGGAAGAAAAGACTCTTTGCCAGTCGCTTTCGATACATCTCGAAAGACGATCTCGAGGAGGAAGAGGATGGTTCAATCAGAGTGGAGGGCCGGGCTGCGGACGCGTTGCTCGATATCGCCCAGTCCCACAAATATTCGGGATCGATCGAAGAAGCGCTTCAGCAGTGGCGCAACGGCGTCGATAGAGCAATCGAGGAAGTGTGGGCGACCATAACGGACCTCGAACTGAAGGATTTTGCTTATTTGTCGCGGTTTCGCTTGGCCGAAGAGGAACAACCTTTCAGCGGCTATCTTGACTGGCTCCTGAGCGAAGTCTTGGTCGACGCGGTCGGTCGGTCGGTGAAATGGGATCACAGCAGTTTCAAATCCCTCGACATCGGAGCGATCAGGAACAATGAAGGAGGGGCAATTGAAGGCGCCTTCGACGGTCCGACCGATCGGATTGCCGAGTTATATTTCCGCGCTCGTGTAGACGCCCGGACCGGGCGCCAAGGCTCCGATATGCGGACTGGTGATTTGTACATCCACAAGGACAAGCCTGACGAGATACTAGCCGTTATCACGCCCGATTGCGACCTGATGGTTCGAGACCAAAAGCGTAAAGCGAAGCGGATGATGGTTGTTGCCGGCGCGATCCAAAAGATCAACGCGCCTGACAGCTCGATTGCCGACTATATTCAGCTCGGTCGGAAGAAGGCCGCAAATATCGTTTGGGACCCAAAGGATATCCGAACACTGGAGTATGGCGATATCGGTTCGGAAACGCACAGTCTGGTTGGTACTTTGCGCCCTTTGTACGCTCAAGAATTGCAAAGAAGGGTACTGTCGGATCTTGGCCGCGTAGGCTTGGCCGTCGCACCCGCACTCGCGATGACGGCCAGGGCCTCGATTGTCTTTGCGGGAATGAAGGGGCCCATCAAGGTGGCAATTTCGAACCCAGGCAAAGCGTCATGCGTCGTCATCCCGAAACGCGGGGGTACCGATAAAGCCCGAATTATCTATCAAAGGACTTTTGCGTCGGATCTCTTGGACAAGATCTGGGCGCAACCGGAGGGTTCGCTCGTCGCCGACGCCAATCCGCATTTGGGAACTCTGCGCAACCCGAAGATGCAGCAGCAACTTGTCGACAAGCTTTGCCGCGATGGTCAAAGCGAAGGAGAAGAGGCATTCGGAATCAAGACATCGCTTAGGGGAGAGGACGCTAAAGGAAAGATTTCATGGTGCCAGATATTAGTCGAATACAATCTCGCGGAAGAGTCTAACGAAGGCGAACGCCGCGATCCAGCGAATGTAGCCGCCCTACCACCAGCAGGAGGAGGCGCTCTCGACAGCGGGGGATGAAATGAGTGTCTTAGAACAATGCGCAAGGTGCGCTTTTCCCTACGCGACAACGTCATTTGCAACAGGCAGATCGTCAAAAGAGCGCCCAATTCAGGGGCTTGGCGCGAAAAGCGAATCCGATAGCTTTGGCCCGATCTCCATCTTCCGCGCTAGTGCCTCGACAAATCCTTCGAAACGCTCCTTGCCCTGAGCTTGCGCTGCAGCTCGAGCCGCATCTGGAAGTGGGGGATTGGCGGTCAGCCAAAACCGCACGAACAGCGCTAATGCTTCGGAATTCAACTCCGCCCGATAATCCAGCTTGTCGAGCTGTCGCATCACCTTTTCGATCCTGCGGCTAAACGCTGCCTCCATGCGTTCTGACCCATCCGGCGACAGGAATGAGTTCAGGGCAGTCTCGACGACCTGCGCTTGGGTCACACGCTTCCTTCGCGCATAGTCGGCTAGCCGATCGGCGAGATCGGGCGGCAAGCGGAAAGTGTGCTTCGATTTCACAGCGCGATCCCGTCACCAGGATCGAGCGAGGCCTGACGCGCGCTCCTCGCCATGTCGATACGCAGCCGTTCGGCGCGGGCTGCATCTTCCGTGCCTTCAGACTGCTCGCCAAATTCAAACTCGCCCGAACGATCTTTGCCCTTTTGGGGCAGAATATCGACATGGGCCGGGATTTCCGGTTCGCGCCGGATCCCGCTATTGGCTTCGTCCTCCGCCGCTGCCGTCTTGCGCTTCTTCTTCAGCAACGGCTTGATGGCGGGCATGGCACTCCAGTGGTCGGACTTCGGGCTGTTGGTCTTCGCTGCAACGGGCTCCGGGGGCGGCAGAATGCGTGCCTGCAAGCGCGGGTCGGCATAGTAGCGCGCCTTCTTCGCCTTAATCGGCGGCGAGCCGGACAGCATCACGATCTCGTCGGTTTCTGGGAGCTGAAGGATTTCGCCCTGGGTGAGCAGCGGGCGCGAGGTTTCCGAGCGGGAGATCATCAGGTGGCCAAGCCAGGGCGACAGACGGTGACCGGCATAGTTGCGCATCGATCGTTGCTCCGTCGCGGTGCCCAGCGATTCCGACACCCGCTTGGCGGTGCCTTCGTCATTGGTCGCGAACGCCACGCGGACATGGCAGTTGTCGAGGATTGCGTTGTTCTTGCCGTAGGCGCGCTCGATCTGATTGAGCGACTGCGCAATCAGGAACGATTTGAGCCCGTAGCCCGCCATGAATGCCAGTGCACTTTCGAAGAAGTCTAGCCGTCCCAGTGCCGGAAACTCGTCGAGCATCATCAGCAACCGGTGGCGCTGCGCCTTCGGAGAAAGCTCCTCGGTCAGCCGCCGCCCGATCTGGTTGAGGATGAGGCGGATAAGCGGCTTGGTCCGGCTGATGTCGGAGGGCGGCACGACCAGGTAAAGCGTGGCAGGCCGTTTGGCCTCGACCAGATCGGCAATTCGCCAGTCCGAGCATTTGGTGACCTCGGCGATGACAGGATCTCGGTATAGCCCGAGATAGGACATGGCGGTCGACAGCACGCCCGAGCGTTCGTTGTCCGACTTGTTCAGCAACTCACGTGCCGCGCTGGCGACGACCGGGTGCGGTCCAGCCTCGCCCAGGTGCGCTGTCGCCATCATCGCATCGAGCGTCTGCTCGATGGTGCGCTCGGGATCGGACAAGAACGCCGCCACACCGGCAAGCGTCTTGTCGGGTTCGGCATACAGAACATGGAGGATCGCACCGACCAGCAGGGCATGGCTGGTCTTCTCCCAATGATTGCGTTTCTCAAGGCTACCTTCGGGATCGACGAGGATGTCGGCGATATTTTGGACGTCGCGGACCTCGCTGATCCCGCGGCGCACCTCGAGCAGCGGATTGTAATGGGCCGAGGCGAGATTTGTCGGATCGAACAGAAGCGTGCGGCTGAAGTTTGAGCGGAAGCCGGCGGTCAGGCCCCAATTTTCGCCCTTGATGTCATGGACGATCGCCGATCCGGGCCAGGTAAGCAGGGTTGGAATGACCAGGCCGACGCCCTTACCCGACCGGGTCGGCGCGAAGCACAGCACATGTTCAGGACCATCGTGGCGCAGATAGTTGTTCTGGAACTTGCCTAGTACCACTCCGTTTTCGGAGAGGAGGCCGATGCGCTTGATGTCGGCCCGTTCGGCCCAGCGCGCCGAACCGTAGGTTTTGGCATTGCTGTTTTCGCGGCCGCGCCAGACCGACATGGCGATGGCGACTACGATTGCCACGAACCCGCCCGAGGTTGCGATCATCCCGCCCTTATCGAAGACCTCCGGTGCGTAGGCATCGTAGGAGAACCACCACCAGAACAGATCATATGGTCGGTACACCGGATGGCCGAACGCCGAGAACCAGGGTGTGCCAAGCTCGGCCTGGAACCCGAGCGCTGAGGCTGTCCACTGGGTGGCGGCCCAAACGCTCAATAGGATGATGAGGAAGACGGCCAGCAACTGGCCCCATAAGATCTTCGCAGCTGACAATGACCTGGCTCCTTCCCGTTACGGCGGACATGTCGGTGCCAGAATGGCGGAATTGCAAGGCTCTCGGCGCAGCCGTCGCAGGCTGGCGGAGAATTGAGGGCATGAGCGCAAAAAATAACGGCCTCGGCTTGCGCGCGCCATCGCGATCTAAGTCAGAGGTAGATGATTTAGATTGACAGTCAATTCTAGACCGCCTAGATCGCAGGTAGATTAAAGTTCGAAGGAGATTCGATGATGAAGCTTGCTCGGAACCTGGACAGCGTCCTCAATGCGATCCGCCGTTTGAACGATGACCTCGATCGCTATCCTGCGCTAGCTGACCGGCTCGGCCTTGCTCACGCATACTATGTCCTCGAAACGGAGAGCGCTCCGCCATTGTTCGGGTTTTCCAAGTTCGTGGGATATGAGGGACTGACTCCCGAGCAGTACCTGAACAACTACAGCGAGCTCGACGGACGGAATACCGAACATGCGCTCAAGCCATGGTTCGAAGAAGTCAGAGCTGGGACGCCAGAATACAATCGTCTCTACGCCGAGCTAGAATCGTGGCTTGAGCAATATGGCAAACGCCCGCGCGGCGGGTCCACGCAGAAGGTCAGGATCATGGTTGTGAGGCCGGAACTGCAGGAACCGGCCAAAGCAAAGGAGGAGGATCGGCGACTTCTCGATCTGATGCTTGCCATCGCCGATCTCCTTCCCGCTACCCAGCGCCATCAACTGCGGGCAGCATTGTAGATCAGATAGATATCCCACGGCTGCGGCCGAGCGACCATTCGATGCCGCCGCCGCTCTTGATCGTGCCCATCACCTGCTCGCCCAGATGCCGGTCGAGCGAGGGCTTCCACGGCACCAGTTCGAACCCATGAGCATGCTCGATCATGGCGAAGCGGCCCGAGGCGAGTTTGATCCGCTCACGATAGAGCCCTTTTACACGGTCGCCCTCTTCAGCGGGCAAATAGTCGAGCCCAGTACGGTGAGCGATGGTGCTCGCGACGCTTGCAAGCTCACGGTCACGCAGCGTCGAAATTAAATCGCGCGCGAGAATGATCCGGGTCCCTTGTCGCCGCGCCAGACCCTTCTCCGCCAGATGCTCGGCGCGGGCGATCTTGGCCTGTTCGACCTCGACACCAAAACCGCTGCCGGTAATTTGCGGTTCGGCTGCGACCAGCTGGCGGTCGAGCCAAGTCGCTCCGTTCGCGGTGACCTGTTCAGACAGCGACAAATCCGAGCGCAGCGCGAGCGACTGTTGCCGACGTCCGCGATTGTCGTCCCAGCTTCGAAGCTCGACGATGGAACCGGGTTCTGCATCGCCTGTCACCTCGATGTCCGGGAATTTGAGATGGTGGACCCGGCCATCGACACCATCGATGATGGCATAGGCCTCGCCGGTAAGCTCTTCGTGTAGCCCACGTTCAACCAGTCTGCCGATGACTGGATTGTCGGGCGTTTCCTGGTGCAACGCGAACCGTCCGGTCTCGGTACTGCTCAACTGGCGCGACATGGCGCGGTGCATGGTCTTGATGATGTCGCCGCGGTCGCCGAGTTCGCGCAGCTTGCCTTCCAGATCGCTACCGAGCGTCCAGCAGGCCGGACCATGCGTGTCGGCGAGGCCAAGCCGTTCGAGCGCAGTTGCCCGCCCGATCAAAAGTGCGCGATCGGATCGGGCATGTCCGGATGGATCGGGGCGCAGGTCAACAAGGCCGCTCTCGTCCTGCAGCCGCTGCAAGCTGCGGTCGAGGCTGGTCCAGCGTTCGGCGCTGACTTCACGGCGCAGGGCCTGCTCGATCTCGCGTTCGGTGCGGTGACCGAGTTCGGCGGTAACCCGCTCCTCGGCGCGGCCGCGCATCCCTTCGCGGATGTAGGCGCGATCGATCACCAGATCTTGGCCATCGTCGGTACGCCCACGCACCAGGATGTGGATGTGCGGGTTGTCGGTGTTCCAATGATCGACCGCCACCCAGTCGAGACGGGTTCCGAGATCGTGCGCCATGTCGTCCATCATCTCGCGGGTGAAGGCGCGCAGGTCCTCCATCTCGGCGGCATCTTCGGGCGAGACGATGAAACGGAAATGGTGCCGGTCGTCTTCGCAACGCGCAGCAAAGCCTTGGGCATCGACGCTGTCCCCATCGCGGTCGAACAAGCGGCCCTCACGTCCCTCGCGGTCGACACCATCGCGCTTCAGATAGGTCAGATGCCGGACGAGCGGAGCGGCGCGAAAGTGGGACCCCTTGTGACGAACGACGCGGGCCTTGATGATCACCCGGCGTTGGGTTCGCGATCGGCGCATCGCCAGCGCGGCACTGCGACCGCGTCCCGATCGACGCGTCCCGCCGCCGACGCGCTTTGCGAGAGACGTGTAGCCTGCGCGCTTCGAAGCCTGGAGAACACGACCGGCTAGCGACTTGGCCTTCTGTCCCGACGCCCGCCCGCGATCGCGAACCCGTCCCGGCTTGATCTTGAAATCGTCGTCGCTCACTGGAAAAGCGCCTTGCGGACGGGCGACGGCTGCAAAAACGGCGGGATTGCGGGAAAATTGCGGCGCGGAGCCAGCAGGCGCAAAAAGTGTATGGCGCTCGAAATCAAGGATTTCTGCATGTCACAACCACCACAGCCAGCCGCTCTTTTATCTCGCCATCCTCCTGAACCTTCCCCTCCTGCAACCCAGCTTCCACACTTCCACCCGCCGATCCACGCCATGGCGCTCCAGAGGGACCGACGGGCGATCACTGCGATCCACTCCCCGAAATGGGCGCGAAGAGTCCGCCCAGCGGGGCAGTTGGAGCTTCGAGAGGGCGCGGCGGCGCGGCGGCGGCGTAGCTGCCGGATGCGCCGTCATTGCTGTCCGAACGCGCGGCGAACAGCTGACTTTGCGTCCAGGACAGGCGCACCGGCTGCACTGCCGCTGCGCTGGTGATCACGGTCGCCGCGCTGCCGACCTGCAGCTGGGGTGCGATCTTGGCAACATAGGCGCGGGTCTCGACGGGGAGCGGCCTGCCTCGATCGCGCCAATCTTCATATCGGCCCGGTCCGGCATTGTAGGCGGCAAGCATGCCGGTTGTGCCATAGCTGTCATACATTTCGCGCAGGTAGGAGGTGCCCGCCATGATGTTGTCGCGCGGATCGAAGGGATCGCTGCCGAGCCCGAGCCGGGCGCGTTGCCGCGCCCAGGTTCCGGGCATCAGCTGCATCAGGCCCATCGCGCCCGCAGAAGACACCGCACCGATCCGGCCCGCGCTTTCGGTGCGCATCACGGCGTAGATCCAGCTCTCGGGCAGGCCGAAGCGCTGCGAGGCCTCGGTCACATGATCGGCGATGGCGATGGTGCGCGGCTGCGCCTGTTCGGCAGCGGCCTGCCCGAAGGCAGGGGCGTGACCGAACAGGCAGAGTGCCGTGACGAGGAAGGCGAGCGGAGCAGTCACGCGCATGGCTCAGCCCGCCGCTTCGCGCTTGGTCGGACGCGACCAGACCAGAACGTGGCTGTTACCATCGCCCTGGAACAGGTTGGCGCGCAGCGGCTGGACGAACGTCGGATCGTCGATCTGGATCGCGACATAGTCACCGGCCTTCTCGCCGACATGCTTCCAGCCTGCACCGACTTCGCGCGCTTGGTCGCCCGTTCCGGCAATCACCCGGAAGTCCGGTGCGTTCTCGCTGTCCGAGCTTTCAGTCGGGACGAGGACCAGGTCGATGTCGAGTGTCAGCGTTTTGAGATGTCCGGCATGGCCGCCATCGGCGGCAGTGAATGTTCCGATACGCATGGGTCAGTCTCCTTCGGTTGGTGAACTTGGGGGCAGGTCGGAGCGGGGATCGGCAAACCAGACATGGTCGCCGTCGCCCGCTTCATCGGTCCAGACGGGCATGGCGCGGCCGATCACATCGGCCACGCGCAGTTCGCCGAAGTAGCGCCCGTCGAAGCTGACGGGTGCGGCCGGGTTCATTACGAACAGCTCGCCGGAGCGCAGCGTTCGGCAGCCGAACCAGGCGGGAAGCGGGCGACCGAGCCGATCGCGCGACCGCGCCACGCCGACAAAAGCGCCGTCGATGGTCACGCCGTGACCGAAACGGCAGACGCGCTGGCCGCTGACGGCGGCAATGCGCTTGATCAGCGGTACGCCGGTCGGGAGATAACCCCGCTCGGAGAGCAGCGCGCGCAATGTGGGCGACGGCTCGATGGCGACGCGTTCGCCGACATGGAGGCTGGCCTTGCCGCGGATCGCGTAAAGCCCGGTCGGGACCGAGGCGGTCGCGTTCCACACCGCGTAGCGCGAGACCGGCACCACGAGCGTCGCCAGTGTGGCAGCGACCACCGCACCAGCGAGGAGGAAACGCCGCCGGATCATGACAGCAGCACCCTGCGCTGAAGCCAGGCGCGGTGCCGCGTCGGCGAATAGTCGCGCGGCACTTCGCGCGCGGCCATCCGGTTGTGCATGTGCTGCCAATGATCGGGCGCAACTTCGCACGGGTCGATGCCAGATGCTTCTATTGCATCGATCAAGCGGAAGACCTGCGCGACCTTGGGCCAGCCATGCACGGCTAGCAGCACCTCGCCGCCTGGATCGACTTGGGCGACAGGCGTTACAGGCTCGCCCGGCGCGACAGCCCGCACGATGGCGAGCGACGAGCGGATGGTGCCATAGTCATTGCTGGCCCAGCGCACGAGGGCGAACACCTCGCCGGGCGCATAGCTCTCGATCCGCTCACTGCGGCTGACGATCCGGGTCGCCATTGGCTTGCCGAACTTGAGCCAGTCCTCGTGTTTGCCTTCGCGCCAGAACAGCGTGACGTGGGTCAGATCAGGGCCATCGTTCACCCTCGTTTCGGCAGGCCGAGAGGGCGGCACTGCACCGTCCGCCCACAGGCGCTCGTCCGTTAGCAAGAATCCGAAGGATTCTTTGTTAGCTAAGTTAAGGGCGCAAACTGGCGCAGATTTCTGCGGGTTTGCGGGCCATTTCGGTTCCCGATAGTCCGAACTTTGGGTTCCTGATCGTCCGAGTCCGGCGGTTCCTGATAGTCCGAACGACATCACGACATATCCACAGGCTGAAGGCCGACGCGGCGCATCGCGGCGTCGAAGGGATCGAGAGGGATCGAGACAAAGTTCAGCCGCTCGCGTCCGAGCGCATGCTCAAGGCTGAGGGCATATCCAGGAAGCGCCTGACGGCGGACAATGTCGCGCAGCTCGAAGGCAAATCGCTTGGGCGGCGATAGCGCGCCGGACTTCATATGCAGGTGCTGGAAGTCGAAGCTCCAGCCACCCTTCTGCTTGCCGCCATGTTTGCGGACGAGGCGGTAGAGCCAGCGTTCGAGCCCCCCGGTCAGCGCGAAGTAGGCCGGGTCGATGGTCAGGACGAGCGCCTGGTCTAGCACACCCTCATAGAACCAGTCGGGAATGATCATCTCGATACCCGTCGCTCGGCCTGAGCGATCGAGGCGCTCCTTCCATTCGTTGATCCAGCTGAAGCGGTGCCGCCGCCGCGCATGGCGCTGACGGATCGAGGTCGCGATCGTCGTCGATTGCAGTCGGTCGAGCCCGGCCTTCAGTCGCTCGTAGCTCGCCTTGCCGGTGCCGCGCCGGGTGAAAGCGAGGATTTCGTGCGGCGTGGCGGCGATCAGCCGCGAGGTCGCGCGGCCCGCATCACGCGCTTCGACGATCTGGCTCGCGACCCAGATGAGCACGTCGGCGTCCCAGATGGTCGCCATGCCGTGCTCGGCGGTCGCTTCGACCAAAATCGAGGTCTCACCCATCCGGAAGTCGATCGGCCGCACCCGCTTGGTCTTGGCCAAACTGAAAAACGGCCAGGCCATCAGATCCTGCGCGTCGCGCGCAGCGATATCGCCGCCTGCGCTGACGAACAGGTCGAGCTGGCGGCTCTCAGCCGGGAAGTGGGATAGGCGCGGCATGGTCCGCCTCAGCGACGCACCGGCGGCGTATAGCCGTCGAGCCGCTTGGCGGGATGGACCACGCCTTTGCCGGGATCGCTGGTCGAACGGCGCAGGCCGAGTTCGGCCCAGGCGTCAAGGTCTTCAATCGAGTAGACGATCCGGCCACCAAGCTTGCGATAGACCGGGCCCGTTCCGAAGCAGCGGTGCTTTTCCAGTGTCCGGGCGGACAGCCCGACATGGACGGCGGCATCGGGCGTCCGCAAATATCTGGCGACGACGGGTGTGGGTCTGGCTTCCATGGGTGGCCTTTCGCTGCTGCTCGGTGACAGCGGCGGGTTGCCGCTGGTCGCAGGCAGCAATGGCGAAGACGCGAGGCTCGGAGGGAGTGACAGAATGCGCGGGGTGAAGATTGTCACCCCAGTGGTTGGCCGTCGTTAGTCGTGTCGGAGGAGCTTGCGATACCCACCAGTTACCAGGCGGCGCGCATCGGCGATGAGCCGGAGCGTGTGTCGCCGCTCGCCCGATCCTTTCCAGGTCGCGCCGATCAGAGGGCGGTGGCGCGGGAAGACGAGGCCGAAGGCGATGTCGCGTTGATCCGCGCCGGCATCAAGCGCATCGTGGATCGAAAGCAGTTGAACAAGCCGGGACCGCCGATAGGCGGACGGCGAGGCCGCCCTATCCTGGCCAATGCGAAGCCCGCACGTAACCCTCTCGAATCGGGCAGCAGCAGCGAGCCGGACAATTGCACATTGATCGCGCAGGATCACCAGACAGTCAGGGCAGCGTGGCGGCGCGGCGCGCAGGCACAGGCGCAGCCGTGCCGCGCCCCTTGCCGCGACCAGATGGTGTTCGTTCCGTTCTCGATGGTCGGCGAGCGCCTCAAAGCCAGGCGGAAGCGGGATCGCGGCTATGTCTGCTGTCTCGACCACGACCACGTCGGGTGCGGCTTTCGGCGACCACAGCGCCGGACAGGCGCGCGGGTCGGCGTCCGGAGCAATGGGGAAAGCTCAGCCCCCACCGCCCGGCCAGACCCTCCTCTTCGACTGGAGCAGTGGCGGGATCCCCGGCAATTCTGTCCTGTGTCTCGGCAAAATCGCGGCGATAGGCTGCATTGCGTTGCAGGAACTCCTGCGCAAAATCCGCATAGTCATGGTCTCGGTACTGATCTGCGGTCGCTGGTGACCGCCAGGAAATACCCGTGGACATAAGACCCCGCAAAGCACAGGCTAACAGGCCAAGCCTCAAGTCTTTGTTCGGTAAGGATATGGAGCAAGTAACCAAGTTCGGGGATGATTGTGCGCGTTGCCGCAGTAAAGCAATGCAATGAACTACGCGAAATCGCGGACGGTTGTTGCGCAAGTCACTGATTACGTGATTTTTCGAGCAGTTGACGGTAGCCTTGTTCGGTCATCCAGCGTGCGCGCTTCAAATGGCTATCGTGGACCAATCGGGCGTGCTCCGCATCTTCTTCTGCATCCAGGCCGAATATGATCGAGGCGACTTCACGCCAGTCAGCCCCTTGGTCGGCAGCGTCAAGTAACCGTAAATACGTGACAAAATGACGTTCGTCATACGCCGTGATGCGATCATCGGCTGGCGCGTGGTCCTCGAATGGCGGTGTCATCATGGGCCGAGCCTTTGCTTCGACTCGAATTGCATGGGGCAAGGTGTAACAGGATTTCCCTCCGTTTTGGCGAAATCCTTGCTTATGCCCAGCACGGGAGGGCTGATGCCCCATCCGGGTATAACCGATGGCTGCGTCAAAAGAACCAATGACATATCAGGCAAGGGCATGGCGCGTATTATAATACGTAGCACGAAGATACGCGACCAGTTTCTAAGCTATGGATGGATATCCGTAAATTGTTCGGCGCGAATGTGCGCCATTTTCGTCTGGCTGCTGGTCTGAGCCAGGAAGCGGTGGCGGAAAGGATGGGCGTCGACCGAGCCTATGTCAGCATGATCGAGCGCGGCGGGCAAAACGCTACGCTGCTTTCGATCCACGAGACGGCTCAGGCCCTCCATGTCAATCCTGCCGATCTTCTCGCCGATCCGCCACACAGCGCTGGGGAATGAACACGGTGAAGCCCCGCCCGGCGGTTGCCGGGCGGGGCCTGTTTGGCCGGTCAGTCGCCGTTGGTGCGGCGGGCGCGCGACCAGATCAGGTTGAAGCTCTTGCCGTCTTCGTCGTCGAACAGGTTGGCGAAGATCGGGGCGGTGAAGCTGGGATCGTCGAGCTTGACCGAGAGATAGTCGCGGCCTTCGTTCGAACGCTTGGTCCAGGCGGCGCCGATTTCTGCGCGGCCGACGAAGACCCGGTGCGACGGTGCGTTCTCGTTGTCGCTGTCTTCGGGGACGATGCGGACGTTCTTCTGCTGCACCGACATGGTGACGATCTCGCCCTTGTATTCGTTGCCGGCCTTGGTGAAAGTTCCGATGTTAGCCATGATCAATTCCTTCAAGTTGGTCGAACCCGCGCCCATCGCGGCCTCGATGGCTGGTTGAAGGCAGGGGCTTGGCCTGCTGCACCGGGACGGCCGGAACGTGAGTGGAGGATGGCGGCAAGGCGGCTTTCTTGCCTCGCGAGGAATGGGTCACAGACCCAGGGGAAGAAAGTTGCCGCAGACGCCATTGCAGCAAGGGATCAAGCGGCGAAGCCATCCCCTGCCAACCAGAGCCATTGAAGAGGACGCATTGGGCTCGGGTCGCACTTGAGCTGGAAGGCCATGGCCCCTTTACGGAACTCACACACTGGCGATGAATGAGGGCAGGAATCCACTCTCCAAGCGTGCCCGTAGCAAGGCTGCCGCACACCCGAATTGCGCTATTGGAATACCGCTCGTCGTTCGTCGTCCGGAATTGCGCGCCATCGTTCAGCCCAACCCGCTTCGAACTGGCCCGGCTCTATCCGGCATGCAGGATCCGGCCATCGCCCTTTCGGTCCAACTGACCCGGATGGGACAGAGCCACCCCGATCCTGTGCGCCCTGTCTCGGCTGAGACTGACTGGGCTGCCCCGTCCGGCAGCCGCCGGGCGGGGCTTAGCCGAAACGCTGGTCAGCGCGGTGTGCGGTCCCACTGCGCCCATGAGGCCGAGGCGATCGCGCCGGCACCGAGCAGCGACACGCCGATCTGCAACGAGCTGCCGGGCATTGTCGCGACCGCGATGCCATGCACGGCATGGTATCCGGCGAGCGCGGCAGGAAGAGCAAAGATCAGTCCGATCGCCGCCCGGGCGAGGTCGGAACGGGCCAGCCCGAGTGCGATCTGCGCCAGCGCGATCGTCGCGACCGCCGCCAGGGCGGCAGCGAGCAATGCTGCCACAATGCCATTGTCGGCGCGGTACGTGACCGATGCCGCAGCGAAGGCCACGAACAGCGGAAGGGCATGGACCGAGAGGCGGAAAAGCAGCGCGCAGCACAGGAACACTGCGACGATAACGAGGGCAAGGCCGATCAGCATGGCGTCCTCCTTGAAGACAAGGGTAAGGGACGCGCTCTCCACCACCACCACAGCGCAATGTGTCTGGACGATATAGCAGAAATGGCGATTGACCGGAATACCCGATGGGCATCCGGCCAAGTCGCCATCATCGCATTGGCGCGGTCAGGGATTGAACGGGTCATATTCGCGAACGATGCTGTCGGCATCGCCATCGAATTCGGACGTGGGAACGGCGGCGTAGCCATTGCCGGCGTGGAACAGCGTGATGCAGACCATCAGGGTGCGGGCGAGGCTCCAGGCGTGACGCTGTGCGATGGTGAGTGACATGTTCGAGCTCCTGTCTCGGAGCAGGGACCATCCCCGCTCGACAGGCCCCGGACAGACGGC
>NZ_DJUW01000006.1 GCF_002440635.1 Novosphingobium sp. UBA6272 | reverse complement strand
TGCTGCCGCCGCCGAGGCCGAGGGGGTCGGCTTCGATGTAGCGGCCGGTCATCGGGTCGTAGTCGCGGTGGTGGTTTTGGAATAGGCCGCTGGCGCCGTCGCGCCACTGGCCGGGATAGCCGAGATCGAGCGGATCGCCGCCGGCCAGCAGCACCCTGTTGCCCCAGGGATCGCGGGTTACCGATGAGACCACCGCGCCCGCAGCGTCGGTCAGCAGCAGCGGCTCACCCAGGTGGCCGGTGGTAATCCAGGTGTAGGTGGGGCTGGCCAGGGGCCCGCTGATCATGGCCAGCGGCATGGCATCGAGCCAGACGAATTCGCGCACCAGCGCGCCACTGGCGGCATCGTATTCGGCCAGCAATTCGCCGTCGTCGCCGTAGAGATAGTGCCGGTCGCCGCCAGCTTGCGAGGAGGAAGCGACGCGCTGTTCGCGCCAGTCATAGGCATAGGATGCAACTACCGCGCCGCCCGCGCTTACCGCCGTCAGCCGTCCGCGCGCGTCATAGCTGTAGCCGATCGAAGCGAAACCGGGGCGGGTGATTTCGGTCGTTCCGCCGGCCGGATCGTAGCTGTAGCTGCGCGCCAGAACGCCTGCGGCATCACGCACTTCGGCGAGGCGATTGGTCCCCGGTGCCAGCGTGGCCACATCGCTCGCGCTGATGCCGCCCACGACCCGGTCAACCCGAATCCGGTTCGAATTGGCATCCCAGGTGTAATCGTCGCTGCCCCACGGCCCGCTGGCGCTGTCAAGCCGGCCTGCATCGGTATAGCTGTAACTCGCGGCGCGCTGCGGGGCGGCGGTGTCGGCCACGGCAGTGACCCGCCCATTGGCATCGCGCGACAAGGTCATACCGAGCAGCGGACCCGCCCCGCCGCTGAGTTCTATCCCGGTTAGCCAATAGTTGCCATCATGGCTGCGGGTCAGGGTCAGCCCATTGCCTTGCAGCCAGCCGGATAGCGGACCGAATGGCTTGTAGGCAATTGCCCCGGCGAGTTGGATGGTCGGCCCGCCAGCATAGGCCAACGCCCGGACTTTGGTTACACGCCCATCTGCGGCGCGGACATATTTGACGATATGGCCCGACGGATAGGTAATGGCGGTTACCTGGCCGTTGGCATTGTAAGCATAGGAAAATGAATAGGCACGCGGTCCGATCGTCTTCGACCGTTGCACCACCCGGCCCTGGGCATCATAGACCAACGCCTCTGCGCCCGATGGATCGCTGACCCCGGTAAGGCGGCCAATGCCGCGGTTCCCACCGGCTGTGGAATCCCACGAGTAGCTAAGGGTCTGCGATGCCAGGCCCGGTCCGGTTGATACTTCGGAGAGCAGCCGATCGGCGGCATCGTAAGCGAAGGCGGTTGTCACGCCCCTGGCATCGATGGTCTGGACGGTCCGCCCGGCCTCATCATACCAGTAGCGGATCTGACCGCGATCGGGACTGGTTTCCTGCACGGTCTGGCCGAAGCCATCGACCACTGTTGCGGTCGCCAGATTGCGGCCATCGCGGAATTCGGTCAGGTCGGCATCGAAGGTCGTGTAGGCAAAGTTTTCGGTTTCATTCTCTTCATTGGTGGAGGTGACCGGTCGGTCGAACCGGTCAAAGGTGGTTGTGGCCGACTTGCCGCGGGCATCGGTGCCGGAGACCGGATTGCCAACCTTGTCATAGCCGATCTGCCAGGTTTGCCCGCCAGCGCCGACACTGCGCAGCAAGCGGCCCAATTCATCGAATACCCGGGCCGTCTGGCGCTGGACCGTGCCATCGGCGGAATGGGTTGAATCGAGCACCGGCTGACCCGCCGCGTTAAGCTGAAACAGGACGTATTCGCCGCGATCATTGGTGATCTGCGTGACCCGGTTTGCCCCGTCATAGCTGTAGTCCAGCCAGCCGCCGGTCGGCATGGTCAGGCGGGTCAGATTCCCCGCCGGGTCATAGGCCATGGCATATTGCGATTGACCGGGTCCGGGATCGACCGTGACGGTCAATGGGCGGCCCAGCGCATCATAGGTCAGCACCGTGTCGACGCCATTGGGGTCGCGGACCGTCAGCGGCTTGCCCATCGCGTTGCGGGCCAGCACCTGGGTGACTTGGCCGAGCGGATTGGCGTGGGTCTGAACTTGGCCGGCGCCATCGTAGGTCATAACCTCGCGGTCGGCAGGGCCGGGCAGTGGGCCGTCGACCGCGAGCAACTGGCCGGTCGGCAACCAATCGTAGCTCCAGGTCCGCGTGCGCCCGCCGGTGGGATAGGGAACCGTGATTGCGGTGGTGTCGGTCAGCGTCAGGCTGGCCAGCTTGCCGGCCGAATAGCTGCGGCTTTCGGTCAATCCCTGACGGGTGATCGTCACGGGCAGGTTGAGCAGCGGATCATAGCCAAGGGTCGTGGTCCGCGCGGCGGGGGTGCCGGCGGCCTCGGTCACCGCAGTGGTGCGGCGCTGGCTGTCGTAGCTGAAGGTTGTCTGGCGCAGCAGCGGGTCGGTCTGCGACGTCAGCGTGGCGCTTGCGGCGGCCGATGGTGGCAAGGCCACTTTGGCGTTTGTATGGCAGGACAATCGTATGATCTACGTTTGTGCGGTAAAACGCTTCGAGCAGGCTCAACAAGGGGCGACAGCCCTTCTATCGACCTTCCTAAGGAGGATACCGAGCTTATAAACTAGATCTCAGTCGTGCGCGTAGGGGATAAGCGAGATCTTTTATGATTTCCGCTCTTTAGTTCTTTTATTTCCCCTGCCAGATCTGGGATTTTTCCTGATAGAATTCTCATTTCACCACTCAGAACCATTGCATTTTCTTCAACGATGCTTCTTGTTTGATTGGACGCAGCATTTGTGGCGCTCAGCGATGCTCGAGTAGATTCGGCGGTTCCGCCAATGATGCTCTCACTTCTCCTCGCAGCAGCCTCACAGCGCTCAACAATATTCTTAATATCCGCCTCTCTCTGTGCCATTTCAGCGGCGATCCTTTGTGTTTCGGTTAGGGCAGCGGCTGCGTCAGCTCTGTCCGCAGCCATTACTTTGTTAATGCCGAGCAAAAGCGTCCATGGTCCTAGAAATGCGAGCAGAAGCAGCCCCAAGGGACTGCCCAGAAAATTAGATAGATTCGTCCACATTTGAATAAATGCAGCCGGGATCGCTGTGCCCTCAAGGACCACTTTGCCTAACGCTTCGCCAGCGAAGTAAATAAGCAAGGCAGCAGGAATTGACTCGGGTCGCTTGATGACGCGAAGCCCGTGCCGAGCGCGTTCTTGGAGAAGTATGTCCATGCAATTTTGTCTCCCACAATCCCGCAGGGAAGTGTAGTCTATTTGAGCCAGCGCCTGCTGTGCTTGAATTTGCAAGAGCCAAAGGGACAATTGCCCTCCTTTTCGGCGCACCGCAAATCGCGGCGGCGCTGTTCGAGTTGCACGATCCAAGTCGCGCCGCCTCGACCCTGGATGAGCCACCGCCAGCCGCCGCCCCGCCGCCGCGAGCCAGAAGCATTTGCTGGACCTGCTGAAGCGCGCCGTCCCGCAAGAACTCCCGCTCCGCACAAGCGCTAGAGCTTGCCTTGACCCGCGCTTGCGGCCAATCTTTGCACCCCAGCAGCGGAAGGCGTTTTCTCTTGACCGACCAGCCAATCAGCATCGAAAACCGCGGCGCAATCGAGGTCGTCAGCCTTAATCGGCCGGACAAGCTCAACACCATGAACGAGCCGCTGATCCAGGCGCTGCTCGATTATTTTACCGGGCTGCGCGAGCGGACGGCTGTTCGGGTGGTGGTGCTGAGGGCCGAGGGACGGGCGTTCTGCGCCGGGCTCGACCTGACCGGCTGGGCTCCGCGGCCCGATGCCAGCGCGGTCAGCCAGTCATGGCGGACCCAGCGGATGATCGCGGCGGTGATGCAGGCGATGCGCAAGTGCCCGCAGCCGGTGATCGCCTGTGCGCAAGGGCCGGCCTGCGGCGGCGGGTTCTCGCTGCTGCTGGCCAGCGACGTGCGCTATGGCGCGCCGGACCTCAGGATGAACGCCGCCTATATCAGGATCGGCCTCGGCGGCTGCGACATGGGGGCGAGTTATTTCCTCCCGCGACTGGTCGGATCGTCGGTGGCGAGCGAATACCTGCTGACCGGCAAGTTCATGAGCGCCGAAAAGGCCTTGGCTTGCGGCCTGATCAGCGAGATCGTCCCGCATGAGGAACTGCTGGACAAGGCGCTGGGCCTGGCCGGGGAAATGCTGCTGACCAGCCCGATGGGGCTGCGGCTGACCAAGGATGCGCTCAACCTCAACATCGATGCCGGCAGCATGGAGCACGCCTTCGCGCTGGAAGACCGCCAGCAGGTAATGCTGGGCCAGGCCGGCGACTTCGCCGAAGCCAAGGCGGCGTTCTTCGAGAAGCGCGCGCCGGATTGGCAGGATCGCTGACCAGTTTGCGCTTAGGATCTGAAGCGTCGGGGTGGGACCAAAGCTTCCAATGGTTCACGCAGAGGCGCAGAGAAGAAAGCAGAGGCGCAGAGGGGTAGCGCAAGGCGCCGAAGGCGCGCTCGGTCGAGACCCTGTCGTTGACGGAACCCTCGGAATCGAAAGCGGCTTTGCCGCAAAAGCTTCCTCTCTGCGCCTCTGCTTTCTTCTCTGCGCCTCTGCGTGAACCCAATCAATCCCAACCGTGCGACCAAACTGAACGACCGATCAGCCCGCCTGGCTGCGCCCGCGTTCCATCACCGCCTTGCGCCGTTCTTCGACCTCACCGCTCTTCACCTGCGCATTGCGGGCGGAAGAGGTGCGATGCTCGTGTGCCATCGCCTCACCGAAGGGTAGTGCGTAGCCCTGATCGATCAGCGCCTTGTAGGCCTGGACCATGGCCGGGTCGGCGCTGGCGATATCCGCGGCGAGCTTCTTGGCCGCAGGCAGCAATTCTTCGGCTGCGACAACCAGATTGACCAGTCCCCAGGCGCAAGCGGTCTGGGCGTCGAGGAAATTGCCGCTGAGCGACAGTTCCTTGGCGCGGGCAATCCCGATCATCCGGCTGAGCTTCTGGCTGAGCCCCCAGCCCGGCATGATCCCGACCCGCGCGTGAGTATCGGCGAAGCGGGCGTTTTCGGATGCGATCAGCACGTCGCAGGCCAGTGCCACTTCGAATCCGCCGGTGATCGCCACGCCGTTGATCGCGCCGATCACCGGCTTGCGGCATTGCTCGATCGCCTTGACCGGATTGGCTGCCGGGCTCTCGGCATTGGCCGCGCCTAGGCCCTGCTGGCCCAGCTCCTTGAGGTCGAGCCCGGCGGTAAAGGCCCGGGTCCCCGCCCCCGTCAGCACCACCGCGTGGACGCTGTCGTCCGCGTCGAGAGCTTCCATCGCGGCGGCCAGTTCGGCCCGCAGCGCGGATGAAAGCGCGTTCATCGCCTCGGGCCGGTTCATGGTGACGACGGCTACCGGGCCATCGCGTACGACTGTTACCAGCATGGCCTTACATCCGTACCCGCGCGCTTTGCCCGTCGTCGATCCGGATCGTCGCCCCGGTCACGCATTCGCTGCTGGGGGCGACGAGGTAGAGCAGGGTCGAATCCATCTGTTCGGGCACCGGCACGCGCTTGCGCGGCAAGTGCGGCGCGGGATTTCCGCCCATCCGTTCGAACATACCGTCGGTCATCTCGGAAACGAACATCCCCGGCGCGATCGCGTTGACGTTGATATTGTAATGCGCCCATTCGACCGCCAGCGCCTCGGTCATCCGGGCGATCGCGGTCTTGGTCACGGCGTAGAGCGCAGCGCCGCCGCCGTCATAGCGGAAGTGCGCGACGGAGCTGATGTTGACGATCCGCCCCGGCTTTCCCGCCGCGATCAGCCGCCGCGCCACTTCGCAGGCGAGGATCCACGGGCCGCGCAAATTTACGCCCAGCACCTGGTCGATCAGTTCGATGCTCATCTTGTGGGCGCGCTGGGCGTCCGGCATCCCGGCATTGTTGATCAGGATGTCGACCGTGCCAAACGTCGCCTCGCCCGCAGCAACCGCGGCGATGATGCTGTCGGCATCGGTGGCGTCCATCTGCACGGCCAGCGCCTTGCCTCCGGCGGCCTTGATCTTGCCTGCCAGCGCTTCAAGCCGGTCGATCCGCCGCGCGGCCAGCACCACCGCCGCGCCCTGGCTGGCCAGCACTTCGGCGAAGCGCGCGCCGAGCCCGGAGGAGGCACCGGTGACAAGGGCGACGCGGCCGGTCAGGTCGGTCGAGGCATTGGGCAGGGGGTATTCGCTCATCGCAGGCTCTCCCATGGGCAGGTTTGCAATTTAACCGTTCGATTAAACCGCACCATGCATGGAGCAGGCCTGCTTGGCAAGGTTCAGCCGGTGGCCGCCTCGACCACGTCGCGCAGGCGGTCCTTGCCGAACCACATCTCGTCGCCGAGGAAGAAGGTCGGCACCCCGAAGGCTCCGCGGGCAACAGCGCGTTCGGTGCTGGCGACCAGCTCGCCCTTGACCTCCGGATCCTCGACCAGCGCACCCAGCGCCGCGGCATCGAGCCCGGCGGCACTGATCACGCCGGCCCAGACGGCGGGATCGTCAAGCTTCAGCCCGTCCTGCCACAGTGCGGTGTACATCGCCTCGCGATAGGCCGGGCCGCAGCCCAGCCTATCAGCCGCGACCGCACCGCGCATCGCCAGCAGGGTATTGACCGGGAAATGCGGGTTGAACTGGAACCCGGTGATGCCGTGGCGGGCCGAGAACCGCTCCATCTCGAGCCGGTCGTAAGCCATCTTGGGTGCGACATGGCCATAGGACATCAGCGGCGGCTGGTTGCCGGTCGCCTTGAAGATCCCGCCGAGCAGCACCGGGACATAGCGGAAGCGGACCTGCCCCTGGGCCTCGATCGCCGGGATCGCGCGGTGGACGAACCACGAATTGGGTCCGCCGAAATCATAGAGAAATTCGATTTCCGTCATCACCATGTCTCCCCGTACGGGCGGATTTCATGTTCGAAAGTCCAGGCGCTCTTGGGCTGATTGTAAAGTGTCCAATAGGCATCGGCCACCGCTTCGGGCGGCATCAGCAGGTCCGGATTGGCGGCGAGCGCCTCGGCCCCGATCCGCTCAGTGACGCGCTGGCGGACCCATGCGGTATCGACCCCGGCGTCGATCACCAGGTGCGCGACGTGGATCCCCTGCGGCCACAGCTCGCGCGCGGCGCTTTCGGCGGTGGCGCGCAGCCCGGCCTTGGCGGCGGCGAAGGCGGCATAGCCGGGATTGCCGCGCAGGCCGGCGGTGGCTCCGGTGACGAAGATCTTGCCGTTCCCACGCGGCAGCATCAGCCGCGCCGCCTCGCGCACCGAGACGAACCCGGCAAAGCAGGCCATTTCCCAGACCTTGCGGAACACCCGGTCCGTGGTTTCGGTGAGCGGGAATTGCACGTTGGCACCAACGTTGAAAACGACCAGCGCCAGCGGGGCAATGGCTTCAGCCTCGGCCAGGAAGGCGGTGACATCCTCCGGTTCGCGCGCATCCAGGCTGCGCCCGGTGACCCCGCCGCCCAGCAGCGGTGCCAGCTTTTCGCCGTTGCGGCGACCCGCGTGGACGGCAAAGCCCTGCGCCGCGAATTTGCGGACGATCGCCGCGCCAATGAAGTCGCCTGCGCCAATTACCGCGACCGATTGCTGCGCCATGGTCATTTCCTTTCTGCCGGGATCACCGCGACGGTGAAGCGTGAGATGCAGACCAGCTTGCCAACCTCATCCTCGATCCGGATCGTCCAGACCTGGGTGGTCCGGCCCAGCGCCTCGGGCCGGGCGGTGGCATAGACCCAGCCCGCGTAAGCCGGGCGGATGTGGTTGGCGTTGATCTCCATCCCGACCGCGACAAACTTTTCCCGGTCCACGCACCAACTGGCCGCGACCGAGCCGATCGTTTCGGCGAGCGCCACCGAGGCACCGCCGTGGAGCCGCTTGAACGGCTGCTGGGTGCGCTGATCGACCGGCATCCGCGCGCGGATCCAGTCATCGCCGCAATCGACGAATTCGATGCCGAGATGGCCAGGCAAGGCATTCTCGCCCAGCGCGGTCATCGGTTCCAGAGGCGGCCGCGTGCCGCCCCACCAGATAGATGCGTTGCTCATTGCAACTGTCTGGCCCAGGCAAGGCAGGCTGTAAACCCGCCTAAAGCCCCAGCCCGCTCAATCCCGGACGATCGTCTGGGCGGCGACCCTGCGGCCAGTGGAACAAGCGTTCGTCTTGGGTGATCTCCAGATCGTTGATGCTGGCAAATCGCAGCGCCATATGGCCGCTTTCCGCGAACTCCCAATTCTCGTTGCCATAAGAGCGCCACCACTGCCCGCTATCGTCGTGCCATTCATAGGCAAACCGCACCGCGATGCGGTTTTCGGTGAAGGCCCAGAGCTCCTTGATCAGGCGGTAATCGTGTTCGCGCTGCCATTTGCGGGTCAGAAAGGCTTCGATCTCGGCCCGGCCTGTCAGGAATTCGTTACGGTTCCGCCAGCGGCTGTCCTCGGTATAGGCCAGTGCGACCTTGGCAGGATCGCGGCCATTCCAGGCGTCTTCGGCAGCGCGGACCTTGATTGCAGCAGTTTCGGCCGTGAAGGGCGGCAGGGATGGTCGGTCGGTCATTCGGGTTCTCACACAAAGGGCATGGCGAATTCGACCCGGATCCCGCCCGGAATCGCGGCGATGAGGTGATGGACGGCCGAGCCGGGGCGCATTGGTCCTGGGCCGAACTCTATGCTGACGCCGGGCCAGTCTGCAATGCGCTGGTGGACTTGCTCCAAACCCTCGGCATCGCGCACCCCCAGCGCCAGGTGGTGGAGGCCGACGTTGCGGCGCCGATCGAACGGGCTGCATGAAGCCGGATCCTCGACTTGCCACAAGGTCAGCAGCACGCTGCCATCGGAAACGAACCGGGCGGGATAGGCCGGCACTTCGCCGACCACCGAGAAGCCGAGCGCATCGCAGAAGAACGCGGCGGCCTGATCAAGGTCGGGCACGGCAAGGCCGACGTGATGGGCGCCGGTGGTGAGCGGCTCGGTCATCCTATTCCTTTCAGGGTTGGTCGCCGCGCAACCAGGCCAGCTCGGCCCGCAGGCGGGTAAGTTCATCGTTCATGGGTTGCAGGGCCGCTGCCATTTCGGCCTCGGTGAAGCGCGGGGTGATATGTTGCGGGCAGTTCCAGTCGAACCCGATCATATCGATCAGGTAGGCCCGCTCGGGCAGCGCGCGGTAACCTTCGGGCATCAGGCGGCTGAGCAGTTCGGGTTCGCCATCGGCGGTTTCGATTCGGGCATGGCCCAGGATCTTGAGGCGGCGGCGGTTGGGATAGTCCATCAGGAACAGCGAACAGCGCGGCTCGGCGGCGAAGTTGGTGGTGGTAACGTGCTGGCGGTTGCCGCGATAGTCGGCAAAGCCCAGCCGGTTGCCCTCCAGCAGCTTGAGGAACCCGGCCGGTCCGCCGCGGTGCTGGACATAGGGCCAGCCGTCCGGCGTCACCGAGGCGAGGTAGAAGCTGTCGCGCGCGGCGATGAATTCGCCTTCCTTGGCGGTCAGCAGATCGGGCAAGCCGTCTGCCCCGTCTTCCATCCGGGCATAGGCTTCGCGCGAACCGTCAGCAGCCTGCGCCGCGCGGGCGGCATCGCTGAACAGCGTGTGGACATAGTTGCGGGCCATCGCATCTTCCTTGTGAATGGTGGCGCGGTCCGCAGGGGGGGCGGGGGTGAGGCGAACCGCGCGAGAAGCTGAATAGATCGACCGATCGTCCGTGATAATATAGCTATCTTGGTGCATACTATTCCGATATTCGGAATAATATGGATCGCCTGTCCGCCTTTGAGACTTTCGCTGCCGTGGCCCGGGCGGGCAGCTTTTCCGCTGCCGCGCGGCAGTTACGCTGCTCCCCGCAAGCGGTGACCCGCAATATCGCCGCACTTGAGGCGCACCTTGGGCTGCGGCTGCTCCACCGAACCACCCGCGCGGTCTCGCTGACCGGTGAGGGTGCCGCGCTGCTGCCGCGGGCCGAGCGCCTGCTGACCGAACTGGCCGATACCGAGCGCGCCTTGCGCGGATCCGGGGCCGAACCAAGCGGCGAACTTTACGTGACCGCGCCGGTCGCTTTCGGGCGGCTACACGTTATGCCGGCGGTAACCGACCTGCTCGCCCGGCACCCCAGGCTCGATATTCGGTTGCTGCTGGTCGACCGCAATATCCGGATGGTCGAGGAGGGGATCGATGTGGCGGTGCGGATCGGCGTACTGTCGGATTCAGCGCTGCACGCAGTGCGGATCGGCACGGTGCGTCAGGTTATCGTCGCCAGCCCGGGTTACCTCGCCCGGCACGGCGCTCCGACCGAGCCAGCCGATCTGGCGCAGCATCACCTGATCGCTTCGACCGGACCGCGCGGCGCGGGCGAATGGCGACTGGGCGGGCGGCGCGATGCCAGCGATGCGGCGCGGCGGCGGCTGCAGGTCAACACCGTCGACGCCGCGCTGGCCGCCGCCGAGGCCGGGGTCGGACTGGCCAACTTCCTCAGCTATCAGGTTGCCGACGCGCTCGCCGCCGGGCGGCTGGTCGAAGTGCTGCGCCCGGACGAGCCGGAGCCGCTGCCGGTCAGCCTGCTGTTCGAAGCCGCCCGTTCGGCCGCCCCCGCCACCCGCGCCTTCGTCGAAGCGATGAAACAGCGGGCCGCAGAAGGGCGCTGGACCTGACGGCCGACCGGCTCAGGCGGCCTCGGTCACCTTCTTGCCGGCGCGAACCCCGTCGTAGAGGAATTCGCTGCCTTCGAGGTCGGTCTTGGGGATCTGCTCACGCTCGGCCCAGTAATCCTGGTTATGGCGCCATTCGGGCTTGTCGCCGCGCTTGGGCATGTTTTTCAGCCCGCGCATCAGATAGCTGGGGTTGAAGTTGTCGTTCTCGATCCAGTCGCCCAGCGGCATGTTGTGGTCTTCCTCGCGCAGCGCGACATCGACCCGCTTGGCGCCCTTGGCATCCATGTGGTTGAGCAGGTTGCAGACGAAGTCGCCGAGCATGTCGACCCGCAGAGTCCAGCTGGCACGGAAATAACCCATCACCCAGACCATGTTCGGCACCCCGGTGAACATCATCCCGCGGTAATTGACCGTTTCGTGCCAATCGACCGGCTGGCCGTCCACATAGAACGGAATTCCGCCCATCATCAGCAGATTGAAGCCGGTCGCGGCGACCACGATATCGGCCTCGATCTCGGTCCCGTCCTTGGTCCGCACCCCGGTTTCGGTGAAGGTGTCGATCTCGTCGGTAACAACCGACAGCTTGCCATCCACCGCCGCGCGGAAGATGTCGCCTTCCGGACAGAACGCCAGGCGCTGCTGCCAGACCCGGTATTTCGGCGTGAAATGCGGTTCGAACTCGAAATCGGGCTTGCCGGTAAAGGCGCGAACCAGTTCCTTCAGCTCTTCGAAGACCTGGTCGGGTTCTTCCTGGCAGCGCTTGGTCATCACGTCCTGATCATGCATGATCTGGGCGCGAACCACGCGGTGGATGGTCGGCTCGTCGATCCCGCCGGCCCGCAGCTTGTCGGCCAGATCGTTCTTGTTCTCGGCGCAGAAGAAATAGGTCGGTGAGCGCTGCAGCATGGTGACATGGGCTGCGTCCTTGGCGAACTCGGGAATCACGGTCGCCGCAGTGGCGCCCGAACCGATCACCAGCACCTTCTTGCCCTTGTAGTCGATCTTGGGGTCCCACAGCTGGGCGTGAACCAGCAGGCCCTTGTAATTGGCCATGCCCGGCCAGTCGGGCAGATAGGGCTTTTCGTGATCGTAGTAGCCCTGGCACATCCACAGGAAATTGGCGGTGAAGGTTACAGCGGCGCCGTCCGACTTGCGGACCGCCTCGACCGTCCAGAGGTTGGCCTTGCTATCCCAAGATGCCTTGGTGATGCGATGGCCGTAATGAATATGCGGGCCAATCCCGTT
Source organism: Novosphingobium sp. UBA6272 (assembly GCF_002440635.1). Lineage (GTDB taxonomy): Bacteria > Pseudomonadota > Alphaproteobacteria > Sphingomonadales > Sphingomonadaceae > Novosphingobium. The sequence goes on along the minus strand of NZ_DJUW01000006.1, from coordinate 98,267 downwards.
CTCCTCGATCACATCGCCCATGTAATCGAGGATCGCCTGAGCCGAAGCGATCGGCGTCCCGACCCACGGCTTGAACCGGTAGCCGAAGGTGTAGAGATCCGAATCCGAACGCACCCCGGGATACTTGTGGGTTTCCCAGGTGCCACCGAAGGTATCCTTCATTTCGAGGATCGCATAGCTCTTGCCCGGGCACTGTTCCTGCAGGTGGTAGGCCGATCCGATCCCGGAGATTCCGGCACCGACGATCAGCACATCGACGTGAGTGGCCTGGTCGGTGGCAACGGCAGCTGCAGCGACGCTCATCTTCGACTCTCCTCTTCCGCAGGTTCTTAATTGCGCGATTAAGGACCCATTCGCCGGAAAAGGGAAGCGGGTAATTGATGCCTGTCAAAGTCCGGTCGCTCAGTATCCGGCGAGCCAATCTGCCGAGTACGCTTCATCAAAGGCAAAGGCCGTGGCAACCGGCGCAACCCGAAACGGCGAGGTGCCTGCGGCCTGCCCGGTTGTGCCATCGACCAGTGCCGCAGTGTAGTTCCGTGACCCGAGGTCAATCTGATAGTCGAGCCGCTCGTGCGTTCGCCAGGGCTGCCCGTCAAAGTCGCCGGCGGCTTCCATCCGGCAGACCGCAACCTTTGACGCATTCGGATTGCTCGGCACATTCGGCCTGAACCCGATCCGAACCACACCGCCTCCGGGCTGGGAAACCGCAAAGGTATGGCGGGTCACCGCAAGAATTTCCGTTGGCGCGCGATTGTAGCCACTGTTTCCCGAACCAAGGGACAAGTCCGCTGCGAGGAGCTCGCAGTCGAAAGTCAGGCTGCGCATGCCGCGGATGCTGACCTTGAACGGAAACTCCGCGATCTTCGTCGCGCCTTGCGGGGCATGATACAGCCGCAACGCGCCATTGTAGTTGGGCAGGTCGGCATGGGTCTGCAGATTGAGCCGCTGCCCTCTGAAGCCCGCAATGGTGACCGGGCGAAGGTCTGCCGGACGGTTCCAGTCCGGCCCGATCGGGCGCGGCGTCAGGGTTCCCAGCAGCGATTCGAGAACCTGCTTCGGTTTGACGGGCTGCTTGGCCGAGGGATATCCGACTTCGCCCTGTCCGCTTTGCTGCGCGGCAGCCGGAATACCTGCCAGCCCTGCCGCCGCAGCCAGGGCTCCCAAGGCCAGAAACCGGCGCATCATGGCACCCTCCGCAGCGCCAGCAGCCTGGGCTTCATCGTCGCAAAGGGCACCGCGCCCGATGTCGCGTGGAGCTGGATCCGCACATTCTGACGCAGATAGTGCAGCGACGTGCCGTTATCCTGCATATCGTGGAGATAGGCGCTGTCCGCGTCGCCAGCCAGCTGCTCGACCCGGCCCCCGCCCGACATCCGGGTCATGCTGGCGCGGCTGGGCGCAACCTGCGCCGGATCGAGCCAGATCGCCGTGATGCGCAGCGAGTTGCTGCTGCCGTCGTAGACACAGCTTGCCATGCCATAGGCTTGCAGCTGCGCTGTATCAGGCTTGCCCGCTTCCACCGTGAAGCCCAGCTTGTCGGCGATTTCGGCCGGGGTGAAAAAGCAGACCTTGCTGGCCAGATCGTCCTTCGACAGCGCCGGTCCGGTAAAGGCCGGTTCGCTAGCCGCAAGCGACGGCGCAGGTTCAGTCGCAGCCGGGGCGGGCGGGGCATCGCCATTCCCCGCCCCGCAAGCGGCGAGAAACAAGAGCGGTACAGCAAGCGGCAAGTGGCGCATGGGGCGGCTCCATTGCAGTTTCTGCTGCCGTTTCAGCCTGAAGGCTGGCCTCTTGCGCTATCCAAATTGCTAGACCCTGCAAAATTCAGGCGATAGCCTGCGCGGCAGAGCCATGGGCAACAAGCTTACTCTCGACCAGTTCGACCGGACCGTTGCGGACATCTACGAATCCGCGCTCAATCCGGCGCATTGGGACGTGGCCATGGCAGGGATTATCAACCGCACCGCGCCACCGCGCTGGGACATCGCCTTCCTGCTGTGGGAGCGGCTGAACCCGCCGGGCGGACGCTTCGTCGGGGCCTTCGGGGTCGCCGAGTTCGCCCGCCAGGGCTACATCGCCGCCTTTGCCGGGCGCAATCCGTGGAGCCAGTATGGCCATGCCCAGCCGGTCGGCACGGTGGCCCACACTGATGCGCTGCTGAGCCGCGAGGAGTTCCGCGCCTCCGAACTCTATCGCAGTTTCCTGTGTACATGGGATATCGATTCCGCCTTGATCGGGGTGATCGACCGGGCCGGTCCGCAGCATCTCGGCCTGGTTGTGCCCGGCCCAGACAGCGGGCCGGTCGACAATCTGATCGATGCCGTTTCGCGCTATCTGCCGCATATCCAGCGCGCCACCCGGATCAGCCGCCGCCTGGGCGAGGCCAATCTGCGCGCCGCCAATGCCGAAGCTGCGCTTGAGCGGTCGCCTTCGGCAACGCTGATTCTGGGACCGGATCTGGAGCTGCTCTATGCCAACGGTCACGGCAACGAAGTGCTGGGCGGAGGCTATGGGGATGCGCGGGACGGACGGTTGATGCTGCGCGATCGCAAAACCCACGCGGCCCTGCTCGCGCTGGCCCGGGGTAAGGACCCTGCGCCCAGTCTGGCCTTTTCGATCGAGCCCCATGATCGCCCGGCGATGCGCGCGTTGGCGATGCGGATCGATGGGCCGATGGCGCAAACCTTGTGCGGCCCGATCGAAGGTGGGCGGGTGCTGCTGGTCGGCAGCGTCCATCCCGGTGGGATCAGGCAGGACGCGGTCAAACGCTATGTCGAATGGTTCGACATGACCCCGGCCGAAGCGCGGCTCGCCACTTTGCTGGCCGATGGGCGATCGCTTGAGGACGCAGCGACCTCGCGCGGGGTCTCGGTCAATGCCGAACGCTTCCTGCTGCGCGGGATCTTCGCGAAGACCGGGACCAGCCGCCAGAGCGAGCTGGTTGCGTTGCTGCGCGATGCACCTGGTGGCTGGGTCGATCCGGCCGGAACGGCTCCGACAATCGCACCCTAGCAATTTGGGTAGCGCCCTTGTCGGGCGAGCACGGCATCCCTGCTTTCCGATCGAATTGCCGGAGAAGCAGCCATGCGTTTCAAATTGCTGACTTTCACCCTTGGCGTAGCGCTGGTGGCCTCGGCCGCGGCCCTGGCCGCGCAGGTGGTGGTTGATCCCAGTGCCGTCCAGAACGGCGTCCAGCCGCTGGCCACGCCGGTCCAGGGCCCGCCGCTGACCAACGAACAGTCCCGGGCACTCTACCAGGGCAAAGGCATGCGCCCCGGCGTCTACCGCTTCCGCTCACTACATTCGGGCCTCTGCGCTGTGGTTTCCGATACCGGGCCCACGCCGCCGCTCGAAACCTGGGACTGCGACCGCGACGACGGGTGGCAACACGCGGGGTACAACAACTATTGGGTCGTAATCCCGCACCGGGCTGGCGGTTACACCATCCGCGGCAACGATAACCGACTGCGGTTCCAGGGCCAGCGTCCTCCGGGCGCCGGGGAGCTGACCGCCTGCATGACGGTTGCCCGCGGAGTGCTGATCGGCGCGCCGCGGATCGAATTGCGCTCTTGCGATGCAGCGGGACCCGACTGGACCTGGGCAGGCGCGCCAGACCAGCGCTTCGCGATCCGCAAGTCGGGCCGCGACACCGTTGAGTTCCGGCTGCTGACCGGCGGACAGGAATCGCTTGATTGCTGGGCGCTGCGGGAAAGCGGACGAAATGGCGGCACCGGCGTGGTCCAGTGGACCTGCAACGCCACCCCGGATCAGCAATGGCAAGCCGTGTGGATGGGACCGATCGCTGCCGGGTTCGAAGAAGCCACGCTGCGCAAGGCCGGGTGGTATCTGACCCCGACCGGCCACTATTCGATTGCCAAGGCGCTGGGTGTGGAGCTGGTCGGCGGCGGGGATGAAAGCTTCGATACGGCAGCGGATTCCGGAGACTACTGCGCCAAGCGCTGCGCCGAGCTGGACCGCTGCAAGGGCTGGACCTGGACTGCGGCCGGCTACAGCGGCAACACCGCCCCGCGCTGCAACTGGAAGACCGGCAATCCGCAAGTGGTCAACCGTGGCCCCGCCGCCCGGTACCAGGTGATCAGCGGCTTTGTGCGCTGATCCGCTACGATCAAGGGAGCATCCGATGCGCAGACTTTCAATCGCCGCCGTGATCGCCACCGGGCTGGCCGTGCTGCCCGGCATGATCGCCGCTCAGGACCTGACCCAGCTCTTGCCGCCACCCGTGCTGCAATCGGTGATGGCGCGCGACACCTGGCTTGGGCCGGACCAGTGGACCGATCCGGCCCCGGCCACCTACATGATCCAGGTGGCAGGCAGCGACCAATGCCTGGCCTGGGCCAATGGCGATACCCGCTCGCAGGTGCCATACCTCAAGCTGCGCCAATGCGACGGGTTCGATGCCAACCAGAACCTGGAACTGTCCCCCGCTCTGGCCGCCGTGCCGCTGTTCCCGGCAACCAGCAATGTCCGTTGGCGGATCAACAACCGCGGCGAGTGCGCCGGGATTGCGCGCAATGTGCTGATCGGCGCGCCGCGGGTCGATTTCAACCCCTGCGGGATGACGATCGGCGCGGGCGGCAATCCGGCCTTTCGCGGCGCGGAGGACCAGCAGCTGGTCATGGTCCGAACCGCGCTGGGTCGCTAACGTTTCCGCACCACCGACGGGCGCTGCTGGAGCGTGGGCGGCGCGGTGCAGGAAGGCGCGCAGTTGCAGATCGAACCCTGCGACGGGCGCGCCGGGCAGGTGTTCCAATTGACCGTGCTGGGCGGAGTTGCCGAGCCGACCAACCAGGATGCAGCCGACCGCTTCGGCTGGGTGCAGATCGGCACGGTGACAGGATCGAACGCGTCCGACCGATTCCGCCGCCTGGGCGGGATCGATCTGCCCGGATCGGACATCGCCAATTTCACCACGGCGGCAGACAGTGGCCGGGCCTGCGCGATCGCTTGCGCCGGCAATCGCCAATGCCGTTCATTCACCTGGGTCCGACCCGGCGTGCAGAATGATGCGGCTATGTGTTGGCTGAAGAACAGCGTGCCTTATGTCACACTCAACGGACAGACCGCTTCAGGGATCGTGCGTCCCTGATCAAGCGCGGGAATGACGCGACCCTGCGTCGCGCCTGCGTCGCGCGCGGGGAGCGGCTCAGGCCGCTCCCTGCCATGCCCGCACTGCCTCCAGCGGCCAGACCAGCATCAGCACGTTGAGCGTCAGGTTGTCGCGGATCATGAGCAGGGTGAACAGCTCGAACACGATTGCCATGGCCAGGCTGACCTTCCACGGCAGCTTGCTGGCTATCCAGAAGCCCAGCGCCATGAAACCGATATCCGACAGCGAATTGAGCACGCTGTCGCCCTCGTAACCGAAGCTGACCGTCACCGCGCGGTAGCGATCGATGATCAGTGGCGAATTTTCCAGCAGTTCCCAGAACGCTTCGAATGCGATCGCGATCGGCAAGGCCCAGATCGCCGGCTTGCCGCCCAGCAGCTTCCAGCGCCGCCACAGGATATGCGCGAAGAAATAGAACAGCAGCCCGTGAATCACGTGGCTGAAGCTGTACCAATCGGCGATGTGCTGGCTGTTCTCGCTCGACTGGACCACCCCGTGCCAGAGCTTGACCGTGCCGCATTGGCAGATCGCGGTGCGGCCCATGGCGAGCAGGGCCGCTCCGGTCGCCAGGGCCGCAAACAGGCTGAGCAGCAGGCCGCGACGTTCAGGCAGGAGGCTGGGTTGGGGCTGGGTCATGGTCAACAGGCTAAGGCCTTGCTATCGTTCGCGCAACAGACTCGGGCCGCCCCCGGTCGGACCTGGCTTTGCAGGCAATGGAGAACAAATTTGACTCGCCGTTTCAAAGCTCTCGCCGCTTTCTCAGTCCTCGCCCTGGCCCAGCCCGGGTTGCTTGCCGCCCAGACCGACGCGGCAGCAAAGCCGGCCGAGACCGCGACCGTCGCAGTCGATCAGGCCCATTTGCGGCTTTACGATGTCATTTTGGGCGGGGTCGATATCCAGGCGATGGCCCAGGCGGGAGCGGATTCGATTTTTGATGGGCTGGTCCGCAACGAGCCGCGCATGGCGCAGCTCGCTGAGCGCAACCCCGGGATGCGGGCCGAGTTCCGCACCATGGCCATGCCTTTTCTCAAGACCTGGATGACCCGTTCCACCTCCATCATGCGTGAGCGGGTCGCGGCGCGCTTTGCCCGGCACTATACCGCAGCCGAGGCAGCGGAACTCGGACAGTTCTATGATTCCCCGGTCGGGCGCAAACTGATGAAAGCGTTCTCAGGCAGCATGACATTCGACAAAACCGTCGATCAGGCGCTTCAGTCAGGCAGTTCGAGCCAGCCGATGGTCAATGCCGATGTGGACAAAAGCCTCAATGCCGGGTTGGCGAGGTTCTTGCCAACGCTGAGCCCGGCTGAAAAAGAGGAGTTCATTCGCATGAGCAAGCGGCCCGTCTTTGCCAAGCTCGGGCTGATTTCGCAGGCGATGCAGGGCATCGAGCAGCCCAAGATCGACGAAATGTCGACCCCGGAAGAGCGGGAAGCCTTTGGGCAGGCCCTTCGCACCCTGTTCGAAAAGGCCATGGCCAACTGATCAACCGGCGCGCGCTGTCCGGTGCGCTTTCCATTGGCGCGCGGTGGTTCTACAACCTGGGGCATGGCGCGGCGCAAGTCCACTCAACAGCCTTCAACTCCGGCCGCTTCCTTGGCCCCGGTGACCCCACGCGCCTGCGTGATCGGCGGCGGGATCGGCGGGCTGGCGCTGGCGATCCGGTTGCAGGCGTCCGGGCAGGCAACGGTCCTGGTCGAGGCGCGCGAACAGGTTGGCGGGCTGATCCGCAGCTGGCAGCGTGACGGCTTCACCTTCGATGCCGGACCTGGTGCGCTTCCCGATCCCGCCGCGCTGCGCGATTTGTGGAGCCTGACCGGCGAAGACCTCGCCGATGACCTGCCCTTGCTTGAAGTTGCGCCGGCCTGGCGCTGCAACTGGCCCGACGGCACGGTGCTCGATCTGCCGGCCGACGCGGCCCAGCTGGCACGGCTCGCCCCGCAGGACCTGCCGGGTTACGAAGAATTCGTGCAATGGTGCGCCGCCAGCCGCAGCGACGCCTGGCAGCGGCTGGCCGAACAGGCCCAGGGCTCGCCGCTCGCCGCGCTCGAAGCCATCGGCCCGCTGGTCCGCCACCAGGGCTGGCGCAGCCCGGCGGGGCTGGCTGCCCATTTCGTCAAGAGCGAGAAGCTGCGCGAGGCGCTGGCCTTTCAGGCGCTGCTTTCGGGGGCCAATCCGTTCGGCAGCTCGGCGCTCGGCCTGCTTGGCCAGATCCCGGCTGGCCTGGGTCCGGCGTGGTGGCCCGAAGGCGGGATCGGACGATTGGCCCAGGTGCTGGCCGAACGGTTCCAGAAGCTGGGCGGAGAATTGCGGCTGCACGATCCGGTGGTGCGGGTCCACACGGTCGGCAACCGCGTGACCGAGATCGAATGCGCCAGCGGCTGGCGCAGCGCGGTGACGCTGGCGGCCAGCAATGCCGATGTGGTCCACACCTATCGCGACTTGCTGCGCGGTACCCAGCGCGGCCCGGCCATGGCCCGCAGCCTGGTCGAGAAGCGCTTCTCCCCCTCGGCCTTTACGGTCCATTTCGGGCTGGAAGGGACCTGGCCGGGGATCCCGCACCGGATGGCGCTGTTCGGCCCGCGCTTTGCCGGACTGATCGACGATATCTTCACTCACGGCGTCCTGCCGCAGGACATGATGATCCTGCTGTCGCACCCCAGCCTGACCGATCCCGGTCTGGCCCCGCCGGGCAAAAGCGTGCTGAGCGCCACCGTGCCGGTCGCCAACCTGGCCAAGCTGCCGATCGACTGGGACACGGTCGGCCCGGTGCTGCAGCGGCGGGTGCTGAAGGAAGTGGGGCGGCGACTGGTGCCCGATATCGAAGACCGGATCATCACCGCGTTCCACACCACGCCGCGCGATCTGGCGCTCGATTTCAACGCCTGGTCCGGGGCCGGCTGGGGGCTGGAGGCCAGCCCGCTGCAATCCGGCCCGCTGCGCCCGCATCATCGCGACGGCAAGCTGGCCAACCTCTATCTGGTCGGGGCCGGAACCCATCCGGGCGCGGGGCTTGCAGCCGTGCTGGCCGGTGCTAAGGCGACCGCCCGGTTGATTGTGGAGACAAAGCGGTGAAGCGCCTTGCGGTCTATTGCGGTTCGGCAACGCCGGACGATCCCCGCTATATCGAACTGGCGGCAGAGGTCGGGCGGACCCTGGCCGAGCGCGGGATCGGGGTGGTCTATGGCGGCGGGCGGCTCGGCCTGATGGGCGCGGTGGCCACGGCAGCGCTGCAGGCAGGCGGCGAGGTGATCGGGGTGATCCCCGAAGCCCTGGTCAGCAGCGAGGTTGCCAACCGCGAATGCACCGAGCTGATCGTGGTCAAGGACATGCACGAGCGCAAGGCCGCCTTCACCCGCCTGTCTGACGGGTTCGTCACCATCCCCGGCGGGGTCGGAACGATGGACGAGCTGTGGGAAGCGGTCAGCTGGGCCCAGCTTGGCTATCACGCCAAGCCGGTCGGGCTGCTCAACGCGCTGGGCTTTTTCGATCACCTGATCGCCTTCAACCACCACATGATCCAGGTCGGCTTCATCCGTCCGGCCCACCAGGGCATCATCATCGCCGAGCCCGAGCTCGACCTGCTGCTGACCCGCATGGCTGCGCATGAGCCGCACACGCCGATCTTCGGAATGAAGAGTTCGGATTTGTAATTTTCCGCAACGCGCCCTAGGGGCACGCGCAATATGCATTCCTACCCCGCCCCTGCGCTCGCCCGTGTCGAGGAGATGACCAAGGCCGCCGCTGCCGATCCGGCGCGGGCGGTGTCGTTTCAAGGCGCGCCGGGCTGCAACGGGCACCGCGCCGCGACCGAGCTTGATCCGGCCTGCCTGCCGCTGCCCTGCTTCAGCTTTGAGGACGCGCTGGAAGCGGTGAAGGACGGGCGCGCCGCGCGGGCGATCATTCCGATCGAGAATTCGCAGCATGGCCGCGTCGCCGACATCCACTTCCTGCTGCCGGAAAGCGGGCTTTACATCGTCGGCGAGCATTTCATGGCGATCAACCATGCGCTGATGGCGCTGGGCGACGGGCCCTTCGCGGTGGCCTATTCGCATCCGCAGGCGCTGGGCCAGTCGCGGTTCTATTTGCGGGAACGCGGGATCGTGCCGATCAGCTATGCCGATACCGCCGGGGCCGCGGCCTATGTGGCCGAGCAGGGCGATCCACAGGCCTGCGCCGTCGCGCCGCGCATCGCTGCCGAGCTCTATGGGCTGAAGGTGATCGACGACAATGTCGAGGATGCGGCCGACAACATGACCCGCTTCGTCGTGCTGGCGCGCGAACCGCTTGATCCGGCCAGCCTTGATGGTGCGCCGGCGATGACCACTTTCGTGTTCGAAGTGAAGAATATCCCCGCCGCTTTGTACAAGGCGATGGGCGGTTTCGCCACCAACGGCGTCAACATGACCAAGCTGGAAAGCTATCAGAAGGGCGCCAGCTTTGCCGCTACCATGTTCTATGCCGATATCATCGGCGCGCCAGGCGATCCGTCTGTTGACCGGGCGCTGGAAGAACTGGCGTTCCACTGCAAGGAACTGCGCCTGCTGGGCACCTATCGTCAGGAACTTGTTCGCGGTTAAGCGGAATTTAGCCGCAACCATGGCTTGCCCCGGCTTCGCCGCCGTGCAAACACTGCCCGCGTGAGCACACCGGCACCGGCCATTGAGGGGGCAACCGCAGCACAGGACGCCGCGCGCGACTGGCAGGCCGTGCATGCCGACAAGTCGATCCAGTTCACCCCGATCAATATCGATGCCAAGCCGTCCGAAACGCCCGGCTGGCTCAAAGCGATCGGCGATGTCCTGCGGGCGATTTTCGAACCGATCGGCCAGGCGCTCGGCATGACTTGGAACGTGCTGATGTGGGTGCTGATCGCGCTGTTCGCGGTTGCCGTGATCTATGCCTTGGTCCGGATCTTCGAACCGGCGCTGGCCGGGCGCCGCAACAAGGGCAAGGCGGCGCCGGGCGAAGAGGAATGGATCCCGCAGGAGCATGAGGCGCGCGCCCTGCTCGAGGATGCCGACCGTCTTGCTGCCGAGGGCCGCTATGACGAAGCAACCCACCTGCTGCTGCGCCGCTCGGTCCAGCAGATCGTCAATGTCCGCCCCGGCTGGGTCCAGAAGGCCAGCACCGCGCGCGAAATCGCCTTGCTGCCAGGCCTGTCCGAAGGCGCGCGCAGCACCTTCGGCCTGATCGCCACCCGGGTTGAGCGCAGCCTGTTCGCACTGCGGGCATTGGGCGCGGATGACTGGCAAGCCGCGCGCGAGGCCTATGCCCGCTTCGCGCTGGAACGGATCGTGGGATGAGCCGGGCCAATGCCAGCCCGTTCTCGCCTCGCATCGCGCTGGGGCTGGCGCTGTTCGGGATCGTCTCGTTCGTGGTGCTGCTGTGGATGGTCGGCACCGGGATCGGCGATCCGGGGCCGCGCGCCTTGGGTTCGCACGCCCAGGGCAAGTCGCTTAACGGCTATGCCGCGCTTTACCAGTATCTGGGCAAGCGTGGCTATCAGGTCAGCTCGGTCCAGTCGCGCAATGCGCTCAAGCAGCGAGGGTTGCTGATCCTGACCCCGCTCCATTCGGCCGACCCGAAGGAGCTTGAGGAAGTGGTCAGCGGCCACCGTGAGTTCGGGCCGACGATTGTGGTCCTGCCGAAATGGCGGGCAGTGGCCGCGCCGAAGAAGACGGACAAGGTCAAGGAGGGCTACGTCCAGCTGGTCGACGCTGACACGCCGGACTGGAAAGGCTTCTACGACGAAATTCGGCTGGAGCGCGGCGCCCTGCTGACCGGTGCGCAGCCCGGGGCCTGGGAAGCGCAGGGGCTGAGCGGGGCGATGCCTGAACCCAGGAAGGTCTTCTCCGGTTCTGGCGAGACCGTGATTCCGCTCGTTCTGGGCGAAAACACCCGGCGTCCGCTCGCCGCCTATATCGCCGACGGCGGTGACTATCCGGCGCTGCGCGACATGGCGCTGTGGGCCGACGAAAGCGAGCTCAACGACGATCTCAACTGGCAATATCCGGTCATTTTCGTTTTCGATGCCGACCTGTTCAACAACTGGGGCATGAACCGGCAGGAGAACGCCCTGCTGGCGGAAAAGCTGATCGAAGCGGGACTGGACGGCGAAGAGGGCAAGGTTGTGTTTGACCTGACCATGGTCGGTTATGGCCGCTCGCCCAACCTGCTGAGCCTGGCCTTTACCCCGCCGTTTCTGGCCGCGACGGTCTGCCTGCTGCTTGGTATCGCCGTCGCGTTGTGGCGGGCCTATTGCCGGTTCGGACCGCCGCTGCTGGGCGGGCGCGCGGTCGCTTTCGGCAAGCGCGCGCTGGTCACCAATTCCGCCGGGCTGATCCACCGTGCCCGCCGCCTCCACCTGCTTGGCATTCCCTATGCCGATGCCGCGCGTGAGCGGCTGGTCAAGGCGCTGGCGCTGCCCGCCCGGCTCAGCCACGAGCAGGCCGAAAAGGCGATCGACCGCGCGCTGGCCGGGCGCGCGCCGGGATCGCCTGCGTTCTCCGCCGCCGCCGCCCAGATGCGCGCGGCCCGCAAACCCACCGACATGCTGCGCGCCGCGCGGCAACTCCATGCGCTGGAAAGGACCCTGACGCGATGAGTGCAAAAGAAATGACCCTGGCCGAGGTAAGCCACCTTGCCGCCCAGATCCGGGGCCAGATCGGCAAGGCGATTGTCGGCCAGACCGAAACCGTCGACGCCTTGCTGGTGGCGCTGCTCGCCCAGGGCCACGTCCTGCTGGAAGGTCCGCCGGGGACGGCCAAGACCTTCCTCGCGCAGTGCTTTTCGGCCAGCCTGGGGCTCCAGTTCGCGCGGATCCAGTTCACCCCGGATCTGATGCCGGGGGACATTCTGGGGTCGAACCTGTTCAACTTCCAGACCAGCCAGTTCACCCTGACCCGGGGCCCGATCTTTACCGAGCTGCTGCTGGCCGACGAAATCAACCGCACTCCGCCCAAGACCCAGGCTGCGCTGCTCGAGGCGATGCAGGAACGCCGGGTGACACTGGACGGCAAGCCGCACAGCCTGCCCGACAACTTCCTGGTCGTCGCAACCCAGAATCCGATCGAAAGCCAGGGGGTCTATCCGCTGCCCGAGGCCCAGCTGGACCGGTTCCTGTTCAAGCTGCTGGTGGCCTATCCCAGCGCGGCGGAAGAGGCGAAGATCGTCGCCACGTTCGGCCAGCAGGCCGGCCCGCCGCGCGCCGCCGAAATGGGGGTGGAGCAGGTCGCCGATGCCGGGACAATTGCTGCGGCAGCGCGGGCGGTAAAGACCGTCACCCTGGCCGAAACCGTGATCGATTATGTCGTCCGCCTGATCCGCGCGACCCGCGACAGCGCCGATCTTGCCGCGGGTGCCAGCCCGCGCGCTGCGGTGCTGCTGGCCAACGCCGCCCGCGCCCGCGCCGCACTGGAAGCGCGCGACTATGTCGTGCCCGACGATGTCAAGGCGCTGGCAGCGCCGGTGCTGCGCCACCGCCTGCTGCTCTCCCCCGCGGCCGAGATCGAAGGCAAGCAGGTTGAGGCGCTGGTCGCCGAAATGGTCGAAAGCACCGAGGCCCCGCGCTAGTACGGATGAGCGAACGCGCCGCCTTGATCCCGACCGGCCGGGCCGCGCTGCTGGTGGTGGCTGCGGCCCCGCTGGCACTGCTGCTGGCGGTGCTGGCCCCGGCGTTGTGGACGCTGGCCCCGGCGCTCGGCACGGCGGTGCTCGCGCTGGTTCTGCTCGATGCCGTGCTGGCCGGGCGGATCAGCTCGGCCGACCTCAATGTTCAGGGCGATGTCGAAGTGGGCGAGGAAGGCTGGCTGCGGCTTGATGCGCTGTTCGCCGGGGGCCTGCGCAGCCGGGTCGATTGCGCGCTCGCCGCCGATCCGCGCCTGCTCCCCGGCGGCCGCGCCGAGGCCGCGCTGGAGCGAACGGGCGGCAACGCCTGGCACGCGGCGATCCCCTTCCGCCCGGTCCGCCGCGGGACCGGCGAAGTCGAAGACCTGTGGCTGCGCTGGACCGGTCCGCTGGGCCTGGGCGCGCGGCAATTGCAGCGCGCGATCGAGCGGCCGGTGCGGGTCTGGCCCAACCTGGCCCCGGTCCGTTCCCCCGCTTTGCAGACCTTTCTGCGCGATGCCCAGTTCGGCATCCTGGCCCGGCGGATGCGCGGGGAAGGGACCATGTTCGAGGCGCTCGCCGAATTCGAGCCGGGGATGGACAAGCGCCGGATCGACTGGAAGGCCAGCGCCCGCCACGCCCACCTCTATGCCAAGGAGTATGAGGCCGATCGCAACAACCAGATCGTCTTCGCCTTCGATTGCGGCGCGGCGATGTCCGAACCGGTCGCCGGGCTGCCGCGGATCGACCGGGCGGTTTCGGCCGCGCTGGCGACCGCCTATGTCGCGCTGAAAGGCGGGGACCGGACCGCGCTGTTCGGCTTTGCCGCCCGGCCCGAGCTGTTCACGCCGTTCGTCACCGACCCGCGCGATTTCCAGCGACTGCACCGCGCTGCTGCCGCGCTCGACTATCACGCGCAGGAACCCAACTTCACCCTGGCCCTCGCCAGCCTCTCCAGCCGGCTGCAGCGCCGCAGCCTGGTGGTGGTCTTTTCCGACTTCACCGATCCGACCAGCGCCGAACTGATGGTCGAAAGCATTTCGCGGCTGACCAACCGGCACCTGGTGCTGTTCGTGACCATGGCCGATGAGGAACTTACCAGTCTCGCCACCGCCGCGCCCGACGACATGCAGCACCTCGCCATGGCGGTCAGCGCCGATGGCTTGCTGCGCCAGCGCGCGCTGGTGCTGGGCAAGTTGCGCCAGATCGGAGTCGATGTGATCGAGGCGCCGTGGGACCGGATCGGGACCCGGCTGCTCGATGCCTACCTGGCGATCAAGCGCAAGGGGTCGATCGGATGATGGTTCAGAAGACCGATCGGATGACAGGGAGCAGGCGGCGATGGCCCTGATTTCGATGACGCGCGGCAATACCGAAGCGGCGATCGAAGCGGCCGCGCTGCGCTCCGACCGCTTCCGGCAAGAGCGCGAGCCGGACTGGAAGCGGCTGGAACTGATCGTCACCCGGATGGAGAAGGGCCGGATTGGCAAGCTCTCGGATGCCGATCTGCTCGAACTGCCGGTGCTCTACCGCACGGTCGCCTCCAGCCTCTCGGTCGCCCGCGAGACTTCGCTCGATGCGGCGACGCTCGCCTATCTCGACAGCCTGGTCCAGCGCGCCTGGTTCCTGGTCTATGGCCCGCGCACCACCTTGTGGTCATGGCTGCGGCGCTTCTTCGGCGGCGAATGGAGCCGCGCGGTGCGGGCCATCACGCCTGAGATCCTGGTCGCCCTGGCTTTGATGGTGGCGGGCACCGTGGTTGGCTGGATGCTCTGCGCACAGGATCCGGACTGGTTCTACGCGTTCGTCTCGCCCGAGCTGGCCGGCGAGCGGGTCCCCGGCGCAACCCGCGAGGTGCTGCGCGAAGGGCTGTTCGGCAAGGCCAACGAGGATGGCCTGTCGGTCTTCGCAGCCAGCCTGTTCAGCCACAATTCCAGCGTCTCGATCCTGATGTACGCGCTGGGTTTCGCCTTCGGCGTGCCGACGCTGATGCTGGTGGTGCAGAACACCACCATGCTGGGTGCGATCCTGTGGCTCTATAATGGGGTCGGGCTCGACTACGAGATCGCCGGCTGGCTGGCGATCCACGGCACGACCGAGCTGTTTGCGCTGCTGCTGGCCGGGGCCGCCGGGCTGCATGTCGGGCGTTCGATGGCCTTTCCGGGCGAACTGTCGGTAGCCGAAGCTGCCGCCGCCGCCGGACAGCGAACCGCGACGGTAATGGCCGGGGTGGTGCTGATGCTGCTTTGCGCCGGGATGCTTGAAGGGCTGGGCCGCCAGCTGGTCGATGTCACCGCAACCCGCCTCGCAATCGGTGGCGGGATGCTGGTGTTCTGGCTGATCTACTTCTTCCTGTTCCGTCACGTGCCGCAGGGGAGCGAGGACTGATGGCCAGCCTCGCCCCGCCGGCCCGCAACGATCCGGCCCGGGTGCTGGTCACCCCGGAAGGGATCGCCATGCCGGTCAAGCTGGCCAGCCGCGGCAGCCGGCTCGGCGCGCTGCTGCTCGATTTCATGATCATCACCTTCGCGATGATCGCGGTCATCGCAGTGCTGAGCTACATCGGCTCCGGCCTGATTCCGGGCGGGATCGACAAGATCGGCGAAAAGGGCAAGGACATGCCCGCCGCGCTGGAATTCGTGATCATCCTGATCATCGCTGCGGCCTTCCTGTTCCGTTATGGCTATTTCCTGGCTTTCGAACTGGGCCCGCGCGGCGCGACCCCGGGCAAGCGGTTGACCGGGATCCGCGTCGCGGCGCGCGGCGGCGGCCGGCTCACGACCGAAATGGTGCTGGCCCGCAACCTGATGCGCGATGTCGAGATCCTGCTTCCGTTGGCCGGGCTGACCAGCCTGTTCGGGGATGACAGCCTGTCCAAATGGCCGATGCTGGCCTGGATCCTGGCCTTCTCGTTGTTCCCGTTCTTCAACCGCGACCGGATGCGCGCCGGCGATCTGGTCGCCGGAACCTGGGTGGTCGAAGCACCGCGGATCAAGCTCGAGCAGGTGCTCTCAACCGGGCAAAGCGTGGCCAGCGGGACCAGCACGTACACCGGTGCGTCCTATCGCTTCAGCGACGAGGAACTGGCGGTCTATGGCGAATACGAGCTCCAGACGCTGGAGCGCGTCCTGCGCGACGACCGGCACGAAGCGATGGTCGCGGTGCATGAGGCGATCTGCCGCAAGATCGGCTGGAACCCGGGCGCGGGCGACGAGCGCGCCTTCCTTGAGGCCTATTACACCCAGCTGCGCCACCGGCTTGAATCCGGAATGCGGATGGGCAAGCGCAAGGCCAACAAGTTCACGTCGTAAGAAAATTCCGGCAGCCGAAGCGTTCTCCCCTCCCCGGCGGGGAGGGGCCGGGGGCGGGGGTTCCCGGCCACGAGGGGGTACACCCCCATCCCAACCCTTCGTCAGGGGGAAGGGCTTCTTCCAAATCAGCCGAAAACTCTCGTTTTACAGCTTGGGTTCGATCCGGGGCGCCGGCGTAGTCTCGGTCGGAGTTGCGGGCTCCGGTTCGATCGCCTTGGGCGGAGCGATGCCGCCGGGGCCATCGTCGCGGTAGATCGCGATCTGGCGCAGTCCTTCACTGGTGGCGCGGCCGCGATACATGCCGGGGGTGTTGAACGAGAACACTGCCTGGCCATCGGGCGAAACCACGATCACGCCGCCATCGCCGCCCATTTCGCCGGTTTCGAGCATCACCGCATCGGCGGCGGTCTGCGGGCTTTCGCCGGTGAAGCGGATCCGGGCGCAAATCTCGTGCGCCACGCCTTCGCGGATGAAGAACTCGCCGGTGCCGGTGGCGGAAACCGCGCAGGCCCGGTCATCGGCATAGGTCCCGGCCCCGATCACCGGGGTATCGCCAACCCGGCCCCAGCGCTTGCCGGTCAGCCCGCCGGTCGAGGTCGCGGCGGCGACATGGCCTTCGCTGTCAACCGCAACCGCGCCGACCGTGCCGTACTTGTAGTCGACATCGCGGTGAGTCAGGTTCTCGGCCTTGAGCTTTTGCAGCTGGTCCCAGCGTTCCTGGGTGTAGAACCAGGATGGATCGACTTCCTCGATCCCGTGCAGCTTGGCGAACTGTTCGGCGCCTTCGCCAGTCAGGAACACGTGCGGGCCCTTTTCCATTACCGCGCGGGCCAGCTTCACCGGGTTCTTGATCCGGGTCAGCCCGGCCACGGCCCCGGCCTTGCGGGTGCGCCCGTCCATGATTGCGGCGTCGAGCGAATTGGTGCCGTCCCAGGTGAACACCGCGCCGCGCCCGGCGTTGAAGTGGGGATCGTCCTCCATCGTGACGACCACCGCCGTCACCGCATCGAGCGACGAGCCGCCATTTTCAAGCACCGCGATCCCGGCGGCCAACCCGCGATCGAGCGCGGCGCGGTATTCAGCCTCTTTCTCGGGCGTCATCGCTTCGCGCGTGATCGTGCCGGCCCCGCCATGGATCGCGATCGACCAGCGCACCGGCTTGGCCGGGGCCGGCTCGGCCGCAGCGTCCTGAGCCTGGACAGGTGCCGCCAGAACGGCGAGGGAAAGGGCGAAGCCGGAGAGAACCCGGCGCATCATGCTTGCCTTCATGGCGCGACGATAGCAGAGCAGCGCCATGGGGGAATACTCGATCCGCGAAGACGACCTGACCGGCCCGGCGATTGCCGCGCTGCTGCGGCTGCATCTCGATGAAATGCACCAGTGGTCGCCGCCCGAAAGCGTCCACGCCATGCCGATCGAACGGCTGCGCGCAAGCGATGTGACCTTCTATTCGGTCTGGGACGGGGAAACACTGGCGGCCTGCGGGGCGATCAAGCAGCTTGACCCCCATCACGGCGAGATCAAATCGATGCGGGCCCATCCCGCCTACCGCGGCAAGGGCGCGGGCAAGGCGGTGCTCGATCACCTGATCGCGGTGGCCCGCGCGCGTGGCTATGGCCGGGTCAGCCTTGAAACCGGCGGCACGGATGAATTCCTGCCGGCCCGCACGCTCTATGCCGCCAACGGCTTCACCCCCTGCGATCCGTTCGGGGATTACCGCCCCGATCCGTTCAGCTTTTTCATGACGAGGGAACTGTGATCCTGCGCGGTGCGAACCCGGCAGACGTCCCGGCCCTGTCCCGGCTGGCGAGCGAGGCCTTCATCGCCAAGTTCGGGCACCTTTACAGCGCCGAAAACCTCGATGCCTTCCTGACCGAAAGCCTGTCCGAAGCGGCGATCCTGGCCGAACTGGCCGATCCGACGCGGCTCTACCAGCTGGCCGCCGACGAATCGGGCGCGCTGCTTGGCTTTGCCAAGATCGGCCTGACCTGCGGCTTCCCGGACCAGGCCCGGGGCAACCGGGTGATGGAGCTCAAGCAGCTGTACACCGCCCCCGATGCCACCGGGCAAGGGATCGGTGCCTTGCTGATGGACTGGGCGATGGACCAGTTTGCCGCGCGTGGTTCGGACGAGGTGCAGATCTCGGTCTATGCCGAAAACCACGGTGCGCACCGTTTCTACGCGCGCTACGGGTTTGAGAAGGTGGCCGACATTACCTTCCGGGTCGGGGATCACATCGACCCGGAATTCCTGTTCGCGCGGATGCTCTAGCCGCGAAGCGGCCGCTCGCTGGCCCTGCACGACAGCTCCATTTGCGCCCCGCCGCTCACGCACCTATATGCCGCGCATGTCTTCAATCAGACCCTGGCGCGATATCGCGCGGCGCACGTCCCGGCAGATCATGGTGGGCAAGGTCCCGGTGGGCGGCGGCGCGCCGATAACCGTGCAGACCATGACCAATACCCTGACCAGCGATGCCCGCGCGACGATCGACCAGATCCGCCGCTGCGAGGATGCCGGGGCCGACATCATCCGGGTCTCCTGCCCGGACGAGGCAAGCACCGCCGCCATGCCGGCGATTGTCCGCGCCGCGCAGGTGCCGATCGTTGCCGACATCCATTTCCACTACAAGCGCGCGCTGGAAGCCGCCGATGCCGGTGCGGCCTGCCTGCGGATCAATCCGGGCAATATCGGATCGAGCGAACGTGTCGCCGAAGTGGTCCGCGCCGCCAAGGCCAACGGCTGTGCGATCCGGATCGGGGTCAACGCCGGCAGTCTCGAGAAGGATCTGCTCGAGAAATACGGCGAGCCCTGCCCCGAGGCGCTAATCGAGAGCGCGCTCGATCACATCAAGCTGCTGCAAGATCACGATTTCCATGAATACAAGGTCGCGGTGAAAGCCAGCGACGTGTTCCTCGCCGTCGCCGCTTACATGGGCCTCGCCGAAGCGGTCGACTGCCCGCTGCACCTGGGAATCACCGAAGCCGGCGGGCTGATCGGCGGCACAGTCAAATCGAGCATCGGGATCGGCAACCTGTTGTGGGCCGGGATCGGCGACACGATCCGGGTCAGCCTCTCGGCCGAGCCGGAAGAGGAAGTGCGGGTCGGTTACGAGATCCTCAAGTCGCTGGGCCTGCGCACCCGCGGGGTTCGGGTCGTCTCGTGCCCCAGCTGCGCGCGGCAGGGCTTCGACGTGATCCGCACGGTCGAAAAGCTGGAAGCGGCGCTGAGCCACATCAAGACCCCGATGTCGGTCTCGGTGCTTGGCTGCGTCGTCAACGGCCCCGGCGAGGCGCGGGAAACCGACATCGGCATCACCGGCGGCGGCAACGGCAAGCACATGGTCTACCTTTCGGGCGTGACCGACCATCACGTCCAGGATGCCGACATGATCGCCCACATCGTCGAACTGGTCGAAGCCAAGGCGGCGGAAATCGACGCTGGCTTGTCGGTCAGCATGGATGTGACTCACGGGAAAGCCGCCTAAGCAATCGGTAACCCCTTGGCGCTAGGGTGATTGCGTCATGAACCGGATCTACATCATCGCGCTGGCCGCTGTCGGTCTGATGAGCATCGCCGCTGCGTTCCTTGCGCCGATGCCCGAAGCCGCGCCGGTCGCTGCCGCGCCGCAGGCCAAACCCAAGGCCGAGGAAGAAAAGGTCCTGACCCTCAACCGCGACGGGCAGGGGCAGTTTACCCTGCGGATCGATGTCAACGGCAGCGAAGTGGAATTCCTGGTCGATACCGGGGCCGACATGGTCGCGCTGACCGAAGAGGAAGCCGCGAACCTGGGCATCCTGCCCGATGAAGAAGAGTTCCAGCCGACCATGCAGACCGCTTCGGGCACCGGCTATGCCGCTCCGGTAGTGCTCGACGAGGTCGAGATCGCCGGCCAGCGGCTCCACGATGTCGAGGCCGTGGTGGTCAAGGATCTGGGCACCAACCTGCTCGGCCAATCGGCGCTGCGCCAGCTTGGCGGGATCGAGCTCAAGGGCGACAAGATGGTGATAAAGGCCAAGTAAGGCCTGTTTGCATCAGTGCCGCGCCGGGTTATGGGCGCCGCCATGACCATCGCGATCCGCTCCGCCGCCCCTGCTGACCTGCCGCTGATCGCCCAGCTGATCCGCGATCTGGCCGAATACGAACGCCTTGCCCATGAAGTCCGCTTCGACGAGGCTGTGCTCGGCCAGAAGCTGTTCGGCGCGCGGCCCTATGCCGAAGTGCTGATCGGTGAGCTTGATGGCACGCCGCAGGGGTTCGCGCTGTTCTTCCACAACTTCTCGACCTTTGAAGGGCGTCCGGGGATTTACCTCGAAGACCTGTTCGTTCGGCCCGAAGCGCGCGGCTCGGGCCTTGGCAAGGCGCTGTTGGCCGAACTGGCGGCCCTGGCGATTGAGCGGGACTGTGCCCGGCTCGAATGGTCGGTGCTGGACTGGAACGAACCGGCAATCGGATTCTACCGCAAGCTTGGCGCGCGGCTGATGGACGAATGGACCGTGATGCGGCTCGACGGCGGAAATCTCGCACAACTCGGCGCACTCAGGCGCGATTCCGCCGATTAGGGCTTGGCGACTCGTTAAGCGTCCGGTTATCCACAGGGCACTATGACGGGGGTCATGAAAAGACGGGACCTGATTCTTGGAGGTCTGGCTGCGGGGGCTGCGCTCTCGCTGCCTGGTCGCGCGCTGGCGCGGGCCGCGCAGGACGGCTCCCTTGCGCAGGATTTCGACCAGGCTTTCGGCCTGGTCACCACGCCGCAGGCACCCGCCGCGCCGGTCGAGCCGGCACTGCCGACCTTTGCCGTGCCCAATCCGGCCTATGACGCCAAGCTGATCGGCATCGCCAAGCGCGAGCTGGAACGCGCCGGTGCGCAGGTCTGGCGCCAGGACATCGTCGGAATCGCTGACTTCGCCCGGGCCAGCACCCTGCCGCGGTTCCACTTCGTCAATCTGGAAAGCGGCACGATCCGTTCGTTCCATGTCAGCCATGGACGCGGGTCCGATCCGGCGCACTCAGGTTTCCTGCAACAGTTTTCCGGCGTCCCGGGGTCTGAGGCGACCTCGCGCGGGGCTTACCTCACTGCCGAGTGGTACAAGGGCAAATACGGCACCTCGATCCGCCTGCTCGGGCTAGATCAGGACAATTACACCGCGCTGGAACGCGCGATCGTGATGCACCCGGCCGCCTATGCCGCTGCCAGCCACATTGCCAAGTTCGGCAAGCTTGGCCGCAGCGAAGGCTGCTTCGCGATGGGGCCGGAGAATTTCAACGAGGCGCTGTGGAACCTTTCGGGCGGGCGCCTGCTGTTTGCCGACCGGATCGGCGACGCCTGATTTGAACCAGAATCAATCCCGCCGCGCCCTGATCGGGGTGCTGCTGCTGGGCGGCCTGCTGCTTTCTGCGCCGTTCCTGTGGAAGGCCTGGACCAGCGGGCACGAGCTGAACGGCAAGGTCGCCGCCTTCGATGCGCCCAGCCAGCGCCCGGTCAAGGACCTGCTCGGTTGCCTGGTTCACCGCCCCGAAGGCGGGCTCAAGCTGACCATCATGGCCGAGAACCATTTCACCGATCCGGCTCGCGGGATCGTGGTGCGGATCGAACCGCGCGGGAGCGGACATGCGATCCGGGCGTGGACCGGAAAAGGCGGCGCACTGACTGCGGGCGAGACCGCACAGCTTGAGAGCTGCGCGGCCGGCTGACCCAGCCTTACAGCGGATTGTCGAGCTTGATCACCTTTTCGGTGCTCTTGCGCTTGCCGTCCCAGGGCTTGCGCGGCGCGGCGAAGCTGGCCAGCACCGGGGCATCGCGCTGGTACAGATCGGCGAAAGTGCCCATCTTGCCGTTGATGTCGGTCGCCATGGTGAAGTACATGATATAAATCGGGAAAGTCTTGGTCATCGGGACCCGGGTATAGACCCCGGACTTGACGATCCCGACCATCTCGTCGGTCGACTTGCCCGCGCCCAGGATCCCCATGGTCATGCCCAGTTCGATCGCCCGCTCGGTCCGCACACAGCCATGGCTGAGCGCGCGATAGGCATTGCCGAACAGCCCGCGCGAAGGGGTATCGTGGATGAAGATCGCATGCTCGTTTGGCATGTCGAGCTTGACGAAGCCGAGCGCGTTCTTGGGGCCGGGCTGCTGGACCACGGTATAGGTTCCGTCCTTGGACTTGGTCACCTTGTAGCCTTCGCGGGCTGCCTGGGCCGGATTGCCATAGAGCCGCGCGCCCAGCCCTTCGCCCTTGACGATCGATTGCGGAACCGTCCAGGTCGGGTTGAAGACCACGCCTTCGACCACTTCGGCGAGCTGCGGGGTGGCGGTCTTGCCGACCTTGCCGACGATCGTGCGGTACGAGCGGATGATCGAGTTATCGACCGTCAGCCGCAATTGGAATTCGGGCACATTGGTCAGCAGATAGAACTTGCCAAGATCGCGCTGCAGCCAGCGCCAGCGGTCCATGTTGATCCGGATCAGGTTGCGCTTGGCCTTTTCGGTCCGCGGGGTGACCGCGAGCAAGCCCTTGAGCGTGGCATAGTCAGGCGCGGTCGGTGCCAGATCGGCCACCGCGCCAGGAATGTCGCGGCTGGCCAGCGCCTTGGCCATCACCGCCGAGGTCGGGCTCTTTTCGACATCGGTATCGACCACGAACCATTGCAAACGCGATTCCATCCGGGTTCGCCCGTCGCGCATGTCTTCGATCAGCCAGGCAAACGATTTGCTGGCCTGGGCGTCCAACGCGGCCCCGGCTCCGCCCGCAATGGCGGTGCGCAATGCCGCGGGCTGATAATCGGCCGGGATCAGGCCGTCGGCATCGATCCCCTCGATCACACCGAGCAGCGAGCGGGCATCGTCGACGCTCCAGCTGATTTTCGGTTCGTCGATCGGCACCTGAACCGGAATGGTCGGCGCCGGTGCAGGCATTGCGGTCGGCGCAGGGGTCACGGTCGGCGAAGCGGCCGGGCTGGGCAGGATATTCTCCGGTTGAACGGCAGCATAGGCCACTGCCGAAGTCAGCCCCAGTGCCATCGAAAGGCCAAAGCCCAGACGATATTTGCCCCGCACGATCATTTTTCGCTCCAAATCATATGCCGCCTGTCTGCGTTGAACGGCGGTCATGACAGTAATGCCGTCATAGCCGTCGCGCTTCAAGCGTTGCGCTAGCCTGAATGCACGACTTTGGCTTGTAGCAATTGGACAAAAATGCCGGAAGAACGACTCGGCGCTCTTCCGGCAGATCCCGCCCGCCACGCAGGGTCGCAAATGGTGGCGGACGAACCTTGATCAGGAAGCTCAGCCGGGGCGGACAATCCCCGATTGGGTGAAATTGTCCGCAACCGGGGAATTCAGCGTGTTCTTTTTGTAGCACATCGGCGTCCCGCCCCGGGCGCGCGGATCGACCCAGGTAAAGCCGCGGCACTGCGCATCGTCGGCGCAGGCCTGGGCGCAGGCCGCGCCCTGATCGTTGGCGGTCGCGATCCCTTGGGTATAGTCGCCCGATGGCAGGTTTTGCGCCGGCATGGAACGGAACCGGGCGACCCCGGCTGGCAGCGGTCTGGTCAGGCGCTGCCAGCCGAACTGTTCGGCGGCAGGCACGTTGAAGACAGTGCTGACGTCGCCTGCGACTGGACCGACCTTGAAGCTCTGCCCCCGCGACGAGCCGCAGGGTTCCATCACCAGCTGCACCCCGGCTCGTGCTTCGCCGCCCTGCGCGGTCCAGCAGCGTCGGTCGCCGCCCGCGATCAGGACATGGCCCGGCGTGGGCACCCGGACCAGCGACCAGGTCTGGTCGGCCGCGCCGAACAGGGTCGGGCGTGAACTGCTGGAGACCTGATCGCAGGTCAGTTCATCCACCGCCGGCGCGCCGAACACCACGCCGCGCGCCGCAGTCAGGCATTTTTCGCGGGTCATCATTCGCCAGGTGACCGGCGTGGCCCCCAGCGGCGGACTGGTAAGCACGCCGCTGGGGGCCATTTCGATTTGCTGATCGAACAGGCTGGTATCGCAGTTCTGCAGTTCAAGGTGGGGCAACTGGGTGCGGATCGCCCCGCCGACCCGCTGCACGCAGAGACTGGTTCCCTCGGCCCTGATCTGGTGGAAGCCGGGGGCTGGATCGGTCCACAGTTCCGGACCGGCGAACGGCCCGGCCAGCAGCATTGAGGGCAACAGAACGGCCGAAACGGCAAAGACAATGCTGACACCGTGGCCTTTGAAAGATTTGGGCATGAACCGGACTCCTGACGGGTTGCACCAAGCCGTCCTGTCCGAATTCGGGGGCGGCCACCCTACCCCAACGGGTAGGGCCGGTTCAAATCGGTGCGGGCAGATCCCCAGTGGGCAATTCGCGCGCCCAGAACAGCGGAGCCTGACTGACCATCCGGACCAGCTGGGCCTGGCGGTTGACCCCGGTCTTGGCGAAGATCCCCTTGAGCAGGAACCGCGCGGCATTGGCCGATACCCCGCGCAGCTGGCAATAGTCCTCGGTCGAACCGCCGTCAGCAAGCAGCGCGGTCAGCCGCGCTTCGGCGTGGGTAAGGCCAAACCAGTCGCGCAGCCGGTCGATGTGTTCTTCGGTTACCGCCGGATTGTGCGCAGCGACGATCATCAACCGCGCCACCCCGCTTTCGGTCCGGGCGCCATGGATCCGGTCGGGATCGACCCGCATCGCCATCGCTGCGCGCTCGCTGGGCGTGCCCTGGGCCAATCGGAATGGGCGGCAATGGGCCTTGGCGGCAGGATCGAGCAGCCGGGAAAGGTCCTCATGCAGCGCTGCGGGGCCAAGCCGAAGCTTTCCGCCATTTTCCAACCGGTAGCTTTCGATCAGTGCCTTGCCGGCGGCATTGGCGAAAGCCAGTTCGAACCGCTCGGTCAGCATCAGCACCGGTGACGGCGCAAGGTCGAGAGCGGATGTCGAGCGGGCCTGGCCCAGCTCTGCCTCACCGATCCGCCGCGCGATCCGAACTGCTCGCTGGACGTGGGGCAGGCATAGCCGCACCGCTTCCTGCAGCATTTCGGTCGATCCGGCGTCGGGGCCCGGCAGGCACAGCCCGAGGTGATCGCGGCCATGCTTGTCGAGCGCGCCGATCAGACCAACTTCCATGCCGAACAGGCCCAGAAACTCGCGCGAGAACGAGGTCTGGAGAAAATCGGCCCGGTCGATCAGATGGTCGGAATGAACCAGACTGCCGATCGCCAGATCATGGCCGCGGACCGACCATTCGTTGCGCCCGGCAAAATGCTGGAGATAGACCGCGCGGGCCATGTCGTTGACCCCGGCGCTGGCCACGAACCGCCCGCCGCCCGGATCGAGCCGTTCCCACACCAGCATCGCCACGTCCCAGCGCGGCGGTCCGAACCGGCTGACCAGCCCGGTTAGCGCCAGATCCCAATGGGCCGGCGAGAGCGAGGCTTCGTAGATATCGGAAACAACCGCACTGAAATCGGCGGTGCTCAGCAGATCGCCCATCAGGCCCCTTTCATACGCGGCGATCCTAACTGCCCACGCAGTGGCTTGCCAAGGGGGGAAGCGGGCGCAAGCGCTCGGAACTCTTTGAGAATCACTTGCAGAAACGCTTGCCCTAGGCCAGCAGCCCAAGCCAGGCCGGGCCGATCAGCGGATCGACCTGGGCCCGTGCCGCGCCGTCCAGCGCGGCGAGGCGGCTGCGCAGTTCGCGCAAGCATTTGAGCTGGTATTTGAACACGCCCTGCTCATAGGGCAACCCCATCGCCTCCATCCGAAACGTTTCCGCTCCAGCTTCGGCCGCCTGCTCATTGGCGTGCAGGAACGGGACGTAGACCTCGCCCGCGATCCGGACCAGTTCCGCAACGACCGCGGCGAAGCCAGGCTCCCATTCGCCCTCCAGCCCGCTCATGTCATCGATATGGGCCAGCCAACGATAGGTATAGGGATAGTCGGCCCGCATCATCGCCTGCGCCGTAGGATCGGTGCCAAGCTGCGACAGCTGGCCGAAGATGCCAAATTCGGCCAGGCTCGGCCGGGTCCCGAACAGGCAATGGCGGTTCACTACATGCTCTTCCAGCGCCGCCAGCACGGCGCGGGTGCTGGCCTCGATCAGCGGGAAGTTCTCGGCCGTACAGCCGACCAGCGCCATCCGCGAGACTTGCCGATCGCGGAACATCGCCGCGAATTTCTGGCTCACCTCCAGCCCGCCGCCCTTGAGGTTGTCGAAGGCCAGCCAGCGGCTCATCTGGATCTGATCGACTTCCTGCAGCCAGCGGTAACCGAACATCGCCTTGGTCAGCCATTCATCGGCAAAATCTTCCAGCAGGTGAGCAATGAAGGCCTGGGCGGGATCATCCGGCACCACCCGCCGCTCGGCATGACGCGCTTCGAGGTCGTAGATCACCGGGGTGCTGTCATTGTCGAAATGCCCGTCGGGATACTGAAGCACCGGGATCACCGGGGCGCGGACCTGGCCCAGCGCCTCGCGCGTCGCCGTCCCGTCGATCCACAGATGCGGGATCCGGCGATAGCGCAGCAGCGCGCGCAGCTTTTGCGAATAGGGCGAACCGAGCGCACCGAAGAGTTTGTAGGTCATGTCCGCCACCTGTCCTTTCGTACCGTTGAGCGTTTGGCTCCTTGCCCTATATCGCCGCTGTGGGGCGACTTCTGGAGTACTGTAAAGTCATGTTCTTGATCCGCGCCGCCCTGCTGCCCGCCGCCTTGCTTGGCGCCACGCCCGCATTCGCGCAGGAAGGTCCACCCGCTGGTCCGCCATCCGGCCCGCCCGCCGGGATGCGTGACGATGGCAGCGACCGGGTGACCGTGGGCTTCGGCATGGGCATCGCGCCCGATTACGAAGGCTCCGACGATTACGAGCTGCAACCCGGCGGGATCTTTCAGGGCCGGGTTTCCGGGGTCGAGTTCCAGATGCGCGGGCTTAACCTCTATACCGATTTCGTGCCGGACAAGCCGGGCAGCAAGACCCGGCTGGTGCTCGGCCCGGTGGTGCAGTTGCGGCTCGACCGGAGCAACGGGATCGAGGATCCCCGCGTTGCCCAGCTGGGTGAGCGCAAGACTGCGGTCGAAGTGGGTCTGACCGCCGGGATCGGCAAGCGCGGAGTGCTGATCCCGCCGGCCAGCCTCAACTTCGACGTGACCTTCCTGCATGACATGGCCGGGGCGCACAAAAGCTATATCGTCACCCCGGCGCTGTCGCTGAGCTCGCCGGTATCGCAACGCAGTTTTGCCCGGCTGGGCATCTCGGCGGACTACGTCGGCAAGGGCTATGCCCGGACCTATTTCGATGTCGCCCCGGGCAACACGCTGGCCCCCTATGCGACGACCGGCGCCGGCTGGAAGAGCCTGGGCGGATCGCTGCTCTATACCCATGATCTGGGCGGCAACCCGCGCAAGGGGCTGGGACTGTTCGGACTGGCGAACTACAAACGCCTGCTCGGCCAGTTCGCGGATAGCCCGATCGTGCGCGACGCGGGCAGCGCCAGCCAGGTCTTTGCCGTGGCCGGACTGTCCTACAGCTTCTAGGTCCGCGGCGAGTACCATGGGGTTGCCGGCAGGTCGGCGTTGACCGAAAGCGGGAACTGCGGGCTGCGTTTCTCAAGGAAGGCCGCCACGCCTTCGTGAACGTCGCCGCGTGCGCCAAGCGCGATGTTGAGCGGGGCATCGACCGAAAGCGCGCCTTCGGGTCCATCCTGCGCCGAGAAGTGCCACAGCATCCGCCGGGTCAGCGCCAGCGCCACGGGCGAGCAATTGGCGGCGATCTCCAGCGCCAGTTCGCGGGCGCGGCTTTCGACCGCCTCGGGCGGGACCAGCTCGCTGACCAGCCCGGCGGCGAGCGCCTCCTTGGCCGGAACCAGCGCCCCGGTCATGCACCACTTGAGCGCGGTGGCTAGCCCGACCAGCCGCGGCAGGAACCAGGCCGAGCCGGCTTCGGGCACCAGTCCACGGCGGGTGAAGACGCAGCCGAACTTCGCGTTGTCTGCCGCGATGCGGATATCGCACGGGAGGGTCAGGGTCAGCCCGACCCCGGCGGCCGAGCCGTTGTAGGCGACCAGCAGCGGCTTGACGCTGTCCATCATCGCCCCGACGAAGTTCGAATTCTCGCGCTTGCCATCGCGGCTGCCGAAGTTCTTGGCCCCTTCCCCGCTTTCGGTATCGAATGCCCCCGCCCCGGCCGAGACGTCGGCCCCAGCGCAAAACACCCGGCCAGTCCCCGTCAAGACCACCACCTTGACGCTGTCATCGCCATCGGCCTGGCGGATCGCGCGGACCAGCTCGGCTCCCATCTGGCTGGTATAGGCGTTGAGAACTTCGGGCCGGTTGAGCCGGACCCACAGGATCGGGCCTTCCTGCTCGACCAGCATGGTCGCATAGGGCGCGTTCACGCCGGTTCGATCCGCACCGGATAGGCGGTGATGCCGTGAAGGAACGGGCTGGCGAGCCGGCTGGGAGCTTCCTGCGGCACAATCCGCCAACCGCGCTCGATGATCTCCTCGATCACCGTGCAGATCTGGATTTCGGCCAGTCGCGCCCCGACGCAGCGGTGGATACCGTGGCCGAAACCGAGGTGCCGGCGAGCATTCTCGCGGCCGACGTCGAAGCGCTCGGCATCGCCGAACACCGTCTCATCTCGGTTGGCGGCGAGGTACCACAGCACGTTCTTCTCCCCGGCCTTGAGGCTCTGCCCGGCCAGTTCGACATCGCGGGTCATGGTCCGACGCATGTGGGTAACCGGGCTTTGCCAACGGATGATTTCCTGTGCGGCATTGGGGATCAGCGATGGATCGGCGCGCAGCCGCGCAAGCTGGTCGGGATACCTGTGCAGCGCTTCGACAAAGCCGCTGATCGAGTTGCGGGTGGTATCGTTCCCGCCGACGATCAGCAGCGCGATATTGGCAATGCGTTCCAGCGCGGTGAGATTGCCCATGGCTTCGGAATGGATCATCCGGCTGAGCAGGTCATCGGCCGGCTCCTCCAGCCGACGCGCTTCGAGCAGGGCATCGAAGCGGGCCAGCATCACCCCCATTTCGGCGAAGAACTGGGCCGAATATTCTTCGGTCATCACCTCGGGCGAGACATTGCTCGCCATGTCCGACCATTTGCGTAACGACATCCGCTCGTCCCACGGGAAGTCGAGCACGATCGCCAGCATTGCGATGGTGGTCGGGATCGAGACTTCGGCCACCCAGTCGAAGGTCTTGCCCACCGGCAGCGCATCGAACAGTTCCTTGGTCCGCGCGCGCACCTGACGCTCGCGCTTCTGCATCTGGCTGGGGGTAAAGGCTGCGGCCACCACCCGGCGCTGTTCGGTATGGCGCGGCGGATCCATCGCGATGAAGTTGGGAAACTCGGATCCGGCCACGCCGTCTGCGATGGTGATATTGCCGATCTGCGAGGAATAGGTTGCCGTATCGAGCTCGACATCCTGGATCAGCTGGTGGCTGACCACCGACCAATAGCCACCATAGGGACTGTCCTCACGCCAGGATACCGGTGCCTCGCCGCGCAGCTGCGCGAAGGGTTCGCGCCAGCGGTCCTCGGTAAAGAGCGCGGCGTCACTGAGATCGACCGGGGTCAGGGCACGGGCAGTCATGCGGCAATCTCCTCTGCGTCGCGAGGCTGGACCGGCGGTGCGTTACCAGCCGCCGCAGCACGCTTGGCGCCCTGCGCCAGCTCCTTCTTCAGCGCGCGAACGTAGTGATCGAAATCGAGCTGGATCGTGTGGCGCCGCGCGGCATAATACTGGCCGGTGTAATAGTCCTCGTCGGCCTGGATCACGCGTTCCATTTCGGCCGGTTCGGGCGGCAGGTACTGTCCGGCCAGATAGGCCGCAACCAGCTTGCTCTGCTGCTCGGCAAAGTTGACCAGCGTCGGCAGCGGTTGGGCCAGCCCCATGTAGAACAGGTCGGGCACCCCCGGCTTCAGGATCCGCTTGTACAGCGGCGGCGGGCGGTTATCGGCATCGGCCTTGAAGCTTGGTTCATCGAAGAACGGGAAGCTGATGTCATAACCGGTCGCCCAGACGATCACGTCGATCGCCTCGCGGCTGCCGTCGCTGAATACCACTTCCTTGCCGTCCAGCCGCTCGATTCCGCCCTTCATCGTGATGTCGCCCGAACCCGCGCGGACCAGGAACTCGCCCGAAACGGTGCCGTGGCTTTCGAACGGGCCGATTTCCGGCTCGGGCAGGCCGTAATCGCTCATCTTGCCGACCAGCCCCTTGATCATCCGCGCGCCGAGCCATTGCTTGACCGACTTGGGCAGCCAGGCCGGGGCCGGGTTCTTGTCGAGCGGCTGGCCGCGGTAGTACTTTGGGAATATCCACACGCCTCGGCGGGCCGAAACGAACAGCTTTTCGGCCATCGGCCGCTGCGACAGCTCGCTCGCAACGTCCATCGCCGAATTGCCCAGGCCGACCACCAGCACCCGCTTGCCGATGCAGTTCACCGGTTCGAACGGGGTGCGGTAATTGTGGCTGTGGATCTGGGCGCCATCGAAATGGCCGGGATAGTCCGGAATCCGCGCCGCCCAGTGATGGCCGTTGGCGACCGCCAGGGCATCGTAGTGCTTCACCTCGCCGGTTGAGAGCGTAATCGCCCAGCCGCCGCCGGCCTTGCGCTCCGCCTTTTCAACCCGGGTATTGAAGCGGATGTGTTCGCGCAGGCCGAAGTGATCGACGTAATCGTGGAAGTACTGCAGCAGCAGCGAATGGTGCGGATAGTCGGGCCAGTCGGCCGGGACCGGATAGTCCTCAAACGCCAGCCGCCACTTCGAGGTGTCGATGTGCAGGCTCTGATAGCAGGCGCTCATCCCGTTGGGATTGTTGTAGTACCAGGTCCCGCCGATATCGTCCGACGCCTCATAGACGTCGAAGGGAATGCCGAAGTCCTTGAGCCGCTTGGCCGTGGTGAAACCGGAGCAGCCGGCCCCGATGATGCAGACGCGCGGCAGAGCCGGATTGTGGACCATCGTTCTCGACTCTCCCTGGGCCACTGACGGGCCGCTGCGGGCGAGTATGTTTAATCGTCCGATTAAAGTCCAGTGGTGTCTTGGCAGGCTAGCGGATCACGCCGATCGCATCGGGCGCGGGTACGCCGTTGGCGCTTTGCGAGAAGTTTTCCGAAACCCAGACGCTGAACATCGGCGAGGTCTTGTCCACCCCCGGCGGGAGCTTGATCAGGATCCAGCCCATCGGGCCGGCGTTCTTTGCCCCCGGGAACAGGGCCTTGTACTCTGCGGCGGACAGCGGTCCGGAACGGAATTTCCAGCCGCTGCGCGGATCGGCATAGGTCCCGCCCGAGGTTGCCGGGTCATAGGAGCTGGCAATGATGGACTTGAGGTCGCTGGCCATCCACAGCGCGCTGTCGAACGGCTGGCCGTGCGCATCGGCATGGTGCGCTTCGAAGGCGATGATGTCCCACTTGACCAGCTCGCCGGCCGGAAGCTTGAGCCCGCGTTCCAGCGCGGCGACGGTAATCTTGCCCGGTTGGAAATCGCGCACCCAGGTGGTGTCGAACCAGGTCAGCGCGGTAGCGGTGCCATCGGGTGGGCCGGTTACCGCCCCGCTGTTGTAACGCGAATAGTCATTGGCCGGCTTGGTTGACCAATGGACCGACTGGGCCAGCGCAGCCTGGCTGGCGGCGGCCAACATCACAAAACCCAGCGCTCGTTTCATGGCCTGTCCTCGGATCTTGCCGAACATGCCTTGCAGTCTGGAGCGAAGCGCTGGCCCTTG
Organism: Novosphingobium sp. UBA6272; assembly: GCF_002440635.1. Lineage (GTDB taxonomy): Bacteria > Pseudomonadota > Alphaproteobacteria > Sphingomonadales > Sphingomonadaceae > Novosphingobium. The sequence goes on along the minus strand of NZ_DJUW01000006.1, from coordinate 66,509 downwards.
CGCTACCCAAATGGATAGTCACCGGCGCCGTTTTGACCTGGCGCAAGGTTCCTTGCGCGATCACCCGCTAGGCCGAGGCTAGCGACAGGTCCGCTCGCCGGGCCGCCTGATGGAGCCTATGCATGTCCCCTACCCTTGATCCTACCGCCTGGTCGGCGCTGTTGCTGGGGCTGACCGCGCTGTTTGCCGGGATCGGCGCGCTGCGCAAGCCGGGTGCCTGGCGGATCATGCTGGACGAGGTGGAGCGTTCGCCGGCGCTGCAATTCCTCTGCGGTCTGATGGAGCTGGTGATCGGAGCAGTGGTCTATCTGACCAACCCCTGGATCCCGGCTGACCTTGCTGCCTGCGCGATGAAGACGCTGGGCGGTCTCATGATGGTCGAGGCGTTGGCGATCCTCGGCTTCGTCGATATCTACACCCAGTTCTGGCTCAAGAACCTGACCTTCATGCACCGCGGCTGGGCGCTGAGCACGATCGCGCTGGGGCTGGCGCTGACCGCGCTGGGCGGGGCGCGGCTGGCCTGACCGGTCGGGCCAACCGCGTGATTGCCATCACTGGAGATTTTGTGCGCCTGGCCTAGTATCGATTCGCAAACCACAGAATCGAGACCGCCAAGATGCCAGAAACCGGATCAAGAAAGCCCAAGCGTTTGGTGTTCTGTTTCGACGGAACCTGGAATCAACTTTCAGCCGATCGGCCCACCAACGTCGTTCAACTCGCGCAAATGCTCGTTCCGGTTGCGCAGGACGGAACACCGCAGATCGTCTATTACGACGAGGGGATCGGAACGAACACCAATTGGTTGAGGCAGCATATCGCCGGAGCCTTGGGGCGGGGAATGCTGACCATTTTGCGTGAGGCCTACAGGTTCCTGATCTTCAACTATGAACCCGGCGATGAGATCTATGCCTTCGGGTTCTCGCGCGGGGCCTACACTGCGCGTTCGTTTGTCGGCTTCATTCGGCACGCCGGCATTCTGGATGTGACCAACGCCAACGTGATCGATCGGGCGATCGCGATCTACAAGTCGGCCGAAGCCGGGCAAGGCGTGGAATCGGAGGAAGGCCTGCGGTTCCGGAGCGAGTATTGCCGCGGGGTCTGCGTCAGCGCCGCTGATCGCGACTATCGCAAGCAGAACTTGCCGGGCTTTGACCCGGAAAAAGTCCCGATCCTGACGATCCGCTACCTTGGTGTCTGGGATACCGTCCGGGCGCTGGGAATTCCGGATTTTCTGCCATTGGCAGGTGCAATCAACCGGAAATACAGCTTCCACAACGCAGTTCTGACCAGCAAGATCAGGGCGGCGCGACATGCCGTGGCAATCGATGAAGAACGGGCGACCTTTCGCGCAACGCTGTTCGGCCCGGAAAAGGTTCGCGAACTCAACTCCCGCAACCAGCGCAGCGGCGAAGAGCCGATGCCAGACTGGAAGCTGCATTATCAGGAGAAGTGGTTTCCCGGCGTTCACGGAGCGGTTGGCGGCGGCGGAGCGCGGCATGGGCTTTCGGATGAAGCCTTGCTGTGGGTCCTGCAGGGCGCCCGCCAGGCTGGTCTGGAATTGCGCGACGAGGTGGACAACCCGGCATACAAACTGCGGCCGGACCCATTCGATGCCCTGCAGAACGAGCCCAAGGTGCCCTGGTCGATGCGCGGTCCGCTGGGCGCGCTGCGAAGGCTGTTCCGCAGTGCCCGTCCAAATGGTCCTGCCGGGCTGGACCAGGTTTCGCTTTCTGCCTTGCGCCGCTGGCATGCCGATCCGGGATCACTGCCCGAAGGCAAGGCATACCGCCCTGTCGCGCTGAAGGGGTGCGCGGACCAGATCGCCGAATGGGCGGCGCAATGCCAGATCGAATGGAAGGGAGATCCGCCGCAACTGGAAGATTACACGGTCCGCCGCGGGGATTCCTTCAGCCGCCTGGCCAAAGCCAGACTGGGTGATCCGAAACGCTGGAAGGAACTGTTCGATCTCAATCGGGACCGGATCGATGACCCCAATATGCTCTCGATCGGAGCCGTGATCCGGCTGCCGGTTCCGTCTCAACCCCCGCAAATCAGCGAAGACGGATAGGGCACCAGCAGCGCCTCTGCCCGCTTCCAGTCGCCGCGCAGCCAGGTCCGCCAGACCTCCGGCTCGCCCGGCAGGATCGCGGGCATGGCCTGCTGCCCGGCCTGGCGCCAGGCGGCATTGGCCTCGCAGGTCAGCAGTGCGAAGCTGGGCACTTCGCTATCTTTCCACACCCCGGCAATCGCGAACAGCGGCTGGTCCGTTGGGCTCAGCCACAGCTGGCGGCGCTTGCCGGTGGTGGGATCGACCCGGCCCCAGACCATCACAGAGGTTGCGGGAACCAAACAGCGGAACTCGCTGTTGCGCAGGTTGCCGATCCAGAACGGGCTGTCGGGATTGCGCACGGTCAGCACCCCGCGCGCCGGATCGCCGGCCGCGGGCGGCGGAGGCACGCCCCACTGGCGGGGAACCATCCGCATGGGCTGACGCTCCCCGCGCGGACCCGCCACAAACTCCCGCCCGGTGGTCAGCACCGGAGCGAACTGCCCCGGCGCGATCGTGCCGCCGGCCCAGGGATCCGCCGCTGCCGCCTGCGCGCCGAACCGCGCGGCGATCGCGGCGGCATCGGCGGCAAGGCGGTAAAGCACGGTCATCCCGGACCGGTTAGCCCGGTAAGGCTGCCGGACCAACCGTTCCGATCAGATCGCGTTGATCGGCAGGCGCAGATAGGTGTGCCCACCCGGTGTCGCCGGCGGCATGGCCCCGGCGCGGATATTGACCTGCAGGCTGGGAAGGATCAGCAGCGGCGCTTCGAGCTTGGCGTCGCGGCCCTGGCGCAGGGCGACGAAGTCCGCCTCGCTCACCCCGGCATGGATGTGGATGTTGGCCTTGTTTTGCTCGGCCACACTGGTTTCCCAGCGAAAATCGCTGCGCCCTTCGGGCAGGTAATCGTGGCCCACGAACATCCGCGTATCACCCGGCAGCGCCAGGATCTTGCGGATCGAGGCATAGAGCGCCGCGGCGCTGCCGCCGGGAAAATCACTCCGCGCAGTGCCGTAGTCAGGCATGAACAGCGTATCGCCGACGAAGACCGCATCGCCGATCAGATAGCTGACACAGGCCGGGGTGTGCCCGGGGGTGTGGAGCACCCGGATCGCCAGTTCGCCCAGCGGCAGTTCCTCGCCCTCGCTGACCAGCCGGTCGAACTGGCTGCCATCGGGAGTGACATCGTCCGCTTCGAACAGCGCGGCGAAGACTTCCTGCACCTGGGTAATCTGGCCACCGATCACGATCGGCGCGCCGGTCCGTTCCTTCAGGTAATGCGCGGCCGAAAGGTGATCGGCATGGGCGTGGGTTTCCAGCAGCCAGGCAAGCTTGAGCCCTTCCGACGCAACGTAATCGAGCAGCAGGTCGGCCGAGCGGGTCGCGGTGCGGCCATTGCGCGGGGTGAAATCGAGGACCGGATCGATGATCGCCGCCTGCTTCGTCGCCGGATCGTGAACGATATAGCTGATCGTGAAGGTCGCCGGATCGAAGAAGCCCTTGACGTGCGGATGGGGTGACATGGTCATTTCTCCTTTGCACTTATATTAGCACTTGCTACTTTAGATGCAAGTCATATATAGCGGGTGCGAGGCGGGCCATCCCCCACCGGCCCGTCTCGCACCCTTGAAAGGACCCGACAAGAGATGACTGCCAAGCTCCACCCCCTCGCTCCGGCCGAAGTCCGCGCCCGCTTGGCTGCGGGCATGGCCGTTCTGGTCGATATCCGCGAGGCTGACGAATTTGCCCGCCTGCATGTCGAAGGCGCGGTCTCGCAGCCGCTCTCGCAGTGGGAGAAGGCGCACCTTGCGATCGATCCCGCTGCCGATGTGATCTTCACCTGTCGCTCCGGCATGCGCACCCACGGCGCCTGTGACCGGCTGGCGGCGCGCGTGCAGGGCGATGCCTATGTCCTCGAAGGCGGGCTCAACGCCTGGGCCAAGGCCGGGCTGCCGGTACACGAAGACCGCAAGGCCCCGCTCGAAATCATGCGCCAGGTCCAGATCGCTGCCGGCATGCTGGTGCTGACCGGCGTGCTGCTGGGCACTTTCGTGGCCGCGCCGTGGTATGGCCTGGCCGGCTTCGTCGGTGCGGGCCTGACCTTTGCCGGGGCGACCGGCTTTTGCGGCATGGCCCGGCTGCTTATGCTCATGCCATGGAACCGGGCACAGGCCGCCTGACGGCAAAGGACCAATCGCATGGGCTGGGAACCGCTTCTTCTTGCCGCGCTGGGCGGCGCGCTGATCGGCCTGCTGCTGACCCTGTTCGGCGGCGGCGGATCGGTGCTGGCCACGCCCTGGCTGATCTATGTCGTCGGCCTGACCGATGTCCACGCCGCGATCGGCACGTCGGCGGCGGCGGTGGCGGTCAATGCCGCGACCGGGCTGGCCGGACAGGCGCGGGCCGGGCGGGTCAAGTGGCCCTGCGCCACGGTCTTTGCCGCAGCCGGGCTGGCCGGCGCGCTGCTGGGCGCAGAGCTGGGCAAGCGGGTGAACGGCCAGGCGCTACTGATGTGGTTCGCCTTCGCGATGATCGCGATCGCGCTGTCGATGCTGCTGCCCCGCAAGAATGAGGGCGATCCCGCCGTCCACCTGACCCCGCCGATGATCCTCAAGCTCGCTCCCGTGGGCCTTGTCACCGGCCTTGCCGCCGGGTTCTTCGGGATCGGCGGCGGGTTCCTGATCGCGCCGGGGCTGATGGCCTCGACCGGCATGACCCTTGCCAATGCCGGGGCCAGCTCGCTGGTTTCGGTCACGCTGTTCGGCGGAGCGACCAGCGCAAGCTATGCGCTGGCCGGCAAGGTGATATGGCCGCTGTTCTTCGCGCTGGTACTGGGCGGCGGCCTGGGCACCCTAGCCGCCCTGCCGCTCGCCAACCGCCTCGCCAGCCGCGCCCCGCTGGCGCGCAAGCTGTTCGCGGGGCTGGTGATCGCGGTCGCCGCCTACATCCTGTTGCGCTGACCGCTCCGCGCGCCTAGAACCAGCCCATCCCCGGGGAGCCGCGTTGGCTGAGAGGGAGGGCTCGCATCCTCCGACCCGTCGAACCTGAACCCGTTAGCACGGGCGGAGGGAGGGCAGACTGACCCGCTCAGGCAAGAGCTTGTCGAAGGCCCCGCTCCGTCCCCAGAAGGACTTTGCGCATCATGGCCGACCTCAACAGCAAGCTCGAAATCGGCGTCACCACCGGGCCGATCCGGGGCTCGAAAAAGATCCACGTCGGCCCGCTCGGGGTGAAGATGCGCGAGATTCACCTCGAGCCGTCGAGCGGCGAGGCGCCGGTGCGGGTCTATGACACTTCCGGACCCTATACCGATCCCGATGCGGTGATCGACATCGCGGCGGGCCTGCCCGAACTGCGGCGCGAGTGGATCCGCGGCCGCGGCGATGTCGAGGAAGTCACCCAGCGCGAGGTCAAGCCGGAAGACAATGGCCAGCTGGGTCCGGACCGTTCGGGCGGCGTCCCGCCCTTCCCCAACGTGCGCCGCCAGGTGCTGCGCGCGCGTGCCGGCGCCAACGTCAGCCAGATGCATTACGCCCGCCGCGGAATCGTCACCCCGGAAATGGAATATGTCGCCACCCGCGAAAACCTCGGGCGCGAGCAGGTGCGCGGCCTGATCCGCGACGGGCAGGACTGGGGCGCGGCGATCCCCGACTATGTCACGCCTGAATGGGTCCGTGACGAGGTGGCGCGCGGCCGCGCGATCATACCCAGCAACATCAACCACCCGGAATCGGAGCCGATGGCGATCGGCCGCAACTTCCTGGTCAAGATCAACGCCAATATCGGCAACTCGGCGGTCGCCAGCGATGTCGCCAACGAAGTCGACAAGATGGTCTGGTCGATCCGCTGGGGCGCCGATACGGTGATGGACCTCTCCACCGGGCGCAACATTCACGACACCCGCGAATGGATCATCCGCAACAGCCCGGTGCCGATCGGTACCGTGCCGATCTACCAGGCGCTCGAAAAGGTCGGCGGCGTGGCCGAGGACCTGACCTGGGAAGTGTTCCGCGATACCCTGATCGAGCAGGCCGAACAGGGCGTCGATTACTTCACGATCCACGCCGGGGTGCGCCTGCCCTATGTGCCGCTCGCGGCCAAGCGCGTCACCGGAATCGTCAGCCGCGGCGGCTCGATCATGGCCAAGTGGTGCCTGGCGCACCACAAGGAGAGCTTCCTCTATGAGCGCTTCGACGAGATTACCGAGATCATGAAGGCCTACGACATCGCCTACTCGCTGGGCGATGGCCTGCGCCCCGGCTCGATCGCCGACGCCAACGACGAGGCCCAGTTCGCCGAGCTCTATACCCTGGGCGAGCTGACCAAGCGCGCCTGGCAGCAGGACGTCCAGGTGATGATCGAAGGCCCCGGCCACGTGCCGATGCACAAGATCAAGGAGAACATGGACAAGCAGCTCGCGGTCTGCGGCGAGGCCCCGTTCTACACACTCGGGCCACTCGTCACCGATATCGCGCCGGGTTACGACCACATCACCAGCGGGATCGGCGCGGCGATGATCGGCTGGTTCGGCACGGCGATGCTCTGCTACGTCACCCCCAAAGAACACCTCGGCCTGCCCGACCGCGACGACGTGAAGGTCGGCGTGGTCACCTACAAGCTCGCCGCCCACGCCGCCGACCTCGCCAAGGGCCACCCGGCCAGCAAGGTCCGCGACGACGCGCTCAGCAAAGCGAGGTTTGAGTTCCGCTGGCGCGACCAGTTCAACCTCTCGCTCGACCCTGACACCGCCGAGCAATACCACGACCAGACGCTACCGGCCGAAGGCGCCAAGACTGCGCACTTCTGCTCGATGTGCGGGCCCAAGTTCTGCTCGATGAAGATCAGCCAGGAAGTGCGCGAATTTGCCCGGTTGCAGAACCAGGACAGCGATACCTTCGTGGCCGCCGAAGAAGCCGAGGCGGGGATGGCGCAGATGAGCAAGGTTTATGACGAGACCGGGCGGGAACTGTACATGGGGGCTGGGGACCGGGAGCGGGATTGAAGTACGTAGCGTGAGAATAGGCGGCGCCTATTCTCAGGACTATTGCAAAACCTCTGTTGCAAATATACCCTGCACCTAGGTGAATATTACTTGCACGCGATTCGTGCCTCATTTTCAGGTGCGGGCTTGTGAAATCACCTAGGGTTGCCGCAAGAAGCTTATATGATACGGCTCTTGGTGATGAGATATTTGATCGACGTGAGCTCAAATATGGAAGGATAGGCGTATGGCCCATGGATGCAGCTCTTGTAGTTGCCCCGAATATTGGGGTGAGGCGAGCGGTCTTTGCAGCAATACCAGTAACAATGGTACGATTTGCGCACATGGCCGGGAACGTCATGGTTTGGGCGTCAATCTGACCGACGAAACGGAATCGCCGACAAAAAATTCGCCGAGCGAGTAGCAGGACGGCAACATCGCTAACCGCTGCGCAGCGTGTAAGATGTAACAGAACTTGTCGGGTTTGTTGGGCTGCCTAATGGCGCGATCAGTTCAATCTGTCGCTCGACCCGGACACGGTGGAGCAATACCACGACCAGACGCTGCCGGCCGAAGGCGCCAAGACTGCGCACTTCTGCTCGATGTGCGGGCCCAAGTTCTGCTCGATGAAGATCAGCCAGGAAGTGCGGGAGTTTGCCCGGTTGCAGAACCAGGACAGCGATACCTTCGTGGCCGCCGAAGAGGCCGAGGCGGGGATGGCGCAGATGAGCAAGGTTTATGACGAGACCGGGCGGGAACTGTACATGGGGGCTGGGGACCGGGAGCATGACTAAGGCTGCGGCACTGGCGGGCGCATTGCTGCTCTCACTGGCAACCGGCGCGGGCGCGGAGAATGTCGCGCCCGCGCTCACTGTCGCCCAGGCCCGCGCCAGCCTGGCGGGCGAATGGAATGCGCAGCTGCAATACCGCGACTATCAGTCGGGCGAGTGGCAAGGCATCCCCTTCAAGACCACCATCACGATGGTCAGCGACGGGGTCACTCAGATCCGCACCAGTGCCTATGACGATGGGCCCAAGGCGGGCACGGTCTGGATCACCTCGGTCAGCCTGCTCGCCAGGGACGGGACCACCGAATATTCCGGCACCTACCGCGCCGGCCGCCCCGCCGAACACGAAGCGGCCAAGCTGCGGCTCGAGGCCGGAACCGACGCGGCGCACTGGGTGCTGGTCTCCGAAACCCAGGGCCGCGACGACGACCGCCCGGCCCGCATCCGCGAAGTGACCACGCGGGAGGGCGATCGGGTGACCACCGAGAAGCAGGTGGATTTTACCGATGATGCCAAGGATGAGTGGTTGGTGCGGAACCGGACGGTGCTGGTGCGGGTGGTTGGGTGAGTTTCCAGGCGAAGTTGGCCGAAGATCTAATTCACTGGGCGTTTTGGGGGTTTACGACCTGTCACCGTAACCCGCGCAGCGCCCACTGCACCGAGCCAGGTGAGGCAGCGAAGCCGGTGCTGATGCTCTGGAAAAACACAATTTCAGACTAGACCTTGCAATCTGCATTCGTCATGAAGATATCCAGAATGTGGAAAACCCGTTGGAAAAGAAAATAGATGCCTGGAATTGATAATCTTTTTCCAGATGCGCCACGAACCGTTTATGAGCGAAATCCGCTGCGCGAGGTCATTTGTCAGGTTCGCTACCCAACAATCTTGAAAATTGAAGCGCAGCCGCCAGCTGATTTTCAAGAGCGGCTGCGAGATCGGCTCCCCATATTGGAGCGATCTGCCAGTCGGGCGGCGCAGCAGATTCCGCAGGAATTGCTCCAGGCGATCGGAGCACCAACTGCCGGTACGGGGTATACATTTCGTGACGAAGATAATGTAGTATCAGTCACGCTCCTCGCTGATGCACTTACAATCTCGACGAAAGCATACGCGCGGTGGGAGGTGTTCTGGGATACATGTGAAGCAGCATTTGCAGCACTAAGCGAGCTCTATAGACCAGTATTTTACAACAGGATTGGCCTAAGATACCGCAATGTAATTACGAGAAGTTCGCTAGGTCTGGATGAAATCGCTTGGTCTGAACTGCTGTCAGAACCAGTTGTGTCTGAGCTGGTGTCTTCTGATTGGGAAGGGTTGGTAGATGAAGCTCAGCATCAGGTGAGATGCTTGGATCATGAGACTGGAGATGGACTTTTCTTTCAACATGGCATTGTAGAAACGGATGATTCCGATGAAACCCAATACATCATTGACTTCGACTTCTATCGCGGTGGACGAATTGAGGCGTGCGAAGTTCACAACCTCTTTGCCATCTATAATCGGCGCATCGGTAGGGCATTTCGGTGGGCGATCAGAGATCGACTGCACGACGCTCTGGGACCGCGGGCACCTTAGCTTTCACAGCTGGGACGACGATTCTCATGGCGGAGTTCTTTGCACTGCAAATGTGAGTTTGGGTGACCACAATAGGCTTGAGCATCTGACAGATGCCGCGTATTCGAGAATTGTGTCCCTCTATATTCTGTCTTATTTGGGCGACAATGCTGTTAAAGAAGCAGCGTCAACTCTAATGGATATTCATCAGCACTATCGATCACTCGAGGTCGAGAACGCTGGCGTATATGGACTGTTAGAGCGCAAGAAGGCAAAAAGGATTCGCGAAGCAAGCGAATCTGAAGTGTTTTCTGCAGATTGACGGATGGCGGTAGAGGCATTTTCCCCTTCCGGTAATTTGGAACTTCGCCAAGGTGAGATTCTTAGCGGACTGACAATTCATGACTATCTGCCCCAAGAAGACGAGGTGCAGCCCAAAATTAAGAGATATGCTATAATAGTCAATCAAGACTGCGATCTCTTGCAAGATTTTGATAAGAGAAAATCTGGCCTCGCTGGTAATCTAGAGTATATCCTGTTGATTGAAGGTCAGCTATCAACATCCATAAAAGCTAGCATCGGCGGTCGGGATCTTTGGAAGCCCGTCGAGAATAACAAGAACGAGCGGTTTCAATTGTTCTCTGCGGTACCCCCCGAGAGAGATTCTGCCGCCGTTGGGTTGCCGAGTCTGACTTTTGACTTCAGGTCTGTTTTTTGCTTAGCAACGAACGAACTCTATCGTCAGATCAACGCTGCGGAGGTTCAGCGGCGCTGCATCCTAAACGACATGTATCGGGAGAATTTTCAACTCCGGTTCGCTAATTTTCTGTCTCGCGTCCTACTTCCTGTTCCCCATAGATTTACAGCTTAGGGTAACGGTGACAGCCGCAACAACCCCCAAACCCAACTCGTCACCCCGGACTTGATCCGGGGTCCAGCTGCCTATTCCAACGTCGCAGAAGGAAGCGGGATCCCGGGTCGAGGGCAACGGGTTGAACAGCCCCCGGCTGTTCAAGGTCGTCTCGCCAGATCGACCGACCCGATGTCGGATGACGATGCGGGGGCACCTGGATTTCGGTTACAATTCGCCAAACCTCCAGGCACATCCCTTGACCCAAACTCCAATTCGTCGTGTATAACCGACAATATATCAGATCGAGCAAACCGCCGAGTTCGCCGAATGGCTCGATGGTTTGCCCGACGTGCGGGCCAAGGAGAAGATCGCCACGCGGCTGGTTCGGGTGCGGTCAGGGCTGTTGGGCGATTGGAAGACGGTTGGTGACGGAGTCAGCGAGCTCAGGGTCGATTTTGGGCCGGGCTATCGGCTCTACTACACGATCCGCGGCCGGGTGATCGTGTTCCTGCTGTGCGGCAGCGACAAGCGCGGGCAGGATCGGGCGATCAAGCTGGCGAAGCGTTTGGCGAAGGAAATTTGAAATCAGGCGAGGGGCAGCCCGTCCCTTGGGAAGTACAGGGCAAAGGAATTGATGATGGCAAAGCTTGAAACCACGCCGTTCGATGCGGCCAAATACATCACCACGCCCGATGGCGTGATCGATCTGCTCAACGATGCGCTGGAAAGCGGGCATGTGCCCTATATCGCCCATGCGCTGGGGGTAATCGCACGCAGCGAAGGGATGACCAAGCTGGCCGCCAAGACCGGGGTCAATCGCCAGGCGCTCTACACGGCGCTCAGCGAGAACGGCAATCCGACGCTCGACACGCTGCTCAAGGTGATGGCGGCGCTGGGGATGCGGCTGAAGTGTGAGGCTGATCTGAAAGACGCAGCCTGACGCCTCGCTTGAAGCATTAACACCCCCTCCCCCACCACACTTGCCAATCACACGGCTCCGTCTAGGCTGCGGTCACGAGGCGCAAGCAGCTGCAACGTCGGCACAACGGGGAATTCCGGAATGAAGGCAATTCATGGTGCGCTGGCGCTTGCGCTGGCGGGATTGGGCAGTGCGGGTCTGATGCTGGCGGCGGCGGGGCCGGTTGCGGCGCAGCCGGGGACCGACGTCAACGGCTGGAACGTACGGACGGTCTGGTTCGCCGGCGGTCAGTATGTCCGGCAGGCCGACGGCAGCTGGGCCGAGCTCAACCGGAGCGGCCAGGTGGCGTTCCGCTTTGCCGAGATGCAGCGCGACGAATGGTCGGTCTATCTGAACGACCCCAGCCGCAACGTGCAGATCCAGCTCGACCTGTTCCGCCGCAAGATCAGCTATGGCACCGGCGGCGGTCCGCGCAGCGATCTTTACGATATTACCGGGGCGAGCCGCGGGGGCGGCATGGCCAGCGCTCCGCCGCCGCCTCCCCCGCCCCCGCCGCCGCGGGTTCGCCTGGTCAACGCCGGGCCGATCTGGAACCAGGCCGACGCCCAGAACAAATGCCCGGTCGCGGCCTATGCCGTCGGCGGGCGCTGGACCGGGCAATGGCGCACCACCCAGGAAGGCCGGATGTCGGTCTGCGAAATCGCCGACTAGGGCAGCAGCGAAGCAAAGGCGGGGCAGGGTCGGAGCCGTGCAGACGGCCCGATCCGCCGCGCTGCGGCTTGCCGAGATCGGGGCGATCAACGGCCATGCCCTGCTGGCGAGCGATGCCCAGCTGGTCGTGGCGGGCCAACGCCGCACCGCATCGCCTGAAATCCATTTTCCTACACCGCGCGAATCTGCCTTAATCCGGGCCATGCCAGCCCATTCTCAGCGCCCGCCCCGCCAGCACCCTTCGATCCACCCGCTCCACCCACGGCGCTGGACGCCGCTGCGGCTGCAGGTGTTTCTGGCGATGCTCGATGCCACCGGATCGGTCGGCGCGGCGGTGGCGGCGGCGGGGATGAGCCGGCAATCGGCCTATCGGCTGCGGGCGCGGCGGCCCGAGCTGGCCGTGCTCTGGACCATGGCCGAGCGGGCCGGGCGCGGGCTGCCTCCGGCCGCCGCGCCGATCACCCCGGGTGACGCAGGGTTACACCCGGTGACAGCGGGTGACGCGGAATGACGCAGGGTGTTTCCCGCGCCATGGACCCTGTGAACTGTGTGAACTTCCGCGCTGCCGCGGCAGGTTCAGTACGAGATCGCCTGCACCGCCCCGCCCCAGGTGCGTTCGGTGTCATCCGCGCTGGACGCGGTGACCAGGTTGACGTCCATGCCCTGGGCCGAGCCGCCGCCCATCACCACGGTGGCGACCAGGGCGATGGTGCGGGTCGGGCTGGATGCATTGGCGCCGGACAGGCCGATCACGGTATAGTCGCGGTCAGGCTCGCTGCCGGCGGCGGCCCAGACGCCCGAGACGGTGAAGGTAGTGCCCTTGAACACCACGCTGCCCGCGATCGTGCCGGATACGCCATCGGCATTAAGGTCCATCGTCAGGTCGCGCGCGCCGTCGCTGTACGGCGCGCTGGCCATTTTCCATTCGCTCATTTCCGGAATTTCCCCCGCTGCGCCGTATCGCCCGATTGCCCCGGCGCGCGAAGCCTAACACGGCCAAACGGCAGCGTCGCGGGGGAAATTTGACTGGCGCCCCGCCGCTGAGCAGGCGGCAGCCGGGCAGGAATTTTGCTGCGGTTAACCGGGCGCTGACCATTTTGCCTTACCCTGCGCGCAAAGGCGGGGCTTGGGGCCCAGCCGTGAAGGGAACGGGCATGACTCACGTCTTGCAAACCACATTTGCCAGCGCCGCAGGCGAAGCCGCCTGGGAAGAGACGCTGCGCGCCCTGTTCGAGCGGCGCGAGCTGGCCGAGGCAGAGCGGATCCTGCGCAGCGCGCTGGTCCAGACCGGCGGCGAGATGATGCGGCTGTGCCGCCAGGCCAGCCTCGACCGGGTCGCGATCATCGGCTGGGAAGAGCTCGCCGATGCCGTGGCCGCTCACGAAGGCGAAGCGATCACCGGCGCAACCGTGGCCATGGGCAACGAAAGCGATCTGGCCTTCGAGAAGGGGTCAACGCACCGCCCCTACATGATGCTGGGCCTTTACACCGATGAAGCCTGGGACTGGTCCCGGGCCGAGCCGGGCGAAGCACTGCAGCAATGCCGCGAGGAGAGCCCGGCCTGGGCCGGCCGCGACGAGGATCTGGAGGCGTTCCTCGAGATCGAGGGGCTCGACGAGCTCAATACCGCGCTGATCCATCACAAGCAGCGCCACTTCATTCGCGAGAACGATGCCGCCCCGGCTCCGCTGCGCTATGTCGAGTTCGTGCTGGGCTGCTGGTGGCGCGCGCTGCGCTTTCACCAGGCGGTTGCGGTCCAACTGGACCGGCATGGCCTGGGCGGAACGATCCCGGTAATTTCCGGCATGATCGACATGCGCCCTGAAGTGGTCTCGGTCCACTGGCCGGTGGTTCGCCAGGCTCCGGCGGCAAAGCCAGTCAATGACGCGGACGAAGCCGAAGATGATGCCTTGCCGGTCCTGTCGCGGTTCAACCTGATCCAGCGCGGCCGCCTGGTAGCCGAAGACGATGTCAGCCCGGCCGGCACAGCGCTGCGCCGCCGCCTCGAAAGCGCCGAAGCCGAGGCAATCGATGAGGTGACTGAAACCCCGGGACTGATGCGGCGGCTGCTCGGCCGGGGCTGAAAACCTAGCGCTTGCGCACGAATTCGGCGCGCAGGACCAGGCCTTTTATCCCGGGATAACGGCAGTCAATCTCCTGCGCATCGCCGGTCAGGCGGATCGAGGGAATGACTGTGCCCTGCTTCAGCGTCTGGCCTGCGCCCTTGACGGTCAGGTCCTTGATCAGCGTCACCGCATCGCCATCGGCCAGCAGATTGCCGACCGCGTCGCGCACTTCCACCCTATCCTCGGCAGCGCGCTTGGCCGCCAGTTCCGAAGCCGGCAGCCATTCGCCGCTATCTTCGTCATAGACATAGTCTTCGTCGCTCATCGCTTATCCGATCTTGACCAGAAGAATGGCGGCCCAGCACAGCATGGTCAGTGCTCCGCCAGCGAGAGTGGAGCGGATGGCGAGGCCGAGATAGCGGGCCTGGACGTCGATCGAATGGATGAAGGTCGCGAACAGCCTTTGCCGCGCTGCGTCGTCGTCGGCAATTCCTTCGCTGTCGAACTCTTCGCCCAGCATCAAGGCCCTGAGCGCGAAAACACAAGACGCGACGATCGGCAGCAGCCCGACGAGGCTGAGCAGGGTCAGCAGCGGCTGGCTGGCGGCATCGAGGCTGAGCGGCGCGCCGGGGCTGGCCGAGACCGGATGGGTGCCGATGGTGATCAGCAGCGCATTGAAGCCGAGCATCGCGCCAAGCCGGATCGACAGATCCAGATCGCGGTTCTCCAGAAACTCCAGATCGGCCACGAAGCCCGGATCGGGCGGTGAGCCGCGCATCGACTGAAAGGCGCGCAGACGCGGGCGGAACGAGCGGAAAGCCATGGCCAATTCGTTAGGGCGGTTGCCCTCGTCCTGCAAGGCTGGCAGGTCAAGCCGATGGAACCCGAGATCATCCAGCTGGGCGCGGCGCACCGTGACCGTGCGGTGGCGACACTTGCCGCGGCCTTTCACGACGATCCGGCGATGGTTTACATGCTGCCCGATCCGGCCAGCCGGGCGCGGCGGCTGGCGCGGCTGATCGGCTGGATGGTCGATCAGCATCTCAAGATCGGGCTGGTGCTGGGCACGCCCGAGGTTTCGGCGGTGACGCTGTGGCGCGAGCCGGGCCGGGTCCATTACCACGAACCGCTGTGGCATCCGGGCGCGGTGCGCTTCCTGCCGATCTTCGGAAGGCACCTGCCGCGTGCACTGCGGACCGATGACGGGATCACCACGCACCTCCCGAAGGGCGAGGAGTGGATCTATCTCAAGATGGCCGGGGTCCATCCCGAGCACCAGGGCAAGGGCCTGGGCGGGGCGATGATCCGCACCGGACTGGCGCGGGGCGCGAAACGCGGAGTGCCTTCGGTGCTGGAAACGGCGACCCCCTCCAATGTCGGGCTGTACCAGCGGCTTGGCTATGCGATCATCAGCGAATGGGACGTCGCGGGTGGCGGACCCCATTTCTGGACCATGGCAACGGGCCGATGATCGAGCCGCGCCGCCATGTGATGCCGTTCGTCTTCACCACGATCCTGCTCGATGCGATGAGCTTCGGACTGATCATGCCGGTGCTGCCGCGGCTGCTGATGCGGGTCGGCGATATCCAGCTCAACGCCGCGATCGAGATCGGTGCCTGGATGAGCCTGCTGATGGCGCTGGCCGCGTTCTTCTCGGCGCCGATCCTGGGGAACCTCTCGGATTCGTTCGGCCGGCGGCGCGTGTTGCTGATCGCGCTGGGCGGAATGGCGGCGCACTATGCGGTGCTGGCAGTAGCGGGCAGCGTGACGCTGATCGTGATCGGACGCGTGCTGACCGGCGTCTTCGGCGGCTCCTATGGACCGGCCCAGGCCGCCATCGCCGATGTTACCGCGCCCGAGGATCGGGCCAAGAATTTCGCACTGGTTTCCGCCGGGTTCGGGCTTGGCTTTGTCGCCGGACCGGCGCTGGGCGGACTCCTCGCCCAGTACGGCGAACGCGCGCCATTCTGGGTCGCCCTCGCGCTGTCGCTGGGCAATTTCCTCTATGGCCTGGTCGCCTTTCCCGAAACGCTGAAGCCGGAACTGCGCCGCCGCTTCACCCTCGCCCGGGCCAACCCGTTCGGGGCGTGGAAGACCGCCGGGCAAGCGCTGGGCATGCGCCGGATCGCGCTTGTGCTACTGCTGTGGCAGCTCGCCAGCCTGGTCTATCCGCTGACCTGGAGCTTCTGGGGGATCGCCGCGCTGGGCTGGTCGGACCAGATGATCGGGCTGAGCCTGGCTGCGGTCGGGATCGTTATTGCCATCAGCCAGACGCTGCTGACCGGCCGCGTGGTGCGGCGTCTGGGTGAGCGCGGCGCGGCGACCGTCGGGATGATCGGGGCCGGAGCCGGATTTGTTGGCTATGCCTTCACCTCGACGACCTCGCTCGCCTTCGCCCTGCTGGCGGCGGTAGCGGTGCAATCGCTGGTCCAGCCAAGCCTGATGGCCATGCTTTCGCGCCGGGCCACTCCGGAAACGCAGGGCGAGGTGCAGGGCCTCGCCGCGATGATGATGGGTCTGGGATCGATCCTGGGCCCGATGGTGCTGGTCTGGCCGATGGCCTGGTTCACCTCTCCCGCCGCGCCGTTCCAGTTCCCGGGCGTACCTTATGCGATCGCCGCACTGATCACGCTGGCCGCGCTGGCCCTGCTCAAAACTACGCCCCAGATGGACAGCACCAGCCCAGTCCGCGACAATTGAAGCCCTCATCTTTCAACGCTGCCCGTTTCCCGGCATAGTCGGCGCAATATCCGAACCTGGGGGGAGCGGGGCAATGGCTCTGAATTCTGGTAAATCTGCGCGGCAGCTGGCGATACTGGGTGCGGCTCTGGTCCTGATTGGCCTGCTGACCGGGCTGGTTTCGGGACAGATGGCCAATCCGCGGATGGGGCTGTCCTCGCATCTCGCAGGAATGATGGGCGGGACGCTGCTGCTCGCCCTGGCCGCGATCTGGCCCATGGTGCGGCTTTCGCCAAGGGCCGGGGGCTGGGCCGTGGGCCTGCTCGGGTTCGGCTTCACGGCCAACTGGCTGGCCACCTTGCTGGCCGCCATGTGGGGCGCGGGCAGCGAGACCATGCCTATCGCCGGGGCCGGACACAGCGCCGCGCCATGGCGGGAAGGTCTTGTGGCCGCTCTGCTGATCGCCTTGTCCCTGGCGACGATTGCCGGGATCGCGCTGGTGCTGATTGGCCTGATCAAGGGCCGCCAATCGGCAGCCTGAATCCGCGATTCAGCATTCACCGCAACCGCGGGGCAACCAGACGCAGGCATTCTCCCTCCAGCTTGATCGCCGGTCCGTCGGCGCGCATCACAGGCTCGGGAAAAGGGAGAGGGTTATGTCGAGGGTCGCACTCGCCATCGGCCTGCTGGCCGCGCTGGCCGGCTGTGCCGGTGAGCCGCATCGTCAAGTCAACGGCGGCTATTCGTTGCCACCGCGCGCGACCTCGGCCCCGCCCCCAACGCAGGCCATGCGCCCGGCCCCGCAGGTCGAACCAAGCGAGGCGGTCTGGCACTTGCGCGCCGGGCTCAACGTTGCGGCGCTGTCTTGCCGGGGAAGCGGGCGGACCCCGGTTGCAGCACATTATGCGCGCCTGCTTTCGCACCACAAGGCGCTGCTTGCGCAAGCCTACAGCAATGAGCAGCGTCGCTACGGCAAGGGGCTCGATCGCCACCAGACGCAGCTTTACAACCGGTTTTCGAACCAGCGCAATCCGGCGAAGTTCTGCAGTACGGCCGCCAGCGTCGCGCGTGAGGCAGGGGCGATGGATTCGCCCAGCCTGGCCCGCAATGCCAGCGGGCTACTCGGCAGAATAGCCTAGAAACCCTGCCAGATCAGCCGTGCCCCCAGCGCGACCATCAGCAGGTAGATCAGCGTATAGAATCGTGCGCTGTCGAGCCTTCGGATCAGCCAGACCCCGGCCAGGGTCGCGACGATCGCCAGCGGCACCAGCAGTGCCGAAGCCTCCAGCACCCTGCGGTCGAACGAACCGAGCAGCAGGTAGCTCGGCACCTTCATCCAGTTGATCGCGGCGAAAGTCAGCGAACTGGTGCCGACGAAGGTCTGGTGCGGCAGGCGGCGCGGGGTGACCCACATCTGGAACGGCGGCCCGCCGGCATGGGCGATCTGGCTGGTGAAGCCGGTCGCTACTCCGAACAGGGTTCCGACCCAGCCGGGCGAATTCGAAGCGGCAACGATCCGCCCGCCGCGCTCGATCCACAACCGGTAGAGCCCGAAGGCCAGGGTGATCGCGCCGAGCACCACCAGCAGCCGTTCCTCGGGCACGGCCGAGGCGAGCAGTGCGGCCAGCGCCACCCCGACCAGCGCGCCGGGCAGAATCCAGGCGATGATCCAGCCGTCCCAGCTTTTCCGGTAAGACCTGACGCTGACCACATCCTGGACCAGCAACACCGGCAGCAAGACCGCAGCGGCGGTGACCGGCGGCAAGGCCAGCGCCAGCAAGGGCGTCGCCAGCGCGCCAAGTCCGGAAAAACCGCCTTTGGCGAGCCCAAGGATCATGACGGCCAGCACCGCCATGGTCAGGGTGAAGGGATCGGCCAGTAAGTCCATCCTGCACCCCAGCCACGGAAATTCCCTGTGCGCAAGCGCATTTGACGGCTTGCCCGGCGCGCGGCTGCGAATAGGTTGACCGGCGGATTTTACTGACCAAGGGGAGCATTACCATGACCGATCC
This sequence comes from Novosphingobium sp. UBA6272, assembly GCF_002440635.1. Taxonomy (GTDB): domain Bacteria; phylum Pseudomonadota; class Alphaproteobacteria; order Sphingomonadales; family Sphingomonadaceae; genus Novosphingobium. The sequence goes on along the minus strand of NZ_DJUW01000006.1, from coordinate 47,899 downwards.
GCGCGCAATGGTGCAAACCATGATCTCGCTCGCTTCTGCCTCGCTGGGGCTGGTGGCGGCACTCGCCTGGAACGAAGCCATCAAGACCACACTGGCCTTAATGGGTTTGGGAGAGGACCTGGCCGGGCTTTACACCTATGCCATTCTCGCCACCGTAATCGCAGTGGTGGTGCTGGCGATGTTGGGCCGATTGGCCGCAAAGGTCGGCGGCGGCGCTGCGTTCGAGCGCGAAGCCGAAGGCTGACTCGGCATAAGCGCTTGTCAGTGCTAGACTTCGCCCCGGAGACGAGTCGATGCAATCACGCTCTGACAGGCGCCAGTTCCTGACCGGCGGCGCGGCGATGGCCGCCGCGCTGGCCGCACCGGATCTGCGCGGCGTGCTGGAATCCAAACTGCCCGCGCCGCTGCGCTCGTTGGTTCCGGGCGAAGCGCTCGAAGCAGTCGGCCTGATCGGCGAGATCGCCCAGCTGGAGCAGCAGGCCAAGGCGCTGCGCCTGCCCGCTTCGCCGCTGTCGTTCCACGAAGGCCAGCTGCAGGTCTCGCCCGACCAGCTTTACCAGATCGCGATGCCGCGGCTGGTCGCCCTGATCGACCGGTCAGAGCGCCGCGCGCCCTTGCTGGCCGAGCGGGCCGGCGGCCTGCTCGCCAAACTCCATCGGAGTGAATACGATCCGCCCGACGCATGGTTCGGCGAAAGCCTCTCCTCCCCTGCGTCGGCTCAGGCCAATGCCGGGCTGTCTTTCCCGTCCGCTTACCGCCCGGCCCGGCTGGCCGCGCCACTGCTACCCGAAGAAGTCGAGCCGCAGCCGGTCATCACTGGCCCGATTGAATTGCCCGGCACCACGCCCCCGCCGATCGAAACCGCGCTGCCGCCGGTCACGACCGCGATCAAATTCGACGCGCTGGCCGATGAATATGCTGCCTGGTTCGCCGCCGCGCGGCTGCGTCCGGAATACAAGGAAAGTACGGACTGGCATCTGGCCCAGATGAAGCAGGCCCGGCCCCGCTATGAACGGCTTGGCAAACGCTTCGCCATTCCCTGGGCGTTCATCGCCGCGATTCACGGGCTGGAAGCAAGCTTCAACTTTCGCGCGCACCTCCACAACGGCGATTTCCCACTAAGCCAGCGAACCCGTCAGGTTCCGGCCGGGCGGCCTTCGGTCTGGCTGCCGCCAAGCGACTGGGAATCGAGCGCGGCCGATGCGTTGCGGCTGCTTGGCTTCGCCGGCCAGAGCGACTGGTCGGTGCCGCGCATGCTGCACCGGCTCGAAGCCTACAACGGTTTCGGTTATCGCCGGGCCGGGCGGGCCAGCCCCTATCTGTGGTCATTCTCCTCGCTGTACAGCCGCGGCAAGTTCGTTGCAGATGGCAAGTTCGATCCCAATGCCCGCTCCAAGCAATGCGGCGGCGCGGTGATGCTCAAGCTGCTCGACCTGGCCGGAGAGCTTGGCTAGGTTCGGCCCGAAACCATCCGGGACCAGAACATCATGCGCCATCCCTTGCTGCTTGCCGGCTCGCTGCTTGCCACCTTTGCCTTCGGCGCGGCCCTGCCCGCCGCCCCGGCCCGCTCGCCCGAGCAGGTCGCCATGGCCGCGCTGGCCGCCGCGCCGGTGTGGGACGGGCACAACGACGTGCCCGAGCAGCTCCGCGACCGGCGCAAGAACGTGCTCGGCAATTTCGATTTCACCGATACCACCAACACCGCCGATCCGGCCGCCAACGTCGGCGCGATGCAAACCGACCTCAGGCGGATGCGCGCCGGCAAGATCGGGGCACAGTTCTGGTCGGTCTATGTCTCGGCCAACCTGACCGACCAGCAGGCGGTGCAGGCCACGCTGGAACAGCTCGACGTGACCAAGCGGCTGGTCGCGCGCTATCCCGATGCGCTGATGCTGTGCATGGATTCGGCCTGTGTCGAAGCGGCCTGGAAAAAGGGCCGGATCGCCAGCCTGATGGGCATGGAAGGCGGCCATTCGATCGGCGGCAGTCTGGCCGTGCTGCGCCAGATGTATGCGCTGGGCGCGCGCTACATGACGCTGACCCATTTCAAGAACAACGCCTGGGCCGATTCCTCGACCGACGCTCCGGCGCACAACGGGCTGACCCCGCTGGGCAAGGATGTGGTGCGGGAAATGCAGCGGCTTGGCATGCTGGTCGATCTGGCCCACGTCAGCGAGAAGACCATGTACGACGCGCTGGAGGTGGCCAAGGCGCCGGTGATCGTCAGCCATTCGAACGCCTTTGCGCTCAACCACCATCCGCGCAACGTCCCCGACGGCGTGCTCGATGCGATCAAGGCCAACGGCGGGATCGTGATGGTCAACTTCTACCCGCCCTATGTGGTCGAAGCGGCCCGGCTGTGGGGCGCAGAACGCGACGCCGCCGAAGCCCGCTTCAAGGCGCTCAACCGCGGCCGGCCCGATCTGGTCAAGGCGGCGCTCGCCGATTGGGACAAGGCCAACCCGATGCCGCGCGGTTCGGTTGCGGATGTCGCCGACCATCTCGATTACATCGCCAAGCGGATCGGCGTCGATCACGTCGGACTTGGCGGCGATCTCGACGGGATCGAGGTTGCAGTTGCCGGGTTGGAAGATGCTTCGGCCTATCCCGCGCTGTTCACCGAACTCGCCCGGCGCGGCTGGAGCCAGCAGGACCTCGAAAAGCTCGCCAGCCGCAATATGATGCGGGTGCTGAAGGCGGCCGAAGCCTATGCCGCCAGCCAGCGCGGGGTGGTTCCATACGAAAATCCGGTCAGCTTCTGATGGCCGAGCAGCAGGCGCTGGGCACGCACAGCTATCACGACGATCCGCGCAACGCGGGCATCCTGATCAATATCAACGGCGATCTGGTGCCGCGCCCCCAGGCTGTCGTCTCGGTGTTCGATTCGGGCTTCATGCTGGGCGACGGGGTGTGGGAAGGGCTGCGGCTGCACAAGGGCCGTTTCGCCTTCCTCGATGCCCACCTCGACCGGCTCTACGAAGGGGCCAAGGCGATCATGATGGACGTTGGCCTGAGCCGCGAGGAACTGATCCAGCGGCTGGACGAGACGATCGATGCCAATGCGATGCGCGGCGAACAGGGCGTGCATATCCGCCTGATGGTGACACGCGGGATCCGTTCGACTCCTTATCAGGATCCCCGCGTCGTGATCTCTCCGGCGACGGTCGTCATCATCCCCGAATTCAAGGCGCCGCTACCCGCGACGATCGAAAAGGGCATCCGCCTGTTCACCGTCCATGTCCGCCGCGGCGATCCTGCAGTGCAGGACCCCAAGCTCAATTCGCATTCCAAGCTCAACTGCATCACCGCCTGCATCCAGGCCGCCCAGGCCGGGGCCGACGAGGCACTGATGCTCGATCCGCACGGCTTCGTCGCAACCTGCAATTCGACCCACTTCTTCATCGTCCGCAAGGGAGAGGTCTGGACGTCGAGCGGGGATTATTGCCTCGCCGGCATCACCCGCGCCAACGTGATCCGGGTCTGCCGCGAGGCCGGGATCCCGGTGTTCGAGAAGAACTTCTCGTTGACCGAAGTCCACGGCGCCGACGAAGCCTTCGTGACCGGGACCTTTGCCGGGGTGGTGCCGGTTACCGAAATCGACGGCCGCAAGCTGACCGACGGGCGCGGGCCGATGGTCGAGCGGCTGCAGGGGCTCTACAAGGCACTGATGGACCGCGACGCCGCATGACCCTGCGCATCGCGATGTGGTCGGGCCCGCGCAACATCTCCACCACGATGATGCGCAGCTTTGGCGCACGCGCCGATTGCGCGGTCAGCGATGAGCCGTTCTATGGCGCGTTCCTGAAGGAAACCGGAGCCGACCACCCGATGGCCGCCGAAGTGATCGCGGCAATGGACTGCGACTGGGCCAGCGTCGCCGAAACGCTGCGCGGCCCTGCCCCGGGCAGCAAGACAGTCTGGTATCAGAAGCACATGCCCCATCACATGGAAGGGCCGATATCGATCCGTGACTTTCCCGGGCACGCCCACGCCTTCCTGATCCGCGAGCCGGAGCGGGTGATCGCGAGTTATGGCGTCAAGCGGGGCGAAGCGCGGTTCGAGGATCTCGGCTATGCCCGGCTCCTCGAATATTTCGAATGGGCGCTCAGTGAAGGGCTTGATCCGCCGGTGATCGATACCACCAGCTTCCTCGCCGATCCGGCGACCAAGCTTGGCCTGCTTTGCAACCGGCTGGGCATCGCCCGCGATCCGGCGATGCTGGCATGGCAACCCGGAATCCATCCCGAGGACGGGGTCTGGGCGAGCCACTGGTACGATCAGGTCGCCCGCTCGACCGGTTTCGGCCCGCCGCCGGGACCTTTGCCGGAGCTAGGCGGCACAGCGGCCGAACTCGCCCGGCAGTGCCGGTTCTATTACGAAGCAATGCTGCCTTACGCGCTTTAGTGCGCCTCGATCCGCCCCAGCATCCGAAAGAAGAACGCGGTCGACCAGCCGATCAGGACCATCCCGAGGATCGACTGGAACGCCCCCAGCAAGCGCCAGGCCGGATCGATATGGGTATCGTTGTAACCGACGGTCGAATAGCTGATGGTCGAGAAATAGAGCGCGTCTTCCAGCCCCGAGATCGCCCCCAGACCCAGGTAGACGAAGGTGAACAGCCAGATCTCCAGCCCGTGCAGCGCCAGGATCGCAACCACGATGCCCAGGGTAAAGGCCACCCCGCGCGGGCTCAGCGGGGCGATCCGCTTGAGCCGCTCCACCGCTGCCTCGGTCCGCAGCGCGCGGGCGAGGCTGAACAGCCCGACCCCATGGATCACCACGCACGCCACCGCCATCATGGTCGAGACGGCAAACTGGGCGATCAGCGGGGGCATTGCCTAATCGCGCAGCAGGTCGTTGATCGCGGTCTTGGCGCGGGTTTGGGCGTCGACGGTCTTGACGATCACCGCGCAGGCCAGCGAGGGTCCCGGGCTGCCGTCGGGCAGCTGCCTTCCGGGCATCGCGCCGGGCACAACCACACTGTAGGGCGGAATGTGGCCGGTGATCACCTCTCCGGTTTCGCGGTGGACGATCTTGCTGGTCGCGGTGATGAACACCCCCATAGCTACGACGCAGCCCTCGCCGACGATCACCCCTTCAACAATTTCCGAGCGCGCGCCGATGAAGCAGTTGTCGCCAATGATGGTCGGATTGGCCTGGAGCGGCTCCAGCACCCCGCCGATCCCCGCCCCGGCGGAAATATGGCAATTGCTGCCAACCTGCGCGCAGGAGCCGACCGAGGCCCAGGTATCGATCATGGTCCCCTCGCCGACATGTGCACCAAGGTTGACGAAGCTGGGCATCAGCACGACGTTGCGGCCGATATGCGCGCCGCGCCGGACGAACGAACCGGGCACGGCGCGGATTCCGGCGGCGCGAAAGCGCGCTTCATCCCAGCCAGCGAACTTCGACGGGACTTTGTCGAACCATGGGCCAGGTGTCCATTTCGCGCCGATGTAGGAAGGCATGGTCTCCACCAGCACGTTATCGTTCAGCCGGAAGCTGAGCAGCACCGCCTTCTTGAGCCACTGGTTGACCTTCCAGCCGCCACTCCCGTCCGGTTCCGCCACACGCGCCTGGCCATTGTCGAGCAGTTCCAGCGCAGCTTCGACCACTTCGCGCACATCGGCGCTGGCGGGGGTTACCCCATCGCGGGCCTCCCAGGCTTGTTCGATGGCGGCGGCTAGTTCGGCAGACATGTAAGGCAGGCTCCCAGAGTTCAGTGCGCTTGCGGCCTAGAGCCTGCGCGCCGCCGGGGCAAGCGAGTGCTTGCGCTCGCCACCGCCCGGCGGCATGGGATCGGCCATGAACGAACAGCTGCAAGCCGATAGCCAGGCCGCGCCGCGCGCGCTCGAAGGGGTTAAAGTGCTCGATCTGTCGCGGGTGCTGGCGGGGCCGTGGTCGACCCAGATCCTCGCCGATTTCGGGGCCGACGTGTTCAAGGTCGAGCAGCCGGGCAAGGGCGACGACACCCGCGGCTGGGGTCCGCCGTTCCTGAAGCTGCCCGATGGCAGCGACGACCCCCGCGAAAGCGCCTACTACCTCTGCGCCAACCGCAACAAGCGCTCGGCCGCGATCGATATTGCCGCGCCCGAAGGGGCCGAACTGATCCGACGCCTCGCTGCCGAAGCCGACGTGCTGGTGGAGAATTTCAAGACCGGTGGGCTGGCCAAATACGGGCTCGACTATGCCAGCATCCGGGCGATCAACCCGGCAATCGTCTATTGTTCGATCACCGGTTTCGGTCAGGACGGCCCCTATGCCGCGCGCGGGGGATACGATTTCCTCGCCCAGGGCATGGGCGGGCTGATGAGCGTGACCGGCGAGGCTGATGGTCCGCCGCTCAAGGTCGGCGTGGCAATGGCCGATCTGGCGACGGGCATGTACGCCACGGTCTCGATCCTCGCCGCGCTGCGCCATGCCGAGCGGACCGGCGAGGGGCAGCAGATCGACATTTCGCTGCTTGATACCCAGATCGCGATGCTGGCCAACCAGGCTTCAAGTTATCTGGTCGGCGGGGTGGTACCGGGGCGGATGGGCAATCGCCATCCCACCGTGGTGCCTTACACCACCTTTGCGGTGACCGACGGCACGGTGATCATCGCGATCGGCAACGACAGCCAGTTCCGCGCTTTCTGCGAGGAAATGGGCGTGGCCGAGCTGGGCAGCGATCCGCGTTTTGCCACTGCCTCGGCCCGGGTGATCAACCGCGATGCGATCGAGGAGATCATGCGCGGTCTGGTGCGTGATCAGACCCGCGACGGCCTGATCGCCCGGCTTGAGGCGGCGGGTGTGCCGGTCGGCCCGGTCAACACGGTCGAAGACGTGTTCGCCGATCCGTTTGTCGAGGCGCGCCATACGGTCCACCGCTTCACGCGTGCGGACGGGGTTGAAATTCCCAGCGTGGCCTATCCGGGCAAGCTCTCCGCCACCCCGGCCGACTATCGCTATCACCCGCCCAAGGTGGGCGAGCAGACCCGCGAGCTGCTGGGCGAATGGCTGGGTCTCGACAAGGCTGCGCTCGACGCGCTGGAAACGCGCGGTGTGGTGAAGCAGGGGTAAGCGGGCCTGCCGGCGCGGATTACATCCCCGCCTTCTTCGCAAACTCGGTCGCGCGGTCGATCAGCGGCTGGACCCGGTCGGACTGGGCTTTGGCGTGGGCGGAGCTGGCGGTGCCGTCGATCACGCGCTTCTTGATGCCTTGCAGAATCCCGGCAAGGCGGAAGAAGTTGTAGGCGAACAGCCAGTTCATGTCAGGCACGCTGCTGCGGCCGGTAGCGGCGCAATAGCGTTCGACCACTTCCTCCAGCTCCGGAATGCCGAGCGCCTTGCGATCGAGATCCTGCACGCCCGAGCGCCCACCGTTCTCGGTGACATAGGCCATGCAGACGTAGGAGAAATCGCCGAGCGGATCGCCCAGGGTCGAAAGCTCCCAGTCCAGCACCGCCAGAACCTTGGGCTCGTCCCTGGCCCAGATCATGTTGTCGATCCGATAATCGCCGTGGACCACCGAGGTCCGGGTCTGCTCGGGCAGGGTCGCGGGCAGCCACTCGATCAGCCGCTCCATGTCGGGCATGTGCTCGGTTTCGGAGAGCTTGTACTGCTTGGTCCAGCGATCGACCTGGCGGCCGAAATAATTGCCGGGCTTGCCGAAATCGGCCAGGCTGGCGGCTTCGACATCGACGCTGTGAAGCTGCGCCAGCGTGTCGATCATCGCGAAATAGGTCGCCCGGCGATAGGCCGGATCGGCGCCGGGCATGGCACCGTCCCAGATCGTTTTCCCGTCGACCATGTCCATGATGTAGAACCACGATCCGACCACGCTGTCGTCAGTGCACAGGCCATATTGCTTCGCCGCCGGAAAGCCCGCCTTGTTGAGCGCGTTCTGGACCTTGTATTCGCGGTCAACCGCGTGGGCGCTGGGCAGCAAGGGGCCGAACGGCTTGCGCCGCAGCACGTAATTGCCGCTCTTCGCTTCGACCTTGTAGGTCGGGTTCGATTGCCCGCCCTTGAACTTGGTCAGGTGCAACGGGCCTTCGAAGCCCGCGACATTGGCCTGCATCCATTCTGTCAGCTTGCCTTCGTCGAGCTTGTCGGCGCCTTCGGGCTCGACCGTGCCGACAAAGGCCTCGTCGGCGTTGATCGCTTCAGTCATCGCTGCCTCGCTTACTGGTCAAACACGATCACGCTGCGCGCGGCCGTGGCCGATTTCATCGTTTCGAAGCCTTCGTTGATCCGCTCAAGCGGGATCCGCTCGGCAATCAGGGTGTCGAGGTCAAGCAGCCCGCGCATGTAGAAATCAACCAGCCGCGGCATGTCGACCGGGAAGTGGTTCATCCCCATGATCGCGCCTTGCAGCTTCTTGCCCGACAAGAGGTCCATCGCGCTGAGGCCGACCGAATGGCCGAGCGGCATCATGCCGAGGATCGTCGCGGTGCCGCCGCGGCGCAGCGACTTGACCGCCAGCTCGCCCGAGGCGGGACGGCCGACGGCTTCGATCGCATAATCGACCCCGCCTTTGGTCAGTTCAATGATCTGCGCGGCGGCATCATCGGCCAGGGCATCGACGGTGTGAGTCGCTCCCAGCTTGATCGCCAGATCGCGCTTCTCGGCAATCGGATCGGCGGCGATGATCTTGCCCGCTCCGGCAATCTTGGCGGCGTTGATCGCGGCGAGGCCAACCCCGCCGCAGCCGACCACGGCCACGGTTTCACCCGGCGTCACCTTGCAGGCGTTGAAGATCGTACCGGCCCCGGTGGTCACCGCGCAGCCGATCACCGAAGCGCGATCGAGCGGCATTTCCGGGTCGATCCGGGTGCAGGCGTGTTCGTGGATCAGCATCATTTCGGCAAAGGCCGAAAGGTTGAGCATCTGCCCGACCGGGCTGCCATCAGGGCGGCTGAGGCGCGGCTCGCTGCCGGGCGCGCGGCGGGTGTCAGCACCCAGGCACAGCGACATGCGGCCCGTGACGCAGAATTCGCAGTGCCCGCAGAAGGCCGAAAGGCAGGTGACCACCGCATCGCCGACCTTGACCGTGCGCACTTCGCTGCCGACCGCCTCGACGATCCCGGCTGCTTCGTGGCCCGGCACGGCCGGAAGCGGGTGCGGATAGGTCCCTTCGATGAAATGCAGGTCCGAATGGCACAGGCCGCAGGCCGCAGTGCGGATCAGCACCTCGTGCGGGCCGGGCTTGCTGATCTGCAGCTGCTCGATCTCGAGCGGCTTGTTCGGTTCGACCAGGACTGCGGCTTTCATCACTTCAACTCCCATTCGTAAAACGAGGGGCCTTCGACAGGCTCAGGCTGAGCGGGAAATGGAGTTCAGCACCACACCCGCTCCGGCTGAGCCTGTCGGGCCGAAGGCGACCGAACGTCAACCCCGCACGCTACATTTGCTTACCGCGCAACCCCAAGATCACCCGAGCTCGGGCCCGAGGGTGCCTGCGGCGCATACTTGCCCATTTCCAGCCGCGCGATCGAGCGGTTGTGGACCTCGTCCGGACCGTCGGCGATGCGCAGCGTGCGCTGGCCGGCGTACATCTTGGCGAGACCGAAGTCTTCCGAGACACCGCCGCCGCCGTGGGCCTGGATCGCATCGTCGATGATCTTGAGCGCCATGTTGGGCGCCTTGACCTTGATCATCGCGATTTCGGCCTGGGCGGCCTTGTTGCCGACCTTGTCCATCATGTCGGCGGCCTTGAGGCAGAGCAGCCGCGAGCATTCGATCTCGATCCGGGCTTCGGCGATGCGCTGTTCCCAGATCGAGTGGGTCGAGATCGGCTTGCCGAAAGCGACACGGCTCGAAAGCCGGCGAACCATCCGCTCCAGCGCTTCTTCGGCGACACCGATGGTGCGCATGCAGTGGTGGATGCGGCCCGGCCCGAGGCGCCCTTGCGCGATCTCGAACCCGCGGCCTTCGCCCAGCAGCATGTTCGAAGCGGGGATGCGGACGTTGTTGAGCTTGATTTCCATGTGCCCGTGGGGCGCATCGTCATAGCCGAACACCGGCAGGTGGCGGACGATTTCGACGCCGGGGGAATCGAGTTCCATCAGCACCATCGATTGCTGGGCGTGCTTCTTGGCCTCGAAATCGGTCTTGCCCATCACGATCGCGATCTTGCAGCGCGGATCGCCGGCGCCCGACGACCACCATTTGGTGCCGTTGAGCACGTATTCATCGCCCTCGCGCTTGATCGAGCATTCGATGTTGGTCGCGTCTGACGAAGCAACCTGCGGCTCGGTCATCAGGAAGGCCGAACGGATCTCGCCGTTCATCAGGGGCTTGAGCCACTGTTCCTTCTGCTCGCGCGTGCCGTAACGATGGAACACTTCCATGTTGCCGGTGTCGGGGGCCGAGCAGTTGAACACTTCGCTGGCAAAGCCGACCCGGCCCATTTCCTCGGCGCAGAGCGCATATTCGAGGTTGGTCAGGCCCGGGCCTTCGAATTCGAAGGTATCGTCGACATGGCTGCGGCCCATCTGCGGCGGCATGAACAGGTTCCAGATGCCCTGGGCCTTGGCCCTGGCCTTTTCCTCTTCGACGACCTGCAGCACCTTCCAGCGCTCGCCCTGCGCATCCTCGCGCTTGTAGTCGCTCACGCGCGGACGGACATGCGCCTCGATGAAATCACGGACGCGGTCGCGCCAGTAGACTTGGCGTTCGGTGGGATCAAAATCCATCGGTCATCCTTTCCTGATACTGTCGAGTCTCGGTGGCTTCCCTGCCACGACCCGAGGGCCGCGCCAAGGACGAATTAATCGTTCGGTTAAGTCGAATTGTCACTGGCCGACCTTGCTGTAGCGAGGTTTGCGATCCGGCGTTCATGATCGGCCCGTGAGATCGGAAACCGCGAGATCGCTGCGATACCCAGCACGGTCAGCACGGCATAGGCGATCACGAAATAGATCGCGAACTGGTCGAGCACGGCGGCAGACACTTCCCCCGGTCGCGCCTGGGCCGGGAACCCCGAACCGCTGACGATACTTCCGGCCAGGAAAATCCCGACCCCGGTCGCGCATTTCTGGGTGAAGAAATAGGCCGAGAAGAACAGGCCCTCGGTCCGCTCTCCGGTCCGTTCCTGCGAGGCCTCGATGATGTCCGCCCCCATCGACTGGATCAGCATCCCGGCCGCCACTGCCAGACCGTTGGACACGGTCACCAGTGTGAACAGCACCGGGATCAAGGCTGCATGCCCGTTCTCAGGGAAAAATCCGGCAAAGCGGAGCAGGTACGGCGAAAGCCCAAAGGCCAGCGAAAGCAGCAAGCAGACAACGCCGCCAGTGCGCTTCTCGATCCGGCTTTGCAGGAACCCGATCAGCAGGAACGCGCCGATTACCCCCACGAACAGCGAGACCGAGTATACCAGGAACCCGGCCTGCGGCATTTCCCAATAATAGGTCAGGATATAGGTGGCGGTCGAATAGGCCATGCCGAGGTTGATGTAGCCAAACAAAGTCGTTGCCAGCAGGACCAGAAAGGCATGGTTGGCCAGGGTTCGGCCGATCTTGCGGACGGTCTTGCCCAGCGGCAGATGGACCGGCGGCTCGCTATCGAGCCGAGCAATCCGGCGGTGAGTGGAAAGCGCCGCAATCAGCGCCGCGAAGACCATGATGCCCGCTCCGGTCCAGCCGTAATAGCCGTATCCATCAAGGTTGAGCTGGCCGACCGGATAGCGCGCCGATGGCACCAGGAACACGCCGAAGGCCAGCATCAGCATGGCAAGGCCTCCGGCCCAGGCAAAAATAAAGCGCCAGCGCGTAATCGAAGTTCGCTCGTCGTAGTCGCTGGTCAGGCCGGGAACCACCGACAGCGCCGGGATCTCGTAGCACGACACCGCGGCGCGCATCAGGAAAGCAAACAGCAGAAGGTAGCCATAGAGCCAGCCGGCGCTGGTAGTGGGCGGATGCCAAAGCATGACCCATGCGCCCGCCATCGGCAGGATCGCGCCATACATCCACGGATGGCGCTTGCCCCATTTGCTGTGGGTCTTGTCACTCCAATAGCCGACCAGCGGATCGATCATCGCATCGAGCAGCAAGGCAACCAGCAGGATCAGCCCGACCAGCTGCGCATCCAGCCCCAGAACCTGACTGTAAAACAGCAGCAGCAGCGTGGCGAAACCGTTGTCCTTTACGCCATAGGCCATCGAGCCCAGGCCATTGCCCAGCTTGATGCGCAGCGGCAGCCGCTCGGCTGCGGGGACAAAGTGGGTTGCGGTCACTGGGCCGGGGCCACCCCGGCGGCTTCGGCCATGCCCTGCAAGGCATCGAACAGTCTGGGCGCTTCCGGATCCCAGCTATGCCTGGGGCCGACCGTCATCCCGCCATCGACGACCAATGAAACGCCTGTCATGAAACCAGCGGCATCGCTGGCCAGGAAGGCGACTGCATTGGCAATGTCATCGGGCATGCCGGGCCGGGCAACCGGCTGGGCATTTGAGGTCATCTGCAGGATCATCGCCCTTGCCTGTTCGACCATTTCAGCCGGCATTTCGAGCGCTGAGGTGAAGATGTTGGTATTGATGAAGCCGGGCTGGACCGCGTTCACGCGGATTCCATGCTTGGCCAAATCAGCCGCCGCACACTTGGTCAGGTGCAAGACCCCGGCCTTGGCCACGGCATAGGCAGTCGGCGAAAAGCCCGGGCTGATCGCCGCAACCGAACTGGTATTGATTATCGAGGCCCCTTTGCGGTGCTTCATATGCGGCACGGCATGGTGAATCCCCATCGCTACCGAGCGCAGCACCAAATCCATGGTGCGATCCCACCCCTCGGCATCGACTTCTTCGATCGTTCCGCGGGCTCCGCCCGCAGCGGCATTGTTGAATACCACATCGATTCCGCCGCAGGTTCCGGCGGCATGGTCCATCAGCGACTTGATCTGGACCACGTCGCAGACATCGCAGGAAGCAGGGATAATATTCTCGCCCTCGCGCGCTACGGCTTCGGCTCCGGCCAGGTTGAGGTCGGCGGCAAAAACCGTGGCACCCTCGCGCGAAAACAGCAGCGTCGCCGCCCGGCCGATACCCGACGCCGCACCGGTGATGACGACGCATTTGCCCGAGAATCGCATGGCCTCTCCTTATCCCTTGTTTGCGTCCAGCTTAGGACGGCAAGCGTCCCGGTCAACGCTCTTCGCCTTTACGCTACGGCAAGCGGGGCGCAGAAATCCGCGCTTGCACGCTGGCCCCGAGTCCCTTTAACCTCTCGATTAAGAGAGGAGTCTTGATCCATGTCAGACCTTGATGCCTTCCGCGCGGAAATTCGCGCCTGGCTTGAAGAAAACTGCCCGCCCGAAATGCGCGAGCCGGTCCGCGACGATGACGACGTGTGCTGGGGCGGCCGCAAGTTCAAGTTCAAGAACGAAGCCCAGAAGCTCTGGCTGGAGCGCTGCGCGGCCAAGGGCTACACCGTGCCCGACTGGCCCAAGCCCTATGGCGGCGCGGGTCTCGATCCGGCCCAGGCCAAGGTCTGGCGCGAGGAAATGAACCGGATCGGCGCGCGTCCGCCGCTGTCCTCGTTCGGGATCTGGATGCTCGGCCCGGCGCTGCTCAAGTTCGGCAGCGAAGAGCAGAAGGTCCACTACCTGAACCAGATCGCCCGCGGCGAAATTCGCTGGTGCCAGGGCTATTCGGAACCCGGCTCGGGCTCGGACCTCGTCAGCTTGCAGACTTTCGGCGAAGACAAGGGCGACCACTGGGTGGTCAACGGCCAGAAGATCTGGACAAGCTACGCCGACAAGGCTGACTGGATCTTCTGTCTGGTCCGGACTGACAAGGCCAACAAGTACCAGGGCATCTCGTTCCTGCTGTTCGACATGGAAAGCCCCGGCGTCTCGACCAAGCCGATCCTGCTGATCAGCGGCAATTCGCCGTTCTGCGAAACCTTCTTCGACAATGTCTCGGTGCCCAAGCACCAGATCGTCGGCGAGGTGGGCCGCGGCTGGGACGTCGCCAAGTACCTGCTCGGCCATGAGCGTGAGATGATTTCGGGCGCGGGCGGCAACGACCGGCTCAACACCATCGGCGCCTTTGCCAAGCGCAATGGCCTCGAAGACCCGCTGCTGCGCGCGGAACTCGCGATGTTCGATGTCGATGCGCTGGCCTTCAGCGCGATGGGCGAAAAGTTCCTCGATGAAATCAAGGTCGGCAAGGCGCACCCCGCCCAGCCGAACATGATGAAATACGCCGGAACCGAACTCAACAAGCGCCGCCACGAACTGCTGATGGCGGCCGGCGGCTCGGCCGCGCTCGAATGGGAAAGCGAAAGTTCCAACCACGGCGGCAAGGCGCGTTCGTGGCTGCGGACCAAGGCCAATTCGATCGAGGGCGGCACCAGCGAGGTGATGCTCAACGTGATTTCCAAACGCATTCTCGATCTGCCGGGAGCGTGACCGCATTCTCCCCTCCCGCATGCGGGAGGGGTCGGGGGTGGGCCAGTCAGCCGACGCACACCCCTTCACAGACCCACCCCTAACCCCTCTCGCCTGCGGGAGGGGGACTGGAGAGACCAAAATGCCGCTCTACCACACCGAAGATCAGGCGATGCTGGCCGATACCGCGCGCGGTTTCATGGCCGATGAAGGCAATATCGCCAAGCAGCTGCGCCATTTCCGCGACATCAATTGCAAGGACGGTTTCGGCCACGCCTTGTGGAAGCAGTTCGCCGAAATGGGCTTTACCGGGATCCTCGTGGGCGAGGCCGATGGCGGGCTCGGCATGGGCAATGTCGAGGCCGGGATCGTGCTCGAGGAGATCGGCCGCAATCTTACCCCCTCGCCGTTCCTGACCAGCTCGGTTATGGCCGCGACGGCGCTGGCCGCCGCCTCGGACGATCTCAAGGGCCGTTATCTGCCCGGATTGCTGGCCGGCGACAGCGTCTTCGCCGTGGCGATCGACGAAGGGCCGAAGCACCGGCCCGAGCGGATCGCCACCCGGGCCGAACGGTCAGGCAACGGCTTCAAGCTGTCAGGCTCCAAGGCCTTCGTGGTCCAGGGTGGCAGCGCCGACATGCTGGTGGTCGCCGCGCGCACGGCCGGAGCGGACGATGACCAGGACGGCGTCACCCTGTTCGCGGTGCCGAAGGATGCGGCGGGCCTGAGCATGGACGTGGTCCGGCTGGTCGATTCGTCGCAGGGCGCGCATGTGAAGCTCGACGCGGTCCAGCTCGATGCCGATGCGGTGATCGGCGAGGTCGATGGCGGGCGCGCGGTGCTCAATCGCGTGCTCAATGCCGGCCGGGTCGGCGCGGCGGCGGAAAGCGTCGGGGTTGCCATGGGCAGCTTCGAAATGACCACCACCTACCTCAAGCAGCGCAAGCAGTTCGGCAAGCTGATCGGCGAATTCCAGGCGCTGCAGCACCGTGCGGCGCACCTCTATTCCGAACTCGAGATTGCCCGCGCCACGGTGATCAAGGCCCAGCAGCTGCTCGATGCCGGCAGCGAGAAGGCCGAACTGATGGTCTCGGTCGCCAAGGCCAAGGCCGGCAAGGCGGCCGGGCTGGCGGTCAAGGAAGGCGTGCAGATGCACGGCGGGATCGGCATGACCGACGAATACGACATCGGCCTCTACATGAAGCGCGACCGCGCGCTGGCGGAGTTCATGGGCGACCTGTACTATCACGCCGACAAGGTTGCGCAACTGAGCGGGTATTAGTCCGCAATCCCCCTCCCGCAAGCGGGAGGGGAGTAGGAGAGAAACAATGGATTTCACCAAACTGTTCAGCCTTGAAGGCAAGATCGCGCTGATCACCGGCGGCAGCCGCGGGATCGGCAAGATGCTGCTCGAAGGCTTCCTCGCCGCCGGCTGCGAGAAGGTCTACATCACCGCCCGCAAGCGCGAACAGATCGCCGAGACGCTGGCCGAGTTCGAGGCCGAATACCCCGGCAAGGTGATCGGCTTGCCCGGCGATCTTTCCCAGATGGACGAGATCAAGCGTGTCGCCGACGCGCTCACCGAGCGCGAAACCCGGCTCGACGTACTGGTCAACAATGCTGGCGCGGCCTGGGGCGCGGAGTTCGACGAGTTCCCCGAAGCGGGCTGGGACAAGGTCATGGACCTTAACGTCAAGTCGCTGTTCTTCCTCACGCAAAAGCTGCACCCGCTGCTGAATGCCGCCGCCAGCTTTGACCGCCCGGCCAAGGTGATCAACATCGCCTCGATCGACGGGCTGCGCCCCAATCCGTGGGAAACCTACAGCTATCAGGCCTCCAAGGCAGCCGTGATCCACCTGACCAAGCGGATGGCGGCACGGCTGATCAAGGATAACATCGTGGTCACCTGCATCGCCCCCGGGGCCTACCCCAGCGAGATGAACAAGGCCGCTGCCAAGAACCCCGAAGGCAGCGCCAAGGGTATCCCCTACAAGCGGATCGGCGTGGCCGAGGATATCGCCGGCGGCGCGATCTATCTCGCCAGCCGGGCCGGCGATTATGTTGTCGGCACCACGATCCCGATCGACGGCGGGATCGTCAACGCCTGGATCCC
Organism: Novosphingobium sp. UBA6272; assembly: GCF_002440635.1. Taxonomy (GTDB): domain Bacteria; phylum Pseudomonadota; class Alphaproteobacteria; order Sphingomonadales; family Sphingomonadaceae; genus Novosphingobium. The sequence continues at coordinate 31,416 of NZ_DJUW01000006.1, read as the reverse complement.
GGAAGTGTTCAACGATCCTTCGGGGCATTGAGATGAGCCGCGCGGTCCGCACCGTCGCTGAAGGTATTCATTTCGGCGAAGGGCCGCGCTGGCATGACGGGCGGCTGTGGCTTTCGGACTTCTATTCAAGCCGGGTCTGCTCGGTCTCGCTGGACGGCGACCTGCGCACCGAGCTCGAACTGGAAGGCCGCCCATCGGGCCTGGGCTGGATGCCCGACGGTTCGCTGCTGGTGGTGCGGATGGAACTGCGCGAAGTCTGGCGGCGCTGGCCGGACGGCCGGTTCGAACGCCATGCCGACCTGACCGGCCATTCCGCCTTCCTCTGCAACGACATGGTGGTTGACGGGCAGGGCCGCGCCTATGTCGGCAACTTCGGGTTCGATCTCGACGCCGAATTGCATGCCCGCGGGCCGGAAAGCGTGATCGCCGACCATCCGCAGACCTGCCTCGCGCTGGTCCAGGCGGATGGCAGCGTCAGCGATGCGGCGCCGGGCGAACGCTTCAGCTTTCCCAACGGCATGGTGATCAAGCCTGACGGGCTGACCATGGTGGTGGCCGAAACGCTGGGCGGGCGGCTCAGCCTGTTCGACATCGGCGCCGACGGCACGCTGACCGGCCGCCGCCTCTTCGCCCCGACCTGGCCGCGCGTGCCCGACGGGATCTGCCTGGATGCCAGCGGCGCGGTCTGGATCGCCAATCCGCTCGCCCCCGAATGCGCGCTGATCGCGCCCGGCGGCGAAGTGCTGGACTTGATCGAAACCGGCTTGCCCTGTTTCGCCTGCATGCTGGGCGGACCGGACGGCAAACACCTGTTCATGCTGGTCGCACCGAGCAGCGATGCCACCGAAGCGGCCAAGGCACCGCTCGGCAAGGTGCTGGTGGTTGAGGTGGATACGGCGCGGGCCGGCTGGCCCTAATCCCGCATCAGTTCCCGCACGAAGCCGATCAGGCCGGTCTGGCGCGCGCGTTTCATCCGCTCGGCGTGGAGGATGGCGCGAACCTTTTCGAAGCACAGTTCGACATCGTCGTTGACCACGACATAGTCGTAGCCGTCCCAGTGGCTGATTTCGGCGCGGGCGCGGTCCATCCGCGCGGCGATCACTTCGGCGCTGTCGGTGCCGCGGCCGGTCAGGCGGCGCTGCAGTTCGTCCAGGCTGGGGGGCAGGATGAAGACCCGGACCACGTCCTGCTGGTCCTTCTGATAAAGCTGCTGGGTGCCCTGCCAGTCGATGTCGAACAGGAAGTCCTGCCCCTCTTTCAGTCCAGCGCGGATCTGGGCCTTGGGGGTGCCATAGCAATGGCCGAAGACCCGGGCCCATTCGTAGAACTCGTCGGCCTCGACCATCCGGTCAAACTCGGCCTGTTCGACGAAGTGATAGTGGACCCCGTCAACCTCGCCCGCGCGCTTGGGCCGGGTGGTGGCGGATACCGACAGGGCGATCTCGGCATCCCGATCAAGCAGCATCCGGCTGATCGTGGTCTTGCCCGCGCCCGAGGGCGAAGAGAGGATGAGCATCAGCCCGCGGCGATGGAGCTGGTCGCCTGTATGCTTGCTAGTTTCGGCCATGCGCGCTGATGCCGCATCGCGGGGGGACAAATCAAGCCTTGGACTTGCGCTTTTGCGCACTCTTGGCAGGTGCAGCGCGGCGCTTGTCATAGAGCCGCTTGGCGATCACCGCCCCGCCGACCACGATCGCGCCGGGCACCGAGCGGGTAGCGACCCGGACCGCAACGGCCCCGATGACGCCGCCCAGCAGCGACTTCTTGCCAACCGCTGCGGCATCGACCGGTAACAGGGTATCGATCGCGGCATTAAGCAGCTTGCCGCCATTCTGGCGCACGATCCGCGCAATCAGGCGGTTGTCGGCCATTACTTTTTCCGGCCGAAATCCACGCTGACGACGTTGGAGCCGTCGTCGGCACCGACCGGCGGCCCGTCATTCTCCGCCTCGTCGTGTTCGGGGGCATCTTCCTCGGCCACCACGGCCTGGAACTGCAGACCGAAATCGACCGCCGGATCGACGAAGGCGGTGATCGCCGAGAACGGAATTACCAGCTTGGCCGGCATCTGGTTGAACGACAGCCCGACCGAGAACTGTTCGGGTTCGACCACCAGGTCCCAGAACTTGTTCTGCAGCACGATGGTCATCTCGTCAGGAAAGCGCTCGTGCAGATGCGCGGGAATTTCGACCCCCGGGGCCTCCGTCTTGAAGGTGATGTAGAAGTGATGGCTGCCGGGCAGCGTTCCGCCCGAAGCGACGACCTGGCCCAGCACCCGGCCGACCACGGCGCGCAGCGCCTCCTGCACGATTTCGTCATAGGGGATCAGGCTGTCGGGGGCGGTGTCGCTCATGAGGGGACAAGTGGCGTTGCGACCGCGCAGGGTCAAGGGCAAAGCGCTTGCGCCTGTCACTTTCCCGCCTATAGCGGCGCCATGCGTACCGCCAGAATCGCTCGCAAAACGCACGAAACCGATATCGCCGTCGAAGTGAACCTCGACGGCACCGGGGCCTATGAGGTCTCGACCGGGATCGGCTTCCTCGATCACATGATCGAACAGTTCAGCCGCCATTCGCTGATCGACATCAAGTGCCGGATCAAGGGCGACCTCCACGTCGACCAGCATCACACCACCGAGGACAGCGCGATCGCGATCGGCCAGGCGATTTCCCAGGCCTTGGGCGACAAGGCCGGGATCGGGCGTTACGGCACCGCCTACAGCCCGATGGATGAAGCACTGGCCCGCGTCGCGCTCGATATTTCGGGCCGGCCCTGGCTGGTCTGGAACGCGAAGTTTACCCAGGAACGGCTGGGCGAGATGGATACCGAGCTGTTCGAACACTGGTTCCAGTCGATCGCCCAGGCGGTGGGGATCACGCTGCACATCGAACTGCTTTACGGGCAGAACAACCACCACATCTGCGAAGGCATCTACAAGGGCTTTGCCCGGGCGATGCGGCAGGCGGTGGAGCTCGATCCGCGCAAGGCGGGGGCCATTCCATCGACGAAGGGCCAGCTCGGTGGCTGAAGTCCTGGCCCTCGTCGATTACGGCGCGGGCAATCTTCACTCGGTCGCCAACGCGCTCAAGGCGGCGGGAGCGGAGAGTGTTACCGTTACCGCCGATCCCGACGTGATTCGCGCGGCCGACCGGATCGTCCTGCCCGGCGTCGGCAGTTTCAAGGCCTGCGCCGAGGGACTGCGGGCGATCCCCCACCTGGAGGATTGCCTGCGCGAACGCGTGCTGATCGGCGGGGCGCCGTTCCTTGGCATCTGCGTTGGCATGCAGCTGCTCGCGGATCGCGGGGTTGAGCACGGCGTCACCCCCGGGCTCGGCTGGATCGGCGGCGAAGTGCGGCTGATCGAACCCAGCGATCCGGCGATCAAGATCCCGCACATGGGCTGGAACGATGTCGAACTGACCCCGCATGCGGCGCTGGTCGAAGCGGGCGAGGCCTATTTCCTCCATTCCTATCACTTCGTCCCCGAAGATGGCCGTACCATTGTGGCGATGACCGACCATGGCGGCGGACTGGTCGCCGCAGTGGCGCGGGACAATGTCGTGGGGGTGCAGTTCCATCCCGAGAAAAGCCAGGCCTATGGGCTGGCGCTCCTCGCCCGTTTCCTGGAGTGGAAGCCTTGATAATCTTCCCCGCAATCGACCTCAAGGCCGGACAGGTCGTGCGCCTGGCCGAAGGCGATATGGACCGCGCGACCGTGTACGGCGACAATCCGGCGGCGCAGGCGCTGCTGTTCGCCGAGGCCGGATCGCAGTTCCTCCACGTGGTCGATCTGGACGGCTCCTTCGCCGGCCGGGCCGAGAACCGTGCCGCGGTGGAGAGCATTCTTGAGGCCTTTCCCGGCCACGTCCAGCTCGGCGGCGGGATCCGCACCCGCGAGGCGGTCGAAGGCTGGTTCGATCTGGGGGTCAGCCGCGTGGTGATGGGTTCAGCGGCGCTCAAAGACCCCGAATTCGTCCGTGACATGGCGAAAGAGTTCCCGGGCGGGATCGTCGTCGCGGTCGACGCCAAGGACGGCATGGTCGCGACCGAAGGCTGGGCCGATGTTTCGGACGTCGCAGTGGTCGACCTCGCCCGCCGGTTCGAGGATGCCGGGGTCGCCTCATTGCTGTTCACCGACATCGGCCGCGACGGGCTGCTCAAGGGGGTCAACATCGACGCGACCGTGGACCTGGCGCGCCGGGTCGACATTCCGGTGATCGCCAGCGGCGGGGTCAAGGGGCTGGACGACATCCACATCCTGGCGCTCCACGCACACGAGGGGATCGAAGGCGTGATTACGGGGCGGGCACTGTACGAAGGGCGGCTCGATCTGGCCGCAGCAATCGCGATCGGAGGACGGTCATGATAGTCTCGCTTGTAATCACATTCTTGGCCGTCGTGCTGATTGCAGGCCAAACCAACGTAGTGGTAGCTTCTCTTCGGAAACGGCGATCGGGTTGGTTCAACTTTCAGTTCTCGCGCGAGGACCAACCGTCAGGCTTTTGGGCAATGATGGCGATCGAAGTGCTGCTTTTGATTGGGTTAATCCTCTATTGTGCAAGCTTGATCAGGCGTTTGTTCCTTTGACCGTCCGCATTCGCGTCATCCCCTGTCTCGATGTCCGCGATGGGCGCGTGGTCAAGGGCGTCAACTTCGTCGACCTGAAGGATGCCGGCGATCCGGTCGAGCAGGCACGGGCCTATGACGCGGCCGGGGCGGACGAGCTGTGCTTCCTCGACATCAGCGCCAGCCATGAAGGGCGCGGGACCTTGCTCGATGTGGTGCGCCGCACCGCCGAAGTCTGCTTCATGCCGCTGACCGTGGGCGGCGGGGTCCGCGCGGTTGAGGATGCCCGCGCGCTGCTGCTGGCCGGTGCCGACAAGGTCGCGGTCAATTCCGCGGCGGTTTCCCGCCCCGAAGTGGTCGCCGATATCGCCCAGAAGATGGGCAGCCAGTGCGTGGTCGCCTCGGTCGATGCCCGGCGCACCCCGCGCGGCAACTGGGAGATCTTCACGCACGGCGGGCGCAAGGCGACCGGGATCGACGCGGTCGAGCATGCCCTGCGGCTGGCCGATCTGGGTGCGGGCGAGCTGCTGGTCACCTCGATGGACGGCGACGGCACGCAGCGCGGCTATGACCTGGAACTGACCCGGACGATCGCCGATGCGGTGTCGGTGCCGGTGATCGCCAGCGGCGGGGTCGGCACGCTGGATCACCTGGTCGAAGGCGTGACCATGGGCCATGCCAGCGCGGTCTTGGCCGCCTCGATCTTCCATTTCGGCACCCACACGATTGCCGAGGCCCATGCCGCGCTGCGCGCTGCGGGAATCCCGGCAAGGGGCTAGCAATTGGGCCGATTGCTTAAGTTTTCGATTCGCTTTAAGGACCCGGCCGAGCAAAGGCTGCAACAGGAGACACTACTATAGCACCCCCACCCCGGCGCGCGATGACGCCCCCCGTGAAGAGCGGACCACGCTACAACCAGATGATTGTTTCCGACAAGGTTCGCGTCATTGACGAGAACGGCGAGAATCTGGGCGTCATGTACACCAAGGAAGCGATCGAGCAGGCGGCCGATGTCGGCCTCGATCTGGTCGAAATCTCGCCCAACGCCGATCCGCCGGTGGCAAAGTTCCTCGATGTCGGCAAGTTCCGCTACGAGGCCCAGAAAAAGGCCAACGCCGCGCGCAAGAACCAGAAGACGCAGGAGATCAAGGAGATCAAGATGCGTCCGAACATCGACGATCATGATTATGATACGAAGATGAAGGCGATCCACAAGTTCATCGGCGAAGGCGACAAGGTCAAGGTCACCCTGCGCTTCCGCGGCCGCGAGCTGTCGCACCAGCAGCTCGGCATGAACCTGCTCAAGCGGGTTCAGGACGACACCAACGAAATCGCCAAGATCGAGGCCTATCCCCGCATGGAAGGCCGCCAGATGCTGATGGTGATCTCGCCCAAGTAAGCTATCGGGCCCGGTGCGATGCGCCGGGCCCGATCGGCTTTTACCCGGCGGCAGGTTGCCGCTTCATCAGCAGCCCCAGCACCACCGCCACCAGCAGCAGCGCCGGCACATCGCCTTAAAGATGGCCATGCTGCATCGGGTCCTGCAGCGACTGCACCGCCATGACCAGCGCATGAACCAGGCTGGACCAGACTGTGAACCAGATCAGCGAGGCATTGGCCGCCGGATTCTTCGCCGCACGGACCAGAAACACGCCCAGCGTCGCATAGACCCCGACGATCATCACGAAATAGCTGTTCGCTGCGGGGTGCCCTTCGTGCCAGGCCCAGCCCGATGGCCAGACCATCGCCAGCGGATAGACCAGGCAGAAAATCACCCCGAAGGCCGTCAGGGCCAGGCCCAGCAGCCGATTGTTGTCACCCATGCCTTATCTCCCCCCGTCCACCGGATTTGGCGGACCACTCTCGCCAAGCTGAGCCGGATTGCCTAAGCCTGCAATCGCAATGTCGGATGTGCCTGTTATCGCCCGACATGATTGCCGCCGCCAGGTCGATTTGCTCGTCCGGCGCTGAAGAGGGGGAAACGATGACTGCGCAGCGCGTCTGCTTCTGGCTGGGGCCGATCGGTTTCCTGTTCACGCTGCTGACCGCGGTGCCGCAGGGCATGCCCGAGCTCGCCTGGCCCGCCGCCGGGCTGGTCTGGTGGATGGCGGCCTGGTGGATGAGCGAGGCGATGCCGCTGTCGGTTACTGCCCTGCTGCCGTTCATCATTCTGCCGCTGATCGGGGTCAGCGATGCCAACAAGACGGCTGCAGCCTATTATTCGCCCACCATGTTCCTGTTTCTCGGCGGGGCGTTCCTGGCCTTGGCGATCGAGCGGACCGGGCTGCACCGGCGGCTCGCATTGGCGATCCTGTCCCGCGCGGGGCACTCCAACTGGCAGCTGCTGCTGGCGGTGATGGCGGCGACCGCGACAATCTCGATGTTCATTTCCAACACTTCTACCGCGCTGATCATGATGCCGATGGCGCTGGCCATGCTGGCCTCGGGCGGGATCGCCAAGGGTGAGACCGGGGGGATCGCCGGGGCTCTGCCGATGGGGGTGGCCTTTGCCGCGACTTTGGGCGGGTTCGGTACGATCGTCGGCACACCGACCAATGCGATCGCGGTGGCCTTGCTCAACAAGAGCCTGGGGGTGGAGATCACCTTCCTCGAATGGAGCGCCTATGGCGTGCCGGTGGTGCTGCTGGGCGTGCCGCTGGCCGCGTTGATCATCGCCAAGGTCCAGCGGATCAACGAGGACAGCTTCGATCCCGCCGCCGCCCGCGCCGCGATCCACCTGCCCCCGGCCTGGACCACGCCCGAAAAGCGGCTCGCCCCGGTGTTTGTCGCCACCGTGATCGCCTGGGTTTCGATGCCGCTGCTCAAGCCGCTGTTCCCGGTCGGCGGGCTCGACGATGGCACGATCGCCGCGATTGCCGGGCTGACGCTGTTCTTCCTGCCCGACGGAACCGGCCGCCCCCTGCTCAACTGGGACGAAGCCAACCGCGCCCCCTGGGGGGTGATCCTGATGTTCGGCGGCGGCCTCGCGCTGGCCATGGGGATGACCGAAAGCGGCCTCGCCAATTGGCTGGGCCAGATGCTGCTGCCGCTGCGCGCGGTGCCGCTGCCGATCGTCGCGCTGGTGCTGGTCGGCTTCGTGGTGATCGTCACCGAATTCGCCAGCAACATCGCCGCCGCCAGCGGGATCATGCCGGTGGTCGGCGCCCTGGTACTGGCGCTGGGCGCCGATCCGATCCTGCTCGCGCTGCCCGCCGCGCTCGCCGCAAGCTGGGGTTTCATGCTGCCGGCCGGAACCGGGCCGAACGCGCTGGCCTGGTCGACCGGCCACATCGCCATGCCGCGCGTGCTCAAGGCCGGGTTGCTGCTCGATCTGGCCGGCGTGTTCCTGATGGTGGCCGTGGTCTGGACCGTCGCCGCGATCCTCTGATCCGGTTGCAGTTGAAATCAGTTTGACCACTGGCTATTGATGGCTCCGTCCCGGCCGGGATGGAGATGCGCGCCTGCGGAGGTTAGGCGCGCCAGCGCCCCCGGCCCGCCCGGCTCCGGCCTTCCTCGGAGCGTAGTTCAGGAAGGATGCCGATCATGGCAGATACCCCCGCGCGCAAGCCCAAGCCGTCGATCACCGCGATCGGCAACCACCAGCTTTCCCCGGCCACCTTGATGATGGGTCACGGCTATGATCCGGTGCTGTCCGAAGGCAGCCTCAAGGCCCCGATCTTTCTGACCAGCACTTTCGCCTTTCCCAGCGCCGCCGAAGGCAAGCGGTTCTTCGAAGGGATCACCGGCAAGGTTCCGGGCGGCACCGAGGGGCTGGTCTATTCGCGCTTCAACGGCCCCAACCAGCAGATCCTCGAAGGCCGTCTGGCGCTGTGGGATGGTGCCGAGGAAGCGCTGTGCTTTTCGAGCGGGATGACCGCGATCTGCGTGCTGTTCATGGCCTTTGCCTCGGCCGGCGACGTGATCGTCCATTCCGGCCCGCTCTATGCCGCCAGCGAAGGCTTCATCGCCAAGACGCTGAGCCGGTTCGGCGTGACCTATGTCGATTTCCCGGCCGGCGCGACCCGCGAAGAGCTTGATGCGGTGATGGCGCGGGCCAAGGCCCAGGCGGCGGCGCAGGGCGGCAAGGTGGCGATGGTCTATCTCGAAAGCCCGGCCAATCCGACCAATGCCCTGGTCGATGTCGAAGCCGTGCGCGATGCCCGCGATGCGGCGCTGGGTGCGGACTGCCCGATCGCGATCGACAACACCTTCCTCGGCCCGCTGTGGTCGCGCCCGCTCGATCACGGCGCCGATATCGTGGTCTATTCGCTGACCAAGTATGTCGGCGGGCATTCGGATCTGGTTGCAGGATCGGTATCCGGCGCGACCAAGTGGCTCACCCCGGTGCGGATGCTGCGCAACACCATGGGCGGGATCGCCGATCCCAACACCGCCTGGATGCTGATGCGCAGCCTCGAAACGGTCGAATTGCGGATGAGCCGTGCCGGTGAGAACGCCGCCAAGGTCTGCGCCTGGCTGGCCCGGCACCCCAAGGTCGAACGACTCGGCTACCTCGGCACGATCGACGATCCGCGCCAGCAGGACATCTTCGACCGTCACTGCAGCGGCGCGGGCAGCACCTTTTCGCTCTACATCAAGGGCGGCGAGGCCGAGGCGTTCCGCTTCCTCGACAACCTCAAGATCGCCAAACTGGCGGTCAGCCTGGGCGGCACCGAAACCCTCGCCAGCCTGCCCGCGGCTATGACGCACCTGTCGGTCCCTGACGCGCGCAAGGCGCAGCTGGGGATCACGGACAATCTGGTGCGGGTCTCGATCGGGATCGAGGACGCCGACGATCTGATCGCCGATTTTGAGCAGGCGCTGGCCGCGGTTTGAAAAAGGCAGAGGGGTTCACGCAGAGGCGCAGAGAAGAAGATAGAGGCGCAGAGGATTCGCGCCGAGCCGTAGGCTCTTTGCTGATCAGATGCCCGGTTTAGGCCAAGTCTGGAGCTTCAAGGCGGCTTCGCCGCTCACACGATTTCTCTGCGCCTCACCTTCTTCCTCTGCGCCTCTGCGTGAACCATTCTGACCGCGCGCACAAAGGCGGCACTTGCCCCGCAGTCCCGGTTCTGCTTTGCCGCTGCCATGAGCCACGAACCGCACGACAAGCTGACCTCCGACGCCGATACCCCCGGCAATTCGCGCCTGGTGACGATCACCAAGGGGCCGTGGGCCGGCTGGCAGCACTGGGAGCCGGTCGACGATTTCGAGGAGCATTCCGGCCCGTTCTATTGCAAGACCGAAGCGGACGGCGGAATGCTCTGCGGCTTCATGCCCGATGCCAAGAACCGCAACGGTGGCGGCAATATCCACGGCGGGGCGCTGATGACCTTTGCCGACTATGTGCTGTTCATGACCGCACTGGGGGCCGATCCTGATCTCCACGGCGTCACACTGACAATGAACAGCGAATTCATCGGCGCGGCCGAGCCGGGACGGATGCTGACCGGGCGCGGCGAAATCGTCCGCGCCGGCTTCTCGATCATTTTCGTGCGCGGGACGATCGACGACGATGGCCGCCCAGTGCTGACCTTTTCGGCGACGATCAAGAAACTGAAAAAAAGGGGCTGATCGACCATGATCGAGCGCGAACAAATTCAATTCGACAACGAAATTGCCGGCTACCGTCAGCCGATGGTTACCTCGATCGGTATCCTGATGGGCTTCGTTCTGGCCTTCATGGCCAACTGGGCAATCGATTCAGATGGCGAGAGCGCGCTTGAGACCGGCGCAGATTTCGCGGTAGCGGGAACTTTGGCTCTGGCGATGCTGGGCTTCGCAATTACGCTTTACCGCCTGCTCGACAATCGCATTCGGCCCGAGCCCGGCCACCGCTATCGGCTGACCTTGCGGCTCTACCTGCTGAGTATCGCATGCTGCTTTGTCGGGCTGGGCGCGGCGTTGCTGCTTTAGATTTTGGGTTGCTGCTGGGTGGCGCAATGGATCCCGCCCCCCGATTCGCCGATCGGATCGACGTTGAGCATGACGACCTTGCGGTCCGGATAGAGCTGTTGCAAGGTCGCACGCGCGGTTTCATCGCTGCGGCGATCGCCGAACTGCGAAGCCACAACCGCGCCGTTGCAGACGTAGTAGTTGATATAGCTGGCCACGAAATCGCCGCGGCGAGAACGGACTGAACCTGCTTCGGGCAAAGTGGTGATCCGCAGCGGCTTGCCCCGGGCATCGCGGGCCTGTTTGAGCACAGCGAATGTTTGATGCGCTGCCCGCGACCAGGGGTCATCGGGGTCTTCCTCTTCATCGATCTGGATCAACACGTGGCCCGGGCCGACAAACCGGGCCAGGGCGTCGATGTGATAGTCAGTGATGTCGGCATCTTTGACGCCCGGTGCCCAGATCATGTTGGTTCCGCCAAGCGCGGAGAGCAGCCGCTTGCCAATCTCGGCTTGCGACAGGTTGTTGCGGTTGGGATTTACCCAGCTGCTGGCATGGGCGAGGATCGTACCCGCCCCATCGTGCTCCATCCCCCCTTGCTCGCCGACCAGCCCGCTTTCCAGCAAGGGCAGGCCCAGCCGCTGCGCGACCCGCTGAGCAATCAGCCCATCATTGGGATGAGGCTGCTTGTTGCCCCAGCCGTTGAAGCGCAGATGCGCGATGGCCAGCTGGCCGCTCGGGCCCACCACAAAAGTCGGGCCTGAATCGCGGCACCACAGATCGTCGGTCGGGATGTCCCATCGCTCGATCTCGGGATCGAGCCTGTGCAGATGGTGATCGCTGCGCCCGACAGCGCCAAGCATAACCACTGGCTCGAACTCGGCGATGGCGTTGGCCAGGGCGACAATCGCACCCTGCACGGCTTCGAGATCGGCCTTGCCATAGGCCGCTACAGAAACCGGCCACTGCATGAATGTGCGCTCGTGCGGGGCGCTTTCCGGCGGCATGTGATAGCCCAAATTGTCCTCCGTTTGAGCCTCATTTGCCGCCAGGAAACGGGAAGCGCCGATTGCACCCGCAAGCGTCAAACCCAGCCCGCCAAGCTCCAGCAGCCGGCGCCGATTAATCATGCTCCCTTCCACTCGCGACGTTCTTCGCCCTGGCGGAGCACTTCGTAAGCCAGCTGCAGCGCCTGGAACGCCTTGGCGGCGTCCTCGTCGCCAGGACGCAGATCGGGGTGGACCAGCTTGGCCTTGGCCCGGTAGCTTTTCTTGATCGCCTCGAAATCGGCGTCGGGCGTCAGTTCGAGCAGTTCGAGCGCGCGCAGTTCGTCGCGGCTGCGGCTGCCGTCGCCCGATCCGGCCCAGCCATAGTGCGCCGCCTCATGATAGCCGGAATTGTCGCGGGTTTCGTCAGCCTCGCGCTGGGCCGCTTCCTCGGCGTCGAGCCCGGCGAAATAGTCCCACCCGGCATTGTATTCGGCCGCGTGCTTCTGGCAGAACATCCACCGTTCCGGGCTGTTGGGGCTTTTCGGCGCGGGGCAATTGCCCGGTTCGCTGCAGCCGTGCCGATCGCACAACCGGACCTGCGTCGCCTCGCGGCTGCCGCCATAGCCGCCCCAGCGCGGGAATCCCCAGTTATCGGATCGTGTCGCTCGGCCCATCGGACCCGGATAGGCGCAAGGCCCCTGCTTTCGCAAGTGCGGAAAAGCAGTGGAAAGCGTGTCCCAACTGACATATTGTCATGCGCGCGGCGCGCAACCATATGGCGCAGCGAAGGAAAGGCACCATGAGCAAGCAGTTAGCCCTGTCGATCGCCGTATCGGTACTGGCCATGGTCAGCTTCGCGCTGCTGGGTCAGCAAGCGGGTGTGCAGCTTGCCCGCGATGCCCGGGCAAGCATTCCGCTCAGCGCTGACTATGCCCCGGTGCCCAGCCTGCCGCGGATTTTCCCGATTTCGAATTGAGGGGGTGTTGTCCGCCTTGCGGCGGTGCGGACAAGGCATCCGCCTTGTCCTTTGCAACACCGGCCCGCTCCCCCGGCCCAACCACCCACAGGGTAACCTCAAACGGGTGGTTGGGCCGGGGGAGCGGGCCGGTGTTGCTAGCTGATCGCGGAAGCGATCAGCGCATCGATCAATCAACCGTGACCGTCACCGCTCGCCGGTTCTTCGACCAGCTTTCCTCGTCGCTGCCCAGCGCCACCGGGCGTTCCTTGCCATAGGACACCGTGGTGATCCGTCCCGGATCGACGCCCAGACTGGCGAGATAGTTCTTGGCCGCATTGGCGCGGCGTTCGCCCAGGGCAAGGTTGTATTCGCGGGTGCCGCGTTCGTCGGCGTGGCCTTCGATCGTCAGCCGCTTGGCCGGATATTTGAGCAGCCACTGCGCCTGCGCGGCCAGGGCTTGCTGATCGGTCGCGTCGATGTTGTAGCGGTCAGTATCGAAATAGATCGTGTCCTGGCCCATCAGCGTCGCGGCGAAATCGGCCTGGCTGCCGGGGGTCGGCGCGCCGCTATCTGTGCCGGCGGACTGGCTGGGCGCACCGCCCGGATCGGGGGGCAGAATCTGCGGGGCCTTCTTGGCGCAAGCGGACAGGCCGAGGCCTGCGGCCAGCAGCACGGTCAGGGTAAGGCGCTTGTTCATCGGCTTCTCCTTTGCCTTCAGCTTGATGTGTTTGATCGCCCTGTCAATGCAGATCAGGGACGAAGCGGTCCCCAGGCGGGATCGCTGCCATCGACCGGGGTATCGAGCTTGCGCTCGTTCCGACCGGTCAGGTCGACCTGCCAGATCCCGGTCTTGCCGCTGCCGCGCGCGGTGCGGAAGAACTGGATCACGCGGCCGTTGGGTGCCCAGGTCGGGGCCTCATCCTGCCAGCTGTCGGTCAGATAGCGCAGGTTGGCTCCCGCCGGGTCCATCACCGCCACGCGGAAATTGCCCGCGATATGGGTGAAGGCGATCTGATCGCCGCGCGGGCTCCATTCGGGCGTTGCGGCGCGGCCACCGAAGAAGCTGATCCGCTTCTGCCCGGTGCCATCGGCATTCATCACATAGACCTGCTGGCTGCCCGAGCGGTCGCTTTCGAACACGATCCGGCTGCCATCGGGGCTGAACGAGCCGCCGATGTCGATCCCGGGCGCGTCGGTAAGCTTGACCGGATTTCCGCCCGCCGCCGGGATCTTGTAGATGTCGGTATTACCGCCCGTCGCCATCGAATAGAGGATCCAGCGCCCGTCCGGCGACCAGCGCGGCGCGAACAGCGGGTTCTTTGAACTCAGCAACAGGCGCTGGGCCTTGCTGACCGGGTCGATGATATAGATCCGGGGCTGGCCATTGTAATAGCTGAGGTAAAGGATCGACCTGTAATCGGGCGAATAGCGCGGGGTCAGCGCGATGGTCTGCCCGGTGGTCAGGAAGGTGTGGTTGGCCCCGTCCGAATCCATGATCGCCAGCCGCTTCATCCGGCGATCCTTGGGGCCGGTCTCGGCAATATAGGCGATCCGGCTGTCGAAGAACGGGTTCTCGCCCGACAGCTGCGAATAGACCATGTCGGCGCATTTGTGCGCGGCGCGGCGCCATTCGCCCGGGGCAACCGTCCAGCCGGCCTTGGCCTTCTGCTGGCCGAGCGCAACGTCGTAGAGATAGCAGCCGACGGTGATGTTGCCGCCGGCCTCGGCCCGGACATAGCCCTGGACCAGCATGTCCGCCCCGCGGCCCTGCCAGCCGGGATAGTCAGGCGCCTGGACCTGCGCGAGCGCGGGGCGCGGCAGCGCCGAGGGGCCGGTCGGCTTGAACAGCCCGTTGTTGCGCAGATCGGCAAAGATCACGTTGGAAACCGCGAAACCCAGCGTCGAGGTGCTGCCCGCGCTGGTCTGGGTCGGCACGTCGGCATTGGTGGCAAAGGCCGGGATGGCGATTTTGGCATCGTTGTCGAGGCTGCCGACCACGTCCTCCTCGACCTCGGTCGGGGTTGCGGTGGGCGCAGGCGCAGCTTCCTGTGCCAGTAGCGCGGAGGCCGGCAGGATCGCCGCCAACAGGAAGGGGATGAGCTTCATCACGGGCATTCTTCCTACTCTTTCCTGAAATTGAGCCGGCGGCTCTTCCACTGATCGTGGAATTCCGCGGGCAGGCCGCTGAACGGCGCGGCGAGGCGGATCGCACGAACCGCGCAGTCCTTGAACGGCTTGACTTGCGGGCGATTGGCATCGGTCACCCCGGTCACCTCGAACGGCTCGATCGACTGGATCCGCCCCGACGGGTCAAGCGTGAAGCGCACCGTCGCGCGCAGTTTGCCGACGTCGAGCCCGCTGACCGGGCAGCCGTTCCACGGCCCGCGCACCTTGGATCCGATCAGAGAGGACCATGAGGAAACCTGCTGCGCCGAGGCAACCGCCGCCGGCGGAGTCAGGTCCCTGCCCTTGGCGCTGCCGCCCGGGATGCCCTTGGAGAAAGCCTGATCGAAACTGCTCGCGCCCGCCTTCGCCGGGGGGGCGGTTTTGGCCGGGGGTGCCTTGGAGGGCGGGGCGAAGGGCCACTTGCTGGGCGGCTTCTGCGCCTGCTGCGGCGGCTTGGGCACAGCTTTGGGAGCGGGCGCGGCGCTGGCCTTGGGCTGCGGGGCGGGTTCGGGCTTTGCCTCTGGTTGGGGCAGGGGAACCGGGGCCGGTGCGGGCTCGCCCAGTTCCGGGCCCTTATCGGCCAGGGGATCGGCTTGCGGATTGGGCGAGGTTGAGACTGCGCCGGTCTGGTCGCTGAGCGTCACGCTGATCCGCTCGGGCGGCGACGGAGGCGCTGCGGGCCGGGCAAGGACCAGCGCGAGCAGCAGCCCGGCATGGGCCATCGCCGCCAGCATCAGGCCGATGATTTCCTCGTTGTTGAGCGCGCGCGCTTCCATGGTCTCTGGCTATGGGCTGGGAACTGAACCGGTGGTGACCAGCGCGATTGCGGTGAACCCGGCGCGGTTAAGCTCGCCCATCACCGCCATGACCCGGCCGTAACCCAGATTGCGGTCGGCGCGCAGTGTGACCTGCGGAGGCTTGCCATCGGGTGCGGGCGGCACCTCTGCCAGCTTCTGCGCGAGCGCGCCCGGCTCCAGCGCGGCGTCTCCCAGATAGATCACGCCATCCGCAGCGATCGTCAGGCTGATCTCTTCGGGGTTCTGGTTCAATGGCTTGGCATTGGCATCGGGCAGGTTGACCGGCACCCCGGCGCTGAGCAGCGGGGCAGTGACCATGAAGATGATCAACAGCACCAGCATCACGTCGACCAGCGGGGTGACGTTGATCTCCGCCATCGGCGCGCGGCCCCGGCGGGAGCGGCGGGAGGGGGCTGGGCCCATCGCCATTACTGCGCCTCCAGTTCCCGGCTGAGGCTGGCGTGAAAGCGGTCGGCAAAGCGCTGCAGCCGCGCCTCAAGCTGGTTCACCCGGTGCGAGAAGCGGTTGTAGGCGATCACCGCCGGGATGGCCGCGAAGAGGCCGATCGCGGTGGCGAACAGCGCCTCGGAAATCCCCGGCGCGACCACCGCGAGTGATGAATTCTGCTGCTGCCCGATCTGGAAGAACGAGTTCATGATCCCCCAGACCGTGCCGAACAGCCCGACGAATGGCGCGACCGAGCCGACCGTGGCGAGGAAGTTGAGCCGTTCCGAAAGCTTGTCCGCTTCGTTCGCAATCGCACTGTCCATCGCCAGCGACAGCCGCTGGCGGGTGCCTTCGCGGTCCAGGGCCTTGCCGCCGGTCGAGCGGCGCCATTCGGCAATGCCGGCAGCGGCGACCTGCGCGGAGGGAATTTCGCCCTTGCCCCGTTCGGTCTGAAAGGCATCGATGTCGGAAGCCTTCCAGAAATCGCGCTCATAAGCCTCGCTCGCCTTGCTCAGGCGGCCATAGCGCAGGCTGAAGGCGACGATGATCGTCCAGACCCACAGCGAAGCCAGCACCAGCCCGGCCATCACGATCTGGACCACGATATCGGCATCAAGGAACAGCTTCACCGGGTTGAGGTGCCGGGGCGCTTCGGCGGCAGCGGCGGCAAGCAGGTTGAGGTCGGTCATGGTTTTCCTTCGGAAACGATCGGGGCAAAGGCCGCGCGCCAGCCATCGGGCATGCGGCGCGGGCGGCCGTCGGGGGCGACGAAGCCAACCCGGAATGAGGCCTCGGTCAGGAGCAGGCCATCCTCGCGGAATGCCTTCTGATGCATCCGGCACGAAGCGGCGCGCAGGTCGGTGCAGGTCGTCTCGATCCGCACTCCGTCGTCCAGCCGGGCCGGGGCGAGATAGCGGATCGTCAGGTCGGCCACGGCAAAGGCACCCTCGCCGGCTTCATTGACCGTGCGCTGGTCGATCCCCAGCAGCCGGACAAAGTCGGACCGGGCGCGCTCGAACCAGCGCAGGTAGTTGGCATGATAGACCACCCCCGACAGGTCGGTATCCTCGAAATAGGCCCGCACCGCGAAGCGGTGGACCGTGCCTTCGATCAGGCCGGCAGGAAAGGGCGGGTAAGACGTCATGCCGCCAAGGCCTTAGCAACGGCACGAGTCGCAGGGCAAGGGAATGCGTTCAGCCTGACCCAAACATCCCACCGTTCGTCACTCGCGGGTGGTGCTGCGGATCAGCGCGCCAGCATCGGTCCGAGCGGCCGCCCGCCGAACAGGTGAACGTGCAGGTGCGGCACTTCCTGGTGGCCGTGGCCGCCAATATTGGCGAGCAGGCGGTAGCCCGGTTCGACCAGTCCGGCCTCGCGCGCGACATGGCCGACGGCGCGGATGAAGCCGGCGATCTCATCTGCCGGGGCCCGGGCCGAAAAATCGTCCCAGCTTACATAGGGTCCCTTGGGGATCACCAGCACGTGAAGCGGGGCCTGCGGGTTGATGTCGTGAAAGGCCAGCGCCCATTCGTCTTCATAGACGGTCTTGTTCGGAATTTCCCCGCGCAGGATCCTCGCGAAGATATTCTGGTCATCATAGGGCTGGGTGGCGTCGATCGGCATTACTGACCTCGTGCGGCTTTTTCGGCGATCCCGCTGGTGCCTTCGCGGCGCTCAAGCTCGGCCAGGACCTCGTTCAGGCTTACGCCCTTGGCGTCGAGCAGGACCAGCAGGTGAAACAGCGTGTCGGCTGCCTCGCCGACCAGTTCCTCGCGGCTGCCGGACAGCGCCGCGATCACCGTTTCGATCGCTTCCTCACCCAGCTTGCGGGCGATCACCGGAACACCGCGGGCATGAAGCTTGGCGACCCAGCTGGTTTCCGGGTCGGCACCGCGGCGCGCGGCGATCGTGGCGGCGAGGCGGGACAGCGTATCCATGCCTGCGGCCATGCGGCGCAGGGCGGGCAAGGTCAAGGGGCGGCGTGTTCAGTTCTGCGGGGGTTTGCGCGACAGGATCCGGCCTGCCGCGACCCCGGCCAGGCCGATGCCCAGCAGCGCCAGGCCCGATGGCTCTGGCACGACCCAGCTGGTGCTCTGCGCCAGGGCAGGCGTTGCGCCGATCAGGACGACGAGAATCGGGGTTGCAATGCGCCCAAGCATGGGCCGCGCCTGCGCCGGGATGGGGCGTGCTGCAACTGCGAATTTGGCACCGTCCCAAGCCGGGACCTTTTCCGTGCCAATTCAGGCAGCAGCCCGCCACAACGGATATTGCACCAGCCGCCCCTGCACGCCGAGCAGAGCATCGACCGCGCGCGCCGGTTGCAGCGCGGCGATGATCGCCGGATCAGCCGCGTCCATTCCGCCGGTCAGCGCGCCGAACGCGGGCAGGATCAGCTTGCGCTCGCTCGCCACCGCGCAGGGCCGCACCACCCGGCGGCCGCGCGCCGTGACCTTGAGCTTGGGATGGAAATGGCCCGACAGTTCGGGCCGCAGATCGCCCGGCACCGCTTCATGGCGCAGCATGAGCCCGCTCACCTCGATCTCGTCGACCGCGGTACCCGAAGGAACCCGGCCCTGATCGTGGTTGCCCGAAACCCAGACCCAGTCGGTCGCGCGGGTCAGCGCATCGAGCATGCCTGCGGCGTGCGATTCCAGCCGGTCAGCCCCGGCAGCATCGTGGAAATTGTCGCCCAGGCAGAACACCCGCCGCGCATCGGTCTGGCGCAGCGCATCGGCCAGCCGGCCCAGCGTCTCGCGGCTGTCATAGGGCGGCAGCATCTGCCCGAAGCGGGCATAGAAGCTGGCCTTTTCCAGGTGGAGGTCGGCGACCAGCAAGGCCCGTTCGCGCGGCCAGTACAGCGCCAGCCCTTCGGCCAGCGCCAGTTCTTCACCTGCGAACGAAAAGGGAACCATGGCTTTCCCTTGCCGGATGCGGATTCGCTTGGCAAGGGCGCGTGATGCAAGACTGGACTCAAGAGACCGCCCGTGCCCGCACCTGGTTCGAAAGCCTGCGCGACCGGATCTGCGCCGCCTTCGAACAGATCGAGGCCGAGGCCGGCAGCCCGGCCCGGTTCGAATATCTGACCTGGCACCGCGAAGAAGCCGGCAACGACAATCCCGGTGGCGGCACCCGCGGGGTAATGAAGGGCCGGGTATTCGAAAAGGTCGGGGTCAATGTCTCGACCGTCCACGGCACCTTCGCCCCCGAATTCGCCAAGACCATCCATGGCGCGGGGGAAGAAAGCCCCGGCTTCACCGCGACGGGCATCAGCCTGGTCGCGCACATGGCCAATCCGCACGTGCCGGCGGTGCACATGAACACCCGGTTCCTGACCACCAGCAAGGCCTGGTTCGGCGGCGGCGGCGATCTCAACCCGCCGATCCCCTACCCGCAAGACACCGCCGAGTTCCACGCCGCCTTCCAGGCCGCCTGCGACAAGCACGGCCCGGACTATTACGCGCGCTTCAAGGCCTGGGCCGACGAATACTTCTTCATCCCGCACCGCGGCGTCCACCGTGGAGTCGGCGGGATCTTCTACGATCACCTCGACTGCGCCGATCAGGCCGCCTTCGAGGCAAACTTCGCCTTCACCCGCGATGTCGGCGAGGCCTTTCTTGATGTCTTCCCCCGGCTGGTGCGCCGCCGGATGGGCCTGGAGTTCTCGCCCGAGGACAAGCTGCGCCAGCTCGAATGGCGCGGGCGTTATGCCGAATTCAACCTGGTCTACGATCGCGGCACGCTGTTCGGGCTCAAGACCGGCGGCAATGTCGACGCAATCCTGATGAGCCTGCCGCCCGAGGCGACCTGGAGCTAGGACGACGCCATTAAGCTTTGCGCAATCTGCAAGGCGCGATAGGAAGGCCTCATACCAACAGGGGATAATTCCATGTCTTTTGCCTCACGCCTGCTCCTGCCGCTTGCTGCCATTGCTCTTACCGCGGCTTCGGCCCATGCGCAGTCCTTCCGCATTCCGGCCGAAGGCGTGCCGGCGATCGAGGTCGCCAAACAGGCCGGCTGGACCGAGAAGTACGACGATTACGGCAACCTCACCTTTTTCGCGGAAGACAAGTCGGGCGGGCTGTTGTTCCGTACGATCGAGGCCGGTGAGGGCGAGGCCATTCCCGAGAATTCCGCAATCGCAGAGCTGATCCTCGGCGCGGCGGGCGCAAAGCCCTTTACCAAGCGCGAAGCCACCCAGTTCGCGGGCGGCCCGGCCGAAGCCTTCCATTCGACCATGAGCGCCGGTGGCCCGGTGGTCGACATCGTCGTGGTGATCCGCAATCTCGATGCCCGGCACCTCGCGGTCGGCGTAACCATGATCCCGCAAACCACCTCGGCCGAAGGGCGCAAGGCGGTGCTGGCACAGTTCGCTCAGGCTCGGATCGTCAACCGCTAGGCGTCAATCACCTGACCGGAACACGGAAAGGGGGCCGCAAGGCCCCCTTTTTGCGCTTGCCCTGCGCCCCCTTTGCCCCCCATCTAGGCAAAGATGCTGCGCCAGTACGAACTTGTCGAACGTGTTCTCGGTTACGATCCCGATGCGGACGAGGCCATGCTCAACCGTGCCTATGTCTACACCATACAAAAACATGGCTCGCAAAAGCGCGCTTCCGGCGATCCCTACTTCAGCCATCCGGTTGAGGTCGCGGGCTTGATGACCGAGCTCAAGCTCGATCAGGAAACGATCATCACTGCCCTGCTCCACGACACCGTGGAGGATACCCTGGCCACCACCGAAGAAATCGAGAAGCTGTTCGGACCCGAAGTCGCGCGGCTGGTCGACGGGGTGACCAAGCTCAGCAAGATCGAGGCGATGGGCGAGAACGAGCGCGCTGCCGAGAACCTGCGCAAGTTCTTCCTGGCGATGAGCGAGGACATCCGCGTCCTGCTGGTCAAGCTGGCCGACCGGCTCCACAACATGCGCACGCTGCACTTCATCCGCAGCGAGGAAAAGCGCCGCCGGATCGCCCGCGAGACGATGGATATCTACGCTCCGCTGGCCGAGCGGGTGGGCATGTACGAATATATGCGCGAGATGCAGCTGCTGGCATTCGAGCAACTGGAGCCCGAAGCCTATGCCACGATCACCGGGCGGCTGGCGCAGATCCGCTCGAGCGAAGGCGGGCAGGTCGATTCGATCGCGCTGTCGATCAAGCAGGCGCTGGCCGAAGCCGGGCTGAAGGTCGAGGTCTCGGGGCGCGAGAAGCATCCCTATTCGATCTGGAAGAAGATGGCCGAACGCCATGTCAGCTTCGAACAGATTACCGACATCATGGCCTTCCGCGTGCTGACCGAGACACCGGAAGACTGCTACCGCGCGCTCGGCGTGCTGCACAGCACCTGGCAGATGATCCCCGGGCGCTTCAAGGACTACATCTCAACCCCCAAGTCCAACGCCTACCGCTCGCTCCACACCAGCCTGATCTTCGAGAATTCGATGCGGATGGAGGTGCAGATCCGATCGCAGGAGATGCACCGCACCAACGAGTTCGGACTGGCCGCGCACTGGGCCTACAAAAGCCATGAACGCCCCGACGGGCAGGTCGGCTGGCTGCGCGACCTGATCGAGATCGTCGATGCCAGCCACGATGCCGAGGAACTGCTCGAGCATACCAAGCTGGCGATCTATCAGGACCGGATCTTCGCCTTCACCCCCAAGGGCGCGTTGCACCAGCTGCCCAAGGGCTCGACCCCCGTCGACTTGGCCTATTCGGTCCACTCCGATCTCGGTAACTTCGCGGTCGGGGCGAAGATCAACGGCCGGCACATGCCGCTCCGCACCGTGCTGTCCAACGGCGACGTGGTGGAGATCATCAAAAGCAAGAGCGCCAGTCCGCAATTGTCGTGGCTGGGCTTCGTCGTGACCGGCAAGGCCCGTGCCGCGATTCGCCGCGCGGTCCGCGCCAAGGAACGCGCCGAAGTGGCGATGATCGGGCGCAAGCTCTACGAACAGATCACCGAACGGCTACCCAGCAAGATCGGCAAGAAGGCGGTCAAGGACGCGGTCAAGCGGCTGGGCCTGATCGACGAAGAAGACCTGATGGTCGCGATAGGCACAGCCAAGCTGGAAGACCGCGCGGTGATGGAAGCACTGGTGCCGGGCAGCACCAAGCACCTGTCCGAGCCCGAGCACTGGCCCAAGCAGGAACGCGCGATCTCGATCAAGGGGCTGACCGCCGGCATGGCCTTTCACCTTGCCGAATGCTGCCACCCGGTGCCGGGGGACCGGATCGTCGGGCTGCGCCAGACCGGCAAGGGGGTGGAAGTCCACGCCATCGACTGCCTGACACTGGCCAGCGGGGTCGATGCCGACTGGCTCGACCTGTCGTGGGGCGACACCACCACCGGCGCGGTCGGGCGGATCCGGATCGTCCTCTACAACCGCCCTGGCACCCTGGCCGAAGCCGCCGGGATCTTCGCCGGCAACCGCGCCAACATTGCCGCGCTGGAAAACATCGCCCGCGACGACCTGTTCTCGACCTACGAGGTGGAAATCGAAGTCAACGACCTTGCCCACCTGACCCGCATCGTCAGCGCGCTGCGTGCCAGCGATGCAGTGGCCGAGGCGGAGCGGATCTGAACCGATGGTCGCGATTCTGGGCATCGACCATGTGCAACTGGCGATGCCTGCGGGTGGAGAGGCGCTGGCTCGGGCGTTCTATGCGGGACTGCTCGGCCTGCCCGAAGTGCCGAAGCCCGCGAACCTCGCCGCGCGCGGCGGATGCTGGTTCGAAAGCGACCGCGTGAAACTGCACCTCGGCGTCGAGGCGGATTTCCGCCCAGCGCGGAAGGCGCATCCGGCACTGCTGGTCGATGATCTCGAAGCAATGGCGGCCCTGCTCCAAGCGGCAGGGCATGGCTTCACCCCCGACGGTGCGCAGGACGGTACCCGACGCGGGTACGCCGACGATCCCTTCGGCAACCGGATCGAGCTGATCCAGGGTTAAAGGGGTTCACGCAGAGGCCGCAGAGAAGTCAGGTTTGCGGCAAAGCCGCCTTTTTTCCAACTCGTATTGGCAATCGCGAAGTCGGAAAATGAGAGCGGCTTCGCCGCAAGCGCAACGCCTCTGCGCCTCCCCTTTTTCTTCTCTGCGCCTCTGCGTGAACCACCCTTCTTCTTCAAACCTCCAGCATCACCTCCACCACGTCTCCCTCACCGATCCCCTCGGCCTTGCGCACGCTGGCCTTGACCGGCAGCATCCAGCCCGCGCTCTTGCTCGGAAACAGCGAGGTCTTGAACGTGCTGTCGCCGATCGTTGCCACGACCTTGAGCGAGCCGAATCCGCCGATGCTCTTCTCCAGCCGCCGCATCAGCGCTGTCCCCGAAAGCGCCTCACCCGCTTCGCCATCAATCGTCAGGAAATGCCAGCTTCCCGTGCCGGTCGAACTGGTCCAGCGCCAGAGCGGGCCGGTGTGGGTCACACGTTCGGTCACGGATTGCGCTCGCAAAGGCGCAAAGGCGCGAAGCTGCACTGCTTCCGGCGCAGCCGGGTTTTGTTTGGAATACTGCCGCAGAGACCAAACAAGCGAATGCGGGCCGGCCTGCGGCCAGAAACAGCAGCTTCGCGCCTTTGCGCCATTGCGAGAGAAAAAACTTTCACTTCACCCGCCGCACCGGGACCGGGATGTTGCAGATGTCCGCCCCGCCAGCCGGGCGGATGAAAAACGCATCGCGGCGGTTGGCGCGGGCATCGGCGTATTGGGCGAAGCTTTGGCTTTCGGTCGAGAGGTATTCGTAAGCCGGCAGGTCCTTCACCTCGGTGCCCAGCCGGATCGAGCGGATCCCGGTTCGCTCGTCGCCTTGCGCCAGATCATAGAACCCCAGCGCCCCATGCCCGCGCGGCAGCGAGGACAAGTGCTCGATCCCCTCGATCACCCGCCCGACCAGCGCAATATTGCGATCAAGATGGCGCGGGGCGTGGCCGATCACCACGTAGAGCTCCGCGCCGTTGCCGGTGTTGGGGGACAGGTCGCGGCCGACGCCGACCATGCCGTAGCAGTGGACAGGCCAGGCTGCCCGGGTCGTTGGCGCCGGAATGGGCCTACCCGTGGTTGCATCCTTTATTGGAACATACTGGATGTAATCCATTGCAACAGGCCAACCTCGATACAGATAGTTAGTTCGTGAATAGGCATCAAAGCCTCGGCCGCGTTCGCCCGCAAAGACCGGTTTCGGCTTGGCTTTGTATGGATCCTCTAAAGACGTTTCGTACTCACTCTCTGGCATCACCGCCAAACCCTCGGGCAGCTTCTTCGCCTTGACCTTGTCCTCGGCATCGGGATCGCCCCATTGCACGACGTAATTGTCCTGCACCCGGTTGACCGCAGTCCCGTCCCAGAACCTCGCCACCGTCAGCTTGCGGATATTGCCGATCCAGCCTTGCGAGAACGGCGGCGGCATCAGCTGGATCACCACCCGGCGAGGCTTGCCCTTGGCATCAGGGGCCAGGTCCATCACCAGCAGGTCCGACGCGGCAATCGCCGTCCAGTCCGCCTTGGGTGCCTGAGCGACGATCTCGCTGGGTGCGAGCGGCGAAGGCTGGGTCTTGCCGGCCGCCAGATTGGCCGAGGCCTGCGGATAGACGGGCGAAGCGGCCAGCGCGAGCAGCGCAGCCGTGGGGAGCAGTATTCTCATCGCCCCACAGTGCCACCGCCGCGCCCTTTGTCAAACCGCGCTCAGCCCTGCGCCTCCAGCGCATCGATATCGGCATCGCTCAGCCCGAAATGGTGCCCGACTTCGTGGATCACCACATGGGCGACCAGATGCTCCAGGCTCTCGTCCCCGCGCGCGATCCATTCGTCGAGGATCGGTTGGCGGAACAGCCGGATCCGGTCGGGCAGCGCACCCGAAGGCGCCGAATGCTTCTCACCCACCGGCCAGCCCTCGTAGATCCCGGTCAGCTCGAAGGCATCCTCGATCCCCATCGCCGCCAGCGTTTCCGCGTCGGCAAAGTCCTCCACCACCAGCCGCACCCCGGCAAGGTGCGCCGCAAACGGCTCCGGCATCTGCGCCAGCGCGGCGCAGGCCAGGGCTTCGATTTCGGAAAGGCTGGGCGCGAGGCCAAAGGTGCGGGTCATGCCCGCCAAGATAGGCGCTCCGCCCGCGCCTGCAACGCTTGCACGATCCCGGCCATGCCGCTAGGGCGCGCCAATCCAGTGCATGCGGAGCGGTGGCCGAGTGGTCGAAGGCGCTCGCCTGGAAAGTGAGTATACGTCAAAAGCGTATCGAGGGTTCGAATCCCTCCCGCTCCGCCATTACCCGCCCTTTCACTCATCATCGCAAACTCAGAGAAGCCTCATAAAACTGAGGTTTCTTGCGCTATTATACAGATTTGACGTTCGCATTCGTTCGCGCTGGATCGCCACAAGCCGCGAGCCGAACTTATGGCTGATATTATGGCTGACATGATGGCGGAGACCCGCTAGTTTGCGAGAATCATGTCCTCGCGCGCGCGTAACAAGCTCACTGTTAAGGAGGTCGCTGGCTTCGCCGGACCAGGGCTGCTGTCCGATGGCGGCGGTCTCTACCTGCGGGTCCGCCCAAGCGGAAGATCTTGGTTTTACATCGGAACCATGAGTGGAAGGCGGATAGAGCTTGGCTTGGGATCGGACTTGGACATTACGCTCGCAAAGGCACGCGAGCGGGCCGAAAAGATACGGGGTCAGCTGCTAGACGGCATTGATCCTCGGATCGAACGCGCCAAAGCTCGAGCCAAGCCAGTTCCTGTTGTGACGTTCGGCACCTTCGCCAAGGAATGGATCGCTGGCATCGAGGACGGGTTCCGCAACCCCAAACATCGGCAGCAATGGCGCAATACCGTCGATACCCATGCCGCACCTTTGCTGAACAAGCCGATTGACCAGATATCAACGTCGGATGTCCTGGCAGTCCTTGAGCCGATCTGGCTGAGCAAGCCGGAAACCGCTTCGCGGCTGAGGGGGCGCATCGAACGCATTCTGGATGCTGCCAAGGTCAAAGGCCTATGGTCAGGCGACAATCCGGCGCGGTGGAAGGGGCACCTCGACAAGACACTGCTGAGGCGTGACAAATCGGCGGTCAAGCATCATGCCGCCCTTCCCTTCTCGGAAATCACGGCATTCATGACCGGGTTGCGGAAACGGCCAGGCGGCACAGCCCGCGCACTCGAGTTCGCCATTCTGACAGCCGCACGATCAGGAGAAGTGCGCGGTATGTGCTGGTCTGAAGTGGACCTCGAAGCGAAGCTTTGGACCGTACCAAAGGAACGCATGAAGGCGAAGAGGGAGCACAAAGTACCGCTGAGTGACGCTGCTCTTGCAGTCCTTCGCACCGTAAGGCCGGAGGCAGCCAAGCCCGAAGATATTGTGTTTGCAGCGCCGCGCGGTGGACCGCTGTCCGATATGGCCTTGTCGCAGCAGCTCAAGCGCATGGGCCATAGCGATATCACAGTCCATGGCTTCCGTTCGACGTTCCGTGACTGGGTCGGCGAGCAGACCCATTTTGAGCGTGAAGTGGTCGAGATGGCCCTGGCACACGCATTGACCTCCGAAGTCGAGGCCGCCTACCGACGCGGAACAGCAGTCGAAAAGCGCCGCGAATTGATGGCCGCTTGGGCGGCATTTTGCGGCAAGCAAGGGTTGCGTGACAAGTTCAAATCGAATCGGCCTGGCACCTCCTAAGGCCAGCATAGCCGCTGGCAGTTGGCATCGAAGCTCACCGCAGCATTTGAGCCATTTTTGCTTTTTCTGACAGAATCCGCTAATAATTGCAGTGCGTTAAGCCCGATTTGACCAGCTTCAGAGGGCTTGAGGCACTTTCGCAAACGAGTTCCGCGAAGGGGATAGGTCAGGATGTTCCTGGCTGAGAGAACGCTTGCGCCTAGCGATCGGGGCTGTTGCCCCATCAGCTGCAAGTGTTGATCTGGCAAGACCGGCCTTTGCCGGAGGAGGTCCCCTTAGCGGTCCTCCTTCTAGGCAAAGGATGCGCTACATGAATACCGACGAACAGATCATCGCCGCCCAGCAACTCGATCCGGTCGAGGCCGGACGGATCATCCGCCAACTGGGCAACATTGCGCCCGATTATCAACTTGCCAGTGGGCCGATCAGCGACCGCCTGATGGGCGAAATCGTCCGCAAGTTCACCAAGGCCGCAGTCGAACCTTGGATAGCCAGCGAGGCCAACGGCACCGCAATCCTGATGGCATCGGAGTGGAAAATGACCAAGGGCGTCGGCGGAATTGGCGATGCCTGGCTCGAACTAAGCGAGATCACCACTGACGACTACGATCACAGCTGGCTCGAAGCGGCCCTCAAGACCGGCGGCACTCTGATGTGTGTGGAATTGAAGGTCAGAGCGGGACTGAGCGATGCTGCCGACAAGGTCATTCGAGATGACAAGGCTGTTGCGGGCTTCTTCAAACTCGGCGGCTGGACACGCGACGAGCAGGAAGCGCGCCTCTTCCAGCCCGTTGATCTGCTGAAAGAACTCGTCGCCCAGGCGTTCGAAATGAACGATTTCGATGAAGCTCTGAAGCCGGTCAGCCAGGCCGTGGCCGCTGCCATCGCAGCCATAGCAGACCTCGACGCGCTGATCAACCGCATCCGCGATGAGGCCAAGAAGAAGTAATCGGAAGCTTCGTCCAACCCAACAACATCGCCGACCATCCCGCTTGCGCAACTTGGTGCGAGGGGATGGCGGCTGCTCACAACAATGGAATGAAATTATCATGACCGACCACGGAACAGCAACGTGCAACGAGGTGCCGCGCGCAGAAGCGATTGCTCGCTTGAACGATCAACTCCGCAAGACAGGAATGGGTGGCACCATTGTGATTACCCAGAACGTTTTGCGGATCAGTGGCTTTGATGCCGTGACCCTCGCGGCTGCACTGGCAAACTACGATGAGTTCGATTCAGACAACGATCCGCATGGTGAACGGGACTTCGGCGATCTGACGCTTTTCGGCCATAACCTGCTGTTTAAGATCGATTATTATGATTCGCGCATGGAATTTGGATCAGATGATCCTGCCGACGCGGAGGCCACTCAAAGAGTTCTGACTGTGCTTCTTTCAAGCGACTGGTGAACATGATGAATCACCAAACTTCTTCGCAGCAAGCGCTTGATCAAAGCCCTCTATCGCCGCATACAATCTTTAGCTGCGGTCAGTCCCGCAGCGGAGGCTTTACAACCTCAAACCGCACGCGCCGGTCGAGATTTCTCGGCCGGGTGGCCGTCGCGTATGTCCAGGGCTCGCCTAAAGGCGGCGGCGCCTTGTGCGTGCGCAGGGTTGTAAACACCCGGCTTCGCCCGGTGCCTCCAATTGAAGTGGGGGCAACGATGCGCAGTAAAGTCGGACAAATCTTCGCTGGCCTATTGATCGCAGCCTTTTCTGTCACACCGACGGCAGCACAAACGCAATCGCAGATCGAGAAGCGCTACACCCGCGACTACAACCAGTGCATGGACGCGGCCGAAGGTGTGACCGTAGACATGATGGATTGCATCGGTGCCGAGATCGACCGGCAGGATGCCCGCCTAAACCAAGCCTATGTCATGGTCATGCGGCCACTATCACGCGCCAAGAAGGACCAACTTCGCGGCCTTCAGCGTAGCTGGATACGCCAACGCGACGCCCGGTGCTCTCGCGCTTCGAATGATGCAGGCGGCGGCTCGTTGTCGGGCGTCGTCTACGCAAGCTGCATTCTCGACGAAACGATCAAGCGCACAGTCTTCCTCGAGAACTACAAGGGTTAGGAGACGAAGACATGAAGCTTCAATTTGCCACAATGCTGTTCGCGGTGGCCTTGCTAGTCGCGTGCAAGCCCAACTCAGCCTCGCCCAACATGACAGCACTCGACGCCTGCAAGCGCGCGGACGTCAAGGACAAAATCCTGACCGAGGTCGCCAATGCGTTCGTGAGCAAGGCGGGCGGGTTGGTTGCGATGTTCGGCGGACCCGAAGTCTTTGCTGCTGTGAGCGAGGACTTCAAATCGCGGGCGACGATTGAGAATCCCAAGGTGGCAGATAGCCCGATGGCGGATCAGAAGATCTACGAGGTGCACTGCACGGTCGATCTCGCAACCGTCAATTCGGCCAAGGACAACACCCCAGTTGAGTTCCGCAACGTCGAGTTCACGATCCACTACAACAATGGCACGACCGATCTCGGCACCGAGGATTACTATCTGATCCCGAACAAGGCGTCGTTCTTCCGGACGGTGTTCGTGAACGGTATGCCCCAGGCGGAATACCTCCAGCAGCAGCAGGCTGCGCAGCCCCAAACGCAAGTCGAACAACCTAGCCCAGGTGGAGCAGAGGCCAATTCGCCTCCCAACGAAGCGGGTTCAACGGGCTCTGATACGGCCAGGCAAGCAGCCGATGCAGTCCAAGAAGCAAGCGATGAGGCAGCGAGGGCTGCAGATGAAGCCGCCAAGGAGATGGATGGCGGGCCTTGACCTTGCCAGTAACCGAGCAACCCTTTTTGGGGGATCAATCCCAGTTGAGGTCGTCTGCGTCCCAATTGACGTCAGAATCGCTGTTCTCCCATTCGAGACGTCTTTTCTCTTCGCGATCGGCAAGCGCTAGATTGATTTCATCTGGGTAAGCGCCGCGCGCGAATGTTATGCTCCGACTCTCGTCTTCGACATCACCGCGACGAGCTATGATCTGTTGGTACAGCTCCCGGAAAAGGAAGTCTTTGGGCGGCCTTGAGGCTTGGCGATGCAATGGGTACCGTCGGTTGAACTTCAAGATCTCCTTTGGCTGCGCATAGTGCCTGAACGCCCACCACATCTGGTCAGCAAGGCGCATTCGGTCCTTTTCGTCGGTAAGCTGCTTCACTAGCTTCCCATCGGGCCCGATGCTTGGTTTATCATCAGCCAGTATCCCTACTATCCCGACCATAAATACCGATCGTTCGCACTTGGGACCGCGAACCAAACGGCCATGGTGCTCCAGGCGCGCCTCAAGAAACTCGAAGAGGTCGGCGTGCAGACAGTGCAAAATTGCATGGTAGCAAACTGGCCTCAGCCACTTGAGTGGAGCCTCATAGCAAGGGTCAAATCTTGAGAGCGCCTTGCGAATGCGAAACTCGTCGATGACGGCATCCGCCATCCGATCAACAGCCGATTGCGCCTCATCATCATCAGCGAAATCCAGGACGAAGTTAGACCGGCCGAGCCTTTCGAACTCGAAGGTTTCGATCCAATGCGCGGCCTCGGTTGTCACAGCCACAAAGTGCCATGTTTTTTGCGTCCCGGAAAATAGTAAAAATCCCAAGCAATGCAAATAGTTCGCTCGACCCGAGCGATTTTAGGTCTAATTGAGTCGGTTCTCGAGATCATGGAGAGCCCAAGTGGAACCGATTCAGCCAATCCTCGCGGACGTGCCAACGGCATGCCTCCTTCTATCGGTGAAACGCACCAAGCTCTTCGCCCTGTTGAACCAGGATGGCGGTCTTCGCCGCATCAAGATCGGCCGAAAGACTCTCGTAACAATGGAGTCGATCCGGGCGCTGATCGAACAGGGTGGCCGATGATGGCAGGCCCAAGCTATTCCGATTTGCCGAAGCCTAAGAAGCCGCACCGGCTCGACAAGGACACCCGTCACGAGGATGGCATTGTCAGATTCCGCGACCGTGAGACCAATATTAAGCGGGACATCCGCCGGGCCAAGCTCCTTGAGGACACATCCCAGCTGACCATCTGGGAGGCAGAACGAGCAAGGGATCTGCAAGAACGCCTACAAAGGGCCAACGAGACCGGCATTCCAGCCGAGACTTTAGCGTCTGCAGTTTACCACCGTGAGGCCAGGATGCCGATCCTGAGTAGCTGGTGGAAGTTGATCGAAGAGCACCAAGACCAGCCCCAGGGCTTTGTAACGCTGCGGCCCCAGGGGATGCTGTATCGGGCAGACGACCTCTTCTCGGTAAGGCCCGCCGATCTGCTGAAGCGGGTCCAGAACGACTTTAACAGGCAAGGCATAACGGCAGCTCCTGGCTTTGGTTTCTTCGGCCTGGATGCTGACTTTGACGCTAACCGCTACGGAGGTGTCATCGACTTCCATGTCCACGGCATCGTGGTCGGTGAGAAGATCAAAGCGATCGATAACCTTAAGAAGATGCGCAAATATGACAACGCCCGGCTAGATCCACTGGAGCAGGGCTTACCGATCAGCCCCAGGATTCAAGTGAAGAAACCCCTGTTCAACCTTCCCGATCCGATCACCTACTGCCTGGAAAGCTGGGTGCCACATCGTCCTACCAGGATTGTCGAAGAGGGGAGTCGGAAGCGCTCAACCACCAAGAAGGAAATCCCTAGTCCCTTCAAACAACGTTGGCTGATCTGGATGGATATGTGGTCGATCGTGGACTTCATCCTCCTGAGCAACCTGAGGCCCACTAAGGCAGGGTTTCAGCTGATACATCCATAGATTTGTGAGTTCGAATGGCTGGCTAAGCCTATCGATAGTGGGTGGGTATCACCCGTGTAACCGATGGAAAGGGTCAGGTTGATGGCATCACTAAGGCATAACAGGCATAACAGGCCCCCTTAGGGCATTACCGCCCGCATACCGACATTTTGACCGGAAAATGGGGTCACGTCCGTCAATGAGGTG
>NZ_DJUW01000014.1 GCF_002440635.1 Novosphingobium sp. UBA6272 | reverse complement strand
GCCAAACCGGCAGCAGGCCAAGCAGGCTTCCTCGCCATGCTTCACGGCACCGACCGAGAGGCCGATCTTGCTGCAATGGCGCGCGAGATCGGCACCATGTCGGAACGCCTGGCCGAGGCCGAACGGGTGCTCGACCGCGCCCTGTTCACCGCCTGCGCGGCCTATGCCTATGCCCGCCATGCCGCGCTCGGAACCCGCAAACCCGACGAGGTGATCGCCGCCGAAGCGCGCGCCGCCTTCGAGCGGCAACGCTCCCTCGCCCAAGAGTTCGAACCATGACCCGCAACACCGATTTTGCCGCCCGTGCCCATTCGCTGTGGCGCGTCCGCATGGCCCGCTTGCAGGAGCGCCTCCGCTTCTTCTGGCAGCTCCTGCTGGTCTGCACCGGATGTGGCGCGCTCCTCTGGTCGCAGTTCACCTTGCCCGGTTACGCGTGGACGGTTGCGCTGCAATGTCTTGGCGGCAAGGGGCTCGATCTGATCGGCAGTCTCGGCAACCGCGACATCAAGATGAATGTCGGAATGGGCGACAATCACTGGACAGTCTCAGCCCACTATGTTGCCAGCGATCCGCTGTTCACCGATACGCTCCAGGCAGTCGTCGTAGCCTTGTTGCTCGGTGCCTTGATGGGGCTCGTGGTTGGCATTCTGATCATCTGTCTGATCCAGCGCACCATGCATGTCCAGGGCGAGGAAACGCTGGCCGACCGGGTGCTCGGTGGCACTCGCGTGGTCAGCGCGAATGAAGCCGTTGCGCAGCTTTCGCACCTGGCTGGCAAGGGGGCCTTGAAGATCGGTCCGGTGCCGATCCCGCGCCGCAACGAGACCCGCCACTTCGCCCTGATAGGGACCACCGGCAGCGGCAAGACTACAGTGCTGCGCCAGATGCTCGACGACATCGAGGCGCGCGGCGAACCGGCGCTGGTCTATGACACCAGCGGGGAATTCATTGCCCACTATTACTGCGCTGCGCGCGGCGACATCATCCTCAATCCGTTCGATGGCCGCTGCGCGTTCTGGTCGCCGTTCGACGAGATTTCACACCCCGCCGATGCCGACCGGATTGCCCGTCAGCTCGTGTCCGAAACCGGCAGCCAGGACGACGATGTCTGGCTGGAAACGAGCCGCATCTTAGTCGCCAATATGCTCCGCAAACTGTGGGCCGAAAAGAACTGCAGCCTCGAAGCACTGCTTGAAGCCTTGCAGGTAAAGAGCAAGGAGCAGCTCAAGCACTGGCTCGGGCATACTTCGTCGGCGCGGACCTTTGCCGATGACGCCGACCGCGCCACCGGCAGTGTGCTGTTCATGCTCGCCAAGGCGGCGAACCTGATCCAGTTCCTCAGGGTCGAGGACAAGGGTGCGGAGCACTTCGCCTTCCGCGACTTCATCGCCGGGCTGGACAAGAATCCGGGTGCGAAGCCGTGGATCTTCGTTCCGCGCAAGGAAGACTATTTCGAGGCGGCCAAGCCGCTGATGGCCTGCTGGCTCGAATGCGCGGCCAGCGCGGTGTTGGGTCTGGCGTCTTCGCCCGAGCGGCGCATCTGGTTCGTGCTCGATGAGCTGGCAGACCTGCCTCGCGTCGAGAACCTCGCGCGGCTCCTCCCCGAGGGACGCAAGTTCGGCGCGGCAATCGTGCTCACCTTCCAGGCACTGGGGCAGATGCGCAACCGCTATGGCGACAACATCGCCGAGGCCATGCTCGCCTGCTGCAACACCAAACTGTTTCTCCAGATCGTTGACCGAGAGACCCGGCAATGGGCGAGCGAGACCATCGGTGAATGCGAGATCGAAATGCGCGTCGCCAGCGATACGCTGCCGATCGGCAAGGAGGTGCCCCGCACCACCATCGCCACCCAGCGCCAGTTCCGCGCCGCCGTGCTCGAAAGCGAACTGCGGCTTCCCCCGCACCAGGGCTATCTGCTTCTGCCCGATGGCCTGCCGGTTGCGCGGATTGACCTCACTGCCGATCACATCGCCCGGCGCGGGAGCCCGCGCGAACCGGCCTACGTTCCCGGCGATCCTGCCGGCACGCTGTGGAGCAAGGTCGGCGAGATCGCCGCAGCCGCCGCGACGGACGCCAAGCCCGGCCCGGTGTGATGGTTGCCTCGGTTTCGGGCCTGTCGAGCGCCGGTCAGGCCGCGAGCTACTACGAGGCCGATGATTACTATGCCGAAGGCGGCCTCGCACCGTCCGAATGGTTCGGCGAGGCCGCCGGGTCTTTGGGCCTTGAAGGCGAGGTTGACCGGGAGCAGTTCGCTGCGCTGCTGGAGGGTCAGGTCGGCGGAAGGCAGCTTGGCACCACCCGCGACGGCAAGATCGAGCATCGTCCCGGTTGGGATATTACCTTGTCCGCGCCCAAGTCCGTATCGATCATGGCCGAGGTCGCTGGCGACAAGCGGTTGATCGCAGCGCACGGCGCGGCGGCAAAAGTGGCGTTGGCCCATGTCGAAAAACACATGGCCGCGACCCGCGTCCGCAATGGCGGCGCGGTCCGGCGCGAGGCCACCGGCAATCTCGCGATTGCCACCTTCCGCCACGCGACGAGCCGGGCGCAGGACCCGCAGCTCCACACCCATGCCGTCGTGATCAATATGACGCAGGACAGGGACGGCAATTGGCGCAGTCTGGAACCGCGCGCGTTCTACCAGCTCCAGAAGGAGATCGGCGCGATCTACCGGCAGGAGCTGGCGCACGGCGTTGCCGAGCTTGGATACCGCATCGAGCCGGGCAAAGATGCCATGTTCGAAATAGCTGGCGTGCCGGACAAAGTCATCGAGGCGCTGAGCCAGCGCACGGCGGCGATCGATGCCCGCCTGGCCGAGCGCGGCACAAGCCGGGCGGAGGCAAGTGCCGCCGAGAAGCAGATTGCTGCGCTCGATACCCGCGAGGCCAAGAGCCACGTCGATATTCGCGAATTGCGCGCCGAGTGGCGCGCCACCGCCGATTCCAACGGGTTCGACGCTGGCGCGCGGGGCAGGCTGATTGCGGAGGCGCAGGATCGGGCCAAAGACATCGAGCCAGCATCCGGTCATGATTTGCTGGCGCAACGCGCCGTCGCCTTCGCCGCCGCCAAGCTGTCCGAACGCGAAGCCGTGTTTTCGGCCAGTACGCTGACGCGCGAGGCGGGCGACTTCGCCTTTGGCAAGATCGGGCATGGCCAGATCGGTGCCGCCATTGCCGGTTCCGAGCATCGCGGCGAGCTTGTGCCCCGGACCTTTCTGGACCGGCGCGGTGCGGAGTTTGCCGGGTTCACCACCCCGCAGGCCATCGCGACCGAGCGCACCATGTTGCGACTTGAAGTTGCCGGACGCGGGATGGCTGAAGCACTGGCCAATCCCGTGGCGGCAGCGCGAACGGTCGAGCTTGCCGCTAGGCAGTCGGTGCGGTCAGGCTATGCCTGGACCCAGGACCAGAAGCGCGCGACCGCCGACCTGCTGGCTTCGCGGGACCGCATTTCCGCGGTTCAGGGCTATGCCGGGACCGCCAAGACCACCACGGTGCTGGCGACCTATGCCCGCGTAGCCGAGCGGCGCGGGCTTGCAGTGACAGCACTTGCCCCAACCGCATCGGCGGCAACCGTTCTGGGTGAAGCGCTCGGCTTGCGTGGCGATACCGTTGCCCGGCATCTGCTTGCCCCCGACCCGCGAATGTCGGGCAAGGATGCCGTCTGGATTGTCGATGAGGCCTCGATGCTGTCGGCGCACGACATGGCCAGGCTGATGGCCAGCGCTGACAGGGCGGGCGCCCGGCTTGTCCTAGTCGGTGACGTTAAGCAGCTCGGATCAGTTGGTGCTGGCGCGGCCTTCGCGCAGTTGCAGGCCGCCGGAATGGCAACGACCAAACTGGCCGAAGTCGTTCGCCAGACCAATGCCGGGACCCGCGAAGCGGTCATGGCATCGATTGAGGGCCATGCCGGGAAGGCGCTCGCCGCGCTGGATCGCGGCGGTGGGCGGGTGATCGAAGCCACCACGCAAAATGATCGCTTCGCGGCCATGGCGCGGCATTACCTGGCGCTGTCACCCGCCGAGCGGGCGCGGACGCTGGCCATCGAGCCTTCGCGCGAAGGCCGTGACACTCTCACCGGCATGATCCGCGAGCACCTGGCTTCGCGCGGCGAGTTGTCGGCAGACCGCCTGCAATTTGCCGCGTTGGAGGCCAAGGGCATGACCCGCGCAGAAGCGCGCGAAGCGGCCAGCTATGCCATCGGCGATCTGGTCCGCTTCAACCGCGACTATGTCGCCAAAGACGTTCGCCGTGGAGAGTCCCTGACCGTCAGCAGCGTCGAGCCTGAACGGGGCCGTATTGCCCTTGCGAGCCGCGATGGCCGGTCGATTGACTGGCATCCCCGGCAATGGGGTGCAGGCAAGGCCGAGGTGTTCGAGGCCAAACCCATGGAACTGCGCACAGGTGACCGAGTGCAGTTTACCCGCAACGACCGCGAGATGGGACGGATTAACGGGCTCGGCGGCACCGTGACCGGCATCGATCCTGCTACCCGTCAGGCCGCCCTGAAACTGGCGAACGGGCGCGAGCAGCGGCTTGACCTCTCTGATCCCCGCGACACCCATTTGCGCCACGCCTATGTGCAGACCGCACACGCCGCCCAAGGCCAGACCGCCGATCGGGTCCTGATCCACGCCGACAGCAGCTCGACCAATCTGGTCGACCAGAAGATGCTCTATGTCGCGCTGTCGCGGGCAAGAGGCGAGGCCGTCGTTGTCACCGATGACCGGGAGCGGCTCGTCCGGGCGATCACCGAGCGGGCGGGTGAGAAGCAGACCGCCATGGCAGCGACGCTGCCCGATGCTGGCAAGTCCAGGGCGATGGGGGCAGGTATAGGGTAAGCGCGGCCATAGCAGACGATAGGCGTATCCTCATTTTGCTTCGGCTATTTACGCCAAGTTTCTCTTTAAAATCAGTAGATATGGAACCCATACTCAACAACATTTCACTAATTTATTGCATATTGCACAAATGTGTGCGATATATGGCGCATATGGAGGCTTCTGTGGATAAGAAACGCGAAAATTTTGTCCGTCTTGTGGAGCAACGAGTGAATCGTGCGCTCAGAGAGATTCGACTGATCGGAAATCTTTCCAACCGATCGGCATATTCTTCGACAGATGAGGACGTGAAGAAGATCTTCCGTGCTCTCCAAAAGGAACTGGACACAGCGAAAGCGCGGTTCGGCGAAGGCGAAGGCGCTGGAGAATCTCTTTTCAAGCTCTGAAATCAGCCAAAGGCAGGAGGCCGAAATGACTAAAGGCGTATTGGAATTTCTGCCCAACCAGGCCGGTGAGAGCGAGGGGTTGGGCGATGCCGGAATTGAAACGTTTCGTGACAATCCATACGCCAGCTGCGGACGTGAGGCCGGGCAGAACAGTGCGGATGCAGCTGTCAGCCATCCGGTTCGGATGACCTTCGATGTCCTTGACGTGGAAACTTCCCAGGTCCCTGGCGTTGAGGTTCTGAGCCAGACAGTTGACAGGTGCCTGGCTGATGCAAAGCAGGAGAAGGACGAGGACTTTTTCAAGCAGGCCGCGAGTTTGCTGGCTTTGCCGACGACCAAGATTCTCAAGATCAGCGATTTCAATACCAAGGGTTTGGCAGGACCCTCGAGCGTGGAGGGGACGCCGTTTCACTCACTGCTGAAAGGCGCGGGTGTCAGCAACAACAAGACTGAAACGTCGGGCGGCTCGTTCGGGATCGGCAAGAACGCATCCTTTGCGATTTCGGACCTTCAAACGGTTTTCTATTCGACAGCCTATCGGGACAATGCGGGCGAGACGCGCTTTGCCGCACAAGGCAAAAGCCGGATGGTCTCACATGTTGATTGCAGCGGAGCGAAGCGCCGTGCGACCGGATACTGGGGAAATCCCGACGGGTATGTTGCCATTGAGGACCCGGAGCAGGTTCCGGAATGGATGCGCCGGACCGAGGTCGGAACCAGCATATTCTGCGCTGGATTCAGGCAAACAGAAGGCTGGGCCTGGTCCATCGCATATTCCCTGCTCACAAACTTTTTTGCGGCGTTGCATCGCGACCGGATGGCGTTTGAAATCAACGATGGGGAAATCAAGCTCAACCACAACACCGTCGCTGCCCTGTTCAATGATGCTCGTATTATCGCCGCCGCTGACGCGGACGGTCAGAGGGGCCAGCTCGATTTTTCGCGGGACCTGTTCAACTGCCTCATTTCCCCGGACGCGACGGACATCGAGCAGGATGTTCAAGGGCTTGGGAAGATGCATTTCCGTGTGCTTGTAGCCGACGGCTTGCCCAAGAGGGTCGGAATCGTTCGAAACGGTATGCTTATAACCTCTGAGCTTCAGCAATTCGGTGACAAGCTCCAGCGATTTGTCGGGACACGAGAGTTCGTTGCATTCGTCGAGCCGCTTGCTGACAAGGCAAGCAAGCTCATGAAATCCATTGAGAACCCGCGGCACGACAGCTTTTCCGCCAATCGGTTGTCTGACCCGGCCAAGCGGGAGGCTGCCGAAGTTGCAATGAAGCAGCTCATCCAAGAACTGCGGAGAAAGATCCAGCAGGCCGCTGCCATCGAAGAGGATGATGAAGTCACCCTCGATGAACTCGCGCGCTTCTTTGCCGAGGACGCGACCGGCCCGACCCCGCCTGATCCCAATGCCGAGAACGATCCGGAGAAATACATCTACAAGCCCGCCCGCAAGGCAAAGACACAGGCGCTTAAGCCACAGGAGAACGCCGGCGAGGACGGCGGTGGCGGGACCGGCGAAACGCAGGAAAAGGGTGGTCAGCGGTCAGGCGATCAGAAAGGGCCCGGCGCCGGAACGGATGGCACGGGCACGCACGGCAAGGTGCCCCCTCTCAGGCTTCGTGGTCTGAGAACGGCGATACCTGTTGGAGCGACGGACGCATTGAAGCGGACTGTATGGTTTACTCCGACGGTATCAGGAAATGCGTTGGTACAGCTTGAGGCAACCGGATTGAATTCCGGTGAGTTGCTTCCGGTCGTTTCCACCAGCTCCGGTTCGCTGCGCAAGGGCAACGTTGCGATCCAACTGACAGAGGGAGTCCGCGTTGCCCTCGAGGTCACCTTTGACGCGCCCTACTCGGGACCGGTTGAAGTGTTCGCCACAGCAGAGACGGAGATCGCAGCATGAAGTTTACTGATGACATGCGCTTTCCCCACCCCGTCCTGACAGACGAAACCGGAGATTTTGCGGAAGGCATCTTTGCGCTGGAAACCGAGGTCGAGGAAATTCTCGAAACCGGCAAGGTCAGCATCAACTACAGCATTGATTTGACCGAACCTTCAATCCGGAAGCTTGTCGAAGGGGG
Organism: Novosphingobium sp. UBA6272; assembly: GCF_002440635.1. Taxonomy (GTDB): domain Bacteria; phylum Pseudomonadota; class Alphaproteobacteria; order Sphingomonadales; family Sphingomonadaceae; genus Novosphingobium. Next base: position 105,892 of record NZ_DJUW01000014.1, on the reverse strand, counting down.
GCAGGCCACCGTCGGCATCTTCGTACGCTGCGGCGACACCTTCTACTCGGATCTTCGGGAGCTCGGCTGGCCGGAAGGCAAGGTAGAGTTTGAAAACGGATCGCTTCTTAATCGGGTTACAATCCGCCCGGTCATCTGGCTGTCGCAGCCCTTGCAACAATGGACGCCGGACAATGTGCATCCGGAATTCACGCTGCCCTTGAATCTGATTGCTGGCGACATTCTCGCATTCGATGACGAACAGGTGCTGAGTGTTGGACAGGCGAAGCTGGCTCCTATGGAGAGTATTTTCTCCCTGGTTGCGTCTCCTGATCAGCCCGAAGGCAGGCTGAGTGTGAAGCTGGACGCGGAAAAAATCACAATTCTTGCCGGAGACGGGACGTACAAGATGATCAATGGCCTTCGCCATTCCCAGGCCAGATCGGCTGTACTCAGCTCTGTCTATATGCCTGCCGTGATGGAGGTTCTCGACGCACTGCGGGCAAACCCCGACATGTACGAAAACCGGCGTTGGAAGCAGCCATTCGCGGCCAAATGCACGATCGCAGGTATCAACTACGAAGGAAGCCTCTTCGAAAATGCCCAGACATTGCTGGAACTTCCGGTCAGTCGGCTTGAGGCGATTGCGGAGGCAGGGGCATGAACAAGCTGAAATTCCTCTCGCAAGATGTGATGGATACGCTGGAGGCGCAGGTCGCCGAAAACCGTGTACGCTACGAAAGCGGAGACTTCCTCGATCTTGAACTGGGTAATGGCTGGGCGATCGAGGTGTCCTCTGTCTCCGTAGATGCTACTGCGCTGGCATCGCTGGACTTGTCTTCGACGAGTTCAGAGATCGAGGTGCAGAATTCACTCAAGGTGTTCAACGCGCTTCCCGGCATGAGCCCGGCGATTGCCCGTGAAGGGCGGATCTGGACCCGGCTGACGCACATCGAAGCGCTGGCCTATGGGCGGGCTCGCTGGCTTTCTGGCAAGACCGGGGAATCTTTCGACAAGGCCGTTGCCGATCACTTCTTTGGTACCGGCCTGACATCAGTGCGCGATGACAACGCGATCGGACGTCTGTGGTGGAATGCAAGGATTGCCAAGATCGCAGCTGGATCGGGCGATCACGAGCAGGCGTTGCTCCTTATCTTGAAGAGTGCCGACATCCGCAGCAATTTTGTTGAACGTTCACGAACGACAAGCCGGCCGAAGCTTGCCCAGGGATTGATCCGGATAATGAGTGCAGAGCCGTGGGTGACATCGGATGAAGCAAGTTTTCGCTATTTCATGAAGGTGTTGAATCGAAACGGGGGCGGCATCCTTTTCGAGGTCTTGAGCGATACGGAAGTGGACACATTTCTGGCCCAAACAGCTACCATCGCCATGAAGCAGGCCGAAAAGGAACTGGTGGCAGCCTGAGCTACCCTCACGGGTAACCTGCTCTATCCGCAGCTGCGGACCGGGCCTGTAGTCCCGGCCCATGCGGGTGACGATCAGGAGCATTTCCAGGCGGAGCGTGAATTCCGGAGGACGCACTCTGTCCCGCGCTTCACGCTCCTGAGGGTGCGGCGTTTCCTGTTCTGACCCGCTGGCACTCTTGCCTCTCTCATTGCCGGACGCCCGCTGGCCCACAGGCCCGCGCGCAGGGCGTCCGGCGGCTTCGCGCCGTTGCAAGGGTGCCCTTGTTATGCCGCGTCGCGGCAGCGGGAGCCTGATCGGCTCCGTTCATTTCACAGGCGGGAACGCCAAGGGCTTTGCCCTCTCGTTTCCCGAAGCGGAATAGCCGTCCCCGTGTGGCGGTCGCTGCGCGCCTGCTGGCCCGCGCCAGAACGGCGATTCCGCTTACCCTCCCCCTCCCATCCTCGCCGGAAGGCAGAGCCGCATGGCCGCAGGCAAGCGGCTTTCAGCCGAGGAAGGAGGCAAAAATGGACGATGTCCTGTTGATGTACCGGGCGTGCGGTGCGGAGTGCCGGGAAGACTGGTTGCGGTTGCTGGCCGACGAAAACGGCATGCCGCTGGCCGAAGTGCAGCGCGCGGCAGACCGGTTCGGCCCGGCCGGCGAGTTTGGTGCACTGGTCGACTTTTGCGAATGTCAGGGAGGGCGGCTGCAATGACCCGTTCGGTTTCTCAATCAACAAGCCGCGCCGAAGCTGTCGCCCGGCTCAACGATCTGGCCCGCAAGGCGATGGGCGTTGCCTGCACTGCCGTCGCCACATCTGGCTTTCGTTCGCTCGCCGCGTCCGATCAATCGCGGGTGCGCGAGCTTATCGAAGACTTCGATGCTTTTACGCCTGACAATGATCCTTATGGCGAACGTGATTTCGGCGCTGTCTATCAGGACAGCCGGGGGTGCTGGACGACCAGACGGCCCGGTGAATGCCGCGAGACAGTTTTCTGGAAAATCGACTGCTACGGACACTCGATGGAATGGGCGAGCGACAATCCGGCCAATCCCGCAGTTACGCGACGAGTTCTGACCATCATGCTTGCAGAGGAGTATTGAGTCTGTGGGGAGCTGGGGAAATTTTCCCAGGCTCCCCTTGCGCTTGTTCCACAAATGTTTCACCACTGGGTCGCAGTTGGACAGGTTGTCCGAAAGAGTCCCAGTGGAGAACGCCATGCTCGACCGCCGAACCGAATTTGCGAAGCTGCGTGAGCGGGCGGGACTTTCGGTTGAGGAGGCGGCGAAGCTGCTGCGGGTGACGGATCGTTCGATCCGGCGCTATGAAACTATGGGGCCTCGCGGCACCGAGCCGACGCCGCTCGCCATGGACCTGATGATGCGGATGGCCGAAGTCAGCGTACCGAGACTTCCGGCAGCCCGGCCAGCGTCCAGGTTTCGTTTCATTGACCTTTTCGCCGGGATCGGTGGCCTGCGGCGCCCTTTCGAGGAAATCGGCGGCAAATGCGTCTTTACCGCCGAATGGGACAAATACTCACGCCAGACCTATGCCGCCAATTTTCGCGACAATCCGATCGATCACGAGTTTGCCGGGGACATCCGTCCCTACGCGGAGGAACCCTGGCGGGTTCCGGAGCACGATGTTCTCCTGGCTGGCTTCCCGTGCCAGCCGTTTTCGATTGCCGGGGTGTCGAAGAAGAATTCGCTTGGCCGTCCGCATGGCTTCCTGTGTGATACGCAAGGGACGCTGTTCTACGACCTTGCCAAGATCATCGCCCATCACCGCCCGGCAGCTTTCCTGCTTGAAAACGTCAAGAACCTTGAACGGCACGACGGCGGGCGGACTTTCGCCACTATCATGCACGTACTGACGCAGGAGCTGGGTTACCAGGTCGACTATCGCGTGATCAGCTCTGCGCCGTGGGTGCCGCAGAAGCGCGAGCGGGTATTTATTGTCGGGTTTCGCGAGGGCTCCGACTTCAACTTTGACGATCTTGAGGTGCCGGAAGGCAGCGCACCGGTTCTGGGCGATATTCTGGAACGCAAGGTTGATCCCAAATACACGTTGACCGAGCACCTCTGGAACTACCTCCAGGGTTACAAGGAAAAGCATGCCAAGGCAGGCAACGGCTTTGGCTATTCGGTGTTCGGTCCCGGAGATGTCTCCCGCACCTTGTCGGCACGTTATCACAAGGACGGGTCTGAATGCTTGGTCCTGCAACCTGGCAACCGCCCCCGCCGGTTGACCCCGCGCGAGTGTGCCCGGCTAATGGGTTTTGAGGAGCCGCAAGGCAGCAAGTTTGAAATCCCGGTGTCGGACACGCAGGCCTACCGGCAGTTCGGGAACGCAGTCGTTGTTCCGGTGGTCCGCGCCGTTGCCACGATCATGGCCCCGCATATCCGGGCCGATGCAAGGCCGCCTGCCGTCGATGTGGCAGAGCAACGCGAGCCAATGATGGTGCATGGCTGACACTGTCTCTCCCGAGGTCCGCAGCCGGATGATGGCGGGAATCAGAGGGAAGGACACGCAGCCCGAGCTGACAGTCAGGCGCGCACTGCACGCACAGGGCTTCCGCTACCGGCTTCATGCAGCTGGCATTCCGGGCAGGCCCGATCTTGTGCTTCCGAAATATCATGCGGTGATCTTTGTCCATGGCTGCTTCTGGCACGGGCATGAGTGCCACCTGTTCCGCTGGCCCAGGAGCCGCGAGGAGTTCTGGCGGGACAAGATCGGACGCAACCGCCGCAATGACACGGCCAATGCCGGGCGGCTGGACGAATCCGGGTGGCGTCAGGCTGTCGTCTGGGAATGTGCGCTGAAAGGTAGGATGAAAATGCCGGTGGAGGAGGTGACGGACCAGCTTGCAGACTGGTTACGATCCGGTCAGTCCCGTATCGAGATCGCAGGCCGATCAAATTGAGTGCCGTCGGGAGTCGAAATGCCACAACAGTTTGACCTGTTTGCAGAAGACGACAGCAGCGGCTTGCTTGCCGGTGTGTTGCGGACTGCGACACAACTGTTCGTCAAGAAGCTGTCCAACAATGACCGTGACTGGGCACGTCTGATAAACAAGCACCAGGGCGGCGTGTACGTTCCGCCACGCGAACGGGACAGCGGGTTCTTTCCACCGCTGGTCGCCAAGGAGCGGGATAACCCCGAGGCCGACGAAATCAGGGAGGCCTGGTTCCGCACGGAATGGCCGCAGTTTGGCATCGAGAAGCAGACCCGCCTGGTTCATTACACCAGCAAGGGTCCGGAAACGCATATGACCCGCGTTCCGAAAGAAGCCTTTGCCAGCCTGTCCCCGGCATCGTGGCTGGTCATGGTCCGCGCCGACCGGGACGGCGCGCCGGGGTTCGTCTGCCTCACCATTGACTCAAATTCCGACGAGGCAATTGTCCTCGCCGATACGCTTGCGCTGGCCGCCAAATTTACATCGGAAATTCTCGATCCGATCGCCATCATGGCGATGGAACGCGACCGGATCATGGATTTCGCCGAGGAGGTCGCGCTTGCCTGGCTGGCGGGCAACATTGCGGGTTTCGCGGCAGACCGGGCGAAAATGCCGGTCACCGTGGACCTCGCGACCATGGCGCGGACCGCATTCCTCGAAAAATTCAAGCTTCCTGCCCTTAACCCATTCGAGATGGACCGCCCCGGCGACGCGATCCGCGAAATCAGCCGGGTGTTCGAATGGGACTTGTTCCGGGAGTTCCAGCGCCGCGAACGGGCAGTCGAACTGGTCAGAGCTGTTCTGGGAGACGATGCCGTCAAGCTCGACATGAAGGGTATCGTTCGGCGGCTGGTCGATGCAACAGGCGCAATCGATGCGATCATGCTGTCGGCCAGCCAGCAGCGGAAATCCCGCGCAGGCTACTCGTTTGAACACCAGATCGAGGCGATGCTGGTCGCTGGCGGAATCCCGTTTGCCAAGCAGGTCGTCATTGATGCGCGCAAGCGGCCCGATTTTGTGCTGCCGTCGCTGACCCACCTGCGCAAACCGCTTGAGGGTCCGGCGCGCGGCCTGATCCTGAGCGCCAAGACGACACTCCGCGAGCGCTGGAAGCAGGTCCAGCGCGAAATGGGCGGAAGCGACCTGTTCCTTGCCACTGTCGATGAATCGATTGCGGCGAACGCGATCGAGGACATGGCATCGATGGGAATTTCCCTTGTCGTGCCCGAAAGCCTCAAGACCTCGAAGGACACTGAATACGTCCGGCACGACAATGTGCTCGACTTCGAGACGTTCTTTCGCGGCGAGCTTCAGTTGCTAAGAATGCCCGCCTGGGCCTAGGTCGGCCGTCAAACGCCCGCCATTGGCCGTGCCCTGCTGTGCGAGTTTGCATTCGCATGGGGATTTCATGCGGCGGCCTCGTCGATTTCCGCACCGTGCACCCACTGCCGCTCCATTCATGTCTCGCCTCGTTTCAGCACCGGCACTGACCGCACGCGTTCAGCCGTCAATGCCCGGCCCGCGCCGGTTCGCATGCGCTCACCCGTGTTGGGCATGACGGCTGACCTTGGACGTGCGGCCTCTCGGTTTGGTGCAACGCGCCACCAGACACGAAAGGACAGTTCCATGGCCCGCAACAATTTCGCACCGGCAGCCGAAGCAAAGGCCCCGGATTTCATTTCCTGGCATGTAGCCAACCGGGGCGAGAAGGCATTCTGGACCAAAATCGGTGCCGCCTGGTTCCACCGCGACCGCAAGGGCATTTCCTTGCAGCTCGAGGTCGTGCCGATCAATGGCCGTATCGTTCTGCGCACGCCGCTCGACGATGAGAAGAAGGAACCGGGCGCTTAGCGCCCGGCTTTCGATTCAGCTGAGAGCCCAACCTCCACCGCCGGTAACATGGGCGTCACGTTCGCGCAGGTTGCGATCCAGGCCGAGTATGTCGTTGAAGTGTGATGCTGTATGTCCGAACAAGCGGTCCAGTGCCGACATCTCGCGAGGAAAACTTGCCGAAAGCTCCTCAAGCTGATCGATCAGTTCGCCCGCAGCCGTCCTCAGCAAGGACTTCGCACCCGCTGCCGGAATTCCGATGTCAGCGCAAAACGCAATCAAATCGTCCGAGGTTATGTCGTCAAAGCGTTTGGCCGCGCCCACGTTGAATGCCAGTTCGTCGGTATAGTCGCCGCCTGTCAGCACCGGCGTAAGGTCATAGAACGGAGCGAGTTGCACCGAGCCGCCGGAGGCCAGGATCAGACCGTTGTTCTTGGCATGGTTGTCGTTGTTACCGAGAAGCAGATTAAACAGCGTCATTCTCATGAATATGTTGCGAGCGAGAGCAGGCTGGTCCGTTGCGGCGAGTATTTTTCCGATTGTCGTCGCATCGAACCGGCGTCCCGCCTCTCCACGCCGCTCATACTTGAGATCGGATGGAAGGCCGCTTGCCTGGGCAAAGTCTTCGACATGCAAGCGATAAACCTTGTCGCCATCTATCGACCGATCGAACCGGTTAATGAGCAGGATTTCATGTTCGCTAATCTGGTCGGCCACACATGTGCCGACTGAGAAACCGCACTTTGCCGCCAGATCGGTCAGGAAGGCTTCGTCACGCGCTTCCTTAGGGGTCTGGCGATCCGGCAGCTTCAGAATGTGGGTCGTGGGCGCGCCCGTCCTATGCTTGGGAAGCGCGAAGCGTCCGTCCGGCAAGGCTGCGAGCGATACCTTCCGGCGAACACCTGCAACTGGCGAGGGGTCGCGCATCCCATCGGGTAGGGGCTTGCCTGTGGCGAGGCGCTCGACGATGTCCCGCAACGTGCCCTCGTCGAGCGGATCATAGTCTTCGCTCAATGTCCCAGGACGTTTCACCGGTGGCCGGTCAAGACCGAGCACGCTGACAGCGCCTGGGCAGTCCGCCCCCAGATGTTCCAGCAGCCCAGCGATGTCGCTGCGTTCGATTCCATAGCGCGCCATGGTCGTTTCGAGCTGGTCGTTTTCGTGGAGCAAATTTCCGAACCACGCGCGGACTGGAACGTCACCAAAGGGCTCTTCGCCCAATGGCAATGAGAGCGATAATGCGTGACTGTTCGGATCCGCCAGCCATTGGGAATTGTAAGTGAAGGACAGATCACCGTCGTCACCTTTAATAAGGTAGCCGACTGGCTCCATCGATGCTTCAAGCCAGACTTGCAGGATGAGCATCAGCGGTTGCGCAATCTGGCGTTGAAATCGATGCCGGCAGCCTGGGCACAGGCCATCACACGGTCGAATTCAAGGCTGGCTTTCCCGCCTTCGAGTTCGGAAACGAACCTTCGTCCGACGCCTGCATGAGCGGCAAATTCAGACTGGTTCATCTTCATAGCCTTGCGCGCGCGGCGGACCAGCGCCCCCAGTTCGGCAACCGATCGCACACGTTCGCCAGGAGGGGGAGCATGCGGCGTTTCAATTCGCGGCGCGGGCAACTTCGGAACGGAAATGCCGGAGGAAGCCTCCGACAACTGCCGAGCGATATCGATCGCCCGCTGATACTGTGGGGTGCGTAGCTGTTCGGAGAGTTTTCGTGCCGTGGCGCCCGGTCCCTCCATTAGGTCATTTATCGCACGATTGATTTTGTTGACGGAATCGAAGGCCGGATTCGTGGCGAGCTTGCGAAATGCCTGATCCTGTTCGTTGAGCGCTTTCAAGAGGCGCTGACTATCGGTCACCGGTTTCATCATTGATCCCTTTCGGGAGCAAAGTGACATTTCACACTCAAGAAGTCAAGAAATGATCCCGAACAGGCGCGAAATACTTCTTCGCCCGCTGAGCAGTGAGATTTGCCACCGTTCGGGAGCATTATCACCATCTGCGAATAGCGCGAGAGCCGCCGGAGTCCGAACAAGCCGCTTCCTCCGATCAGCCTGCCCGCAACCCATCAAGATAGTCGCTCCACCACTGAGCCATCCTGACACGCTCGTCCCAGTATTGGCCGCGATTGTAAGTGCCCCGGATTGCGTTGCTGTCGCCGTGAGCAAGAGCCCGTTCGATTGCGTCGGGATGCCACAGGCCGCTTTCGTTGAGCAGGGTTGACGCTGTTGAGCGAAAGCCGTGCGCCGTCATCTCATCCTTGGAGAAGCCCATGCGCCGAAACGATGCGTTGATGGTGTTTTCGCTCATCGGGCGTTTCCAGGTGTGAAACGCGGGGAACATGTAGCCGGTGCCGATCGTGACCGATTGCAGTTCCCGGAACAGTTCGAGCACCTGCCGGGACAAGGGGACTGCGTGTGTGCGGCGTGCTTTCATTTTGCCTGCCGGGATCGTCCAGATGGCCTTATCCCAGTCCAGTTCGCTCCAGTCGCCGTGACGCAGCTCGCCGGGTCGCACGAAGATATGCGGGGCGATCTTCAGAGCGAGCTTGGTGACCGGGTAGCAGTCAAAGTCGTCGATTGCCCGGAGCAACTGGCCCAGCTTCTCCGGTTCGAGGATGGCGGCATAATGCCGCGCCTTTGGTGTGATCAGTGCACCCTGAAGGATAGCGGTCGGGTCACTTTTGCAAAGACCCAGAGCCGCGCCATATCGGAACACCCGGCTGGAGAAGGATCGGCACTTCTTCGCCGTCTCAAGATTGCCCCGCGCTTCGAGCTTCTTGAGCGCCGCCAGCATCATCTGCGGATCAAGGTCATCGAGAGGCATGTTGCCGATAGCGGGCGACAGCAGTTCCAGAAACCATCGCGCCTTTTTGAGAGTTGCCTCCGCGCGATCCTCTCCGACCATCTTGTGTTCAATGTAGGAGCTCGCGACGACAGCGAAGGTGTTTTCGGCACCAAGCCTGATCTTTGCCTTCTCGCGCTTGCGCTCGCGCATGGGATCAATGCCGTCGGCGACCGAGATGCGCGCGCGGTCGCGCCGCTTCCGAGCTTCGGCCAAGCCTATTTCCGGGAACGCGCCGAATGGCATCTTCTTTTCGATTCCGCCGAATCGATACTTGAATTGCCAGAGTTTTGAACCGTTTGGCTTGACCAGCAGGTAGAGCCCCCCGGAATCGTATCGCTTGTAGGGTTTGGATTCGGGAAGAAAACCCTTAATTTCCTGTACGTTAAGGCTCATCTGGGGGCTCCGCACTCTCGCCGAGCCATATTTGGGGGCCTCAGTGCCCAACGGAGCCCCCAGACCGGGTGAAACTCAGTGGAACAAAGCGGAACGCCAATTACGGCTGGAAGGCGGAAATTGGCAGATTTCTGCCGTTTTTGCAACCCCTCGCAACGCTGCGATGAGAACAAATGGTGCCCAGAAGAGGACTCGAACCTCCACGCCCTTGCGAGCGCCAGCACCTGAAGCTGGTGCGTCTACCAATTCCGCCATCTGGGCACGGGGCAGTCAGGCCGAAGCGCCGCTGCCGGGTAGGAGGGCGCCACTAGCGGGGGGGTGCGGGGCTTGTCAACGCCTGTTTCGGGCGCGGATGAAGATAATCGCGCTGGCCCGGCGAAAATGGCTTGCCGGGGGCGGCCTGCTCTGAAACCAATTGCATAATGGGACCGAAACCGAGTCCAGCACGCACGAGAGGAAGCGGCGATGGCGCAGTATGACCTGATCATCCGGGGCGGGACGATCCACGACGGGACCGGGGCACCGCCGCTGGTCGGCGATGTCGCGGTGAGGGACGGGCGGATTGCTGCGGTGGGCGTTGTCGATGGCGAAGCCGACGAAGTGATCGATGCGGCCGGCAAGATCGTCACGCCCGGATTTGTCGATGTTCACACCCATTTCGACGGGCAGGTGACCTGGGAGAGCCGGCTGGCGCCCTCGTCGGGGCACGGGGTCACTACGGTGGTGATGGGCAATTGCGGGGTCGGCTTTGCGCCCTGCCGTCCAGCCGAGCGCGATACCCTGGTCAAGCTGATGGAGGGGATCGAGGACATTCCCGAAGTGGTGATGGTCGAAGGCCTGCCATGGAACTGGGAGACCTTTCCCGAATATCTCGACGCGCTCGCGCAGCGCCGGCTCGATATCGATATTGCCGCGCAGATCCCGCATTCGGCGCTGCGGGTCTATGTGATGGGCGAGCGTGCGGCGCGCAAGGAACCGCCGACCGCCGAGGACCTGGCGGCGATGCGCGCGCTGGTGGCCGAAGGCATCAGGGCGGGCGGCTTTGGCGTGACCACCTCGCGCAACGTGATGCACCGCACCCGCGCCGGAGACCTTGCCCCCAGCCTGTTCTCCGATGTCGACGAGCTCTGCGCGCTGGCCGGCGGCCTGGACGATGCCGGGGCCGGGGTGTTCCAGATTATCCCCGCGCCAGCCGAACCGGCCGAAGTCGAGTTCCCGATCCTGCGCCAGATTGCCGAGCAATCGGGGCGGCCGATCTCGTTCACCTTGCTTGAGGTGCCGGGGCAGGCGGGCGAGGGCTGGCGCTATCACCTCGCCGAGCTGGACCGGGCGGCCGCCGATGGCCTCAAGATGACGGGTCAGGTCGCGCCGCGTCCGGTCGGCATGTTCTTTGGGCTCAACCTCTCGCTGCACCTGTTCTCCAGCCACCCCAGCTACAAGCCGATCGCGCATCTGCCGCTGGGCGAGCGGGTCGCGATCATGCGCGATCCTGATTTCAAGGCCAGGTTGCTGGCTGAGCAACCAGAAGACAGCAACCCGACCACGCTGATGCTGATCGCTGCATTCCGGGCGACTTGCCCGTGGGGCGAACGGCCTGATTACGAGCCGAGCCGCGAAGATCGGGTCGAGGCGCGGGCGGCGGCGGCGGGCCTTTCGCTCGAGGAGTTCGCTTACGACGCGCTGCTCGCCGATGAAGGTCGGGCGGTGTTCTATCTGCCGGCGGCGAACTATGCCGAGGGTAACCTGAAAGCGGTGCGCGAGATGCTGGGCAGCCCCCATACGCTGATGGCCCTGGCCGACGGCGGGGCGCACTACGGGTTGATCTGCGATGCCAGTTTCCCGACCTATTACCTGCAGCGCTGGGTCCGCGATGCCGCGCCCGACGAGGCGATCGACCTTGCCGATGCCATTGCCGAACTGACCGGCCGCGCCGCCGCGCTGGTTGGCTTTGCCGATCGCGGGCGCGTGGCGGTGGGGATGAAGGCCGATCTCAACGTGATCGACCTCGAGGGCCTGACGCTTCACGTGCCGACGATCGAATACGATCTGCCGGCCGGGGGCAAGCGCATGCACCAGAGGGCTGAGGGGTTCACCGCTACGATCGTTTCGGGCCAGGTGACTTACCGCGACGGCGCCCACACCGGCGCTCTGCCGGGCCGGCTGGTGCGACGGCAGGATGCGGCAATGGCCGCTTGATCCAGCACACCAAGGGCGGGAAGCCGTTCATTGCCTGACTGATTGGTGCGGTCGAGAAGACTCGAACTTCCACGGGCTTTCGCCCACAACGACCTCAACGTTGCGCGTCTACCAGTTCCGCCACGACCGCTAAATCATCGAAGCGGAAAGGCCGCTCCGGGGGGGTAGGAGCGCGCCCTTAGCAAAGGGGGCGGGGGGCTGCAAGCGGGGAAAGCGGGTTAAGTTTTGCCGGGCGCTTGTCCCTGTGGGGGACGCCGCAGAACCGGCGGTTGCGGGTTTGGTGAATCCGGCGTTCACCATTCGCGATGATTGGCCCATTCGCCCTGATCCTTGCAGCCGCGACACCTATCGCTGCCGTGCCGGTGGCCGATGCGCCGGCGCGCGGCATTCAGGTCAGTGGGCGGGCCACGGCCGAGATTGTGCGGGCCGAAACTTCGAGCCCCGTAGCGGGCGAGGGCCGCACACGGCGGCAGGTCCGCAATCGCGGTTCAGGGCACTTCTCGGTCGAATTCGAATAGTGGTCAGCTGCCCGGCTTCCAGCCGTATTCGGCCTTGACCGCTGCCTTGGGCACTGGAACCAGCGCTTCGTTTATTGACACGCTTTCTCCCGGAGCCAGCACCCGTTTCGGCGGTTGGATCACGGAATTGTACACCACCCGTCCGCGCGCGTCGCGCAGCACCACCAGGATTGGCGGGACCGAGCGCGAAGTCTGCGAGATGTTGGTGACCGTTCCATTTGCTTCGAAGAACCAGCTCTGGTCGGGCAATTGGCGCTGGCCCTGGCGTTTTTCCGGGAAGTCGAGCCGAAGTCCGGGTTGCTCTTCGGCGAACATCGGCTGGGCGAACGGCATCCAGCTCGGCAGGCCGTACCAGGCCGCCGCCCCGACCGCGCCGAGCGCGACCACCGCGAACAGGCTGGCCGCGATCGTCCACATACGCGCAGGATTGCGGCGCGGGCGGAAGGGCGGCTCATAATCGAACTGCGAGGTCTGATCGTCGTCGTAATAGCTGCCGGCCGCCGGGCTCGCGATGGTCGGGGGCGGGGCGACGACATCATCTCCAAACCCGCCAAGCGGCGGGGGCGGAGAAGCAGGCTCGTCGAACCCGGGATCAACGGAAGCGGATGCAGCCGCTTCGGGCTCCGGCTCCGGTGCGGGCGGCACGCTGACCTGCGGTTGTTCCACCGGGGCGGGTTCGGGGGCAGGGGGCGGCGGTGTCGCAACCGGTTCCGGCGGTGCAGGATCTGCCAGATCGAGCACCGGGCCGTCCTGAAACCACGAATGGCGGCACTTGGCGCAGCGTACTGTGCGACCGTCCACGCCGATCGCCGTGTCGGGAACGACGTAACGCGTATTGCAGGCGGGACAGGCGATGATCATGGTACCGCGTTAAACATGGCCGGGTGCCATCCGGCAAGCATTGCCTGGGGACAGATGCGCGCCTATTCCCTTTTTTCCACATGGATTGGCCGCTATAGCCCGGCCAAGCCCAGCCACCCACCGGACAACCCCAAATCTCATGACCAACAGCACCGACGGGGAAATCGTCCATTTCGACAACGTCGGGCTGCGTTACGGCACCGATCGCGAGGTGCTGAGCGACGTTTCCTTCACCCTGTTCCCCGGCAGTTTCTATTTCCTGACCGGGGCGAGCGGGGCGGGCAAGACCTCGCTGCTCAAGCTGCTGTACCTGGCCCAGCGTCCGTCACGCGGAATGATCCGGATGTTCGGGACCGATGCGATCACCCTCCCGCGCGAACGCCTGCCGACCTTGCGCCGCCGCCTGGGGGTGGTGTTTCAGGAGTTCCGGCTGGTCCCGCACCTCTCGGCGTTCGATAATGTCGCCCTGCCGTTGCGGGTGGCTGGGGTGGCGGAGAAGGACCTGGTCAAGCCGGTTGCCGACATGCTCGAATGGGTCCGTCTGGGCGAGCGGATGCATGCGCTCCCGGCCCAGCTTTCGGGTGGTGAGCAGCAGCGCGTGGCGATTGCCCGGGCGGTGATCGGCCGGCCGGAGATGCTGATTGCCGACGAACCGACCGGCAACGTCGATCCCGATATGGCGATCAAGCTGCTGCGCCTGTTCGAAGCGCTCAACCGGATGGGGACGACCGTGGTGGTCGCTACCCACGATGTCCACCTGCTCAAGAAGGTGCCGGAATCGCTGATCATGCGGCTCGACAAGGGGCGTCTGTCCGATCCGACCGGGGCCTTGCGTTATCCGCCGCGGCCGCATGGCGGCTTTGGATCGCGGGGCTAAGGTCATGGCATTCTCGTTGTCCTCGCTGACCACCAGCCTGCGCACCCTGTCGCGCGGGACCGGGCCGGACCTGATGCCGCAAGGGCGGCTCGCCGGGCCAATGCCGTGGGTGATTGCCATCATGGTGGCGCTGACGGTGATCGCTGCCGCTGCGGGCCTTGCGCTCAGCAATACTGCCAGCAATGCCTCCGATGCGCTGTCGGGCGGAGCGACGGTCCAGGTGGTCGAAGCCAATCCCGCCGAACGCGACCGTCAGGCCAAGGAGGCTGCGAGAGTGCTTCAGGCGACCCCGGGGGTAATCGATGTCCGGATTGTCTCGCAGCAGGAAGTCGAAAAGCTGATTGAGCCGTGGCTGGGCGTGCGCACCGGCGAGGACGGCATTCCCGTGCCAGCGCTGGTCGATGTCCGGCTGCGCGACGGAGTCGATGGCGAAAAGCTGGGCCAGCTGCGGCGGCAGGTGCGCCAGGTGGCGCCGGCGGCGCGGGTCGATGCGCAATCGACCTGGCTTAAGCCGGTGTTCAGTGCGATCGATTCGCTGCAGTGGCTGGCCCTGGCGCTGGTCGCGCTGCTCGGCTTTGCCCTGGCCGCGGCGGTGCTGCTGGCGGTGCGGACGGCGCTGGGTACCAACCGCGAGACTATCGAGATCGTCCACCTGCTCGGCGGAACGGATTCGCAGATCGCGCGGATCTTCCAGCGCACCATCGGGTTCGACGCGGCTGGGGGCGGGGCGGTCGGCCTCGGGCTTGGCCTGGTGGTTGTGCTGTTGCTGGGCCAGCGGTTTGAAGGACTGGGTGCGGGGCTGGTTGATTCTGGTGCGCTCGATTGGATCGACTGGGTCTTGCTGGCGCTGGTCCCGATTGCCGGGGTCGCGCTTGCCATGGTCACCGCGCGGCTGACCGTGATCCGCGCGCTGCGCAAGATGCTGTGATGGTGATGCTGCGCCGGGTGATTTCCTTCCTTGTGCTGGCCTGGGCGCTTGGCTTCATCTGGTTTGCGATCGCCTTGCCGCAGCCGGCGGGGGAAGAGCGGACCGATGCGGTGGTGGTCCTGACCGGCGGGGCCGGGCGGATAGATCGCGGCTTGGAAGTGCTGCGTAGCGGCTGGGCGCCCAAACTGCTTGTTTCCGGCGTCGACCGCGAGGTCAAGCCGCATGAATTCGCGATCGAATACAAGATCGGCAGCCTGCAGATGGCCTGCTGTGTGACCCTCGGCTTCGCCGCGACCGACACCGCCACTAACGCTCGCGAAACTGCTGACTGGATCGAGCGGGAAAAGATCCGCTCGGTCCGCGTCGTAACCAGCGACTGGCACATGCGCCGGGCCGTGGCCGATCTTGAAAAGACCATTCCGGCCGGGGTCACGATCCTGCCCGATGCCGTTCCGACCCGCCCGACGCTCAAGATGCTGTTCCTTGAATACCACAAGATGCTGGCCCGCGTGGCGCTGCGCGCGGTGGGGCGCTGAAATGGCGCGTGTGTTCGATGTCCCGCGCTCGATCGCGTTCTACGTGGTGTTCTATTTCGGCAGCTTGTTGGTGGTGATCGCCAGCCTGCTGGCCCTGCTCGGCAGCAAGGAAACCTTCCAGCGCACGGTTGACAAGTGGGCCCGCTGGCACCGGCTGTGCATGCGGCTGTTTCTTGGGCAGACCGTGCGGGTGGAAGGGGATATCCCCCAGGGTCCGGTCTTCGTTGCGATCAAGCATGAAAGCTTTTTCGAAGCGATCGATCTGGCGCGGCTGCTTCACCGTCCCGGCGTTTTCGCCAAGGCCGAGCTGATGCGGATCCCGCTGTGGGGGCTGGTCGGCGATCGCTATGGATTGGTCGAGGTGCAGCGTGACCAGGGCGCCAAGGCGCTGCGCCATATGATGGCCGCAGCCAAGCGGCTGAGCGGCGAGGAAGGCCGGCCACTGGTGATCTTTCCCGAAGGCACCCGCGTTCCGCACGGACAGGCGCCCAGGCTGCAGGCCGGTTTCGCCGGGATCTACAAGCTGCTTGGCCTGCCGGTGGTGGCGATCGCGACAAATGCCGGACCGCTTTATCATCGCTGGTGGAAACGGCCGGGAGTGATAACGTACAAAGTCGTCGAGGTCATACCGCCGGGTCTTCCGCGCGAGGAAGCGGAGGAACGCGTGCGAATTGCCATCAATGCCCTCAACCCAGAGGCCGGGCTTTGAGCGAAGAGCGCTCGCCGCTCGAAGTGCTCGGCCCCGGGCTGGTAACCGGCGCGGCGGACGACGATCCATCAGGCATTGGCACTTACAGCCAGGTCGGCGCGCAGTTCGGCTATGGCCTCGCCTGGACGATGTTCTTCGGCTTCCCGCTGCTCGCCGCGATCCAGGCGATCTGCGCGCGGATCGGGGCGACCACTGGCAGGGGTATCGCCCAGAACCTGCGTGAGCACTATCCAAGGTGGCTGCTCCGGACGGTTGTGGTGCTGCTACTGATCGCCAACGTGATCAATCTGGGGGCGGATCTGGGCGCAATGGGCGCGGTGCTGGCCTTGGTGATTCCGGGACCGGTGCTGCTTTTCACGGTCGCCTTCGGAGTGGCCAGCGTGCTGCTGGAAGTGTTCGTCAGCTATTCGCGGTACGCCAGCATCCTCAAATGGACCACGCTGTCGCTGTTTGCCTACGTCGGCGTGGTCTTTGTGGCCGACGTTCCGTGGAGCGAGGCGATCTATGATATCCTCGTGCCGCAGATGGTCTTCGACAAGGATCACGCCATGGCAATGGTCGCGATCTTCGGCACCACGATCAGCCCCTACCTGTTCTTCTGGCAGGCCGGACAGGAAGTGGAAGAGCAGCACCGCCGCCATATCAAGCCGCTCCATGTCAGCCCGCGCGAGGCCGGGCCGGAACTGAGGCGGATCCGCACCGATACCTTGGTCGGGATGGGCTTTTCGCACCTGACCGCACTGTTCATCATCGTTGCCACCGCCGCGACTCTTCATGCCCACGGCATCAACGACATCACCAGCGCCGCGCAGGCGGCTGAGGCCCTGCGCCCGATTGCCGGCGATTTTGCCTTTGCGCTGTTCGCCGTCGGAATCATTGGCACCGGCTTGCTCGCGGTACCGATCCTGGCGGGGAGCGCCGCCTATGCGGTCAGCGAAACCTTCGGCTGGGTCGAAGGGCTGGACCGCAAGCCGCGTGAGGCCAAGGCGTTCTATGGGGTTATCGCCCTGGCAACCGCCGGGGGACTGGCGCTCAACCTGATCGGGCTGGATCCGATGCGGGCGCTTTACTGGGCGGCCGTGGTCAACGGCCTGCTTGCTCCGCCGTTGATGGTGGTGACCATGCTGATTGCCCGCAACCGCCGGGTGATGGGTGAACTGGTGATCCCGCGCTGGCTGGAGATCGGCGGCTGGATTTCGACCCTGGTGATGTGGGTGGTTGCGGGCGTCTTCCTGCTCAGCTGACGCGGGTTACGCTGACCCGCTGTTCGACCAGTTCGGCGATCCCGAAGCTCGACAGGAACGGAATGTCGGCCGCGTCGCGCCCGACTCCGATCTTCGCAACCTCGTTCGCGGCGGCCATTCCGGTCGCATCGACCAGATACCACTGCCCGGCCAGGAACACTTCGGCCACGGCATGGAAATCGGGCGGATCGACATCGGGGGCATAGACCGAGGCATAGCGCGCCGGGATCGAGGCGGCGCGGGCCAGGGTGATCAGCAAGTGGGCATAGTCGCGGCATACCCCGCGGCGCTGGATGAACGTGTCGCTGGCGCAGGTTCCGGCATGGCTCGCACCAGCCTCATAGGTTAGGTGTCCGGCGACCCAATCGCGCAGCGCACAAACCAGCTCGCCGCCGCCGATCGGGCCGAATTCCGATTGCACGAAATCGCTGAACCGGTCGGACGGGCAGAACCGCGACGGCATCAGGTAGTCGATCACCGCGCCGGGCAGACGGTGTGGCTGCGTCTCTGGCAGGGCGCTCAGATCGATTATCGGTCGGGCGATATCGACCTGCGCCTTGTAATCGAGCGCCAGTTCCCCTTCGACCCGGATCCAGATCCGTTCGCCGATCTCGTCATGGCCAGCGACGCGGCCGAAATGCTGGGTCGGGGTGAGCCACAGCTCGGGGGCGATCACCTGCTGATCGGGCAGGGTCGCTGCTTCAAGCTGAAGCAAAACGTCGGTCGGCTCGGCGAAAAGGTAGAACAGCCGGGCGTGGATCGACAGCGTCATGGCCGCCGCAGTCGTGGCTGGCGATCAACCACCATGGTCGCTTCGGCCGAAGTCGGGCCGGGCATCGTCCTGGCCCAGTTCGATGATCGAACGACGGATCGCGCGGGTGCGGGTGAAATGATCGAACAACTGGTCGCCGTCGCCGACCCGGATCGCGCGCTGCAGTGCGGTCAGGTCTTCGGTGAAGCGCTGCAGCATCTCCAGCACCGCGTCCTTGTTGGACAGGAACACGTCGCGCCACATGGTTGGATCGCTGGCGGCAATCCGGGTGAAATCGCGAAAGCCGCCGGCCGAATACTTGATCACTTCGCCCTCGGTCACCTCTTCAAGGTCCGACGCGGTGCCGACGATGGTGTAGGCGATCAGGTGCGGCAGGTGGCTGGTGACGGCCAGCACCATATCATGGTGCCGCGCGTCCATCACTTCGATCTTGGCACCAAGGGCCTGCCACAAGTCCGCCAGCGCCTTGACCAGCACCGGATCGGCGTCGGCGGGCGGGGTGATGATGCACCAGCGGTTCTGGAACAGGCTGGAAAAGCCCGCGTCAGGCCCCGAACGCTCGGTCCCGGCAACAGGGTGAGCCGGGATTACCGCGATCCCCGGCAAGGCTGCGACGAGCGCATTCGCGACCGATTGCTTGGACGATCCGACGTCGCTGACCAGCGCGCTGGGCTTGAGGTGCGGGGCGATCGCCTGGGCAGCGGCTTCCATCGTGCCGACCGGTACGCACAGGATAACCAGATCGGCATCGCGCACCGCGTCGCCCGGGCTGTCGCAGACTGTGCCGACGAGGCCACGCTCGGCCGCGCGGGTGCGGGCGGCTGGATCGGCATCGTATCCGGTGGTGACGGAGCCCGGCAGGTGTTCCTTCAGCGCCAGCCCGATCGAGCCGCCGAGCAGGCCAAGGCCGATGATCGCGATCCGCTCGAAGCTCATCGCGCGGCCTCTGCCAGATCACGCAGCAGCGCGGCAATCGCGTCCATCTGCTCGGCCGTGCCAATCGTTATCCTCAGGCCATGGCCCAGACCCTGGCCGGGCAGCCAGCGGGTGATATAGCCGGCCTCGGCCAGGCCGCTGTAAGCCGCTTCGCCGGTAAGCAGGCCTTCGCACAGCACCATCACGAAGTTTGCCTCGCTCGGCACCGTGCGGATCCCGTGATTGCCCAAGGCCTCCATCGCGGCAACGAAGCGGGCGCGGACGGCGCTGTTGTGCTCCCGCGAATGGCGGACGAAGTCCTGATCACCCAGCGCCTTCAGCGCCATCGCCTGGGCCTCGTTCGAAACGTTGAATGCGCCGCGCAGGCGGTTGAGCACTTCGACCACGGCCAGCGCCCCGGTGCCCCAGCCGACCCGCTCACCGGCCAGACCATATGCCTTGGAGAAGGTCCGGGTGACCAGCACGTTCGGCTGGCTGGCAGCGAGGTCGAGCGAGCCGTCGTCGGCAGCCGGGTCGACATATTCGGCATAGGCCTGATCCAGCACCAGCAGCACATCGCCCGGCAGGCCGGCGTGGAGCCGGGCAATCTCGGCGCGGGGCAGATAGGTGCCGGTCGGGTTGTTGGGGTTGGCAACGATCACCACCCGGGTGCGCGGGGTGACCGCGGCCAGCATCGCATCGACGTCGGTGCCATAGTCGCGGGCCGGGGCCTCGACCGGCTCGGCGCCGCTGCGCCGCGCGACGATATCATAAAGCGAGAACGAGTATTGCGAGAACAGCACCTCGTCACCCGGCCCGGCATAGGCGCTGGCGGCAAGGTAGAGCAGCTCGCCCGATCCCGCCCCCATGATGATCCGCGCGGGATCGATCCCGTGGAATGCGCCCAGCGCCTCGCGAAGTGCGGTGCTGTCGCCATCGGGATAGAGCGAGGGATGGACCGCCTCCGACCGCGCGGCCAGCGCGGCGGGGCTGCAGCCCAGCGGGTTCTCGTTGGCCGAGAGCTTGACTAGCGGCCGCCCGTCCGCGCCGGCGCTCTTGCCGGGGACGTAAGCGTGGATCCCTGCGATCCAGGGCTTGGGAGTGGGGCCGCTTGTCATTGCGCGCCGCCCTTAGCAGGCCTTTCGCCGATTGACAGCCCGCTTCTAGTCTACCAAGCGGCGGGAATGGCCGATGCCGCGATCAGAACCGCCAGCCAGGTGCTGGAATTGCCTGCGCCGCTGCCGCTGGACGGCGGGCAGAGCCTGAGCGGCGTGCGCGCGGCCTATGAGACTTACGGCACGCTCAATCCCGACAAGTCCAACGCGGTCATCATCTTCCATGCCCTGACCGGAGACCAGTGCGTGGCCAGTCCGCACCCGATCACCGGCAAGCCTGGCTGGTGGGTCCGCATGGTCGGGCCGGGCAAGCCGATCGACACCGACCGGCTGTTCGTGATCTGCGCCAATGTGCTGGGCGGCTGCTATGGCTCGACCGGACCGGCCAGCCTGGCGCCCGACGGTCAGCCTTATGCGATGCGCTTTCCGGTGATCACGATCCGCGACATGGTCCGCGCCCAGGTCGCGCTGCTCGATGCGCTGGGGATCGAGCAGCTTCACGCCGTGATCGGCGGTTCGATGGGCGGAATGCAGGCATTGAGCTTTGCCGCGAACTGGCCTGAACGGACCCGCGCCGCGCTGGTCATCGCCAGCACCGCCCGCCATTCGGCCCAGAACATCGCTTTCCACGAAGTCGGTCGCCAGGCGATCATGGCCGATCCGAAGTGGAAAGGTGGCGATTATTATGGTGCCAAGGGCCCTGACAACGGCCTCGCCGTAGCGCGGATGGCGGCGCACATCACCTATCTGTCCGAAGAGGGCATGCACGAAAAGTTCGGCCGCAAGCTGCAGGACCGTGATGCCAAGACTTTCGGCTTCGATGCCGATTTCCAGGTCGAAAGCTATCTGCGCCACCAGGGGCTGAGCTTTACCGACCGGTTCGATGCCAATTCCTACCTCTATATCACCCGGGCGATGGACTATTTCGACTTGGCCGAGGAAGTTTCGGGCGGCGAGGGGAGCGGACGGCTGGCCGATGCGTTCCGCGCCAGCAAGGCCCGGTTTTGCCTGATCAGCTTCGATACCGACTGGCTCTATCCCACGATCGAAAGCCGGACCATCGCCCATGCGCTCAATGCCGCCGGGGCACCGGTCAGCTTCGTCGAATTGAGCGCGCCGTTCGGGCATGACAGCTTCCTGCTCGATGTGCCCGCGCTTGACCGGGTGATTGCAGGGTTCCTGGCGCAATGACCGCGCTGCGCCCCGATCTGGCGGTGATCGCCGCCAATGTCGCGCCGGGCAGCCGGGTGCTCGATATCGGTTGCGGCGATGGCCAGCTGATGGCGGAGCTGCGCGATCGCAGCGGGATTGACGCGCGCGGGATGGAACTCGACCCTCACGGCGTGGCGGACTGCGTCGCCAAGGGGCTATCGGTGATGCAGGGCGATGCCGATACCGACCTTGCCGACTATCCCGATGCCGCGTTCGATTACGCGATCCTCAGCCAGACCTTGCAGACTACCAAGCGGCCCGATCTGGTGCTGGATGAACTGCTGCGGGTCGGGCGCAAGGCCTTTGTCTCGTTCCCCAATTTCGCGCACTGGAAGGTCCGGGCCAGCCTGCTGTGGAACGGGCGGATGCCGGTAACGCGGCTGCTGCCGATTGCCTGGTACGAAACGCCCAACATCCACCACGTCACGGTGCGCGACTTCCGCGAACTGGTGGTGGCGAAGGGTTATGGCATCGAGGGCGAGTGGTTCCTCTCGGGCGACAAGTACATTGGTCCGGCAGCCGCTGCATGGCGGGCGGAACACGCGGTGTTCCTGCTGTCACGCTGAGGCGTCGTTGACCAGGGTCACTTCATCGTCGCGGGCGAGCACCCACAGGCTGAGCCCGGCGGACTTGCCGCGCGCCACCGCCATCGAGGTCGGGAGCGAAACCGTGACCAGCGTTGTCGCCCCGGCGCGGACCGCCTTCTCGACAATCTCGAAGCTGCAGCGCGCAGTCGACAGGACGAAGCCGGGTGAAAGCGCCTGTCCGCACCGGGCCATGGCCCCGACCAGCTTGTCGAGCGCATTGTGCCGCCCGACATCCTCCCGGACCAGGCCGATCGCTCCATCCGCAGCGACATGGGCCGCGGCATGGGCGGCTCCGGTTGCCCGGCCCAACGGCTGGTGATCGCGCAGCTGCGCGAGCGCGGCGAAGATCGCGGCGGGTTCGATTGCGCGGTGCGGAGGAACGACGGGCAGGGCGCGGGCAACTTCGGCCAGGTTCTCGATCCCGCACAGCCCGCAGCTCGATTCTGCAACGCGGCTGCGGACCCGTTCGGTCAGCTTGTCGATGCCAAGACCGCTGAGCGCGGCGCGGACAATCCAGCCCTGTTCGACTTCAGCCACGGCAATGTCCGCAACTTCGGCAGGGCTGGCGGCCAGACCTTCGTTGAGGGCAAAGCCGATCGCGAAGTCTTCCAGGTCCTGCGGCGTGGCCATCATCACCGCATAGGAAAGACCATTGAACTCAAGCGCCACCGGCACCTCCGGCACCCAGCTGCGAGTTACCCCGCGGCTGGAGCCGTCGGGCCGGATGGCGCTGGCAGAGTCCATTACATCCGCTTGAGCGCGCAGAGCTTGTTGCCGTCGGGATCGCGCAGGTAAGCCAAATAAAGCGCGCCCATGCCGCCCTCGCGCACGCCCGGCGGGTCTTCACAGGTGGTGCCTCCGGCTGCAACACCGGCCGCGTGCCAGGCATCGGCCTGCTCAGGGCTGTCCATCGCAAAGCCGATCGTGCCGCCGTTGGCGTGTGTTGCGGGTTCGCCATTGATCGGCGCGGTAACGAGGAAGATTCCGCCATTGTGCATATAGATCAGACGGCCCTTGTCATCCTGGATCGCTTCCTTGCCGCCGATCGCGGTGAACAGGGCATCATAGAAGGTCTTCGATTTGGCCAGATCGTTCGATCCAACCATGTTGTGGCTGTACATGCGCGCTCTCCTTCGCGGTTCGGTTGCGATTCGATACGTGTATCGACTGCCAGCCTGTGGTCAATCGCGCTCGCGACGCGATGACAGTTGCGGTTCAGGATTGCGGCGCTAGGCAGAGCGCCATGAAGCCTCTTTTCCCAGTCGCAATTGCGGCCGCCGCTCTTGTTCTCCCGCTTGCTGCTCAGGCTGAGACAGCCGTGACGCCTATCGATCTCGATGCTCAGGCGCGCTGCGCCGCGTTGTTCGCGATTGTCGCAAATGAGCAGCGCCGCAATGCACCGGGATCGGAGAAGTTCCCGCCAATGGCCGAACAGGGCCGCGAATTCTTCGTTCAGACCGGCTTGCGGCTGATGAAGGAGCGCGCCTTGGGCGAGGATGCAATCAAGCCCTTTTTCATGGAGTTGGTCGGAAAGATCCAAAAGGAATATGCGGACTCTCCGGATGCCGGGACCCGTTTGGACCAGGAGATGGGCACTTGCATGGCCATGAAGAAGACGGTCGAGGCAGATGTTCCCAAGGAGTGAGCAGCCGGTCGCGGCATAATCGCTGCCGCGAGATTCTTGCTGCCGCTTGCAATGTACGTTCAGCCGCGTGAAAGCGGCCTGTCAGTATTGCGCGCCGGTCCCCGTTCTTCGGGCTCTGGAGGGTTGCTGTGATGTCCGTTTTGAAGGTTCTGCCGCTCGCGGCGCTGTCTGCACTCATGCTCGTTCCGGTCCCGGCCCAGGCCAAGGCCGATCATCCGCTTTCGCAAGAATTGGCCGATCCGCGCAAACAGCAGGCAATCGGTGACATGCTTGGTGCCCTAATCGGCGTCATGCTTGATATGCCGGCCGACCCATTGGCCCGCATGGCCGAAGCAGCGGGCGATCGCGGTGCCGCACGCAAGTTTCCGCGTGGAGCCACGCTTGGCGATCTGGCTGGACCGGAGGCTCGCCGGCTGCCACGCGAAGTGCGCCGCCGCGCTCCGGCGATGGTCGGTGCGATGGGTGAACTGACCGCCGTCCTGGAAGACATGGCGCCTGAATTCGAACGGATCGGCCGCGACTTTGAGCGGCGGATGCAAGAGGCCGATTGAGCCTGCCGGCCTGAAAATAACCAAACCACCCGCACCTGTCTCAAAACGGGCAGGGGCGGGTGGTTGCGGATTGCCAAATCCTTCGGTTTCTGCATCCTTGCCCAAACCAAGGGGAATCGGGTTGCATGGCGGTAATCGCCGTCTACAGCATGAAAGGCGGCGTCGGGAAGACCACCCTGGCGGTTGAACTCGCGCGCCGGTCAGCGCTCGTTTCCAATCGCCGCACCCTGCTGTGGGACCTTGATCCGCAGGGCGGCTCCGGTTTCCTGCTCGGCCAACCCGATCTTGCCAGAAACCGTGCGGTTTCGCTGTTCCAGCGTGATGGCAAGCCGCGCCAACTGGTGGAGCCGACCCGGCATCCCAAGCTTGATCTGTTGCCGGCCGATAGTTCGCTGCGCCAGCTTCCACTCCAGCTCGCGCGGATCGGCATGCGCACGCGGCTGGCGATGATGACCAAAGCGCTCAAACCCGACTACGAACGGATTGTACTTGATTGTCCGGCAGGGCTGGGCGAACTCTCGGATCAGGTGCTGGCCGCAGCCGATCTGGTGATCGTGCCGCTGCCCGCGTCGCCGCTGTCTTCGCGAGCGCTGGAAATGCTTCGCAAGGACCTGTTGCAACAGCATCATCGCCACCCGCCGATCCTGCCTGTGCTTTCAATGTACGATGCGCGGCGGCCTCTGCACCAGGATGTGCGGGCCGGGCTTGCCGCCAATTGGCCAGTGATCCCATTGTCGACCCACCTCGAGCAATTGTCAGTGCGTCATTCCCCGCTTGATGAGTTCGCTCCGAAGAGCCCGGCCGCGGTTGCCTTGCGGAGGCTCTGGGCTGGGATCGAGGCCAAACTGGGCTCACCCATCGCGAAGTTGAGCTGCGGCGGAGCCGAAGACGCCGTCGCCTTTTCGGTCGAGGCTTGAGACAGTTCGGGATAAATTGAGGCTGCCACTGGTCAGCCATTGGCTGCACCCCTACCGTTCAGCCATGTCCCGCAAGGCTCGGCACGCCATAATCGATATCGGTTCCAACTCGATCCGGCTGGTGGTGTTCGGCGGTGCGCGCCGGGCCCCGCAGATACTCTATGACGACAAGCTGATGGCCGGATTGGGCCGCGGAGTGACGGCGCGAGGCCTGCTCGATCGGCGCGCGATGGATCGGGCGATCGGCGAACTGGCTCGCTATGCCGCGCTTATCCGACTGATCGAACCCGATAGCCTTCAGGTTGTAGCAACTGCTGCGGTGCGTGATGCCGCCAATGGCTCGCAGTTTCTTGACAGGGTCAGGGCGCTGGGCCTGCCCGCGCGGTTGCTGTCTGGCGAAGAAGAGGCCCAGGCATCGGCGTGGGGCGTAATCGCCAGCCATCCCGGGGCAGTCGGACTGGTCGCCGATCTGGGCGGCGGCAGCCTCGAGCTTGCCCGCATCAAGGATGATATGGTTTACGAATGTGCCTCGTTTCGGCTCGGGATCATGCCGGTTGCGGCGATCCGGGCGACCGGGCGCGGGATCCTCCGCGGCGCGCTGAAGCGCGAGCTAGCCGCGCTTGACTGGTTGGAGCCGGCGAAAGGACAGACGCTGTTCCTGGTTGGCGGAGCCTGGCGCGCGCTGGATAAGGCCAGGGTGCACCTGTTTGGCGGCACGCCCGGAGAGGCGTTTCCGGTCGAGGACACCCGGCGCCTGAAGGCCACGATCCGCGATTTGACTGTGCAGCGGCTTGTCGCGATGCCCGGAATCAACACGGCGCGCGCGCCGCAACTGGGACATGCCACGGCCCTGTTGCATGCATTGGTAGCCGAAACACGGCCGGCAAGCGTTGCCGTATCGAGCGCCGGCTTGCGCGAAGGGTTGCTGTTCAAGGGGCAGCGCTGAGTTTTCCACCTCTATTCTCGCTCTGCCGGGTCGCCGATGGGTTGAAGCGCGAATCGCGCTCCGCCATTGGGGACTGTCATGTGGCAACTTTATCAATTCCCGCTCTGTCCGTTCAGCCGCAAGGTTCGCCTACTGCTGAGCGAGAAGGGCGTCGGCTATGACCTGTGGCGCGAAAATCCGTGGGAGGGGCGGGACGAGTTCCTGGCCTTGAACCCGGCTGGCCGCACTCCGGTACTGCACGATCCGGCCAAGGGCATCACTCTGGTCGATAGCCGGGCGATCTGCGAATATTTCGAGGAAACGGTCGACAAGAACCCGATGATCAACGGGACGGCGGCAAGCCGCGCGGAGATCCGCCGCCTGGTCGCCTTGTTCGACGAGAACTTCTTCGGCGACGTGACTGGGCCGATGTTGCACGAGCGGATGAAGAAGCGGCTGGTCTATCGGCTTTCGCCCGATAGCCGGGTGCTGCGCGAAGCGATGAAGCTGGCGCACGAGCATCTCTATTATATCGACCACCTGATCGATCACCGTCCCTGGCTGGCTGGAGCGTCGATGAGCCTGGCGGATCTGGCTGCGGCGGCGCAGATTTCGGTCGCGGACTATCTTGGCGCGCTGGATTGGACCGGGCATGAACAGGCCGCTGGCTGGTATTCGGTGTTTAAAAGCCGTCCCAGCTTCCGGCCTTTGCTGGCCGAACGGATGGAAGTGATCCAGCCGCCCAGCCACTATGCTGACGTAAACGCCTAAAACGCAATCAGGTCGCTCAGTACCTTGCCGAAGCTGGTAGTCAGGTCGGCCACCGGATCGCCCAGGCAACGCCGCTTGCGGACATAGACGCGCTCATCCCCCAGCGGAATGTGCTGGAAAGCATCCCACGGCTCGTCGCCGGTGTCGAAATCGACCAGCACCGGCAACGGCAGGCTGCGGGCGATTTCGAGTCCAAGGATTTCCGCACTCTGCTCGCGCCTGGTTATGGCGGCAAGATCGACGAAGTCGACCACCTCGGCCTCGCCGCCGGTCCAGCGAATCTGCCTGTCGCTGCTCGTAACACCGCCGCCGCTCTGCACCATGTCCTCGTCCGCCAGCAGCGTCCCTAGCTCAAGCCAGACCTGCACGGGATCGATCAGAAGCACTTCGCCGGTCTGATGATGCGGGGTGCCGTCACGGGTGACGAAGAAGCCGGGCCAGCTGGCCACTGTGAAGGCGTCCACCAGCCGCCGTGCCGGGGGCGACAGACTTGAAGCCAGGACGGGTTCCAGCACGTCGCCCCCGATCGTCGCATCGCCGCTGAGCAATAGCAGGGTCTGGCCCGGACTGCGCCCAACCAGGTGGATCGTCAGCAGGCCGGGAATCAGCCCGAAGCCGTGGATCGCAAGGTCATAGCGCTTCATGCTGACCCTGCTTTCACATGCTGTGAACGCTCGCAAGCGCTTTGGCGCAAAAGGTTAATTTCCAAGGGGATGACCGAATCGATTCGGTACCGATTCGCGTGGCAGGAATGCCACAAGCCCTTCATTTATCTTCGACGTTGACCATTTCCCGAAAGGCTGAGGGCCTTGTCGAGGCGAAATCGGGCAAATCTCAAGTTCTTGATTTTCAGCAGTCTGCCACGCCGGGAGTCGCAAATATCCAAGGCTTTGATGGTTAACAAAAACCCGCAAAAAGAATCTTCTTGGCATTACCCCCCCCTCGATCGGTCAACTTAGCTCCGCAACACCGGACGATCACAGTATTTCGCGATTTTCCGGTGTGTGCTTGCAGTCTTGCTAGGCCGTGATAGCCTGCCAGAATGGGGGAATTGGGCCGCGCCGTGCCGGATCTGGAAATCGTTCGCTCCGCTTTCGGCTGCGGAGACGCCTTGGCGCGGACGATTGCCGATCTGGCCCGCAGCAGCGCCCATCAGCGCGGCGCACAGCTTTGGCCGCTGGGTGACCGTGACGAGACCACCCTGCTAACCCAGGGTCAGGCCCAGGAAGTCGCCTATGGCCGCGAAGGGGCAATGCTGGTTCTGCTGCCGCTCGGCCCTGGGGACTTCTATGGCAATTTGGCCGGGGCGGGGGATGGCGATGCCCAGGTCGAAGCAAACAGCGACGGCGCGGGGGCTCATTTCGGCAGCGGCACCGTGGTCCGGCTGATGGAGAGCTATTCCTGTGTGGCAGTGGCTATTACTCGGCATTTGTCGCTGCGGTTGATTACAATGCGGCGGCGGATGGTTGAAGCTGCGATGCTTTCCGCAACCGGACGGGTCGCTGCCGAACTGCTGCGCCGAGCCGGCCGGGATCCTGACCGGGTAATCCGCCCGATGCCGGTCTTCGCCGAGCTGGCGATTACAGTCCAATCGACCCGTGAGACGGTTTCGCGGACGGTATCGCAATGGGAAAAGCGCGGGCTGGTCCTGCGGATCGAAGGCGGGCTGCAGATCGTTGCTCCGCACCGGCTGGAAGAATTGGTCTATTGAACCTTGCGCAGCAGGTGCGCCGATCCACCAAGTTCGGTTTCATCAGGCAGGTATAGCTCGGTCGCAAAAGTGCCGATCGACCGGGCGGCCAGTGACACGGCCAGGGGATCACTGACGAGCACGACCCCGGCGGGAGCCTGCAGCATCAGATTTCGGGCGGTTTGAGCTGCCAAGCCATAGGCTATCAGTGTGCCGGTGGCCGGATCGGGGAGCACAGTCGAAATCGCCAGATGCGCGCCGATCGCGGGTGGGGGCGTGCCGGCAATGCGGCAAGCATCGCCGATTGCGGTCAGCGCGGCCAGGCCGAGTTCGATATCTCCGCTGACCAGGTTCCATTGACCGACATCAGGCCGGACCGAACCCGGAGGCAGCAAGTCGAGTGCCTGCGCAACCGGCGCAACCATGGCCGCGATTTCTGGCGGCGAAGGCGGAGGATCGCTGGCCAGTTCATCGACTGCGATGGCCGCCACCAGCACCAGGCGCCGCGACGTTTGGTCCTGTTCTGGCGGAAACAGGGATTCAACCACCGCGTCGCGCGGGATCGTCAGACGCATCTGTTTGCCAAGGCTTTCGCGCCACAGGGCGGCCTGCCGCGCGGTGTTGCGTCCGCCGCCATCCTGATCGGTGACAATCAGTTGCGCTGCCTTTGCGCTCAGCCGCGCGGCGTTGAGCACGGTGCCGCCAATCGCCAGCTCGCCCGCATGCGCTGTGGCGAGCGGATCGTGGACCGTGGTGGAATAGGGGCAGGCCACCCGCAGGCTGGCGCAGCGCGGCAAGACCGCGCGAAACCGGGCGGCCCATTCGGCCCCGGCCGGGGCAACCGATTGCGCTTCGAACTCGGCGGCGGGGCAGGGCAAGACGGCGTGAACCTCGCAGCCTGCCGCCAGCAATCCTTCAGCAATGATCAGGTCGGCCCCGGCGGCGAGCGCCCCCCAGGCAAAGCCGGGGCGCAGTTCGGCCAGTCGGTCGGACAATTCCTTGGTCAGACGCGCCTCGGCAGGGCCGCCCGCAGCAATTCCCATATGCCCGGCAAAATGAAGACTGGTTGGCGGGGCATAGGAATCCAGCCAGGCCGCATCGGCGTGTTGTGCGACGGCGATCTCACGCATCTGACCGAGAGTCGCGGCGCGATCGTCCCAGCCATCGGGATCGCGCCGCACCGCTTCGGCCAGCGCCTGTTCGGCTGCATCGCGCTGGCCGAGCAGCAGCAAGGCCTCGGCCCTGGTTGCTGCGAGGAAATAGGGCGTGTCGGTTGGCTCCCCGGGGGCGTCGAGCAGGTTGAGCACAGCGCGGGCACTCTCAATCGCCTGATCGGGCTCACCGGCCAGCAGTTGCAGCGTCGCGGCGTTGATCGCCAGATAGGGAGCCGGGGCCAGCCGATGCGCGGCACCGTAAGCCGCAGCCGCCTGAGCCATCAGCGCCTGCCGCGCCTGGCCCGCTACCAGCCGCGCCCTGGCCTTGAGCAGGCGCCCCTTGACCGCCAGCGCGACCGGATCGTCAAGGCGGGCAGCATGGCCACCCGCCTCGAACAGCTCCCACCCACGCTCCACCGCTCCGGCGCGGGCCAGTGCGGTGATGGCGGGGAGGGTGGGGGTCATAGAGTCGATTTGGCTATGCTAGTGGCTGTGACGGGCTGACGGACTCTCTGGGGAGTCTGCCTCGCCCGCCGTGTGTTGCGAAGTGTGCCGCAATTCAGCCCGCATTCGGATCAGTCGTGAATCGCAGCCGTAGCAATTTGGATGAATTCCGCCGTGGGTGAATGCGGCTTCGACGCTGGCAATGGTTGGTCCCACCGCAGAACCTTCGTAAACGGATTTTGCGCTTGCAGGTGCCACACCGAGCATTGCGAGAGCTGTGCAAGCAACGGTGATTGAATTTCGCTTCATGATTACATCCATAATTTCAAATAGGCTGCAATCGCGATGACGGTTGGCAGGTTAACCAAAATCGAACTCCTGCGTTGTGCCTAACATGTCCCGTTGCGGCATAGCGGTCATTTGGAGGTATGCACAATTGGAACTCGAGCACCTTTTCTGCATTTTCGGCCTCCAACAGGCGGCGGGTTTTTTATGTCTGGATCGATCGCTAGCGGGTACGCGTCACCTAGCCGCTGCTTGGCGAGGACGTAGAAAGTGAAGGGATGCCTTTCATCTTCACCCGCGTTGCATTGCGGCACCCCGGTTGGAGTGACATGCAGCTCAATCTCCATCAAGGGATCGGAATTGTGATCGTATTTCAAATGATAGAATCGTGCCGAGTCTTGCTTCTTTAAGCCGACAATCCCTGCGGCCTTGTCAAATTGCCACTTGGTGCCAGATTTAAGCCTGATCTTGATGATCGAACGCTGTGTAACAGCAACATATCGTTCGCCCTGATAGTAATGGATGAAGTTGCCAACAATGTCCCTCATCCCAAAATTTAAAACTCCCCCAGAGAGGCTGACAGAGATCTCGATTTCACCTCTCGCTATCCCGCTCCCCTGAAGTTCGCTTCCGCTAGGAGGGTAGTTTGGTTGCGAGGTTACAGATCCATTTACACTGCTCATCTGACTAACTCCCTTTTTGCAATACGAATCTCGATTTCATCAATTTGCTTTTCCCAAACCCGCCAATATCGGTTGGCAGGGTCTTTGCCACGAAGTCTGTCGGCTGCGGCTCTCGATTCACCGGCCGCGAGTCCGGCAGCCTTCCATTGACCTTGCTTGGCAAGATCATCCGCAAGGCTGAGCTCCGCAAGCATGCGCGCCTCCCAGGGTCTGGTATCCTCGGGAAATGAGTTCTGGAGTGCTGCAACGATTGAAATCTGCCTCTTTCGTAGAGCGAGCGCCCTTTCCGGCTGGTCATTAGAGAACAATGCTTCTGCTTCCCACGAGAGCCGATTTGCAAAGTCAAGCGCTGAAAAAAGGTCGGGCTTTCTCTTGTAAAGCGCTTCCATGGCCGCACGTGCCGAACCGCAAAATTTTAACGCCTTTCCGGAATCACCGTGATCTTCAAGTATAAGCGAGCAAAGAGTCCCATCGGCGTATGCAAGCTCTTTTTGCCACTTGTCATTGTCAGGCTGCAGATCAACCAGCATTCTAACAAGACCACGGTAATTATTGAAGTGTTTGTATGTTTCTGGATAATTGGCCTGTTGTGCATTCACCCGATTTAGGTAATGACCATATCCAAGAAAAAATTCGCTTTGAGAATGCGCGAAAATTGCATCCAGGTTTTGAGGCTGTCTTGCGAATATTGCATTTGTCATTTGCCATGCTTGCCGGGATTTTTTCAATCCTTGCTCTATCCGGCTGCCCAATTCGTTGGGGCGTCCGGTGTTGGAATAGTCATCTTCGGCCATTGCATGTAGCAATCTCGCGCGCCGAATTATTTCTTCGGAACCTAGCGAGCGATAGCCGAAATCGCTTTGATACCGCTCCATCACACGCTGGTTCACCGCATCCATCACATCGAGCCGGCCCACGCCCTTCAGCTTGTCCCTCAAATCGGTCAGCATGAACTCCACCAGCCCTTCCGCCTCAGCCCTCTGGCGCTCAGCCTCTGCGCGGGCGCGCAGGGCCAGGACCAGCAGTCCGGCGAGTATTAGGCTAAGGAATACTGCGCCCGCCGTGACGGCCATCACGCGGCGCTGGCGGGCCTGGGCATCGCGCTGCACCAGACGGTCGAGTGGCTGATCGCTTAGCCCCGCGACGATCTTGAGCAGCCCGAGTCGCTTGCCATCCTGGCCTTTGCGAAAATCGGCGGCGAGCGGCTCGAGCGCTGTTCCTTGGTGCTGCAGCAGGGCGTCGGGAAAGGCTTCGTCCGGCTCACCTTCGATCAGGGCGGCGAGGACCGGGCGATCAGGGTGCAGCTGACGGAACAGCGCGATCTCCTGACCGACCCAGCGGCTGGCCTTTGCCGCGGGGCTGGCGATCACCAGCAAAGCCGCCGATTCGGTCAAGGCATCGCGGACCTGGGCGGAAAGATCGGGCCCTGCTGCCAATTCCGCCCGATCGATAAAGAGCGGAACCAGGCGGGTCCCGTCAGGCAGGCGGCTGGCCTCAAGCTTGCGGTGAATCCATGTGGCCAGCCGGTCATCGCGGTGGCAATAGCTCACGAACGCCCGGTAACGGGGCGCCGCAGCGGCGACCGGCTCCTGTTCCATATGGCACCCCACCTGTTGGGCAGAGAATGTCTTATTTTCCAAAGCTTGGCAACGGTCAGATCGGCGCAAATCCAAGGCTGAGTGCGGGCTTTGTCCCGCCGGGGGACTGTGGCGCTTGGGTTACGCTTGCCCCTTGATCTAACCAATCGATTAAAACGGGTTGTCAAGCAGGCCAGACGGTGTTCTATTCGGATGCGCAACCGCCCGGGTAAGGGACGGGCACAATGAGGAGAGTGGGCTAATGAGGGGTAAGTTGACCCTGCTTGCCGGCGTCTGCGCCGGGGCAATCGCGTTTCCGGCCTATGCACAGGATGCGGCAGCGGCAGAAGAAGAAAGCGGTACCGAAATCATCGTTACCGCACAGCGCAACAACCAGCGCCTGCAGGACGTTCCGATCGCGGTCAGCGCCTTCAACACCGAAGCGCTCGAAAAGCAGCAGATCAAGAACACGTCTGACCTTCAGCTGTCCCTGCCCAACGTGACGTTCACCAAGACGAACTTCACCGGCTCCAGCTTCACCATCCGCGGGATCGGTGACCTGTGCGTGGGCGTGACCTGCGACCAGGCCACCGCCATCCACATGAACGACGCGCCGCTGTTCGCCACTCGCCTGTTCGAAGGCGAGTTCTATGATCTGGCGCAGATCGAAGTTCTGCGCGGACCGCAGGGCACTCTGTTCGGCCGCAACGCGACTTCGGGCGTTATCAACATCCGTTCGGCCCGTCCCAACCTGACCGGCGTTTCCGCCAATGCCGAGCTGGAATACGGCAACTACAACCACGTCAAGGCCAAGGGCATGGTTAACCTGCCGCTCGGTGACATTGCAGCCGTGCGCGTGGCGGGATTCTATCTTAATCGCGACGGTTATACCAAGAACATCTTCGACAATTCACAGATTGACGATCGCGATATGTGGGGCATGCGCGGCTCGATCCGGCTTGAGCCGGGTTCGGGCACGACGGTCGACCTCGTCGTCCAGTACTTCCACGAAAAGGATAGTCGCCTGCGCATCCAGAAGCAGATGTGCCAACGCGACCCGACCGGTGTGCTGGGTTGCCTGAACGGAAAAAATCAGTTCCAGGTGACCAATGCGAACACGACATTGGCTTCGGTGCTCACTTCGCGTGAATTTTTTGCCATGCAGGGCATCCCGACCGCCTTCGCGCTGGGCAGCCTCTATGGCGCCGACGTCTATTCGTGGCCTGGCGCGGCCAATCCCGCCGATTCCAGAACGGTCAATACCGACTACCCCCCCTATTATTTAGCAGAAGAATGGATCGTTCAGGGAGCGATCGAACAGGATCTTGGTGGCGGGTTGAGCCTCAGGGTCCAGGGAAATTGGCAGGATACCTCGGTCGATGCGGGGCAGGACTATAACCTGTCGGTGCAGAATCGGGCAAATTATCTGCCTGGCCTGACTGCGCTCAACACGGCAGGCACCACCGGTATTCCTGGACTGCCCGTTTCCTATTTTGCGCCTGTCCGGAACGCTCTGATCCCCAATGGACCGGGCAACGTCATTTGCACGTCCTTGTCCGAGGAAACGAATACCGGGGCATATGGCGGGCACCGCATCTGTTCGATGACCCCCCAGGATTTCGACCGGTCGAATGCCTATCAAAGTAGCTGGACGGCTGAGGCCATCATTTCTTCCAAGTGGGATGGCCCTTTCAATTTCCTGCTGGGCGGCATTTACGGCAAGGCCCACTTGGAAGAAAGCAGCTACTACGTAAATGCCTTCGGTCTTGACTATGCCGCCGGCATACTCGGTGCCTTCAATGCGTTGGGTCGGGCTCCGCTTGCCGGAATTGGCGCGACACCGCCACCGCCCGGCTTCCTGGGTTCGCCGTTCTACCGTAATCACAGTGATGATTTCCGGCTCGAATCTTACGGCTTGTTCGGTGAGCTGAACTATAAACTCACCGATACGCTTAAAATCACGGCGGGGCTGCGTTACAATCATGACAAGAAGGCGTTCTCCGCGCGAAACACATTTGCTAATTCGCTTGTGCCATTTGGTTCGACGGACATGTTTAATTCGCCGTATATCTACGGCTTTGCAGTCACTGGGGCGCCAACATCTTCTTATCTGCAGCCTTTTGACGCAGATAGTTCGACGAACTGCACCATTACCGGTACGACAGCATCGGGCACTTTGACCGCTGCCAACTCCACCGGTTGCGAGCTGTTTGCCTCAAGCAATGTGACTTTCAACGAGATGACTGGCAGGTTCGTCGTCGACTGGAATGTCACGCCCGATAACCTTCTCTACTTCAGCTATTCCCGGGGTTATAAATCCGGCGGGATCAACCCGCCCATTCCTTCGATATTCAACGTTCCTTCGACGTTTTCTCCGGAATTCGTCAATGCCTTCGAAATTGGTTCGAAGAACAGCTTTGCCAACGGCAAGATTATCCTGAACGTCACTGCGTTCTACTATGATTACAAGGATCTGCAGCTCTCGCGCATCGTTGCCCGTACCTCGGTCAACGACAACGTGGGCGCCGAGATCTACGGCCTGGAAGCCGAAGCCATCCTGCGTCCGGCCGATGGCCTGACGCTGAACTTCGGGGCCAGCTACCTGCACACCGAAGTTTCGCAGGACAAGCTGCTTTCCAATCCGCGTGACTTTGGCGCGGGCCGGGCCGATGCGGTGATCATCAAGGACATCACCAATTCTTCAAACTGTGCCGTGGCATCCAACACCGGCAACGTTGCGGGGGTCAACGCCTTCGTCAACGGGGTGAACAACCTGATCAACGCGGGTGTGGTGACCGGCAATGCCGGGGCCGGCCTTCAGCCGACCACTGCCTTCCCGTCGGGTTCGGGGATCAACTCGACCGGTGCCTTCAGCGTTTGCGCAGCTCTGGCGGCGGGTGCGGCCGGTGCCTTCATCCCGGCGGGTCTCGACCCGGCGGCGCTCGGCGGCGTGACGGTCTACACCTCGGGTATTCCGACCAATATCAAGGGCAACAAGCTGCCCGGCGCACCGGACTACAAGTTCTCCGCCGGCATCCAGTACGAAGTGCCCGTTGGTGACCTGACCGTGACCCCGCGTGCGGACTTCATCTACACCGGCAAGTCCTATGGCAACATCTTCAACGGCGCGATCAACGAGATCCCGAGCTACACCCAGGTGAACGCTCAGCTCCAGATCGACGGGCCGGACAAGAAGTGGTTTGCCCGCGTGTGGGTGCAGAACCTGTTCGACAAGGACTCGATCACCGGTCTTTACGTGACCGACCAGTCCTCGGGTAACTACACCAACATCTTCACCCTCGAGCCGCGCCGTTACGGCCTGACCGCGGGTATCAAGTTCTAAGTTCAAAGCACTCCTGGGAGGGATGCTTAATCTGGGGTCCCGGACAATGTCCGGGACCCTTTTTTTCTGGGAGGGTCAGATGGACCGATCGATCCCGCGCCGTACAGCGTTGGGGCTGATCTCGGCAGCGCCGCTTGCTGCTGGTGTGCCCACAGTCCGGCCCTATTCCGAAATGACGGTTTTCGAAGCCCGGCGGTTCGTGACGATGGAGCCAGCCCGACCGGCCTGCCGCTTTGTCGCCGTGGCAGACGGCGTGATCCTGGCGCTCGGCGACAGTCTGGTCGAACTTGAGCCGTGGACCAACGGCCGCAAGGTCACAGTCGACCGCCGCTTTGCCGGCAAGGTTCTGCTGCCCGGCCTGCTCGATCCGCACCTGCATCCGATCCAGGCCGCGATCATGCTCAACGTGCCGTTCATCGCCCCGGACGACTGGAAGTTGCCCAGCGGCACCTCACCCGGCGCGCTGACCCCGGCGGCCTATCGCGCCCGGCTGGCCCAGGCGCTCGCAAAATCGAGCGACAACCCGTTCATCACCTGGGGCTATCACGAACTGTTCCACGGCCCGCTCAGCCGAGCCGATCTCGATGCCATGGCACCGGGTCGCAAGGTGTTGGTGTGGCAGCGCAGTTTTCACGATATCATCGTCTCGACCGCGATGTTGCAGGACTGGGGGATAACCGGCGCCGACGATTTCGCCGCCTTGCTCAAGACGGCACGGGCCGATCCCTCGCATGGCGACTATGCCCGCGGACTGTTTACTGAAACCGGCCTGCTCGCGGCCCTGGCCAAACTGCGCCCGGTGCTCATGGGACCAGGCAAGGTCCAGCGCGGAATCGGCATGCTGCAAGCCATGATGCGGCAAAGCGGGGTGACCACTGCATCCGACATGGGAACCGGGATCTTCGCGGATTTTGGCACCGAAGCCGGGCTGATCCGGGCCGGTTTCGAAGGCCCGGGCATCCCTGCGCGGATGATGCTGATGCCGCTCGCGTCGCAGCTTGATGCTGTGCCCGATCTCGACGCCTGGCTGGGCAACGCTACAAGCACTTTTGCCGGCACTCATGTCCGGCTCGACCGGCGGGTGAAGTTGCTCGCCGACGGCGCCTTCTTCGCGCTCAATATGCGGATGAATGCGCCGGGCTATATCGACGGCCACGAAGGGCGCTGGATCACAGAACCTGCGCCGCTGCACCGACAGATGCTGCGCTATTGGGAGGCGGGCTTCTCATTCCATATCCACGTCAACGGCGATGAAGGACTTGATGTGGTGCTGAGCGGGCTGGCGGCGCTGTCGCGGCGCGCAGGCCAGACTGTCACGCTGGAGCACCTTGGCTATTCGACCGAGGCACAGAACCGCCGGATCGCGGCGATGGGCCTGATGGTTTCAGCCCAGCCGAATTGCATCCGCGTGCTTGGAGATGCCTATGGCCGCGAAGGCCTGGGGCCGGGCCGAGCCGAAGCAATCAACCGGCTCGGCTCGCTCGAGCGCAAGGGTGTGCCGCTGGGCCTGCACAGCGATTTCAACATGGCTCCGGTCGATCCGCTCTATCTGGCCTGGATAGCCGCCAACCGGATCACCGTGGAAGGCAAGGTCAAGGCCCCGGATGAGCGCCTCAGCCTCGACAAGGCCTTGCGCGCGATCACGATCGAGGCCGCGCAGGTGATCGGGATGGATGCAATTGTCGGCTCGCTGGCTCCGGGCAAACGCGCCGACTTCGCGGTGCTTGATCGCGATCCTTACGCGGCCGGCGCGGCGGGCCTAAAAGACATTAAAGTCGAAGGCGTGGTGTTCGAAGGGCGGTACACCCCAGCCTGAATCCAAAAAAAAAGCGCCCCGGTCGGGAACGGTGGCCGGGGCGCAGTTGGGATCGGGACGATTGGTAGGGTAAGACTTTCCTTCCAGGTTCGTGCGACCGTTGCCGGGCGCAGGTCCAGATCTAGGGATGCCAGCCTAAGGTGGGGTGTGGTCAGTCCTAAGCACTTTACCGGATCAGGCGACCAGCGAGGCTTCGATCGCAATCCGGATCGCCTCGCTGGTATGGTGGGCGCCCATCTTGGTCAGCATATTGGCGCGGTGGATCTCGACCGTGCGCGGACTGATCTGAAGCCGCTCGCCGATCAGCCGGTTGGATAGCCCACCGGCCACGCCCTCCAGCACCTCGCGCTCGCGCCGGGTCAGTTTCTGGACACGGCTGCGGGCCCGGGCCTCGCGCAGGCGCAGGCTGCCGATGCTGGCGGCAGCGCTTTCGGCCAGTTCGATCGCGGTGATGATCCGGGCGGTGTCGCAGGGCCATTCGAGGTAATCGAGTGCACCGGCCAGCACGGCGCGGACCACTTTTCCGGTATCGGGTCCTTCCGAGAAAGCGATCAGCGGCAGCCATTCTCCGTGGTCGGTCATATGCGCGATCAGATCCTCGACAGCGCAGTCCTCGTCAGCGACCAGGACCGCCCCGCCGCGCGGCCAGCGCATGGTTAGTTCGAATATGTCTTCAAACGGTTCTACATGGATTGCGCCGCCAGCCAGGGCATGGCTGATCGCGGCGCGGCGGCGAAAGTTGCTGTCGATCAGGGCAAGGCTGCGGCGTCTTTCCATCGGGGTCCCCCTAGTGATTTCCGCCTAGGGAATTAGGCCGATGTTATGCCGCCCGCGCGCCGACTTGCGTCCAGATTCGAAACATTGGTTAGGGGTTTCCCCGCATCCAGCGGGCAATGTTTGGTCAAGCTGCGGCGCGGACGACATATCCATTTTGGAGGCTATCCCGCGTCGACAGCATTGGCGCGGAAGGCGTCTGCGATGTCGCAGACATCGCTGCGCAGCGCAGCGAGCGCGGTGGCATCAAATTGCAGCACGGAATCGAGTACGGTTCTGCGCGCGCCTTCAAACAGCGCAGCCAGGGCCCCGGCAACCGGTCGATCGTGATCGAGTCCCATCTGCAAGGCCGTCAAGGCGGATAGTGCCCGCGTCAGGCTGGCGCTCTTCGCAGCATTGTCGCCGCGGGCATCGGCATGAATCGCGGTGCCCAGCGCGCTGGCCAGCTGCTCATAGCAGACCAGCACCAGCTGCACCGGATCGGCCCCGGCGACGCGGGCGTCGAAATCTACCTTGCGGTAGGCTTCCTGGGGGGAGCGGAGCAGGTGCATGTCAGTTGGCCTTCGCGTTCCAGGCGTCGATCTGGTTCTGCAGGAACGACAGGGTGGATTTGGAGCGGGTGACCCGCCCTTCGGTGCCGGAGAACTGGACAGCGAGCCGCGCGCGCAGCTTTTCCTGGGCTTCGGCCAGCTTGCCGGCCTCCTCGGTCAGGGCCTTCTTCTGCGCATTGAGCCGGGTGAGCGATCCAGCGAGCGTCCCCGGGTCGGTTGCGGAAGTCAGCCGGCGGCTGAGCTTGTCGAAGCTGGCATAGACCCCGAACAGCCCTGTGGTGAACATCGCCGCCACGCCTTCTGGCGCGGCCTTCTGGGTGGCAGTCAGCCGCGCCGTATCGAGCCGGAAAGTGCCATCACGGTTGGTGGCCAGGCCGAGGTCGGCCAGCGTCGCCGGTTCGCCGCCTGCCGCCCCCGGCATGACCACCGTGCCAGCCAGCTGCGACAAGGCCCGCCGCATCGCCCGCGCGCCGTCGTCGCGGGCCAGATCGCCCGAGAGCGGATCGGTCTGGGTGTTAAGCTCGCCCGCCAGTTCGTTGAGCGCCGAAACCAGGTCCGCCATGAAGGTCGAGACCGCAGCGCCGGGGTCGGAGAAACGGATCGTGGTCGGCGCGCCGGGGTTGGTCCCGGCCAGGATCAGGTTGAGGCCGGGGACGAGATCGGCAACCGTGTTGGAGGCGCGAGTCATCGCCAGGCCGTCCAGTTTGAACGCGGCGTCCACTGCTGTCGCGGTCAGCTGGGCCGGGGCGCTCGCGGGGTTCCAGGCCAGCGCGGCCAGGCCTTCTTCGCCCAGCGTCTCGCTGGCCGTGATCGTAAAGCCGTTCGCCGCGCCTTCCTTGCCCTTCAGCATCAGGTGCGCGCCGCTGGTGCCGCTGGCGACATAGGCGTTGAGGCCGATGCCGGCCGCGTTGATCGCCGCTGCGACATCGGCCAGGCTCGCGCCGCTGGGCACGGTGACAGTGGCCGGAGACTGGCCAGGATCCGCAGCGAAGCTCGAACCGGAAACGGTGCCGAAGGTGAAGGTGAGGGTGCCCGAGCCGGTCGGCGCGGCGGCCGAGGCAAAGGCGGGGCTGGACAGGACCTGGCTGGCGGCCAGCCGGGTCACCTCAAGTGAATAGGAGCCGCGCCCGCTCAGCGTCCCGCGCGAAACCGTGGCGACCGATGCATTGCCGATCAGCGGCTGGCTGGACAGATCGCCCGAGCGAACCCGGTCGCCGATCGAGGACGACAGTTGCAGCAGCGAGCTCTTGAGCGTCGAGGCCGCTGAAATCTGCCGTTCAACCGTTTCGGCCCGCACGGTGTTGCGGTCGATGCGGGGGGCGAAGCTGGCTGCGGCCAGGTTCTGCGCCAGCCCGGCGAAGTCGATCCCGCTGCCCGCACCCAGCGTGGCGATGATCGAAGAGGTTGCAGAGGTGGTGGTGCTGCCCGGCATGGTCGGTAGAACGACCCGCTTGCCGCGCGATTAAGGGCTTTCCTCGGGGCGGCCCTCGGCGTCGAAGCGCAGGGCCAGCGGCACCTCGATCGGCGGCAGCAGCCGCGCTTCGCCGCGCCGCAGCGAAAAGACATAGGCCAACACGGCGGCGACTGCGGCGTAGAGCTCCTCGCGGATCATCTGGTTCTCGCGAGTGGTGAAATAGACCGAGCGGGCGAGGGCAGGGACTTCCAGCAGCGGCACCCCCAGTTCGCGGGCCAGATCGCGCATCGCCAGCGCCTTGTCGCCGCGTCCCTTGGCCAGCACGATTGGCGCGCCGGCCTTGCCCGGATCATAGCCCATCGCCACCGAGAAATGAGTCGGGTTGGTCAGCACGAATTGCGCCTCGCGCATCGCCTTGGCCACTGCGCCGCTGGCATATTGCCGCTGGCGGTGGCGCTGGGCAGCCTTGCGCTCGGGCGAGCCTTCGGCCTCCTTGTGCTCGTCGCGCATTTCCTGCTGGCTCATCCGCAGACGCAGGAACCGGCGCAGCCACTGGATCGGCCAGTCGATCAGCGCGATCACCACCAGCCCAGCGGCGAGCGCGAACAACAGCGCGGTCAGCGCGTCCCAGCTTTGGCGCAGCGCTCCGCCGAGCGAGGCCGCTCGGCCCAGGCCGAGCAGGTCGGCCAGACTGCCCTTGGCCCAGGCGTAGCAGATCGCGCCGAGCAGCGTGACCTTGAGGATGCCCTTGCCCACCTCGATCCAGCCCTGCGCGCCGAACATCCGCTTGAGCCCGGCCAGCGGATCGAGCCGCGAAGCCTTGGGCAGGGCATTGCCGCCGACCCAGCGGCCATCGGCCGAGCCAAGCTGGCTGGCGCTGACGGCGAGCATCACCGCAAGGGCCAGAGTCAGCAGCGGCGGGAATACGCCCAGCAGCAAGTCGATCATCGCCGCGCCTGGATTGAAGTCTTCCAGTGCGGCGCGGTCCCAGGCGAGGCCGCTGCGCAAGGCCCCGGTCATGCGCTCATAGAGCCAAGGCCCGGCGAATTTCAGCCAGGCCGCGCCGATCAGCACGGCGATGGCGGTCGCGGCCTCGCGGCTGCGCAGTACATCGCCTTTTTGCGCGGCCTCGCGGCGGCGCTTTTCGGTTGGGGCGAGGGTCTTTTCCTCGCTCATCGCAGTAACACGGCCCCGGCCTGCTGGACTGCTTCCTCGCTCAAGGTAGCGAACTGATCGGCATAGAGCGGCGCGACCGCGATCAGCGCAGCAAGGCCTGCGAGAATGCCCGCCGGCAAGCCCAGCGCGAACAGGTTGAGCGCCGGGGCCGAGCG
The DNA here is from genome assembly GCF_002440635.1 of Novosphingobium sp. UBA6272. Lineage (GTDB taxonomy): Bacteria > Pseudomonadota > Alphaproteobacteria > Sphingomonadales > Sphingomonadaceae > Novosphingobium. The sequence continues at coordinate 64,131 of NZ_DJUW01000014.1, read as the reverse complement.
GCTCAGCACACCGCTGGCGATCTGGACCAGCAGCAGCACCAGCGTGACGGGCAGGGCAATGGCGACCGCAGCGACGAACATTTCTCCGGCGAAGCCTACGATCCGTTCAAGCTGCTCCGGCCCCAGCCAGGCATTGCCGGGCGGAAACACGGTGTAGCTCTCCACCACCAGCCGCAGCCAGGTGAGGTGCGCGCCGAGGCCGAGGAAGATCAGCGTCAGCATTACGGTGAAGTATTGGCCGAGGATCGGCGAGTGGGTGCCGTTCACCGGATCGGCGCTCGAGGCGATGCTCATCCCCATTGCCCCGCCGATCTGCTCGGCGGCCAGCACCGGCGCGGCGAACGACAATTGCAGCACGAAGCCGAGCGCGAGACCGACCAGCACTTCGGCAAACACCGCCATCAGCCCGGCCAGCGAGAACAGCGCGGGTGGCACGCTCACCGGCACCCAGGCCGAGACCAGCACCGCGATCGCCCCGGTGATCGCCACCCGCAATTGCACCGGCACGGCGGCGGCAGAAAAGAACGGCGCGGCCAGCAGCGCGGCCCCGATCCGGGTCATCAGGAAGACCAGTTTCCACAGCTCGGCCTCGACCGCGCCGAACCCGAAATCGAGCGCGATCACCGCCCCAGGCTCGCGATCTGGGCGAAGATTTCCTGCATGAACTCGCCGACCAGCGCGAACATCGAGGCGCCCAGCACGACCAGCACCAGCGCGATCACGCCCAGTTTGGGGACAAAGGTCAGGGTCTGCTCGTTGACCGAAGTCGCCGCCTGGATGATCCCGACGATCAGGCCGACCGCCAGGCTGGCCAGCAGCACCGGCGCGGCAACCAGCGCGGTAACCCACAGCATCCGGTCGACCAGCGAGAGCAGGGCGGCGGTTTCATCCATGGCGCTACCCGAAGCTCGCCACCAGACTGCCCATCAGCAGCGCCCAGCCATCGACCAGCACGAACAGCAGCAGCTTGAAGGGCAGACTGACGATCGTCGGGCTCATCATCATCATCCCCAGGCTCATCAGCACTGAGGCGACCACCAGATCGATCACCAGAAACGGCAGGAACAGCATGAACCCGATCTGGAAGGCGGTCTTGAGCTCGCTGGTGACGAAGGCTGGCAGCAGAATCGAGAACGGGATGTCTTCCGACCGCGCAAATTTCGGAGCCTTGGCCATTTCGGCGAACATCTTCAGGTCGTGCTTGCGGGTCTGGCGGACCATGAAGGCGTGGAATTCCTTGCCACCTGCGGCAATCGCCTGTTCAGCGTTGATGGTCCCGGCGGAGTAGGGCGCGATCGCCTGAGCGTTCACCTTTTCCAGCGTCGGGGCCATGATGAACAGCGAGAGGAACAGGCTGAGCCCGATCAGCACCTGATTGGGAGGGCTTTGTTGCAGCCCCAGCGCCTGACGCAGGATCGAAAGCACCACCAGGATCCGGGTGAAGCTGGTCATCATCAGCAGCAGACCGGGGAGCAGCGTCAGCAGCCCCATCATGATCAGCAGCTGAAGCGACAGGGTCATGCCCTGTCCGCCGGTCCCACCGGTCGCCCCGAAGGCGCGGTCCAGCGCGCCGGGGATTGCGGTCTGCGCGCTCGCCAAGGTGGGGAGCAGCACGGCGGGCAGGGCGAGGAGCCAGCGATTCATGGCCGCACCTCCCGCGCCGGAGCCTCGGCCAGCCGGGTCAGCCCCTGGCGCGATGCCGAGACAAGTATCTCCCGCCCGTGAAACTCGATCACCGCCAGCTTGAGCGTGGGCGAAAGCATCGTCGTCTCGATGATCCGCACCGCCTTGCTGCCACCCTGCGCGCCGCCGATCCGGGCCTGCATCTTCTGCGCCAGCTTGAGGCTGCCCCAGGCGAGGCTAGCGATCAGTGGCAGCAGCACGATCAGCTTGAGAATGTAGAACAGCATCAGGCCGCTCCTTCTGCCGGGGCGGTGGTGCCGGCCATTTCGACGATCCGCAGGCCAAAGCGATTGCCCTGCGCGATGATCTCACCCCGCGCGATCAGCTTGCCGTTGACCATCACGTCGAGCAGTTCGTCGGTCAGACGGTCGAGCATGACCACGCTGTCTTCGCCCAATGCGAGCACGTCTTTCAGCTTCATGTCGGTGCGGCCGAGTTCGACCGATAGGCGGACGTCAACTTCCCTAAGGAGGTCGAAGCCGCGGGTATGGATGGTCATCGCTGGGGGTCCCTTCAGGCGATCTGGGTGAGTTTGACCGCGACGCGGTCGTCATTGGAGCCGATCGTGCCGCGTGCCAGCACCGCGCCGCCGATCGCGATCGGCACAGCCCGCGCCACAGCGACCGGCAGCACCATGCCGGGTTCGAGCGCGACGAGTGCGGAAAGCGGCACTCGCATGTCGACCAGGGTGGCGGTCAGCGGCAGCGGCATCTCGGCAAAGGGTGCGGCGGCGGGATCGGCCGAGCCGGTGCGGCGCGGTGCGGCGCGCTCCAGCCCGCCGGTGCCGAGCAGCCGGGGCAGATGTTCCAGCGGCAGCGCCGCAAGCAGGTTCCAGGGCTTTCGCCCGGCCTCGCCGATTGTCAGCCGCAGCACGGCCAGGCGGGCCTGGGCTGGAAACGCAGCGAGATCGCCGATCCGGCAATCCCGGCGCAGCACGCCAAGATCGGGCAGGCCAAGCTGTTCGGCCAGCACCGCGGCAACCGCATCCTCGATCCGCGCGATCAGCATTTCGGCCGAAAGCGGAAACCGGTCCGGCAATGGTCCCGACAGCTCGCCGCGGCCGCCAAATGCACGGTCGACCAGCCGCAGTGCCCCGGCACCGTCGATCGAGGTCAGCAGGCTCAGGCCCCCGGTATCGCTGGCAAGCAGACTGTTTGCAGCCAGCGGACCGATCGCTTCGATCAGGTCGGCCAGGTCTGACTGCTCGGGCTGCCCGGCTTCGATCTCGAGCGTCTCGGCCCCAACCAGCGGGGCGAGCGCCGGAGCCAGCGCGCGGGCAATCCGCTCACCACTGCGCGCCAGCGCGGGCAGCAGCTCGGCCGGCGGGGGACCGCCGCGCAGCAGTTCGGCGCAATGCTGCGCCGCCGCGCGTTCGGCGACGAAGGAATGCTGCGTGTTCACTGGACGAGGAAACTCTTGAAATAGACCTTGTCGACCCCGCCGAACCCTTCGGTATCGGTCAGCACCTGGTTGATGGCATCGGTCAGGCGCTTGGCCAGCCGCTGCTTGCCCTCCGGAGTCAGAACCTCTTCCTCGGGCGTGTCGGCCAGCACCACCAGCACCGCGCTGCGGATCGCCAGCTCATGCTTCTTGAGCCACATCAGCACCCGGCCGTCGCGGCGAGTCGAGCAGGCCAGGCTGATCTGGACCAGCGCGGTCGAGTTCCTGAGGTTGGAGGTGAAGTCGTCGGTAAAGTTGTAGTAGCTGGTCTTGTACTCGCTGCCGCCTTCGCCCTCGACTTCGGCCGGACCTTCGCCCTCTTTGCCCTCGGCTTTGACTGCATAGGGATCCTCGTCACCCTTCTTGAGCAGCTTGGGCAGATCCTTTTCCTTGGGCTTTTCCTCGCCGTGTTCGCCCAGCATCCCGGCTTTGACCGCCATGAAGGTGCCGCCGCCACCGGCTCCGACCAGCACCAGACCAAGCACCAGCTTGACCATCAGCCCCTTGCCCTTCTTCTTCCTGGGCTCGCCATCGCCCTCGGCCTTGTCATGCATGTTTCAATTCCCCTTCGATTGCGCTGCTTCAGGCGAAGATGCCGCTGCGTTGCGCGGCCGAGCGGCCCGCTCCGCGCCGCTCGGCCTGGCCCTGCGGCTGGTGTTGCTGTCCGTGATGCTGTTCGCGCCGCTCGGACGATTGGCCGCGCGACTGGGTGAAGCCGCCTTGCTGAGACGGGGCACCTTCACCGCGTTGCTGCAGGGCTGAACCTGCCTGTTCGCTCGCCGAAGTCGGAAGGACCGGGGCGGGCTGGGCCGCGGCGGCTCGGGCAAAATCGGGATCGGCGCTGGTCATGGCGACCGACAGCCCGGCATCCTCCGGCCGGAAATGCAGCCGGACCGGGCCGAATTCCTGATGCGCGACGGTGATCGATACCGCTTGCGGGGCCATGGCCTCGCGCGCGGCGGAAAGGCGATCGATCAGCGCGGCGAAATCGTGCTGACGGACCTGGGTGACGGGCGCGGAGGAGATTGTCTGCGCGGCAGCGGCGGGCTGGAGCGAGCCTGGGCCGGTCAATGACGGGCTGGAAGAACTGTCTGTCTCGATTGCAGCGCCGATCCTCGTCTCTTCGCGCTGCGCGAGCAGTGTCGCCGCGCGGGGCAGCGAGACCGCCAATCGAATTTCCTCGGCGGGTAGGGGGGCGGGCACGACAGGTTGCTCGGCCGGTTTGGTCACTGCCAAAACGCGCATCACCGGAATGACAATGCTCGGCGCCGCCGGGATCTGGGCTCGCCGCCGTTCAAGCTGTTCGTGTGCCCGCGTGCTGGCCTGTTCGGGCAGATCGGGCAAGGTCCGCTGGATCGGACCCTGACCCTTGAAGGCCGCTTCTGGCGGAGTATCGTCCTTGGGTTTCACAGCGATGTCGTCGGCGACCGGGAGCACCTCGGCCGGTTTGACGGCCAGCACATCGGCAACAGGTGGAACTTCGGCCGACTTGACCGGAATGACCTCGGCGATGGGAACCACGTCAGCAGGCTTGGCCGGTATGCCATCGGCAATGGGCACAACCTCGGCCGGCTTGACGGCGATCGGATCGGACACCGGAACGGGATCACCATCCTTGACCGGCAAGACTTCGCTTACAGGGACAGGATCGCCCTTCGCCCGCTTCGTCACGGGGTGCGGATGGTCGGGGACGGGTTTGGCCGTACGGGGCTTCGATTGGGGGAGCACTTCTGCAACCGGGAGCGGTTCGTCAGCGGGATCTGCCGCTTCGGCAACCGGCAACCCGGGCGGCAAGATCTTGCCGTCCGTTGCCGGACTGTTCGGCAAAGACGAGGGCGAAATTGCCGCGCCAGAAGTGGCGGGGAGCAAGGCAGGGTCAGCGCTAGCCTCTTCTCCCTGATTAGCATGTATCTCGAGCAAGGCACTGAAATCTGAGCTTTCTCCGCCTTCCCTGGCTGAGGTTGCAGTGGAAATTCCAGGCATGACACCCGTCGGTGAGCTGGTTGCTGGGGTAGACTGGATCATGGGCAGGCTCCTTGCGCGCGGGTCTTGCCCGTCACTATTCAAGGCCCGTGCCAACTGCCCGGCGACTGCCGAGCACCGGGGTCTGGAGCCGCTGCGCCAGCGCCCGTTCGCCGAGCCGGGCGCGGTCTTCCACCGCGACGCGGCGGCGCTCGGCGAGGGCCAGTTCCTGCTGCTTCGCATCGGCGAGCTGTTGCGCCTGAAGGGCATCACCACGAGTGGTGTTGTTTATCCCCGTAAGCCCAGCGACGAACTGGCCGAGCTGGCGCAATTCCAGCCCATCGCGCAGCCCGGTGCGGCCGCGATAGTCGGCGGCCATGGCCTCGGTCCGCGCAGCCAGTGCTTCAAGTTGAGCCAGGGTCACTTCGGCTCGCGCAGCCTCCAGCGCGGCGGCCTGCTTGGCATGGGCACGTACCTTCTCGAGGCGCTGCAGCCGCCGGACCCGCGCCGCCTCAGCCCGCATGGCCGAGCAGCTCTTGCAGCGCGGTCACGCTGGCGGGAAGGTCCACGGTGCTGCGCGCCGGCTGGCACAGGAACCGGGTCAAGGCGGCATGCATCACGATCGCGCGGTCGAGCTGGGGATCGGCTCCGGCGCGGTAGGCACCCATCAGAACCAGGTCGCGGTTTGCCTCATAACTGGCTGTCAACGCGCGAAATTCACGAGCCAGCTCGGTGTGGGCCTCTGGCACGATGTCGGCCATGACCCGGCTCAACGAAGCGGCGATGTCGATGGCCGGATATTGCCCGCGCTGGGCCAGTTCGCGGCTCAGCACCACATGTCCGTCGAGGATCGAGCGGGCCGTATCGACCACCGGATCGTCCTGGTTGTCGCCGTCTGCGAGCACGGTGTAGAGCCCGGTGATCGATCCGCCGCTGGCGGCCGAATTGCCTGCCCGCTCGACCAGCTTGGTGATCGCGGCGAGGGCGGACGGGGGATAGCCCCGCGCCGCACCGGGCTCACCCAACAACAGCGCGATCTCGCGCGCGGCGTGGGCGACGCGGGTCAGGCTGTCCATGATCAGCAGTACCTTGCGGCCCTGACTGCGGAACTGCTCGGCCAGGCTGGTGGCCAGCAGAGCTCCGCGCAATCGCAGGTTGGGGGCATGATCGGCGGGGACCGCGACGACGACGGTACGCTCGCGTTTGCTACCGGTCATATGGCGTTCGACGAAATCAGAGACTTCGCGGGCGCGTTCGCCGATCAGGCCGACCACGACGATCTCGGCTTCGGCCCCGGTAGCGATCATGTCGAGCAGGACCGACTTGCCCACGCCGGACCCGGCCATGATCCCGATCCGCTGGCCCACCCCGAAGGTGGTAAGCGCATTGAGGGCGCGCACGCCGGTGTCGAATGTTTGTCGCACCGGACTGCGATCGAGCGCACCGGTGCGGACGCCGCCAGCGGGCCAGGCCAAGCGCGAATGGACCGGTCCGCCGCCGTCGATTGGCTTGCCCTCACCATCGACCGCGCGGCCGAGGAAGGCAGCACCCACTGGGAGCATACCCGGACGCCCTTCGAGCCGCACCCGCGCGCCGGGCCGCAGCATTACGGTATCGCCCAGCAGCATCATCAAGGTCCGGCCGTTGCGAAAGCCGATTACCTCGGCGGTCAGCGGCTCGGCCGCGCCATGCGCGACCCGGCACAGCGCGCCGACCGGGGCGGCCAGGCCCGACACCTCGAGCAGCCCGCCATCGCAGGCGGTCAGTAGGCCGTAGCGCCCGGGGGAGAGATCGATCCGCGCTTCGGCAAGATCGCGCAGCAGGGTCAGCATTGCGCCAGGGCTTCGGTGATCGCGCGGCGCCAGTGGGCCGGGCCATCCTCAACCCCGCCGGCCTGTGTCTCGATCCGCAGGGCACCACGTTCCAGGGCGGGATCTTCGCCGACTTCAAGATCTTGTGGCAGATGTTTGGCAACCAGCGCGAGGTCCTTCGGGTGCAGGCGCAGGACCTTGTCGTCATCGGCGCGGGCCAGCATTGCGGCGGCGATCTCGACCCGGCGGAGCAATGCGGCGCGGTCCAGCGCCAGCGGTGCTAGGGTCGCTTCGCACAGCGCGGCGACAGTATCGACCAGCCGCTGGCGCAATTCTTCACCCAGTTCGTCATCGAGCCGGGCCAGGCTCAGTTCGATCCGGGCGCGGGCTGCGGCCTCGGCTTCAGCGAGGGCCTGGGCTTCGGCGCGGGCCTCGGCCAGGCCGGCGGCGTGGCCGTCCTGCCAGGCCAGGGCCAGCGGATCGCCCGGTGCGGGCTGTGGGGCCGGCCCCGGGTCAAAGCGCTGATCGTTCTGGAATCCGACAAAGCGGCCGAGTTCGGCGAAGGGCAGGCTAGACATATTCGTCGTCGCCCCCGCCGATCCCGAACTGGATCAGTCCTTCGCCGGCCAATCGCCGCGCGATCGCGACCACGGCCTTCTGGGCCTCCAGCACTTCGGCGACCTTGAGCCGGCCGCGCGCGGCGATCTCGTCCTTCACGCCGTCGGCGGCGCGGCTCGACATCGCGGCGAAGAACACCGCGCGTTCGTCCTCGCGAATGCCTTTCAGTGCATCGATCAGGACTTCGCTTTCAACCTCGCGCAGCAGCGTGCCCATCGCCTTGGGATCGAGCGCGAAGAGGTGTTCGAACTTGAACATCTCGGCCTCGATCGTCCGGGCCAGCACTTTGTCGAGCTTGGTCAGCTCGGGCATGATCCGCTTTTCGGCGGCCTTGCCGGCGTTGTTGATGATGTCCGCAGCCTCCTTGGGACCGCCCATCGCCAGTGCGGCGCGGCCGTGGCGCGCGGCGATCCGCTGTTCCAGCAGCGCCTCGAGCATCCTGACCGCCTCGCCCGAAACCGGACCGAGCGTGGCGACGCGGTGCATCACCTGCGGTTGCACTTCGGGGGGCAGGGCATGGAGCACCTGCGCGGCGACTTCGGGATCGAGCTGGACCAGCAACACCGCGATCGCCTGCGGGTGTTCGTCGCGGATCAGCGGAATCAGCGCCGCAGGGGTAAGCCAGCGGGCCAGTTCGATCGCCGGGCCGCTATCTTCGCCCAGGGGCAGGATCCGCTGCATCAGGCTGTCGGCCTTCACATCGCCGACCGCGCGGGTCATCAGGCTACGGACCTGAGCCGCGCGGCCACGAGCGCTGATCCCGCTTTGCCCGGTGTGGCCGACGAAGCCGGAGATCGCCTGGGCAATCTGGTCCGGTCCGATATCGCCGAGCAGGCACATCTTCTCGCCCAGCAGCTGCAATTCAGCCGGGCCAAGCTGGCGCAGGATTTCGGCCGCCTGATCTTCCTCCAGCAGCATGATCATCACTGCGGCGCGCTCGGCATCGCCAAGGCCGACAATCTCGGCGGCGGCGCTCATCGTGCGGCCTCAGCCGGCTGCGCGCCGAGCATCTGGCGCAGCGCCAGCAGCGCGTCCTCGGGCTTTTCCTCGACGATCCGCTGGGCCAGCCCGACCTGCTTGCCGAGCATCGCGGCGTCCGTGGCGGGGGCTGCGGGCGGGGGCAGCGCTTCGCCGCCGGGTACATCCGCCTCACCGCGCGGCTCGCGCTTCAGGGCGCGGACCAGCGGGCGCACGCCCATCAGCAGCACCAGCAGCACCGCGATCAGCGCCATCGCATAGCGCACCACCATCGCAAACCACGGCGCTTCCCAGAATGGCGGCGCTTCTTCGGCCACGGGTTCGAACGGGCGGACCAGGACCTGAACCTGATCGCCGCGCGCGGGATCGGCCCCGGTCGCGGCAGAGACCAGTGCCTTGATCTGCTCCAGATCACCAGGCTTGGCCTTCTTCATCGCGGTCTGGCTGATCGCGACCGCGACCGATACGCGTTTGATCTTGCCCGGCTGCGAATTGGCGACCGAGACCTGCCTGCCCAGTTCGTAAGTGCGCGAGGCCGAACTTTCGCCGGTGGTCGGGGCGGTTGTGGCTGTGGCCCCCTGCGGAGGGCCGCCCTGCGGCGGACCCGGGGTGGCCTGCGTGACCGGGGGCGGGGTGTTGGACAGCGCGCCGGGAATGCCTGCGCCTTGCGGCGGCGTGCCCCCTGCAGCCTGCGACTGGGCCGAAGTCTCGCTGCGGACGACGCCGTCCTTGTCATAGCTTTCGCGGGCCAGGGTGACCTCGTCCATGTCGAGTTCGACCTGAATCTCGCTGGTGAAATTGCCCATGCCCAGCATCGGGGTGAGCAGTTGATCGAGCTGCGCGCGCAGCTTGTCTTCCAGCCGCGCCTGCAGTTCGATCCGGTCATTGCCCTTGGCGCTGGGATCGGACAGCAACCGCCCGTGCTGATCGACCACTCGCACCGCATCGGGGGAAAGGCCGGGGACCGATCCGGCGACCAGGTTGACCACCGCCGAGACCTGCGCCTCGCCCAGTTTGCGACCTTTGGCCATGCGGACCATCACCGAGGCGGTCGGCGGGGAATCGTCGCGCACAAACACGGATTTGCTGGCTTCGGCCAGATGGACGCGAACGCTTTCGACCCCGTCGATTTGCTTGATCGTCATCTCCAGCTCGCCCTGCCGCGCGCCGCGCAGCCGTTCCCCTTCCAGCGTCCTGCTGGCACCGAGCGGCAGGTTGTCGAGACTGGCGGCGGGATCGGGCACGGCCAGCGCCCCGTCGGAGGCGACCAGCATACGGGCCTTGTAAAGATCGTCCTCGCCAACGGTCAGCGCGCCGGTATCCGGATTGATCGTGTAGGCGATCCCGGCCTTGTCGAGCGAGGAGACTACCCCGGCGCGCTCGGCATCGCCAAGTTCGGCATAGAGCACGCGCTGCGGGGCGGGGGAGAACGCGGCCCAGGCAAGCCCCGCCCCGCCGATCGCGACGAGGCCGAGGAACCATGGCAGCACGCGGCGCATCGCCGGCTGCGCGGCGAGGGTACGGACCCGTTCGAGCGGATTGCCGGGCGGGATCACCGCGGGCGCGCCGGTGGAGGAGGGAGCAAGCTCAGCCATTCATCACACTCCCATCCGCATGATGTCCTGGTAGGCAGACAGCAGGCGGTTGCGGACCTGCAGGGTCGCTTCGAAGGCGATCCCGGCCTCCTGGCGCGCCAGCATGACCTTTGCGATATCGGTCACATCGCCGCGCTCGTAAGCCGCCGAAAGGCCTTCGGCGTTGCGCTGGGTTGCGGTCACGCCGTCGAGCGCGGATTTGAGCGCATCGGTGAAGGTGCCCGCCGGGCTGGCCGTGGTTTCCTCGACGCTGCCCGACGCCTGCGCGGCGCTGTGCACGTCCTTGAGCAGGGCGTTGCGATCGAGGATCTGCTGGCGCATCTGCAGGATCTGCTGGATCCCGCCGCCGCCGCCAATGCCGCCGATCCCGCTCATCGCCGAGCTCCGGCGACGGCAAGGCCGGCCTCACGGAAAGCGGCGAGGCGGTAGCGCAGCGTGCGTTCGGAAATGCCGAGCGCGCGGGCCGCTTCGATCCGGCTGCCGCCACAGGCATCGAGCGTCTGCATGATCGCCTTGGCTTCGCTGATCTGGACGATGTTGGACAGGCGCGAGGCGGTAGGCTCGACCATCTGGCCGGCGGGTTCGGAAACCAGCCGGGCTGGTTGGTCGAACACGATATGACCCGCGCCGATCTCACCCGCGCCATCGGCGAGCAGCAGCGCGCGGCGCACCACGTTTTCCAGCTCGCGGACATTGCCGGGCCAGCCGTGCAGCTTGAGCATGGCCAGCGCCGCATCCGAAATCCATGGGATCGGCTTGCCCGGCGCGGTGTGGCGCAGGACCAGCGCGAAGGCCAGCGGGGCAATATCCTCAACCCGTTCACGCAGCGGACGCAGCGCCAGCGGGAAGACGTTGAGGCGGTAGAACAGGTCGGCGCGGAACCGCCCTTCGGCGACTTCGGTCGGCAGGTCGCGGTTGGCGCAGGCGATCACCCGCACGTCGACCTTGATCGCCTGGGTCGCGCCGATCGGCACCACTTCGCCTTCCTGCAGTGCGCGCAGCAGCTTGGCCTGGAGCGAGAGCGGCATTTCGGCGATTTCATCGAGCAGCAGGGTGCCGCCGTCGGCAGCGCGGAAAAAGCCTTCGTTTGCCTCGCTCGCCCCGGTGAAGGCGCCCTTCTTGTGGCCGAACAAAAGCGCTTCGAGCATCGCCTCGGGCATGGCAGCGCAGTTGACCGCGACGAAGGGCTTGTCCTTGCGGGGGGAGCGGGCGTGGATGAAGCGGCTCAGCACTTCCTTGCCGGTACCGGTGGGACCATTGATCAGAACCGGAATCTCGCTCGCGGCGAGCCGGTCTGCCAGGGCGAGGATCGAAAGGGTCTCGGGATCGGCGGCGATCGGCATGCCGGGCTGGGTCAGCGCGGCGAGCAGCGCGGCCAGTGGGGCATCGCCGACCGGATCGCGGTAGCTGAGCGTGAATTGGCCGCGCTGGCCCTCGCGGCGTAGCTGGTTGGCGGCGCCGCGTTCCAGCAGCACGCTGGGGCCGGGGCCGGGTGGAACCGGATCACCTTTGCCGCGCAACACGGCATTGGAGCTGCCGGTGGCTGATCCCAGGATTGCCGCCGCCCGTTGCACAAGCGGCGCGTTGGCCCGTGCCACATTCTCGCTTGCTGCCAGTCCGCTCATCAAATTGCCCCTTCGCATTAACCATGCTGCGTGAGGCAGTTCTGCGCGTGTAACGTCAAAAGCTTCGGTAATTTAAGGGCAGGGGGAAGTGCGTAATTGTCCGCCTGACGGCGGTGCGGAAAAGCCGTCCGGCTTTTCCCGACCTGGCCGGCCCGCTCCCCCGGCCCAACCACCCGTTGCATGGTACCCTTGGGGTGGTTGGGCCGGGGGAGCGGGCCGGCCAGGTCAAGCCAATCGCGGATGCGATTGGTGCACCAGACCAAATCTCCCCCACCCTTAACTTTGCGCCGTTCCCGTCGCTCTTCCCTGTGGCAGCCGCCCCGGATGGTCCGGACGGCTTGCGACACGGGACTATCCACGGGAGTCACACATGGCTGTTATCAACACCAACATTAGCGCGATCCGCGCTGCCAATGCCTCGAATTCCGCCAACAAGATGCTGGGCAGCGCGATGGAGCGCCTGTCGACCGGCAAGCGCCTCAACAGCGCCAAGGACGATGCCGCCGGCATGGCAATCGCCACCAGCATGACCGCTCAGGTTCGCGGCATGAACCAGGCGATTCGCAACTCGAACGACGGGATCGCCCTGGCGCAGACCGCCGAAGGGTCGCTCACCGAAGTTACCAACATGCTTCAGCGGGTCCGCGAACTGGCGGTCCAGTCGGCCTCGGGCACTTACCAGGACACCACTGACCGCGCCTATATGCAGACCGAAGTCGATGAACTTACCGCGCAGATCGATCAGGTCATCACCAACAGCAAGTTCAACGGCGTTGCCATGTTCGATGGCACCACCGCCACTGTCACGGTGCAGACCGGCGCGAATGGTGCGGACACGGTCGACCTGACCATGGCTGACCTGACCACGCTGGCGGCCAGCGGCGGCGCGGCAGGTTCCTATGACGTCTCCACCGCGGCGGCGGCCAACACCCTGCTCGGCACGCTCGACACCGAACTCGATTCGATCTCGAGCGCCCGAGCCTCGCTGGGTGCCGGACAGAACCGGCTGGAATCGGTGGTCAACAACCTGACCAGCAATGCCACCAACCTGTCCGACGCGCGCAGCCGGATCGAGGATGCCGACTATTCGGCCGAAACGACCGCGATGGCCAAGGCCCAGATTCTCTCGCAGGCTTCGACCGCGATGATCGCCCAGGCCAACCAGAGCCAGCAGAACGTCCTGTCGCTGCTGCGCTAAATGCAGTTACCCAACGCCTGACCCCTTCCAGGCGCGGCCCGGCGATCTTCGGATCGCCGGGCCCTTTTGCTTGCGCTGCCCCCTCGACAAGCGGCGGGGCCGCGGGCAGATTGGCGCCATGGTGCAGCGGAGCCTTTCCCTTGTTTTGTCAGGCCTTGCCGCAGTGGCAAGCGGATCCGCCTTCGCGCAGGGTGCGCCCGCGCCGGTGACCGCTACGGCCCCGGCCGTTGCCAAGGCGCTTCCCGCCAATTCGGTCAGCTGCGTCTATGATTCCCTGTCTGACGAAGACCGCGAGATTTCACTGCTGCTGATCGCCCGCGAGATTGTCGATGGCGGCTCCTTCCGTAAGACTTCGAAGAATGTGCAGGGGGTCGACCGGCTGATCGAGGAAGCGCACCAGAAATGTCTGGCCCGTTATAACTGGTCGATCGGTCGTTCGTTTTCTGCCACCGACTATGCTTTAACCGCGATCATGCATGATGCGCTGGCGCAGGCGATGGAGGCGATCGGCTTTCCCGCCAGCCCGCTCGGTGAATTCTACCGCGACAACCTGCCAGCCCTGGCTGGCAAGAGCAGACTTTCGGCGGCCGATCAGGCGCGGCTGAAAGAGCAGTTGAAAGCCAAGGGCTGGGACAAGGCCAATGAAGCGCAGTTTGCCCTGGCCGGTTTCTACATCGAAACGATGATGCTCAAGGCCGAATCGCAGCGCCGCTTCAATTCCTTCGGTGGCACCGGTCGCCAGCCTATTCGGCGTCCTCCCATCCCGGCATCGAAAGCAAAGCGCGGTAAGCCGTAAGCCGCTTTTTCTTGGGCAGGGCATCGATCGTCTCGAAAGTGATGAAGCCGATCCGGCAATCCGCCTGCTTGCCTGACTTGTAGCCCGATCGATAGGCCCAGGTCATCTTGGGCAGCACCTCACGAGAGAAGATCCGCATCGCTTCAGACTTCTCGATTGCCGGAACCCATGCCTCGGTCATCAGGAAGTCGATCAGCAACGCATCTTCGTCGCGCATGAAGGCAAGATCGCCGGGCTCGCTGGTTTCAGGCATGTCGCCCGGTTCCAGCCGGCAGGCGGGATAGCCCAGTTCGCGCTGGGTCTTGGCCAGCCCGGCATGGAGCAGCAACGCGCGTTCGAGCAGCGCGTCGGGCGCGCGGGCCATGGCGTGGGTGCCGGTGACGACCAGCTTGGTACGTCCGTTCTCTCTGGCCTGGGTCAGATTGTAGCCGCTGTTGGCCGAGCGCCAGACATCGTCGAGCGCCGCCTCGGTGGTCTTGGGCAGCCGCGCCAGTGCCGCGCGCCACAGCGGATCCTGCAGCAGCCCTGCGCGAATCTCATCGCGCGTGCCGCTGCCACCGGGCGGACCTGGTAGCTCCGCGCGTTCGGCGCGGCGGGTGACGATCCGCGCCGCGATCATCTCCTCGGTTCCCGGCCGCCACATGTTTGCGTGGCCATAGCTGAGCGCTTTGTCGATGAAGGCCTGGTCAACTCCGGCCAGTTCGTAAGCGAGTCGCAGGGTATCGTTACCGTTGACCCCGAACACCGTTGTCGAGGTCAGCTTGCGGTCGGTCACCGGGCGCAGGCTCTTCACCGCCGATGCGGGATCGATCGAGATCGCCTGATGAAAGCCGAGTTCTCCATGTGGGCCGAGCACCCGCTCGCGCCCGGCGGCGAAGATCTGGGTGCAGGCCGAAGCGCAATAGTATTCAACATAGGTATCGAGCTTGCGCTTGCGCACCAAGGCGGCGATCAGCCGGGCCTCGATCGTGTATCCGCCCGACGAAGACAGATGCACCCGCCTCGCCTTGGGCGCACCGCGCAGCACCTCGTCAAAGCGGTGGAACGATCCGTCGAGGATCATGCCAACCAGGTAGATCGTCTGCCCATCGGCGGAAAGCTGGACCTTGAGATTGGGCTTGAGTTTGGAAGCAGGCGTTACCGGTTTGGATTCGACCGTGACTGGCGCAGGCGCGGCCGGCCTTGTCTCGATCCGCGGCGGCGGAGTCACCGCGACCGGCGCGACCGTTCCGGCCTTGGTCGCCGCGCGGGAATCCGTCTGGCTTTGCGCGAAGAGGCCGCTGGCAGGGAACACGCCCAGCAGCGCCGCGGCGAGCGGGAGCGCAGCGCGCATGCTCCAAGAATTCCGCTTGCGATCCATTACCCCATCCTTGCCGCAACGGTCGATCTTGGCAAGCTATCGCTGGTTGCGAAAAAGGCGGATTGTGAAGCGCCCGGCGGCCATGCCATAGCGGGTGCAAAGGGGAGACGGACTACACCATGGCAGGCTATATCGGCGCGATCGACCAGGGCACCACCAGCACGCGTTTCATCGTCTTCGATGCGGGCGGGCGGATAGTATCGGTGGCGCAGAAGGAACACGCCCAGATCATGCCGCAGCCCGGCTGGGTCGAGCATGATCCAATCGAAATCTGGACCAATACCCGCGAGGTGATCGGCGCCGCGCTGGCCAAGGCCGATCTTGCCGCGCACGATCTTGCCGCCGTGGGAATCACCAACCAGCGCGAAACCACACTGCTGTGGGACAAGGCCAGCGGCAAGCCGGTGCACAATGCCCTGGTCTGGATGGACACCCGGACCGAGCGGCTGGTGACCGAGTTCGAGGGGCAGGGCGGGCAGGACCGCTTCCGGGCCCAGACCGGGCTGCCGCTGGCAACCTATTTCTCGGGCCTCAAGCTGCGCTGGCTGCTCGACAATGTCCCCGGCGCACGGGCCGGGGCCGAAGCCGGGCAATTGCTGTTCGGCACGATCGATACCTGGCTCGCCTGGAACCTGACCGGGCGGCATGTCACCGACGTAACCAATGCCTCACGCACCCAGCTGATGGATCTGGAAACGCTTGACTGGAATGACGACCTGCTCGCCCAGTTCGGCATTCCGCGCGCCTGCCTGCCGCAAATCCTCTCATCGAGCGAAGTTTATGGCGCGTGCCATTCCGTCCTCGAAGGGGTGCCGCTGGCCGGGATCCTGGGCGATCAGCAGGCCGCGCTGTTCGGTCAGGCCTGTCTGGCCCCTGGTGAGGCCAAGAACACCTATGGCACCGGCTGCTTCATGCTGATGAACACCGGCGAACAGCCTTTCCACTCGCGTGCCGGACTGCTGACCACCTTGGGCTACAAGCTGGGTCCGGCCCCGGCGGTCTATGCGCTGGAAGGCTCAATCTCGATCTCGGGCGCGCTGGTCCAGTGGCTGCGCGATAACCTGGGGCTGATCGCCAACGCCAGCGAGATCGAGGCGCTGGCCGCCAGCGTCGAGGACAATGGCGACGTCTATTTCGTGCCGGCCTTCTCGGGCCTCTATGCCCCGCACTGGGATGCCAGCGCGCGGGGGGTGATCGCCGGGCTGACCCGGTTTGCGAGCAAGGGCCACCTCGCCCGCGCGGTGCTCGAGGCGACCGCGTTCCAGGTCCGCGAGGTGCTTGATGCGATGACCGCCGACAGCGGTGTTGCGATCACCGAACTGCGCAGCGATGGCGGCATGGTGGTCAATGAACTGCTGATGCAGTTCCAGTCGGACCTGCTCGGCGTGCCGGTGGTTCGCCCCAAGGTGATCGAAACCACCGCGCTCGGCGCCGCCTATGCCGCGGGCCTGGCGGTCGGCTATTGGGCCAGCCCGGCCGACATCACGGCCAACTGGGGCGAGGACAAGCGCTGGACCCCGACCATGTCCGAAGACCGCCGCGCCGCGCTTTACGGCAAGTGGAACAAGGCGGTGGCGCGGAGTAGGGATTGGGTCGACTAAGCAGGTGGCAAAGAAATTCGATATGAAAGCGGACAACCGGACCCGCAGTGACCTGCTGGCGCGGCTGGAGCCCTATTGGAAGATGGAGGCAGGAAATGCGGTGATCTTGCCGCTGGTGGCCTTGCTGCTGAGCAAGGGCAAGGTCAGTTGGGTAGGTTTGTTGCCGATGGCGGCGATGGTCGTACTGCTGGTAATCGGGGCGCTCTATTGGCGCGGCAAGGTCAGGTTGTTGAAACAGGAAGCGGACGAATGGCCGGGCCTGATGCGGCTGCTGGCCCGCTCGCAATGGCCTGCCCTGATCCTGACCTTGCTGGGCTGCGCGGCGATGCTGGCCAGCTGGATACTGCCCGGCCTGGCGCTTGGAATGGCTGATCGCTGGGTGGCGACAGGCTGCGCGGTTCTGGCTTTGCTGGAATACATCAACTATTACCACCGACAGTTGCAGCACTTCGACAACAAGGCCGATTTCCGCCGCATGCTGGCCGGCCAGGGCTTTCGCCAATCGTCGATGGCGCGCGATCTGGCCGCTTGGCGAAAGGGAGAAGCCCGCTAACGCATCAGCAGAATAGATATCCGCCGGTTCCGGGGGTCCTGCGGGTTGGCCTGGATCAGCGGTTCGCGATCGGCCACGCCTTCGATCTTGCGGAAGCGGTTCTCGCCGATCCCGCGGCCGATCAGGGCCTGGCGGGTCGCTTCGGCGCGGCCGGCCGAGAGCGACCAGTTGTTCGCGCCCGCACCGCCGTTCCACGGCAAGGCATCGGTATGGCCGCGGATCGAGATTCCGCCGAGTTCGCCGCTGAGCATTCCGGCAATCGCCTCGAGCAGCGCGGAGGCATCGGGGGTCAGCACCGTAGTGCCGAGCTGGAACATCGAGAAATCAGCATCGTCGACCAGGTCGATCCGGATTCCCTCAGTGGTATCGACCATCCGCACCTGCTTGGCGAGGCGAGCCAGGCGCGGGTTGGATTCCAGCTTCGCCGCAAGCCGGTCCTTCATCGCCTGGACCTTCTTGATCCGCTCGCCGCCTTCCTTCGGGCCGCCAGTGGTGTCGCGCGGGATGGTCATCGCGCGGTTGCCGGTCTGCCCGGCGCGGTTGGGATAGCTGTCGGCATCGGTGATCGATGATCCGCCCAGCATCCCGTTTGATCCGGCGCTTTCCTGCTTCAGCTTGACCAGGGTTGGGGTGAAATAGTCGGCGATGCCCTTGCGCTGCTTCTCCGTGGTCGCGCCGAGCAGCCACAGCAGCAGGAAGAACGCCATCATCGCGGTAACAAAGTCGGCATAGGCTACCTTCCACGCGCCGCCGTGATGCCCGGCGGCGACGACGGTGACCTTCTTGACGATGATCGGGGTCGGCAGCTCGTTCTTGCCGCGCTTGGGCTTTTCAGCAGCCATTGCCGGGTACCCTGTTTGGAATTGAGAGGGCTAGCGATGCGCGGAAGAAGGAGGAATTTCTCACGCAAAGGCGCAAAGGCGCAAAGAGGCGCCGCCGCGCCGCAGGCGAATCTCCTCTAGTCTGACGACGAGTAATTTGCAGCCTGTGAAGGGAAGGCGGCTTTGCCGCAAGCGCGACACCTTGGCGCCTCTGCGCCTTTGCGAGAGTCATTTCCCTCACCGCCCCCGCAGCGCGTCGAGCAACTCGCTCAGCCCCGGGCGGAAATCGTGGCCCAGGCCGGAGCGTGCGCTTTCCACCACCAGCGGCTGCGGCCAGCCGTGCAAGCTCGCGATCACCACTTGTTTGACCGCATGAAAGATCTGCTCGTCGGCCTCGATGATCTGCTTGAGCCGCCCGGCCATCGGCGCGACCATGCCATAGGCCAGCAGAACCCCCAGGAAGGTCCCGACCAGCGCCGAGCCGATCATCCCGCCCAGGATCGCCGGCGGCTTGTCGATCGAGCCCATGGTCTTGACCACGCCGAGCACCGCCGCGACGATCCCCAGCGCGGGCAGCGCGTCGGCCAGGCCGGTGATCGCGTGCTGCGGCTCGTGCAGCTCGTGGAAATGAGTCTTCATCGCATTGTCCATCACCTCCTCGACCGCGTGGACTTCGAGCGTGCCCGATGAAACGACGATCAACGTCAAGGTGTCACAGATCAGGTCGGTCAGCGGCTTGTTGGCCAGCAGGCGCGGGAATTCGGCGAAGATCGCGGAATTCTCCGGCTCGGTCACATGGCTTTCAAGCGCGACCGGGCCTTCGGCGCGCAGCAGCTTCATCAGCTTGGTGGTCAGCACGATCGCGTCGATGTGATCCTGCTTGGTGTGGCGCGGGCCCTTGAATACCTTGACGAACCCGCCGCCCAGGCCCTTCAGCCCGTGGAGGTTGTTGCCGGTGACCAGCGCGCCCAACGCCGCCCCGCCGATGATCAGCATCTCGTGCGGGATCGCGTGGAGCACCGGGCCGAGCGAGCCGCCGGTCAGCGCGAAGCCGCCGAAGACCATGATAATCAGGATGACGATGCCGATCGCGGCGTACATTGTGCGGCCCCCTATGCTTCAGAACGGTGCTTGCGCTGGATCAGCGCAGCATCTCAAACAGGCTGAGCGAAGCGAGCCGGGCGAAACTGGCCTGGCTGGCCTCGAGAATGGTCATGGTCTGCTGCAGCTGCGACACCGCCTGGCTGAGGTCGGTCCCGCCGACGTCGGCCTCTTCCTGGCTGCGCAGCTCGGCCATCTGGGTCTGGCGCTCGACATTGAGGTCGATCCAGTTGAGCCGGGTGCCGACCACGGTCTGGCGGGTGGCAACGGCTTCAAGCCCGCTATCGAGCGCGTCCATGGCGTCGCGCGCCGATTGCGCGGGATCGCTGCCGGAAACCAGCGCTGTGGCCAGATCCTTCACCACCGCGAACAGATCGGTTGGCACGGCCCCGACGGTGAAGCTCAGGAATTCGGGCCCGGTCAGCCCGCGGGTCACCTTCTGGCCTTCGCCCAAAGAGAGTTCACCGGCGCTGCCCGTGCCAATATAGCTGACATTGCCGAGGGCATCGACCGCATAGGCATCGCCCGAAGTCTCTCCGCCGAACAGCGCGTGTCCGGCGCTGTCGCGGCTGTTGGCGAGGCGGACCAGCTCGCTGGAAATCTGCTCCAGCTCGGTCGCGATCCCGGCGCGCTGCTGTGCGGTCAGCATGCCGTTGGCGGCCTGGGTCGCCAGTTCCTTCACCCGGATCACCGAATCCGCAAAGCTTTGCAGCGTGCTGTCGGTCAGCATCAGGTCGGCACTGGCACGGGCTGCGATCGTCAGGTCGATTGCGGCGCTGGCATCCTTGCTGCCCAGCATGCGCAGGCGGGAGGCGGCAACCGGATCGTCGGACGAGCGGCCCAGTCGCTGCCCGCTGCCGATTGACGCCTGCAAGGCATCGGCGCGGCGGCGCAGGCCGCTCATGTCGAGGTTGAAGCGGTCGTAGAAGGCCTGGGTGCTGACTGTGGGCATCGGCTTGGTCCTTTGCGCGCTAACGGATCGCCAGCAGGGTATCGAACAGGTCGGACGCGACCTGGATAGCCTTGCTGCTGGCCTGGAATGCCTGCTGGAACCGGACCAGGTTGACCGCCTCCTCATCGAGGTTGACCCCGGCCTGGGCATCGAGTGCAAGCCGGGCCGAACCGGCGATAGCGTCGAGCGCCTCGGAGGTGATCTGGCGGCCCTGGGTGGCGCTGGAGACCTGAAACAGCAGTGCGTCGATCTGGCCGGAGATGTCATTTCCGCGCAGCGCAGAGCGCAGTGCAGTAAGCCCGGCAGGATCGCGGCTGCCGGCCAGCGCGCCGGCGGGGGCCGTCGCCAGTTCGGCGCCGGTATTGAGACCCAGCACAATGTTCGCCGCGCTGGTTCCGCCGAACAGCGGTTGACCGGGGGTGCCGTCGAGCGCGGTGTTGGCGGTCTGCGCGGTGTTGGCGGCGGCGATCAAGCTGGCGGCGATGCCATCGAGCTGGGTGAGACTATCGCGGACCATCACCAGGCCCTGCCCCTGTCCGGCCAGTGATCCGGCCGAGAGGGTGATTGCTCCGGCACTGGTTGCGAACGAAATCGTGCCATCGGCAGCGGTGGCCATAGTGAGGCTGTCGGTGGCTCCGCCGCTGACCAGCACCGGCCCGCTGCTCCCACCGATCCGGACCTGGACCGTCTGATCGGGGGCCAGGCTGGTGGCAATATCGGCATAGCCCGAGATCTGCCCGAGCAGGCTGTCGCGAGAATCGAGCAGCATCACATGGTCGGCAGTGCCGGGGGTCGATCGGGCCAGCTGGAGGTTGACCCGGCCCAGCTCACCCGCCAGCCGGTTTACTTGCTCGACCCCGTCGGCGGCGGAAAACTGGAGCGATTCCGCAGCCGTTTCCAGCGACGCACTGGCGAGATGGAAGGTGCGGGTCAGAGTCCGCGCGGCTTCCAGCGCGGCGGCGCGCAGGGCCGGGTCGGTGGTGTCGGTGGTCAGCTGCTGCAGTGCGGTTTCGAACCCGGTCATCGCCGAGAACAGCCCCGATTGCTCAAGCGCGGCTTCGACGTTCTGGTAGGCCCCCAGTTCGGCCCCGGCGCGGGCTGCATCGGCCCCGGTGCGGCGGACTTCGGCCTGGCGGAAGCTGTCGACCGCGCGGCTCATCCCGACGACCCGGACGCCAGAAAACGAGAGGTCGCCGATCCGGTTGAAGCCGCCTGCCGAAGCCAGCTCGCTCAATTGGACCGAGCGGCGGACATAGCCCTGCGTTCCCGCATTGGCGATGTTTTGCGCGGTCACATCCAGCGCCACGCGGGCGGCGCGGACCCCGGAGGAGGCGATATGGAGGAGGTCGGTGGACATCGCGGACTATCCTTCGCGTACCGGCGGTGAGGGAGAAATCTGCGTCGCCAATTGGCGCTCGATCATCGCCGCCAACCCGAAGGCACCCGTGTTTGAGGCGAGATCGGCGAAGTGTTCGTCCTGCATGGTCCGGAAAGTATCGAGCCCCTGGCCGCCAAACAGCTTCTCACCGCCGAAATCGGCCTTGCGCGCGGCTGCCAGCATCTGGCGCAGGAAGATCGCCTCGAACTGCTTGGCCGCAGCGGCGAGCTTTTCGCGGTCGCTGCCATGGCTGGCGGTCAGGCTGCCCGTGGCGAGCAGCGGGGCGGAGACCGGGTTCATATCACCACCATCTCGGCCTTGAGCGCCCCGGCCTGCTTGAGCGCCTCGAGGATCGCGACCAGATCGGGCGGGCTCACGCCCAGCAGGTTGAGCGCGTCGACCAGCTTGGCCAGCGAAGCGCCCGGCTTGAAATGAACCACGCGGTCGCCCTGCTGATCGATGTCCAGCGCCGAATCCTGCTGCACCGCGGTCTCGCCGCGGCTGAACGGCGCGGGTTGGACCACCTTGGGGCTTTCATCGACCCGCACGGTCAGCTTGCCGTGGCTTATCGCTGCCGGATAGAGCCGCACCGCCGAGTTGATCACGACCGTGCCGGTGCGCGAGTTGATCACGACCCGCGCGGAAGACTCGGCCGGGGTCACCTCGATCATCTCGATCGCCGCCATCTGGCTGGCGCGGGCATCGGGCTCGGCTGGCAGGCGCAGCGACAGGGTCACCCCGTCGACGATCGTGGCGCTGGCGGGCCAGCGCTTGTTGACCGCGTCGCGGACCCGGGTCGCGGTCAGGAAATCCGACTGGTAGAGGTTCCAGCGCAGGTTTTCGCCGGCATCGTAGCCGGTCGCTACGGCGCGTTCGACGCTGGCACCGTCGGCGATCCGGCCCACAGTGGGGACATTGACCGTCAGCTTGGATCCGTCAGCGCCCGATACGCCGAGCCCGCCCACCGCGAGGTTGCCCTGCGCGATAGCATAGACCTGGCCATCGGCGCCATAGAGCGGGGTCATGATCAGCGATCCGCCGCGCAGGCTCTTGGCCTTGCCGATTGCAGAGACCGTCACGTCGATCCGTTGGCCCGGCTTGGCAAAGGCGGGCAGCTCGGCGGTGATCATCACCGCGGCGGCGTTCTTGAGCGCCGGATTGACCCCGGGCGGCAGTTGTACCCCGACCCGGCCCGAGACCCCGTGCATGGCTTGCGTAAGATATTCGAGGCTGTCGTCGCCGGTGCCCGACAGGCCAACGACCACGCCGTAGCCGGTCAGCTGGTTGGTCCGCACGCCCTGGAACGCGCCCAGATCACGGATCCGTTCCGCCTGGGCGGGGGTAGCTAGTACCAGCGCGCAAAGCGCGGCTGCCCACAATTTTCCCACCCGCTTGCGGGAGGGGAGAAGGCGGACGATCGCCTGCGGGATCGAAAGTATGGCCATCAGAACGGGCTGATCATGTTGAAGAACTTCGACAGCCAGCCTTCCCGGCTGGCGCGGCTGACCGGGCCGTTGCCGGCATATTCGATCCGCGCATCGGCGACCCGGGTCGAGGCGACGCGGTTGTCGGGATCGATGTCGGACAGCCGGACAATCCCGGAAACCTGCACCCATTCCTGGCCCTGGCTCAGCATCAGACGCTTTTCCCCGCGAACCAGCGCGGTGCCGTTGCCCCGCACTTCGACGATGGTGACCGAAACCTCCCCCGCAAGCGTGCTCGATTGCGAGGCGTTTCCATCCCCCTTGAACGACGTTTCGCCGCTCATCTTAAGGCTGTCGGGCTTGATGAAGCTGAGCGGGCCGGTGGCAGGTGGGGTGACCCCGAACCCGCCCGACTTCTGGCTTTTCGATCCGGCCGCCTTGCTGGTGGTGATCTTTTCGACCAGCACAATCGTCACCGGATCGCCGACCTTGCCGGCGCGGTGGCCCTGATAGAGCGCGGCATAGCCATCGCCAGCGTTGAAGATCGAGCCATCGGCCTGTTTGGGCGCAGCAGGCGGCGGGGGCAGGGCGGCTTCGAAACCCGGCGCGGGCTTGGGTCCGGCGCAGGCCGGGAGCGCAAAGGCGAGCGCGAGCAGCGGCGCGATCCGTTTCATCAGGGTCCTCACAGTGTCTGGTTGGCGTTGCGCAGCATCTCGTCGACGGCGCTGATCATCTTGGAGTTGATTTCGTAGGCGCGCTGGCACTCGATCATGTCGACCAGTTCCTCGACCACGTTGACGTTCGAGGCCTCGAGCATGCCCTGGCGGATCGCGCCGCGCGTGCCGTCACCGGCCGCGCCGACTTGGGCCGGGCCGCTGGCAGCAGTCTCGGCAAGGAAGTTGTCGCCCAGCGCCTGCAATCCGGCCGGGTTGGCGAATGCTGCCACGGTCAGTTGCCCGATCTCGGTCGGCGCGGCGCTTCCCGCAGTGGTGACCGAAACGGTGCCATCGTTGCCGACCGTGATCCCCGATGCATCCTCCGGGATCGAGATCGCGGGCTGGACTGGATAACCTTGCGCGGTGACGAGCGCGCCTTCGGCTGAGCGGCTGAAATTGCCCGCGCGGGTGTAGGCGAGCTTGCCACCGGGTAGCTGGACCTGGAAGAAGCCGGGCCCGTCGAGCGCCATGTCAAAACCATTGCCGGTAACGCTGAGCGTCCCCTGCGTGATGATCGAGGTGGTCGACTGGACCGAGACCCCGGTGCCGAGATTGAGTCCGGTGGCATATTGGGTTTCGTTGGAGCTTTGCTGCCCGGCCACGCGGCTGTCCTGATAGGCCAGGGTCGCGAAATTGGCGCGGTCGCGCTTGTATCCGGTGGTGCCGATATTGGCGAGATTGTTGGCAATCACACGCATCCGCGCGTCTTGCGCTTCAAGGCCGGTACGAGCGACGTGCAGGGCGGAAGTGGGCATCAGAATACTCCTTTGAAGGTCACGACATCCGCAGCAGGCTGGCGCCGCCTTCATCGACCGACTTGGCCGTGGCGATCAGCTGGGTGCGCATTTCGAACAGGCGCTGGGCCTCGACCATCTCGACCAGCACTTCGCTGGGTTTTACGTTCGATTGCTCGAGCGTGGCGGGGACCACGCGGGCTTCGGCATCTGCCGGCAGCGCGCCGCCGTCCTTCACCCGGAACAGGCCGTCGAGACCCTTTTCGATCCGGCTGCCGCGCCACGAGGCGAGCTTGATCCTGTCGACCTGCTGGGGCGGCTGATCGGGCGCGGCGGGGTCGCTGACCAGCACCGCGCCGTCAGCTCCGATGCTGACCATCGAACCGGGAGCAAGCGAGATCGGGCCGCTTTCGCCGATCACAGCAAAGCCCTCGCCATTGGTGAGCAGTCCAGTGGGCGAGACTGAGAGATCGCCGCGCCGGGTATAGGCTTCGTCGCCGTCCGGGGCCTGAACCGCCATCAATGCTTCGCCCTGGATCGCGATGTCGAGCGCACGGCCGGTCGGGGTAAAGGCCCCCTGTTCCATCTGCGCGCCGAACACCGTGGCGCTGGTCATCGACCGGGCCTGCAGGCTCGGCCCGACCAACGTCATCGGGGTCTGGGCCATGACTTCGGCGCGAAAGCCGACCGTTTGCGAATTGGCCATGTTGCTGGCGATCATCCGCTGCCGGTCCATCGACGCGTTCATGCCGGTGACGGCGGTCCAGATCAGGCGGTCCATGGTCTTGACTCCTTGCCCCATGGTCCGCTCAGCCTGAGCCTGTCGAAGGCCCTTGCGTCCGAACGCGGGGGCTTCGACAAGCTCAGCCTGAGCGGGTTGGGGCGTTACGTGCGCAGGTTGACGATGGTCTGCGACAGCTGGGTGGCGGTATCGATCGCCTTGGCGTTGGCCTGGAAATAGCGCTGGGCGGTAATCAGCCCGACCATTTCCTCGGCAATATCGACGTTGGACTGCTCAAGGCTGCCCGAGAGAATGTTGCCGAAACGGCCGGCCCCGGCCTGGTTATAGGTCGCCGCGCCGGAAATCCCGGTCGCTTGCCAGTCCTGGTTGCCAACTTGCAGCAGTCCGGTCGGCGCGACGAAGGCAGCCAGCGCGACCTTGCCGATCGAGGTGACCGAGCCATCGGCATAGGAGGCCACTACCGACCCGTCGGTCTTGACCGTCACGCCGACGAATTCGCTGCCCGCACCGTTGGTCAGCGGGGCGATTGCGTCCTGCGGGGTGAAGGCGGTGACATTGCCGGCGGCATCGACCGGCAGGATCTGCATGCGGTTGCCGACGGTGTCGGTAATGAACCCGGCCCCGTCGATGTCGAAGTTGCCATTGCGGGTGTAGAAGGTCTTGCCGGTGATCGGGCTGACCTTGGTGAAGAAGCCTTCGCCGTCGATCGCCAGATCGAGCGCGGCGCCGGTCTGCTGGATCGGGCCGAGCGAGAAGTTCTGGTCGATCGACTGGACGGTTGAGCCGATCCCCTTGACCAGCTTGGGGTTGGTCGAGGCGGCGCTGGAAACGATGTCGGAAAAGTTGATCCGGCTTTTCTTGAAGCCGGCGGTTTCGGCATTGGCCAGATTGTTGGCGATGACCGACAGCTCGGTCTGCGCGTTCTTGAGGCCATTGAGCGAGGTGTAGAACGACATGGGGTCTTCTCCTTAAGCGACGGGGCTAATGGTGGGATCTGCGGCGGCCTGGGCGGACAGGATCGCATCGAGCCGGGCGGAAATGCCCTGCAGCGTCGAATTGACGTTCTCGATCCCGGACAGGGTGGAGAACTGCGCCATCTGCGCGATCATCTCCTTGTTATCGACCGGATCGGTCGGGTCCTGCATCTTCATCTGGGTGGTCATCAGCCGGATGAAGTCGGATTGGCCCAGCGTCTGGCGGACGGCGGTTCCGGCATTGGTGCCGGTGGTGTTGGTGATGGCTCCTACGGTCATTTCATCCTCCCAAAATCACTTCATTCTCAGGGTTTCGAGCATCAGTTGCTTGGCGGTGGAGAGCGCCTCGACCAGGTTCTGGTACTGGCGCGAGGCGTCGAGCATCTCGACCATCTCGGCGCTTTCATCGACCGGCGCGGTCCAGACGTTGCCCTCGCTGTCGGCCAGCGGATGCTGGGGGTTGTACTGCTTGACCGGGGCGGCGGTGGAGCGGACCACGCTGCTGACCCCGACGGTGGAAAGCCCGGTGGCGGCATCGTATTGCTCGGCGAAGACCGGGCGGATGGGGCGATAGGCTTCGCTTTCGGTACCGGTCACCGAACCGGCATTGGCCAGGTTCGAAGCGGCGGCGTTCATCCGCACCAGCTGTGATGACATCGCCCGCTGGGCCACGCCGAACAGGGTCATCTCGCCCACCGTCATTCGCCCTTGAGCGCGCGGGTGAGGGTTTCGACCCGGCCGCGGATGAAAGTGAGGGTGGCCTGATAGCCGGTGGCGGTTTCGGCGAAGGCGACCTGCTCGGTCGCCATCTCCACGGTGTTGCCGTCCATCGCCGGCATCACCGGAATCCGGTAGCGGGTGGCGGCGCTGGCGGCCTTGTCGATGTCTGCGCCCTGCTGGCTGGCCTTGAGCGCCGCGCCGAAATCGATATCGCGCGCCTTGTAGCCGGGGGTGCCGGCATTGGCGATGTTGCTGGTGATCAGCCCGAGCCGCTGCGAGCGCAGTTGCAGGGCTTGGCCATGAATTCCGAACAGGGTGCTGCCCATCGGGCTACTCCTTCGCGTGGATAGGCCGTCCATTCCGCAAGCACCGTGCCAATTGCCTTATTGGCGGAAATGCGCGGGTTCATGCACGCACATCCGGCAAGTTCCTGCCGGTCGGCGGCAAAGTTCGGCCAGTGGCTGAAAAAGCTGCCCGCCGGTCGTCCTTCGCCCTGAAGGAGTTTCCCGCGCGATGAACCTGATGTCCTTGGTGGATGGCCCGTCGGCTGCAATCGTCTTTGGCGGAACCTTGGTCGCGACCGTGCTGCGTTCGGGGCTGGGCGATTGCCGTCACACGCTGGTCAAGCTGGCGCAGCTCGGCGGGAGGCGCTTCGACGCCGATGCGGCGCGGGCGGAACTGGCCCAGCAGGTGCAGGAGATCCGCAAGGACGGGCTGCTGCGCGCGGTGCCGCACCGCTACAATGACAGCGAATTCGACGAGGCGACCGAGGCATTGATCGGCGGCCGCTCGGTCGAAGCGCTGTTGACCGCGCACGAGCGGCACAAGGCGCGGCGACTGGGCGAGAGCACCCGCGCGGTGCGGACGCTGGCTCAGGCGGCCGAGCTGGCTCCGGTTTTCGGGCTGGCCGGGACGCTGGTTTCGCTCAGCCAGTTGCCCCGCGACGGCCTTGCCCAGGGCGCGGTCGGCGGCGCGATCTCGATGGCGGTGCTGACCACATTGTACGGCCTGCTCGCCGCCAACCTGCTGCTCGCCCCGCTGGCGCGGTTGGTCGAGCGCAAGGCGCTGGCTGAGGAGCGCGCTCGGCAGAACCTGATTGACTGGCTGGCCGACCAGCTTTCCGATGCCTGCCCGCCGCGCAGGATGCAGCGCGATCTGCACCGCAGCCTCCAAGCCGAGGCATCATGATCGCGCGCACCGGCAGCGGCTGGCAGACGGTGCTGGCCGACCTGTCGCTGATCCTGTTCATGGTAATGGCGGCGGCGGTGAACGAGGCCCCGGCTTCCGCGCCCGCCGCGCCATCTCAACCCGTGGTCCTGCCCGCACTGGGCGATCCGGTGGCGCTGTGGCGGCAGGCTCCGGGTGCGCCTCGGCTCAAGGACTGGCTGGCGAGCTCCGGGCCAGATCCGCGCATGCGTCTGACAATCCTTGCTGCGCCCGATGCCGCGAACGAAGCGCTGGTACTGGCGGCGGGAGCGGGCCGACCGGCACGGTTGCTGATCGAACCCGGAGCCACTGGGATCAGCGCTGCGCTGACTTACGACCAGGCGCTGGCACAGCCCTTGCAGCAGGTGGGGGCGAAGGAGACTACCCGATGATCCGTACCCTTGCTCTGGTCGCAACGCTGGCCGCCACGCCTGCGCTGGCTCAGTCCGCCCATGCCGACCTCAATGCGATCGACAGTGCCATCGCGCAGTTCACCGGCCTGCCGCAGGGCGCGCCGGGCGGCGCGGCGATGCCGGTCGACCGGCGGCTGCGGCTCAATCCGTGCCGGGTGCCGCTGGCGCTCGGCTGGTACGGCGCAAGGCGCGATACGGTCGAGGTATCCTGCCCGGTTGCGGGCGGTTGGCGGCTCTACGTGCCGTTGGCGGTGACCACCCAGGCGGCTGCCTCTTCACCGACCGTTATCAAGGGAGACAGCGTGACGATTACGGTCGCCAGCGAAGGCTTCGCCGTCTCTCAACCGGGCGAAGCGCTGGAGAGCGGCCCGCAGGGGGCATGGATCAAGGTCCGGGGCCTTGGCGCCGCTGCCCCGGTGCTGCGCGCGCGGGTGATCCGCCCCGGGCTGGTCGGCATCGATTTGCCGTAACCCGGCAGGGCCTTGCCGCCAGCCCTTAAAAGATCTGCGCGGCGGCCGTCCTATGGTTCGATAGTCAACCAAGGAGCGGCAAGATGCCTTCCATCGAATTCGGCCCGAAAGGACCCCATGCGGCCCGCGCCGTCGGCGCGGTTGACGTGAAAAAGCTGCCGAGCAAGCCGGTCGGCAACGACCGCGCCGCGCAGGTTGCCAATGAACACTCCGCCGTGGTCCGCAGTCGCGAGCTCGATCCAGGCCAGCCGCCGGTCGATGCCGAACGGGTCCAGGTGATCCGCAAGGCGATCGAGGACGGGACCTATCCGATTGTCCCGGCCAAGGTGGCCGATGCGATCATCGCGGCGGGACTGCTCTTGAGGACCGGCAAGTGAGCGGCTCCGACCTGATGCGCGAGAACCTGCGGCAGATGATTGCCGTGCTGCAGGCCGAGCGGCTGGCGCTTGCCGGGCTCGATCTCGATGCGATCATGGGCTGCGCGAACGAGAAGGTTGCGCTGTGCGGCACGCTCGATGCCTGCGGGCCGTTCGCCGATGGCTCTGCGATGGACGAGGAATGCCGCGGCCTGCTTGATGCTGCGCGGCGCATAAACGAGGTAAACCGCCAGGTTCGCAACCTGATCGCGGCCAATGTCTCGGCCCGGCTTGATGCCCTGACCGGCAGTCCGTCGCTCTACCGCGCGGGCGGGGTAGGGGCCTCGCCCTATGCCTATGCGGGGACCCGCGCCTGATTTGGCACGGGGCTTGCTGAAAGCCTCCTGAATGCAATCCGCATCGGGAGCAAGGCTTGAGCGATCCCACACCCATCGGCCCGGCCA
The DNA here is from genome assembly GCF_002440635.1 of Novosphingobium sp. UBA6272. GTDB lineage: Bacteria > Pseudomonadota > Alphaproteobacteria > Sphingomonadales > Sphingomonadaceae > Novosphingobium. Next base: position 34,440 of record NZ_DJUW01000014.1, on the reverse strand, counting down.
CATCGCCGCAGCGCCCCGACGTGCGCGCAGCGATCGCGCGGGCATCGCAGGCGACCGGGATCGATTTCGATTACCTGCTCGGCCAGGCCAGGCTCGAATCCAGCCTCAACCCCAATGCCCGCGCCGGCACGTCCAGCGCGGCGGGGCTGTATCAGTTCACCAAGGGCACCTGGCTCGACACGCTTGACCGCCACGGCGCGGACCACGGCTATGGCTGGGCCGCTGCGGCGATCCAGAATGGCAAGGTCCGCGATCCGGCCATGCGGCGCGAGATCCTGGCGATGCGGTTCGATCCCGCCGCCGCCGCGTTGATGGCGGGCGAACTGGCTGGCGATAACCGCGCGGCGTTGACCGGCGTTCTGGGGCGTGAGCCGGATGCTGCCGAGCTCTATCTCGCCCATTTCCTGGGGGCCGACGGGGCAGGGCGGTTCCTCTCATCGCTGGCCGCCAATCCCGGACAAAGCGCAGCCGCGCTGTTTCCCGAGGCCGCCGAAGCCAATCGCGGAATCTTCTTCAACCCCGGCGGCGCACCGCGTTCGCTGGGTGAGGTGATGGGCCTGATGCGCGGCAAGATGGCGCGGGCGATGGGCACCGAAAGCCCCTCCCCTTCAGGGGAGGGGTTGGGGTGGGGCCTGTCTGCAGAGCCGGCGCTTGGTTGGGCCAACATGCCCCACCCCCCGACCCCCTCCCCTGAAAGGGAGGGGGAGATAGCTTCCCCCCGCCCCTCAATGGCCGACACCCTCGCCGCAACCTTCGGCGGTAGCGCATCTTCGGCTCCGCCCAATGTCCGCGCCGCCTATGGCAAATTGCGGGCGTTCGGGCTGTGAGCGGGCTGCTTTCGCGCTTCCCGATCAGCGCCTTTGCGCTGCCGGCCGGGATTCTGACGCTGATTGCGCTGATGGTGGTGCCGACCCCGGCGCTGCTGCTCGATGTGTTCTTCGTGCTCAATATTGCGCTGTCGGTGGCGATCCTGATGGCGGCGATGAACGCGGAGAAGCCGCTCGATTTCTCGTCGTTCCCCTCGGTCCTGCTGTTCGCCACGTTGCTGCGGCTGGCGCTCAACGTCGCCTCGACCCGCGTGGTGCTGGTCAATGGCCACGAGGGCGGGGCGGCGGCCGGCCACGTGATCGAGGCCTTCGGCGCATTCCTGGTCGGCGGCAACTTCGCGGTCGGGCTGTTCGTGTTCATGATCCTGATGATCATCAACATGGTGGTGGTGACCAAGGGTGCGGGCCGGGTTTCCGAGGTTTCGGCGCGCTTCACCCTTGATGCCCTGCCAGGCAAGCAGATGGCGATCGACGCCGATCTTGCCGCTGGCCTCCTCACCGGTGACGAAGCCAAGGCCCGCCGCCGCGAGGTCGCGACCGAGGCCGATTTCTATGGCTCGATGGACGGTGCCAGCAAGTTCGTGAAGGGCGATGCGATCGCCGCGCTGTTGATCCTGGGGGTCAATATCATCGCCGGCTTCGTGCTCGGCATGGTCAGCCACGGGCTGAGCGCGGGTGAGGCGGCGCAGGTCTATATCACGCTTGCGGTCGGCGACGCGCTGGTCGCGCAGGTGCCGTCCTTGCTGCTGTCGATCGCGGCGGCGGTGATCGTCACCCGCGTATCCGATAACCGCGATCTTGCCGGACAGATCGGTGGACAGCTGGCCAGCCCCGGCACCTGGCTGCCGGTGGCGGTGATCCTGGCCGCGATCGGGGTGATTCCGGCGATGCCGCAGACGATCTTCCTGCCTGCCGCCGCGCTGGCCGCATGGCTATGGCATGGCCTGAGCAAGCGCGCCGCGCGGCCTGCTCCGGCAGCCGAGGCACCGCCGCCACCCGATCCCGGCCGGATCGCGCTGGAGGATGTTTCCGACCACACCCTGGTCACGATCGAGCTCGGCTATGGCCTGGTCCATCTGGTCGACGATCGTCGCGGTTCGCCGCTGGTCGCGCGGATCACGGGGGTGCGCAAGCAACTCAGCCAATTGTTCGGCTTCGTCGTCCCGCAGTTCCGGGTCCGCGACAGTCTTGACCTTGCGCCCAACGACTACCGAATCCTGCTCGGCGGGGTGCCGCTGGGCGGGGGCAACCTGCGCGCCGACAAGGTGCTGGCGATCGACGCCGGCGAGGTGCGCGACGGCGCCCGGATTGCCGGCGAGCAGACGCTCGATCCCAGCTTCGGCTGCCCGGCGCTGTGGATCGATCCGGCCCAGCGCGATCTTGCCATCGCCGAGGGTTATCTGACGGTCGACGCCTCGACCGTGGTCGCGACCCAGCTCAACCAGCTGCTCGGTGAACGGCCGCAAGCGCTGTTCGGCCCGGACGAGATGAAAGCGATCCTCGACGGGGTGAAGGAACATTCGGCCGCGTTGGTCGAGGCGCTGACCCCGCAGCCGCTCAGCCTCGCTGCGCTGACCCGGCTGTTCCGCAGCCTGCTCGAAGATGGCCTGCCGATCGCGCACCCGCTGCCGATCCTCTCGGCGCTGAGCCAGGCCGTCCAGCAGAGCCACGAGCATGACCGGCTGGTCGAGCTGGTCCGCGGCGAACTTGGCGGGATGATCGTCGGGCGGATCTGTGCGCCGGGGGATCGCCTGCCGGTGCTGACGCTCGACGCCCAGCTTGAAGGGGCGATTGTCCAGGGGCTGAGCGATCCGGTCACCGGCCAGCCGGTGATCGAGCCTGACCTGGCTCGCGCCATCGGTGAGCACGTTGCGACGCTGGTAGCCGAACGCGGCGCCGGGGCTGCTCCGCTCGCGCTGGTGGTTCAGCCGCGCGCGCGCCGGGCGCTGGCCGCCTTGCTCAAACAGCGCGCGCCCTCGGTGCTGGTGATCTCGATTGCCGAGCTTCCGGCGGCCCAGCCAATCGAAGTCCTGGCCGTGATCGGTGCCCCCGCGCCGCAGCCCCCCGCGCTGCCACCCGCGACGCAAACCCCTGAAACCGAGAGTGTCTTTGCATGATTCAAGACCACAAGAGCCTGACCGCCGCCTATCGCGGCGACAATGCCGAGCGGATCCGCCGCTTCGTGCCGATGGTCCGCCGCCTCGCCTGGCACGTCCACGGCGGCGGGCGGCAGGGGATCGAACTGGAAGATCTGATGCAGGCCGGGATGGTCGCGCTGACCGAAGCGGCACAGCGCCATGCCGGGCCGGGCGAGGATGGCTTTGCCGCCTATGCCAAGCTGCGGGTGCGCGGGGCGATGGTCGATCTGGTCCGCCGGGCTATCCCGGGATCGCGCGGCGGGGCCGTGCGGCGACGACAACTGCGCGAGGCGGAGGAGGCGCTGCGGCTTGAACTGGGCCGCGAACCGGCTGCGTCCGAGCTGGCTGCGGCGCTCGGCTTGTCCGAAGCCGAATTGCTGGCGCTGCGCCAGGCGGCCGAACCGGTGCGGGTCGAATCGCTGGATGAGACCTATTCGGACAGCGATTCGGCCTATGCCGATGACCGCCCCGATGCCTTTGCCATGCTGGCTGACGCGGAATTGCGCGAAAGCCTGATCGCGGCGATCGGCGCGCTGCCCGAGCGGCTGCAATTGATTGTGCAACTTTACTTCGTGGAAGAGCTGAACCTCTCGGAAATCGCGGAAACACTAGGCGTTTCGATCCCCCGGGTACACCAGCTCAAGGCCCAGGCGCTGGAGCGGCTGCGCGCGGCCCTGGCCGAGGTGGCAGCGATCATCTGACTTGAACTTTGCCGGGCGGGGGCGCAATGGAGCGCTATGTCCGCCTGCGATACCTGTGTTGTCCGCAACCGTGCGATCTGCGCCTCGCTCGATAGCGAGGAGCTGAAAGCGCTAAACAATATCGGCCGCCGCCGAATGCTGGAGCCCGGCGAATCGCTGATGTGGGAGGGTGAGGACTCAGTCCTGGTTGCCAATGTCATCGATGGGGTGCTCAAACTTTCGACCGGAACCGAGGATGGGCGCGAGCAGATCGTCGGGGTGGTCTATCCTTCCGATTTCATCGGCCGGCCGTTCGGATCGACCTCCGGACACGGCGTTACGGCCCTGACCGAATCCAAAGTCTGCGTCTTCTCGCGCCGCGATTTCGATGCTTTTGCCCGCGAACACCCGGCGCTGGAGCACAAGCTCTTGCAGCGTACGCTTGCAGAGCTTGACCGGACCCGGCGCTGGATGCTGCTGCTGGGCCGCAAGTCGGCTAGTGAGAAGCTGGCGACCTTCCTGCTCGAAATGTCGGAGCGGCTGGTCCAGCCGGGATGCCATGATGCGCCTGACACACCGCTGAAACGCTTTGCCTTGCCGTTCTCACGTCAACAGGTGGCCGACGTGCTGGGGCTGACGATCGAGACGGTCAGCCGCCAGTTCACCCGGCTCAAGGCCGAAGGGGTGATCGACCTGCCCTCGCGGCGGGAAGTGGTGATCCTCAACCGCGAGGCGCTGGCCGCAGAAGCGGGCTGAACCAACCGGTCCAGCCCGCCTCGCTACCTCAGAACCGGAAGTAGACGCCGCCCGAAACGACCCACGGGTCGAGCTTGTGGTCGGTCGACAGCACTTCGGTGGTCCCCGCATAGAAATGCGTGGTGGCCTTCATGAAGTACTTCTTCGCGTCGAGGCTGATGCCCATGCCCGAATCGTTGACCGGAACGTCAACCCCGGCCTGCAGCGCGAAGCCCAGCTTGTTGTCCATCTTCAGGCTGGTTGCGCCCAGCGCCTGCGGCACGGTGCCCGGCTTTTCATCGAAGTAGAAGAACACGGCGGGACCCGCACCGACGTAGGGTTTGATCGCGCCGGCATCGAGATGCGCTTTCAGCGTCACGGTGGCGGGCAGGATCAGCACGTGGTTGGCGATGTTGGCGCCGTTGATCGAACCGGTCCCGGTCACGGTGTGTTGGGTAAAGCAGCAGATCGTCTCGATCGAGATGTTCTTGGTGGCGTAGTACTCGACCGCCAGCGTCGGCACCCAGTTGTCGTTCGCCTGGGTATCGGGCGTGGCGCCCAGCGCGGCGGCGACCGCCGGAGCGGCGAGGTTGATCTTGTCGATCTTGCCGTCCGGCAACACGCCGGTGGCCAGAACCTTGACCTGCAGCTTGCCTTCGGCATCGCCGGCCTGAGCCGGAGTGGCGAGCATGGTGGCGGCCGTAAGCGCCGCCGCGATCGTCAGCTTCTTCATATTATCCCTCATCGCGCCGCAGCGGCTGCCCCTTGCAGCCCAGGGTTATTGCGGCGTCGGTGGTGCCTTTGCGCTCATGTTGCAGGTGCAAACATTGATCCCGCGCAATTTTCGGCTGTTTTCCGGGAATTTCTGCACAGGCCTGCGCAATTTGATCCCGGTCAATGCCGCATTGCAATGGGGCGGCGAAAGGGACTGCGGACCAATGTCTGTAATGCAAATCCTTATCAACCCATCTTGAGGGGAAGGGGCCGATGGAATCTCTAGTAGCCCGCGCTGGCTGGTGGCTGGCAGCGCTTCTCTTCGCCGTGTTCATGTTCGCAAATGCCCTCGATACGGGCTTCGCGGTGCACATGGCGATTTTCGCACTCGCGGCGCTTGCCGGGCTGGTGATCAGCCTGCGCAAGACCGACTACAAACTCGCCGCAGCCGGAATAAAGCTGCCGACCGACCAATCGCGCTATGACGACGATCTGGTCCGCGCCGGGGTGATCCTGACAACCTTCTGGGGCTGTGTCGGCTTCCTGGTCGGACTGGTGATCGCCCTGCAGCTGTCGTTCCCGGCGCTCAACCTGGGGTTTGAGTACACGACTTTCGGACGGCTTCGCCCGCTCCATACCTCGGCCGTGATCTTCGCCTTCGGGGGCACCGCGCTGATCGCGACCAGTTTCTACATCGTCCAGCGTACCTGCCGCGCGCGGCTTGCCTTCCCGGCGCTCGCCCGGTTCGTTTTCTGGGGCTATCAGCTGTTCATCGTGCTGGCCGCGACTGGCTATGTTCTGGGTGTGACCCAGGGCAAGGAATATGCCGAGCCCGAATGGTATGTCGATCTGTGGCTGACCCTGGTCTGGGTCGCCTACCTCGTCGTTTTCGTCGGGACGATCGTCAAGCGGACCGAGCCGCACATCTATGTGGCCAACTGGTTCTTCCTCAGCTTCATCCTGACCGTGGCCATGCTCCATCTGGTCAACAACGTGAACCTGCCGGTTTCGGTGTTCGGATCGCTCAGCTATCCGCTGTGGGCCGGGGTCCAGGGCGCGCTGGTGCAGTGGTGGTACGGCCACAATGCGGTCGGCTTCTTCCTGACCGCCGGCTTCCTGGCGATGATGTACTACTTCGTGCCCAAGCAGGCCGAACGTCCGGTCTATTCCTATCGCCTGTCGATCGTGCACTTCTGGGCGCTGATTTTCCTCTACATCTGGGCCGGTCCGCACCACCTGCACTATACCGCGCTGCCCGACTGGGCGCAGACGCTCGGCATGGTGTTCTCGGTGATGCTGTGGATGCCCAGCTGGGGCGGGATGATCAACGGGTTGATGACGCTCAACGGCGCCTGGGACAAGGTCCGCACCGATCCAATCATCCGGATGATGGTGATGAGCATCGCGTTCTACGGGATGAGCACCTTCGAAGGCCCGATGATGTCGATCAAGTCGGTCAACAGCCTGTCGCACTATACCGACTGGACGATCGGCCACGTCCACTCCGGCGCGCTGGGGTGGAACGGGATGATCACCTTCTCGGCGATCTACTTCCTGGCGCCGCGCCTGTGGGGCCGGACACGGATGTATTCGCAGCGGATGATCAACTGGCACTTCTGGCTGGCTACAATCGGCATCGTTTTCTACGCCGCTTCGATGTGGGTTGCCGGGGTTACCCAGGGTCTGATGTGGCGCGAATACGGTGCTGACAATTATCTGGTCAACTCGTTCGCCGAAACCGTGGCTGCACTGCACCCGATGTACTTGGCCCGCGCCTTCGGGGGGATCCTGTACCTCTCCGGCGCGCTGATCATGGCCTGGAACGTGTGGCAGACCGTGGCCGGCAACCTCCGCCAGGAAGAGCCGCTGCGCCAGCCCGCCTATGACCCCGCAGCCGACCGCCCGCTGGTCGCCGTGCCTGCCGAATAAGGGGACTTCGACATGACAACCGAAACCAAGAAAGAACCCTGGGCCCGGCACAAGAAGCTGGAAAAGAACGTGGCCCTGCTCGGCGTGCTCGCCTTCGCGGCGGTCACGGTCGGGGGGATCGTGGAAATCGCACCGTTGTTCTGGATCGACAACACGATCGAGAAGGTTGACGGGATGCGGCCCTATACCCCGCTGGAGCAGGCCGGGCGCGACATCTATGTCCGCGAAGGCTGCTATGTCTGCCACAGCCAGATGATCCGTCCGTTCCGCGACGAGGTCGAACGCTATGGCCACTACAGCCTTGCTGCGGAATCGATGTACGACCATCCGTTCCAGTGGGGCTCGAAGCGCACCGGACCCGATCTGGCGCGGGTCGGGCTGAAGTATTCGGACGAATGGCACGTCCAGCACCTCAAGAACCCGCAAGGGGTGGTGCCGGAATCGGTCATGCCGCAATATGCCTTCCTGGCCGAACGCGAACTGAAGATCGGCGATCCGGCGGCCCGGTTGACCGCGCTCTACCGGGTCGGCGTGCCCTATACCGCGACCGACCTCAAGCAGGCCGAAGCCGATCTCAAGGGCCAGGCCGATCCGCTGAATGCCAGCGCCGACCTGCAGGAGCGCTATCCGAAGGCCCAGGTGCGGGACTTTGACGGGCAGCCCGATCGCCTGACCGAGATGGATGCGCTGGTCGCCTATCTCCAGGTCCTGGGGACCCTGGTCGATGTCAATGCGCCGGCGGCGCAGGAAGACCTTGCCAAGGAGAAGGGCCGGTGACCGGGCATTCGACCTATGAAACGTTGCGGCACTTCGCCGACAGCTGGGGGCTGGCGATGATGGTCATCGCCTTCGTCGGACTGGCCGCCTGGCCGTTTCGGCCCAGTGCCCGGCAGGACAACGAAGCAGCCGCTAACATGATCTTCGCCGAAGACAGCCTTGGGGGTGACGACAATGGCGAATAAGAAAATCGACGAGCCCACCGGCATCGAAACTGTCGGCCACGAATGGGACGGCATTGAAGAGCTCAACAACCCGCTGCCGCGCTGGTGGGTTCTGACCACCTATCTGACGATCATCTTCTCGATCGGATACGTGATGGTCTATCCCGCGATCCCGCTGCTCAACAAGGGCACCGAGGGGCTGTGGGGCTGGTCCAGCCGCGGCCAGCTGGCCGAGGAAATGGCCGAAGGCACGGCCAAGCGCAAGGCGGCGACCGATGCGATTGCGGCGGTCTCGCTCGAAGCGCTGGTCAAGGACGACAAGCTGATGCCGCTGGCGGTTGCGGGCGGATCGGCGGCGTTCAAGCAGAACTGCGTGCAGTGCCACGGCTCAGGCGCGGCCGGGGGAATCGGCTATCCGAACCTCAAGGACGATGACTGGCTGTGGGGCGGCACGATTGCCGATATCCACACCACGCTGGAACACGGCATCCGCGCCGCCGACGATCCGGCCACCCGGACCAGCCTGATGCCGAGCTTCGGGAAGGACGGGGTACTGACCCCGGCGCAGGTCAGCGACACTGCGGCCTATGTCCTGTCGCTGTCGGGCAAGCATCCCAATGATGCTGCCGCCCAGCGCGGCGCAACCAACTTCGCCGCCAACTGCGTTGCCTGCCACGGGACCGACGGGAAGGGCTTGCGTGCATTCGGCGCGCCGAACCTGACCGACGCGGTCTGGCTCTATGGCGGCAAGCCCGAGCAGGTTACGGCATCGATCAACAAGGCCCATGCCGGGGTGATGCCGGCATGGAGCAAGAAGCTCGATGCCGTGACGATCAAGATGCTGGCAGCCTATGTCTACTCGCTGGGGGGCGGGGAAGAAACTGTGAGTGCCCCTGCCGCGCCTGCGAGTGGAACCGGAAATGCAAAGCCCTGACCAGATCCCCACCAGCCTCTATGCGAAGCGTGAGCCCGTCTACCCCAAAGCGGTAGACGGGCGCTTTCGCCGCTTCAAATGGGCGGTGATGATCCTCACCCTCGGGATCTACTATATTACCCCGTGGCTCCGCTGGGACCGCGGACCCTATGCCCCGAACCAGGCGGTACTGGTCGATCTGGCTCACCGCCGCTTCTTCATGTTCGGGATCGAGATCTGGCCGCAGGAGTTCTACTTCGTTGCCGGCCTGCTGATCATGGCCGGGATCGGCCTGTTCCTGATTACCAGCGCAGTCGGCCGGGCCTGGTGCGGCTATGCCTGCCCGCAGACGGTCTGGACCGACCTGTTCCAGCATGTCGACCGGCTGGTCGATGGCGATCGCAACGCGCAGATGCGGCTCGATGCCGCACCGTGGGGGCCGCACAAGCTGTTCAAGCGCGGACTCAAGTGGTCGATCTACCTGTTCATCAGCTTCTGGACCGGCGGGGCATGGATCATGTACTTCGCCGACGCGCCCACCCTGACGGTCGATTTCTGGACCGGCCAGGCCGCGCCGGTGGCCTATGCGACCGTCGCGGTGCTGACCGCCACCACCTTCGTGCTCGGCGGGTTCATGCGCGAGCAGGTCTGCGTCTACATGTGCCCCTGGCCGCGGATCCAGACCGCGATGCTCGATGAAAAGAGCCTGATCGTCACCTACAAGGACTGGCGCGGGGAAAAACGCGGCTCGGTCAAGGCGGCGGCCAAGGATCCCGAGATCGGCGACTGCATCGATTGCAACGGCTGCGTCAATGTCTGCCCGACCGGCTATGACATCCGAAACGGGCCCGACATTCGCTGCATCACCTGCGCCTTGTGCATCGACGAATGTGACAAGGTAATGGCCGCGATCGGCCGCCCGCGTGGGCTAATCGACTATGCTACGCTGGAAGACTGCGAGGCGGAGCGCAAGGGCGGCGAACCGCGCCCGATCAGCAAGGCGCTGTTCCACACCCGCACGCTGATCTACACCGGGATCTGGGCGGCGATCGGCTTTGCCCTGCTGTTTGCGCTGGGCACGCGCGACCGGATCGACATCAAGGTCCAGAAGGACCGCAACCCACCCTATACCGTCCAGTCGAGCGGGGAAATCCGCAACGACTACACGGTCAAGCTGCTCAACATGCAGTCGCGCCCGCGGCAGATGCAGGTCAGTCTTGACGGTCTGCCCGGCGGCAAGTTCTGGACCAGCGAAATGCCGCGCGACAAGGCGGCGCGGGCGCTGACGCTGACCGTCCCGGCCGATCAGGTTCAGCCGCTGCGGCTCTACGTTGTGGCGCCCGACGGGACCGAGCGGCAGGAGTTCACCATCAACCTCAAGGCGCTCGACGGTGACGGCGAAGCCGATCACAGCACCGTGCATTTCGATGCGCCCGGGAACGACGACGAAACGGGAGAAAGCGAATGAAGGCCTTCACCACCGGACCGTTCACCGGCCGGCACTTTTCCGTGATCATCGTGGCGTTCTTCGCCGTGGTGATCGGCGTCAACCTGTTCATGGCCCGCGCCGCAACCTCTACCTTTGGAGGTGTGGTGGTGGAAAATTCCTATGTCGCCAGCCAGCAGTTCAACACCTGGCTGGATGAGGCGGCGAAGGAAAAGGCCCTGGGCTGGACCGCCACCCCCAGTCGCCGCAAGGATAACCGGATCGCGGTGACGCTGACCGGCGCGCCGCTTTCCGGGCTGGACCTGAACGCCACCGCGCGTCATCCGCTGGGTCACCAGCCCGATCAGCGCCTCACCTTCGAGCGCCAGAGCGATGGTGCCTTCGTCTCGCGCGATCCGCTGCCCGCCGGTCGCTGGCGGCTGCGGATCGAGGCTGCCGCCGGGGATACCCATTGGCGGACCGAACAGGACGTGCGGTGAACGCGCTTTCTCCCATTCCGGCCGAAGCCGCACCGGAAACGACTGTGCTGGTCGTACCCGGGATGCATTGCGCCGGGTGCATGGCCAAGGTCGAACGGGCGCTGGCGGCGGTTCCGGGGGTCAGCTCGGCGCGGGTCAACCTGACTGCCAAGCAGGTCCGCGCCGAGCATGCTCCGCAGGTTGAGGCTGCCGATCTGATCGCCGCGCTCGATGCAGTCGGCTTTGCCAGCCAGCCGCGCAGCGATGAGCTGAGCAAGGCCCCATCGGCGGTCAAGCCGCTGCTCGCCCCGCTCGGCGTCGCGGCATTTGCCTGCATGAACGTGATGCTGCTGTCGGTCTCGGTCTGGTCCGGGGCCGAAGGCTCGACCCGCAGCCTGTTCCACTGGATTTCGGCGCTGATCGGGATCCCGGCGATTGCCTATTCCGGCACGCCGTTCTTCAAATCGGCGCTGGCGGTGCTGAAGCGCGCGCGAACCAACATGGATGTGCCGATTTCGATCGGGATCGTGCTGGCGACCACGCTGAGCTTCTATGAAACGCTGACCGGCGGGCATGACGCCTATTTCGACGGCGTGCTGATGCTGATCCTGTTCCTGCTGGCAGGGCGGACGCTCGACGCGATGATGCGCGACCGGGCGCGGGCCGGGGTCGATGCGCTGCTCAACCAGGCCGCACCGGGGGCGAGCGTGGTCTCGCCCGATGGCGCGCTGCAATGGGTTGCCGCGGCGGACCTCGCGCCAGGCATGGTGATGCGGATCGCGGCGGGCGAGCGGCTGGCCGCCGATGGCGAGATTGTCGGCGGGTCAAGCGCCTTTGACCAGTCGCTGCTGACCGGCGAAAGCGCACCGGTGGCGGCAACGATTGGAGCGACCGTCCACGCCGGAACGCTCAACCTCGATGCGCCGGTCGATGTGCGGGTGACTGCAGCAGGGCCCGATACCTCGCTGGCCGAAATCGCCCGCCTGATGGACGCGGCCGAGCAGCCGCGCTCGGTCTATGTCCGGATCGCCGACCGTGCCAGCCGGCTCTATGCGCCGGCGGTCCACACCTTGGCCGCGTTGAGCTTTGCCGGGTGGATGATCGCCGGGGCGGGGATCTACCAATCGACCGTGATCGCGATTGCGGTGCTGATCATCACTTGCCCCTGCGCGCTCGGGCTGGCGGTGCCGGTTGCCCAGGTGGTCGCCTCGGGCGCGCTGATGCGCGAAGGCGTGATGGTCAAGGACGGCTCGGCGATCGAACGGCTGGCGACGATCGACCGGGTCCTGCTCGACAAGACCGGATCGCTGACTCTGGGCCGGCCCGAGCCCGATCCGGCGGTGCTTGACCGGCTGGGCGGCGATGCCGCCAGCGTGGCGCTGGGCCTGGCCTCGCACAGCCGCCACCCGCACTCGCGCAGCATCGAGGCAGCGCTGCTGGCCCGCGGTCACCGTGCGGTGCGGGTTGATGGCGTGGCCGAAGCCGCCGGGATCGGCCTGTCGGGCCTGTGGAATGGCCGCAAGGTCTCGCTCGGCCGCAGCGATGCTGCCGATGGCATGTCGACCACGCTGCGGATCGAGGGCCGCGACGACTTGCGGATCCCGATGGTCGATCGGCTGCGCCCCGATGCACAGGCGGCGTTGGCCCGGCTCAAGGCCATGGGCCTCGAAGTATCGCTGCTGTCGGGCGACAATGCTGCCGCCGTGGCCGAAGTCGCGCGCGAAGTCGGGCTGTTCGGTCAGGCTGCCGCCGATCCGGCGGCCAAGCGCGCCGCGATCTCCGCGCTGCAGGCGCAGGGCCGCAAGGTGCTGATGGTCGGCGACGGGCTTAACGACGGCCCTGCGCTCGCCGCTGCCGATGCCTCGATCGCGCCGGGTTCGGCCAGCGATGTCGGGCGGCAGGCGGCGGACCTGGTTTTCCTGGGGGATTCGCTCAACGCCCTGCCGCGCAGTGTGCTGGCGGCGCGGCGGACGATGCGGGTGGTGAAGCAGAACTTCGCGCTGGCGATCGGCTACAACGTGCTGGCGGTGCCGCTGGCGATCGCCGGATATGTCAACCCGATGATCGCGGCGGCGGCCATGTCGGGCAGCTCGCTGGTGGTTGTCGCCAATTCGCTGCGGCTGGTGAGGGCGACGAAATGAACGGACTGCTGTTCCTGCTGCCGATCGCACTGGGGCTGGGCCTGCTGGGTCTGGTCGCGTTCTTCTGGGCGCTGCGGCGCGGACAGTTCGAGGATCTGGACGGCGCTGCCAACCGCATCCTCTATGATGACGAAGAGGGGCCACAGGGATGATTGGCGCACAGTTCGGGATTGTCGCTTTGATCCCGGCCATGCTCAACTTGACGGTGGTGAGCGGCGGCCAGACCATCGCGGTGCAGATCTGCACCGGGGATGGCCTGGTCCACACCGTGCAGATGCCGCTTGAGGGGCAGGGCAAGAACGATCCCGCGAGCAAGGGTCTGTGCTGCGCCAAGGGGTGCCACAGCGGCGGCCAGCGCAAACGCGTTGCAAGTCGAAATTGAGCCAGCGCAATGAAGCCCGCCCATCGATCCGGCATGTGAACTGCAATGTGGACCTATTACCCCGATCTGCTTGAAACGCCGGTGCCGCGCTACACCAGCTTTCCCACCGCCGCCGAATTCGGTCCGGGGGTGAGCGCAGCAGACTATGCCGCAGCACTGGAGACCTCGCGCGGCGAGGTTTCGCTCTATCTCCACGTCCCGTTCTGCGAGCAGATCTGCTGGTATTGCGGCTGCAACACCGGCAAGGCCAACAAGACCCAGCGGCTGGCGAGCTACCTCGACGCCTTGCACCGCGAGATCGCGATCACTGGCGTGCGGCTGGATCGCGAAGTCCGGGTCCGCCGGATCGCCTTTGGCGGCGGCAGCCCCAATGCGATCAGCCCGACCGACTTCGTCCGCTTGATTGACGCCCTGACCCTGCACATGCCGCTTGACCGCCCGGTCTGGTCGATCGAGCTCGATCCGCGCACACTGACCCGCGAATGGGGGCAGGTGCTCGGCGTGGTCGGGGTGACCCATGCTAGCCTTGGGGTGCAGACCTTCGATCCCGCATTGCAGGCCGCGATCGGGCGGATTCAGCCCGATGCCGAGATCGCGAGCGCGGTGGATCTGTTGCGCGGCAACGGGATAAGCTCGCTCAACTTCGATCTGATGTACGGCCTTCCGGGGCAGTCGCTCGCCATGCTCGAGGCAACCCTGCAGCGCACGGTCGAGCTGGGCGCCGACCGAATCGCGCTGTTCGGCTATGCCCACGTGCCGCACATGCTGCCGCGCCAGCGCCGGATCGATGCCAGCGCGCTGCCCGGTCAGGCAGAGCGCTTTGCCATGGCCGAGTTCGGCCTCGGCCTGCTGACTGCAGCCGGCTATGTCCCGATCGGGTTCGATCACTTCGCCAGGCCCCAAGATCCGATGGCCCGGGCGCTGCAGGCCGGGACGCTGCGACGCAATTTCCAGGGCTTTACCGACGATCCGGCGCGGAGCCTGATCGGCATGGGCGCATCGGCGATCGGCTGCTTCCCCGATCTGCTGGTCCAGAACGAAAAGAACGCCGGCCGCTACCGCATGCTACTGTCGCAGGACGTGCTGCCCGCCACCCACGGGATCCGCCGCAGCGCCGATGATCAGCGCCGCGGCGCGGTGATCGAGGCCTTGCTGTGTTTTGGCCGGGCAGAGCTCGATCCCGATCTGGCCGCCGAAGCTGCCCTCCGGCTCGCCCCCTTCGCAAAGCGCGGTCTCGCCCGAATGCAAGGCAGCACCCTGTCGATTGCCCCCGCAGGCCTGCCCTATGCGCGCACTATCGCCGCGCTGTTCGATCCCTATCGCCAGGATTCGCTGCGCCGGTTCAGCTCGGCCGTCTGATCCAAAAAAATGAGCGGCCATCGCTAGGATTGACCGCTCCAGGTGGGGAGAACCGTTGAAATTTGCGTGGTTCCGGCTGCGCCGTTCCCTTCCTTGCCGTCACCATCGACGCGATCTGCCGGGCCTGCCTTGACGGGGATCAAAGATGTCAGAATTTCGTAGGCCTTACATACGAAACCAGCGAAAGACTTGCGCAGCTTAACCGCTCGGTTAAACGGAGCAGCAAGGGAGACTGGCATGGAACTTTCGCTGGCTGGACGCATCGCACTGATCACGGGTGCGTCATCGGGCTTTGGCGAGCATTTCGCCCGGCTGTTCGTGCGCGAAGGTGCGCGGGTGGTGATCGGGGCGCGGCGGGTCGAGCGGCTTGCGGCTTTGGCCGAAGAGCTGGGGGACGCCGCGCTGGCTGTGGCCATGGACGTGACTGACGAAGCCTCGATCATCGCCGCCTACGATACGGCCGAGGCCAAATGGGGCACTGTCGATACGGTGGTTGCCAATGCCGGGATCGCCATTGCCGGTCGCTCAATCGATCTCCCGTTGGACGATGTCGGCAAGGTCATCGGCACCAATTTCACCGGGGTCTATCTGACCGCGCGCGAAGGGGCACGGCGGATGATCGGCGCGGGTTTCAAGCAGCACGGCCGCGGTCGGGTGGTACTGATCGGTTCGATCACCGCAGAAATGACCGGGCAAGGCGACAGCGCCTATGCCGCGACCAAGGCTGCGGTGGCGCACCTGGGCCGCCAGTTCGCCCGCGAATGGGTCCGCCAGGGGATCAACGTCAACACGGTCCAGCCCGGCTATGTCCGCACCGAGATTGACGGCGAATGGTTCGATAGCGAGGGTGGCAAGGCCCAGATCGCGGCTTTCCACCGCAAGCGGATGTGCCCAATCGAAGCGCTCGACGCGCCGGTGCTGCTGCTCGCGTCAGATGCCTCGGCGCATATCACCGGGTCGACCATTACCGTCGATGACGGGCAGGTGCTGTGATGGATCCCAATACTCCGGTCATCATCGGCGTTGGCCAGCATTCTGAGCGGGTCGGCGAGGAGGGCTACCGCGAGCTCAGCCACATGGACCTGGGCGGCGAGGCGTTGAAGGCGGCCTTTGCCGACGCGCGGGCCAAACGCAAGTTGGGCCCGGCGCTCGATACGATTGCCGCGATCCGCCAGTTCGAGATTTCGGCGACCCGGTATTCCGCGCCGTTCGGCCACTCCAACAATACCCCGCGATCGATCGCGCGCCGCGCCGGGGCCAATCCCGAGCGCGCGATCCTCGAAGTCGTTGGCGGGCAGGGACCGCAGCGGCTGGTTGGCGAGCTGGCGGCGGAAATCGCTGCTGGGCGATCCAGGATGGCAGCCGTGGTCGGGGCCGAGGCGATCTCGACCATGCGCGCGCTGCTGGCACGAGGCGAGAAACGCGACTGGTCGGAGCGGCGGCGCGGCAGCCTTGAGGATCGCGGGCCCGGCTATGAAGGCGTAGTCGATCGCACCGCGATCAAGCACGGGGTGGGCGCGCCGATCGCTGGCTATGCCATTGCCGAGAACGTCCGGCGTGAGCGGCTGGGGCTGAGTCTGGCCGATTACCGGCTGGAGATCGGAAAGCTGTTTGCACCGTTTACCCGCGTTGCCGCTGCCAATCCGCACAGCGCAGCGCCGACCGAGCGGACCGCGGAGGAACTCGCCACGCTGACCGAGCGCAACCGGCTGGTGGCCGAACCCTATGGGCGGCTGGTGGTGGCGCGCGATCAGGTCAACCAGGGCGGGGCCGTGGTGCTGGCCTCAGTGGCCGAAGCGCGGCGGCTGGGCGTGCCGGAAGAACGCTGGGTCCATATCCACGGTGTGGCCGATTGCGCCGAGCCTGCGATGTTCAGTCGCGCCAGTCTGGAGCAGAGCCCGGCGGCGGTTGCGGCAATCTCAACTGCACTTGAGCTTTCCGGCAAGAGTTGGGAAAACATAAGCGCGGTCGACCTTTATTCGTGCTTTGCAATCCCCGTTTTCAACTTGCTCGATGCCTTTGGGCTGGACCGCGATGATTCGCGCGGCTGGACCTTGACCGGGGGGCTGCCGTTCTTCGGCGGGGCCGGGAACAACTATTCGGCGCATGGCATCGCCGAGGCCGTGCAGCGTTGCCGGGCCGCGCCGGGCAGCTTTGCCCTGGTCGGCGCCAACGGCGGGATCATGAGCAAGTACGCCGCCGGGGTCTATTCGACCGCGCCGGCCGACTGGCAGGAAAGCCGCTGGCAGAGCCTCGACAAGATCAAGCCGGCATTCGACGTGCTCGATGCGCATGACGGCGAGGCGGTGGCGGAAAGCTTCACGATCCAGCCGGGCAAGACGGGCGAAGTGGCGACGATCGCGGCACGTCTTCAGAACGCCCGCGTCCTTGCCAACAGCACCGATCCGGCGATTTGCGCTGAGCTGCGCAGCGGAAAAGTCGCCGGTCGCGCGGTGCGGATTGAGGAGGGCGAGGGCGGGGTAAACCGCTTCTGGTTTATCTGAACCGGCGCTACGCCCAGCCTTTGCACCCATCAAAGTCGTCACCCTGAACTCGTTTCAGGGTCCATTGCGCCGTTTGCCCCGCCGATGCCGGGGACTACTAAGCCCTGCGGTTGGTGGGCGCGCGATGACGATTGGCTTAGTCGCATGATGGACCCTGAAATGAGTTCAGGGTGACGGGATTTGTTATGTGAAATGTAGAAATCTACTTCACCAGCCCGGTCAGCGTCCCTACCGTCAGCACTTGCGGCAACTGCTGCGGCTCGCCGTTCGCCGGATACCACATGTAGAGCGGCACACCGGCCGCGCCCTGCGCGGTCAGGTAGCGGGTGATCGCTGCGTCGCGGCGGGTCCAGTCGCCGCGCAGGACGACGACGCCAGCCTTCTCGAATGCGGCGCGCACTTCTTCGCGTTCGATCGCGGCGCCTTCGTTGACCTTGCAGGTCAGGCACCAGTCGGCGGTCATGTAGACGAACACCGGCTTGCCACTGGCGCGGGCCTGGCTGAGGGTTTGTTCGCTGAAGGGCTGGCTGGGGAGGATTGATTCGACTGCGCCGCCGCCTTCGCGGACCATTCCGGGCAATCCGAATACGCCGAACACCAGTACAGCTGCCAGCAACACCCACCACCGCGGTCCGGCAGCCAGACCATGTCGCTGACGGCGCCCGAGCAGAACCAGCAGGGCGATCACGATCAGCGCGAGCAGCCCGGCGCTCAGCGCGAAGCCGCCGCCGGCGAGGCGGCTTGCCAGCCACAATAACGCCAGCGCGGTCAGTCCCATCGGTACGGCCATGGCCTTCTTGAACTTGACCATCCAAGCGCCCGGCTTCGGCAGCATCGCCCTGAGGCGCGGGATGTAGGCAATCGCCAGGAATGGCAGCGCCAGGCCCAGTCCCAGCATGGCGAACAGCGCCAGCGCCTGGGCCACCGGCAGCAACAGCGCCGCACCCATCGCCGCAGCCATGAACGGCCCGGTGCAGGGCGTCGCGGCGAAGGCGGCGAGTAAGCCGGTGGCGAAGGCGCCCTGCGGCGATCCCTCGCTGGCAAAGCCCGGCACGGCGAATTCGAACAGGCCCAGCAGGTTGGCGGTGATCGTAACGGCCAGCAGCAGCAAGGCCGCAACCACCAGCGGCTCTTGCAGCTGGAACGCCCAGCCGACCTGCTCCCCGCCCGCGCGCAGTACCAGCAGCAACACACCGAGCGCGAGACAGGCGAGCACTACCCCGGCGGTATAGGCCAGCCCCTCGGCGCGGGCCTGGGCCTGGCTTTCCCCGGCGCGGGCCAGGCTCAGCGCCTTGAGGCTGAGGATCGGGAATACGCAGGGCATGATGTTGAGCAGCAGCCCCCCGGCGAGCGCCGAGAGCAGCAGCGCCCAGAGCGGCGGGGTGGCCGGCCCTGCGGTGTTCAGCGGCGTGCTACCGGGCGGAACCGTTCCGGCTTCCGCCTCGATCACCACACCGTTGCCGGCAGCGTCCATCCGCAGCACGGCAGTCAGCCTGGCCGGGCTCAGCGGCTCGAATTTCGCCCGAGGCATTTCTACCACCACCCGGTCGCCATCGCGGAAGAAGCGCTGCGGCGCGGCATAGTCGGCCACGCGGTGCGCACCCAGGAACAGGTGCGGGCGGTCCAGCGAGACTGCGGCAGGTAAGGGCACCGCAATCCGCACAGTGGTAGCGTCGATTGCGAAGATGGCCTTCGCGCCCAGCGGGGCGGGCAGCGCGGCGCGCCAGGCATCAAAGCGGGGATCGGGTGCACCCGGGGTGCCGACCACAACCTCGGCGCTGAGTTCGGTCTGCTCGGGCACGCAGACCTGATCGGTGCAGGCCAGCCAATCGAGTTTGACCCGGATCGGCAGCCGCGCACCGGGGCGGGCCGTGCCGGGCAGGGTCAGCGTCGTCAGCACCGCATAGTCATGCTCGTAGACATGGTTCATCAGCCCGGCGACCAGCAGCGTCTGCGGCACCGGATAGCGCAGCTCTCCTGCGCTGGCTCCGGCGGGCAAAGTCCAGGTCGGGGTCAGGCCCAGACCGGCATCGCCGGGGTTGAACCAGTACCCGTGCCAGCCCTTGTCCGGCTTCATCAGGAAGGCCAGCGTGACCGTGCTGCCCGGCGCAGCGGGGCCTTCAACCAGCAGCTCGGGCTTGATGTGCGTCGGCTCGGCCAGCGCGGGCGCGGAGAGCAGCAGCGCGCAAAGCTGCAACAGCAATGCAACAAGGCGGCGGTAGCTGCGTGTCACTTGGGACATCTCCTTCCAGCGCCCCTTGCACTTGCAGCGCGGCGGGGGCAACAGGGCTGTGCGTTCATATGATCCAAATTCAAGGAACCCCGATGCGCCGCTTTGCCGCTCCCTTTGCCCTTGCCGCCTCGCTTGCCCTGGGGGCCTGCGCCGGGACTGCGGCCAAGGCGCCGTCCAGCGTGGCCGAGGCACCCGCACCGAAGGGCCCGCCGCGGCTGGTGGTCGCGGTCTCGGTCGACCAGTTCAGCGCCGATACCTTTGCCCAGTTCCGCCAGCATTACACCGGCGGGTTCGTGCGGCTCACCGGCGGCGCGGTGTTTCCCTCGGGCTTCCAGTCGCACGCCGCGACCGAGACCTGCCCCGGCCACTCGACCCTGCTGACCGGCACGCGCCCGGCCCGCAACGGAATCGTCGCCAACAACTGGTACGAGCCCGATGGTCCGCGCGGGGACAAGCCGATCTACTGCGCCGAGGATGAAACCGATCCCGCCAGCTCCCCCCGCAATCCGGTGGTTTCGCCCGGGCACCTCAAGGTCCCGACTCTGGGCGAACTGATGAAGAGCGCCGATCCCGCCACCCGCAACGTCGCCGTTTCGGCCAAGGACCGTGCGGTGATGATGATGGGCGGGCACAAGATCGACCAGGCCTGGTGGTGGAAGAACGGTGCCTTCGTGACGCTGAAGGGTCGCGCTTCGACCCCGGCGGTCGACAAGGTCAACGCCGCTGCCGCTGCCACGATCAAGTCCGGTGCCCCGGCGCTGCCGATCCCGGCCTGGTGCGCTGCGGCCGATCATGCCGTCGCGGTCGGCAATACCACGCTCGGGACCGGACGGTTCGTGCTGGAACCCGGCAAAGAGCCGCAGTTCCGGGTTTCGCCGCGGATGGACAAGGCGACCGTCGATCTGGCGATCGCGCTGACCGACGAGATGGGCCTGGGCCAGGGCTCCGCGCCCGATGTTCTGTCGGTCTCGCTCTCGGCGACTGACTATGTCGGCCACGCCACCGGGGTTGCCGGCGCGGAAATGTGCATCCTGCAGAACCAGCTTGATCAGGATCTCGGCCGGCTGTTCGCGCATCTCGATGCCAAGGGGATCGACTATGTGGTGGTGCTGAGCGCCGATCACGGCGGGCTCGACATGCCCGAGCGGATGGACCAGCAGGCCTTCCCCAAGGCCGAGCGCGTTGACGTTTCGCTGATGCCCGAAGCCTTGTCCAAGGCCGTCGCGGCCAAGACCGGCATTGCGGTTGAAGGACCCTTGGTATTCGGCGATGCGCCGATGGGCGATCTCTATGTCAGCCGCAAGATCGACGCCGGTCAGCGGGCCAAGGCGGTCGCGGCGCTGGTCGGCATCCTGCGCGCCCATCCGCAAGCGGCGGCAGCCTTTACCGGTGAAGAACTCGCCAAGACCCCGCTGCCGAGCGGCAACCCCCAGGACTGGAGCCTGAAAGACCGGGCCCGCGCTTCGTGGCATCCCGGCCGCTCGGGCGATGTCGTGCTGCTGCTCGATCGCGCGGTAACGCCGATCCCGGTGGCCATGCCCGGTGCCTATGTCGCCACGCATGGCAGCGCCTTCGACTATGACCGGCGCGTGCCGATCCTGTTCTGGCGGCGCGGCATGCGCAATTTCGAACAGCCGCAACCGGTCGAAACCGTCGATATCGCGCCGACCTTGGCCGCGGTGCTCGGCCTCAAGGTGGCGGACGGCACTTTCGACGGGCGCTGCCTCGATCTCGATGGCGGCTCCGGCAACACCTGCGCGCAGTGAGGCGGACATGAGCGACAGGCGCGATCTGGTAATCCTCGGCGGCGGGCTGGTCGGCATGACGCTGGCGCTGGCTGCCGCCCGGCAGGGCATCACCAGCCACGTGATCGACAAGGCCACGCCAGAGGAACTGACTGCCGAGGGAACCGACGGGCGCGCCTCGGCGATCTCGACCGCCAGCTGGAACCTGTTCTGCAACATCGGTCTGGAAGAGCGGCTCAAGCCGCTCGGCTGCCCGATCGAATCGATCGCGGTAACTGACGGGATGAAGCCCGGCCGGATCGACTTCAAACCCGAGCCCGGCGACGGCACGCTCGGCCGGATGTATGCCAATCGCGATATCCGCCTGGCGCTGTTCGAAGCCGCGCGGGCCGAGCCCGCGATTGCCTGGTCGAGCGGTGTCGAACCGGTCCAGCGCGAGCGCGGCGAGCACGGCGTGGCCGTCACGCTTAGCGATGGGCGCACCGTCGAAGGCAGCCTGCTGATTGGTGCGGAGGGCCGGCAGAGCCCGACCCGCAAGGAAGCCGGGCTTTCCTCGGCCCGCTGGGACTACAGCCACCGCGCCTTTGTGACCGGGATCACCCATGAAAAGCCGCACGGCGGCGTGGCCTGGGAGATCTTCTATCCGGCCGGGCCACTGGCCTTGCTGCCGCTGCTCGACCTGCCCGACGGGCGGCACCGCAGCGCGGTGGTCTGGACTTTCGATGAGAAGGACGCTCCGGGCGTCGCTGCGCTGAGCGATGCGGTTTTCATCGGCGAAATGGCCAGCCGGCTGGAAGGGATCTTCGGCAAGATCGAGCTGGCTGCGCCGCGGATGAGCTATCCGCTCAACTTCCATCACGCCCCCAGGATCGTCGCGAACCGCCTCGCGCTGGTTGGCGATGCCGCACACGGGATGCACCCGATCGCCGGGCAGGGTCTCAACCTGGGCCTGCGCGATGTCGGCGCGCTGGTCGAGGTGCTGAGCGAAGGGATGCGGCTGGGGCTTGAGCCGGGCGATGCCCAAGTGCTCGCCCGCTACGAGCGCTGGCGCAGCCTCGACAATACCACCGTCATGGCCACCACCGACGCGATCGTCCGCCTGTTCGGTGTGCCCGGCCGGATGCCCAGCCTGGTCCGGCGGATCGGTATGGCCGGTGTTCAGCGCTCAGGCTGGCTCAAGCGCTTCTTCATGGACGAGGCACGCGGCATGTCGGGCGACCTGCCGCAGTTGCTGCGGGCCCAGAGCCATTAAAAGCTAGGTTGCACTTAGAAAGCCCTTCCCCTTGGAGAAGGGATGGGATGGGGGTTCTGCCCTCTCGTGGCTGGGAACCCCCACCCCCAGCCCCTCCCCGCCGGGGAGGGGAGCATTGATAGTAGGAAGACTTTTTCTAGAACGTCGCTTCGCGCGTGGCGGGGGTGGCCGTTGAGGTGGGCGTGGGCGTAACCGCCGGACCGGGCTGGCGAACTTCCTCGCCGGTTCCGGCCTTGAGCTTTTCCGGCTCGGCCAGCGCGGCCTGCTCGATCTGGTCGAGCGCTTTCATTGTTTCGGAATAGCGCCTCGCCTTTTCGATCCAGTCGCCCGCCGCCTTGGCTCCCGGCATGGCGGCGATCACGTCGATCGCGGCGTCGACCTGGCCGGAGCGGAGCAGCAGTTGCGCCTGGGCCAGCCGGTTCTGCGGATCGCTGGTCCCCGGGGCATCGCGGTGAACGACGAACAGGCCCGAAATCTGGCGGCGGAACCGGGTCCAGGGGCCATCGTCGGGACCTTCGCCACGCAGCATGGGCGAGACGGTTTCCAGATCGGCGGCGAGCTGGGCCAGCGTCAGGGGCTGGCGGTTGGCGGCGATCACGGTGTTGACTGCGGAAGGACGGGCCGCGCCAAAGCGCAGCCGCAGTTGGTCCTCGAGATAGCCGAGCGGAACCCCGCGCTCGACCGCGCGGCGTGCGGCCAGCGCAACCAGCATGGCTTCAGCCCGAGCGGTATTGCCTTCGGTCGCAGCGGTTTGCAGATCGATCCGGGCGAGCCGCTGTTCCAGCGCTGCAATCTGCAGCTCAAGCCCCTGGGTGGTCGTGGTGGCGGCTCCATTGCCGGAGGCCGGGAGTGGGGCGGAATTCGTACCGGCGGCAACCTGCGCCGTCGCTGGTTCACGTCCGGGCAGCGCGATCCGTCCGTCCCAGATCAGCCAGCCAATCAGCGCCGCGCCAGCGATGAAGGCGAGCAGCGCCGTGCCGAGCACCGCGCGGAAAATACCCCCGGATTGCCGCGTCGTCGCGGGCGAAGAGCTGTAGTATTCGTCAGGCATTCATCGCCTTTGCTTTACCGACCTGCAGCGCGACCCGCAGGCCAGGGGTCTTGGCACATCTGCCGGCCCAATGCCAGCAATGCCTTGTCCTCTGGGTAGGGTACCGAGGCGACTTCGCCCCAGCCGTCACCCGCCGCGGCCGCGATCCGGGGCGATAGCGCGGCGATCCGCAAAGGTGCGCGGCGGATCCCGTGCCGTACACATTGCGCCGACAGATGCCGCACCGCTTCGGCCGAATGGACTGCGACGATTGCCGGCTCGCGCAGCAAGGCGATCAGTTCCGGCGACATCTCGCGCGGCATGCTGGCATAGACCACACGCTCTTCCATGGTCACGCCCTTGGGCAGGGTCAGGCTGACCCGCTCTTCCCCGGCCAGGCGGAGCAGCCGGCGATGCTGCGGATCCAGTTCGGCAAGCGCGCCCTGCAAGGCGCCGCCGCCCTGATGGAACACCTCGAACCCGGCATTGCGGGCCGCCGCCGCCGTCACTTCACCCACGGCATAGACCGGCAGGCTCTTGAGCACGGCCAGTCCCCGGCCGCCATGGCGGAACACCGCCGGGCTGCCGATCAGCAGGGCGTCGACCTGATCCGGAGCGACAGCCTCCCAGCTGCGCGGACTTACTTCGAACAGGGGGTGGCCGTGAATTTCCAGCCCGGGCATCGTCCGGGCCGTCGCCAGGCTGGCGCTGCAGCCGGGTTCGGGGCGGATGATGACCAGCGGGACGGCCATGGTTCAGCTTTCAGGAGGATCGAAATGCGCGGCGATGGCAGGCGATGCCTGCGCCAGCAGTTGTGCGGCCAGCCGGGCCGGTCCGTCAAGGTCCGCCGCAGCAAAAGTCGTGGTGGCGTCGACCCGTTCGGCCCCATCGGGGGAAAGCAGCGCGGCCTTCATCGTCAGATTGCCGCCGTCCTGCGAAGTCAGCACGGCGATCGGGCTGTGGCAATTGCCGCCCAATGCGGCGAGCAGCGCCCGTTCGGCGATCACCGCGCGGTGGCTGGGGGCATGATCGATCGCGCTGAGCAAGGCGCGGGTGCTTTCGTCCGCAGCGCGGGCTTCGATCGCGATGGCGCCCTGGCCGGGGGCGGGCAGCCAGACCTCAGGATCGAGCGGCGTGCCGTAATGGGCCATGCCCAGCCGGTTGAGCCCGGCCATGGCCAGCAGGGTGGCATCGGCCTCACCCGCCTGCAGCTTGGCCAACCGGGTCTGGACGTTACCGCGGATGCCCACCACCTGGCAGTCGGGCCGGGCATGGAGCGCCTGCGCGGCGCGGCGCGGGGCGCTGGTCCCGATCCGCGCGCCGGGGGGCAGCGCAGACAAGCTTTCCACGCCGACAAGCACGTCGCGGACATCCTCACGCGGCAGGATCGCGGCGATGGCGATGGCGAGCGGGCGGATCGTTTCGACGTCTTTCAGCGAATGGACCGCAAAGTCGATCTCGCCGGCCAGCAGCCAGGCATCGAGCTCCTTGGTCCACAGCGCCTTGCCGCCGATCTCGGCCAGCGGCCGGTCGAGCACCTTGTCCCCGCTGGCGGTGACCGGGACGATCTCTACCTCCAGCCCGGGGTGCGCGGCACAGAGCCGGTCGCGCGCTTCGTGGGCCTGGGCCATGGCCAGCGGAGAGGCGCGGGTTCCGAGTTTCAGGGGACGGTCAGGCATCGCGCCTTGTCCTATTGCGCAATCCGTCTAAGGGAAAGCCAAGATGGGGATTGTCCTCGGAATTGAATCATCCTGCGATGAAACCGCAGCCGCGCTGGTCGACAGCGAGCGGCGCATTGTCGCGCAGCGGATCGCCTCGCAGGACGATGCGCATCGCCCCTATGGCGGAGTAGTCCCCGAAATCGCCGCCCGCGCCCATGCCGAACGCGTAACCCCGCTGGTCGCTGCGACGCTCGCCGACGCCGGGATGACGCTGGCCGATGTCGATGCCGTGGCTGCCACTGCCGGTCCGGGGCTGATCGGCGGGGTGATGGTCGGGCTGGTCAGTGCCAAGGCGCTGGCCATGGCGAGCGACAAGCCGCTGATCGCGATCAACCACCTCGAAGGTCACGCATTGTCGCCGCGGCTGGCCGATCCCTCGCTGCAGTTCCCCTATCTGCTGCTGCTGGTTTCAGGCGGGCATTGCCAGTTGTTGCTGGTCGAAGGCGTAGGTCGCTATCGCCGGCTCGGCACGACGATCGACGACGCGCTGGGCGAGGCGTTTGACAAGACCGCCAAGATCCTCGGTCTCGGCTTTCCGGGCGGTCCGGCGGTGGAGCGGCTGGCGCTTACCGGTGACGCGCGCAAGGTCCCGCTGCCGCGCCCGCTGCTGGGAAGCGCCGAGCCGCATTTCAGCTTTGCTGGCCTCAAAAGCGCGGTGCTGCGGGCCAAGGATGCCGGCATCCACGCCGACGCCGATATCGCCGCCGCGTTCCAGCAGGCCGCGATTGACTGCGTGATCGACCGGACCCGCAAGGCGCTCCTTCGACAAGCTCAGGATGAGCGGATTGCGGTCACCGCGCTGGTCGTGGCCGGCGGAGTAGCCGCCAACCAGGCAGTGCGTTCGGGGCTGGAAGGCCTGGCCGGAGAATATGCCTTGCCGTTTGTCGCCCCGCCGCTGGCGCTGTGTACCGACAATGCCGCGATGATCGCCTGGGCCGGGATCGAACGGCTCGGCCAGTCGGACCCGCTCGATTTTGCCGCCCGGCCGCGCTGGCCGCTTGATCCCGATGCCGCGCCGGTGCGCGGAGCAGGGGTAAAGGCATGATCCCGGATCAAATCCAGGGCAGGCCCATTGGCGTGATCGGAGCCGGGGCCTGGGGCACGGCCATCGCCCAGGCCATGGCCAGCGACGGCACCACGGTGCGGCTATGGGCGCGCGAAAGCGAAGTGGTCGCGGCGATCAACCAGACGCGCGAGAACACAGCTTTTCTGCCCGGTATCCCGCTGGCCGGGGAGATCGAGGCCACTTCGGATCTGGGCGCACTGGGCGATTGCGCCGCACTGTTCGTGGTTACTCCCGCGCAGCACATGCGCAGTGTTCTGGCGGCCTTGCCGCAGGTGGCCGCGCCGCTGATCCTCTGTTCGAAAGGGATCGAGGCGGGTTCGTTCAAGCTGCTCCACCAGGTTGCGCACGAGTCGGTGGCCCATGCCCCGATCGCGGTCATGTCCGGCCCGACCTTTGCGCACGAAGTGGCGCGCGGCCTGCCGACGGCGGTTACCCTGGCGGCGGAGCAAGCCGAAGTCGCTGCTGCACTGGCCGAGCTGATCGCCCGCCCGGCGCTGCGCCCCTACATCTCGACCGACCTGATCGGGGCCGAGATTGGCGGCGCGGTGAAGAATGTCCTCGCCATCGCCTGCGGCGTGGTAGACGGGCTGGGGCTGGGCCAGAATGCCCGCGCCGCCCTGATTGCGCGCGGCTATGCCGAGATGGTGCGGTTTGGGCTGGCGCTGGGGGCGCGGGCCGAGACCATGGCCGGGCTTTCGGGCATGGGCGATCTGGTGCTGACCTGCTCGTCCACCTCGAGCCGCAATTTCTCGCTCGGCAAGGCATTGGGCGAAGGGCAATCGGCGGCAGAGGCCTTGGCCGGCAAGACCAGCGTGGCCGAGGGCGCCCATACCGCCCCGGTGCTGGCCGAACTCGCCGCCAGCCGGGCCATCGACATGCCGATTGTAGAGGCGGTCTGCCGCCTGCTTGAGGGCGCGATCCCGGCGCGGCAGGTGGTAGCCGGGCTACTCGCGCGCCCGCTCAAGGCCGAAGGGGAAGGCGCTTGAGCGAGGCATCCCGCACCGAGGCGCAGGATATCCAGGCCCTGGCGAAGGGCGGGCGGACCAACGTGTTCGGTTTCCTGCTGCGGCTGGCAGGGCGGATCCCGTTCCTGTTCATCGCCGGCCGGCTCTATGGGGCCGAGGCGCTCGGCCGCTTTGCCTATGCCCTGGCGATCGTCGAACTGGCGGTGCAGCTTTGCACCCTGGGGCAGAAGCGCGGACTGGCGCAGGAACTGGCGCGCGAGGATGCCCGGCCGGCCAATGTCGTCGCCGACGGGATGCTGCTCAGTGGCACGCTCGCCGCAGTGGTTGCGCTGGGGTTCTACCTGTTTCCGCTGCCGGTCTTCCCCAGCGGGCAATACAACTGGATCGACCGGCTGGTCCCGTTGGTAATGGTGCCGATGGTGCTGACCGACATCGCGCTGTCAGCGCAGGCCTATCGCTTCGACGTTGCAACCACGGTCCGCGCCCGCGCGCTGGTTGAGCCGTGGACGCTGTCGCTGCTGGCCGGGGCGCTGTGGTTCGTCATTCCCGAAAGCGGAATGATCGTGGCCTATATCGCCTCGGTATTTGCTGCGGCGGTTGTCGCACTGTGGCCGGTCTATCGTACCTACGGCCTGCCGCGCGCCTGGCATCCGCATCCGCTCAAGCTGGCAAAGCTTGCCCTGGCCAACCTGCCGATCGCGGTGGCCGATGCGGTGGAATGGGGCACCCGGCGGCTCGACCTTGCGATCTTGGGGATCTTCGCCTCACCGGCCACGGTCGGGATCTATTACGTCGCGCAGCAGATCGCCTCGCTGCCGCAGAAGTTCAAGACCAGCTTCGAACCGGTGCTGGGGCCGGTCATCACCCGCAACCTCAAGGAAAAGAACTTTACCGCGATTGCCCAGCAGGTCTGTCAGGTCGGGTTCTGGATCACCGCCGCGCAGGTTGGGGTGGCGCTGGCGCTGGGTCTGCCCGGCGAAGGGGTGATGGGGCTGACCGGACCGGCCTTCGTTGGCGGCACGGCCGCGATGATCTTCCTGCTTTCGGCCGAAGTTGTCGCCTCAACCGCGGTGGTTGCCGAAGCGGCGCTGATTTACATCAACCGGATGCTCAACCTGTGGGTTTCACTGGCCACAGTGGTGGTGCAGATCATCGCCTCGGTCGCGCTGATCCTGCTCGCGCAGGAATTTGGCAAGGGTGAGCTTTATTGGGCCGCAGCCGTCGCCGCAGGGCTGATGGTGGCGCTCGGCTTCGCCTCAGTGGTCAAGTCGCGGATCCTTGCGCGGCACCTTGGCGAATCGACCAACCCGTGGCGCTGGTCGCTGGTCTGGGCGGCGGCACCGGCCTTGGTGGTCGGCTGGTTCTTCACCCGGTTCCTGCCCGAATGGGCCGAATTGGCGATCGGCGTCCCGGCGATCCTGCTGGCCTATGGCTGGATGATCTGGACCCGTGGTTTCGGCCCTGAAGATCGGGTCCTGTTTCGCAAGAACGTCGGCGGATGACCGCAGGAGCAGGGCAGCTTTGGTAAGTCCACTTCTACGATTGACTTCAAAATGTGATGGTATAACATCGCAAAAATAAGGAGAGAGTCAACACGAGAGGAGAGTCGTGATGAACCTGCCAAACCGGACCCAGCTTGCCAGCGGCGCACTTGCCCTGGCGCTTACTGTCGGAACCCTTGGCTGTGTGATGCGTGAGCAGACCCGGCTGGTCGACACTGCCAAACAGTCCAAGGCGCATCGGGTCACCACGGCGGATCTGGCCCCTCCTCAGAACAAGTTCGGCTTTCGCGAGGCGCTGGCCCCCGGACCCTTCACCCCGGCCGAGCCGGAGGCGGCGGCAGCGCCGGCCTATTCGATCCCGGGCGATTATGTCGGTCCGCAAGAAGACCGCGAGCGCTATGACGGGCAGGAAGTCTCCCCGATCCGGATTGCCGCGAAGGACCCGGTTTCGACCTTCTCGATCGATGTCGATACCGGGGCCTATGCCAACAGCCGCCGCTTTGTGCGGATGGGCCAATTGCCGCCCAAGGAAGCGGTGCGGACCGAGGAACTGATCAACTATTTCCGCTATGACTATCCACTGCCGGGGGATCGCAGCCAACCGTTCAGCGTAACCACCGATCTCGCCGCGAGCCCGCGGAACCCCGAAACCCGGCTGCTGCGGATCGGGCTGCGTGGCTATGATCTGGCCGCTGCGGCGCGCCCGGCGGCGAACCTGGTATTCCTGGTCGACGTTTCCGGATCGATGGACGAGCCGGACAAACTGCCGCTGGTCAAGGCGACCCTGAACACGCTGGCCGAGCAGCTTGGCCCGCGCGACCGGGTTTCGATCGTGGTCTATGCTGGGGCGGCGGGCGTGGTGCTGGAGCCGACTGCGAGCAAGGCCGCAGTGCGCACCGCGCTGGACCGGCTTCAGGCCGGCGGATCGACCGCCGGGGGCGAGGGGATCGACCTGGCCTATGCCATGGCCCGCAAAAGCTTCATCAGGGGCGGGGTCAACCGGGTGATCCTGGCCACAGACGGGGATTTCAACGTCGGGATTACCGATGCCAAGGCGCTGATCGGCAAGATCGAGCGCGAACGCGACAGCGGGGTGACGCTGACCACGCTGGGCTTTGGCGATGGCAATTACAACGAAGCGATGATGGAGCAGATCGCCGATCACGGGAACGGCAACTATGCCTACATCGATAGCGCGATGGAAGCACGCAAGGTGCTGGCTGAAGAGATGTCCTCCACCCTGTTCACCATTGCCAAGGACGTGAAGATCCAGGTCGAATTCAACCCGGCCGTGATCGCGCAATACCGGCTGATCGGCTATGAAAACCGGGCGCTGCGCGAGGAAGATTTCGACAATGATCTGGTCGATGCCGGGGAAATCGGGGCCGGGCACCAGGTGACCGCGCTCTTTGAAGTCGTGCCGGTCGGAGCCAAGGGCTGGGTCGGCCCGCATCGCTATGGCACGCCGGCGGCCAAGGCGCAGGGCGGGGGTGAGCTGGCCTTTGTCAAGCTGCGCTACAAGCTGCCGCAGGGCGGGGCATCACGGCTGATCGAACGGCCGGTCGCAGCAGCGGGGCTGGCCGCAGCGCCGCCTCCGCGCGGTGACATGGCCTTTGCCGTGGCGGTGGCCGCCTATGGCCAGAAGCTGCGCGGCGATCCGCTGCTCGGCAAGTTCGGCTGGAACCGGGTAGCCGCCCTGGCCGGGCCGCAGCAGGCCCCGTGGCGGCGCGAATTCCTCGAACTGGTTGGCCTCGCCGGGTCGCTGCAGGCGGGCTGATCCAGCTGCGCGCGGGATTTCGGCCATTGAGGGCTTGAAATCCCGCGCGCTTTGCTGCTCACCTTGCGCCGATGCGGCGGGCGGTGCCCGTTTTCGCGAAAGGTGATGCGATGGAACTGATTGAAGCCAACTGGGCGGTCTTCGTGGTGGCCCTGCTGGCCGTGCTGCTGGTCGGCTGGCTGCTGCTGCGCCGGGGCCGGTCCGCGCCAAAGCGGGAGTACAAGCCCGACGTGCTCGATCAGGGCGCCAGCTCGGTCCATCGCAACCAGGCGCTGATCGACGCGGCCCCCGCCGCACAGATCGTGCCGCCTGCGCTGGGTGCGACCATGGCCGGGGTGGCCGAAGCCGTGGCTGTTGGCGCGCAGGATGTGGTCGAGGAAATGGAAGCCGCAACGCCTCCGCCACCTCCGCCGCCCCCCGCGCCAGAGATCGAGCCGGCCGCACCGCCGCCGCCTGCTCCCGCTCCGGTTCCGGAAGTCGAGCCTGCCCCGGCTCCCGAGATCGAACCGGCTCCTGCGCCCGAGGTGGTGCCCTCAACCGAGCCAATCCCCGCGCCGACCCCGCCGACCGCCGCGGTGCTGGAGGACAGCCGCCCGCAGGTGCCGGAAGAAGAGCCACTACCGAGCAATCCCGAGCCCGAGCCGCAGCCCGGCCAGGCCCCGGTACCCGAACCGCAGCCGAGCCAGCCGGTGAATCCCGGCGGCGCGGCCGACGACCTGTCCCGGATCAAGGGCCTCGGGCCAAAACTCCAGGCGCTGCTGCCCACTCTGGGCCTCAGCACCTACGCCCAGATCGCCGCGCTGACCGAGGCGGACCTGGCCGAGCTCGACGGCAAATTGGGCGCGTTTGCAGGCCGCCCGGCCAAGGACAGCTGGGTCGAACAGGCGAAATACCTCGCCGCCGGGGATGTGGCGGGCTTTGAGGGGAAGTTCGGGAAGGTTTAGCGCGCCTACTTGCGCATCCAGCGCGGGTCAGGAGCAGCGCAATAGTGCTTGCCGTCCTTCTCGGAAGACCATGCGCTATCCAGATCCCACGGGCGCCCGGCAAAGTGATCACCATCCAGCGTCTGTTCGAGCACCTGCTTGACGCGGTGGCGCAAGCGGCGGGCAACCTGCTTTTTCCAGGGGTGATCGGTTTCCGCAGTAGTATTGCCGAAAATCGGTGTCTTGCGGCGGGAACGGGACATGACTGTGCTCCTTGCGAAGCCGCAAGCGCCAGCCGGATCGGAATTGAACGGTGGCTTGCGGATTATCGCAAGCGCGTGCGGGGGTGGGACATGGTCAGATCATCCTCTCAACTGCGATCACGCGGTGGCGTCTGTGATGCATTTCAGCAGGATATAAAAATGGCATTCGAGAGCAAGCGCAACTGCATCCGATTTAGCGGTTGCGCAGGAGGCACCATTACTTAAGCTCTTACCACTTGAGCAATTCGCGTGAGGCATGACAAACCCGCCTATGCTGAGCTTGTCGAAGCACTGTCCTTTTCTTCGTGCTTCGCGCACAACCGCCCGAAGAAAAATCAGTCCTTCGACAAGCTCAGGATGGACGGATTTGGGGGAGCCCTGTGCTTGCGATTCAGGCGAGGCGATTGGCCCCTCCCCGGCGGGGAGGGGTTGGGGTGGGAGCTGCCCCGCTAGCGTGGCGACCCACCCCGCTGCGACTAGGCGGCCTTCGACAAGCTCAGGACTCGCCAAGTCTCGCTGCCCCTCCCGAAGCGGGAGGGGTGGGGATCAATTGTGCATCATTCATCATCATATTCATCTGCATCCTCAAGTCCAAGTTCTTCGGCCATGGCTTGGTCACTTGTGGAGTTCCATTCCGGGAAGGTAGATCTCAAGGTGGCGCTTGGCGCGCCTTCAAAAGCAGAAATTGCAACGATAGCGAAACCACCTCGATCAAGCCGAAACATCATGGCCCCATAGTCTTCGAGCAAAGCCTTTACGTTTGTGATGAGCGCATCTCTGAGTGTCGATCGACCGCTGATTCTCTTGAAGGTTTTTTCGCTGATGCGTATTCGCGTGGAACTTGAACGGTTCAGCACAACTGCGAGAACCAATGCGATTGAATGGTATGGGCGATACTTCATGGGTAGACTCCAGTAGCGGGATTACTCGCCTACTGGTTAGAAAGGATGATAGCAATCCTAAATTAGGATTAATGTAATCCTACCGCCCCCACTTCCGCGTCTCGCGCCCAAACCGGCCCTTCCGAGTCCCCGGCTTACCCTCGTTGCTCCGTCCGACCACCGGCGCGACCCGCTCACCCTCCGGAAGTCCCAGCTCACTCGCCTCCAGCCGCCGGATTTCATCGCGCAGCCTGCCGGCTTCCTCGAACTCCAGGTCTGCCGCCGCCGCGCGCATGCGGCCTTCGAGTTCCTCGATGTACCCGCGCAGGTTATGGCCGACGAGGTTGTTGCGGGTGTCGTCCTCGATCTCGACCAGCACGCCGTCGCGGCTGGCGGTATCGGCGACGATGTCGTGGATGTTGCGCTTGATGCTTTCGGGGGTGATCCCGTGTTCGAGGTTGAAGGCGCGCTGCTTTTCGCGGCGTCGGTCGGTTTCGGCGATCGCGCGCTCCATCGATCCGGTCATCCGGTCGGCATAGAGGATCACCCGCCCGTCGACGTTGCGCGCGGCGCGGCCGATGGTCTGGATCAGCGAGGTTTCGCTGCGCAGGAACCCTTCCTTGTCGGCATCGAGGATCGCGACCAGCCCGCATTCGGGAATGTCGAGCCCTTCGCGCAGCAGGTTGATCCCGACCAGCACGTCATAGACCCCAAGCCGCAGGTCGCGGATCAGTTCGATCCGTTCCAGCGTCTCGACATCGGAGTGCATGTAGCGCACCCGCAGCTCCGCCTCGTGCATGAATTCGGTCAGGTCCTCGGCCATCCGCTTGGTCAGCGTGGTGACGAGCGTGCGGTAGCCCGCCGCCGCGACCTTGCGGCATTGCTCGATGCAATCCTGCACCTGATCCTCGACCGGGCGGATCTCGACCGGCGGGTCGATCAGCCCGGTGGGGCGAATCACCTGCTCGGCGAAGACCCCGCCCGATTGCTCCATTTCCCACGAACCCGGGGTGGCCGAAACCGCCACGGTCTGCGGCCGCATCGCATCCCATTCGTTGAAGCGCAGCGGGCGGTTGTCGATGCAGCTCGGCAGGCGAAAGCCGTATTCGGCCAGCGTAATCTTGCGGCGGTGATCGCCCTTGGACATCGCGCCGATCTGCGGCACGGTCTGGTGGCTTTCGTCGACGAACAGCAGCGCATTGTCGGGGAGGTATTCGAACAGCGTCGGCGGCGGCTCGCCGGGCAGGCGGCCGGTGAGGAAGCGCGAATAGTTCTCGATTCCCGCGCAGCTACCTGTCGCGGCGATCATCTCGAGGTCGAAATTGGTGCGCTGCTCCAGCCGCTGGGCTTCAAGCAGCTTGCCCTCGGCCTCCAGCTCCTTGAGCCGCTCGGTCAGCTCGAACCGGATCGCGTCGGCGGCCTGCTTCATCGTCGGCCCCGGGGTGACATAGTGCGAATTGGCATAGACCCGCACCGCGTTCAGGCTCGCGCCCTTCTTGCCGGTCAGCGGATCGAACTCGGCAATCTCCTCGATCTCGTCGCCAAAGAAGCTGATCCGCCAGGCCATGTCTTCGTAGTGCGAGGGAAACAGCTCCAGATTGTCGCCCCGCACCCGGAAGGTGCCGCGCGAAAAGGCGGCGTCGTTGCGCTTGTACTGCAGCGCCACCAGCTTGCGGATGATCTCGCGCTGGTCCTCGCTCGCGCCCTTTTTCAGGTCGAAGATCATCGCCGAATAGGTCTCGACCGAGCCGATGCCATAGAGGCACGAGACCGAGGCGACGATGATCACGTCGTCGCGCTCCAGCAGCGCCCGGGTGGCCGAGTGGCGCATCCGGTCGATCGCCTCGTTCACCGAGCTTTCCTTCTCGATGTAGGTGTCGCTGCGCGGCACATAGGCCTCGGGCTGGTAATAGT
>NZ_DJUW01000025.1 GCF_002440635.1 Novosphingobium sp. UBA6272 | reverse complement strand
GCGGCGGAGCCGCTTCTTCGCCACCGAAGTTGTAGCCCAGCGTCAGCATCAGCGAGTGCGAACGGAAGTCGGTATCCAGCGCGGCACCGCGCGGGCTGACCAGTCCAACGTTCTGCTGGTTGTACATGCGGTACTTCAGACCGACATCGACATTGCTGCTGACCGGGTGACGCAGACCGGCGATCACCTGCCAGGCGAAACCGCTGTCGGAATCGTCCACGTAAGTGAGCGATGGGCTGGCAGCCCTGACTTTGACGCGCCCGATGCCAGCGCCGCCGCCGACGTAACCCTGCAGGCCATCGTCATCGCCGAAATCGAGCAGGCCGTTCATCATGAAGCTCAGCGCGCTGGCGCGGCCATCAAGATTGGCACCCGAAAGGGTCGAGGCGGGTGAGATGTTGAAGCCGTCGGCATTGGCCGTACGGTAGCTGGCTTCGGCTTCAAGGCGGAAACCGCCGAAGTCGTAACCGACAACACCGCCAGCATCATAGCCGACACCGGTGTTGAGGATGCCAAAACCCGGACTTACCAGGTTCTCCATGTCCTCGATCATGACTCCGCCGACATCGCCTTCGATGTACCACGAATCGTCACGGGCGAGAGCGGGCGAAGCAAGGGCTGTGGAAGCCAGAGCCATCCCGACGATGAACTTACGCATTATGGTTTTCCCCTTTGATAGGATTGAAGCCACCGAGTGGCGGGATTCCTAACTGCAACCCAATTGCCGCGCAAGCTTGCAAAAGCCGGAAGTGTTGCAAAAATGTCGCGAATTGCGGTGCCCTCGCGACGAAATGACGCGAATTCATGCTTGATGGGCGGTTAATCAGCAGGGGATCGGTGCTATTGCGCTTTGGCCAGATCAAGCGGAAGGCACGATACCGGCGAGGACCAATACCGAAATGACCGCATTGATCGCGCTACGCGCTTCTGCATCGACTGTGGTTCCGCCGCTTGGTGCGGTCGGCTTGGCCGGCACATTCCACTGCGTGACGTAGCGGATTTCCTGGCCGGTGGACCTGTTGAGCAGGCGCATGCCAGCCACCGGGGCGGTGAACAGCCAATTGCCCGATTGGCGCGATGCGATCTCCCCGGCATGGCCGGACCAGTCGCCCGTCGGTGCGGCAGCGACCAGCCAGCTTTGACCTTCGCCTGGGCTAGCTGGCGGCGTCGGCAGTTCGCTTTCGACGGCAAGAAACAGCAGGGCATCAAGCCGGGATGCCACCTCGTTGACGAACAGTTCCTTCTGCGCCTGGCCAGCAAACAGCAGCGGCAGGTCCAGCCTGGGCGTGCGGGTTTCGAACAGGGGATCGGGCATCGGCAGGGTCCTTTCGGTCAAGGTTGGGGCGGAGCAACGATCAAGGCTTCGGACAGGGCCCGATCCCCGCGCTGGCGCACGGCAAAGCGTCCTTGCGGGACGGCGGCAAGCAGGGCAGACAGCGCGTTGCTGTCTAGCTCAAGGCCGGGTTGCGCGGTCTCCCACCGGGCGTGGACGGTATCGGCCAAGCCATAAGTGATTTCATAGGTCTCGGCCTGTTCGGCAAGCGGGGTCTCGACGCCGTCGAGCCATAGCCAGCCACCCCGGGCGCGGCGCGTCCAGCTTAGCTGCCGAACGCCGCCAGCAAAAGCTGACCAGCGCGGATGGACCGGGCTTGGAGGGCGCAAACCGATCCCCCGAAGCGTGACAGGCACGACTACCGGAGCGGGATCAGCCAACCCGGTCGCGACGACCTGGGCCAGCGGCGAGGTGCCCAGCGTTGTGGGGTCTACCAAGGTTCCGCTGCCGTCGAGCAGGACGAAATCCTCGCCAGAGTGGTGCGAGGTGACCGCAGCTTCGGTTCCGCCGCGGCCGCGCCACAGGCCTGAGAGCCGCCATGACCCTGCCCCAAGCGGATCCGCCCTGGCAAACTGGATCAATTCGCTGCCTAGCAGCGCGCGGTTCGCGCCCATCGCCAGCTGCCGCATCGTCGCGTCGATCAGGGTCATGTCGGCCCCGATCATCGCGATATCGACGCTGGAATGTCGGTCGAACAGCAGCGGCGATGCCTCGGGAAGGGCGGTCAGGGCCGCGCCAATCCGGCCCCGATCGCGGCCGCTGGCACCGAGTGGCAGGAGCGCGCCGTCGCCTTGATCGGCGTAGAGGCTGGCCCCGGGCCAGGCCGTCCCGGCTGACGATGGCACCGCCATTATCAGCGGCACCGTACCGGACTGGCCATCCCATGGCAGCTCGAACGCGGCCAGCGCGGTTTGCCCCAAGGCGAGGTCGGGTGCCGGATTAGCCCGGCCGGGATCGGCTGAAGATGCTGGCATTGTTGAAGGTGCCATCCGCGCCAGGGTCAGCTCGATTCCCTGATCACGCCATTCCCAGGCCCTGACCCGCCAGAAGCCGGGGTGACCGGGCAGCGTTACGGTTGCGCCGGGCGCAACCTCCGGATCGTGTTGGGTGACCCGCCATGACACGGTCTGGCGGCCCCAATTGGCGCGCTTGGCCGCCTGCTCGACCAGGCGGCGCGCATCAACAGCCGACAGCGTCGCGGGCAGTTCGATTGTGGCCGGCTGACCGGGCAGCGGGCGCCCGGCGGCGCGCTGGGTCCCGGGCTGGTAGTCGCGGTCGCGGTCGTAATAGCGTAGCACCGCTACCGGAACCTCGGGCTCGCCGACGCGCCGCCGGGTGAAGCCCTCGTTTCCGCCGAAGTCGTCCTTGCTGGACGAGGTTGCCGCCACGGGCAGCGCGATTGCCGGCACGTCGCGGCGATCGGGCGAAAGGACCAACAGCTCGCCGCTGGTGTCCACATCGATCGGATAGAACGGCTCAAGCCCGGCCAGCGTCTCGGCAAGCGGGCCTTCGATCGAAAGCCCGGCGATCCCGGGCAGCGGCACTTCGGCAGAGAGGTCTTCGATTGACCCATCCAGCAGGTCGCTCAGCGTCAGCGGGGCTTCATCAGCGATGACTTCAAACGACAGCGCTGGAATGCGGTTGCCGAATTCCGACAGCTGCAGATCCTCGAACACCGCATAGGCGATGCCGCGATAGGCCGGGCATTGCCCTGCTGCTTCGGCCGAGGCGATCAGCGGATCGAGCGACTGATCCCCGGCGCCGTCGTGAAAGCGCAGGGTGCCGCCGACCTTCAGGTCACCCGCTTCGCCGCGCAGCAGCTTGCCGTCGGCCCAGATCCGGCCGATGCCGAGCAGGGGACGACTCGACAAGGCGACAGCCAGGCTGACCGAATAGCTGTAATTGGTAACCGAGGGACCGGATTTTCCGCCGCCCTGCTTGTCCTTTTGCTCGACCAGATCGGTCGCCCAGATCATCTGACCAGCCACCCGCATCCGCCCGAAATGGCGCGGGATCGGCGCGCCGTAGCTCGATGTGGTGAGTTTCAGCTCGCTAAGCCGCGGGCCTTCGCGCGATCCGCCCTTGGGACCGAAGATCTTGGCGTCGATTGCGCTGCCGGCCATTGCGCCGAGCGCGCCGACCAGCGGGCCGCCGATCAGCGTGCCGACTGCGGTGAGAACCAGAGTAGCCATGGGATGCGCTTTCAGCTTGCCGGCCGCAGCCGCCAGTGATGGAGGATCGGGCCAGTTGGTATTTGAGGCGTTGAAACCACCCGGCGCAGCCCGGCATGGGCGTGGATCCAGTCGCTGCCTGTCCCGGCGATCGCAAGGTGGACTTGTCCGGTCGCGGGCCGCAGCAGGACGACATCGCCCGGCTCAAACGGCAACGCGGCGTCTGCAAAGCCGCATTCCGCCGGATCCGGCAGCCAATGGTCAAGACCTACCAGTCGCAGCGGATAGCCACCAGGCAACGTCACCTTTCGGTTCAGCCGGGCCAGCGCCGCTTCAAGCAGACCGATGCAATCGAGTCCGGTCGCGGGATCGCGGCCATGCAGGCGGAAGCGGGTTCCGACCAGGCCTTCGGCCGCTTGGGCGAGGCCCATGCCGCTCATCCTGTCGGTGCCGGATAGCGGGTGACAAGATCGTTGCCGGGCAGGTGCGGCTCGCCCTGGAAATTGATCGCGTTGCCGAACCGGCTGGCGCAGGTCGCCAGGGTGCGGTCGCAGCCTTCGCGCAGCCGGATCCGGGTGCCCGGCGGGACCGCGAGATCAAGCGGCGTGTCGAGCATCAGGCCGGTGGCATCCTGCGCGACGATTCCCATGGTCAGTCCGGCATAGGGTCCATCGAGCCAGCGCAGCGTTCCGCCGACGAGGTCTGCGGCAGGCACGGCCCCGGCTGAAAGCACGGCATTGGTGGCGGAATCATAGTTGGCCACACTGGTGTCGCGCTCGAACCGCGCGGCCGACAGCGTGCAGCCCGGACCGCAAAAGGCGGCGCGGCAGCTCGGGCTGGTGCGCGGCACCGGATCTCGCTGCAGTTCCAGCTTGCGGCTTTCCAGCGCGGCGGTGAAGCCGCCCGCCTCTTCGGTCACCGTGCCGATCATGCCGCGATAGATTTCGCGGTGATCGAGGTTGTCCCAGTCGACCAGCCCGATCATCACCCGCGCCCGGTCGAACCGGCCCAGCGCCAGGTCGGCGGCCGAGATCGAATCGTGGCTCAGCGCGCCCTGCACCTCGGCGCTGTCGGGATCGAGATCGGCCGAACGGCGGATCGCCGAGGGAATCATCCCCGGTGCGGAGCGATGCAATATGCCGTCAAACCACAGGTCGCGGTCGTGGGTGGTGAAGCCCAGGGCCGCCCCGTCGCGCCGGAACACGCGCCAATAGGTCGCTACCGTTTCGAGCGGCTGGCTGAACCAGACCCGGCTCATTCCTCGCCCTCGCGGATTTCGATCACCGGCACACTGGGAGCTTCCCCTGCCGCGAAGACCGCGCCCGAGACCTCAAGCCGGTCCTCGGCAAAGCGCACCGGCACGTCGAACAGGAACCCGGCGTGCACTGCCTGCCCCGCCGCGGGCGGCTGCATCAGCCGCACCACGCCGCCGGGGTCGAGCACGAAGGCGGTGGTCGGTGCGCCGCCGACGCTGACGATCACGCTATCAGCGCGCGGCCGGGTGATCCGCCGCAGCTGTTCCGCCTCGCCATCGCCATAGCGTTTGACCAGGGGGAAGCTGGCGCGAAGCCCGTCGCCCAGGCCGAGCAGCTGATCAGCAGCGGTCGGCGTGCCGGTCATGGCATTGGAGCTGAAATCCGATGGATCGCGCAGGCGGAACCCGCGCGCCGCGCCGCGCCGGGCGCGGAAGAAGGCCAGCAGGACGCCGAGTTCAGTTTCCGAACGCACGCCGGGGCCGACATCGAACCGTAGCCGGGCATCGGACCACAAGCTGTTGCGCCGCTCGAACCCTGAAGCCGTGACCGAGACGCTGGTCGAGAACTCCGGGATAACCGAGGCGTCGCGGCCAAGCGCAAGAGGATAGGGCACATCGTCGAAGGGCAGCATGGTGTCCTCATCGTTGGCAGGGGGCAGGCGGACAAAGCCGTCGCGGCAGACTTGCGGCAGGGCCCAGACGAAGCGCTCGTGGGCACCGCGGACCGCAGCCTCCTCGATTCCGGCGTCGATCGCCCGCCACAGCGCGCTGTCAGCGGGATCGAGCACGAAACCGGCGAGATAGTCAGTCTCGCTGGCCGGATAGCCGAGGCGCGCGGCAATCGCGGCATAGGCATCGCGCCGGAACGCTTCGGCTCCGCCGGTCAGCCAGTCATAGTCCTCCAGCTGCAGCCGGTCGAAGGCCGGGCTGGCCCAGCCGGTCGGCAGGTTGGCGCGGCGCGCTTCGGGCATGGCGGGGTCGAGCACCCCGGGCAGGAAGGTCAACAGCAGCACTTCGGCCGAACCGGGCGCGGCTGCCGTGCGCACCGCATCGCGCAGCGCCAGGGTGCTCGCGGCCAGCAGCGCGCCGGCCCGGTCGAGCAGGGCCTTTTGCGTCGCATCCAGCGGCTGAGTCAGGTTGGGGATGGCAACCGGATTGCCGCCGAAGGCCAGCTTGGCCGCCTCGTCATACAGGCAGGGCCGGCCATCGGCCATGATCCACCACCACGGCTCACCGATCTGGAACCGGACCGCAACTCCGGCCTCCTTCATCAGCGCAACGAATTCGCCGGCGACTGCTTGAAGCCAGGCCATCGCCCCGCTCTTGGCCGGGCTGAGCAGCGCCGAGGGGGGGTCCCATCCGGTGCGTGCCGGATCGCCGTTCGCTGCCTTCTGCTGCCAGCTGGCCGGGCAGTGCTGGGCCAGCAATTCATAGGACAGCGACAGGATCGGAACGAAACCGGCCGCCTTGGCAGCGGCAAAGAAAGCGCGGTGCCAGACCTTGGCCGGGGCGCAAAGCCGCTCCCCGCTGAACGGCACGAGATAGCTGCCGCCTTGCGCGTTGAGCCGCATGAAGTGGCTCATCCCGGCATAGTGCAGCAGGCTGCCACGGTAACCGAGCTGGAGCGCGGCGCGGATCAGCCGCTGAGGGGTCTGGTTGGTGCAATCGTCGTAGGCCGTGGCGATGGCCAGGCCATGCGGCGGCACAACCACGTCGCCCACTTCCAGCATGGCGTGCTGGCCTTCGCAGCGCAGCGCGCTCAGCTCGGCCCAGCCTTCCACCGCGGCGGGCAGCGGCGTGGAGCTGCCCGCAACATAGCCGGGGGCGACCAGCGAGATGAACATCCGGTCGATTGCGGACGGATGGACAGCATCGGCTTCGCCCGGCAGCAGGAACCCGCCGGCAAGGTTGGAAAAGTCAAGCGTGATCAGCGCGTCGCTGGCGCCGCCCTCGGCATAGTTCCACAGCCGTACATACCAGCTGTGCGCTGTCCCCGCGGCATCGCGGCCCTCGATCGTCAGGGTCGGGCCGTTCACCGCATCGAGCGCGATCACCCCGCCCGAACGCCAGCGAAAGCTGAGCCGGGTGCGGGCATAGTCGCGATTGGTGGCATAGCGCAGCAGCGGGTGATCGATCGTATCGGCGCTGTCCCAGATGATCCCGGCGAGATCGCCCTGGCGCAGGAACGTGGCATCGACCCGCAGTGTATCGGCGGCCGGGCAGGTCAGCGCAGCCATCATCGGGCGCGGAAAATTGACCGTCCAGAAGCGCGGATCGAAGCGCTGGATCCAGTCGCTGTCCTGCCCTTCACGCCGGGCGGCGAGCCAGAAAGCCATGGGAGTTCCTAAGTGGTTTGATCCTTCCCCTTTTTCGCGTCAGCGCAATTGGGAAAGATCGATTGATCAGAATTCGCTCAGCGCGCGGCGGACGGCGCTGGCGACTTGCCGGCCTGAGCGCTGCAGCGCCTGCGGCGCGCCGGTGCCGGGCGGGGCGGCGATGGTGATGTTGACCTTGACCTCGCGGCCCGCGCGGCCGGGGCCGGGTTCGATCCGCCCGGCGCTGGTCGGTACAAACAGTTCCGGGCCGCGTTCCCCCACAACATAACCGCGCCCGGGCGAAACCGGGCCGCCTGTGGCCCGGCCGGGAAGACCGAGTAGCTGGGTCAGCATGGTCGTGCCAAAGCTGACCAGCGCCCCAAGCGTTCCGCCTCCACCGCCAGACCCACTGCTCATACCCATCGAGGCGAACATGCTGTTGAGCGCCTGTCCGGCAATCTGGTCCATAACGTTGAGAGCGATCCGCCGCAGGTCCTCGAATCCGAGGCTGCCCTTGCGGATTGCCGAGAGCAGCCCGCGTTCGAGCACCGATCCGGCCCGTTCGAAC
The DNA here is from genome assembly GCF_002440635.1 of Novosphingobium sp. UBA6272. Classification (GTDB taxonomy): domain Bacteria; phylum Pseudomonadota; class Alphaproteobacteria; order Sphingomonadales; family Sphingomonadaceae; genus Novosphingobium. Next base: position 25,405 of record NZ_DJUW01000025.1, on the reverse strand, counting down.
CCGTCGAGCAGACCCGAATCGAAGGTGCTGCGCATCGCCGCAACATCGGCGGCAAAGCCCTGGGTATTGGCCCGCACGTCGATCAGCAGGCTTTCGACCGCGTCGGTCATTGTTCACGCTCCATCAGGCGGTTGAGGTCGATGCGGGTCAGGGCTTCGCCGGCCGCTTCGCCGGGCCGCAGGATAGCGGCCAGTTCGGCCGGGGTTGCGGCCCAGAATTCACCCGGGCGCCAGCCGAGCAGCTGCGCGGCATGGCCCGACAGGCGCAGCGCGCCGGGGCCGAACAGTTCGCTCATGGTTCGGGCGAAGCGACCCGGCCCTGCAGGATCTGCCCCAGCAGCACGCGCAGCGGCTTGCTCGCTTCGGCCAGACCAAGGGCTATCACCGCCTCACCCATGGCATCGCGGCTCAGGCTCTCGCGGTCGGCCAGGCAATGCCAGAACAGCGCGATCATTTCGGCCAGCCGAAGCTGCCCCGCCCCAGCGCGCTCGACGAGCGCGAAGAGTGGGCCCAGTTCTTCTTCGGCCGCGACCAGCGCGGCGAAACTGGGGCGGAGCAGACGCGGCGAACCGGCGAGGGGGAGGCTCGCTTCGCCGCGGAACGGATTGGCAGGCTGGTTCATGCGCTGGCCACCGCGCCCGAGCTTTCGAGCTGCAAGGTGTAATTGCGCTCGCCGTTGAAATCGCCCGAATAGTCGAGCTTCTGGACCAGGAAGCGGCCACGCAGCTTCTCACCGCCTTCGAAGCTCAGTTCGTAATCGTCGAGCGTGCCGTTCATTGCGTTGGCGCGGACCTGGGCTTCGGCAGCGCTGCCGAGGAAGATTCCGGCGGCGCTGACCGAGACCGAGCGGACCCCGGCGCCCGACAGCATTTCTCGCCAGCCGCCGCTTTCCTTGGTGGTGATCACCACTGGATCGCCAGCGATCGACATCTGGGTGGTGCGCAGCCCGGCGACGGTTTGGTAGACCGCCGGGGTCGCGCCATTCGAAATCTTGAGCAGGAAGGCACTGCCTTTCTGGGCGGGCATGGGAAACTCCTATCTGTTCCGGCAAAGGCCGGAACGCTGGTGCTTCCCCTCCCGCAAGCGGGAAGGGAGAAAGCAGGAGCCGGCTGCGTTGCAGCGGCTAATCGGCGAGCAATCTGAACCGGTATTCCAGCAGCACCGCGCGGGTGTTGCTGGCGCGCTGTTCGGCGCGGGCGCGGAGGAACTGGGCGGTCACGACCTGAAAGCCCGGCTGCGCGGCGGGAAGCGAGCTAATCCTTGCCTCGATCGCCGCGACAAGGGACGCGGCACTGTCAGGCTTGTCGCCGCGACAATGCAGCTCGAGCGCAAGGCGTACCTCGCGGCCCGGCCGGTCCTTGACGCTCCAGTCGGCGCTGGCCGAGGCGGCGATCGCCAGCCACGGCAGGGCAGTGCGTTGCGGCACTTCCTCGACCACGGCATTGAGCTGGGCGGACAGGCCGGGATCGGCCCGAAGCCAGGCGATCACGGCGCTGCGCAGGGCAATTTCCATCGCGTCAGTCTCTCAGGTTGGTGGGCGTAAACAGCGGCCAGACCAGCCGCGCATCGCGCCAGGCCTTCGCGGAATCGCGGCGGACCAGCGCGGCGGCTTCGCCGAGGCGGCGGGCCTTGTCGGCCAGCCGCGCGGCCAGTGCGTCGAAGGCGGACAGGCTCATGCCAGCCGCAGCCGCCGCCACGGCCGCCACAGCGCCGCGACTGCGGCCGGGGGCAAGGCGGCCGCACTTTCATCCTCGCGCTGGCGATACTGGAATGCGGCGAGCCGGAGCAGGCCGTGGCGCAGGCCTTCGGGCAGCATGGACCATTGCGTGGCCAGCCCGGCGGAAAATCGCACCGCGATCCGCCCGGCCGCGCCGGGATTGCTGACCAGCACGCGTCCGCCGCCATCGGCGTCGAGTTCGATCGCGTAATTGGCGACCGGCAGGGCGAAGCGCGCGCCCTCGGCCGGAATCCCCTCGATCGCGGTGATCGCCTGGACCGGGCGCGTGGCCAGCGCTTGCCAGCTGCTCGACACCGGCAGCACTTCCTCGCAGTCCTGCTGCAGGGGCATGGCGCCGGTGAAATCCTCGCAACTGTCGAGCGCGGCGCGCAGCAGCATGGTCAGCTGCGCGTCGTCGGCAGGGGTGGTGATGCCGAGCCAGTCCTTCAGCTCGGATAGCGCCGCGGGCGCAAGCGCCGCAGGCGTGACGATAGCCCGCTTCATGGCGGTCTCCGGATAGTTTCAGGATGACGAAGATCCGGGGCCGGAACTGGCCCGGCCCCGGCAGGCTTCAGAGCGAGACCTTGAGCAGCTTGATCGCGTCGCTGTCGAGCACCTGGCCGCCCACGCGCTTGGTCGCGTAGAAGTTGACATAGGGCTTGTTGGTGAACGGATCGCGCAGGATCGTGGTCGCCTTGCGCTCGGCGATCAGATAGCCGTTGCGGAAGTTGCCGAAGGCAATCGGGAAGGCATTGGCGGCAACATCGGGCATGTCTTCGGCCTCGATCACCGGATAGCCGAGCAGGCGGGCCGGCGCGCCGTCCATGATCCCGGGCTGCCACAGGAACGAGCCATCAGCCGCCTTGAACTTGCGGATCGTCGAAAGCGTCTTGGAATTCATCACGAAGACCGCGCCCTGGCGGTGCGCCGCCTTCAACGAATGGACCATGTCGATCAGCTTCAGTTCCGGCGTGGTATCGAAAGCGCTGGCGTTGCCGGTGACCGAGAATTGCAGCGTACCGAACGGGCGGGCGGCATCGGCGGCATTGCTGGTCGGCGCGCCGAGGAAGCCCTTGGGCTGGTTGGTGCCGGTGCCATTGATAAAGGCGGCCCCTTCGGCCTTGGCGAATTCGGTCGCGATCTCACCAGCCAGCCATTCCTCGAGGTCGAAGGCGGCATCGTCGAGCATGGCCTGGCTCGCCGAGGGGTTGGCATAAAGCTCGCCCATCGGCGGGACGATTTCGTTGAACTTGCCGGTGGTCGTTTCCGGCCGGGCGGCAGTCTCGCTGACCCAGCCCGAGGCGGTGCCGGCCGAGGTGACCAGCTTGCGGTAGCCGCTGGTGCCGACCTGGACGACCTGAGCGATCGCGCGGATCGGGCTGATCGCCTTCAGCTGGGCCGAGATGAGCGCGTCGATCTCGCGCGGGACGGCATAGCCGCCATCGGCGAGGACGCCGCTGGTGAGCGATTTCAGTTCGCTCTCGCGGCCCTGGCGAAGGTAGCCGTCGACAAAGCCCTTGAGTTCCGGGCTGGCGGCGGAGCTGCCGCCCAGCGCCGGGCGCGCGGCGGCACGGCTGACCTTTTCCAGCCGCGACTTCACTTCATCGACATCGCCGCGCAGCGCCGAAAGCGCCTGCTCGGCGGCATCCTGCCGGGCAATCAGATCGAACGAGGCGTCAAGCGGTTCGGTGGGTATTTCATTGTCCATGGATTGGCCTTTCGGTTGATCCCCCTCCCGCTGGCGGGAGGGGTTAGGGGAGGGGGTGTTGGGTGGGCGGAGAGGTGACAGGCCCTCCCCCGGCCCCTCCCGCAGGCGGGAGGGGAGGCTTTAGAAACCGGCCGCGTGGCAGCGGTCATTTGATCAGATGAACCCTTGCGCCGTGCTGCATCGGGTGGGTGACCAGGCTGACCTCGAACAGGTCGATGTCGGTCAGGTCGCGGCCGGCTGCGTGCCGGGTGAACTGGCGCGCGCGGTAGCCGAACGAGAGGCCGGTGACCGCACCGCGTTTCAGCGCCGCCGCAGCCCCGCCGGCCGGATTGTCGATCGTCGCGATCACCCGCAGACCGCGGCCATCCTCGGCCACGGTTTCGACCCAGCCGATCCGCTGGTCGGGATGGTGCTGCCAGAACAGCGGCAGCGGCTCGCGGCGTTCGGCCAGGGTGCGGGCGAAAGCGCCGGGCTGGACCAGATCGCGCCCCGCGTCGCGCTTGCCGAACAGGGCGGCGTAGCCGGCAAAGCGCAGCGCGCTTGTGCTGCCCCGGACTTGATCCGGGGTCATCGCAGCAGCCCTGTGGCGCCGGTGCGGTAGACGATGCCGAGCAGCAGCAGCGCCAGCGCCCCGCGCACCACCCAGGTCACCGCCGCCTTCCACGCGCTCGACTTGGCATCGCGCCAGGCCTGGAGCAGCTGGCGCAGCTCGGACAGGTCGGAATGGGCCGAGGGATCATCGAGCCCCATCCGGCTGAGCACGCGTTCGGCGCCGAGCTCGCTGGCCTCCTCGATGATCGCGCGCAGCGTCACCAGTTCGGCGCCCTGATCCTCGGCCTGGGCGACCAGGCGGGCGACCATCTCGTCGCGGTTCATGGTTTGTTCCATCCATCAGCAGGCGCCAGGCCGAGCATGGCGCGCTTCTCGGCATCGCCGAGGAACGTGGCGGCGCCGACCTGCGCCCAGAGCCGCTCGCGGTCTTCGGCCAAGGCCGGGATCCGGTCGAGGTCGACACCGAGGTGCTGGCCGGGAAACCAGGTCTCCAGCCCTTCGGACAAGGCGGACAGCAGCTTGTTTGCCAAGGGCAGCAGGGTCAGCCGCCACAGCGCGCGGTTGGCTTCGCGATAATTGGCATAGGTCGCGTCGCCGGGCAGGCCGAGCAGCATCGGCGGCACGCCAAAAGCCAGCGCGATATCGCGTGCGGCAGCGGCCTTCAGTTCGGCAAAGTCCATGTCGGCGGGCGACAGGCTGAGCGACTGCCACTTGAGCCCGCCTTCGAGCAGCATCGGCCGCCCGGCATTGGCATGGCCGGCATAGGCTGCGCTCAGCTCCTGCTTGAGCCGCTCGAACTGGTCGGCGGAAAGCCCCGCGCCGTCGCCGGGATCATAGACTAGCGCGCCGCTCGGCCGGGCGGCGTTTTCCAGCAGCTGGCGGTTCCACGCGGCGGCGGCGTTGTGCGTCAGCACCGCTTCCTCGGCGGCGGCGAGGCAGCCGGCGCCATAGTGATCGTCGCCGGGGTGGAAGAAGCGGATATGGATCAGGTTGGGGCTGGCATGCTCGTCCAGCACCGGAATGGTCAGGGCCTGTTCGCCGACCTTGTAGGCATAGCCGCTGGGCCAGCCATCCGGCCCGGGAAGCACGCTGACCCGCTCGGGCCGCAGCGCGAACAGCTCGGCTGGCCGGCCCAGCCCGTCCTTGATCACCTGGACATAGGCATTGCCGTGGAGCAGCAGCTGGCTGGCCAGCGTCTCCAGCAGCGATTGGCCGGCACTGGTCGCCTGGACCAATGCGGCGAGCGCCGGATCGACCGACCCCAGCGGCGCCCCGCCGATCCCCTCGGCGACCAGCCGGACCGAGCGCTGGACCACCGGGTTTTCGGCATAGCCGCGCTTGACCGCCCGGGCATAGTCAAACGGCGCCCGCGCGCTGCCCTCGGCATAGAGCCAGGGTGAAATGAAGCTGCGCCTCAAAGGCACGCGTTCGGAACCCCCGCCCTTGAAGGCGGCGGCCAGGGTTGTGAGGAAGGACATGGGGGGCCTTTCGGTTTTGTCCCGGAAAGTTGACCGGGACGAAGTTTGACGGCAGATCAGCCAGCATCCAAGCTTATGAAGAACAAACGCAAATCCTTTCGGATCGGACCGCTCCCTGCCGCACTGATCAACCGTGCACTCGACACTGAACTTGAAGTCGCCGATGTATGGGTCAGTAAAGCGTGCCACCAGCATATCGCTGATGATCATCCCGATGATTATCCGCTGATCATGGCGAACTTGATCGATATTCTGCGTTCACCAACCTATGCAGGGCAGGACGCTCGGCATGGCGGGGCGTTCTATTTGGTCAAGCGTGTGGAACCGGGCGTTCAAAACCGGGATTTCGCGCTCGTCGTCATTGCGCTCGAAGTAAGCCAGCACGGCACATACAATGTCCGAACGGCCTATACGATCAAGCAGCAGGATGTTGATTCGCGTCGGTTGAATGGGGCGCTGAAAGTGTTGTTTTAAAGAGAAAGGGGGAGCCCGAAAGCTCCCCCAATCGATCAATGCGAGCGCGTTGCCAACCGCGATCTCTCGGCTCGAGGCCTCTACTCCAGTTGCCCGAAGTGTGTGGGGTGGCGGTTCCCACCTCTGCGCATCGACAAAGGCTATGTAGTTTAGTCCGTCTAAACTTTCAACTAACATCGCTGAGTCTGCGTTTCCTCAATCTATCCCAGCGAGACCCGCGGCACCCGCTTTTTGCCCAGAACCAGCTCCGTCAGCCCCCAGACCAGCGCATCCGCGCGGTCCGGCGACCGTCCCGGCCCCTCATACCCGCCGCCCGCCAGCAGCCCGCAGAGCTGGTCTTCCAGCTGCGGGAACTGGCCGGCGTGGCGGACGCGGCCGGCTTCGTAGAGGGCGGCGACCGGTTCGGCGCGGGCGACCTTGCCTTTGCTGGCGTGAACCAGCCTGAGCGGCAGCGCCAGGTCGGCGGCGCGCAGCACGCTCGCGACCATCGCCCCGCCCTGATTGGCTTCGGCGACCACCCGGTCGGCCTGCCAGGCCTGGGCGGCGCGGGCGACGGCGCGGGCCCATTTTTCGGGGCTGGCCTTTTCGACCGAGCAATCGGCCAGGACCCGGGCAATCCCGTCCTCGCCCAAGGCACAGACCACGATCCCGCAAGCGTCCCCGGCGCTTGAGGCCGGCGGATCGACCGCGACCACGGTGCGCACCGGCAGGCTGGTGGGCACCGCCTCGCGCACCTGCTCCAGCAAGGCGCGGGTCCACAGCGCGCCGGTAAGGTCGACGATCAGTTCGCCGTCCAACTCCTGGCGGCCGAGCAGCGACTTGCCATACTGGGTCCTGACCGAACGAACGAAGCCGGGCGCAAGATTGGCCTTGTTGGCGTAAGTTGAACCGTGGGTGATCGAAACTTCCTGGTTATCGAGCAGGCGGCGCAGCAACGGCACGGCGCGCGGGGTGGTGGTGGCAATCAGCCGCGGCCGGGCGCCAAGGCGCAAGCCCAGCTGAAGGTTGTCCCACGCCGCTTCCGCGCGGCCCCCGGCCAGGTCCCATTTGGCAATTTCGTCACACCATGCGTGGCTGTGTTGCGGTCCCCGCAAACTCTCCGGCTCTCCGGCTGAAAACAGCGTGGCCTGCGCACCGCCGGGCCAGGTCAACAGGCGGCGCGACGGCTCGAACCTCGGCCGCTTGCCCCGTGGCGCGACCGCGAGCAGGCCGCTTTGCCCTTCGACCATGACGCTGCGAGCCTCGCCCAGGGATGCGGCAACCAAGGCAATCCGTGCGGTGGGATCCTTCTCAGCAATTGCGCGGATCCATTCCGCCCCAGCCCGGGTCTTGCCAAAACCGCGCCCGGCCATGATCAGCCAGCCCTGCCATTCGCCATTTGGGGGCAACTGGCCCTCGTGGGCCCAAAGCTGCCAATAGGTCCGCAACGCCCGCCGCTGGCGATCAGACATTCTGGCCAGCAGCGCCTGCCGCTCGGCAGGGGGCAAATTTTGCAGGTAAGCGGCGCGATCAGGCTTGGTCGATTTCGTCGGCATCGACCGGCCCTTCAAGCTGTGCGGTGTTGACGATCGAGCGTTCACGCATCTCGTCGATCATCGCGTCGATCGAATTGAGTACAGTCTGTTCGTCCTGATCGTCGATGGCGGCGCGTTCCTGCGCGATTGTGGCGCGGTGCGCCGCCAGCAGGCGGATTGCATTGGCGACATCGAACTTGCGATCAGGCTCCTGACTACGCAGAAACCCCAAAACCTCAAGCTCCAGATGCTGGTAACCCTCGTAAAGTGCGGCGAGCCAAGCCCTGGCAAAATCGGGGTCTTCGCGGCGCGCCTGGTAAGCACGACTGGGCGTAATTCTGGCATGATCAGCGCTGGCGGTGACATTGGATGTTTCGGCCAGCTTTTCCAGAAAGTAGTCGCGCCAGTAACGGCTGGCCGGGCCTTCCTCACTGACATACTGGATCGAGCGGCGTCGTTTGGGGCGTTTGGCCAGTTTGGCGACCGGTGTCTTGTCAGGGCGCGCAGCGCGGCCGGGCCCGGACGCCTTGGATAGCGCCATGATGGTTGTTCCATTGCTGGGGAAGGACAAACCCGCGCAAACCGCCGCCGGGGCGAATCGGTTTATCGCGATGTTCCGCATATGTGCCATATCAGCGTGACGATGTCAAGCACAAAGAACCAAATAGGTTATCTTACCTGCACCGGATCGCCACTTGTCGCTGGGCCTTCGCCCCGATAAACGGGCGCGCAACACGCATTGGGAAGGATATCGCATGCTGCGCCGCCTGTATGACTGGACCATGGCCAAGGCGGTCCATCCCCATGCCGAATGGTGGCTGGCGCTGTTCGCCTTCATGGAGGCGAGCTTCTTTCCGATCCCGCCGCATCCCTTGCTCGGGATCATGTGCCTGGCCGAACCGAAGAAGGCGATCCGCTTTGCGATGATCGCCACCTTTGCCTCGGTGGCCGGGGGAATGCTCGGCTATGCGATCGGCTGGGGGCTTTACGATACGCTGGGCGCGCAGATCCTGAGCTGGCTGGGGCTGACCGACAGCTTCCCCAAGGCGGCTTGCTACATCAACGAATACGGCTTCTGGATCTTCGTCGCCAAGGGCGCGACCCCGATCCCGTTCAAGCTGCTGACGATCACCGCCGGGTTCATCGGGATGGACCTGCTGCGCTTCATCGCCGGGTCGATCATCAGCCGCTCGATCAGCTTCCTGATCGTCGGGATCCTGTTCCGCCTGTTCGGCGCGCCGATCAAGGCCTTCATCGACAAGTACCTGGGCCTGGCCACCGCCGGCTTCGTTGTGCTGGTGCTCTCGGGCTTCGCGGCGATCACCCTGCTCGGCGGCGAATCCGATAGCGGGCACAAGTGCGATGCGGTGACCAGCGTCGAGCAGGTGGTCCGGTGAGCGGCCTGCACCTCTACCACTGCGCCGATGCCCGCTCGTTCCGGGCGTTGTGGGCGCTGGAGGAACTGGGGCTCGATTACGAACTGACCCTGCTGCCGTTTCCGCCGCGGTTCCGGTTCGAAGGCTACAAGGACATCAATCCGCTCGGCACCGTGCCCGCGTTGATCGCCGATGGCGCGCTGATGACCGAAAGCAGCGCGATCCCGCATTTCCTGGCGACCCGCTATGGCCCGTCGGACCTGGCGGTGGCCCCGGACGAGCCCGACTATGCCCGCTACCTCAACTTCCTGCTGATGGGCGAGGCGACGCTGACTTTTCCGCAGACGATTCACCTGCGCTACACCCGGCTCGAGCCGCCCGAGCGCCGCGTTGTCCAGGCGGCCGAGGACTATGCCCAGTGGTTCGGCTCGCGGCTGCGCAATGCGGAAAGCATGATGCATGGCGATTTTGCGGCAGCCGGGCGCTTCACCATGGCCGACGTCTCGGTCGGCTATGCGGTGATGTTGGCGCTGTCGATCGGACTGGACGCGCAGGTGACGCCGGGCATGGCCGCCTACCTCGAACGGCTCAGCCAGCGCGACGGGTTTCAGCAGGCCAAGGCGAAGCAGGCCAAGGGGCCGAGCGCGGTCTAACCCTCGATCTTCGCTTTCAACTCCAGCGCCACCGGATCCTTGGGGCGCAGCTTGAGCGAAGCGTCGAGTTCCTTCAGCGCTCCGGCCTTGTCGCCCGCTGCCGCCAGCGCCGCAGCGAGATCGCGGCGGACCGGGTACCAGAAGGCCGGCGGATCGGAAAAGCGCATGAAGTCCGGCGTTTCCTCGATCTCTGCGGCGGCGCGGAAGGCGGTCTGGGCATCGCTCCAGCGCTGTTCGGCCATCGCCAGCCGGCCGACCAGGACCAGGCGGACGATCTGCACCATCTGGTCCGGCGCCTTCGATTCAGCCTTGGGGTCGGCCGGAGGCGATTTGTCCAGCGCGGCAATTTCGGCCTTCAGCCCGGCGAGGTCACCCTGCCTGGCAAAGACCTCGCCCCGGGCATAGTGCCAGGCGGCCTGCAGGTACGGCAGTTTCGGCTCCGGCCGGGCCAGCACCGCGGCGGGATCATCAAACCGGGCGATCGCGAAATAGCCCGCGGCGGAGAGCAGCTGCATGATCGGATGCGCCTCGGCCTGTCCCTGCGAGCGGTCGACCAGCGGGCGGCCAAGCTCAAGCCCGATCTTCGCGTCCCCTGCCATCATCGCTCCGCCAAGGCCGAAGATCACGTTGTGGGCGTGATAGGGCAGACCCCAGACCCCGTCGGGTTCGGTCATGCCAAGCCGGATTGCGTTGGCCTTGCCGAGTTCGACCGCGCGGTGGTTGACCGTCGCCGCATCCTGGTAGCGCCCGACCCAGTAGTAAGTGTGGCTGGGCATGTGGACCAGGTGGCTGGCGCGCGGGGCCAGGGTGCCGAGCTTGTCGGCATAGCGCTCGGCCCGCTCGGGCACGCCGGCGATCTCGGTCGCATGGATGTAGAAATGGATCGCGGGAGTATCCTCGGGCGAGCGCGCCAGAACGCCTTCCAGCAGCGTGCTCGCCTGCATCCCCTGAACCTTGTAATCCTTCTCGCTCATTGCCTGGATGATCGCATCGGCGGCCAGCACTGCCAGGGTATTGTCCTGCGGATAGCGCTCGACCAGCTTGACCATGTCGCGGGCGAAGGCGCGGTCGCGCTGCTCGATCGACGAGCCGGGGCGGTAACGTTTGCGGAAGGTGGAGATCAGATCGCGGTTGCGCTGGCTCTCGGTCTTCTTCGCCAGCTTTTCCGCCTTGGTCAGCTGGGCATAGAGCGGCGCGCGCTCTTTCAGGTCCGCGCCGTAATTGATCGTCGGCCCGCTGGTATAGGCCAGCCCCCACAGGCACATCGCGCAGTCGGGATCGAGCCGCACCGCCTCTTCCATCGCCTGGATCGAGGCCTTGTGGGCAAAGGCGGCGGCCAGTTCCATCCCGTTGGAGAAGAACGCCTGGGCCTGGGGATTGGTCGTGGCAACCGCGAAGCCGCCGTTGCCGTAGCCTTCCAGCAATTGCGCCGTTTTCGGTGCGGCCTGATCGGTGTGGTTGTGGCCATCGGGGTGCGCGGTTTCGGCGGCGGGCGTGGCCTTCGGCGCGTCCTGCCCGGTCGCGGGAGCCGCCAGCAGCCCTAGCGCGGCGAGTGCCGCCAGATTTGTCAAACGCATGAAAGCCCCTTCGATGTCGCAGTTGGCACAGCCTGCGCTGCCCGCGACTGCTTGGCAAGCCGGGCGGCTCAGGCCGAGATTTCGGCCCAGACCGCGCGGATCGACCAAAGCATGCTATCCAGTCGGGGCGAGCCGTTGAAGAAGCGGGCGATCCGGGCTTCTGACAGCGCCAAGGTGACCTCCGGCTCAAGCTTGCGGGCAAAGGACAAATGGCCGCGCGCTTTCTCTTGCTCGCCTTCGCCATGCGCGATCCCGGTCAGCACCAGCAAGGCAATGAAGTTGCCCGGGAACAGCGCCAGGCTTTCACCAAAGGCGGCCCGGGCGGCAGCATTCTCGCCGCAGCGGGCATTGGCGATCCCGCGCCAGGCATGGGTGATGTAGTGCAGGTGCGATTCCGGCTCGACCACCAGAAAGTCATCGCAGTGGGCAATGCCGATCGCTTCCTCGCCGCTCAGCAGACGGCAGACGGCAGCGGCATAATGCGCCAGCCCGTGGCCAGGACGCAGCTGGATGGCCCGCAAGGCCCGCGGCAAGCCGTCCCGAGGGCGGCCGATATAGGCGCTTGCAGCGGCGATCGCGGCCAGCACCCCGGCATTGTCGGGATCGAGCTTGAAGCCCCGCTCGATCTGTTGCTGGATATCCTCCTCAACCGCCGGGTCGGGCAGTTGTACCGACAGGTAGGCCCCCGATACCGTCAAGGCATAGATCGCCCGCGCCAGACCATAATTGGGCGCGATCTCGATCGCCTTGAGCGATTCGGTGATGGCCCGGGTCAGCGGTTCGGCGCCGTAATCACGGATCGCGGCCATGGCCCGCGCCGTGCATTCCCAGGCGGTCAGATGGGCCGGCTTGCGCAGTGCGCGGTCCATCTCCAGCTTGTAGATCGTCGCTCCCAGGGCTGCGGCCACATCGGAGACCAGCTCGCTCTCCAGCGCGGCAAGCTCGTCGGCGTGGCGCTCGAACCGGCGGGACCAGACGATCTCGCTGCTGGCCGCTTCGATCAGTTGGGCAGTCACCCGCAGTCCGTCACCCACCCGGCGGATGTTGCCTTCCAGGAAATAGCGCACGCCCAGGCGCCGTCCGGCACCCGGGATGTCGGCCAGTGGTCGCCCGCGAAACCGCGCGGTGGCAGAACTGGCCAGCACCCGCACGTTGACGCCCTGCGCCAGGGCATCGATCAGGTCTTCGCCCAGGCCCAGCGCCAACCCTTCGTCTTCGGGCAGGCCGGAACGGTTGGTAAAGGGCAGGACGGCAAGGCTCGGCGCGTCACCGCGGTGGCCAAGTTCTGCCTCACTGGATTCGAGCAAGCGATAGCCGCCGCGGGTAATCGTCTCGATCCGGAAGTCTTCGGCCTTGTCGGCAACCTTGCGCAGGCGCTGGATCACCCGCTGGATTGCGTCCTCGCCAACGACATTGCCGCGCCAGCAGGCCTGGGTCAGATCGGCCCGGCTCATCACCCTGCCTTGGGCGCGGTGAAGCGCGATCAGTACTTCCATGACGCGCGGTTCGAGCGTCTCCGTCTCGCCATTGGCATAGGTCAGCAGCCGGATCGCGGGCTCGATTGTCAGTCCGCCGATCGTAAACGCGGGTGCGGCAGACAGATCGATCGGATCGAGCAGTCGTTCGGCCTGATCTTGCTGCCCGTCCGGCAATGGGTGTCCTCCCTGACGATCCGATCTATTGCCTGTTTGCCGGTTGCAAGCAACGGGCAAGCGCGCAATTTGAACGGCGATCATCGGAAAATCATCGGGTCGATGGCCTGTCGTGAGGGCGCCGATCCGACCATAAAGCCAATGACTTCCTGCCGTTCATGCGTCAGGGAGGCACCGTCCGGCTTGCGACCCATCGGGCGGTGCTATCCTGCAGCACCGCCGATGCCGCGCCCGGCATCGGCGGTTTTTTCTTGGACCCAAGCCGCTAGCCGAGCCGCACCGGCACCGTGTAGTTCAGCCCCATCCGCCCACCATCGGGATAGATCGTCTGGCCGGTGATATAGCTGCTTTCGCTGCTGGCCAGGAACACCGCCACCGCTGCCACTTCCGCCGGTTCGCCGCAGCGGCCCATCGGGGTGCGGCTGAGGATCCGCTCCTCGGCGGCCCGATCGTTCATGATCCCGCGCAGCATGTCGGTCATGATCGAGCCGGGACCGATCGCATTGACCCGTATACCTTTGGTTGAAAGTGCCAATGCGGTTACATTGGTGAGCTGCTTCATGGCGCCTTTGGATAAAGCGTAGGGAATCTGGTTGGGAATGCCGAGCACGGCATTGACCGAGCTCATGTTCACCACCGCGCTGCCTGCGCCCATCAGCCGCGCTGCCGCCTGTGTCGCCCAGAGCGCCGACTTGAGGTTGATCGCCATGACCCGGTCGAAGTCTTCCTCGGTCAGGTCGTCCAGCTCGGCGGCGTGAGTCACCCCGGCATTGTTGACCAGAATGTCGAGCCCGCCCCAGCGCTCCGCCACGCGTCCGAACAACCGTTCGATTTCGGCCTTGCGGGCGACATCGATCACCAGGCCTTCCTGCCCGAGTTCAGCGGTAGTTTCCGCCAGCCGCGCCGCGTCAATATCTGCCAGCAGCAGTTCGGCACCCTCGGCTGCGAAGGCCTCGGCGATCGCCTTGCCGATCCCTTGCGCGGCCCCGGTGATCACCGCGCGCTTGCCGGCCAGCCGGGCGCTCATTTGCGTTTCGCCCGCCCGGTTTCTTCGGCATGGGCGGCAGCGACCTTGGCGAAAGCATCGGCGAAGGCGACATCCGCTACACTGCGCATCGCGGCATAGCCGGCGGCGTTGGGGTGGACCCCGTCGGGGCCGAATTCGGGCCGCAGTTCGCCGCTGGGTCCGGCCAGCACAGTGAAGTAATCGGCATAGACCATGCCCTGCTCGGCCGCATAGGCCTTCAGCCAGGCATTGAACTGGGCGATCCACGGCGCGGGCTTGTGCTGGGTGGCCCATTCGAACCGGTCGGCTGGCGGAATGCTGCCCAGCACCACGACGATGCCATGGGCCTTGGCCAGCTGGACCATTGCGCGGACATTGTTCTTGTACGCCTCGGGCGTGGTCGGCCCGGTATTGCCGGCGAGGTCGTTGGTTCCGGCCATGATGTGGACCACATCGGGCTTTAGCGCGATCACGTCGGGCCAGAAGCGGACCAGCATCTGCGGGCTGGTCTGGCCCGAAATCCCGCGGTTGAGCCAGCCCTTGGCGAACAGCGAGGGATCGCCGCGCAGCCAGTTCTCGGTGATCGAATCGCCCATGAACACCACTTCGGGCGGGTTCGCGGGATCGACCTGCGCATTCTCGGCGCGATAGCGGCACAGCCAGGCCCAGTCGTTCTGCAGCACCTTGGGATCGAGCGCCCACAGCCCGTCGCGGCTGGCCGGGCAGCTCTGTTCCATCATCCCGGGGGCGGGGTAACTGTTCACGGGCCTAGTCTCTCCCGGCTGGTCGGCCAGCGCCGGTCCGGATCCGGCCAGCGCGAGCGCGGCGAACCACCACCTAGTCAAGGATCCCGACCGCAGCGGCGGCGCGCTTGAACATGCCGATGATCGTCTGGACCTGCTCGGCTGTGTGTTCCGCGCAGAGCGAGCAGCGCAGCAAGGTCATGCCGGCCGGAGTGGCCGGGGGACGCGCCAGATTGACGTAAAGCCCTTCGTGCAGCAGCGCTTCCCACATCGCCGCCCCGCGCTCCAGATCGGGCATGATCACCGCGATGATCGCGCTTTGCGGGGTCTCCGTGCCCAGTTTGAATCCGGCATCGCGTAGGCCCTGGTGAAGCACCTTGGAATTTTCCCACAAATGCGCGCGTTTGTTGCCGGCATGCATCAGCTTGCGGATCGAGGTGGCGGCGGTGTGGACAACGCTCGGCGGCAGGCTGGCGGTGAACACATAGGGACGGCAGACCAGCCGCATGATTTCGAACTTGGGATGGTTCGAAACGCAGAAGCCGCCGACCGTGCCAACCGACTTGGAGAAGGTTCCGATCACGAAATCGACCTGATCGAGCACGCCCTGATCCTCGGCCACGCCGCGCCCGTTGGGGCCGATGAAGCCCATCGAATGCGCCTCATCCACCAGCACCATCGCGCCGTTTTCCTTGGCAATGCGGATCATTTCCTTGAGCGGAGCGATGTCGCCCAGCATTGAATAGACCCCTTCGAGGATCACCAGCTTGCCGGCCCCTTCGGGGATCCGCTTGAGGCGCTTCTCCATCGCCTCGATATCGTTGTGCTTGAATGGCACCACTTCGGCGTCGCCCATCTTGCAGCCGTCCCAGATGCTGGCGTGGCTGTCGATATCGAGCACGACGTAATCGCCCTTGCCGGCGATCGTGCTGATGATCCCGAGATTGGCCTGATACCCGGTCGAAAAGACCATGGCATGGTCCATCGCGTAGAATTCCTTGAGCGCCTCTTCGACCAGCCGGTGCCCGGCATAGGTGCCGTTGAGCACCCGGCTCCCGGTGGTGCCGCTGCCGAAATCGTCCAGCGCCTGCTTGCCCGCCTCGATCACATCGGGATCGAAGGTCATCCCCATGTAGTTGTAGGTGCCGAGCAGGATCGTCTTGCGCCCGTTGCAGATCGCCTCGGTCGGCGAGACGACCTTTTCCATCACCAGGTTGAACGGATCGGTCAGCCCGGTCGAAAGCAGCGCACGGCGCTGTTCGATCAGCGGGTCGAATTTCGAAAAGAGGTCGGTCATGCCAGCCACCATTGTTTGCTTTGTTAGCCCCTCCCCGGCGGGGAGGGGTTGGGGTGGGGGTTCCACGATAGTTTCTAAACCCACCCCACTGCGACTAGGCAGCGAGCTGCCAAGTCTCGTTCCCCCTCCCCGCCGGGGAGGGGGAATATCATTCCAGCACCATCACCCCTGCAGCTTCACCACGGCATCGATCAGCTGGCCGTAATTCTCGATCTCGGCCTGCTGATTCATGCTGATGATGATGTCGAACTCATCCTCGATCGCCGCGACGAAATCCATCACCGTCAGGCTGTCGAACTCAAGATCGCCGGCAAAGGTGGTGGCATCGGTCAGTTCGGTGCCCTTCTTGTTGAAGGGGGCGATCAGATCGCCGATCTTGGCGGCAGTTGCGGCGCGGTCCATTGTGATTTGCTCCCGAATTGGTTTGCGGCGCAATTGCCGAAGATTGGGGCGGAAAAGCGGCGGGCGGTGCGAAATGTCAAGCATGGAGCGCCGCCCGGCCGGCACTTCGTGCCAACACGCATTTATCATCGGCTAACCTTCGCGCACAATGTCTAGCCAGGACATTGATTTTAAATCGTAATATTGAAAGAGATCGACACTGCCGTCACCGGGCTTGCCTCTGCTTGCACGTTCGGTCAGATCAAACCCTGGGCCTGAAGCTGCGGAGCACGCGATGAACTTGACGATCCTCGATGGCGGAATGGGCCGCGAACTTCAACGCAGCGGCGCGCCGTTTCGTCAACCCGAATGGTCGGCGCTGGCGCTGATCGAGGCACCCGAAGCGGTCACTCGGGCGCACCAGTCATTTGTGGCGGCGGGCGCAAAGATCATAACCACCAACAGTTATGCATTGGTCCCATTTCACATCGGCGAAGCGCGGTTCGCCGCTCAGGGCCAGGCGCTGGCCGCGTTGGCTGGCAGATTGGCGCGCGAGGTTGCTGAGCAAAGTTCCGGTGTGAGAGTCGCCGGCAGCCTGCCACCGTTGTTCGGTTCTTACCGGCCTGACTTGTTTGATCCGGATCGTGCCGTCGGTCAGCTAGCCCCGTTGATTTGCGGCCTTTCCCCCTATGTTGATTTGTGGTTGGCCGAAACACTGTCGGCCACGTCCGAAGCGCAAGCGGTCGCGCTGGCACTCGGTGATGACGCGCGCCCACGCTGGTATTCGTTCACCCTGCGCGATGATGCCGATGCGCATCGCACGGCTCCCCGTTTGCGATCGGGTGAATCGATTGAAAAGGCCACTGCCGTGGCGATTGCCGGCAGGGCGGATGCATTGCTTTTCAACTGCAGCCAGCCCGAAGTAATGGCCTCTGCCGTGCAACAAGCTCGCGCAGCCATAGTGGCGGCTGGCGTTAATCTCGCTGTAGGCGTCTATGCAAACGCTTTCCCTCCGCAAAAGGAGGAGGCTGCGGCCAACGAGGACTTACTGCCTCTGCGCGCCGATCTCGATCCGCCAGGATATCTGGCTTGGGCGCGCAAGTGGTTGGATGCCGGTGCCAGCATCATTGGCGGTTGCTGCGGAATCGGGCCTGAGCACATTGCCGAAATCGCGGCTGGGCTGCTGCCGCCTTCTAGCTCACCCGCTCCACCAGCCCCTTCACTGCGGCCATGAACGGCCCGATCGAGACCGGCTTGGCCAGATAGCCTTCGGCCCCGGCGTCACGGATACGTTCCTCGTCGCCCTTGCCGGCATAGGCGGTGACGGCCAGCACCGGGATCGTGCGCAGCGTCGCGTCCTTCTTGGCCGCCTCGATCAGGTCGAGGCCCGAGACGTTGGGCAGCTGGATATCCATGATGATCAGGTTGGGGACGAAGGACCGTGCCGCATCAAGCGCGAACTGGCCGTCGGCGCAGGGCTCCACAGCATAGCCATGGGCCTTCAGAACGTCGCAGAACAGCTTGCGGTTGAGGTCGTTGTCCTCGACAACAAGGATGCGCTTTGCCATGAGCGCAGCCCTAGCCGCTGCCGGAGTCCCTGACAATTCTGCGCGAACCTTCATCCCCCGCTCCCGATCCGGCCGTGCTGGCGCTGGGCGCGCTCGGCTGGGTGCTGGGCGACGGGGACCGGGCCGGGCGCCTGCTCGCGCTGACCGGGCTGACGCCCGAGGCGCTGCGCGGCGGGCTGGGCGATCCGGCGGTGTTGGGCGCGGTGCTGGATTTTCTGGGGCAGTATGAACCCGATCTGGTCGCGGCGGCGGCGCATCTGCAAGTGGAACCGGCCCAGCTGATGGCCGCAAGGGAGAAACTGTAATGGCAAGGCCGCTGATCATCAGCGATTGCGACGAGGTGCTGCTGCACATGATCGTGCCCTTCGGCGAATGGCTGGACGAGACCCAGCCGGTCTCGTTCAAGCTGATCGGCAACGATTTCTCCAAGGCGATCCGCGACAAGGTGACGGGCGATCCGGTCCCGGCGGAAGATATCTGGCGTTATCTTGGCATGTTCTTCGACAACGAGATGCACCGCCAGACCCCGATTGCCGGGGCGGTCGGGGCGATCAACACGCTGAAGGATCATGCCGACGTGGTGATCCTGACCAATCTGACCGACCGCCACAACGAGCCGCGGCGTCAGCAGCTTCTGGCCCACGGGATCGACCTGCCGGTGTTCACCAACCAGGGGCCCAAGGGTCCGGCGCTGCAGGCGATCCTCGACAAGTACCAGCCGTCGAAGGCGGTGTTTATCGACGATCTGGCCCAGCATCACGGTTCGGCAGCCGAAATGGTTCCTCACATTGATCGCCTTCACCTATGTGGTGAGCCGACGCTGGCTCCGCACATCACATGCGGGTTTGAGGCCGGCCACGCCCACGCCCGGATCGATACCTGGGAGCATGCCTTGCCGTGGCTGCTCTCGCGCCTGTAAGGATTGTCCCCATGAGCATCGAAACACGTCTGGCCGAACTCGGCATCATCCTTCCCGAGCCAGCCGCGCCGGTCGCGGCCTATGTCCCGGTCGTGATCGCCGGAGGGCTTGCCTACGTTTCGGGGCAAGTCTCGTTCGTCGATGGCGTGCTGCTGAAAGGCCGGCTGGGCGAGGACGTGACGCTGGAGCGGGGGATCGAGGCGGCGCAGGGCTGCGGGCTGATGATCCTGGCCCAGCTCAAGGCCGCGCTCGGCTCGCTCGAGCGGGTCGAGCGGGTGGTCAAGCTGGGGGCCTTCATCAATTCGACGGCCGACTTTACCGACCAGCCCAAGGTTGCCAACGGCGCTTCCGAACTGATGGTCGCGGTGTTCGGCGAGGCCGGCAAGCACGCCCGCAGCGCGGTCGGCGTGCCCAGCCTGCCCCTGGGCGTGGCGGTGGAAGTGGACGCGATCGTTGCCGTTCGCCCTGCTTGACAAGTGGCGGGCCCCTGCGCCCAAACCTGAGAAAGTGGCCTGGCTGGGCGGGCAGGCCTATGCCCATCGCGGGCTACATCTGCCCGGCATTCCGGAAAATTCGCTCTCGGCCTTTCGCGGCGCGATCGAGCGGGGAATGGGGATCGAATGCGATGTCCAGCGTTCCGCTGACGGGCAGGCGATGGTGTTCCACGATTGGGAGCTCGACCGGCTGACCGCCGAGAGCGGCCCGCTCGCCCAGCGCGGCAGCGAGGAACTGGCGCGGATTGAACTGAGCGGCGGCCATGACCGGATCCCGACCTTGCGGCGGATGCTGGAGGAAGTCGCCGGGCGGGTGCCGATCCTGATCGAGATCAAGTCCCGCCGGGGCAGCTTCCGCCACGCCGGGGCGCTGTGCCAAGCGGCGCGGCGGGTGCTGGAAGGCTATACCGGGCAGCATGCGATCATGAGCTTTGACCCGCGGGTGGTGCGCTGGTTCGCCGATCGCTCGCCGCTTACCGTGCGCGGGTTGGTGGTCACCGAAGAGAATGACAAGGCGCTGCCCGGGCGGATCCGCCGCCGCCTCTCGCTGTGGGCGGCGAGGCCCGATTTCCTTGCCTATGACATCCGCGATCTGCCGAGCCGGTTTGCCGCCGCGCAGCGCAAGCGCGGGCTGCCGGTGCTGACCTGGACCGTGCGCTCGGCCGAACACCGCGAGCGGGCGGCAGAACACGCCGACGCACCGATTGCGGAGGGTGGCGGCGTCGCGTGATCGAGGCTCGGGTTGCTCCATCGGTCGGATCGCTTCCCGCGGCTGAGTGGGACGCGCTGGCTGGCGGCAATCCCTTCATGAGCCACGCGTTCCTGACCGCGCTGGAGGATTCGGGTTCGGTCGGCTCCGGAACCGGCTGGTCGGCCGCCCCGATCGTGATCGCGGATACCGGGGGACGGCTGGCCGCAGCTTTGCCGGCCTACCTCAAGAGCCACAGCCAGGGCGAATATGTCTTCGACCATGCCTGGGCCGATGCCTGGCATCGCGCCGGCGGCAGCTATTACCCCAAGCTGCAAATCGCCGCGCCGTTCACCCCGGCCACGGGCCCGCGCCTGCTGTTGGCCGATCACGCGCTGGCCTTGCCGCTGTTGCGCGCTGCCGAACAGGTCTGTGCAGAGAATGGCCTGTCTTCGGCCCATGCGACCTTCGTTGCGCCCGAACAGGTGCCGCTGTTCGAGCGGGCCGGTTGGCTGATCCGCAATGACATCCAGTTCCACTGGGAAAACCGCGGCTATGCCGATTTCGAGGAGTTTCTGGCTGCGCTGTCATCGCGCAAGCGCAAGGACATCCGCAAGGAACGCGCCGCGGCACAGCAAGGGGTGGAGATCCGCGTGCTGACCGGCGCCGAAATCGGTGCGGCGGAATGGGACGCGTTCTGGGAATTCTATCAGGATACCGGCGCGCGCAAGTGGGGCCACCCCTACCTGACGCGTGAGGCCTTCACCCTGTTCGGGGAGCGGATGGGGGACAGCGTGGTGCTGATCCTCGCCTACCTCGACGGGCAGGCGGTGGCCGGGGCGCTGAACTTTGCCGGGCCGGACGCGCTCTATGGCCGCTATTGGGGCGCGCTGATCGAGCGGCCGTTCCTGCACTTCGAGCTGTGCTATTATCAGGCGATCGACGTGGCGATCGCGCGCGGCCTGAAGCGGGTCGAGGCCGGGGCGCAAGGCGGGCACAAGCTCGCTCGCGGCTATGAACCGGTGCAGACCTGGTCGGCCCACTGGATCGCCCATCCCGGTTTCCGCAGCGCGGTCGAGGAGTTCCTCGAGCGGGAACGGGCAGGGGTGGCGATGGACCAGAACTACCTGGCCGCGCGCACCCCGTTCAGGAAGGAAGGTTAGGCTGCGCGGCGGGTGGAAGCGCCGAGCCATTCGCGCGCGCGGCGCTGTGCTTCGGCCACTTCGCGGGCGGTCATTTCGTCGCTGATATCGGCGCGGCACATCGCGGCTTCGGCATGGCCGGCAACGGCGGCCAGGTTGAACCACTTGTGCGCCTCGATCAGGTCGCAGTCCACGCCGTGGCTGCCGGTCGAGTAGGCGACCCCCAGATCGTAGTAGGCACTGGTATCGCCCTGGGCAGCGGCGGCGAGGCAGCTGGCGACCAGCAGGTCCTCACGGCTCTCATCGGCCGGCATTGCGGCACCGGCATAAGTACCGGAAATTGGCGAGTTATCGATCCAGGCTGTGCTCATCTCAACGTACCCCCTTGTGGCGGGTTTCGTGGTCCGCCTTGCACCCCCAAAGTTACGGATCATGGTCAACAAAAGGTTAACGGCCGCGAAGATTTGTCCGCAGGCGTTCAGCAGAGCCTAATCCGGCCCATAATAATGCGCCCCCCGATTGCCGCTTGTGCGGGATTCTGCGGACCTCTATAGGCGCGCTCGAACCGGCTACGGGCGGCTGTCGGGAATGCCCGGGGCTGCAGGAACCCGCCAACCCGGCCGGTGACATTTGGAGAGTTTATGGCGAGTGTTCTCGGCGACGAAATCGACGTTCTGGCCAAAGCCAAGCGGGCGCTTGGGGAAAACTATGCTCCCAGCGAAAACGAACCCTACATGGGCGAAGCGCAGCTCGATTATTACCGCAGACTATTGCTCGAATGGAAGAAACTGATCCTTTCTGCGGCGCAAGATACCTTGCAGTCGCTGCAGGATGGGCCGATCCGCGAACCCGACCTCAATGACCGCGCTTCAAGCGAAACCGACTGGGGCATCGAACTGCGCACCCGTGACCGGCAGCGCAAGCTGATCACCAAGATCGATTCGGCGCTGCGGCGAATCGAGGAGGGCGAATACGGCTATTGCGAAGTGACTGGTGAGCCGATCGGTCTGGGGCGGCTCTCGGCCCGCCCGATCGCAACCATGACGGTTGAAGCCCAGGAAGCGCATGAGCGCCGTGAGAAAATTTCCCGGGATGATTGAAGGGCTTGCCGTCAAAGTCTTGGTGTTGCTGGCGCGTTAACCGCTTTTTTGCCAGTCCTGTTCTAAATTCGGCGAGATTGGAGTCCCTATGGGCTCCTTGTCTGGGACGATTTGGACCTGAACTGGAAACATGAGGCGTGGGCATGAGCGATAGCGATCATCGGCAAATCGGACGGGACAGCCTGTTCGTCATGGCCGATCTTCGGATCGACGGGGTCGAGGGCGAGCAACGCATTCGCGTGCGCAACCTTTCGGCCGGCGGCCTGATGGGCGACGGCGTCCAGCGCATTCAACGCGGCCAGATGGTGTTCATCAACCTGCGCAACCTCGGCTGGACCGAAGGAGCGGTGGCCTGGGTCCAGGACAGCCGCTGCGGGATCGCCTTCCGCGAAGAGATCGACCCCCGGGTGGTCCGCGCTCCGCTTGACGAAGGCGATCGCACACCGCGCTATGTCCGCCCGCCACTTTCCCAGCAAGAGCTTGGCGAACTGCGCAAGATCTAGTCCATACAGGTGCAAGGCACCTGTGCGGCTCAGCAAAATTCGGATAGGACTGGCCGCGCAATGGTACTGCGCCGCAAAAGTCTTGCCTTAGTTCCGCTGGCCCTGGCGCTCAGCGGCTGCTTCGGTGACGATGATCGCCCGGTCGAAGTGGCGGTGATCGGACCGTCGGCGGGGGCTTTCATGCCCGGACCGCGACTCCCGCTGGCAGCACAATTGATGCGCGGCGCGACTATCGAAGGACTGGTCGGCTTTGACGAACAGGGCCGCGTGGTTCCGGCGCTCGCCGATCGCTGGATCGTAACCGACGACGGGCTGAGCTTCATTTTCCGTTTGCGCGACGGGACCTGGCCGGATGGCAGTGAGATTAGCGGTGAAAGCGCTCGCCTGGCCCTGGCCCGAGCAATGGCCGCGCAGCGCGGCACCGCGCTTGGCCAGGATCTGGGCGTGATCGCCGAGGTACGCGCTATGGCCGGCCGAGTGATCGAGATCCGCTTGTCGAGCCGCCAGCCCGAACTGCTGCAAGTTTTGGCCCAGCCCGAACTGGGCCTGACCAACCGCAACCGCGGGGCCGGGCCGATGCGGCTGCGGCGCGAGAAGGACAGCGCGCTGCTCCGGCCGATCCCACCGTTGGATCGCGGCATGCCGCAGGATGAACGCTGGACCAACCGCGCCCGGCGGCTTGAACTCGTCTCGCTCCCGGCCAAGACCGCAATCGAGAAATTCAACACCGGCGATGTCGATCTGGTGCTGGGCGGCACGCTCGCCGATTTCCCCCGGCTCGATGCCATGGGTGTGGCGCGCGGTGCGATCCGGCTCGATCCGGTCGGCGGCCTGTTCGGACTGGCCACGGTTCATGAGGATGGCTTCCTTGGGAAAACCGAGAACCGGGAGGCGGTGGCCATGGCGATCGACCGGCAGGCTCTGGTCGGTGCGGTCAACCTGGCCGGCTGGGTTACCACCACCCGCGTGGTCAACCCGGGCCTGGCCGAAGACAATGGCACGATCGGTGAGCGCTGGTCCGGCCGCAGCCTTGAGGAGCGCCGCGCGCTTGCCAGTTCGCGGGTGGCAGAATGGAAGCAAGGCGGACGGTCGGTACAACTGCGGATCGGTTTGCCCAGCGGACCCGGGGCCGACGCGCTGTTCGTGCGGCTTCAGCAAGACCTCAAGCTGATCGGGATCGAAACGCTGCGCGTCGGGATCGATGCCGATGCCGATCTCAGGCTGGTCGATGCGGTTGCCAGCTATGGCAGCGCCTTCTGGTTCTTCAACCGCCTGTCCTGCGCCAGCCAGCCGGCAGGTTGCAGTCCGGCGGCTGACAAGCTGGTAGCGGAAGCGCTGATGGAAGCGGATCCGGCCAAGCGGGCCGAACTGGTTTCGCAGGCCGAAGCGCAGATCACCGTCGCCAACGGCTATATTCCGCTAGGGGTGCCGATCCGCTGGTCGCTGGTAAGCGGTTCGGTTTCCGGGTTCGAGCCCAACCGGCTTGCGGTACATCCCTTGATGTCGCTGGCGATGCTCCCCAAATAGAAGCGGCCGGCAGCTGGTCCGGTCTGGCAAAGGGTCGCTGGAATGGTCGATGGTAACCTGCGGCGGATGAGCGCCGAACTGCCGCTGGGCACCGATCCGCTCTCGGTACGCCGCCGGATCGAGTCGCTTGAGCAATTGCTTGAGGGGATGATCCACCTACCGGGCCTGAACCGCAAGGTCGGGCTCGACGCGCTGTTGGGGCTGATCCCGGTGGCCGGCGACGCAATCGCCGCCGTGCTCGGGCTCTATATGGTATGGGAAGCGCGCAACCTCGGCATGCCGAAGTGGCAGCTCTGGCGGATGGCCGGCAATGTCGGGTTCGACACGCTGGTCGGGGCAGTGCCGTTGGCCGGGGACCTGTTCGACTTCCTCTACCGCTCGAACACCCGCAATCTGAAGATCATCAAGAAGCACCTCGACAAGCATCACCCCAAGACCCGCGTGTTGGAGGGTTGAAGCGGATGCCTTTGGCCCGGCTGAAGGGAAAACCGCCAAAGCGGCCAAAGCGCAATTCTGGTGGCAGCGTCTTGGTGGGCATTGGCCTGTTCATGGCATCGCTGCTGGACCCCAAGACCAAAGTTCAGACCGAGCTGATCGACCGCAAGCAAAGCCGCGAACGGACCGAGCCTGGCAAGGAGAACGCTTAACCTGGTTTATCCCCTCCTTGCGACTCGCCGGAATCCAGCCGTTTACGAGAAATTAACCTTTCTCTTTCATTGGTCATATGGTTAATGGCGCTCAACATCCCTTACCGAAGGGTTGTTGGTCGCGAAAACGGGGCGAGAAGGGGACCAACCCATGCGCGTATTGTTGATCGAGGACGAGCCGACCACGGCCCGGGCTATCGAACTGATGCTGACCACCGAAGGCTTCAATGTCTATTCGACCGATCTCGGCGAAGAGGGCTTGGACCTCGGCAAGCTGTATGACTACGATATCATTCTGCTCGATCTCAACCTGCCGGACATGCATGGCTACGATGTGCTCAAGAAGCTGCGCGTCGCCAAGGTCCAGACCCCGGTTCTGATCCTTTCGGGCATTTCGGAAATGGATTCGAAGGTCCGCTCGTTCGGCTTCGGCGCCGACGATTACGTCACCAAGCCGTTCCACCGCGACGAACTGGTCGCCCGCATTCACGCGGTTGTGCGCCGTTCAAAGGGCCATTCGCAGTCGGTCATCCGCACCGGCAAGCTGGCGGTTAATCTTGATGCCAAGACGGTCGAAGTCGATGGCGCCCGGGTCCACTTGACCGGCAAGGAATATGCGATGCTCGAGCTGCTTTCGCTGCGCAAGGGCACCACGCTGACCAAGGAAATGTTCCTCAACCACCTTTATGG
>NZ_DJUW01000013.1:26486-26647 GCF_002440635.1 Novosphingobium sp. UBA6272 | reverse complement strand
GCCGCGGCCGGGGCCGGGCGCGGGGCAGGGGCGGGGCGCGGCGGAGCTTCGGCCTTGGGCGCCTTGGGCGCAGGTGCAGCCGCTTCCTTCTCATTCGGCTTGACCGGGCTTGGCCGGGCCTTGAGGCCCAGGCGGTGCGCCTTGCCGATCACGGCATTGCG
>NZ_DJUW01000013.1:0-26380 GCF_002440635.1 Novosphingobium sp. UBA6272 | reverse complement strand
TGCCGATCACGGCATTGCGGCTGACCCCGCCGAGTTCGTCGGCGATCTGGCTGGCGGTGGCACCGCCTTCCCACATCTTGGTCAGCTTTTCGATCCGTTCGTCGGTCCAGCTCATGCTTCTTGTCACTTTCCTCGGCGGCACCGGGGCCGCGAACTTGCCAATGGCGCAGGCTGCGGATAGTCGCCACAGCATGTCCAATCAACCATTTCCCAGTTCCGAAAGCGCCAATCCGCCCGCAACCGCTGGCAGCGGGGGGCAATTGAGCTTCCGGGCCCAGGGAGTGCCCCATTTTTCCGGGATCAACCGGTTGGGGCTGTGGACCCTCTATATGAAGGAGGTCCGCCGGTTCTTCAAGGTCCAGACCCAGACGATCTGGGCTCCGGCGATGACCACACTGCTGTTTCTGGTGATTTTCAGCGTCGCGATGGGCCGCAGCGGGCGGATGGTGCTGGGGGTCAATTTCGCCACCTTCGTCGCACCCGGGCTGATCGTGATGGGGATGATGCAGAATGCCTTCGCCAATTCCAGCTTCAGCTTCCTGGCCGGCAAGATCCAGGGAACGATCGTCGATTACCTGATGCCGCCCCTGTCGCACGGCGAACTGATGATCGGTCTGGTCGGCGCGGCAGTGACCCGCGCGGTGCTGGTCGGACTGGCCGTGGCCGGAGCGATGCTGCTGTGGCCGGGCGTGCACCTGACTGTTGCGCATCCCTGGGCGGTTGTGTGGTTCGGGCTGATGGGCGCGATCATGCTGGCACTGATCGGGGTCATCACCTCGATGTGGGCTGAAAAGTTCGACCACAACGCGGCAGTGACCAATTTCGTGATCGCGCCGCTCTCGCTGCTGTCGGGCACATTCTACGTGATCGACAATCTGGCCCCGCTGTTCCAGACGATCAGCCGCCTTAATCCGTTCTTCTACGTGATCTCGGGCTTCCGCTTCGGCTTTCTCGGGCAGAGCGACATCGGTAGCACCAATCAGGCCGTCCTGCACGGTGCGATCGGGTTGGGGCTGCTCAACGTCGCGCTGTCGACCGTGCTGTACCTGCTGCTCAAGAGCGGCTGGAAGCTCAAGAGCTGAGGCGATTGTGCTGGCCGTTCAAGCGGCTATCCTTGCACCGATTCACTTGGATGGGACCTGCGGATGAGTGACTGGATCGAACAGCTGGAACGCCTGACCCGCCTGCACAAGGACGGAGCGCTGACCGACGAGGAGTTCGCGTTGCAAAAGGCCCGGCTGCTCGAAGGACAGGCTGCCGCGGTTGGCCGGGAAACTGCAGCCGCCGAGCCTGCCCCTGCGGCAATGGCTTCTGCGCCCGGCGAAGGATCCAATTACGAAGAGTCCGTCCGTCCGCGCTGGCCACTGTTTGCCGGGATTGGTGCGGTTGTTGTCGCCGTGGTCGCCGGAGCTGCCTGGTTTGGTTCAGGTATCGTGCCTGACAGTGGATTGACCCAGCCCGGACCGGCCGCCACTGCCACCGTCGCCGGGGCGGATGTGGCAACCGATGCCGCGACCGAAGCGCCGGTTCCGGTTGCGCTTGATGGCACACTTGCCTTCGCCTCGCCTTCGCTGTGTCAGGCCGGTGACACGCTGGAGCGGGTCTACAAAAAGCTCGAAGCCGGGATGGACCTGGGCAGCGGGCGCGGACTGACCGTGGCGCTGGATGCCTATGACACGCCGCTGCCGATCACTGCGAAAAACGGCAAGGACAAGGATGGTGCCGAAACCGCCAGCGCCGAATTGCGGTTTCCCGCGACGACCACCTGGCACGGGCTGAAGCTCAGCCGGATTACCTCCAGCCGCTATTACCCACCCGAAACCGACGGGTCGGATACCCGTACGGTGAATTTCCTCGAGCCGCCGGAGAAGGTCAAAAGGACTCTCGCCAGGCTAGGCTTCGGTGTACCCGTCACCCCGGACTATGCGCCGATCGACAGCGGTGAGGGCTGCGGCGGGGCGATGCAGATCGAGAAGCGCGACGGCGGATCGGCGCTGGTCTGCACCTGGGGTTGCTGAGCGTCAGTCGATCGGAACCGAATTATCGCTGTCGCAGCCCGGCCGCAGCCAGCGGGTGCCGCCAAATCCGCTGCCGACCGCGTTGATCCGGACCAGCTAGAAGTTCTTGGTCACTTTCAGCGTCAAAGCGCCGGCGCCATTCGCTCCGCTGTTCAGATCGGCCCATTGACCGGTGATGATGTTGCCCTTGCGGGTGCCCTTGAACACATTGGTCCAGCTTTCGCCGGCATCGGCGCTGCGCCCCAGCCACCAAACGGTGTCGCCAGCGGCGCGGATCCGGTAGGTGCCGCCGTCATTGGCCTTGTAGACCCCGCTCAGCGAGGCGAACGGCTTGCAGACCGCGGCCGACCCTGGGACTGCGAGCAGGCAGCCGCTCGCCAGGCCAAGCCCGAGGGCAAATGGGGTTAGTTTCATCGCGCAAGGCTCCCATCCCGTGAAGCCTGGATATTAACAGTCTTGGTGCCGCTCGAACTGAACAAACCCGACAAGCCGCAGTTCGCCAGCGCCTGGCCTAATGGGTCATCGAGCGGCGCAGGCGATAACGCCCGCCGTCGAATTCCTCGAACAGTTCGGTGACGTTGGGATGATCGACCGGCCCGCCATCGGCGTCGCCCAGCAGGTTCTGCTGGCTGACATAGGCGATGTAGCTCGAATCCCCATTCTCGGCGAGCAGGTGATAGAATGGCTGCTCGCGGTGCGGGCGCACTTCCTTGGGGATCGATTCGTACCATTCCTCGCTGTTGGCGAAGACCGGATCGACATCGAACACCACCCCGCGAAAGTCGAACACGCGGTGCCGCACGACATCGCCGATCCCAAAGCGGGCATGGGCAAAGCGCGGCGCATCGATGTCGCGGCCAGCTTGGGGGGAGAAGAACGAAGCGCGGTCCATGCTGGCAATATAGGGCCAAGTTGCGGCGAAACAACGGCAGTGCAGGCGCCGTCCCCTGAATAAGCCGTAAGAAGGGCTTGGCAAGCGCCCCGCCATCCGCTAACCGCGCGCTTCTTCGACCGAACCGGCCCACGGGCCAGCTCGCAGGCGATCTCGCGGAGAGGTGGCAGAGAGGTCGAATGCGCCGCACTCGAAATGCGGTTTACGGGTAACCGTAACGTGGGTTCGAATCCCACCCTCTCCGCCAGACTACCATTCCCAGACCATCGCATATATTCCCAAAAGCCGCAGAAAGTCTGCGTTTCGGCTATTGAGACACTCTCAGAAGTTCTCTATATGTTCCATACCATCTCCCATCGAGTGTGGGTCCGGGTGTGGGTCTGACTTTGGTGAGAGTGTGGGTCTGGCTGAACGCCGCAAGAGGTGTTGATATGGGAAAGCTAACTGCAGTTCAGGTAAGAAATCTACGCGAGCCGGGCCGATACTCCGATGGCGAAGGTCTGATCCTCAAGTTTTTTGGTTCTGGTCGCGGAAGCTGGATTGTGCGTGTTCAAGCAGATGGAAAGAGGCGCGATATTGGCCTTGGTACGCTGGCAGAAGTGGGCCTCGCCGAGGCTCGTGAAGCTGCCCGGGGTATCAGGCGTGACATGAAAAATGGGGTCAACATTGTCGTCGAACGCAAGAAGGAGCGTGAAGAGGTCCCAACCTTCAAGGCCGCAGCCGAGCTCGTTCACGAGGAGCACAAGGCCGGCTGGAAGAATGGCAAGCACCAGCAACAGTGGATGAACACGCTCGAGACTTACGCTTTTCCGAAAATTGGAAAGGTGCTTGTTTCGGATATTGAAGGCCCTGCGATTAGAGATGTGCTTGCGCCGATTTGGTTGACGAAGCCTGAGACGGCGCGGCGAGTCCGCCAACGAATTGGCGCTGTGCTCGATTGGGCCTATTCGAAGGGGTATCGCGCTTCGGAAGCGCCCATTCGGTCTCTCGCTAAGGGTTTGCCCCGTCAACCGAAGAAGCGGGGGCATTTTGAGGCCATGCCATACGAAGAGGTGCCCGACTTCATCGCGGAACTTCGGAGCCGCGTTTCCATTGGGCGCCTCGCGCTCGAGTTCCTCATCCTGACGGCCACCCGGTCTGGTGAAGCAAGGGGCTGCACCTGGTCCGAGTTCGATTTGAAGAAGGGGCTTTGGACCATTCCGGCTGAGCGCATGAAGGCAGGAAAGGCGCACGTTGTGCCATTGACCACCAGCGCGCTTGATGCGTTGGCACGTGTAAGGCTCTTTCGCTCACCAGCGAGCGATTTCGTATTCCAGGGTCAAAACCCCAAGAAGACCATCTCGGACATGACTTTGCTCAAGATCATGCGAGATCGAGATTCGGGTGTGACGATTCATGGATTCAGATCGTCATTTCGAGATTGGGCCGCGGAGAACTCGGACATGCCGGGTGAAGTGGCGGAGGCTGCGTTGGCTCACACGGTGTCAAACAAGGTGGAAGCTGCTTATCGCAGAACCAACTATCTCGAGAAACGCAAGGTGTTGATTTCCGATTGGACCGACTTCTGCATGGGCAAGATTCCAGCCGAACAACGACAGATGCTCATTGCCGCCAACTAGTCCCACGAGATCAGCGGGATAGTTGATCTAGCCAAGCGTTTCGCCAATCCATTCGATATTCAATCGATCAAGCCCAGCCAACGTGCCTTCCGCGGTTACACGCCTACCAAGAAGGTCAGGATCTATGTCATCACGGTCGAGCACCCATAGATCACCAGCATCCGTCAAAATATTGAGCCCTCGGCCACCATGCCCCAGCACGCCGCTGATGCGCCTGCGCCGACTTAGACCGGAACCCTGAAGCGAACTCACATTGCCCCCCAGAAAGCCAAAACACTTTTTACATAGCCTGGCGTTTCACCGTTAAGCGGAATACCACCTGCGCGCTCCACGGCGCGCGGTCCGGCATTGTAGGCCGCAACTGCAAGATGCACCATCCCGAACTTGTCCAACATCTGGCGCAGATAACGCGCGGCTGCCCACAGGTTGGCGCGCGGGTCGAAACGATTCGAAACCCCAAGATCACGGGCTGTCTTGGGCATCAGTTGCCCAAGTCCCGCCGCTCCGGCGTTACTGACCGCAAGGGGATTATAGCGGGATTCGGTCCAGATCAGCGCATCGAGCAATCCGGCCGGAAGCCGGTACTGCGCTTCGGCAGCGTAGACATGCGGGAGATAAACGGCCCGCCGGTAACTTAGGGCAAGGCGGGAACCCCTCTTTCGAGGTGTGGCGGCCGCGATTGCAGGACCCTGCGTCGTTGGGAGATCGGTCAGGAGCGGCGAAACAGGCGTCGGCACTTGCCAAACACCATGCGTTACCAGCTGAAATCCGCCCGGGCCCTCGTCAATTCTTGCTCCACCCGAGACTGTTTCGACCGGAACGACTTGTTCGTCCGGCTGCTCAGCGAAAGCTGGACATGAATTGCCAAGGCCAGCGGCAAGGGCAAGGGCGAACGTCGTTTTTCTGGTCATGTGCAATTCCTGCTCTGGTCGAATCGAGTGAGAACATATATAGAACAGATGTTGTAGGAAAACACATTGTCAGCGGCGCAGAGCGGAGGCTGCGCGGGTGGAGGCATATCACGATGGAGATGCCCCATGCCGAAGGTTCAAGGTCGCGATGCGCTCGAAATTCGCGCCCGCAAGATTGTCGAAGCGCTGGGCGGCACCTGGTCGCGCTCGCGAGGTATGTGCTGCTGTCCGGCTCATGCCGATCGCACGCCGTCGCTCAGCATCACGCTCGGCAAACGCGCGGTCCTGGTGCATTGCTTCGCCGGTTGCAACAACGAAGCGGTCATGCAGGGCATGGCCAAACGCGGTGTCAGGCTTTCCGACTTGTTTGGCGCGAAGGGCGAGCCGGTATCACCCAAGCTACGCGATGAAATCGCCGACCGCAATGCGCTGAGACTTTGGAGCGAGGCTTCGATCCTCGCGGGCAGTCCAGCCGAGCGCTATTTGCTTGGTCGCGGCATCACGGTGGCATCACCCGACCTGCGCTTCCATCCGCTCATGCCGCTCGGACCAAAGGGCGCAGTGCGGTTCCTGCCGGCCTTGGTGTCAGCCGTGCGCAATGACGCCGGTGTACTGGCGCTCCACCGGACCTTTCTCGATTCCGAAAACGACCGACTGGCAGCATTCGAACAGCCGAAACGCGCGCTCGGTAGCCTGGGGGCGGGCGCTGTGCGCCTGGCCTGGCCGCGTGGTGGCCGTCTGGGTGTCGCGGAAGGGGTAGAAACTGCGCTCTCTGCGATGCAATTGTTCGGCATCTCCTGCTGGGCCACACTTGGCAACGAGCGGTTCGGCCTCGTCACCATTCCGGAATCGGTCCGCGAACTGCACCTGTTCGTCGACAATGATGCTGGCGGTCGGCTCGCTGAAGAGCGTGCCCGTGAAGCCTATGCCTGTGAAGGGCGGCGGATTGTCACCCGTCCGCCGGAACGATCCGGTGACGATTGGAACGACGTGTTGCTCAGCCGCCAACGTGCGGCGGTTTGAGCATCGCAGAGAGGAGAGAGGGCTTGGGGCCGTGTGAGGCCCCTTGACCAAATTGGGCCTCGTCAGGAGGTTCCCCATGTCAGTCACGTCACCCGCATTCACCTTTACCGATCCTGCCGAACCGCAGGTCTTGTCTGCTGCGCGCCTTCTTGCCGCAAAGCTCAGTTCGAACGATCCGATCTCGCGCTCCGATCTCAACGCCGTCTTGTGCGAGCACTTCGGGGGGAGTGACGCTGAAGGGCGCTGGTCGGTGCGCGAAGCCCATGCGGCACTCGAACTGGCTCAGGTTCTGTACGTGCAAGGCGTAGCGGATCTGACCACTGCGATGTCTTCCGAGTGCGCCGATCAGGCGTTCACCCGGTTGGAGACCCTGGTGCCTGGCCAAACCAGCCGCAGCGACGAGCAGATCGAATGGCAGCAATTCGCAACCCCGCCGCGGATTGCCTGGCTCGCCGCGCGGACTTGCGGCCTCGTTCCAGGCGAACTTGTGCTCGAACCGTCGGCGGGGACGGGCATGCTCGCGGTCTGGGCCGCCAAGGCTGGCACCCGGCTGGCGTTGAACGAGATTTCGCCGCTGCGCCGCGAATGCCTCGGATCCTTGTTCCCGGCGGCACCGGTTACGGGCTTCGATAGCGAGCTGATTGACGAATTGCTCGGGAGCCAGGTCGCGCCAAGTGTGGTGCTGATGAACCCGCCCTATTCGCACGGGATCGAGCGTGGCCACGATGGGCGCACCGGCGCGCGGCATTTGCGTTCGGCCTGGAAGCGGTTGCTCCCGGGCGGACGGCTTGTTGCAGTGATGCCTGAATGGTTCGATCTGCCGCGTTTCCTGAATGGAATTGCCGGCCCGGTCACGCTGCGCCTCAATGCGGCCATCGAACGCGGGTTCATCAAGCACGGCACCTCGATCACCACGCGGCTCCTGGTTCTGGACAAGGTCGATCACGGAGACATGCCCGTTATCGCCAAGCCGGTGAGCTTTGCCGAGCTCTGCTCACTGGTCGATGGTCTGCCCAGTCGAATGCAAGTGACCGATGAACCGGTGATCGCCGCGAAGGCGCTTGTCCCGCTGCGCCTGGTCGCTCCAGGCCGAAAGCCAAGCCCGCTCCAGGTCCGTTCCGTTGCCGCACCGCCCGCGATCAAGCCACTTGCCTACCAGCCGCTCGAGGCTCCAGCACCGATCGCGCAGCAGGTCGGGCACTACTTGCCCTACCGGCCCAGCCGGATCGCGATCGAAGGTGCGCTCGACCATCCGACCCCGCTGGTGGAGTCCATCGCCATGGGCTCAATCACGGCGCCGGTGCCAGTGGCTGTTCCGCAGCTTCCCTCGAACCTCATCGCCACGGGCATGCTTTCGGCGGCTCAGGCCGAGACGCTGATCTATGCAGCGAGCGCTCATTCGCGCGACCTCGCCGGACGCTTCGAACCCGAGGACAAGGGCTGTGCTTTGAAGGCCAGCGCCGACGGGCGCGCCTACCGCATGGGCTATTTCCTCGGCGACGGGACGGGCGCAGGCAAGGGCCGACAGGTTGCTGCGGTCATCCTCGATCGCTGGGTGCGCGGCGAGCGCCGCCATATCTGGATTTCGAAGAACGAGGCGCTGCTGGAAGATGCCCGCCGTGACTGGACCGCGCTGGGCGGTCTCCCGATCGACGTGCAGCCGCTTGGGCAATGGAAACTGGGCATACCCGTCACAATGCGCGAGGGCATCTTGTTCGTCACTTACCCAACCCTGCGCTCAGGCCGAAGCGACGCGACCCGGCTTGAGCAGATTCTCGACTGGGCGGGCGATGACTTCGACGGTGTGATCGTCTTTGACGAGGCGCACGCCATGGCCAACGCTGCGGGCGGCGAAGGCTCGCGCGGCAAGGTCAAGGGTTCGGAGCAGGGGATTGCAGGTGTTCGCCTGCAGAATCTCCTGCCGCGCGCCCGCGTCCTTTACGCCTCGGCCACCGGAGCCTCGGACGTCAATAATCTCGCCTATGCGACCCGACTTGGCCTGTGGGGACCTGAAACCGCCTTTGCCAACCGTGAGGCGTTCGTCGCTGAGATCCGGGACGGCGGGATTGCCGCGATGGAACTGGTCGCGCGCGATCTCAAATCACTTGGCCTTTACACTGCGCGGGCACTGTCGTTCGCCGGGGTCGAATACGAGATCCTCGAGCATTGCCTGACTGCCGACCAGATCGGGGTCTACGATGCCTATGCCGGAGCCTGGGCGATTATTCATGCAAACCTGCGCGAGGCGCTCGAAGCCACCCGAATCGTCGATCAGGACAGCGGACAGACGCTGAACTCGGGCGCCAAGGCGGCGGCGCTGTCGATCTTCGAAGGCACCAAGCAGAGGTTCTTCGCTCAGCTCCTGCTTTCGATGAAACTGCCGAGCCTGCTTCTGGCAGTGGCGGCGGCGCTAGCCGAGGGCAATTGCGTGGTGGTGCAACTCGTCTCGACCGCCGAAGCGATGCTCAATCGCCGTCTGGCCGATCTCTCGGATGCCGAACGGGAAATGCTCGAGATCGACCTTAGCCCACGCGAATACGTGATCGACTACCTCACCAAGAGCTTTCCCGTGCGGCTGATGGCGGTGTTCACCGACGAGAACGGCAATCCGCGCTCCGAGCCGATGACCGACGAAACGGGGGCACCCGTGCTGTGCCGTTCGGCGCTTGCCGCCCGCGACCGTATGATCGAACAGCTCTGCGCGCTCCCGCCGATCGCGACAGCACTCGACGCGATCATCGAGCGGTTCGGGGTCGATACTGTCGCCGAGGTCACCGGACGCACCCGCCGCCTGATTGTCGGGCGCGATGGTCGCCAGATGCTCCAGTCGCGCAGCCCCCGCGCCAATGTCGCCGAGACCCAGGCGTTCATGGATGGGGCCAAGCAGATCCTGGTCTTCTCCGACGCCGGCGGCACCGGCCGCAGCTATCACGCCGATCTCACAGCCAGGAACCAGGCGCGCCGGGTTCACTTCCTGCTCGAACCGGGCTGGCGTGCCGATGCCGCGATCCAGGGTCTTGGCCGGACTAACCGCACCAATCAGGCCTCAGCGCCGCTGTTCCGCCCGGTGACCACCGATGTGCGCGGCGAACGCCGGTTCATCTCGACGATCGCGCGGCGGCTCGACAGCCTTGGCGCCTTGACCCGCGGACAGCGCCAGACCGGCGGTCAGAACCTGTTCGATCCGGCGGACAACCTCGAGAGCAGCTATGCCAAGGAAGCGCTCCATCGTTGGTTCGGCCTGCTGTTCATCGGCAAACTCGCGGCAGTGTCGCTTGTGCAGTTCGAGGAACTGACTGGTCTCAGTATCGAAGGCCCCGACGGATCGATGGTCGATGATCTCCCGACGATCCAGCGCTGGCTCAATCGCATCCTCGCGCTGCCGATTGCGCTCCAGAACGGCATATTCGATGAGTTCCTGGGACTGGTCGAAGCGCGGATCGACGCAGCGCGACAGGCGGGCACGCTCGATCTGGGCGTCGAGACCATCGCGGTCGAGCACTTCGAGGTGCTGTCCGACACCCTGCTGCGCACTGATGCGCTCTCCGGGGCGACCACGCACCTGCTGGAGATCGAGATCGCGCGTGCGCTCAAACCACTGACATTGCCGCGACTGGACGAGCTTTATGGCTTGTCCGGCGAAAGGCAGCGGCACCTGCGCAACAGCCGGTCTGGCCGGATCGGGCTGCTGGTGCCGGCTCGAAGCCTGCTTGCCGATGACGGCACGCGGGTATCCCGTTTCGAACTGGTCCGGCCATTAAAGCGCAGCCATCTCACCGCCGAGCAGCTCGATGAAAGCAGCTGGGAGCCGGTCGATCTGGCCGAGTTCCGCGGCCTATGGCAAGCCGAGGCCGAGGAGGCCGCTGCGAGCCACAAGCGCGAACGGATGCATCTTGCGACCGGTTTGCTGCTGCCGGTCTGGGACAAACTTCCCTCTGACTATGTTCGCGTCAGCCGGATCTCGGCGCGCGATGGCACCTCGCTGCTTGGCCGCGAGGTTCCGCTGCACTGTGTACCCGAGCTCTGCCAGGCACTGGGTCTTGAGAATGATCAGGCATTCTCCGCCGAGCAGGTCGTCGAAGCCGTGCTTGCGGCAGGACGACCAATCCAGGTCAAATCCCGTGAGGCTCTCTTGCTCAAGCGCAGTTTGGTCAATGGGGCGCAGCGGCTTGAACTCGCCGGTTGGTCGGCGCCGCGGCTTGAATGGTACAAGGCGCAAGGCTGTTTCACCGAGATCATCCGTTATCAGACCCGGCTGTTTGTGCCGACGACAACTGCTGCCGTCGTTCTGGCGCGGATCGGCGAGTAACTGCGGGTCTGCTTAAAGCTCGGCAAGTGCCTCGCTCGCTGCAAACTCACCGCACCAGTCCTGGCCAAAGGTTATGGCCCATCCTTCGTAGCTTGGCGGGAATCTGCGACATTGGCCGAGGTCGTGCCCGTCTTGATCGGGAACCTGCACCCAGTATCGGCAGCGCGTGCATTGCGGGTTTGTCGTCGTCATCGCTGTCCTTTGGTCTTCCGCCTGCGTCCGCCGGTTTGCCGGTAGCAAGGACAGGAGAGGGGAGGAAGCTTTGACCTGATGAGCCTCTTGGGCGCCGGTGGTCGGCGTGCCGGGCTCGCCAGTCAGGAGTAAGTACCATGATCAAGACGATCCCGCTGAACAAACTCGTAGCTTCGCCGCGCAATGTCCGCCGGCATTCCGATCCGTTGGCCGATGCCGAACTCAAGGCCAGCATTGCAGCCCGCGGCCTGCTGCAGAACCTCATCGTGCGCCCCGGAGCCAAAGGCAAGTTCGAGGTGGAGGCCGGCGAACGCCGCCGCAAGGCGATGCTGGCGCTGGCGGATGACAAGGTTCTGTCCAAGGATCACGAGGTGATTTGCCTGGTTCTCGAAGACACCGCCGAAGGCGCCATCGAGACCAGCCTTGCCGAAAACTTCCACCGCCTGGCGATGAACCCGGCCGACGAAGCCCAGGCTTTCGCAGCGCTGATTGAAGCCGGTGCGAGCCTTGAACAGGTGGCGTGCCGCTTCGGATTGACCGTTCGGTTCGTCGAAGGGCGGCTGCGCCTTGCCACGCTTGCGCCGGTCGTCTTCGATGCACTGGCATCGGGCGAGATCACCCTCGACCTCGCCAAGGCTTATGGCGCGACCTCGGACCAGCAGATCCAGGCCCGGGTCTTCGAGCAGGTCTCAACCGGCTACTACGCGCCCAATCCGGACTCGATCCGCCGCATGGTGCTTTCGGGCACGCTGCGGGGAAGCGACCCGCGAGCGCGGCTGGTCGGACGCAATGCCTATCTCGCAGCGGGCGGGCGGATCGAGCGCGAACTGTTCGATGACGAGGACAGTGAGGCCTGGGCCGATGTCGCGCTGCTTGAAACGCTCGCTGCGGCAAAGATGGATGAACAGGCCGTGGCCCTTGCGGCTGAACAAGGTCTGGCCTGGGTCAAGCCGACGCTCGATCCCTACGCCAGCCATGATCTCATCGAAGGACTGGTTCGGCTCCCCGCTGAACCCGCACCGCTGAGCGAAGCCGAACTTGCCCGGCTCGATGTGCTCGATACATCCTATGACGAGCACGCTGCGGTGCTGGAAGATGAGGACAGCGCTGAAGACGCCGTTGCGGCGGCCGAGGCAGCGATCGAAGCGATCGAGCGCGAGTGCCAGGATATCCGCGCCCGGCCTCCGGAGCTCGCGCCCGAACTCAAGGCCGAGGCTGGGATGATCCTTGTCCTTTCGCGTGACGGAACCCCGGTTCTCCAGCCGGTGTTCTATGGGCAGAGGCAGTCGGAGGTCCCAAGCGAAGGCGGCGGAATCGAGATCGTTTCCGAAGCGAATGCCGCAGGCAAGCGCCGGGCGGCTCTGTCAAAGCGCCTGATCGATGAACTCGCGATGCAGCGCCGCGATGTCCTCGCGCTCCACGTGGCCTCCGATCCGGGGCTTGCGCTCGACCTCATGGTCTTCACGCTCGCCGATGCCGATACGCTCGACTACCGGGCCCGCGCCGCAACGACGCTGCGGGGTGGAATTCCGGCGGGGCCGATCATCGGGTTTGAGGCCAAGGATGCCGCAGCGAGCGCGTCACTTGC
The DNA here is from genome assembly GCF_002440635.1 of Novosphingobium sp. UBA6272. Lineage (GTDB taxonomy): Bacteria > Pseudomonadota > Alphaproteobacteria > Sphingomonadales > Sphingomonadaceae > Novosphingobium. The sequence goes on along the minus strand of NZ_DJUW01000013.1, from coordinate 13,828 downwards.
CGAGTTCAAGTCAGCTCTCGACGAAAGCTGGCGCGGCGGTGAGACCGTGTCGGCGCGGTTCGATCGCTTCCGCGCGCTCAGCGACGACGCCCGTGTCGCCTGGCTCGGTTTTGTCATCGGCCGGACGCTCGAAGCCAGTCTCAATATGCTGGGTGAGCGCAATATCGCGCTTCACGATCATCTCGGCTGCCTGATCGGGATCGACATGGCTGCTTGGTGGCGCCCGACTGCGGCGAACTACTTCGACCGGGTGCCCAAGGCAGTGATCCTTGATGCCTTGTCCGACGTTGGCGGCCCGGATCTTGCGAGCCGGTTCGCCTCGGTCAAGAAGGGCGATCTCGCCATGAGCGCCGAGCGCGTCTTTGCCGGAACCTACATTACCGAGGTCGAAGTGCGCGAGCGTTCGCTGGCGTGGGTGCCTGAGGTCATGCGTTTCGCCGGCACGCTGGAGGACGAGCTCCAACACTTGGAAGCGCAGGTCGGTGAACCGACCGACAATCCTGCCCCCGGCACCCAGGGCGCCAACGACGACAATCCGACCCCCCGCGAGCTGGCTGCCTGACCTCCTCCTGACAGGCAGGCAACTCGTGACCCTGTGAAGCGGTCCCTTGGCTTTGCCCAAGGGGCCGCTTCCTTTGTTTTGGCCGGATAATGTGGAAAAACCGCCGCATGCCTTGGTTTGTCGCGCGCAATGGTCCTACCGCCCGCGCTCCATCCAACGAAGGAACGACTTCACATGAACAATGCTGACCTCGCTGAAAAGATCGCCGATGCCAATGGCCTGACCAAGGCCGACGCTCGCAAGATCGTTGATGGCGTTTTTGCGGCGATCGCCGACGCAGCTGCAAGCGGTGACGAGATCGCCATCAATGGCTTTGGCAAGTTCAAGGTCAAGGCAAGCGCAGAACGCGAAGGACGCAATCCTTCGACCGGTGCGACCATCAAGATCGCTGCGTCGAAGAAGCTGACCTTTGCTCCCGCCAAGGCGGTCAAGGATCGCCTCAACAGTTGATCGCCTTGGGCCTGCGGCACCGGCTTTCCGGCGCCGCAGGCCAGGCCGAGCGATCGAGCGATCTCGATAGCCACTTGGGAAGAGTGGAGAGGGCTTGGGCCTGAACGGACCTGACCGGCGAATGTGTTGCCAAAATTGGTCAGGCGTCCGGATCAGGAGCTCTCTCATGGCTTATCGCAAGCAATCGCCCGGCGGTCTTTCGCCCGCCGCCCGCATCACCCAGGAAATCATTGCCCGGCTCGAAGCCGGGACCAAGCCGTGGATCCAGCCATGGCGCGGGGTGCCGGTATCGCGGCCTTTGCGGGCCTGCGGCATTCCCTATCGCGGCATGAACGTGTTCTGGTTGTGGATGGTCGCCGACATGTGCGGCTACGCTTCGCCCTACTGGATGACCTATAACCAGGCGAAGAGCCTCGGGGCTCAAGTGAGGAAGGGCGAGAAATCGACCATCGCGATCTTTTGCAAGAGCTACACCAAAGAGGTGGAAGCTCAAGAGACCGGCGAAAAGTCCGATGAGGCCCGCCGGGTCCTGAAGGCCTATCCGGTGTTCAACGCGGATCAGGTCGAAGGCCTGCCCGAACGGTTCCATCCTGCGGCCTAGCTCGAACTGGTCGAACCGGAAGGACGCGAAGCCGAGCTCGATGCGTTCTTCGGCAAAGTTCCGGTGAACCTCCGGTACCAGGGCAGCGAGGCCTATTATGAGCCGCTCGCGGACCGCGTGACCATGCCGCCTGCACACCTGTTCTCCGGCTTTGACCACCATTATGCGACACTTGCGCATGAATTGTCACACTGGACCGGGCACTCCAGCCGCCTCGCACGCGATCTCAGGAACCGGTTCGGCACGGCTGCCTATGCTGCCGAAGAACTGATTGCCTTATCTGGACAGTCTGCACCGTGCCTGACGCTTCATTGAAGGGTATCGTCCGGGCGCGACGCAGGGGGGCATCAGGCCGGATGAAGCGCTCCCAATAAGCTGGCGTAGTCCGGCCTGATGACCACCGTCCCGCAGGCGCGCAATGGGTGCGTTCTGGATTCGGGAGGGGGTCCGGGGGAGGGACTGGCAAGCTGTGGATATTTCAGAAGAACCGATCTCCATCCAGGAACGCCGCGAAGCAGATGGACTGGACGCCCACATTCCGATCATCCTGCGCGATGGTACGATCTATGATCCTGATCTCGATCGCTACTTCCTCGATCTGCCGCTCAACGGCGCGCGCTCGCGCCACTCGCTGCGGGCACACGGCTACGATGTCCTGGTTTGGTTGCGGTTTCTGGGTTCGGCTCGCCGCAAGACCGTCTGGCAAGCCGATACCGATGATGTCGGTGCGTATCATCGGGCACGCCGGCGTAGTGACGCCGAGTTCCGGATATCAGCCTCGTCGTGGAACCGGGCGGTTGCATCGCTGGACAAGCTCTATCGATGGGCCGAGCGCGAGGGCCTGGTCGAGCGTACGCCATTCACCCATCGGCAGATCTGGCGAAGATCGCACGGCGGTCGGCGCGCTGCCATCGCCGGGCATAACGAAGCTTATGAGCGGGCTGCGCGCCGGTCCGATGTGCGCTTCGTCGATCTTCCCGCCTACCATGTATTCCGAGACGTCGGCCTGCGCGGCCTGACCGTCGAGGGAGCTGAGCGCCCGGGAGCGCGCGACCGCAATGGTGCACGCAACGCGCTGTTCGCTGACCTGCTGGTCACCACCGGTTTGCGTCTCGAGGAAGCATCCTTCCTTCTCGCAGCGGAGATTCCCGGCAGCGATGTTCGTGTAGAGCGCCAACGCCGGGTAGAACTGCCGGCGGCCCTGACCAAGGGCGACCGGGGCCGGACCATGCTGCTACCGCGTCGCCTGCTGCCCGCATTCGATGCATACATTGCGGTCGAGCGCGCATCGGCGGTGGCCAAGTTCGCCTCACGTCGAGGTTGGGAGGCCATCGACCGCCCGATCTTCATACACCGCCCACCCACCGCACCGACCGCTTTGCACCTCGTGGGTGGCGGCATGATGGATATGGAAGTCGTCACACCGGATGAACGGGCCAGGCTCGTGATTTGTGCCGACGATGGCACGCCAGGTGAGGCGGCAGTCCTCTGGCTCACCGAGGTCGGGCAACCGGTGCTGCCCAACTCGTGGGAAGCGATCTTTGCCCGGGCGAGCCGTCGATGCACGGATGCCGGTATTTCCGTTCGCGTCAGCCCCCATCAGCTTAGGCATTCGTTCGCCGTGCACATGCTGGCGATGCTGATCCAGCGGCGCCTCGGCGAAGTTGCTGCACCGGCAGGCGCCATGGACGGCTATCGCCAGTTGCTCGGTGATCCGCTGCAGCAGGTGCAACGCCTGCTCGGCCATTCCAGCCTTGCCACCACGTCGATCTATCTCGATCACATTGCCACTCGTGCCGATACCGTCGATGCGGCGGTGGAAGAGTTGCTTGCGCGTGTGCCGGGCTATCTCCGGCCATGACCGCCGCTCCTCGTAAAGGTCGCAAGGTCGGGTTCGAGGGCCAGACCACAGAGCCCGAGCCCGACCCATGGCTGCAGATCAGCACGCTGCGCTTCACGATCGCCCCGCCGTATGGGGGCGAGGTTCTTGTCGATTTCACCAGACTGCACCCACGGGGGCTGGCACTCGCCTTTGCCCGAGGCCTGTTCATGCTGGTCGCTCCACGCGGGCCCGTAGCGGTTCGCTCCTCCATCAAGACCTACATGACCCAGCTGCCGAGCTTCTTTGCCTATCTTGCCGGAACTGGTGATCGGATCTCCGGGCCGGCCGACCTGCGAGCCAGCCACATCGATGGATACGAAGCGTGGCTCGAAGTTCAGGGCAAGTCGCGGGGCCACGCGCCGACCTTCGTCGCCAAGGTCGTTTCCGTGCTTCGCCGGATCGCTTCCGATCAGCCTGATGTCATCGAGGCGGGCTTGCGTGAGCGGCTTCGCTACGTCAGCTCGCAACCTTACGCCCCGCCACGCCCACGCGACGCCTACAGCCCGTTCGTTGCCCGCCAGCTCCGCGACGCGGCCCGCATCGATCTGGCCGCGATCGAGGCCAGATTGCGGGCTGGCCCATGCTTTGGCGAGATTCGGGAGATCGAGGCAACTGCCCGCAAGGCGCACGCCGCGATAGAGGCGCGTGGGGTCCTCAGGCATCGCGACCCTGAGTGGATGGCACTCTATGCCAGGCGTTGGAAGCGCGGCCTCTGGAACGCGGATTTCAGCATGACGCTGCACAGCGCTCATTACCTGACGTCCGTCGATATCGTGCCGCTGCTGGTCCTACTTTCGCTGGAGACCGGGCTTGAGCTCGAGTGCTGCAAAACGCTGACCGTCGATTGTTTGCGCAACGCCTCGGGGGGTACGGTGGAGATCGCTTACACCAAGCTTCGCGCACATGGCGCCGAACACAAGACCATCAGGGTGCGAGACGGTGCCTCGTCGACGCCGGGAGGGCTGATCCGGCGCATCATCGCACTCTCGGCAAGCGCGCGGGCCCATAATGCCAGCGATTGCCTGTGGGTCTATTACCAGACCGGTGAGATCGTCCACGGCATTCGCCATCCGCGCTCGACCATCGATGCATGGACCACGCGCCACGCCATTGCCGATGACGCGGGCAGACCGCTGTATCTGCGCCTGTCCCGGCTCCGTAAAACGCACAAGGCGCTCTGGTATCTCAAGACCGAAGGGCACATGACACGGTTCGCCGTCGGCCACACGATCGAGATCGCAGCGCGGCACTATGCCGATGTTCCCTCGCTCAGACCCCTGCATGAGCAGACCGTCGCCGACGCCCTCGAGGAGGCAGTTGCCGGTCCCCGAGTCATTCCTCCCTCCGAGGAAGATCATCTGCGCAGTCGAGCCGCAAGCGCGGGCCAGATTGCCGATGCGCCATCGGTTGCCGTGCTCGACGGAGAACAGGACGTATGGCTGGCGAGCTGCGGCGGCTTCTACGCAAGCCCTTTTGCCGCAGCTGTCGGCTCTCCATGTCCCACGCCGTTCTGGGGCTGCCTCGATTGCAAAAACGCGGTGATCACTGCACGCAAGTTGCCAGCGATCCTCGCGTTTCTCACCTTTATCGATGAGCAGCGCGCAGGCATGAACACGAACGAGTGGGCGGCCAAGTTTGGTCACGCCCGTGAACGCATCGTCCGCCAGATCCTGCCTGCCTTCGGCGATGACGCTGTGGCTCAGGCTCGCGCGCGGCTCGCCGCCCAGCATCCCATTGTCTATCTGCCGCCCGAGGCCCGGGCATGACTGCCGTATCCTTGCCGGCCCATGACGACGGGGCGCGCGAGACGCTTCCCGTACTCATGTCGGTTCCGTTGCGGCCTGGCTGCAACCGCGCCGATCTCTCGCGATACGGCGATCAGACCTGGGACCTGTCGCCGGGCGTCTTTCGCGATAACGCCAGGCGCTGCCATGTCACCGTGCATTTTAGCAGCATCGAAGACCCAGCCATTGCCGATGCCCTGCGCCAGTTTCTCCATGCGCGGCTCAATGTCGATCTGCCGGGCCATCGCCCCCGGCTTCAGCCAGCAGCCGTGCGGGGTGAGGCCAACCGGGCCCTGCTTTTCTTCAACTTCGTGAAGGCCGACCTTGGGCGCTTCGATCTTGCGCGGGTCGATCAGTCTCTGCTTGACCGCTTTGCCCGTTCGAAGCGCCGTGAGGGGCTACGTCCGGTTGCGGTCGCAGTATTGCTGCGCGTCATCTTCGACCTTCACGAGTTGCGCCGCCACCTTCCAACGGCCCGTCTTCGTATCGATCCGTGGCCCGGGCGCAGCCCGTTCTCGGTCGCCGGTGCCCGGTACATCCCCGGTGAAAACCGGACGCCACGCATTCCTGAAGCGATCATGACGCCGCTGCTCTCCTGGTCGTTGCGCTACGTGACCTGCCACGCAGGCGATATCCTTGCCGCACGGGCGGAACTCGATCGCCTTGAAGCAACGCGCAACCGTCTGATTGCCGCTGAGGAAGGTCTGGATCCCGCTGTTCGTCGGTTACGGCAACGCCAACGCCTCCTCGACTATGTTGCATCCTTGCGGCAGCATGGGCGCGGCATTCCGATCTGGACCACGGCACATAACGGCACAACGCGAACAGATCCGCAAACCGGCGCCGTCACGCCGCCGATCAACTACCACCTGATCCACCTCCATGCCGGTATCAACGCGCAGGCCGAACCTGCCATGCACCTTGGCCTGGCCACCGGTGCACCAGACCTCATCGCCGCTGCCATCGCAGAACTCGGCACCGAGATTGGCGGCATAGATACGCCCAATTCTGCCGATCCCGATACGGGCCTGCCTTGGCGCACCCGCTTCGATGCCAAGGTTTTGCCCCTCGAGGAAGTCATGCTGCAGTCCGCAGCCTATATCGTATGTGCCTTTCTCTCAGGCATGCGGGACAGCGAGATCCAAGCCATGAGGCGGGGATGCCTGTCTATTACCAGAACCGAAGACGGTACGATCTTGCGGTATCGTATCAAGTCCACTGCTTACAAGGGCAAGCGCGGCGGCGGCGAGGAGACCGAGTGGGTTACCATCGCGCCGGTCGCTGAAGCCATCGATGTCCTCGAACGCCTTTCGGCGCGTGCAGGGCAAGCGCGCGGAACAACGACCTTGTGGCCAGTCCTCACGCTCCGGGCCAATACCAAGACGCACGTCTCTGCAGAGATAGTCCGGCAACTCAACCGGTTCCGCGATCACCTCAATGACCAATTCGGATCCGCGCAGGCACCCGTCATTCCTGCCGGACCCGACGGCCGACCATGGCGTCTGACAACGCGTCAGTTTCGCCGCACAATCGCCTGGCACATCGCCAACCGGCCCTTCGGAACAATTGCCGGCATGATCCAGTACAAGCACGCTAGTGTTGCGGCCTTCGAAGGCTATGCTGGCAGCAGCCGGTCCGGATTTCGGGGAGAGATCGAAGCCCAGCGTGCGCTCGGCCAGATCGACGATATCCTTGTCTACTTCGACGAGCGGCAAAGTGGCGCACGCCTTGGCGGACCTGCCGCGAACAGGGTCGGCGCTACGCTTGATACTGCCGCCCACGAGTTGGGACCGCTACCTGCCATGATCGCCGACCGGCCACGTCTGCGCACCATGCTGGGCAGTCTCGCGCGGACATTACATGTCGGTCCGCTGGCCGATTGCTTCTTTGATCCGGCAACTGCCCTGTGCCTGAACCGGATTTCGGAACCAGGCGCGAGCGGGCCAATGATTTCCATGTGCGAACCGGTCCGCTGCCCCAATGCCTGCATCGCTGAACGGCATCGCCCGGCATGGCAGCGCGGTGCTGATGAGGCACGGTTGTTGTTGCGCGAGAAGCGGCTTCCAGAGCCGCAGCGGGTGACGCTTCAGGCCGAGGTGGCCAGAATCCAGCGTGTTCTTGAACAGATCGCACCGGGTACCGCCACACCGCATAACGGTATGGCGGGAGAGGAAGAGGAGGCGGGTTTGCGGGTGACGGATTGAAGGAGCGGAAGACAGTTTCCCTCCGCCCGCCGTGGAGACCTGCCATGTCCCGATCCCGCCCTGCGACGCCGCGAGCCGACGTTTATTCGCGCATTACCACCGAGATTGTATCTGCCATCGAAGCCGGTGCCGGCGATTGGCGCATGCCCTGGCACCATGATGGCGCTGCCACCACCAGGCCGCAGAACGTCACCTCCCGCCGCCGCTATCGCGGCGTCAACGTGCTCGCGCTCTGGATCGCAGCCGAAGCGGCTGCCTATTCCAGCGGTCTTTGGGGGACCTATCGCCAGTGGGCATCGCTTGGCGCACAAGTCCGCAAGGGAGAGCGCGGAACAACGGTTGTGTTCTGGAAGCAGGCCGCATCGCGCGCCGATGATGATCATGACGATGGCGAAGCCGGACCCGGCCGCATGTTCGCAAAGGCCTTCACCGTGTTCAACCTCGCCCAGGTCGAGGGCTATGAACCCCCACTTGTCGCAGTTTTACCCGAGGGCGAGCGGTTCGGGCACGCCGAAGCTTTCGTCGCGGCCCTCAAGATCCCGATCACCGAGGGGGCCTACGATGCGCACTACCGGATCGACCTCGATCACATCTTCATGCCGACCTTTGCCTCGTTTCGGGATGCATCAGCACAGATGGGCACGCTTTTGCATGAGGCGGCCCACGCCACAGGGGCAAAGCACCGGCTCGACCGCAACTTTGCTGAACGTTTCAAGCGCGACAGCTTGGCGATCGAGGAAATTTGCGCTGAACTGACCGCATCGTTCGTACTCGCCGACCTCGGGATCGCCCACCATCCGCGCGCCGACCATGCAGCATACGTGGCATCGTGGTTGCGCGCACTCAAAGACGACCCTCGCGCCATCTTCACCGCCGCCAGCAAGGCGCAGGCGGCTGCCGACTGGATGCACGCCCAGCAGCCTCAGCCTGAGGAGATCGCCGCATGATCCGCGCCCCGAAAATTTGCGTTGGAAGTCAAATCATGGCTGGACTGTCAGGATATATCGCCGAGCTTTCAAGCGCCATGCTGGGTGCTGAACTCGGCCTGCCCGTGGCGCATCTCGATCACCACGCGAGCTATATCGGCCACTGGCTCAAGCTCCTGCGCGATGATGACCGCGCAATCCTGACGGCGGCTGCCAAGGCTGAGGAAGCGTCCGGCCTGCTGCTGAGGCTGGGGGGAAGGGCAGTGCCTGAAGAAGCTGCATCCGCCGCCGGCGATACCGCACTCGCAGCTTGAGGAGGACACGATGGGCAGATCGGTTAGCTATCCCAGCGGTGCTCTGGTGGCGTTCACGGTCCTGAAGACCGAGAATGACGACGACTGGGAATTCGAATATGAATGGCTGCGCGATGACCTCAGCGAGCGGGCCGCCGCTGCCTTTTCTTCGCTTGCGCCCCATGCAGGCTGGCGCGGCCGCGAGGACCGGATACTACTGCGCAACGCGTTCGCGGACTTCGGTGTCTCGGTCTATGGCGGGTTGGTTGCGGTCTGGATCGCAGAGCGCGATGACGGCGCCTATTGGGATGCCGAGTGGCGCACCGCGCGATCACCGCGAGCGCAGCACTGGCTGGCCCAGATTGCGCCAAGGTTTGACGCGCTGTTTGGCGATTATGACTGCCTTGGGCACATGTCGAACGGGGAGGAGGTCTATCGAAAGCGCGCTGCTGCGTGATTCAGCATCTGTTCAAATGAATGATTTATGTTTATACGCATCATTTGAAAGGACTGGCCATGGCAACCCTTGCGACCAAACCTCAGCGCTCTGATGGACAGGTGCTATCCTCGGCTATTGCGAAGATTGCCGATTTCTGGGGTTTTTCCAACCCCAAGCTCGGCCAGGTGCTCGGTCTTTCCCCGGCAACGGTCTCGCGACTCAAGGGCGGCAAAACCTTGCTCGATCCGGCTTCGAAGTCGTTCGAGGCCGGGCAGTTCCTGCTGCGGCTGTTCCGCGGGCTCGACGCGCTGATGGGCAGTGACGATCTCGCTTCGCGGCGCTGGCTGGAAACGCCCAATCTCGATCTGGATGCGCGTCCGCTTGACCTCATCGACAGCTTCAAGGGCCTTATCACTGTGTGCGATTATGTGGACGCCCACCGCGCTCGCGTCTGAGCTGCGCTCCTATAGCGGCAAGGTCTGGCGGGTGGTCGAGGCCCAGCACCGGATATCGACCAACCGGCTGGCGGACAGTCTTGAGGATCAGGCCCGGCTCGAAGCGCTCGCCGAAGCCGCGAAGCCCGATCTGCCCCGGTCCGCTCACGGCCGCCATTACCTGCTCGCCTCTCCGTTTCGCTACGGCCATGGCACGGCCAGCCGGTTTCGCCGGGCCGATGAACGGCCAGGCATTTTCTACGCCAGCGAAGCTGAGGCCACTGCGATCGCCGAGACGGCCTATTGGCGCTTACGCTTCTATCTGCGCTCGCCCGGTTTCGTGCCGCCTTCCGCGACGACCGAGCACACCAGCTTCACCGCCGAGGTCGCGACGGCCCACGCGATCGATCTGACCCGCGATCCGTTTGCGGCGGATGCCGCGCTGTGGACCGACCCGATCGACTATTCAGCCTGTCAGGAGCTTGGTCATGCGGCCCGCGAGGCGGGGGCCATGCTGATCCGCACCCGTTCGGTCCGCGATTCCACAGGCGGCCACAATGTCGTCGTTCTCGCGCCCGAAGCCTTTACTGCGGTCCAGCCGGCGATCCGCCGAACCTGGCACCTGCGCTTCGAAGGCGGCCGCCTCACTGCGCTGGCCGCGTTCCCGTCGGAGCACCGCTTTGTCTTCACCGGAGCCGATTTTGGTCTCACCTGACGCACGGGACCAGCAAGCCGAACAGATGCGGCGATATTACCGGATGCTCTGACTGGGCAGCAGTTCGCCCGCTGGTGGCTGCGTCATGAGCGAGAGAGGCCCTGGGCCAGCTGGTGGACCCGCGCAACCCGGCTTGGGCAGGCCCGTGTTGGCCGGTCCCGGTGGGACCTGGCCTGCCCGCGCCAGCCTGCCCAAGCGGGTTCCCCTGCGGTGCGCGGGTCCACCCATGACTGGCCCTGACGGGCTCTCGCTGGCGCAGCCATCAAGCGGCGGACCAGCCTCACGTCAGTCAGGAGGACACCCATGCACACCACATTTGCCGATCAGCTTGCTGGTCTCGATCTAGCCGGTTTTTCGATTGGTCCAGCTCCGGTTTCGAGCAGCGATTTTCCGGTTCGTGAAGCCGTGGTCCAGACGCTTGACGCGGTCTGGTCCGATCTGTTTGCGCTCGTTTCCGGCACTGCACTCGAAGCCGACGCCGAGGATCTGGGTTGGGCTTTCGTCAATCTCTTTCACCGCTCCGCAGCGCGCAAATCGACTGCGCTCGACCGCGCCACCGATGAAGTCCGCGCGCTCGTTGCCAGCGCCGATGGCTCCGAGATCCATACCCATGAGCTCGAAACCCAGGTCGAGCGGGCGCAATGCGCCGAAGGCGCGATGCTGGCGCTCGAAGAGATGCGCGAGGTCGCAGCCAGTCTTTACCTCAACGAGTTCGGCTCGTCCTGGAAGCCGGTCTCGAGTTCGCGCTTCAACCACGGCGCGATGCTCACTTCCGCGCTGGTTGAAGGGCGTGATTTCTTGCGGGCCCGGAGCGAGGCTAAGCGCCGCGCGGCGATGCCCGAAGGCACGCCAGTTGTATTCGCCGGTGGGCGCACCCGTCACGCAAACGAAGCCGACGCGCTGACCTTCGCCAACAACGTCTGGAAGGCGCTCGACAAGGTTCGTGACCGCGTCCCTGATATGGTCCTGGTCCACGGCGGCGACACCAAAGGCGTCGACCGCCTGGCATCATCGTGGGCTGAACGCCGTAACATCGCGCAGGTGACCTTCTCGCTCGACATGCGGCTTGGCGCCCGTGCGGGCTTCAAGCGCAATGAACGGATGCTTTCGCTCGATCCGCGTTACGTCGTAGCATTCCCCGGCAACGGTGTGCTCGAACGCCTCGTCATCGAGGCCAAATCTCGCCGGATCACGGTCGTTGATCGCCGCGGTCCGCTTGGAACCAGCCCAAAGGCACCGTCGCTGTCTACCGACTGACGGCCAAAAGGCCTTCGCGCCAGCGCCCCTGCGGCGCTGGCGTTGTCGGGCCAGAGGAGAGGCCCGCGTCTGTGCCAATGGTGACAGGTGGATTGGCCACCTGATCTCCAGCACAGGAGGATTTTCCAATGGTCGATATGACTCAGGTAATGGCGGATTATCATGAGCGGCAGGCCGAACGCGCCCTGCAAGCCCAGACCGAGACCGAGCATCTGAAGCAAGCCGTGATTGGCCCGCTTTGCGCAGCCGGCATCACCAGGGTCGAGGTGCGCTTCGATGGCTGCGGTGATAGCGGCGCGGTTGAGGAATGCGAATGCTTCGACACCGATATGAACACCGTTCCTTGCCCCGAGGTGGCTATCGCTCCGTTCGAATACCAGGTCGCGCGCGAACCGACCGGCGAGGCGCCCATGCAGCTTGCCGCGGCACTCGATTCCCTCACCTATCTCGCGCTCGAACGGTTCCATCCGGGCTGGGAAATAAACGATGGATCGTGCGGTCTGCTGGTGATCGAGGTGCCCGAAGCCAGCTTCGTGCTCGAGTGCAGCCTGCGCTACACCGGCTACGACGAACACTTCACGGGTCTCTAGAGGAGGGGCATCATGGCACACTGCTATTTTCACGCGCTCTCCTCGGTTCGCAAATGGGGCGGCAGACCTGAGGACTATCTCCCGCTTCACCAGTGGTTCGATCAGTCCAAAGCCATTCTTGCAGACCCCCGGCACCGCGCCTTGCGCCATCACGCCGAGGGCATTTTCATGCTCGAATCCATCTTCGGCGCGACGATCGTCAACGCGGACGGCCGGATCGTTCCGGTGCGTCTGATCGGCGAGCAGCACGTGCGCGAGGATCTGGGCTCGATTCCCTCGTTTGCTGATTGGGCGCGCCTCATCGCCCTGCAGACCTGGATGCTGCGCGGGCAGCGACTGGACGAAAAGTTCGACGGAAAGGAGGCAGACGCAGCACCGGGTGGTGTCGTTTCGCCTACCGGTTTGCACGGCGGGGAAAACCGGTCGGTGCGGATCGCGAACTGACTCTGAACCGCCAGGGCGGAGCAGGGAGACTGGCGAAACGGCCAGGGCACTTGGGATCGAGGTCAGAACCTCCAGTCCAAACATCCAGGACAACCCGTCTCCTTCGCGAACCGTCCCTTGAATCAGCCCCCGGACGAGACGCAACCCGGATCAGGTCCGGCCGTGTTGCCGGGCTTCGCCCGGCTGCCCGCACCACCCGAACCAGTTCCGGGTTCCCCTGCGGTGCGTATCGCCGCCGGCCGCTTCTTCACTTTGGTTCGCAGCCGGGATGGTCCCGGATGCTTGTTCAGGAGAAGTATCATGACCAATCTCGTAGTCCTCGTCGGCCGTATCGCCCGCGATCCCGAAACCCGCACGACCCAGGGCGGCACCGACATTACCTCGATCTCGGTGGTCACCGACCGGCCCGCCCGCAAGGAGGGCAAGACCTACAAGGACGAAAACGGCTACACCGCCAAGGACAGCGAATTCCACCGCATCACTTGCTTCAACGGTCTCGGCCAGAACGTCGCCAAGTACTGCACCAAGGGCCAGCTGGTGACCGTCGAAGGGCGCATCCATTACACCCAGTGGGAAGACCAGAGCGGCACCAAGCGCTACGGCTGCGAGATCATCGCTGACAAGGTCGACTTCCTCACCAAGGGCCGCCAGGGCGACAACGATCGCGGCAACGAAGACGCACCTGACATCGAAGACTGAAGCGCCAAGCTTCTCTCGCAAAAGGCCCCGGCGGCTCCTGCCACCGGGGCCTTTTTTGTGTCCAGGAACCATGGCGGGCGCGCGGGGCATCGAACCCCGCGGGCCCGCTTCAGGAAGCCTTGGACGGGGAGGCGAGGCGTTTGAGGCTCTCGTCGATCCCCAGAGCCATCGACTGGCGCATCAACTGCTTGATCTGCGCCGGCTCGAGCGTTTCTGCACCGCAATCGAGCAGCACCTTGCCGAGTTCGGCTGCTGCGCTTTCACGCAGCTTCGTCTCCTCGGCAGCGAGTGCCTCACGCTGGCGTTGCACCTTCAACAGCGCATCGCGTGCGCTAATTTTGGACCGGGCCATCAATATTCCTTTCGCTGGCCGTTGGTCCCCTCCTGGCAAGCGTTGTCGCAGGTCGATGGGTTGTAGGAAATCGTTTTGTGGAGAGGTGGGCGCGATCCGGAGAGGGGGAGGGCTCTCTCGCGAGATGGCCTAGGCTCAGGACTCATTGCGGCAGCCGGAAGATGACGGGGGCGGCGATGCAGATGGCTGAGAAGAA
>NZ_DJUW01000018.1 GCF_002440635.1 Novosphingobium sp. UBA6272 | reverse complement strand
CCCTCCATCACCTGCGCGAGTTTGCCCCAGCGGGTGATGTCCTGAAACTTCTGCGGATCGAGCGTGTCGAGAGAGACATTGACCCGCCGGATACCGCAATCCGCCAGCTCCTTCGCGAACCGCTTGAGCTGCGAGCCATTGGTGGTCAGCGTCAGTTCCTTCAACGCGCCGCTGTCCAGATGCCGCGACATGGCGCGGAAGAAGGTCAGGATATCGCGGCGGACCAGCGGTTCGCCCCCGGTCAAGCGCAGCTTGGTCACCCCCCGGGAGATGAAGCCCAGCGCCAGCCGGTGCAGTTCCTCCAGGCTCAGCACATCCTTGCGCGGCAGGAACTGCTGTTGTTCGGGCATGCAATAGGCGCAGCGCAGATCGCAGCGGTCGGTCACCGACAGGCGCAGGTAGCTTATCCGCCGCTGGAACTGATCAACCAGGTTCATGCCGCAGAGCTTACCACAGCGCCGGCCCCCGCGCTATCGAGCGGAAGGTACTGACCGGTAATACCGCCCGCTGCGCCGAGATATTCGAGCGCCGCGGCAATTCCCGCTGGATCATCGGAGGCCACGGCATTGACCCGCCGGGGCGCATGCTCGCGCGCCAGCATCTGCACTGCGGCCAGCCGCCAACCGACGTGCGTGTGATCCGCGGGGCCGAAGACCAGCGTCAGATCGCCGCCATCCAGCGCCGCCTGCGCCCGGCCCAGCCAGTCGCCATGAAACGCCGCTGCCGCCGCGCTGGGCAGATCGGGCAGCCCGGTCACATCGATCCGCTGCATCAGCGCCGCTCGCGGGTGAGCGTGATGCCGATTTCCTCGCCGTTCTCGCTGATCGCCAGCTTGACGATCTTGACCGTCACCGCCAGCACGCGGTCATCCTGCACGAACAGCGTCTCGCAGACGTGATCGGCAACGGCTTCGATCAGCTTGAAATGGACGCCTTCGGGCAGCGCCTGCGAGGCGGCGAACTTCAGGTCCATGTAGTTCTTGCTGGTATCGAGCGGCGTATCGGGTGCGTAATGCGGCGCGGCCTTGAGCTGGACCGTTATTGTAAAGCGCAGCGGCTGCGGGCGGCCGGTCTCTTCCGAATAGATGCCGGTCAGGACATCGTGCTCGAAATTGGCGACTTCGAGGATCAGGCTGTCGGCCATGGCTATCCGTTGCTCCAGCGGGCGAAAATCGCGGTGGGAAGAAGGCGGCTATCGGCCCCGATCTCACGCACCGCAAGGTCGCCGTGTTCGATCCTGCCGGGCAGGTCCTGAAAAATCTCGTCCATCAGGCCGGCTAATGCCAGCGAGCTCATCCGTACGGCATAGACCGTGAGGAACAGGAACCGGCTTTCAGCGTCGAGCAGACGGCGGCAATCGGCGAGCAGGCCGGGCAGACCATCCTCGATCCGCCAGACCTCGCCCTCGGGTCCGCGCCCGAATTTGGGGGGATCGAGGATGATCCCGTCATAGCGTTTGCCGCGCCGCGCTTCGCGCGCGGCAAACTTGGCCGCATCGTCGACGATCCAGCGGATCGGGCGCTGCTCCATACCGGAAAGCGCAGCGTTCTCGCGGGCCTGCGCGACCGATTTCTTGCTGGCATCGACATGGGTGACCGGGCCGTAGTCCGACAGTGCGAGCGTGCCGACGCCGGTGTAGCCGAACAGGTTCATCGTCTGGGCATCGCTGCGGCCGGCCAGCCGTTCCCCCATCCAGTCCCACACCGGAGCCATGTCCGGGAAGAAGCCGAGATGGCGGAACGGGGTGCAGCTGGCGGTGAACTTCACATCGCCGCGGGCCAGGGTCCAGCCATCGCGCGGCACCGGCCGGGTGCCATAGGCCCAGCGCCCGCCGCCGTCTTCGTCCGATCCGGGAACGAATTCGCCATCGGCTTCCCAGCGTTCCAGCCGCGGAGTCCACATCGCCTGCGGCTCAGGGCGGATGAAGCTGTAGGGGCCATAGCTCTCATACTTGCGGCCATGCCCGCAATCGACCAGGCTGTAATCGGCCCAGCCGGTGCCGGTCATCACGACCGGCTGCTCGACCAGTTCAGCCACGCGCCACCGCGTGCGCCGCGACGTAATCGGCAATCGCCGCATAGTCGCCGGCCAGTTCGACCAGCCGCTCCTCGCGTTCGAACAGATCGCCGATCCGGGCCGGCAGGCTTGGCCGCTGGCCGGTTGCGCGTTCCACCGCGTCGCGGAACTTGGCCGGATGGGCGGTGGCCAGAGTCACCACCGGCACTTCGCGCGGCAGGCCCGCCGTCTGTGCGGCGTGGAGCCCGATCGCGGTATGCGGATCGAGCAGTTCGCCGCAATGCTCATGCGCCCAACGGATCGCCTGCGCCATATCGTTCGCATCGGCGCGGGCCGAGCTGAACAGCCGCGCTGCGCCTTCGCGCTGCTGGTTGGTCAGCTGCATCGCCTTGGTCGCCTCGAAGCCCGCCATCTGCGCCGCCAGCGCCGCGCCGTCGCGTCCGCCGAGATCGAACAGCAAGCGTTCGAAATTGGACGAGACCTGGATATCCATCGAGGGTGCCGCCGTCGGCGTGACGGTTCCGGCCGAATAGTCCCCGGTCGAGAGCGCGCGGTGCAGGATGTCGTTGACGTTGGTGGCGACGATCAGCTTGGCGACCGGCAGACCCATCTGCGCCGCGACATAGCCAGCAAAGACATCGCCGAAGTTGCCGGTCGGCACGGCAAAGGCCACTTCGCGCTCGGGAGCGCCAAGTTGCAGCGCGCTGGCGAAGTAATAGACCACCTGCGCCATCAGCCGCGCCCAGTTGATCGAGTTGACCGCGCCAATCGCGAAGCGGCTGGTCATCGCGGTGTCGTTGAACATCCGCTTCACCATCGCCTGGGCATCGTCGAAATTACCCTCGATCGCGATGTTGTGGACGTTGGGGGCCAGCACCGTGGTCATCTGGCGGCGCTGGACGTCGGATACGCGGCCCTTGGGGTGCAGCATGAAGATATCGACCCGCGCGCGGCCCGCCACGGCATCGATCGCCGCCGATCCGGTATCGCCCGAAGTGGCGCCGACGATGGTCAGCGGATCGCCGCCGCGTGAGAGGAACTCCTCGAACAGCAGACCCAGCAGTTGCAGCGCCACGTCCTTGAAGGCCAAGGTCGGGCCATGGAACAGTTCGAGCAGCCAGTGCTGTTCATCCAGCTGCTTGAGCGGCGTGACCGCCTGGTGCGCGAAGCGGCCATAGGCCTGGGCGGTCAGCTCGCGCAGCCGCTCGGGGCTGAGGCTGTCGCCAACGAAGGGCTGCATGATCCGCGCGGCCAGCTCGGCATAAGGCAGGCCGGCCATGGCCGCGATTTCCTCTTTCGAGAAGCCCGGCCATTCGCGCGGCACATAGAGCCCGCCGTCGCTGGCCAGCCCCGCCAGCGTCGCGCCTTCGAAATCGAGCGCCGGAGCGCTGCCACGGGTGCTGACATATTCCATTGGCCCGCGCGTTAGCGCCGCCGCGCGCAATTGGAAACCCCGAAGCCTCGCGCAGGCTTATCGAAAATTGCTATGCCGCGCTCCACCGCTTGCGCAACGCCAGGCCATAGATCACCAGCGCCACTCCGGCGAACAGGAACCACTGGATCGCGTAGGACCAGTGGTTGTTGGGGATTTCACTGGGGTCCGGCCGGGCATTGGGTTGAAGTCCGGCCAGCGGCGGATCGGCAAGAATATGCCATTGCTGCCGATCGGACATGCTCTCGGGAACGACAATTCCGGTGATCGCGCCACCAGACCATTGCACCGGTGCCGGTGCGCTGGACCATCCCCCGGTCACATCGACTTTCCCGCTCCGCCCCGAAGGCGCGCGGTAGCTGCATGAAAACACGTGGACCCAGCCCGAGGTACCATCGGCGTTGCGACCTGCCTTGGGTCGGTCGGCACCACCCGCGTAACAAACGACGCGCACCGGGGCATAGGCTTCGGGATAGTCGATCAGCTGGTCCCGGCTCATGTCAAACCCGGCGGGCGACTGAGCCAGGGCCGCCTCGAAGTTCGCCAGCATGGCATCCTTCTGATGCATCCGGTCGATCTGCCAGAACCCTAGTCGCACCATCACGAGGACTGCCGCGAGCACGACCAGCGTGGGCAACAGGGGCAAGCGCTTGCGCATCAATCCTTCCGAACGTCCCCGCCGCCGGCCTCGCTGGCGCGGCGCTGGTATTCGGCGGCGAGCAAGGCAGCCTTGCTGACCCTGAGGCCCCACAGCGTGGTCACTGCAACGAACGGGATCCACAGCACCGCGTGGAGCCACAGCGGCGGATGGAACGTCACTTCGACCCAGAAGGCCAGGCCGACCACCAGCGCGCCGATCACCATGGTCAGGAAGGCGGCCGGTCCATCGCCGACGTTGAAGCGGGTGTAATCGAGCCCGCAGGCTTTGCAGGCCGAGGCGAACTGTGCCGCGCCCACGAACAGGCCCTTCGCGCCGCACTGCGGGCAGAGACCGAAAAGGGCAGCCGCGGGGATCCCGGGCTGCCCTTTCGTTTCAGGCTTGTCGCCCGTCATGATCAGTGGACCGCGTGACCCCACCCGCCCCAGACATAGACCGCGACGAACAGGAACAGCCACACGACGTCGACGAAGTGCCAGTACCAAGCCGCCGCTTCGAAGCCGAAGTGCTGCTTGGGAGTGAAATCGCCGTTGTAGGCGCGCTTGAGGCAGACGATCAGGAAGATCGTGCCGACCAGCACGTGGAACCCGTGGAACCCGGTCGCCATGTAGAAGGCCGAGCTGTAGGTGTTGCCGCCAAAGGCGAACGGCGCATGGGCATATTCATAGGCCTGGATCGCGCTGAACAGCGTGCCGAGAATTATCGTCGCCCACAGGCCCTTCTTCAGCCCGTCACGGTCACCATGGATCAGGCTGTGGTGCGCCCAGGTGACCGTGGTGCCCGAGCACAGCAGGATCAGGGTATTGAGCAGCGGCAGATCGAACGGGTTCATCACCGCTTCGATCGCCTTCGACGGGAACACTCCGCCGGTCACTTCGGACAAGGCGTTGGGAAACAGCGAAAAGTCGAAGAAGGCCCAGAACCAGCCAACGAAGAACATCACTTCCGAAGCGATGAAGGTGATCATGCCATAGCGCAGGTGCAGCTGCACGACCGGGGTGTGGTGGCCCTGATGCGCTTCACGCACGACCTTCGTCCACCACATGAACATGGTGGCGATCACGCCGAAGAAGCCGAGCAGCAGCACGTACTTGCCGATGCCGCCAGCCCATTCCGGGTGCATCGCCATCACGCCGCCGCTGGTCATGGTGACCGCGGACATCGAGCCGATGAACGGCATATAGTCCGGATCGAGGATGTGGTATTGATGGTTGGTGCTACCGGCCATGGTGCTTGTCTTCCCTGTCAAACCTTTGCCGGGCGGCGCTTCCGCCCCCCTGAAATCTCACCGCCCTTATCGCGTGGCTCGCACCGGGTCCAGCCCATTTGCGGCCACTTTCCCCGCAGCGCTTTGATCGGCCGCGGGGTGGAAGGTGTAGCTGAGCGTGATCTGCTTGATCCGCGATGCTTCCGGGTCCTTCAGGATCGCCGGATCGACGTAATACTGCACCGGCATCTCAACCTTTTCACCGGGCTTCAGCGTCTGCTGGTTGAAGCAGAAGCAGTGAACCTTCTTGAAATAGAGCCCCGCCATATCGGGCGAAACGTTGAAGCTGGCCACCCCGGTGATCGGTTTGTCCGAAAGGTTTTCGGCGGTGTAGAATGCCATCTTGCGGCTGCCGATCGCCATTTCCTGGGTGACCTGCGCAGGTTCGAACTTCCACGGCAACGACGAATCAGTGTTCGCGTCGAACCGCACCGAGATTCGCGCCGCGCCCACGGCAACTGCCTCCGCTTCGGCCGCGCTCGCGCGCTGGGTTGTGCCGCCATAACCGGTCACCCGGCAAAACAGATCGTACAGCGGCACGGCGGCGAAACCGAGCCCGAGCATCGCCAAGGCGCCGAGCGAAGCGAAAAAGGCGGTGCGGCGCTTGCCGGATTCCAGAGCAGCGAGGCTGGCCATGGCTCAGCCCATCTTGGCGATGGTGATAAAGAAGAACAGCACCACCAGACCCAGCAGCACCAGCGCCAGCGCGCGGTTGCGCCCGGCGATGATGCGCTTGCGCTCGGCTTGCGGGTCTTGGTCTTGCAGGGCCATTTGGATCATCCAACCAGAAAACGGTCCGCCACCAGCATGGCGAACAGGGCAAAGAGATAGAGCACCGAAAAGCCGAACAGGCGCTTTTCGGGGCGCATGTCGCCATCCGCAGCGCCGCCACGGAACACCGCGACGCGCAGCGACAACAACAGGAATGCGGCCGATAGCAGCAGCGCGCTCAGCCCATAGAGCCAGCCCGCTACCCCCAGCCAGAACGGCGCCATGCTGATCGGCAGCATCAGCACCGAATAGACCAGGATCTGCCGGCGGGTGGACTGGTGTCCGGCCACAACCGGCATCATCGGGATCCCGGCCTTGGCATAGTCGGTCTCGACAAACAGGGCGAGTGCCCAAAAGTGCGGCGGGGTCCAGAAGAAGATGATCGCGAACAGCAGGACCGGCATCAGCGTGACTTCGCCGGTTGCCGCGATCCACCCGATCATCGGCGGAAAGGCCCCGGCCCCGCCACCGATCACGATGTTCTGCGGGGTGCGCGGCTTGAGCCAGATGGTGTAGATCACCGCATAGTAGAAGATCGAAAAGGCCAGGATCGCGGCGGCGAGCCAGCCGACCGCCAGGCCCATTACCAGCACCGAGCCGACCGACAGCGCCACGCCGAAATCGCGCGCCGAAGTGCGCTCCATCCGGCCAGCCGGGAGCGGCCGCGAAGCGGTACGCTTCATCAGCCCATCAAGATCGGCTTCCCACCACTGGTTAAGCGCGGCGCTGCCGCCCGCCCCCACCGCGATGCACAGGATCGCGACGAACCCGATCACCGGATTGACCGCGACCGGCGCCGCCAGCATTCCGCACAGCCCGGTGAAGATCACCAGGCTCATCACTCGCGGCTTGGTCAGCGACAGAAAATCGCGCCAGTCGGCGGGCAAGGGAATCGGTTGGGCGGGGGCGGTGCTCATGGCTGAGCGCGCTATAGGCGCAGGCTACAACCGCTTCAACCAATCGATGAGCAGCGTATTCACTTCTGCCGGCCGCTCCTGCTGGGTCCAGTGCCCGACGCCGTCGAGGACGTGGCCTTCGACCCTGGGCGCGAACATCCGCATCATCGCGACGGGATCTACCACTGCCCCGAACAGCGTGGTCGCCGGATCGCGGCTCCCGCCGATGAACAGGCAGGGCTGCTCAAGCTGCTTGCCTTGCCAGGGTTTGAGCCATTCATAGTCGCGCTCGTGATTGCGATAGCGGTTGAGCGGTCCGCGAAAGCCGGAGGCCTTGAATTCGCCCTCGTAATAATCGAGGTCGGCTTCGCTCAGCCAGGGGACCGGCTGCGGATCGGGCAGGCCCTGCAGGAAGGTCGCGCCGGCGGGCTTGCTCCAGTAATCGCCCGGAGCCACGTCGCCCGAGATCGAGTACATCATCCGCGCCACGAAATCGCGCGGGTCCCTCTCGGCCTCGGCCTCGGCCACCCCGGGCTCCTGGAAATACTCCTGGTAGAAGAACCGGCCTTGGCTGGTGAAATGCTCGCGGAATATCTCGGTAAAGGGCCGCAGCGGCGCGCCTGCAAACGGCACCGAGAGGCCGGCGACAGCGCGGATCCGCTGGGGATTGGTAAAGGCCGTGTTCCAGACGATCGGCGCGCCCCAATCATGCCCGATCAGCACAACCGGATCATCGGGCGAAAGCGCATCGGCCAGCCCGATCAGGTCACCGGCGATCGCCTGCAGGGTATAGGCCTCAACCGGGTGCGGCTTGTCCGACCCGCCATAGCCGCGCACGTCGATTGCGCAGGCGGTAAACCCCGCTGCAGCCACCGGGGCAAGCTGGTGCCGCCACGAATACCAGCTCTCCGGAAAGCCATGAACCATGATCGCGAGCGGACCGCTGCCCTCGATGGCGCAGCGCAGGGTAACATCGCCGGTATCGATCTGGCGGAATTCGGGCATCTGGATTCTCCCGCCGCGCAGCTGGCGGCCTTTGGCCCCCCCTCCCGCCTGCGGGAGGGGGCGTTGGGAGTCACGTGCCCCCCAACGCGGGAGGGTATGTTACCCACGTTCAAATGCAAAGGGGAGGGAACAAGCCCTCCCCCAGCCCCTCCCGCGAGCGGGAGGGGAGTTTGCTGAGTCCGCCCCTGCGGGCTGACAATTCTCAGTGATGATCCTTGTCGTCGATCACCGGCAGGGTTTCGAACTGGTGGAACGGCGGCGGGCTCGACAGGGTCCATTCGAGCGTGGTCGCGCCTTCGCCCCAGTAATTGCCTTCCGCCTTCTTGCCCATGGTGAAGGCATAGATGATGTTGAGGAAGAACAGCCCGACCGACACCAGCGTCACAGCGTAACCCCACGAAGACAGGGTGTTCCAGTACTCATAGGCCGGGGCATAGTCCGGATAGCGGCGCGGCATGCCCTGCATCCCCAGGAAGTGCTGCGGGAAGAAGATCATGTTCACGCCGACGAAGAACACCGCAAAGTGCAGGTACGACAGCGCTTCGGAATGCCAGCGACCGCTCATCTTCGGGAACCAGTAATAGAAGCCCGCGAACAGGCCGGTCACCGCGCCGAGGCTGAGCACGTAGTGGAAGTGCGCCACCACATAGTAGGTGTCGTGCAGGTTGTCGTCGATCCCGCCGTTGGCCAGGACCACGCCGGTCACGCCGCCGACGGTGAACAGGAAGATGAAACCCAGCGCCCAGACCAGCGGGCTGCGGAATTCCAGGCTGCCGCCCCACATCGTGGCGATCCAGCTGAAGATCTTGATACCGGTCGGCACCGCGATCACCATGGTCGCCAGGGTGAAGTAGAGCTTGGTGTTTACCGACATGCCGGTGGTGTACATGTGGTGCGCCCAGACGACGAACCCGACCACGCCGATCGCGACCATGGCATAGGCCATGCCGAGGTAGCCGAACACCGGCTTCTTCGAGAAGGTCGAGACGATCTGGCTGATGATGCCGAAGGCCGGCAGGATCATGATGTAGACTTCGGGGTGGCCGAAGAACCAGAACAGGTGCTGGTAAAGCACCGGATCGCCGCCGCCCTTGGCATCATAGAAGGTGGTGCCAAAGTTGCGGTCGGTAATCAGCATGGTGATCGCCGCGGCCAGCACCGGCAGCGCCAGCAGCAGCAGGAACGCGGTGACCAGCACCGACCAGACGAACAGCGGCATGCGGTGCAGGGTCATCCCCGGCGCGCGCATGTTGAAGATCGTGGTGATGAAGTTGATCGCGCCCATGATCGACGCCGCACCGGCTAGGTGCAGCGAGAAGATCGCAAAGTCGGTCGCCGGGCCCTTCGAGCCCGAGGTCGAGAGCGGGGCATAGGCGGTCCAGCCGATCCCCGCGCCGTTGCCGGTGGCATCGCCGGGGACTACCGCCGAAAGCATCAGCGAGATGAAGCCGGCAACGGTCAGCCAGAACGAGATGTTGTTCATCCGCGGGAAGGCCATGTCGGGCGCGCCGATCATCAGCGGCACAAACCAGTTGCCGAAGCCCCCGATGATCGCCGGCATGACCAGGAAGAACACCATGATCAGGCCGTGCGCGGTGATCAGGACGTTCCACAGGTGCAGCTGCGAATCGAAGTTGGCGTTCGGTTCGCCAAGCAGCGAGGCCACGGTGCCGAGATACTGGATCCCCGGATGAGCCAGCTCGAGCCGCATGATCCCCGAAATCCCGCCGCCGATAACGCCGGCGAAGATCGCGAAGATTAGGTACAGCGTCCCGATGTCCTTGTGGTTGGTCGACATGAACCAGCGGGCGAAAAACGCCGGCTTGTGATCATGATCGTGGTGGGCGTCATCGGCGTGAGCCTGGAACTGGTCGGCGGTGGTAGCCATGTCAGCGAACCTTCTGTTCGAATTATTCTAAGGGGCTCAGGCGGCGGGCTTGGCCGCGGGAGCGGCAGCATCGGCAGCGGCGGGAGCTTCAGGCGCCCCGTCGATCTTGCCGCCCTGTTCAAGCACCCAGCGGTTGAACTCGTCACGCGGCAGCGCTTCGATCGCGATCGGCATATAGCCGTGGCGGGCGCCGCACAGTTCCGAGCACTGGCCGTAATAGACGCCCGGCTCGTTGATGGTCAGGGTCTTTTCGTTGATCTTGCCCGGGACCGCGTCGATCTTGAACCACAGCGAAGGCACCGCAAACGAGTGGATCACGTCGGCGCCGATCACCTGCATCCGGATCGGCTCACCCGCCGGAACGACCATGCGGTAGTCAGCGGCCAGCTGCGAGGGCTCACCGGCGGCGAGCGCCTTGTCATGCGGCAGCATGTTCGAAATCACCTCGATATCGCCGTTATCGGGATACTTGTAGGTCCAGTACCACTGGTTGCCGGTGGCCTTGACTGTCAGCGCCTTTTCCGGAGCTGGCTGGAACTGCTTGTTGATCAGCGCCACCGAGGGAACCGAGATGCCGACCAGGATCAGGATCGGGATCCCGGTCCACAGCACTTCGAGCAAGGTGTTGTGCGCGGTCTTCGACGGCACCGGATTGGCCCGGCGGTTGAAGCGCGCGATGACATAGAGCAGCAGGAACAGGACCAGCAGCGAGATCGCGAAGATCACAGGCAGCAGGATCGCCTGGTGCATCTGCAGCGCCTGCTTGCCGCTGTCGGAATACTGATCCTGGAACATGATCCCGCCGGGGGTCGGCATGCCCTTGCCTTCGGTCGGCTTCATCGGGACATATTTGCCCGGAGCAACCTTGAACTTGGGATCGTTGGGATCGATTGCCGGGCCAGCTGGTGCGGGTGCTGCAACCGCAGTGACCGGCGCCGCAGCGGCAGCATCGGTCGCCGTGGCGGCGGCCGCGTCAGCCTTTTCAGCGGTCGGAGCCGCCGGAGCGGCGGCAGTGGCCAGTGCCGGCGCGGCGAACAGTGCCAGCGACAGCCCGATGGCCTGAATCGCGCGTCCCGCGGTGCGGGCAGTCTTGCCGAATGTCATCGTCCCTCTTGCTCTTGCTATCTGTCCCGGCCGGTCGAGGCCCTGAAGAACGCCCCTTCCCGCCCCCTTGGGAGTTTCGGATTCCCCGGGCCTATACGCGCGCTTTACGGGCACCTCAAGCGCCTCTAGGGGAAATTTTGACACAGGGTGCGAAGCGCTATTCGCCGCCCGCCCGAATCAACAGGAAAGGCACGTCGCGAAATGCAGGATGAAGAGGTTCTGGCGGAGTTCCGCGCCAGCAAGGCCTTGCTCGAAGGCCATTTCCTGCTCAGCTCCGGTCGCCACAGCGCCCATTACCTGCAATGTGCGCGGGTTCTGATGGATCCGATGCAGGCCAGCCGCCTCGCTGCAGCCCTCGCCGCGCGAATCCCCCGCGAACTGCGCAAGGACATCGCCAAGGTCGTTTCCCCGGCCATGGGCGGGGTGATTATCGGCCACGAAATGGGCCGCGCGCTGGGAGTCGAGGCGATGTTCGTCGAACGCCCCACCGGCACCTTCGAACTGCGCCGCGGCTTCGCGCTGGAACCGGGCGAGAAGGTGCTGATGGTCGAGGATGTCGTCACCACCGGCCTGTCCGGACGCGAAGCGATCGTCGCCATCAACGAAGCCGGCGGCGATGTGATCGCCGCAGCGGCACTGGTCGATCGCTCTGCCGGGTCGGTCGACATGGGGGTTCCGTTCTTCCCGCTGATCGCCTTGAACTTCCCCACCTATGATCCAGCCGAACTTCCCCAAGAACTCGCCGGAAGCGAAGCCGTGAAGCCGGGGAGCCGCGCCAAGCCGTGACCCGCCGACTTCGCCCCAATTTGCTAAGGCTAGGCGTGAACATCGATCACGTTGCGACGATCCGCAACGCGCGCGGCGGGGATCATCCCGATCCGGTCCGCGCGGCCGAGATCGTTGCGGCCTGCGGCGGCGACGGCATCACCGCGCACCTGCGCGAAGACCGCCGCCATATCCGTGACGAGGACCTCGCCCGGATCCAGGCCGCAACCGACCTGCCGCTCAACCTCGAAATGGCCGCGACCGAGGAAATGCTGGCGATCGCGCTGCGCCACAAACCGCACGCCGCCTGCATCGTCCCCGAACGGCGCGAGGAGCGCACCACCGAGGGTGGGCTCGATGCCGCCGGACAGCACAACCGGCTTTACCCGATGGTCCAGCGCCTCAGCGACGCCGGGATCCGCGTCAGCCTGTTCATCGCTCCGGACGAACGCCAGATCGAAGCGGCGATGATGCTGAAAGCACCGGTTGTGGAACTCCACACCGGCGAATATGCGCACGCCACGGGCGACGCCGTTGCCCACGAACTCCGCCGCCTGACCGACATGGCCGCGCTCGCCGCCAAGAACGGGATCGAACCTCACGCCGGCCACGGGCTGACTTACGAAAACGTCCAGCCGGTCGCCGCGATCCCGCAACTGGCTGAGCTCAACATTGGCCACTACCTGATCGGCGAGGCAATCTTCTGCGGGCTGGAGCCGGCGGTGCTGCGGATGCGCGAACTGATGGACGCGGCGCGCCCTTCGACAAACTCAGGGTGATCGGATGATCCTCGCCATCGGCTCAGACCTCTGCAACATCGAGCGAATCCAGAACTCGCTGACCCGTTGGGGCGAGAAGTTCGAGAACCGGGTGTTCACCGAAGTCGAGCGCGCCAAGGCGGCGGGGCGCCCGTTCACCAAGGCCGGGACCCTGGCCAAGCGCTTTGCCGCCAAGGAGGCGTTCTCCAAGGCAGTCGGCACCGGGTTCAAGGCCGGGGTGTTCATGAAGGACATCGGCGTGGTCAACATGCGCTCCGGCGCCCCCACCCTGCAACTCACCGGCGGCGCTGCTGCCCGGCTTGCCGCGATCACGCCCGAGGGGCATGAGGCGGTGATCCATCTGACGTTAACGGACGACCACCCATGGGCCCAGGCCTTCGTGGTAATCGAGGCCCGCGCATTGTGACCGAAGTGAATTCCGAAATTCTCACCCCCGAAGCCGAAGCACCTGCCGCGCAAGACCTGCCTGCGGCGGACGAGCCTGCTGCCCCGCACAAGGACCGGATCGACTGGATCGGCGAAATCCGCGGTCTGGCGCTGATGCTGCTGGCGGTCCTCGCTTTCCACAGCTTCATCGCCAAGCCATTCTATATCCCCTCGATCTCGATGATGCCCAACCTGCTGGTCGGGGACCGGCTGGTCGTTTCCAAGTTCCCCTATGGCTGGAACTGGGCGTCGGCCAGCTTTCACGTGCTGCCGCGCGGGACCTGGCGGGCACTGCCCGGCACGCCCGACTATGGCGACATCGTGATTGTCGTGCCGCGCAACCGCAACGACGATCTGATCAAGCGCGTGGTCGCCCTGCCGGGAGACCGGATCGCGGTAGTGAATGGCCAGATCGTGCTCAACGGCAAGCCGGTGCCGCAGCAAGTCGAACCCGATCTGCAGATCCCGGCCGATCCGCAGCTGATGTGCGGAGATCGCAAACCGGCCTATTACTGCTATAGCGATTTCGAGATGTACCGTACCAAGCTGCCCTCGGGCCGCGAGGTGCTTGAGGTGCCGACGCTGCGCGAAGTGATGCCCAATGGCGCGACATATCTGATCATCAAGGACCGCAACGACTTCACGGTCGACAACTTTGCCGAAATCACCGTGCCGGCCGGCCATGTCTTCCTGATGGGCGACAACCGCAACCATTCGGCCGACAGCCGGGTACCGATAATGGCCGACGGACTGGGCGGCCCGGTGCCGCTCTCGGATGTTGGCGGGCGGGCCGAATTCGTTACCTTCTCGCTTGACGGCAGCCAGACCTGGAACCCGTTGACCTGGTGGCGCGCCTTGCGTTCCGGACGATCCTGGACCAGCCTGCGCCCTGTTCACCTGACTGAGGACAAGTGATGGCCGAATCCACCGCCAAGCCGCCCCGTCCGCGCCGCGTCGCCAAAGCCAAGATCCCGCCGCTGGTCGATCTGCACGCCGGGCCGACCGACATTTCCGACACGCTGATCCGGACCGAAGCCAAAAAGGCGGCGGTATGGATCGGCATGGCCGCGCTGCTGGGGCTGGCGATTTTCCTCGCCCAGCCACTGCTGGTGATTTTCGGCGGCATGGTCTTTGCCGCAATGATTGATGGCGGCGCGCGCCTGCTCGGCCGGGTCCTGCCGATCGCGCGGGGCTGGCGGGTGACCATCGTTCTGCTGCTGACGCTGGCCTTTATCAGCTGGACCGCGATGTTCACCGGCAGTCAGATCGCCGCCCAGGCCGCACAGTTGCCCGGGATCGTCGAAGCCCAGACCCTGCGCGTGCTGGAATGGCTCCGCGGCCACGGGGTCCAGTTCGATATGCAATCGGCCGAAGGGCTGATCGACAAGGTGGTCGGCGGCGTTGGCCAGATCACAAGTGCAGTCGGCGGCGTGATCGGCGGTTTGACCACCGCGTTCCTGATCGCGGTCATGGCGATCTATTTCGCAGCCGAACCGCAGCTGTACCGGCGCGGCTTTGCCTGGCTGCTGCCGCAGGGCCAGCGCGCCCACTTCGAAGGCACCGCGACGATCATGGGCCGGACTCTCCGGCGTCTGCTGGCCGGCCGCCTGCTCGGCATGGCGGTCGAGGGCGTGGCGACCTGGGCCTTGCTCGCCGCCTATGGCGTGCCGATGGCGGCCCTGCTCGGCTTGCTGACCGGACTGCTCGCCTTCCTGCCCAATATCGGTGCGCCGATTTCGGGCGCGCTGATGATCCTGGTCGGGTTTTCCGGCGGGGTCGACATGGGGATCTACTGCATCATCGTCTATGTCGTGGTCCAGGTGGTGGACGGCAACATCATCGTGCCGATGGTGGCCAAGCGCACGGCGGACCTGGCCCCCGCGCTGGTGCTGGGCGCGCAGCTGATCAT
This sequence comes from Novosphingobium sp. UBA6272, assembly GCF_002440635.1. Lineage (GTDB taxonomy): Bacteria > Pseudomonadota > Alphaproteobacteria > Sphingomonadales > Sphingomonadaceae > Novosphingobium. The sequence continues at coordinate 37,549 of NZ_DJUW01000018.1, read as the reverse complement.
GGGCGCTTTGTTCGGCCTGCTTGGCCTGATGCTGGCCGACCCGCTGGTGGCGATGCTCAAGGTCGCGCTCGAGCGGCAGTCGGAAAAGAACGAAAGCGCCTGAACCTTGGCCCGCAAGTTCCTGTACTTTATCGCGTTCTGCATCGTCCTGTTTATTGGCGGGCGGATCGCGTTGGCCTTCTATCCGGAGCAACTTACCCGGCTGAGCTTTACCCCCAGTGTCAAGTTCGAGCCGCAAGCGCCGCTGCAGGCCAGCGCCTACGCCGATCCGAAAATGTGGTTCGCCCGCCCGGGGCAGCCCGGTGAAAGCCTGGTCCAATGGCGACCGGATGGATTTCCGACTGACACCGCAACCGCCCCGGTCGAGGCTGCGGTGTTCTTTGTCCACCCTACCAGCTACCTCAAGAAGGATCACTGGAACGCCCCGCTGGACGATGCCGATGCCAACCGTATCGGCACGATCGTGGTCCGCGGAATCGCGAGCGTGTTTGGCGACGCGCGCGAGGTCTGGGCCCCGCGCTATCGTCAAGCGACTTTCGGCGCTTTCGTCACCGACGCGCGCGAAGCTCGGCAAGCCCATGAACTGGCCTACCACGACGTGGCCGAGGCTTTCGATGCGTTCCTAGCAGCGCAGCCCGCCGATCGCCCGTTCGTGCTGGCCGGGCACAGCCAGGGCTCGTTCGTGCTCAAGCGGCTGCTGGCCGAGAAGATCGCCGGTACGCCGCTGACGAAGCGGATCGCTGCGGCCTATGTGATCGGCTGGGTGGTCGACACCAAGCGCGACCTGCCAGCAATTGGCCTGCCCGCCTGCGAACGACCCGATCAGCCTGGTTGCGTGGTAAGCTTTCTGTCGTTCGCCGACCAGGCTGACACCGCCATGATGCGCGGCGCTTACGAGCGTTTTGCCGGTAACAGCGCCGCAAACGCGACACCGGCCTATCTCTGTTCGAACCCGCTGACCGGAGTAACCGGCGGCAGCGCTCCGCCCTCCGCCAACAAGGGCGGAATCGTCCCAGACCTGAAGTTCGAGAAGGCTGTCCTTACGCCCGAGCTGGCGGGTGCAGCCTGTGCGCCTGACGGTTCGTTGCGGATTGGCGAGGGACCGGACATGGGCCCCTTCGTGCTGCCAGGCGGCAATTACCACGTTTACGATTATGCGCTCTACTGGCTGCCCCTGCGCCAGGATTTCGCGCGGCGGGTGGCGGCGTGGCAGACGGCGCGCTGATCACCACCAACGCGCTGGATTACCGGGCCGCGCTGCCCCAGGCCGGCGCGCTGCTAGGACTGGATCTCGGGACACAGACGATCGGCACAGCCTTTTGCGATCCCGGCTGGCGCTTTGCCTCGCCCGGCAAGACGTTGAAGCGCGGCAAATTCGGAGCCGACCGCGAAGCGCTGGCGGCACTTGTTCGCGAACGCGCGGTTCAAGGTGTGGTGATCGGCCTGCCGCTCAACATGGACGGCAGCGAAGGGCCACGCAGCCAGTCGAGCCGGGCCTATGCCCGCAATCTCGCCGCCGCGCTGGATCTGCCGGTGCTGCTGTGGGACGAGCGCTGGTCCACCGCCAGTGCTGAAGGCGCACTGATCGCCCAGGACATGAGCCGAGCGAAGCGCGCGGAGCGGATCGATTCACACGCCGCCGCGGTGATCCTCCAAGCCGCGATCGACGCGCTGGCGGGCGGTTTTGCCTGATGCCGATCAGGCGACCAGTTCGGCACGCCGCGCCCGCGCTTCCTTCGTAACCAGACGGCTGCCCGATCCTTCCGCCTGATGCCAAAGGGCATCGCGCGCCGCCGGATCTGCTTCCCGCGCCGCGAGCGCATCCCAGGCCGCAAGGCGCATCCGGTCGCTCGGGTGGCTGCGCGCGAGACGCTCGGCCAGGTCGATCGCTTCTTCCCCGCCCAGCCCGACCGCCACCTTGATCAGCGCCTCGCTCGGCCCAGGGGAGATGATTGCTGCGATCTCACGCCGCTCAAGATCGAACCGGTACTGATCGTACCAGCCCTGCGCGCCATGGGTGTGCATAATGTTGAGCGAGACTGAAAGGGAATCCGCCGGCAACTGCGAGTGAACATCCAGGTGCGCACGGTAGAGCATGATCTTGCCCTGTTCGAGCCGCGAGCGCTCGATAAAGCGCAGCGATGGCACCGGCTCGCCGCGATAGCCGATCACCTCTTCGAAATTGTACTCGTAGTAGTCGCTCCAATAGCCCGGTCCGAAGTAACCCAGCGTCAGGAAATTGAAATTGTGATCGTGCGGCATCTCAAGAGCAAAGCAATCCCCACCGCTGGCGCGAACCATGTGTTCATGAAGCGAAGGCCAGATGTTTGCCCGCATGAAGAACTGGCCGTTTGGCGGCGAAAGCATGATAACCTGAGGGCTATAGGCATTGTCCAAAGATTCTTCCCGGTGCCGCTGCGCCAGTTGCTCGACGAGAATGTCGCCCAAAAATTCGCGATTGTTTCCGAGCCGCCGCAGCCATCGCGCCGCATTGTCCAAACTTTCATCATCGGTCGGATCGAACCCGAATGCTGCTATGGCATCCGAGCATTCTTCAAGTGAGGCTTGTGCTGAATCAGCAATCTCGATCACGCGGGGCATTCGCTAACTCCAGACAATTCGGGGTAGGTTTCCAGCAATTGAGCGCGCAGCGCGCCAGCCGGTACTGCCAACGGATCGTCGGCGCGGCTGGCAAGCGAACACAGGGTGCGAAAGCCGCGGGCCGTGTCGAGCCCCAGGCATTCGCGCAGCGCTTGCCACCTCAAGGAAGGATTGCCCTCCTCCTCGGCCATGACCGAAAGCAGCGGGGCAGCATCCAGCCGGGCCATTCGTCCGAGCAAGGCCGCCGCCAGCTCAAGGCGGCTGTCATGCGGGGTCCCTGCTGCCTGACGCAACAACCGACCGCCATCGAGCGCATATTCCCGAGTAACGTCGTGATCAGCCGTCGGCCTCTGCAATTTGAGAGTGACCAGAGACCCTTGCACCGAACGCAGCAACTGCGCCTCTGATCGGCCATAACGGTGCCGGACCTGGCCCTGTTCGATCACACTTTCATTGCAGCTTAGTAACGCACCGTTCGGCAATTGCTGTTCGACCGCAACTTTGAGCACCCGGGCGGTCCCTGCCAAGATTCGGTCGTAGGTCTCGGTGGGCGAGAAACTTGCAGAGTTAGGATAAGGCTTTCGATCCAGTGCGGCACCGCTCACCGATTGCAGTGTTAAGGTCGTATTGCGAAATTTCGCAATGACCAGGGTCGTCTGGATATCGTCGGTTGAAAATCGCAGCGGACTTTGAGTCAGCGGATCGGCTTTCAATCGCCCCAGCAAGGGCAGCAACAGATGCTCTACGAAATGAATCGGGGCGCTTTCGTTCTGGCAGAACAATGTTGATAGAAAGGGCAAGTCTTCGATCGCCGCTCCGCCGGAGAACAGGCGTAATTCGCGTTCTACCTGAAGACCTTGGCCGGAATCGCGCCAGGCTCCAAGAACCTCGCCCACCGCTGCTTGCGCAGAGCGCTGCGGAGCATCATTGCTCCGCAGCGCCCGCATCTCGGGTCGGATATCCATCCGGACCGCCCGCTCAGCCGTTGCCGTTGATGATGTCCCAAACGAGCACCATGATGACAACAACAATGTCATCGGTGTTAATCGATTGGGTCAAGCTTCCGAACATTCCTGTCATGGTGTCCAGATCCGGCAATGCGGATACGTCGATCTTGGGCAGGTTCATGATTAATCCCCAGTTTGCCGAGCGGCCCTATGCCAACCGGCGTGCGGGATTGGGCCTGACTCTGCCAGCTGCGGGAAATTAAAAGATTGTAATCGTCCCGCGCCGACAGCACAGCAACGGCCATGACCGAGCCCAAGAGCCTCCAAGATTTGCCGCCCGACTTCGTGTTCGATCCGGCCCGCGCCTCGAAGATGATGACCCGCCACGGCCACGGCGGCTGGCTGGGGCTTACCTATCACGCGCACGGGCCGGACTGGGTCGAGCTGGCCCTGCCCTGGCGTGAAGAACTGATCGGCGTCGCCGAAACCGGCGTCATTGCCTCGGGCCCAATCATCAGCTTGATGGACAATGCCACCTCGATGTCGGTCTGGACCTTGTCGGGCCGGTTCGTGCCCCACGCCACTTTGGACCTGCGGGTCGATTACATGCGCGCCGCAGTGCCGGGCCGCACGGTGATCGGCCACGGCGAATGCTACAAGTTGACCCGCACGATCAGCTTCATCCGCGGGATCGCGCACGATGGAGACCCCGAAGATCCGGTGGCCCACGTTATCGGCACTTTCATGGCGACGCACGGAGCCTACCTGTGAACGGAACAGTCCTGCCCCCCTATGCCACCGCGCTCGGGATCGATCTCGATCACGACGAGGACGGCAATCCGGTGCTGTTCGTTGACTATTCGGTCCGGGTCGCCGGGCGCCCCGGCTATCTCCACGGCGGCGCGATGAGCGGGCTGATGGAAATGGCCGCGATCGCTGCACTGCGGGCCGAGCTTGATCGCCGGGGCGAAGCGATGAAGCTCAAGCCGGTCAATGTGCAGGTCGAATTCATGCGTGGCGGGACCGAACAGCGCACCTTCGCGATGGGCAAGGTCACCCGCGCCGGGCGCCGCGTCGCGCTGGTCAATGCCGAATGCTGGCAGGACGATCGCAGCAAGCCGATCGCGCTGGCCCAGATGAAAGTGCTGCTCAGCCCCGCCGAATGATGACGGTCAGCCCGGGGCGCGGCGAGAGGCGTTCGCCTGCGCCAATCTGCAGCCGCACAGCATCGGCGCGGGCACGGGCGAGGATTTCCGAAGACACGCGATCCTCGTAAGCAACGAAATCCGCCGCACCGAGCCAGCGCGCCTGTCGCAAAGTCAGGTCATCGGGGTCCGCGCTGGAAATGCTGAACTCGACAGTTCCGCCCTCGCCTGCTTCGCCGCCATCGAGCCAACCGGCCACGGCATCGGCACTTGCGCCAAAGAGCGGATCGAGCGCCCCGCCCTCACTCAGCGCCGCGTCGAGTGCGCGGCGGCGCTGCCCCGGTTCGGGGAACCGCTGGCGCATCGCACCGCGAGCCTGTTGCAACCGTTCCGCCAGAGTGCCGAGCGATGCCGGCAGCAAAGCTTCCAGCCGCAAGCGCAGCGCCTTGGCAAGGCCAGCCGAGGCCCCACCCGTCCCGACCGCGACCAACACCGGGCCGCGTTCCAGAATGCTGGGAACGGTGAAATCGCACAGATCGGGCCGGTCGGTGACATTCAGCAACAGCCCCTTCGCCCGCAGCCGCTGCGCTGCCGCTTCCGGCTCATCGAGGGCGATAAAACAGAGCCGGGCGGCGCCATCATCTTCGCCGACGATTTCGGCCCCGGCGCGTTCAAGCAGGCGCCGCTTCGCCTCCCCTGCCTCACCCTCGGCCAGCAGGATCACCTTCCGGCCGCCAAGGCGATGAAACAGAGGGAGCGAGTGCATGGCCGGTCCGTTAGCAGGTTGTCGCAGGCTGGCCCACCCCCAACCCCTCACGCCTGCGGGAGGGGAGCGAGACTTGATACAGGTAGTGAAATCAGTCGCAGCGAGGTGGGCGAATGGCCGGGGTCAGTCGAGGAAGTCCGGAACCCGCTCGGCCGCGCTGATCGCTTCGGGCAGGATCCGGTCGGCCACCACCGCCCACTTGCCGCCATCGACCATCACTTCGGCCACGAAACCGCGGCTGTTGTAGGAACTGGCCATGGTCGCGCCATAGGCGCCGGCGGTGCGGAACACCGCCAGATCGCCGGCTTGCAAGGCGTCGCATTCGCGGTCCATCGCAAAGGTATCGCCTGTTTCGCAGATTGGGCCGACGATATGCGCGGTCATCCGCTCGCCGGTGGGCTTCACCGCGTCGAAATCGTGCCAGGCCCCGTACATCGCGGGGCGGGCCAGATCGTTCATCGCCGCATCGACGATCACGAACGGCGCCCGGTTCGAACTGCGCTTGACCCGCACCACCTTGGTCAAAAGGACCCCGGCGTTGCCGCAGATCACCCGGCCCGGTTCGAACATCAGGGTGACGTCCCAGCCGGCCGTGGCCCGCGCGACCATCTCGGCATAGGCCTGCGGAGAGGGAAAGACCTCGCCGGCCTTGTAGGGCACGCCCAGCCCACCGCCGAGATCGGCGTGCGTTACCGATTGCCCGGCGGCGCGCAATTCGGCGATCAGATCACCAACCTTGGCAAAGGCTTCCTCGAACGGCTCCAGGCTGTTGAGCTGGCTGCCGATATGGACCGCCACACCGCGCATCTCCAGGCCCGGCAGCGCGGCCAGGCTGGAATAGATCTCGCAGCCGCGGTCGATCGGCACGCCGAACTTGTTCTCGGCCTTGCCGGTCGAGATCTTGGCATGGGTCCGCGCATCGACATCGGGATTGACCCGCAGCGCGCAGCGCGCGGTCAGTCCGCGTTCCGCGGCCAGCGCGGCCAGCTCGATCCCTTCTTCCTCGCTTTCGAGGTTGAACTGCCCGATCCCGGCTTCGAGCCCGGCGATCATCTCGTGGTGCTGCTTGCCGACGCCGGAGAAGACGATCTCTTCAGCCGGAACCCCCGCCGCCAGTGCCCGGGCCATTTCGCCGCCCGAAACCACATCGGCGCCCAGCCCTTCGCGGCTCATGATCCGCAGCACGGCCAGGTTCGGGTTGGCCTTGACCGCGAAAGCAATGTGAACCCGCGGCAGGATCGAAAGCGCCTCGCGGAATACCTGGGCATGCCGCTCCAGCGTGGCGCGCGAATAGACGTAAACCGGGGTACCGACCGCTTCGGCGATCGCGGTCAGCGGCAGGTCTTCGGCGTGGAGGACGCCGCCAATATATTCAAAATGATCCATGGATTTTACTCGTCGTCGGAAGGAGGCAGGTCGAACGGGTCTTGCAACCGTTTCTCCGACCGTTTTCGCAGTTCGACGCTGCGCTCCGGCGCGGCCTGGGGCGGCGATTTAAGCAGGGTTTCGGCAGTTTCGGTGCCTTCGCGGCCATAGCGCGCGACCGGCAGGCTCTCCCCGGCCTTGGGCTTGAGCGGCGCGCTTGCCCCGCAGCCGGCGAGGCCAAGCAGTGCCAGGGAAATTGCCAGACGGCGCATCGCGTTCACTCCAGGCCCAGCGCGATACGCGCTTCGGCCACCCGCGCCCTTACCTGATCGGGCGCGGTTCCGCCATAGCTGGCCCGCGCCGCTACCGACGCCTCGACCGACAAGGCGGCAAAGACCCGCTCGTCGATCCGGGAATCAATTGCCCGGAGCTCTTCCAGCGAAAGCTGATCGAGCGCGAGCCCCTTACTTTCGGCCAGCCTGACCGCAGTTCCGGTGATATGGTGCGCCTCGCGAAAGGGGATATTCGCCTGACGGACCAGCCAGTCGGCCAGATCGGTGGCGGTGGCATAGCCCAGCTCGGCGGCGGCGCGCATCCGCTCGGTCCGGAAAGTCGCACCCTCTACCATCCCGGTCATTGCCGCGAGCGACAGGGTCAGCAGCGACGCGGCTTCGAACACCGGCGGCTTGTCGTCCTGCATGTCCTTCGAATAGGCCAGAGGCAGACCCTTCATCGTGATCATCAGCGCGGTCAAGCAACCGACGATCCGTCCGGCATGGCCGCGCACCAGTTCGGCCGCGTCGGGGTTCTTCTTCTGCGGCATGATCGAGCTGCCGGTCGAAAGACTGTCGGGCAGCGTGACGAAGCCGAACGGCTGGCTGGCCCAGATGATGAACTCTTCCGCCAGCCGCGAGAGGTGCAGCGCGGTCTGCGCCGCCGCCATCAGGTAATCCAGCGCGAAATCGCGGTCCGAAACCGAATCGATGCTGTTGCGGGTCGGCGCATCAAATCCGAGCGCTGCCGCCGTGCGGTGCCGATCGATCGGAAAGCCGGTTCCGGCGAGCGCTGCCGCACCGAGCGGGGACTGCCCGGCCCGGGCATAGGCATCGACAAAGCGCGAACGGTCGCGCGCGGCCATCTCGTAATAGGCCATCAGGTGATGTCCCAGCGTGACCGGTTGGGCGGTCTGCAGATGGGTGAAGCCCGGCATGATGCTGGCGGCATGTTCGCCGGCGCGGGTCACCAGCGCGACCTGCAGCGCGCGCAGCCCGGCCTCGGCCGACTGCATCGCTTCACGGACCCACAGCTTGAAATCGGTTGCTACCTGATCGTTGCGGCTGCGGGCAGTGTGGAGTCGCCCGGCGGCGGGACCGATCAACTCGGCCAGCCGGCTTTCGGTGGTCATGTGGATGTCTTCGAGGTCCCAGTCCTCGGGCACGCCGCTCGCTTCGTATTCGGCCGCGATCCGGTCCAGCCCGCCAGCGATCAGCGCGGCATCATCAGCCGAAACGATTCCCTGCGCCGACAACATGTCCACATGGGCCTTTGACGCCGCGATATCTTGCCGCCACAGCGCCTTGTCGAAGGGGATCGAGGCATTTATCTCGCGCATGATCGCAGCGGGCCCTTCGGCGAAGCGCCCGCCCCACATCGAATTGGAGCCACCTGTGCTGTCTTCCCGCTTGCTCAACGCCGCTGTCCTCGGGTTTGCCGTGCTTGTCGCGGGGTGCGATAGGCAAAGCGGGCAAGAGGCGCAACCGCAAGCGTCATCGGCCGCCCCGGCGGCGGGCGGCATGGTCGACCGCACGAAAAAGGGCAGCGCGCTCCCCGATTTCGTGCTGACCGATCCGGCCGGCCAGAAGCTCGACCTGCAAAGCCTCAAGGGCAAGCCGCTGCTGATCAACCTGTGGGCAACCTGGTGCGCACCCTGCGTGGCCGAACTGCCCGCGCTCGACAAGCTGGCGGACACGCTGGACGGCAAGGTCAAGGTGCTGACGATCAACCAGGATTCGGGCCAGCCGGAAAAGGCCGGTCAGTTCCTGAAGGAACGCGGAGTGACCCGGCTGGAACCGTGGCTTGACCCCAAAGGCGACCTGGCGTTCCACTATGAAGCGCCCAGCCTGCCGATGACGGTGCTGTATGGCGCCGATGGCCGCGAGGTGTGGCGGATCGCCGCGCCCAGGGAATGGGGCGATGCCGAGACGCTGAAGCTGGTCGATGAAGCGCGGTAAGAGACTTTTTGGACGTTCCCCCGGACCAAACTTTCGCCGGAACCGGGATTTGAACGCCTGAAGCGTGCCCCTTCGCTATCGCTCGGGAGTTTTCGGGAAGATGTCCCCCGGACATCATCTGATTCCGAAAACTGGTGGGCGCTAACGGGCTCGAACCGCTGACCCTCTCGGTGTAAACGAGATGCTCTACCAACTGAGCTAAGCGCCCGGCACACCATCGCAATGGGGCCAAGGCCGCAGCCCCTAGCCCAACATCCTCGCGGAGAAAAGCCCTAAACCAAGCGCGCGGCATTCGTGCCGAGTTCGGCGAAATAGCGCGCCATGGCATCGGCGGCCCGGTCGGTCAGGGTGATGAAGGCGCGGCGGCGGTCGGCTTCGTCCTCGACCCGTTCGAGCAGGCCGCCATCGATCATCTGGCCGATCCAGCGCAGCGCGGTGGTTGGCGGTACGCCGCTGGCAATGCACAGGCTGGTGACCGAGACCCGGGTATGTTCGGCCCGCGCTGCGGTGAGATCGAGCAGCATATCCCAGGCCGGATCGGCGAACAGATCGCCATCGAAGAACCGCGCACGCAATTGGCGCTGGCGGATGATCCGCCGCACCAGCCGCGGGTCGGGCAAGGCCGGACGCGTCGCCCGCACCAGTCGTTCACTGGCATCGCCATCGGGCTGGGCAAAACCCGGCCGTGGGCTCTCGAAGCGGAAGGCGCTCTCCCCATCGGCCCGGCCCTCGCCCGGCGGCGGTGCCAGCTTGTCGAGCCGGGCGGCGATCTGGCTGACCTGCTCGGTCAGCCGCAGCAGCGCCAGCCGGTCTTCGTCCGACAATTCGCGGACCCGCAGGTTGGGCACCCGTGCCAGCACCCGGCCCAGCGCCAGCACCCGCTCGGCCCGGCTGGGATCGACCAGGATCTGCGCGCCGGACTGATCGAGGCAGCCGAACACGTCGTCGAGCGCCGCAACCGTGGTTGAGACCACCAGATGCGCCCCGGCATGCGCCACCCGCATGTCGAGCCGCGCCAGGGCAGCAAGCGAAGCGCCGTCGACTTCGGGGCAATCAAGCAGGACGACCTCGCCGAGCGGCCGCGCCTCACCCTCCAGCAGGGCCTCGATCCCGGCCACCTCGCCGATCCGGAACCCCGCCGCCTCGGCATCCTCACGAATCAGCGCGCGAACGTGGGCCCGATCGGCGTAGACAGCGAGTGAAAGCGGCATCGGCGCCGCATCGTTGGCGGCGCGATCGTAAGCGAAATTGGCCGATGATCCGGGCTGTGCCATCTGTTCCGACTCCATGTTTCGCGAACATGAATAGAACAAAAAGAGAATACGTCAAGAATGGATCAAGTTTTCACGGCCTAAGCCCGTTCACTGAGCCAAAAGCAACCGCCTCCAACAACGCCGCGATCTTCTGGTTGGTCAGAGTGATGCGGCTTGCGCGTGACCGCGGGCTGGCCCAGACACAGATGAGAGGTGAAGCCAAAACGGACCGGGTCGGCGGACTTGTCCAAAGGTGACGACGGAAGTGCAACTTTCACGATTGCTCGAAAAGTGAATCAATGCGGACTGCTTCGCAGGTTGTGATGCGGTACGGATTTGGTAACCCACATGACGCAAAATGGCGTGATGTCCCATCTGCCTGCGTATCTTGTCGGCGCCTTGGTAGCCTACTTCACCTCGGTCGGGGTCGACATATTGGTGAACCGCGATCGCTATGCGAAGAGTGACCGCCACAACTGGCAACGCATCGTTCCGGGCGCCAAGCATTGGATTTCGTTGGCAGGTTTGCTGTTCTTGACTGCAACACTCTTTTGCCTCCGGACAATTGTCGGCTCGGCCCGGGAAGACGCGGCACACCAACTGCAAGTAATGAACGGGATGGTGCTGTTAATGGCAGCCTGCTCCATCGGCTGCCTTTGGCAGATCCGGCGAATCCATCGAGCCAATGTCTGTTTTCGCTATTCGATGCTGTCCTATTCAAACAGAGCCGGAATTGAACGGCTTCGCCCGATGACCGAAGTCGCAGCCATCTCACAAGACGCACCCGGCAAGCTGATTATCATGTTCGTCGATGATGAGAGCTTGACGCTTGACCCAGATGCGAAAGGCATAACCGAACTCTGCTTCATGATCGACGCCACGAAATTCCACTACCTTACGGCCTGATCTCGATCGGCGTGCCATCCGGCACCGCGTCCCACAGTGCTTCGATCTCTTCGTTCGCCAGGGCGATGCAGCCGTCAGTCCAGTCGCCTGGCACGCGCGCGCCAAGGTCTGCGCCGGGCCAGTCGTTGGGCTGGCCGTGGATCATGATCATTCCCCCGGCACTGCGGCCATGGCTTTGCGCATAGGCGACATGCTCGGCGCGCGGATAGTCGATGTGGAGCGAGAGGTGATAAGCGCTCTGCGGGTTGCCATAGTCGATCGTGAAGCGGCCCTCGGGGGTCTTCTCGTCCCCTTCGAACTGCTTGGGGCCGACCGGGGCATCGCCCAGCTGGATATTCCGAATCACCGTGACCGATCCGTCGGTGCCGAACAGCGTCATGGTCCGCGCCGCCTTGGCGACGAGAATGTGATCGACTTCGGGAAAGGACAGCGGCGGCGCGGGCGTGGCGGCTCCGGTCAGGAGCAGGAGGGCACCCCCAAGGAGAAGCCGCCGCCGCACGCCTTCAATCCACAAACGGATCGCGGACCAGGATCGTGTCCTCGCGCTCGGGACTGGTGCTGACCAGCGCCACCGGGGTTTCGATCAGTTCCTGAACCCGCTGGATATATTTGATCGCTTGGGCCGGGAGATCAGCCCAGCTGCGTGCGCCGGCGGTGGTCTGGCCCTTCCAGCCGGGCATTTCCTCGTAGATCGGCTCGACCGCGGCCTGATCGGCAGCGTGCGCGGGGAAATAGTCCATCGTCGCCCCGCGCAGCTTGTAGCCGGTGCAGATCTTCACCGTCTCGAAATCGTCGAGCACGTCGAGCTTGGTCAGCGCAATCCCGGTCACGCCTGAGATTGTGCAGCTTTGCCGGGTCAGCACCGCATCGAACCAGCCGCAGCGGCGCTTGCGTCCGGTGACCGTGCCGAATTCGTGGCCGCGCTCACCCAGGTGCTGGCCGACTTCGTCTTCCAGCTCGGTCGGGAACGGGCCGCTGCCAACGCGGGTGGTATAGGCCTTGACGATCCCCAGCACGAAGCCCGGCGCATTGGGCCCCATGCCCGAGCCACTGGCGGCGGTGCCGCTGACCGTGTTGGAGCTGGTAACGAACGGGTAAGTGCCGTGATCGACATCGAGCAGCACGCCCTGGGCGCCTTCGAACAGAATCCGCTTGCCGGCCTTGCGGGCATCGTTGAGCGTCCGCCACACCGGTTTGGCGAACGGCAGGACGAAAGCGGCGATGTCCCACAAGTCCTTCAGCAGGCGCTCGCGGTCGATCGGCGGCTGGCCGAACCCGACGCGCAGCGCATCGTGATGCGCGCAGATCCGGTCCAGCTGCGGACCGAGATCGTCGAGGTGGGCGAGGTCGCAGACCCGGATCGAGCGGCGGCCAACCTTGTCTTCATAGGCCGGGCCGATCCCGCGCCGGGTGGTGCCGATCTTGCCCGCGCCGCTGGCGTCCTCGCGCAAGGCATCGAGATCGCGGTGGAACGGCAGGATCAGCGGGGCATTTTCCGCAACCTGCAGGTTCTGCGGATTGACATCGACCCCCTGCCCCTTGAGCTTGGCCACTTCATCCCGGAAGTGCCACGGATCGAGCACCACCCCGTTGCCGATCAGCGACAGCGTTCCGGTGACAATGCCCGAGGGCAGCAGGCTGAGCTTGTAGACCTTGTCGCCCACCACCAGCGTGTGCCCGGCGTTGTGCCCGCCCTGGAACCGCACCACGGCGTCCGCCCGGCTGGCCAGCCAGTCGACGATCTTGCCTTTGCCTTCATCGCCCCACTGGGCGCCGATAACGGTTACGTTTGCCATGGATAGAGTCCTACCCCTGCCGGGGTAATCCGCAAGCGCCCTTCGACAGGACTCGGCGCTGGGGACGGAGCGATGGACCGCAAGGCGGCCCGCTGTGCGGAGCGGCCCCTAGTTGCTGGGATGGGGCAAAGTCAAGGCAGCGCAGCGACAAACCGCGACAATTTGCGGCTGGTCCGGCAAGACTTGATCAATCAGCCTTGTGGCAAAGGGAGTATCGCCATGAGAAAAGCCATTATCCTGACCCTCGCCGGTGCCGCGCTGATCGCCGGCACGCTGGCCGAAGCCCGCCCCGGAGACCGCCTGCGTGAGCGGCTGGGCGGGCGCGGCGGAGCGAGCGCCGATGCCGCCGCGCCGCAGCCGACCCCCAAGCAGACCATGTCCTATGGCAGCGACCGCATGCAGCAGCTTGATTTCTATCCCCCAGCGAACGGCAGCCGCCGCGCACCGCTGATCGTCTTCGTCCACGGCGGCGGATGGAAGCGCGGCAGCAAGGACAATGCCGACGGCAACTGGAAGGCCCCGCACTATACGGGCGAGAATTACGCCTATGCCTCTATCAATTACCGGCTGGTTCCCGATGCGACGGTCGAGCAGCAAGGCGCCGATGTCGCCGCGGCGCTGCGCTATCTGATCGACAATGCCGCGCGGCTCGGCTTCGATCCGGGCCGGATCGTGCTGATGGGCCACAGCGCCGGGGCGCACCTGGTTTCGCTGGTCGGCACCGACGAGCAATACCTGCGCGGCGCGGGACTGTCGTTCGCTGCGCTCGATGGCGTGCTGCCGATCGACGGGGCCTGCTATGACGTGGAAAAGCAGATCGCCGATGGCGGCAACTTCATGCACGATACCTATGTCCAGGCATTCGGCACCGATCCCGCCCGCCAGCGTGCGCTATCACCCACGCTGCAGGCCAAGGCGCCCAATGCTCCGGCCTTCCTGCTGATCCATGTCCAGCGGCAGGACGGCATTGCCCAGAACAAGGGCCTTGAAACCGCGCTACGCAAGGGCAGAACCCGGGTCGAGCGGCGCGCGTTCGAGGGGCGGGGCGTTAAAGGGCATATGGAGATCAACCGCCGCCTCGGCGATCCTGGCTATCCTGCCACGGCAGTGGTCGATGAGTGGCTGAAGCGCGTGCTGCGCTAAAGCCGAACCGCTTCGCCCTGTTCCAGTCGGTGGGTGCAGCCCAGCGCGCCCGGCTCGCAAGCCTCGCTCAGCGCCGCCACGGTGCGCCAGCCGATTGCGCGCAGGCGGTCGGCCTGGGCCGGATCGTGGCCGAGCGGCAGGAACAACGCGTCGCGGGCGGCTTCCTTGCCGGCCAGCGCGTCGATCAAGGCATCGGGATAGAGCGAGAAGCCGATGGCCGGCTCGTCGAGCCCGAGGATGCGGTACGATCCGCCCCGGCCGAGCGCGCCCGATACGCCGTCGGCGTAGATCGTGAAACCGAACCAGGACTGGTATTCGAAGCCGTGGCGTTCGCTGGGATCGAGCGTCAGGCGGGCCTTGCCCTTCACCCGTGCCGCCACTTCGCGCAGCGCCTTGATCCGGCTGGACAGCGCCCCGCCCGCGTCGATCGCCGCCAGCCGCTCGATCGCGTTATCGAATGGTCCGATCGCGGTCAGCAGCGGCAGATAGGCCTGCCCCCCGGCCTCGACCAGCCCGCCGGCATCCTTGGCGTCCAGCTCGCGCCGTACCGCCTCGATCCTGCCCGCATCGAGCGGCAGGGCCTTTTCGGCCAAGGTATCGACCAGGTCCGGCAGGGTGAAGTCGACCGAGAGCCCGGTCGCCCCGGCGGCGCTCAGCGCCTCAATCGCCGCGGCGACGATTTCCCCGGCGGCGGCGACGCTGTCCGATCCGATCAGTTCGGCTCCCAGCTGGAGCCGCTCGCGGGTCGGATCAAGCCCGTCGCCCTTGATCGTCACGACCTGCCCGGCATAGCAGAGCCGCAACGGGCGGGCCTTGTCAGCCAGCGCGGTCGCGGCGATCCGCCCGACCTGGACGGTGATGTCGCTGCGCAGCGCCAGGGTGCGCAGGCTGGCCGGATCGACGAAGCGGAACATCCGCCGCGGCTGGACCCCGGCCATGCGGCTGGCCATCGACTTCTCGAACTCGATCGAGGGCGGCTGGACCCGGTCATAACCGTGCCCGTCCAGCACATCGATCACCGCCCGCGTCACCCGCGCAGCAGCAGCAGCAGCGGCGGGAAGGCGGTCTTCAAGCCCTTCGGGAAGCAGGTCGCGGTCGGTATCCATGGCGAGGCCTTTAGCGGAAGGAGAGGGAATTGCCATCGGCAAGAATGGAATGGTTCACGCAGAGGCGCAGAGAAGAAAGGGGAGGCGCAGAGGGAGTGAAGGCACCGCAGGCTCCTCCCTTCGCAGCGATGCGTCGTGCGATGCAAGATGCGATTTAGGAGCGGCTTCGCCGCAAACACTGCACCTCTGCGCCCCTCCTTTCTTTTCTGCGCCTCTGCGTGACCTCCTTTTTTTTCTAGAACGCCAGCGCCATCGCCCGCTTCACGCCGGGCAACTTGCGCGCCTTTTCGAGCAGATCGGCGCTGACCTTGCTGTCGACGCTGAGCAGCAGCACCGCTTCCCCGCCCGCTTCGCGGCGGCCGAGGTTGAAAGTGCCGATGTTGATGCCGCTTTCGCCCAGCAGGGTACCGATCCGGCCGATGAAGCCGGGGGCGTCCTCATTGACGATATACATCATGTGGCCTTCAAGCTCGGCCTCGACCTTGATCCCGAACAGTTCGACCAGCCGCGGTTCGCGGTTGGAGAACAGCGTGCCCGCGACCGAGCGTTCGCCCGCATCGGTCTTGACCGAAACGCGCACCAGCGTGTGGTAATCGCCTTCCTTCTCGCTCTTGATTTCGCGCACTTCGATCCCGCGTTCCTTGGCCAGGAACGGGGCGTTGACCATGTTGACCGTGGCCGACTGGACCCGCAGGAACCCGGCCAGCACGGCGGCAACGATCGGCTTGATGTTGAGCTCTGCCGCGGCGCCTTCGACGTGGATCGAAATCCGCGGGATCGAGCCGGTGGTCAGCTGGCCGACCAGGCTGCCGAGCCGTTCGGCGAGCGCCATGTAAGGCTTCAGTTTGGGCGCTTCCTCAGCCGAAAGGCTGGGCATGTTGAGCGCGTTGGTGACCCCGCCGCTGACCAGGTAGTCGGCCATTTGCTCGGCCACCTGCAGCGCCACGTTGACCTGGGCTTCGTTGGTCGAGGCACCGAGGTGCGGAGTGCAGATGAAGTTGGGGGTGCCGAACAGCGGCGATTCCTTGGCTGGCTCGGTCTGGAACACGTCGAGCGCGGCGCCGGCAACCTGCCCCGAATCCAGCGCGTCCTTCAGCGCCGCCTCGTCGATCAGGCCGCCGCGCGCGCAGTTGATGATCCGCACGCCCTTCTTGGTCTTGGCCAGGTTTTCGCGGCTCAGGATGTTGCGGGTCTGGTCGGTCAGCGGCGTGTGCAGCGTGATGAAATCGGCCTTGGCCAGCACCGTATCGAGATCGGCCTTCTCCACGCCCATTTCCACCGCGCGTTCCGGGGTCAGGAACGGATCGAAGGCCACCACCTTCATCTTGAGGCCCAGCGCCCGGCTGGCGACGATCGAGCCGATATTGCCCGCGCCGATCAGGCCCAGGGTCTTGCCGGTGACTTCGATCCCCATGAAGTCATTCTTGGGCCATTTGCCGGCCTGGGTCTGGGCATTGGCTTCGGGGATCTGCCGCGCCAGCGCGAAGATCAGCGCGATCGCGTGTTCGGCGGTGGTGATCGAATTGCCGAACGGAGTATTCATCACCACCACGCCCTGGGCCGAGGCGGCAGGGATATCGACGTTGTCGACCCCGATCCCGGCGCGGCCGACGACCTTGAGGTTCTTCGCGGCGGCCAGGATTTCCTGGGTCACCTTGGTCGAACTGCGGATCGCAAGACCGTCATAGTCGCCGATCCGGGCGATCAGCTGTTCGGGGGTTTCGCCGGTGATGACATCGACCTGGCAGCCACGCTCTTCGAAAATGCGCGCGGCGTTGGGGTCCATCTTGTCGGAAATGAGTACGCGGGGTTTGGTCATTGTTGCTTCCGATCGAGTAATCTCGAACTTCCCTTCTCGTCGCCCCGGGCTTGACCCGGGGTTAGGCTTTTCTTTGCGCCGTCGAGAAGGAAGCCGAGCCCCGGCTCAGGGCCGGGGTGACGAAGTTAAGAATTAGGAGCAGTGTGCTTGGCCTGCTCTTCTGCTTTCACAGTCTCGTAAGCCCAATCAAGCCACGGGCCGAGATCCTCGATATCGGCAGTCTCGACCGTCGCACCGCACCAGATGCGCAGACCCGGGGGCGCATCGCGGTAACCCGCGACATCATAGGCTGCGCCTTCCTTTTCGAGCGCGCCGGCCATGGCCTTGATCAAGGCTTCATCCGCGCCTTCAACCGTCAGGCAGACCGAAGTCTTCGAGCGGATACCATGATCGACCGCCAGGTGGCCAAGCCAGTCACGCTGCGCGACGATCTTGTTCAGCGCATCGGCATTAGCCGTGCAGCGCGCCTTCAGGCCTTCCAGCCCGCCCAGCCCCTTGGCCCATTCCAGCGCGAAGATCGCATCTTCGACCGCCAGCATCGACGGGGTGTTGATCGTCTCGCCCTTGAACACGCCTTCGGCCAGCTTGCCCTTCGAAACCAGGCGGAACACCTTGGGCAGTGGCCAGGCCGGGGTATATTCCTCCAGCCGTTCGACCGCGCGGGGGCCGAGGATCAGCACGCCGTGGCCGCCCTCGCCGCCCAGCACTTTCTGCCACGAGAAGGTGGCGACATCGATCTTGTCCCACGGAATGTCATAGGCAAAGACCGCGCTGGTCGCATCGGCAAAGGTCAGGCCTTCGCGGGTATCCGGGATCCATTCGCCGTCGGGCACGCGCACGCCGCTGGTGGTGCCGTTCCAGGTGAACAGCACGTCATCGGCGAAATCGACCTTGGAAAGATCGGGCAGCTGGCCATAGTCGGCCCGGTGCACCTTGGGTTCGAGCTTCAGCTGCTTGACCGCATCGGTGACCCAACCTTCGCCGAAACTTTCCCAGGCGAGGCAAGTCACTCCGCGCGCGCCGAGCATGGTCCACATCGCCATCTCGAAAGCGCCGGTGTCGCTGCCGGGGACGATCCCGATCCGGTGCGTATCGGGCAGGCGCAGCACTTCGCGCATCAGGTCGATGCAATAGGCGAGGCGCGTCTTGCCGATCTTCGCGCGGTGCGAACGGCCGAGGCTTTCGGTGGCGAGCTTGCTGGGGGAATAGCCCGGCGGCTTGGCGCAGGGACCGGATGAAAAGAACGGACGCGCGGGTTTGCGCGCCGGCATTTGTACAGACATGTAGTCTCTCCTTGCAGAGAGCGCGCGCGGCGTTGGGACCGCGTGGCCCGGAGCCGCAGTTAGTGTTGCGGTGCAGCAAGTCAAGCGAAACCGGGCACGCTTCATCGGTTATCGTCAAGTTAACCACCATGGGTGCGTAGCTGTTAACCAAGTGTGTGGCACCCTTGCGGGCATGCGCGTAGTCTTGCCCATCGTGACCTTGAGCCTGCTTTTGGGCGGGTGCAGCATGCTGCCTCAAGGCCGGGCGCCGGAACAACACAATACCGTGCGCCAGTCCGCGCAGGTCCTCCCGCCCCGCCCCGAAGTGCGCGCCTGCATGGCCGATCTGGGAGCAGCCAAAGCCGCTTTCTCGCCAGTGCCGGACAAGTACTACGGCGCTGGATGTTCAACGGTCGGAACCGTGCGGCTCGCTAGCCTGAAGAGTGACGATGCCAAGCTGGGGCTGACCAATCTTGGCCCGGTCAGCTGTCCGCTGGCCGAAACTTTCGCCGGCTGGGCTCGCTTCGGCGCCGACCGTGCGGCGCAGCAGATCCTGGGCAGCCCGATCGTCCGGATCGAAACCATGGGCAGCTACAACTGCCGCAATGTCGCCGGTTCAAGCCGCCGAAGTGCTCACGCCACCGCCAACGCGATCGACGTATCGGGCTTCGTGCTCGCCGATGGCCGTAGGATCACCGTGGCCAGCAACTGGAACGACCAGTCGCCCAAGGTCCGCAAATTCTTCGCGACGATCCAGGCGAGCGCATGCAAACGCTTCGGCACCGTTCTGGGTCCGGCCTACAACGCCGCGCACAAAGATCACCTGCACCTGGAACTAAGTGGCAAGGCCTATTGCAGGTGATGTGACGTTTCGCGACTCGGTTTGAAAATATTCGAACGTGTTGAACCTTCTCCCTTCCCCGAGCGACCTTTGCTTGCGGCGTTATCCGCGATTGCTCAGAAGGGACTGTCTCGATGAAAACCAAACTTCCTACTGCCCTGACCATACTTGCGTTAGCGCTGGTCAGCAGCCCTGCCATTAGCCAGACGGCGACATCACGTGTGGCACCTCCAGATAAGCCTGGGAGCTGCGTCTTGCGGCCTGGCTCGCCTGTCCTTTGCGGCGAAATCCGGCGACCGGATGGGAGCTCGATCCGCGTAACTACTCGCTCAGCCCGCCCCAGTGGACAGCGACTCGATATCCTCGCCGCGCGGCTCAGCGAAAAGTTGCCGAACAGCCTAGGCAGCTATTCAATGGAGGAATTCTCTGACTCGGCTGCCGCGATCGTTGCTGGCCCAGGGACCGGGATCGGGATCGGGGAAATCAAGGTCCAAATTTGCTGGCAGGGGAAACGTCGGCAGTGGTGCATTGGCGTTGAATTCGACAATCCGGCGTAGCTAACGGTTTGTTTTGCTGACGGACGCGCCGATAGGTTTTCCGGCGCGTCCGTTTGCCCCGCTGTTCACAAGGATCGCAACAATGAACGAACGGCTGACCCCAAGAGTGCGCGCGAATAGGCACCATGGAAGCAAAGCAGGGCATTGAACAACAGACGGGCGGCACGAGCTTTTGTCGGAAGGACGGCTGAACCGAAATGCAACCTGGTTCCACCCGCTAGCGGTTTGACCATCAGCCACGAACGGGTCTTGCCCTGATAGTCGCATAGCAGGATTTGGTCCGCGCCGCGGGCTTCGACACTCCAGGCGGAAAAACGCTCGGTCTGTCCGGCCGCCAGCCTGGCGACAGCGCCATCGTCGGCGCGCTTGCCGAGCAGAACGCCCAGCAACCAGCGCTCAGGCCGGAAGGCGGGGCTGGTGTAGAAGGCCCTGATCAGACGAGCCAGATCAATCTGGCCTGGCAGGTCCGCGACGTAGCAATCGACATGCCCACCATCAGCGCGGTACCGATCTAGCAGAGTGTCCGGCGGAAGCGCGATCTCGCGGACCGGCGCCATCA
The DNA here is from genome assembly GCF_002440635.1 of Novosphingobium sp. UBA6272. GTDB lineage: Bacteria > Pseudomonadota > Alphaproteobacteria > Sphingomonadales > Sphingomonadaceae > Novosphingobium. The sequence continues at coordinate 17,252 of NZ_DJUW01000018.1, read as the reverse complement.
CGGATTGAAGAAGCTGTAGTCCGGCAGCGAGTGGAACGCGTTCTTCAGCGCCTCGCCCCAGCCCGCCGATACCGCCTGGTAATAGGGATCCTGCGCCGTGATCCGGCGTTGGTGGACGGGTTCGAACTTGTCAGTCTCGATCACCAGCAGATCGAGCGGCAGTCCCACCGAAAGGTTGGCCTTGATCGTCGAATCGAAGCTGACCATCACCAGCTTGACCGCGTCTTCAAAGCTCATGTCTCGGTCGTAGCCGCGGATGATGATCGGGCGGCCGTATTTGGTCTCGCCGATCTGGAAGAACGGAGTGTCAAAGCTGGCTTCGATGAAATTGCCTTCGGGATAGATCAGGAACAGCCGCGGCTGGCCGCCCTTGATCTGGCCGGCGACGATCATCGACGCAGTAAAGCTGCCCGCCGCTTCCTCGCCATTCTGCTTGTCGGTGGCCGCGATCGTATCGCGCAGCAGCTTGCCGATGATCCCGGCGACCTGAAACATGGTATCGGCCTCAAGCAGCGAATTGTGCCGCTCGGCATGGGTCTTGTTGCGTTCCTCGATCTGGCTGATCACGCCTTGCGTGGTGGCCAGATTGCCGGCGGTCATGACCGCGATGATCCGCTCATCCGGGACCGACCAGCAATGCATCTTGCGAAAGGTGGAAATGTTGTCGACACCCGAATTGGTCCGGGTATCGCTCATCAGCACCAGCCCCTTGTCGAGCAGCATTCCAACGCAATAGGTCACTTCGGCGATCCCCTTCCCGTGCTCGCCTACTGTTCTGCGTGCTGCTGTTCAACCGCCAGCCGGACTTCCAGCAGACTTTCCCCAGCTCCATAGCTCATGCCGGTGATCGGCGCGGCCTCGGCATAGTCGCGCCCGGTAGCGACACGAACATAGCGCTCGTCAGGGCTGATCCCGTTGGACACGTCGAACCCGACCCAGCCGATATGATCGACATGGGCTTCGGCCCAGGCGTGGCCGGCTTCCTGTTCGATCCGGTCGTTCATCATCAGGTATCCCGAGACGTAGCGGGCCGGAATGCCCAGCGCCCGGGCCGCGCCGATGAAGATGTGGGCGTGGTCCTGACACACCCCGGCCCCGATCGTCGCGGCCTCTTCGCCGCTGGTGCGGACCGAGGTCTCGCCGGGGACATAGTCGACTTCCTCGCGGATCAGCGCCGAAAGGCGGTGCAGCAGCGCCACGCCGGCATCGCGCGGTTGATCGATCCCGGCCATGATGGCGCGGATCTTTGGCCCGGGCCGGGTCAGTCCGGTCTGCGCGAGAAAGGCCCACAGCGGCATATGCCCGGCATGCTGGCCGATCACACCGGCGTTGTCGGCGGTCACCACCGTGCCTTCGCAGTGCACCTCGACAAAGGTCACGCCCGGATCGACCGAAACCAGCGCGGTACTGTTGTGGTTGTGGTCCTCGTAATCGACCTGCGGCGTGGCGCCGGTCAGCTGCATATCCCAATCGAGCACGCGCTGGCCCTGGGTGGTCTTCGGCTTCAGGCGCAACCGCTGCAAGCCGTGCGCCACCGGCCGGGCAAAGTCATAGCGCGTGGTATGGGCGATCCGCAGCCTCATGCGTAGAACCGGTAATCGCGCTCGATCGCCTGAGCGACCTGACGGTTGGCGGCGATGAATTCCTGGATGAATTCGTGCAGCCCGGATTCGAAGATCGTCTCGATCGCGGATTCGTGGAACCGGGTCCCCAGCCCGCGCAGCATCTCGTGCGCCTCGGTCTCCTGCCCGTACTGGTGCGCTAGCCCGAACAGGTTGGAGCGCAGCTTGTCGATGCAGAAATGCAGGCTCCGCGGAAAGCGCCGGTCAAGGATCAGGAAATCGGCGATCCCGCGCGGGTCCATCGCCCCGGCATTGAGCCAGCGATAGGCCCGGTCGCCCGATACCGAGCGCAGTACCGATTCCCACTGCACGTTGTCGAGGCTCGACCCGACCCAGGCCAACGAGGGCAGCAGGACGTAGTACTTCACGTCGAGGATCCGCGCGGTGTTGTCGCCGCGTTCGATGAAGGTGCCGAGCCGCGAGAAATTGTAGGCCTCGTTGCGAAGCATGGTCCCGTCGAAAGCCCCGCGCACCAGGGTAGCCTGGCGGCGGATCGTTGCCAGCACCTGGCCCAGCAGCGGTTCGCGGACCGGGCGGGCCAGCAGTTCCTTGAGCACCATCCAGGTCTCGTTGATCGCTTCCCAGACCTCGCGGGTCAGCGCGGTGCGGACCGAACGGGCATTGCTGCGGGCACCCTCGGTCATGGCCAGGACCGAGCCGGGATTGCCGCGATCGCGCAGCAGGAAGTTCCAGACCCGTTCGCCGGCATAGTCCTTGCCGTAGAGACCTTCGAAGGCCTTAGTCTGGCCGACCGTTTCGATCACCGAGCGCCATTCCTCATGCGCCATGTCGGAACGCCGGGTCAGCGCCATGCGGAACCCCGCCTCGATCAGGCGCGCGGTATTCTCCGAGCGCTCGAGGTAGCGGGCCATCCAGAAGGTGCCATTGGCGGTGCGGCCTAACATCAGTCCTCCAGCACCCAGGAGTCCTTGGTCCCGCCGCCCTGCGACGAGTTGACCACAAGACTGCCCTTCTTGAGCGCAACCCGGGTCAGGCCACCGGGGGTGATGTCGATGCCCTGCGGTGAAACCAGCACGAAGGGCCGCAGATCGACATGGCGCGGGGCCAGCCCGGACTTGGCGAAGATCGGCACGGTCGAGAGGGAAAGCGTCGGCTGCGCGATGTAGTTGGCGGGCTTGGCCTTCAGCTTGGCGGCAAAGGCCTCGATTTCCTTCTTCGAGGAGGTTGGACCGATCAGCATGCCGTAGCCGCCCGATCCGTGGACTTCCTTGACCACCAGATCGGCCAGATTGTCGAGCACATAGGCCAGGCTGTCTTTCTCCGAACAGCGCCAGGTTGGCACATTGGCCAGGATCGGTTTCTCGCCGGTGTAGAACTCGACGATTTCGGGCATGAACGAATAGATCGCCTTGTCGTCGGCAATGCCGGTGCCGGGGGCATTGGCGATGGTGATCCTGCCGGCCCGGTAGATGTCCATGATCCCCGGCACGCCCAGCATCGAGGTGGGATTGAAGCTGAGCGGATCGAGAAACTCGTCATCGACCCGGCGATAGATCACGTCGACCGGCTCATAGCCCCGCGTGGTACGCATCGCGACGCGCCCGTCGATCACCCGCAGATCGCTGCCTTCGACCAGTTCGGCGCCCATCTGGTCGGCCAGGAAGGCATGCTCGAAATAGGCCGAATTGTAGATCCCCGGGGTCAGCACCGCCACGGTCGGACGCTCGCCGGCGCAGGAGGGCGCGCAGGCGGCCAGGCTCTTGGCGAGGCGGCGGGGATAGTCCTGCACCGGCCGGACGTTCACCCTCGTGAACAGCTCCGGGAACATCGCCATCATCGTCTCGCGGTTCTCAAGCATATAGGACACGCCCGAGGGGGTGCGGGCATTGTCTTCCAGAACCATGAATTCTTCCGGACCGGTCCGCACCAGATCGATCCCGACGATATGGGTATAGATCCCGCCCGGCGGGACCATGCCGACCATCTGCGGCAGGAAGGCCGCGTTCTCGGCAATCAGCCGCTGCGGCACCCGCCCCGCGCGGACGATCTCCTGGCGGTGGTAGATATCGTGCAGGAAGGCGTTGAGCGCCCGCACCCGCTGTTCGATCCCGCGGGTCAGCTGGCGCCATTCGCGGGCGGTGATGATCCGCGGAACCATATCGAACGGGATCAGCCGCTCTTCCCCGGCGTCATCGCCATAAACGTTGAAGGTGATCCCGGTGCGGCGGAAGAACCCTTCCGCCTCGACCGCCTTGCGCCGCAGCGCCGGGGCATCCTGGCCATAAAGCCATTCGCGGTAACCGGCATAGGCCGGACGCACGACGCCATCCTCGTCGAACATCTCGTCAAAGCACGGCGGCGCGTGATTCATCCGGTGGCGTCCCCTTCTCCGCCATGACTGCCGCATGACGGAGAAGAGTCAAGCGATTGCTGCAAGTGCGAAGCTGTTGGTGCCTTGTCGAGGCGAGCCGCCTGCTCCGATCTTCCGATCAATCCAGCTTGATCGTGACGGTTCCGTCGCAATCCGGAACGAAGTCATCATCCACCTTGCAGGTGAGGTCGATATCGACATCGACATCACGGGTCGCGTTCTGGTCGATCACGTCCAGCTGGGCCTTGGCCTTCTGGACTGCGGTAAACAGACCCGGAACGCATTTGTTGGCGAAGTGGTCCTGGAACTCATCAAGCGAGTATTCGACGATCTCGGGAGAGGTCTCGAATTCGAAATAGCAGCTTTTCGGCATAGTGGTTTACTCCTGTCAGATTATGAACGCACGCCGCGACTGCAAGGCGTCCGTATCCCTTCCCAAAGGAAGCAGATTGGGTTTCTGCCGCCGTGGCATGGCGGCATTCAACTGGTTGAAAATATCCGTGTAGGATCCGGCAAAGGCACCCTCATTCCAGAAGTGCAGCAACCAGCTCGTGAAGTATCCATTGCCTTCGCCATCGGAAGCCAACTGGTTGTCCTGACAGGCCGCCAGCAACAAGAGGGAGCATTGCAACTCCATGCCGCTGACCGCAGCGGAAAGCACTTTGGCCTCGTCGTACTGCTGCTTGTTCGCCAGATAGGTGGAGCGCGAAAAAACGTTTGATAGGCTGCGAAAGCGCAGTGGACTTTCGAGTCCGATCTCGGTCAGCGGGTCACGCGGGTCTGGATAGGCGACCTCAGGATCCAGAGCCTTGATGTCATCAAGCGAAAGCGCCCTGGCCACGGTGCCCGAATGGCAGCTGTCAGAAACCACGACCACCCGCACCCCTTGCCTGAAGCGGGCGTAGAGGCCGAAAAGCTCGTCATCCAGGATCATCCGGTCATAAAGACACCAGGTTTCATCCAAGGAATCCGGCTCATCACCGGTCTGATCAAACATCTGCGAACCGTGGCCGGCGTAGGTCAGCAAAAAGGTATCGTCAGGCTGGAGAACGTCGCTTGCCTGAGCCAGCGCCGTTGACAAGCCGAGGACGGTGGCATCGCTATCCAGCAACATCGATGACTGATATCCCAGTCCTGTCGCAAGATTGTGCATAGCCTGCGCATCATTGACGGGATTTAGGAGCGGCTGATCACTTCCATAATGACTTGGTGATACGTGATTGAGCCCCAGGTGGAGTGAGATTGCGGTCATCGGCGTCGTCTCCTTCGCCCCGCATTTGCCGCAATGACACGCAGCAGTCCGTGACGGTCGTCACGGGGTCACCAACCTTCAATATAGATGCTTTAGAGCGTTCCGTCCTCGCGCAGCGCTCTCCGTCCGAGGCGCGGCGATAAGGACTAAGGCGAACGGGCATCGCTATCGGGCGCGATTCCATCCTTGAGCACACCATGGAGAGCACATCATGGATTTGCTCGGCTGGCTGAGCCGCAGATTTGCCAAACTGCCAGGCGCCCGACCTACTTCAGATAGACCCGCCCCGATTGCGCCAGCCGCTGGCGCGAGGTGTTGACCGGCACCGCGATTGCAGTTCCCGGATCATAGACCTTGCCGGCGCCCGTGCTGCCCTTGGGCACCCAGATTTCAACCCAGGTGTTCGAATAGCCATTGGGCTTGTAGCGCACCCAATAGCCGTCGGGATGCACGCTCCAGCGGTTCGCCGGCACATCGATGCTGCCTTCGCCGCGCGGTGCGACGCCGCCCAGCACCGCTACACGCTCGATATCGGAATAGGCTGAGCCGGGCGTGGTCAGCAGTCCGCGCATCCGGCTCTCTGCCTCAATCACGGTGCGGACCGGGCCGGGCATTCCCCCGGTGATCGAATTGAGCTGCGGGTTGGTCAGCACAGACAGCGCACTGCGGTTGAGCGTTGCAAGCTGTTTCTGGCTGAGCAGCTTGGCCGCGACCCCCTTCAGCCGCATGTCGAGATCCTCAAACTTGGCGCGGGCGACGATGGCCCACAGCAGCAGCTGGATGTCGCGCTGAGCGATTTCCGGATGGGCCACCGAGTTGCGCAAGATCGAGGTGACGGCATCCTTGGCCGAACCTTTGACGGGCGCCAGCAAATAGGCATCCCCTCCGCCAGGTCCATAGGTCCCTGCGTGGAGACAATAGGATTGCGCATGCATCCGGTAGTAACCCTCGGCCAGGACAAATCCGCCCTGCGGGGTGCGGGGGAGGCTGGTCAAATCCCGCGCCGCTTTTGGTACGTCCATCCCGTCGGTTGCGGCATCGCCCCATATCGCATCCTTGATATTGGTCGATATCGGCGCCGGTCCGGACAACAAGTTTGGCACGCCCGGCGTCTTGACCGGCAAGTTGCGCACGACTGCGCCGCCCAGCCCGCCAAGCTGCGCAGCGGCGGCACTGGCGACAAGCCCGGATCCCGACAGGACCAACAGGAGCGGAAGCAGTGTCTTGATCGGTTTCATCGGATCGCCTCTCGGTTGTTCACAGCAATATCAAAAAAGCGATATGCCACAGCCTGTGCTAACAGGCTTGGCAAAAATCGCCACGCCCCCCGAATTCAAGCCTTCAACTTCCAACGCAAAGACATGCATGTAAATCCAGCGTCAATTGCCGCTATTGCCGCATTCTGCAACGCTTCTACATTCAATCCATGCTGGTCGAGCAGCTCAAGGATGCGTGGGTAGCCTGCCCCGGCAATGACACGGTCATTGACTCGCAGGACATTGGCTCCGCCTTCTTCTCCTTCAGGCACTTCAATCACCCGGTAGCCCGCAAATATCCCGGTCGCCGCCAGGGCGCGGGTCGACAGAACGGTTTCGGCATCAAGCAGCGACGATGCGGTCTTGAGATGCAGAACCTCGGCCGGGGTCGCCGCCACTTCTCCGCGATAGCCAAGGACCGCCAGCGCTTCGATCAGCGCCTCCGCTCCTTCGCGGGTGGTGCGGGCGGACAGCCCGATCAGGGCCTTGTCGGGCATGACCAGAACGTCGCCGCCATCGGCATAGCCGCGCGGCAGGTCGAGCACCTGGTCAAATAGCGCGTTCAGCGTCGAGCGCAGGAATTCGCCCTCGACTTCGCGGCTTGGCGCGCCGGGCTTCAGGATGATCGCGCCTTCGGGGAAAACCAGCGCGGGATCCTCGACAAAGATCGCATCGGGGAACGCTTCCAGCGGATCGAGCATGGTCAGTTCCAGTCCGGCACCGGCCAGCGCCGCCGCATAGCCGGCGTGTTCGGCGACGACGTCGGCGAATTCGGGATCGGGTCCGCCGCCAGCGCGCAGGCCCTTGACCACGCTGACACCCGGCCGACGCAGGATCGCGCGGTTGAATTCGAAGACTTCTGACAAGACAAGCCCCCAACAAGGTATTCAGAACAGCAAGGGCCGGAACGCATTGCTGCGCCCCGGCCCCTTGAACTTGTCAAATTAGCTTAGGCGATGCCAGCCATCCGACCAATAAAGATCAACGCCACTGCACCCAGCAGCGACCAGACGAAGCCGGCCGGCTTCAGTTGAGTGCCAGGTTCCTTGTCAAGCATGCTGCCGACGAAACCGGCAACGAACGAACCTGCGACGCCCAGCACCGCGCTCATAATCCAGCCCATTTCGACCGGACCGGGGTAAACGAAACGGGCGAGGATCCCTACGATCAGGCCAACTACGACCATGCTGACATATTTCATTGTGCTTCCCCTTATCTGGGACAGGTCCTTAACTGGCCCTGCCCTTCCATCAATGTTGGCAAGCCATACCAAAGGGGCTGCCGAGTCAAGTGATTAGGTACAGTCACCGATCCGTTCCATGCGCACTGTTTGTTCGATATGCATTGCTTTGCCGCCGGGCATGGTCATGTCCGCCGTGATGGCGGCCTGCGATCCGGTGTCGGTGTAGGTTCCCTTTGAAACCGCCTTTAGTTGCATCGCCTCGCCCGTGTCGCAGGCGAAGACCGAATCCACGCTGCCCGCCCCAGCATCGAACTTCTCGAACCGGCATTTGCCCTTGCCCATGTGGTCCTTCATGATCTCCAGCCCGCGTTTGGATTGCTCGGGCGAGATGCAATATTCGCTGGCGGTCTTGTCGGACATCATCGCCTTCATCTGTCCGGCCATTGCCGCCGGCATTTCGGGGATTTCGAGCTTCTGGACCTCCACCGTGGTACGATACTTGCCCGGCTTGAACTGGAACGCCAGATTGGCCGCTGCCTTGATTGGGTCGGCGCTGCTCCCGCCCGGTTCAGCCGCATCGTTGCTGGCTTGGTTGCAGCTCGCAAGGATAACGGACATCGCAGCGAGGATCGCGTGACGGTGGATCTGGCGCATCGAAGGCTCCTTCCGGAACTGCAGTTGAAGGGCAGCCTATCAAGCCCGCCAAAGCTTGTCGATTCGCGCTGGCGAGCGCCGCCGCCCATCTTCTGGCACCCATTCCCTTTCGGGCATGGCCGCTGCTGACCCGCCTTGCCGTAACGGCAAGTGATCGCGCACTTTACGATAACGTAAACTTCTCCTTGCGAACGGCGGAAATCCGCGCCACCCTGCTTCCCAACAATCAATCGGAGAGAGGCCATGGACCTAGAATTCAGCCCCGAAGAAATCGCCTTCCGTGAGGAAGTGCGGACCTTCATCGCCGAAAACTATCCCGCTGAACTGCGCGGCAAGCAGGACGAAGGGGACGAGCTGAGCAAGGAGGATTTCCTCTCCTGGCACCGCGTGCTCGCCAAGAAGGGCTGGGTCGCCCCGGCCTGGCCGGTCGAATACGGCGGCACCGGCTGGACCATCACCCAGCGCTACATCTTCTCCGAAGAGACCGCCCGAGCCGATTGCATCCGGCTGATGCCGTTCGGCCTGACCATGGTCGGCCCGGTGATCTACACCTTCGGCACGCCCGAACAGAAGGCCCACTTCCTGCCCCGGATCCTGTCGGGTGAAGATTGGTGGTGCCAGGGCTATTCCGAGCCGGGTTCGGGTTCCGACCTCGCCTCGCTCCGCACCAAGGCAGAGCGCGATGGCGATCATTATGTGGTCAATGGCCAGAAGACCTGGACCACGATGGCCCAGCATGCCGACTGGGGTTTCTTCCTGGTCCGCACCAATCCCGATGCCAAGATGCAGGAAGGCATCTCGTTCCTGCTGATCGACATGAAGTCGCCCGGGATCGAAGTCCGCCCGATCATCACGCTGGGCGGTGAACACGAAGTCAACGAAGTGTTCCTCGACAATGTCCGCGTGCCGGTATCCAACCGGGTGTTTGAAGAAGACAAGGGTTGGACCTGCGCCAAGTTCCTGCTCGCCCACGAACGCGTCGGGATTGCCGGGGTCGCCAGCTCGAAGCGCGGGGTGGAGCGGATCCGCTCGATCGCCTCGACCGAACTGGAAGGCGACAAGCCGCTGCTGGCCAATCCATTCTTCCGCCGCAAGGTGGCCGAACTGGAAATGGACCTGGCCGCGCTGGAATTCACCGAACTGCGCACCCTTTCGGGTATGGCCGCCGGTCACGGTCCGGGGCCGGAAAGCTCGGTCCTCAAGATCAAGGGCAGCGAGATCCAGCAGCGCCTGACCGAACTGACCCTGGAAATGGCCGGCCACTATGGCGCGCCCTATTTCCGCAGCTTCGGCGAAGGCGACAACCAGCACGCGGTCGGTCCGGCCTGGGCCAACAAGGCCGCGCCGGTCTATTACAACGCCCGCAAGACCACGATCTATGGCGGGTCGAACGAGATCCAGCGCAATATCATCGCCAAGATGGTTCTCGGACTCTGAGGAACTGAAGACATGGACCTGAGCTATACCGAAACGCAGGACATGCTGCGCGACACCCTCGCGCGCTTCCTGGCCGACACCTATGATTTCGAAACCCGCAAGAAAATGCTCGCCAACCCGGAAGGGCGCGATCCGGGGATCTGGAAGGCGATCTCCAGCGAGCTGGGCCTGACCTGCGCCCCCTTTGCCGAGGAATACGGCGGGATGGGTGGCGGCCACCTCGAAAACGCGATCATGATGGAGGAACTGGGCAAGGTCATCGCGGTCGAGCCCTGGCTGCAGACCGTCGTGATCGGCGGCGGCGCACTGACGGCAGTGGGCGGCGCCCTGGCCGCAGAGGTGATCCCGCAGATCATCGCCGGCGATGCGATCATCGCCTTCGCCTATGCCGAACCGCAGGGCCGCTACAACCTGGCCGACATCGGCACGAGTGCGAAGGCCGACGGTGCGGGCTATGTCCTCAATGGCCACAAGGCTGCGGTCTATGCCGCGCCCTGGGCCACGCACCTGCTGGTCACGGCCCGCACCGGCGGCAGCCGGCGTGAACGCGCCGGGGTCGAGCTGTTCCTGGTCGATGCCAAGGCCGCCGGAATCACCATGCGCGACTATGCCATGGTCGATGGGTTCCGCGGCGCCGAAGTCTATTTCGAAAACGTCGCCATCCCCGGCGAAGCTTTGCTGCCCGGCGGGATCGACCTGATCGAACGCGTGGTTGACGAAGCCACGGTGGGGATCTGCGCCGAAGGCACCGGAATTGCCCGCAAGCTCCTTTCGGGAACGGTCGAATATACCCAGCAGCGCAAGCAGTTCGGCCAGCCGATCGGCAAGTTCCAGGCACTGCAGCACCGCATGGCCGACATGCTGGTCGATGTCGAACAGATCGCCTCGATGAGCCTGATGGGCACCATCAAGCTCGACCTGCCAGCCGAACAGCGCAAGGCTGCGGTCAGCCAGGTCAAGGCCAAGGTCTCGCGCTCGATCAAGGCGGTCGGCCAGAACGCGATCCAGACCCACGGCGGGATCGGGATCACGATGGAGCTGGCGATCGGCCACTATTTCAAGCGCAGCACCATGATCGAGAACCAGTTCGGCCCGGCCGACTGGCATCTTGAGCGCTACGAGGCGCTGACCCTGCCGGCGTAAGCCACGGTATCATTGCAGACCAATCGAGGGGGCAGCTGAAAGGCTGCCCCCTTTGTCATGTCCTCACGCATTCCGCGCCATCAGCCCGCCATCGACCGGGATCGTCGCTCCGGTGACATAGCTTGCCGCCGGCAGGCACAGGCTGAGCGTCATGTGCGCCACCTCCTCCGGCGCGCCATAGCGGCGCAGCGCAGTGCGGCGGTGAGCGAAGGTCGCCTTGTCGCCCGGCGGGACATTGGCGGTCATCCCGGTGTCGATCGGTCCGGGGCAGATGCAGTTGACCGTGATCCCCTCCTTGCCCAGTTCCACCGCCAGCGCGCGGGTCAACCCGGTTACCCCAGCCTTGGCGGCGCTGTAGGGACTATCACGCGAGGTTGCCCCCAGCGCTTCGGTGCTGGCGATGTTGACGATCCGCGGGCTGGCGGAACGGCGCAGGTGCGGCAGCGCGGCGCGGATCAGCCTTTGATGCGCGGTCAGCAGCACCGTCACCGCACGGTCCCAAACCGCATCATAGCCGTCGTCGTCGATCGGACAGAAGGCGCTGATCCCGGCATTGTTGACCAGCGCGTCAAGCCCGCCGAAATGCGCCGCAACCTGATCCACCGCCGCGCGGATCGCCGCCGGATCGCCGACATCGAGCGCCCAGCCCTGCGCCGAAAAGCCCTTGCCGCGCAGCTCTGCCGCGATTGCTTCGACCGCTTCAGCCGACAAGTCGGTCAGCGCCACATTCGCGCCCTCGGCGGCGAAGACTTCGGCCGTCGCCCGGCCCATCCCGCTTGCCGCGCCGGTCACCAGCACGGTTAGCCCGCGCACCGAGCGGCTCAGTTCCAGTCCCATCGTCGCTGCTCCCTTGATTGCGGGAGCGACTGTGGCGCGCCGGGGGCCGCTTGCCAAGCCGGGCTAGAAAGTCCGGTTCAGCGACAGCGTGAATTCGACGTGCTGGTTGCGGTCGCGGAACTCTTCGACATCGGGCAGCGCCACGGATCGGTTTGGATCGAAGAACAGCCGCCGCCGCTGGCCCGAGACATTGGCTACATTCTCGACGTCGAGCCGCAGCGTGGTCTTCTTGTCGGGGCGGAATTCGGCAAATGCGATCACGAAGGGACCGGAATTCATGAAGTTGTCGATCTCGTCGATCCGGTAGATCGTGTTGGTCGAGCTGCGATAGACTTCAACGCCATAGGACCAGTTCTTCAGATCGCGGCGCAGTTCGGCCTCGAAGTTCCAGGTCGGGCGGAAGGTGCTCCAGCGCCGGTCGAGCCCGGTAATCGGATCGCGCACCGAATGGGTCTGCCAGGTGCCGTTGAGTTTGAGCCGGGTCGATTTCAGCCCCAGCCTGTCAAGCGGCGCGTCCAGCGTCACCGCCGCGAAGCTCAGCTGGCCGCTGCCAATGTTGCCCGGCGCGTCGAAGCCTTCCGGGGTCAGGATCCGGTCCTGCAGCATCGAGACCCGGTCATGCCCCAGCTCGAGCCGCAGCACCCCCTGCCCCAGCACTGGCCGGTCCACCGTCAGGCGGAATTCCCAGGCCCGCTGCGGGACGAGATCGGCGTTACCGCCGTTGATCCGGTCATTGGCCAGTTCCGCGCTGGACAGGAAATCGAAGAAATCGAGCTGCGCCACGGTCCGCCGCGCAGCGAACTGGGCGTGCCAGCCCTTGGGTCCCTTCCAGTCGAGCGTCACGCCCGGTTTGAAGTAACTGAGGTTGCGGTTCGCGGTGGTATCGCCGCTGACCTCAAGCTTGGACGTCTCAAAGGCCAGCCGGCTTTCCAGCCGCAGCCGCGGGCTGAGTTGACGGCCGAGGTTGAGGTAGCTCTCGGTCCGCACCTCATCAACCACCGCGCGGTCGATCGGCAGGTCGATCCGGGTCTTCACCCCGCCCGCGCCCAGACCGTAGAGCTCGGTCGCGTTCTCGAGCCGGTTGTAGGCCACTTCGCTGCCCACTTCGAAACTGAAGCCCGCCACCTTGGGGGCCGACCAGCTGAGCCGCCCCAGCGCCTCGTCATAGCGCGAGTCGATCAGCAGCTCGAACCCGCCGATCGTCTCGCCGTTCACCCGGTTGAAGCTGGTATCGTGGGCATTGCTGTCGCGCCGGTTGGCCAGCGCGACGAACTTGATCGTGCCCGAGCCGAGCGGGCGGGCGATATCCCCGCCGATCTCGTAACGGGTCGGATAGAAGTCCTGCTCCAGCCGGTCGTCACGCTCCGGCCCGGTGGCGGGGGTGACGTGGTTGGTCTGCTTCAGGTTGAAGTGCCCGGGGGCATAACGCAGGTTGATGTGTTCCGAACGGCGGCTGCTCGGCTCGTGCGACCAGCTGGCCGAGAACGAGGGGAACCGCTCCCAGATCGTGTTGACCTTGTCGCGGTATTCGATCCGCTGCCCGGTCGCGATTCGGCGGACATCGTCATAGCCAACCTCGACCTGGCCCTCGCGTCCGCTGCTGGCCGACAGGTTGATGGTCGATCCCCCGGTGCGGATCAGCACCGAGCCTTCCAGATTGGGCACCGCCCAGCCGGTATGAACGCGGGTCAGCGAGCCCTTTACATTGCCGCTGATCCCGCCCGCCTGCGACAGCACCAGGTTGAGCACCTGGCTTTTCCCGGCATAGTCCGAGCCATAGAGATCCCCGGGGCCCAGCTCGACCCGCAGCACCCGGCTGGCCGGAATGCGCGAAAGGATCTCGCCCAGCGATTCCGACTTGGACGAAGGCCGCGCTCCGTTCAGCACGACATTGCCCGCCGCGCCGCTGAACCCGCGCACTTCCTCGTCGCTCTGCTCGATCACGAAGCCGGGGACCTGGCGGACGATATCGAGTGCGGTATTGGGGGCGAAGGCGGCAAAGTAGGCCGCCTCAAAACGGGTAACCCGGTCCTTGGTGGCCGGAGCCGCGCCGCCCTCTGCCGCTTCGGCCGCGACCGGCTCGGGGGCCGGCTCCGACCCCGCGGCCGGTTGAGCCAGAGCCGGCGTGGCCAGGCCAGCGGACAGGCACAGCGCCAGTGCGGCGCGGCTGGCATGCCAGCGCACCGCACGGCCATCGAACAAATTCAAAACCATAGGTCTCCCCACCCGGCACAATTGTGATGCCGGCCGGGAAATCGCGCCCGGTGCCCTTCCCCGCACCCGACGCAGCCCCCTGCCCGATCGGCCCGCCCATAGAAGCCGCCCCCGCCGCCCCGCGCCACCCCGCTTCGACCAAGGGCGGCCCCTTCCCGACCAAGCGGCGAGGCGGCCCGACGAACGGCATGGGCCCGCCCGCACGGTGCCCGAAAGTTCACACCCGGCACGATCCCACACCGCGGAACCTGACAAACCTGACAGGGTACAGGCGAGGGAAAAGGAGGCCGTCAACATGTGTCACACTGTTTCACCCGCTGTCACTCCGTGTCACCCATTGTCACCTTGCGGAAAGGCGCAGTGCCGGTGGCGGCATTCGCGCGCGCCGTGGCGGTGGAGATCGAACAGCGTTGCGATTGGTAGAGTCTCATGTGAAGCCTCGTCCCGTCAGGCGAAGTCACAAGTGTCGCAGAATTTGGGGGTGTAGGAAAATTGGGGGGAACGGCACGCACTGAACATGCCGCTTGCCTACGGAGCGAACCTATAATATTTATAGGTCATGAGCGATCCGGTTCCGCTGCGGATGAACGATGCAACCGCGCTGAAGCTGCTGCGCGAAATCGCTTCGGATTCGGCGCGGGTGATTTTCACTCACCACGCGCGGCAACGGATGCGCCAGCGCAAGGTGTCCACCGCCCAGGTGCTCGCCTGCCTGCAACGCGGGATCGTGGCCGAACCCGTCGCGCTGGACCTGCACGGGAACTGGAAGCTCACTGTGACGCACCGCGCCGCAGGAACCGAACTGCAAGTCGCCGTAGCGATCGATGTGCCCAAACGCGCGATCGTCATCACGGTATTTTGAAGGAAGCAAAGGCATGTATCACTATCGCGAATGCGGCCTGCGCAACGTCTGGCTGGCCAATGGGTTCGACCAGCACGAAACCCCCTATGGCCCCGGTATTGCCATCCACGACCTGCCCGGCCTGCACCGCGCCATCGCGCGCGGGCTGATCAGCAAGGGCGGCAAACTGACGGGCAGCGAACTGCGCTTTCTGCGCCACGAAATGGACCTCAGCCAGGCCCGGCTTGCCAGCCTGCTGGGCAACGAGGCCCAGACCGTCGCCCTATGGGAAAAGCGCGGCACCCAGCCTAAAATCGCCGACCGCTTCATCCGCGCACTGTGGCGCGAACAGGATCAGGGGAACGCACAAATCCGGGCGATGATCGAACGGCTGGTAGATACGGATGCGGGCGAAGGCGAGGCGCGGATTGTGGCTGAGCAGGATGATGGTGGGTGGAAGGTGGCGGCTTAGGGAGTTTTGGGGTTTCGTAATTACAGCTATAATAATACACACGTATTACATTGGTTTAATTTCTTTTTTTATTCTATAAAACTGAATTGTTAATTTGTTTGAAAAATAAATAGCACCCCAACATTCACGAAGCGCAATAAATCCAGAAAACGCCATATAAAATCTATTCGCTCTCACATCAATCAGATGATCTCCAAAAGTAAGTCCAGTTCCTCCGGCCAACAATGATGCACAGACTATCGTGAATATTACAACTGTTAGAATGGCTAGCTGAAAAGAATATACATAACCTTCAATCGGCGGGCCGTGTTCGATAATAAATGTTGAAAATTCCTTGTCTTGTAGCAAACTTGATGAACGCCCAGCCCAAGCGAATGACAGTCCGATTAACCCACCTGTTGCAGGGAGAGCTACGTTCTTTGCTAAGCCGATAGGATCAACCGTAGAAAAAGCACTGAACACTACAGCTAAAAGGAAGCCGCCGAAGGACCATCGATTGAAGAGGTTGGAGAGGCCAATCGCGCCTTGATCATCGGGCTTCATGAGCCACTGCCAAAAGCCTATCACTTTCGGTGCATCCGCAGGCTGAAGCTTATTCATTCGGACACATTCTCTGGCGGCTTACGGAGATTCGAATAAGCTCGCCGCATCGCCTGATGGATCGCAGCACCTATGCCCCCAATTTTGCCGGTAAGTTCGGTCGATTCTATAGCTTCTCTGAGTGCATTGACGCTCAGGCGCTTACGGACAATTGGTGCTCTAGGCGAAGATTGTATGTTGGCAGTTGCATCATCACCGCTAGCCGCAACTGCAATCGAGACCTCTTCGATCTCGTCTTTATCAAGGTTGTCCCCCTTGAATGCCGCCTTGCCCTCTACAGCCCCTGCCTTTGCGGCAAATTCTTTCAGGGGCCTTTGAATGTACTTGTTATCATCCGGAGGGTTCGGGAGGGTGAATGAAAATTCGAAGCGCGTTATTCTGTGGGCGCTTCTAATTGATTCGATGAACCCAGTTGGATCTGGGATGAAGTCAACTCTTACTTGCCGATTTGCCCTTCGAGCTACGCCGGCTGATTCCAAAAGCGCCTCGATTTTGGCTGCGACTTCACGAGCGTTTAGAGACACGCCGGGACGGATCAGAATCCCAATGGTTTGATCACGCGGATCAAATACCCCAACTGTAAAGGGTGCATGTGCTTGCTCGACCTCTTTGAACTCTCTCAACTTTTCATCGAATTGGGGAGCCAGAAGAACAGCTTCTCTGCCAAGCGCGAACGTGATCCAACCAGCTTTTGATTCAACTGTGTTCCCAATATGCCACGTAGAATTGCGACGGACAGAGGCTGTTGGCCGAGCAAGAAATGACTTTATCAAGACATCAACAGCGCTCATCTCTTCCGAAAATGCATCACCTTGTGGCAACGGCTCAGCCTTACATCTTAGCAGATGAATTGCCGTCAAATTGGCCTCCCCGAATTACGAACAACGCACGTTTTTTATACTTATATGGGCATTGATGATCGAGCAACACTAACTCACACCAAACCCCACCCTTAGCGAAGCACTTGAACGCCCTCCCCCATTGCAGAACAAACCATAAACCCCCATAACCCTTGCCATGGCTGAGCTCATAATCCGCCGGGGCCTCGAAGAACCCGACACCTCCCAAAGCTTCACCCCGCACAAGCCCGCGCGGCCGGAGAAGGCGCTGGCGCAGAAGCCGTTTCGGATTGTCTCAGAATACCAGCCCGCCGGCGACCAACCCACTGCCATCGCTGAGCTGGTGGAGGGCATTGCCAATGGCGAGGCAACGCAGGTGCTGCTCGGCGTTACCGGATCGGGCAAGACCTTCACCATGGCCCAGGTGATCGAGGCGACGCAGCGGCCCGCGCTGATCCTCGCCCCCAACAAGATCCTCGCCGCGCAGCTTTATGGCGAGATGAAGAGCTTCTTTCCCGACAACGCGGTCGAATATTTCGTCTCCTACTACGACTATTACCAGCCCGAGGC
>NZ_DJUW01000028.1 GCF_002440635.1 Novosphingobium sp. UBA6272 | reverse complement strand
CGACAGGCCCCGGACAGACGGCACAAAGCCGCAATCACCACGAAGGCGCAGACGCAGTGGCCGCACGCAAAGCGTAGCGGACCCCTTGCGGGTTGATTGAAGGAGGATTTGAGGCGGCCCACGGATTGGCCATTGAGAGTGGGGAGATTGCTGCGCATGGCCGTGGCTGGTTTTGGGTCACTTGCTGGGTGCACAGCTTGTTAGTTCTATTATCGAAAATCTGCGTCCCGAAGCCTCAGTTTAGAATGCCCGGTCAACTGATGACAACTCCGCACTTGTGTTGCTTGCGTCGGCGAAGGGAATTACTCTTATGGGCATTGCGGGCTCGCTATCATCGATTATAGCATGCGATCCAATTCTACCATTTTGGGTGCATCGATGCCGATTCAAGCCGAACGAGATTCCAAGAATAGTCTCAGGTTCTACCTGACACTCCTACAAGGCGAGGTGCCGCCCGTGTCCATTCGGGCGACTGACTTCGACATCAGTAAGGCTGAGCAACTTCTTAGCGGCGTCAAGGCTAAGATGGCTGAAAATGCTATGAAAAAGATTGTATCTGGAATGCCGAAATTGAAAGGTCTCTGGCCGAGCGGATCATATGGAGACACCAAGCCTTACGCAGTGAAGCGTCCGAAAGCAGGTACCGTGCCCGCTCACTATCGCGTGGGCGTGCAAATAACCTTCAATGATCCAATACATGCGCAAACATTCGCGAAAGCGGCGGGTATACCCTAGCCTGCTCGGGCCATCGCAGAGAGCAGCCTCGAGACTAGGCTGCGAGTTAGGCAGTTCCACTGTTGCGTGAGCCCTTTTTTTCGATCACCCACACATAGATCCCCATCTTGCGCGCCTTGTCGGTCAGGTTTGCATTGATGCCATTGCCCGGACAGGCAACCACAGCCTTGGGCATTGCCTCCAGCATTTGATCGTTGCGACGAAACGGAGCCGCCTTCTTGAACCGCTCCCAGTCCGGCCGGAACGGAACGTGGGTGATCTTGCGCGCCCGCGCCCAGAGGGTCGCGATGTGTTCGCCGCCGGTAGGATTTCCGCCGTGGAACAGGACCATGTCGGGATATTTGGCGAGCACCTTATCGAGCACGGCCCAGATGCGGTTGTGATCCTGATAGGCCGGGCCAGAGGTGAATGCGATCCGAGTTCCGGTCGGCAGCAAGGGTTCGGTTTCCGAACGGCGCTTGGCGGCAAGGAAGTCGCGGCTGTCGATCATGGCGGCGGTCAAGGTGCGGTGGTTGACGAGTGAGCCGGTGCGCGGGGTCCAGGCCTTGCGGAAATGGGCTTCGAACTGGTCGGATGCGGCATCGCGCATGAACTCCATGGCGTTGCGGCGTTCAATGAGCCCGATGCCTTCGCGGATCAGCCGTTCGAGTTCGACCGATTTGACCTCGGAGCCATCCTGTTCGCGTTGGCTACGCTTCTGCGCGTCCTCGTTGTCGTCGAGTTCACGGCTGATGCGGCCTTCGGCGCGGTGGAACAGATTGCCGAGCGCCCAGCACAGGTCTTCAAGATCGGGTTCGAGTCTGGTGTCGAGCATGGTGGCGATCAGGGCGTCGAACATATCGGCGACCGCGCCGGCGGCGATGCGCTCGTCAGGAAGCGGGCGCGGGTCGGCCTCGTCCGAGAAGGGGCGGTATCCGTAAAGGGCGATTTCGTCGAGGAGATGGCCGGTTGGCGAGGCTTCGTGGTCGGGTTCGTCTTGGAAAGTCACGGGGATGATCCTGGGTTCGCATGACCGGGCACCTTGCCCGGCCTTCTCGGCGATCCCTCTGACCGGCAGCGGCGAGGCTGCATCCCCTTGGACCGCAGCGTAGCGAAGGATGGCGGGCGGCGGCTATTTTGGGTCGCGATGGAAAGGCGCGTGAGCGCCGCCGGAAAATAGCCGCAGACCGCCATTGCAGCCTCGCGGCTGCCGGTCTCTTGGATCGCGTCTGAAGGAAGGCCGGGCGTGCCCGGTGTGGATGACCGGGACACTATGGCCACAGCCGAGCGCCACCCGCTCCCCGTCTCGGCCCACCTCAGCCTTCGATGAACCTGCTGCGAGCGGCCCCGTGCAACTGGGCAATTACCCGAATTTTCAATGCGGGCGCACCGTGTTGGCGCAGGTCGTCATTGAAATCCCCCAGCTCAGGCATGAGCGAGACCAGCTCGATCCCGGCTGCCTGTGTCCGGTCGGAGAGTATCGCGAATGCGCCATTGCCAGCCTTGTCCCGGTCGCGAGCGACATAGAGGCGGCGCAGCGAGGATGAGAACTGGATGGCGGCAAGATGGGCGGACGATGTGGCTGCGATCATCGGTATGGCGGGCACAACCTCACGAAGAGACAGGATTGTCTCGATACCTTCGCCTGCGACCATGATGTCATCAGCCAGGCCGAACCGGATCGCATGTCCAAGGATATTGCCCATCGCGCGGCGCGGTGATGCGACTGCCGCTTTTGTCAAACCGCTTGGGTCAAGCCAAGTGCGATGCGTGCCGGTCTGAACGCCATCACAATCTGTCACCGCCGCAATCAAGGCCGGAAAGCTGCCGGGCAATCCGGGAATGTCGTCCTCGTTCGCCCGGTAGTAGCATCGGGGATGGAAACGCAGTGCGGTAAGATTGCCGACGCGGGTAATGCCCCGCGCGGTAAGGTAGGATGCCGCCAAGGTGCCAGCGAGTGGCTTTGAGGCAGCGAACAACCGCCGTGCAGCGGTTGGCGAACCAACACGCACGGGCGGCGGATCGGCCGTTCGGCAAAGGTCGACCTCGGCTGATGGTGGGAGTGACAGGAACTTCTCGGCTTCGTCTATAGTCTCGGAGAGGCGGCCATGCCGCTGGTTCAAGCGAATGAGGTCGACAAGATCACCATGCTCGCCGGTGGCGGCATCGACCCATTTGCCAATTCTCCCGCGTTCTGTTTCGAACAGGCGGACATAGAGACTGCGCCCGGGCGCGCCTGCCACATCGCCGACCATCCAATACCGCCCTTCGCGGCGACCGGCGGGCAGGTAATGGCGGCAAACGGCCTGCACTTGTCTAGCAAGCCGCTCCGAGAGTTCGCCCGCGCGCGCTGAGAGCCTGCTCATGTCACGCCGCCTTCCGGTCAAGGATGCGGGTCAGAGGATGGCGGGCGAACAGCCGCTCGATCACTTCGGTGCCGAGGATGGTGTCGTCGGGCACGAACAATCGCAACTTCCAGCTGATGATTTCGGAGAACAGCCCCATCGCCTTGAGGCGGTCGACAGCGGTTGGACCGAACCCGATGAGTTCGATCCGGTTCACCTGCATCAAGCGCGAACGGCGCAGTTGCAGGCCGTCGGTCAGATTGACCACGGTGTGCCCTTCGCGCAGCAGCGACAGAGCTTGTGGTGGCGTGAGTTGCGGTGTGTCGGCGCTGACGGCATTCGCGGCCCATGCCGGGGATACGCGGCGGCCGATAACGGTGGTCCCGTCGTCAGTGCGCAGCCGATAGACGCGCGTCGATTCCTCGGGCAGCCGCTTCCAGATCGGCAGCAACAGCCCAGTGACGATATGCAGCTCGCTGGTATCGAACTCGGGAACCTGCGCGATTTCTGCATTCCACGCTGCCCGGAATGCAGCCTCGTCGGCGGGTTCCCAACTGGTCTCGGGCAAATGGGCGACCGACAGATAGAGCTTCTCCATCGGCCGGATCAGGCGAACCCGTCGCTCGATCTCGCCATCGCCGAGCATGACGCTGCGAGCAGGCAATTGCACGGCGGCGCGCTTCGAGCGGGAATTGACCAGCAACCGCGCGCCAGGTTCACGCAGCAGGTCCAGCGCCTTGTCGATCGTAACCGGCTGATTGCGCGCCCGCACCGCGATCGTGAGCAGGCGGGTTTCAGCAGCGGTCGAGGGATGGGTGTAGATGGTCTCGCTGTGCGCGACGGTGAAGCTATCGGCGGTCAGCGTTTCCAGCCCGACATCGTAGGTGCCGCTCGCCATCGCGCTTTCAACCTTGGCACTCAGCAGTTGCTCGAACGCCGTGAACAGCACGTTCTGCATCGCGATGGTCAGCGCCAGCAGCCGGTTGAGAAAGGTGGTGATCGGCGGCAGCTCGTCTTTCAGGCAACCACTGCTGTCGGTCAGCGAAAGGCCGGTCAGGCTCTCGAAGAGCCCGAGCGAGCACTCGGCCACCTTGCCCGCATAGATCAGCATGTAGAGCTGGCGCAGTGCATCGCGGGCGTAAGGGCTTTCGAGATTGTCCTCCGGCCTGAACAGGCCTTGTCCGCCGGTCTGGCGTTGCCCCCGCGTGATCGCACCCAGTGTGTCGAGCCGCCGCGCGATCGTCGAGAGGAAGCGCTTCTCGGCCTGAACGTCGGTGGCGACCGGTCGGAACAGCGGTGGCTGCGCCTGATTAGTGCGGTTGGTTCGCCCGAGCCCCTGGATCGCTGTGTCGGCCTTCCAGCCCGCTTCGAGCAGGTAATGATGCCGCAGCCGCTGGTTACGGCTGCCAAGATCAGCATGGTAGCTGCGCCCCGTGCCGCCCGCGTCGGAGAAGACCAGGATCTGCTTCTTGTCCTCCATGAACGCCTGCGCCTCGGCGAGATTGGCGTGGGCAGGTCGGTTCTCGACCGCGAGACGCTCGCCATCCGCATCGACCTTGCGGACGATCCGGCGGGAGCGGCCGGTGACCTCGGCAACCATATCAGTACCGAACCGCTGGACGATCTGGTCGAGTGCGCCCTGGACCGGTTCCATCGATGCCAATTTTTCGATCAGCTGGTCGCGCCGTTCAAGGGCATCGCGGCACTGGATGGCATTGCCATCACCGTCATAGGCAGGTTGTGAGGAGAGGTTGCCATCGCCATCGGTGAACGGCTCGTGGAGCTGCGTCGGGAAGCTGTGCAGCAAATAGTCCAGCACGTATTCGCGGGGAGTTACGTCG
Organism: Novosphingobium sp. UBA6272; assembly: GCF_002440635.1. GTDB lineage: Bacteria > Pseudomonadota > Alphaproteobacteria > Sphingomonadales > Sphingomonadaceae > Novosphingobium. The sequence goes on along the minus strand of NZ_DJUW01000028.1, from coordinate 245,617 downwards.
CACTGGACATCGTTCCATTCGCCCGGATCGATGTCAGCAAGCCGCCGCGACAGCAGGGCTTCCCCGGTCGAGACGATCTGCACCACGGACGCATGACCATCGGTCAGCCCCTGTTCGATGGCCCGGATCAGGGTCGGGGTCTTCATCGCGGTGATCAGGTGGTTGAAGAAGCGCTGCTTGGCAGATTCGAAGGCAGAACCGGCGGCGGATTTGGCCTGTGCGTTCAGTGTGCCGTCGGCGGCGCTAGTCACCCCTGCCGCTTCGAGCGCGGCATCGAGGTTGTTATGGATGACCTGAAATGCACCAGCATAGGCGTCGTAGATGCGGACCTGATCCGGGGTGAGCTGGTGTTCGAGCAACTCGTATTCGACGCCTTCGTAAGACAGCGACCGTGCGGAATAGAGACCGAGCGCCTTGAGGTCGCGGGCCAGCACTTCCATCGCCGCGACCCCGCCGGCTTCGATCGCGGCAACGAAATCGGTGCGCTTGTCGAAGGGGAAGTCCGCGCCACCCCACAGGCCGAGCCGCTGCGCATAGGCGAGGTTCTCGACCGTGGTCGCGCCGGTCGCCGAGACATAGAGAACCCGGGCATCCGGCAGTGCGTGCTGTAGGCGCAGCCCGGCACGGCCCTGCTGCGAAGGGGCCGCGTCCCCGCGTTCACTCTTGCCGCCACCGGCATTCTGCATCGCATGGCTTTCGTCGAAGACAATGACTCCGTCGAAGTCGGTTCCGAGCCAATCGACGATCTGCTGGACGCGGGAAACCCTACCTTCACGCGCATCGCTGCGTAGCGTGGCATAGGTTGTAAAAAGGATGCCCTGCTCGAGCCGGATCGATGTGCCCTGACGAAAGCGGGCGAGCGGGGTGACCAACAAGGGCTCCTGGCCCAATGCCCGCCAATCCCGTTGGGCGTCCTCAAGAAGCTTGTCGGATTTGGAAATCCACACCGCACGGCGGCGGCCCTTCAGCCAGTTGTCGAGGATGATCCCGGCAACCTGGCGCCCCTTGCCCGCGCCGGTGCCATCACCAAGGAACCAGCCTTTGCGAAAAGCGACTGCGGTGTCGCAGTCGTCCGGTGCGGCCTCGACCTTGTCGAAAGTCGCATCGACCGTCCAACTGCCGGCAAGATGTTGGCTGTGCGCTTCGCCGGCATAGATGACCGATTCAAGCTGGGCGTCGGAGAGCAGGCCTTGTTCGACCAGACCAAGAGGCAGGTGCGGACGATAGCTCGGCCTGGGCGGTGCGACCGAGGCCATGGCGGCGGATTGCACCAGCTTGGTTGGATGCGGCTTTGCCCCCGGAATGTGGAGGGATTGCAGCGTGTAGGGCTCGTAGAGCGTATCGCTGAGGCGGGCCGATGCCTCCTCTCTCCAGTCGGCAACATCGTAGTCGAGCAGCACGCCGGTCGGTTCAACCGGGTGAGTGACTGTAAGTCTGGGCCGTAGCGCGGCTACCCGGCACGGTGCAGCTGGCCGGAGGGCGGGAGGTTGCTGGGCGGCGAGCGCGGCGCGGGGCGGCAGGTAATCGATCAGCCAGCGCAGCAGGGTCGCAAGGTCGGGCGCGGTGCCTAGCGGCGCCGGGAAGTAGGTCGGCTCCGCGGCGGGCAGCTTGTCGATCACCGTCAACCGGGTTTCGATGCTCGTGCCGTGGGGCGCGAAGACCGAGCCGGCAATCGGCGCGGTGAACACAAGGCGGGCTTGTTCCTGCAGCCGCACGAACCCCTCGCGCCAGACCTTGTGCTCAGGCGAACAGTTCGTGCCGGTGATGGCGACGAGGCGTCCACCAGGTGCGAGCCTGGCCACGGCCGAAGACAGGTGGCGGAATGCAGCATCCGCTACGCGCGTCTCGACACCAACGGCGGCAGAAAACGGCGGGTTCATCACGATGCAATTGGGCACCATGCCCGGATCGAGCCGGTCATGGATCTGTGCTGCATCGTGGGTGGTCACAATCGCCGTGCCGAATAGTTGCCCCAGCAAGGCGGCTCGCAACTCGGCCACCTCGTTCAATGCCAGCCTGCTCGCGCCAAGTTCGGCCTGAATGGCGAGCAAACCGGTGCCTGCCGATGGCTCGAGCACCAGTTCACCGGGCACGAAGCTGGCCGCGAAACCGGCGACCCAGGCCAGCCCCAAAGGCGTCGAGAACTGCTGATAGGCCTGCATTTCCTCGCTGCGCCGGGTCTGCGTGGGGGCGAGCCGGGCAATCCGCTCAACAATCTTGAGCCGTTCGAATGGGTCGGACGTCTTGGCGTGGATGGCTGGGCCATAGCGCCGCATGAACAACAGTTGCGCGACCTCAACCGCCTCGTAGGCAGCCTTCCAGTTCCAGGCCCCGGCGGCATCGCTTGCGCCGAACGCCGACTGCATCGCCGTGCGGACAGTTGCAGTGTCGATGCGGCGACCGGCAGCGAAGTGCCCGAGCAGGTCTTGTGCAGCGAGGATGATCGAAGCTGCGGCTTGAACGGGACATTGGGCGGACAGCGGGCGCGCGAAAGCACCCGCAGCAAGCGAGTTGGTCATCGACGATATCCTTTTGAAAATGGGTTGAGGGTCGCCGCCGCTCAGGCGGGCGGGACGTAGGCGTCGTAGGGATTGCCGGGGGCGAGGTGGCCGAACGGGGTCATGACATAGTCATCCTCATCGCGGCCGACGGCGCAGAGGACGTAACGGGTCTCGCCGCTTTCGACCTCGGTGCATTCCATCAATGCGAGATCGCCTGCCTGGGCGGCCTTGACCAGGGTCTCGAAGTTGGTGCGGGCATAGTCCGGGATGGCCATCGTGTAGCTCCTTCAATGTCGTAAAAATGGGCGCGGGACGGGGCGCGTGCCGCCCCGCGCAAAAGGGATCACTCCGCAGCGACTGCGTAGGTGTCGTCCTGCTCGTGCTGATCGAACGGACCGTCCTCGGCGAGGAAGTCGGGCAGATCGGCGACCTGCTCGTCGGCTTCGGACTCGGCTTCGGCTTGCGGCAGTCGCAGCGGTTCGGGGAGCCAGCCCGTGCCTGCAAGCAGGCGTTCGGCCTCGCGGGCCATGTCGCCTTTCTTGAGATGCTCGATCAGCACAGCCGTGGCGTCGCCCTTGGCTTCGCGCACTGCCTCGATGATCCGGGGCTTGGTAACGCGGCCGAGGTAGTTATCGACCGTCGGCGCCCAGCCTGCTTCAGCCATGTCGAGTCCGACCACTCCCGCCAGAGCATCGGCGGCGGCGATCCGTTGCGCAACTCCGTGCGCGGAGATCCGTCCGTCGTAACCCTTGGTAGCCTCGAACAGCGCGTTGACGCCGAGCGAGACGCAGTGGGCAAGCAGGACCATCTGCTCCTCGTGGGCCATGGCCGCGAGTACCAGCCAAAGCTCATCGGGTTCGCTGGGAAGCCGATCCGCCCACTGCTCGTGCCGCTGCTGGATCGACTGGCTCCACACCGTCTCGCGCAGGTTCGGGGCGGCATTGCCAAGCCATGCCTGAGTGACGCCGATCTGCACGCAGCCAGCCTGCACATGCGACCGGAACACCGACAGGCACAGCGTGTGCAGCAGGGCAAGGAACGCGGCATCGGGCGCATTGGCGAGCGCGTCGCGCAGCGCCAGCGTGCGCTCGGCGGTCAGTTCGGACACGAGCCGGTCGGGCAGCGGACGGATGGCGTCGTCTTCGTCGTCGGCCTGCTCGCCAGTCTGCACTTGGCCGCCGACGCTTACCGTCGGGCCGGTCGAAGCAATTCCGGCAGCCTGGTTTTCGTCGTCATCAGCACCTTCAGAGGCCGGTTCATCGTCCGGACGTACATAACCGCGGTCGATCCGTAGCCGCCCATCGTGCGACAAGGATACGAACACGCCTGCGCGTGCCTGTTCCTCAGGATCGTAGCTGACCGGACGCTGGGTGAGCGCAGTGATGCCGGCGTCGATCTCGGACAGTCGCGCATCGACCTCGTCGGGCAGGTCTCCGCCATCCTGATACTGCTCGCCGAGGCCGTCATATTCCTCGACCAGCGCGTCGAGCGTGGACTGCTCATCGTCGGTCAGCGAGACGGTGGTCCCGGTGATCCGGCGCTTACCGCGCTCGCAGCCGTAAGGCAGGTCGATTGCGGCTTCGACCCATTTCCAACCTTCGGCGCCGATCTCCTCGGCAATGGTCGTCAGCTTCGCGTTGACGAGCTGTTCGACGAGAGCCGGATCCTGGAGCCAGCCTTCCTTGTCTGACGAGAACAGGTCGCGCATCACATATCCGCCAGCTTCGACATAGGCATCGAGCCCGATGAAGCGGACGCGGCGATCGCTGGCCGGAATGGCATCCTCGGTCAGCAGGCGGCGGATCTGATGGGCGGAAGGCTGGTAGGTCTGTTTGAGCTGCTCCCAGACCTGCTCCTGGCGGGCGTGGTTCTCATTGACTGTGAAGGCCATGAGCTGTTCGAGCGACATGCCGTCCTCGCCGTAAACTTCGAGCAGGCTGGGTGCGACAGAGGCAAGCCGCAGGCGCTGGCGCACCGTCGAGACCGAGACGAAGAAGCGCGCAGCGATGTCATCCTCCGACAGGCCCGCGTCGATCAGGGCGGTGAAAGCGCGGAACTGGTCGAGCGGATGCAGGCCGACGCGCATGACGTTTTCGGCGAGCGAGTCTTCCTCGGCGATGCCGGCCTCGCGCACGACGCAGGGAACCGGCTGATCCTTGGCCATCCGCTTCGATTTCACCAGCAATTCGAGCGCGCGGAAGCGGCGGCCGCCTGCGGGAACCTCGAACATGCCAGTTTCCTGGCCATCCTCACCGACGACGGGCCGGACATTGAGGCTCTGAAGCAGGGTGCGGTGGTAGATGTCGTCGGCGAGATCTTCGATCGATAAGCCCGCCTTCAGACGCCGGACGTTCTTCTGGCTCAGCACCAGCTGGTTGAAAGGGATGTCGCGCGAGGAACTGAGCACGAGCTTGGGCAATTGCTTGGTCATGGTGGTTCTCCATGACGGGCCGCCTGAAAGACTCTCTCTCAGGCCTCGACCCGTCACGAAGCAAAGCGCCGCCCTCTCACTCTGGAGAAGGCAGCGCCACGCGGGAGGAATTGAGATTCAGCGGGGATCAGTGGACCCGGTCGAGCAACTTCTTGGCCTTGCCCTCCATGTCGAGGCGGGCATCCTGATGCGCCTTGCCGCGGGCGAGCGCGGTGATTCCTTGCACGAAATCGAAGATCGATTCCGGCGGGCGGCCTTCCTCGGCGAGCACGGTTTCAATGATCTTGCCGGTCTCGGCCTTAGAGAACCCCCTATGCCGCAGGAAGTCACCGCGCTCCTCGTCGGTGCGGGCGACGATGCGCTCGCGCGCCGTCTTGATGCCATTAATGAACGGCTGAGGGGAGGAGTTGGCGAAGTTCAGCAAGGCCGGTGCTGCCTCGTGGGCGAAGCGGTTGGCGGCGTACTTGCTGTGGCGGATCGAGATTTCCTCGAAATCCTCGACGCCCCACAGGTTCCGGTTCTGGCAGACCGCGCGCAGGTAGAAGCTTGCCATGCCGAGCGTCTTTGCGCCGACCTCGGAGTTCCAGCAGTAGAATCCGCGGAAGTAGAGGTCGGGCGATCCGTCAGGCAACCGCCCTGCCTCGATCGGGTTGAGATCATCGACCAGGAACAGGAACACATCGCGGTCGGAAGCATAGAGCGTGGTTGTGTCCTTCGAGATGTCGACCATCGGGTTGTAAACCCCGGTCGACCAGTCGAGCACCCCGGGCACTTTCCAGCGCGTGTCGCCGGTGCCGTTGCCGGCGATCTTCTGCACGGCCTCCACCAGTTCGTGATCGTAGATCCGGCCATAGTCAGGTCCGGTAACCGCGCGCAATTCGAGGCGACCGTTATCGGTTTCGAGGGTCTTAATCTGCTCGGCCCGGTTCGAGGTCAGGCCATATTGCAGGTTTATTGCGGCAAGCGGAGCGGGAAGCTGACGCAGATAGGCGGCGGGTGCGCCGACCTGGCTCGCGAGTTGGCCGAAGCTCCAGTGGGTTGGCTGAACGGGGGCATCGGCCCCGGGCAGCAGCAGCTCCAGGCGTCCCGGATCATTGCGGTTCGCCTCGACATGGATGAGCGCGGTTTCGACCACGCGGGTCCGGCTGCGCTCGGAACGCCCGCGCACCGAGCTGGCCAGCTCGTTCAGTGAAAGGAACCGCTCGTCGTCGGGCCGCGAGAACCATTCCGACGAAACCCGACCCACGCGGGAGCCGCGCGAGACATCGACCTTATACCCGCCGCTCATATCGCGCCGCGCTTCGAGAACCTGCATGTTCATGGGGAAATCTCCATGACGGGCGGCCGGGAGCCTCTCTCTCGACCCTCATCCCGTCACGGCGAAGCCGGCCACTCTCTCACTCTCAGCTTCGTCTTTTCATCGCCGCTGTAGCGCGAGCGGCCAGCGGGGTTGCTCCAACAAAAAGCCGCACCCTGAAAGGAGGCGGCAATCGCTCACTTGCTCGTGCAGGCGGGAAGCCGGGGCCTGTCGGATTTCCATGCCTGCGCGTGAAGCCAAGTCCGCCGGTTCAGAGTGCGTGCGGGGCCATTTTCGTGAAACGCCGCGCCCTCAGGAGCAGGACCGCAGGGCCTGCGGGACAGAGCGCGCCATCAGCCCCGCTCATTTTGTTCGCGCTCCTGATCGTCACCCTTATGGGCCAAGACCTCGGGCTTGGTTCGCGAAGCGAATAGAGCAGGTCGCCCGAAGGGCAGCGCACTTCGTCTCACTCTCTATTTCAATTCGGTCAACGGCGCCGATTCTTGCCTGGAAAGCGAGGGTTTTCCCAAACATCGTATGTGTCGCGGACTTCTCCGTCGTTGTCGTCTTCGCTTTCTTCGTGGACCAACATGGTCATCTTCCACCCATTTGCCAGACACAGAGCTTGTTCGTCGATGGTTGAAGGCCTCTCAAGGCTTGCAAGCCAGACGCCTCTGTCGACTTGGTCCCAAGCAGCATCGCTACTCTGGTAGCTAGCGGACAACGAGTTGTGCGGCAGAGGCCTGCCGATACTGGATTCCACAAAAGGGAAACGGGACGATTTATACACCCGCTTCACCAACCCATTCTGCGACAGAATGATAGCGCAAGGGTCATGGTGGTAGGACGAGTAGTGAATAGCCGTGGCCTCCTTGCTGACATCGTAGCGCGCGGCCAGTTCTACGACATGGTTCAGGTCCGGTCCGCCCTGGGAGCGCATGTCAGCCTTGAATTTGAGTAGGGGCATTAACATGCCTGCGCTGAACCGATTGGCTTCTGCTTCCATCCGTTGCGCACGGTCATCACGGTCGGCCTTGCGGATGTTCATGTCGGATTTCGAGCAAGTGAATTGGCCCGATACCCGTGGCTGGTGTGCGGCAATGAGATAGTGCCCGAGTTCGTGGCCGATCGTATATCGTTGTCTCAGCCTGTTGGCCTTGCCGTTGACAAGGATGACACCATCTCGACGCTCAGGCTGGGTGATCAATCCACCTTCAAAGTTGTCGGTCGTCATCCTGTGAATGGCTGTGATCCCGACTGCGGTTGCGAGTTCCTCAATCGGAACGGGAATCGGGAGATCAGGGATCTGTCGCAGGACTTCTGCAATGATGCGTTCGGGGGAGGTGCAGTCGGCAAGCTCGACCCGGTCAATCTGCATCGGTTTCCTTACTACCGCGCTTTTTCATGGTCTCGATCATCGCTTCGATGAACTGTCGATCCTTGGCGTCAAGTTTCTGCAGATCACGGTACATGACGACCATTTGTTCGTCTTCCGCTTCAGAAGGGTCCTCGCCGACCAGCGAAGCAATCGTGACGCCAAAATGCTCAGCCAAGCCTTTGAGCAGTTCGATCGAAGGGTTCTTGGTGGTCCCCTTCTCCAGTTCCCAGATGTGGGCCTTGGAAGCCCCCACTGCGTCCGCAACCACCTGAAGGGATTGTCCCCGTTGCGTGCGCAGCTTTTGCAACCTCATCGCGAGCGACATGACACTCTCCCAGCCCCCTAAGAGTAACACACCGTGCGCCTGTAGGAAAATCGCATCGTTCGGTCAATCGAACACTTTCGGCAGATTGGTTGACTTCGATCGTCGTTCGGTATATCTTACGATCATGTAAGGTGAAGTCTGCCGACCTCGGGCTTTGCCACTCGCACCAAATAGGGGGCAGAATGACCATTTTCGATCCGACCCGTCCGCGCCCGGAGCGCTTGCCAAGCCCCAGCTTCGCAGATGCGATGCTCATGGATGTGGCGCGCCGGGTCCAGCTGTCACCAACCAAGCACGACGAGGCGCAGCAGCATTTCGAAGCGCTCTGCAGCTACGTCGATCGTCCTGGCAGTCCGCTGGAGGACAAGGTGATCGCATGCTACCCTGGCGGCAGTTTCGCGACCGGGACCGCAATTGCCTCGAGCGTGTCAAAGGATCAGCACGATGTCGATGTGGTGATGGAACTCGATGTTCCGACCAACAGCAATCCCGAAACTATTTTGAATCTGCTGTTTGAAGCCATCAACGCTGAGCCCGGTTCCCGCTACCACGGGAGGGTGGTCCGGAATTCCAGGTGTGTTACCGTCGAATACGATGATGGCGTTCGCGTTGATCTGATGCCGATTGCGCGACTTGAAGCAGCTCCTGAAAAGGCAGGGCATCTCTTCCATTTCAAGCGGCAGCCTTCGGAAAGCTACCACAAGCCTGTCAATCCTTGGGGCTTTGCTGACCACTTCAACGCTCAGACGGCATACGATCCGGTCTTCGCCGCAATCTTCGAATTCCGCTCTCTGGCTGACGGGCGGACGGTCGCGAAGGCTGACGTTGATCCGCTGCCTGACCGCGTCCCGCTGTCGGAGAAGGCTGCTCGCGTTGTTGCGCTCCAGCTGATCAAGCGCAATCGTGATGTGCGGTACCGGAGCCGGTCGAAGCGCAAGCCGCCATCGGTGGTCTTGGCGGCGCTGGCACTTGAAGTGCCGCCGACCGGGGCGGGTTTGCTGGAGGAGGTTGTTTCGATTTCCCGGCACATAGCGCGACGACTCCAGGAGCAGAGTGCACACAATCTTTGCATCGACGTCCGCAACCCGGCCTACGTCCCGGATATTTTCACTGATCGATGGCCCAGCACGTTGCCAGACCAGAATGAGTATGTCCATGATCTGGAGTATCTGGTCAGGCAGCTTGTTCGCCTGCGGACGGAAAACATCTCGCTCACCGAAACGAACACAATTCTTGATGATCTGTTCGGAGAGACGGCGGCGAAGTACGCGATCAAGGAGCACATGGACCGCAGCCGTGCGGCCATGGAGAAGGGAGCGATGCGGTTCGGCCCGACGGGTAGGGTTCATGCGGGAGTGACCGCTGCTGCAGTTGCGACCAATTGCACTCCGGCGCGGGCGAGTACCAATATGGGCGGCGAATGGTTCCTGGACTGATCCCGATCGAGACCCAGATCGCTGCGATGGAGCAACGCTGGCCGGGCTTTGCGCTCGTGCAAAGAGGCGGGCGCAGAGCGGTCTGGGAAGGAACGCTCGATCCGGTCTGCAAACGCTACCGTGTGCGGATCGGCTATGAAGTCCCGCTCGCGATCGAGAACTTTTCCATCATCAACGTGCAGCCGCGGGTGCAGGTGCTATCGCCGCTTCTGGAACGGCATCCCGAACATGAAGAAGGCCCGATCCCGCACGTCTATGTAAACCGTGCGGAGCAATCCTTGCCTTACTTGTGCCTGTTCGATCCTTTCAATGGCGAGTGGACGCCGTCAGACCTGTTGGCCGAAACGACGGTGCCTTGGGCCGCACGGTATCTCTATTTCTATGAGGGCTGGTTGCTGACAGGAAAATGGTCGGGTGGTGGCCGGCACCCGACACAGGAGGAACAGGATGGAAGCCAGCGAGCAAAGGCCATTGCGGCGGTCTGATGGAACGCTGGGTGAGCGGCGGCGGCAATTGCCGTGGCCGGAAGGCAAGCGCTTCCGAATCCTGTCCATCGACGGCGGCGGCATTCGGGGAATTTTGCCTGCGGCGATTTTGGCACAGTTTGAGCGGCAGTATCTGGGCGGACACTCCGCCGGCGACTATTTCGACCTGATCGCGGGTACATCTACAGGGGGCATAATCGCCCTTGGACTTTCGATCGGACTGCCTGCTTCGGCGATCCTGCAACTCTATTTCGATCACGGCGAGGAGATTTTTCCATTGGCCAAGCCGCCTCTGGCAGTCTTCAAGCGACTTTGGGCAAAAGCGCGGTCGCTGGCATATTACCAGTATGACCGGGAGCCGCTTGAACGTGAGCTGCGCCAGATTTTTGGCGCGCGCGCGTTTGGGGATGCGCAGCGCCGACTGTGCATACCGTCCTTCGACGGTTTCACCGAGGTCAACATTTTCAAGACACCGCATCATCCCGATTTCAAGCTCGACTGGCGCGAAGAAATGGTCACAGTCGCGCTCGCGACATCTGCTGCTCCCACTTACTTCTCGATCTACAGGGACGGCCAGCGACGATTTGCCGATGGAGGCGTGTGGGCGAACAATCCGGTGATGGTCGCATTGGTCGATGCGCTCAGTTGCAACCAGCTCGATCGCGATCAGATCGACATCCTGTCGCTGGGATGCGGTGACGCCGAGATAACGATATCGGATGCACAGGTCTTGCGAGGGGGCTTGTGGCATTGGCGCGATATTGTTTCGTCAGCGATGCATCTCTCCAGCCAGAACGCCCTGGGGCAAGCTGGGCTACTCATTGGCCGTGATCGTCTCATCCGCTTGAATGCGCCGCTGCTGCCCAGTGGTCCGATCGGTTTGGACGACGTGAAGCGGGCGAAGGCAGAACTGCCAGATGTGGCAAAGCAACTAGCCTTTGCGAATGGGCCATCGGTGGCGTCCAGGTTCTTCAATGACACGGCTGAGCCCTACGTGTCCTTCTATCCAGAAGCGCTTTGATCCGTGCGGCTCGATGTCCGAAATTGTGCTACACACTTCGGACATCGGGCTATGGACTGCCGTCCGAAATCATGCTACATATTTCGGACATGGACACAATCCCGCCCGGACTGAAAGCGCAAATTCTCGACCGTGTAAGCCGAGCGCCGGCGAACACTGTCTGGACACCGGCCGACTTCCTCGACCTTGCCGGCCGTGATGCTGTCGACAAGACTCTCCAGCGCTTGGTCAAATGGGGCGAACTGCGCCGGATTGATCGTGGGCTCTATGATAAACCGCAGTTCAACAGCCTGACCCGGCAAGATAGCGCACCCGACCCGCGCGCGGTCATCGACGCCGTGGCGCGGCGTGACCAGATCCGTGTTCTGGTCGACGGGATGACCGCTGCCAACGATCTCGGCTTCACCAATGCAGTGCCTGCCAAGATCGTCGTGCATAGCGAAGCCCGGCCAAAGTCGATCAAGCTTGGAAATCTCACCATCGAGTTCAAAATGACCGCGGCAAGCAAACTCTATTGGGCGGGGCGACCGGCCATGAGGATCGTCCAGGCGCTGCACTGGCTGCGTGATACGATGACGACCGACGCCACCGGACAATGGCGCCAACGCCTCGCCACCCTTCTCGGCAATCCCGCGCACGGCGCAGCGCTGCGCGCTGACCTGGCCGATGGGATGCCAACGCTCCCGGCATGGATGCAGGAACTGCTGCGTCCGCTCGTCTCGGAAGCATCCGGCGAATGAACAGCGCCTTCGATGAGGTCCTGCGCGCAGACACGCCCACCCGCACGGGCCTCTATACCACAACAGCCCAGAGGCTCGGCACGACCCCGCAAAACGTCGAAAAGGACTTCTGGGTCTGCTGGACGCTCGATGCCCTGTTCAACGGGATCGAGGACGGCCCCCGGCTGCTGTTCAAGGGCGGCACTTCCCTATCGAAGGGGTTCGGCCTGATTGAGCGGTTCTCCGAAGACATCGACGTGACAGTCTTTCGCGATGATCTTGGCGTTCCCGCGACCATCGCGGAACTGGCAGCGCTGAGCCGCAAGAAGCGTGAGGCAGCGCTCGATGCGATCAAGGACGCCTGCGAAGCGCATATCAACGGGCCCATGAAGGAGCGCCTCGCGCAAATCTGCGCCGATACCTGCACACGTACCGGCCTTGAGCCGCAATCGATCCGGGTCGAAGCCGATGCGCAGGATGGTCAGACCTTGCTCCTGATCTATCCCAGCATCACACCAGAGGACGCCTACATCGCCAAGTCGGTGAAGATCGAATCCGGCGCAAAGTCGGCGCTCGATCCCAATTCGGTGCGTACCATTGTGCCCTATGTTGAAGCTGATGCCGTCGATCTAAATCTCGCTGTGCCGGGCGTCACCGTGGTCGATGCCGAACGCACCTTCTGGGACAAGGTCGTCATTCTGCATGGCCTGAGGCGGTGGTTCGAAATCCGGGAGCAGTTGCGGGGCGACGGTCAGCGCATTTCGCGACACTATTACGACCTGTTTCGCCTGATCCAATCGGAGATTGGCCAAGCGGCCCTGGCGAACCGCGCGCTTGGCGAAGATTGCGTCGCGCATGCCCGCATGTTCTTCAATCGCCCGGACTTCGATCTGGCCACCGCGCAAGCCCCGACATTTGCATTGTGCCCGGAAGGCGGGATGATGGATGCCCTGCGCCAGGACTATCGTGCGATGAGTACCATGATTTTCGGCGAGCCGCCGCCCTTTGATGCGGTCGTCGAGGCGATTGCCGAACTGCAACATGCTTTGAACGCTGTCGCATGAAAGGGTTCCTCCAGCGCTTGTTCGGCGGCGACGGCCAGAACGACAAAAAGGTCGTGCCACCAAGGCCCGCGAGTCCGCTTAAGATCGAACCCTTCTCCCACGGGTTGGTCAGAATTCCGGCTCTCGACTTCTTTGGCCCCCACACCACATCGCCGAACGGCAAGTTCCATCTCATCTGGCTGGACAGAAACCCCGAAGGCACGATCGGGGGCCATCGATATGAGGGACACGGGAAATGGACGCTGTTGAACGACGATGGCGCGACACTAGCAACAGGGCGACTTGAGCGACCCCAAGATGGTCATGTGGCCGACAACGGCACGTTCATCCTCAACGATTGGATGTTCGGTGATGGATTAAATGGGCGCCTATGCGCCTTTCGTGCCGATGGGCAAAAGCTTCTCGAGCGCGAATTTTCGGCAAACCTGGGGACCAACGCGATCTCGATCGATGGCCGTTTTGCGACATGCCAGACCGCACATGCCCCCGGTAGTCCTGACAGCAATCGCCACTTTCTGTTTGATCTCGAACAGGGGCTAGAGATCGCGACCTGGCAGCAGGAGACGGGTTGGACCAATTCCTACGAGATTGATCCAGTTAACCGGCATGTGATCCTCGTCGGTCAGGATGATCAGCGCGTGGGGTACGGCTTCGATGGCGAAATGCTGGACCGCGACGGGTGGCAGCGCACCAGGATCGCGACCGGCGACATAGATGTAATTCGCCTCGTTGCAGAATCGTTGGAGCAAAATCCCTCAACGGATTTGCGCACGGCCATTCTTGCTGGCCTGGATGTTGCTCTGGCCACGGGCGAAGGCTGGAAGCAAGCGCGAGCGCTGAGAATTCGAGGAGAGATACACGAACGGTCCGGAGAGCTGGAAGCTGCCATTGAAGCCTATGACCGGGCGCTGACGATCGACCCTCAGGTGGGGGTCGCGAGAAAGCTGGCAAAGCTCCAGCAAATGAAGTCCCCGAAGGGTGCCAGGCCTGCTGTCACCAAGAGCAGTCGATTCGAGCAGCAGGCACAGCGCTTCGGCATCGAGCATGAAGTGGTCCAACTGGACGGCGGCGGGAAGGATTGGCGTTTCTACCCAGCGGACAACTACAAGCCAGTCGAACTGGCTGTGCTGGATCGCTACCAGGCCGAAGGTTGGAACGGTTGTGCTGCCGAGGGCGGCCTCATTCTTACTTTGATAAAGGCCGCATCGTTCCATGCGCTGCCGGATCGACACGCTGACACCTTTATCGAAGCGCTCTATGCCAAGAACGTGGCCTTTCCGGAGGACAGGTTCGAGCACAGCGATTTTTTCGCCGCGATCGACCAGGCCTCGCGAGAGCAGATTGAACGCAATTGGGCCGTCATTGCGGCAAGTGCGGGCGATACTCCGCGCTTCTATCCGCGCGTGCAACGCGATCACGTTCTCGGCCTTTTCGAATGCCTCGGGGTTGATAGGCTCCGCTCTATTGCAGAGGTGTTCGCTACGGCATCCTATGACCTACGTGCCGGATGGCCTGACCTCACGCTATGGCGGAATGGTGAAATCTACTTCGTAGAGGTCAAGGCTCCAGGCGACTCAATGCACGCCAGTCAGGTGCGTCTTATTTCGTCGGTCCTCGTCCCACTTGGGTTCAGAGTGGGTCTCGCGGAAGTCCGACCCGCTTAGCGAACCGCCATGTACGTTATGCGGCCCAGTCGAGGATGGTCGCGGTTTCTTGCCTGAGCAGCTCATCGATCTTCGAAGAAACGCGCTCCACGGCTAGGCGAAGCGCTTCATCGATGTGGACATAGTTCTGCGTCGAGCCCCGTGCGCCATGACCGAGCAGTGCCTTGATGGTGAGTTCCGAGAAGCCCATGTCGCCGGCCACGCTTCCAAAGGTATGCCGGAGCACATGCGGCGTAACGCCCTTGATCCCGGCGATAGCGCATAGGGCGCGCAAGGTTTCGGGCACGCCCGAATATGGCCGGTCCACAAAGTCCGACGGGAAGAACAGCGAGAGCCCGCGCTTTTCTGGCAGGGCCTTCAACAGTTGGATCGCTGCCTGGCCAATCGGGCGCACTTGGCCATCGGTCTTGGTGTCGGGGAAGTGGACATATCCGCGGTCAGCGTGAAGCCAGCCCCGTTCCATGCCAATGATCTCGGAGATCCGGTAGCCGGTCAGCAGAAGGGCTCGCACAGCAGCGAGACCGGTTGGATTTTCCTCGTTCCGCGCCGCGATTTCCATCGCTTCACCAAGCGCCCGGATTTCCCCCGCACTGAGCCGACGAGTGCGTGCCTTACCGGCGATCTTGCGAACGCCAGCCGCGGGGTTGTTCTCCACGATGTCATAGCGGAGCGCATGGGAGAGGAGGCTTTGCAGCGTCGAGACCGCACGACCGGCAACGCCGGGGCCACCGGCGGCCTTGCCGCCGCGTCCGCCTTCCTTGCGCGGCTTGGCAGTTTTCCCGGCAACGATGTCCATCTGCATCTTCTCGATGTCCGAAACGCGCAATGCGCGGACCTGTCGGGTGCCGATAAGCGGAACGATGTGCGTCTCAATCCGGCTGCGATCCATTGCGAGGGTCGAAGCTTTGATCGGCCGATGCTTGCGCCCGAGGATTGTCCCGGCTTCGGCGTTTTCGAGATACCAGGTGCAGACTTCCCGGATCGTGATGGCTGCGCGGGATTGCGCGCGCTCCTCAGCTGGGTCCGCGCCACCAACGACTGCCGCGAGCTTCACGATCGCTTGCTTGCGTGCCTGCTCGACCGTGAGGACGCCATATCGGCCGATCACAATCCTGCGGCTGCGCCCTTCCTCGTTTCGGTATTGCAGCACGAACGCTTTGAGGCCTGACGGAATGACCCGTACCCCAAATCCACGCAGTTCAGAATCCCACAGGAACGCCTGCCCCGTTTCGGGGATCGCCAGAGCGTCGATGGATGTCTTGGTGAGCTTGCCCATGCCAGCTTGTCCTTTCGGGCATTTTGCTTACACAAGCCGGAGTCCTTGGCAATGTACGCACAATGTAAGCGGACGGGAAGAAACGGCAGGCCACGAACGGGTTGCTCTGGCGTAGCATGAATCCCGAATTTTGGCTTATATTCAGAAGGATGGCGTGGGCTAGCGCAGGTTGGGGTACACTCGGCGGATGTAATCCGGCATTTTGCCAAGGTTGGGGTCGAGGGTTCGAATCCCTTCGCCCGCTCCAGTTTTCCTAGATAAATCAGCGAGATAATCGCCTTCAGGGCGAGGTGATTTTGCGCCCTCAATCTGTGTCGCCACCATGTCGCCACGCGACAAGCGATTACCTACACGATCTCTAGGCGGATCGACAATATGATAAGCGCTTCTCAACACCCGTCATTCGGCAGCGCCAGTTGCACAGGTCCAAACTGACTCCGAACATCTGAGCGATCTGGGCCGGGCTTTTGCCTGCCGCTCGATGATGTAGCAAAACGGCTTCTGGCAACAGCAACGCTGCCCCAAGCCAATCGGCCTCACTTTCCTGATCGTCGGAATAGTCGGAAAGTAGGACTAATCCGCTTACTGAAGCTACTGCGCTGGCCGGAGCGTGATCGAGCACTATGTGGGCCAGTTCGTGCATAAGTGTTGCACATTGCCGCGCCCGGCTATGCATTGGATTTAGTACAATCAGCTTTGTATCTCGTTCGGCTAAGGTCATTCCAGACCAAGCGTCCGGGTCATTCACCATAAGCTGATCGGCGTGATCAGCCGCTAGTCTGAGTTCATCAGCCCCGCGCACGAGTACACCCCGATGCGCTGCCATCCTCCAAGGATCGAGAACGTCGATTTTTGTCAATCCAAGCTCGACCCGGACTGACGCTGCAATGCGCTCCGATTCGGCTTTGAAGCCCCGACGCATTTAGCGCTGCTGCAGGGTCTTGAGATGCGCGTCGAGAGCATCCTGAGCAGCCAATATGAGCGCCCCAAGTGATGTGGCCGTATCCGTAGAAACCGTCTTCTTCTTTCGGAAATGAACGACTGCAGGGCGCTCCTGTGTACTGCTGGCTTCAACCCCCAAGAACTGGGCCGGATCGACCTCTAGCCATCGGCATATTTTAGCAAAGGTAGCGAGGTCTGGCACATTGCCGTTTTCGACTCGGGATAAGGTGGCTGGACTAACGTTGGCTTCCAACGCCGCAGCTCGAATCCCTCTGCCTTCGCGCTTTCTGCTGATTAAGCGCCCCAATTCTTCAATAGGAAGGCGGCCCTGATCCTCGATAGGAAGCGCCATAAAATCTCCACGCGCTACCCGGTTGACTCACCCGGCATCGACTTCCATAGTGTTTCACACGTAAGGCAAGTCGTCTCATTAATGAAACTGTCTTACCGATAGGACGGGGAATCACTTCCAGTGGGCTGAGTCAAGCCTTTCTGACAGATTCCAAGACGAAAGGTGCGATTATGACCGGTAAGAATCAGTATGTGGTCCGCAGAGGCGATGGTTGGGGTGTTCGCGGTGAAGGCAACAGCCGCCTCACTGGTTCGTTTGACACTCAGCGCGAAGCCATTGAGCGTGGGCGCGAGATTGCCCGCAACCAAGGCTCAGAACTGCGGATTCAGGGAAGCGATGCCAAGTTCCGCGAGGCATGGTCGTATGGAAACGACCCGTTTCCGCCGAAGGGTTGATCGAAGTGGGCCGCACCTTCCGGGTGCGGCCTTTTTCATGGAGGACAAAATGCAGATCGATGCAGCTTTGGTACGGGAGCAAGGAGTTACCTTCGCCGTCGTCGCAGTAAAGAAGCATGTGGTGGACAATCGGGCGCAAGCCTTGTCGGCGGCAAGGAGCTTTGCTTCCCCGTTTCCCAATGTTCCCATCGTACTGATGGGCCAGGACAATTCTGGTCACGCAACCTTTTTCGGTCGGCAGGACATTGTGAGATTCCTCTCGCGCATCTCGCTCAACCGCCTGCCTTGGAAGCGGTACAATGTCTAAGGGGACTGACGATGTATAAGCCACGAAAGATCCATCCGCCTCGTCCGCCCAAGCCAGTGGACCGGATGCAAAACATGAAAACCATCAGACCCATCGGCAAAACCAAGTGGGTTCGAGCGCATTGGCGCTACGACTACGAGCGTCGGCAGTGGGAATGGGTATTGGGTCACTGGGCAAAATAAGGGCGAGAGTAGATATCAGACAACCACCCTCTCCCCGTTCGCGGCGATCTTAAGCTTGGCTGGAAAAGAAATGTATCGGTCAGGGTGGACAGTGTGGATTGGGATCAGGCGCTGCGGTGCAACGGCCTGTGCCATTCGGTATAGGTCTGCGCTGGAAGCGTGGCCGGAACTATGGACGATGTTGAAGTCAATTTCCTTGCGCTTTGCCCATTCGCGCAGGTCGGTACGTTCCCGGTCAAGGTAGCCGGGCCATAGCGAGTAGATCAGGCAACTGCTTTGCAGGTCCATGCGGTCAAGATCGGCAGCCATCGCAGTGCGAAACATCATCGCGTAGCATCGCGGGTTGGCCTGCAATTCCTCAGCGTAAATCCGCTGCGCCTTATATCCGTCGATCAGGTCAAACCGCTTGTCGTTGATGATCCTTCGACGTTGTGCGCGGGGGAGATAGACGCGCAATTGGTCACTCCTCCGTGGGTCGGGCAGGGAATCGAGCGCAAGGGCGTCGATCAGATTGGCCATATAGGCATCAATGACGAACGTGCGGCCTGACCGCACCGACGCCCGGAAGAATGTCACGAAGCGGTCAATGTTCTGGCCGGAGAAGCAGGCCAGCGTCATGCTTGGACAAGTGGAAAAGGAAGGGTTCGATTGGAACGCTGGGCGAATGTTCCAATGGTTAGTTGACAAACATAACGGCAGCAACGCTCCGGCGCGTTCGAGATCTGGATTTGCTCGGGGCTCCTCACTTGCGCTGTGTGAATGCGCCCTCAGAAAGCGCTTCGAGAAATGGGCAAAGCTGATCATCCCTAACCGACCAACTTACAAACGATTGTAGTCCAGTTGGATCTGTGCCAGACAATCGCTGAGACGGAGCAGAATTGGGGAGGGTTTCAGGTGCGGACCGCCGAAAAGCCAAGATTGTCGCTGCTGAGAATCATCGAGATGAATGTGGGCTTTTTCGGGCTGCAATTCAGTTTCGGACTGCAGCAGGCGAACATGGGGCCGATCTATGGTTTCCTTGGCGCCGATGAGGCGACGATGCCGCTGTTGTGGCTGGCCGGGCCGATGACCGGACTGATCATCCAGCCGATCGTGGGTGCGATGAGCGACCGCACCAATTCGCGCCATGGGCGCCGGACACCCTATTTCCTGATCGGTGCGATCATCTGCAGCATCTGCCTGTTCTTCATGCCCTACTCCCCTGCGCTTTGGGTTGCAGCCTCGCTGTTGTGGATCCTGGATGCGGGCAACAACATCACGATGGAGCCCTATCGCGCCTATGTCGCCGATCGGCTGGCGCGCGAGCAGCGCTCCGTCGGCTTTTTGACGCAGAGCGCGTTCACGGGGCTGGCGCAGACCTTGTCCTATCTGGCGCCGACATTGCTGACGGGCATTGTGGCCAAGGACGTGTTGGACGCGAACGGCATCCCGGTCATCGTGCGGATCGCTTTCATCATTGGTGCGATCCTGTCGATCTCCACAATTGTGTGGTCGGCCTGGCGCGTTCCGGAACTGCCGCTGACCGATGAAGAGACGGCTTTGCTCGCGCAAAGGCCGATGACGGTCAAGGCGACCATGGCCGAGATTGTCGATGCGATCCGCGAAATGCCAAAGCCGATGCGCCAGCTGGCCCTTGCCATGCTGTGCCAGTGGTATGCGATGTTCGCCTATTGGCAGTATGTCACTTTCGCAGTCGGGCGTTCGATCTACGCTACCAGCGACCCGGCCAGCGCCGCCTTTCGCGATGCCACGCTGACCACCCAGCAGGCAGGCGCGCTCTATAACTTCATCGCCTTTCTGGGGGCACTGCTGCTCATTCCGATTGTTGCAAAGCTGGGCGCGCGGATGACCCATGCGGCCTGTTTGACCGCTTCGGGGATTGCAATGCTGCTGCTGCCTGGCGCCGATACGCCGGCTGCGCTGTTTGTGCTGATGCTGGGCATCGGCATCGGCTGGGCCGGGATGATGGGCAATACCTATGTCATGCTGGCCGATTGTATTCCGCCGCAGCGCAATGGCATTTACATGGGCATTTTCAACATGTTCATCGTGATCCCGATGCTCATCCAAACCCTGACCATGCCGCTGATCTATCGCCCGCTGCTGGGCGGTGATCCACGCAATGTCCTGTTCCTGGGCGGTGCGCTCATGCTGCTGGGGGCCTTGGCAACCTTGTTCGTGAATGCGGGGCACCGCGCGTCGGTTGAACATAAAATGGTTGATGGCTAGGGACAAAACCGTGCAAGCATTTGCGCGATGCCATCCCGGCATTGGTGCGTCAGATGCAGGGTGAAAAGTGCCGATGCCTAATCGCGCCAGAATAACCATGAGCGGTCTCGCGAAGCTGTCGGGCGTCGATATTTCAACCGTATCGCGCGCTTTGAATGACAGTCCCCTGGTCAATGGCAAGACCAAGGAGCTGATCCTCCGGCTGGCGAACGAAACGGGCTATGCCATCAACGCCCGGGCGCGCAGCTTGCGCAAGCAATCAAGCCAGACGCTGGGTATCGTCATTCCCGTCTATCCGGGTTCGCACCAGAACCTCTCCGATCCGTTTTTCCTCGAAATGATCGGCGCTGTTTCGCAGGCGGCTGCAAAGCATGACTATGACCTGATCATCAATCTGCCGCACAGCCCATCCGAAATTGCCGAGCAGCGCCTGCTGCTTTCGGGCAAGGCGGATGGCCTGATCGTTATCGGTCAGGCCGGACGAACCGAACGGCTGAAATCGCTCGGCGACGCGGCCAATCGGGTTGTCGTCTGGGGGGGCATGATCGACGCGGCAGACTATACCCTGGTGGGCAGCGACAATTTCGAGGGTGGGCGACTGGTTGGTCAGCACCTTACGGGTATCGGTCGTCATAAAATCGCGTTTCTCGGCGATGTGGATCTGCCTGAGGTGAAGCTGCGTTACGATGGGCTGGTGTCTGTCTTGCAAGGACAGGGGGATGGGAAGTCCGCCCCCTTGCTGATCCCTTCGTCCTTCGATGGCCATGAAGCTTACCGCAAAGTCCTTGAGCTGTGCGACGGTTCAACCGGATTTGATGCCATCTTTGCTGCGTCGGACGTGCTTGCCATCGCAGCCATTCATGCCGTTCAGGCCAAGGGTCTGCGGGTGCCCGAAGATGTTGCCATCGTCGGTTACGACAATATCGGACAGGCTGAGATGATCTCGCCCGGCTTGACTACCATCGATCAGAATATTGCTTTGGGCGGCGAGATCATGGTCAATGCCCTGATCGACAAGATTGCCGGCAAGCAAGTCAGTGCCACGCTGACGCCCACAAAGCTGGTGATTCGTGGCAGTACTGTGGGCGCAATACCCAAGCCTTAGGGCCGCCAGGGATGAAGCTCCGTGCCCAGCTGTCGGGGTTGCCAGCGGTGATCTCGGCAAATCGCCTCAAATATCTGTAATATAACTGTAATTTTTGCAGAAAGCCCGTTTGGAGCATTTTTTGCAATCGGTTGTATTTTTTGTTTGCAATCGTTTGTTTCTGGAATTAGGACTTGTCCCGCACACTGCAATATTGCGCCCCAATTATAAGGGCGATCTTGGGAGGATATGACCGATGAAAGTGATCCGTCGCGCCTTGTTGGCAACGGCTGCTGTGACAGCCTTGATCAGTGCGAGCGCCCATGCGCAGGATGTGCAGCCTGAGGACAATGCCGCTCAAGACAACGAGATTGTGGTCACCGGTGTGGTCGCAGCGGCGGGCAAGAACAAGATCGACACGTCGGTTTCAGTATCTTCGCTGGATTCGGAAGCGATCGCTGACAGCAATCCGACCAACCTGGCCGAAGTTTTCCGCCAGCTGCCGGGCATCCGTTCGGAAAGCTCATCGGGCGGTGGCAACTCGAACATCAACGTTCGCGGCATTCCGATCTCGACCGGCGGTGCAAAGTTCCTTTCGATGCAGGAAGACGGCCTGCCGATCCTGCTGTTCGGCGATCACCTGTTTGCCCCGGCCGATGGCTTCTTCAAATCGGATTCAACGCTGGCCCGTGTTGAATCGGTGCGCGGCGGCACTGCCTCGACGCTCACCACCAACGGCCCGGGCGGGATCATCAACCTGATCGGCAAGACCGGCAAAACCGGCGGCGGATCGGTCGCTTTCGGGATCGGCGTTGACCACAAGGACTACCGCGTCGATGCGGAATACGGCGCCAGGCTGGCTGACGATCTGTACTTCCATCTGGGCGGTCACTTCCAGCAGGGCGGTGACTATCGCGATTCAGGTTACAGCCCCGTATCCGGCGGCCAGCTGCGCCTGAGCCTGACCAAGGAATTTGACGCCGGCTATGTCCGCGTCACCGGCAAGTTCATCGACAAGAAGGAACAGGCCTATTTCCCGCAGCTGGTCTCGCGCACCGGCAATGCAACCAGCGGTGAAGTTGGCACCAGCCTTGGCAATTTCGATGCTGCCAACCACAGCCTCTACAGCAACCTGACCCGCAACGGTCTTGCGGTAAACGGCCGCAATCAGCTTGAACCCTACGACGCTGCCGATGGGCTGCACCACAAGGTGAAGTCGATTGGCCTGGAAACCAAATTTGACCTTGGCGGTGGCATCAATCTGGCGACCAAGAGCCGCTACCAGGACATCTCGGGTCAGTTCCTGGGCTTCTTCACTTATGGAGCCTTGGACGCGGCCTCGCTCGCAGGTTCGACCTATTACAACGGCCCCCTGGCCGGCCAGGCGGTGACCGCTGGCAACCTGCCCAATGGCTTGGCATCCGAAGTGGCGGTTTTCGACGTCAATCTTGATGACATGAGCAACTTTGCCAACGATGTCCGCCTTTCCAAGACCTTTGACATTGGCAGTGGCTCGACCGTGGACTTCACCATTGGTCACTTCTTCATGCATCAGAATTTCCAGCAGGACTGGCACTGGACCCGGCTGGTCACCACTACCGAGAACGATGCTGCGCTGATTGCAACTCCGGGTTCGATCAATGGCATTGCCGGCGTCAACCAGGCGTTTGGCTGGGATGGTTCGAACCGCAACTACGATCTGGAAGCCGAAGCAAGTTCGCCCTTTGCTGCGATCGCCGTAAAGTCGGGCAACTTCAGCTTTGACGCCAGCATGCGTTACGACTTCATGCGCCAAAATGGTGTGCGCACGGCTGGCGCCGGTGCTCCGTTCGATGTCAATGGCGATGGCTTGATTACCGGATCGGAAGCCACCGTTTCGCTGAACACCGGCGTGGTCGATGCCCGTGCCGACCTGAAGGCCGACAATTTCGCCTGGTCGGTTGGCGCCAACTATCTGGTCGGCGACAACTTCTCGATCTTTGGCCGCGCCTCGAGCGGTGCCTCCTTCAACTTTGACCGCGCCCTTGATTTCGGCGTTCGCGATGCGAGCGGCGGATTGCTGGCCGGCGCTGAAGGTGCCTATGTCGATCAGGTCAAGCAGTACGAAGTTGGCTTCAAGGCTCAGAACCTGAAGCTGGGCGGCGGCGAGCTCGATTTCTACGGGACCGTGTTCCTGTCGAAAACCGAAGAATCGAACATCACCATCACGCCTCCGACTGGGCAGATCCGCAAGTATGACGCCAAGGGCCTTGAGCTCGAAACCTACTACAAGAGCGGCGTGTTCAATCTCTATGCCACTGCCACCTACACCGATGCCGAGATTACCGACGCGCGCAATTCCGCAAACGTCGTGAACACGGCACTGATCGGTAACCGGCCGCAGCGCCAGGCCAAGCTGATCTGGGCGGTCACGCCCAGCTTGGACTTTGGCCGGGTTCGTCTTTCGGCCAGCTGGATCGGCACAAGCAGCAGCTTTGCCAATGATGCCAACACGCTGACCCAGAAGGGCTACTCGGTCGTGCACCTGACCGGGGCCCTGAGCCTGACCGACAATCTGGAGCTTTCGCTCAACGTCAACAACCTGTTCGACAAGGCAGGGATTACCGAATCGGCGAATGACGGGCGTGAATCGCTCTATGCCGCGGCACCCAACACGGTGACGATCGGTCGTTCGATCCAGGGCCGCACGGTAGCTGCAAACATCCGCTTCAAATTCTGATCGGGTCGCAAAAAGGAAGGGCGTCCGCTGGTTGCGGGCGCCCTTTTTTTTGTCCGGGAACACGGATTGATCGGCGGGTCCTAGAGTTTCTGGAGGGCCTCGAAATAGGCCAGATTCGCAACGGTGTCGCGCTGCACGAAATCACGCAGCTTTGATCGGCGCTGGGCCAGCTCTTGCATCATCGCGCTGACCTGCCCGCCCGGTTCAGGCGAGCTACTTCCGGCCCCTGCCCAGCCCATGCCGTAAAGGACGAATTTGTAATTGGTGGCCGAGAAGCACTGGGTCGTGCTGTGGAAATCATAGATGCTGGGCACCGCAGATCCCCACGACGCCAGATTGGCTTGCAGCGAAGCCGGGATCGTCGCGGCGTCGCAATTGTCACGCCAGAATGCCGTGTCGCGCCGGTTTGACAGGCAATAGTGCAGCTTCAGGAAATCGGCGATGTTGTCGTAGTGATTGTGCAATATCCGGTTGTAACTGGCCTGGGGCTGCGCCCCGCCCAGATAACGCGGCACAAATTCCAGCATGGCCCAATTGGCCATTTCGATCAGGTAGATCTCGGTCGATTCGAGCGGCTCCAGAAAACCGCTCGACAGCCCGATCGCCACGCAATTGCCGCGCCATTGCTGGTCATGATAGCCAATGCGCATATCAAGCCGGCGCGTTTCCAGCTCTTCGACCGGCTGCTGCAGATAGGCGGCCAGCTCCGCCTTGGCGGCATCGTCGTCGATATAGCGCGAGCTGTAGACATGGCCGACGCCGCGGCGGTCCTGCAGCGCGATATCCCAGATCCAGCCGGCGCTTTGTGCGGTCGATTTGGTGTAGCCGATGACGTCCGCCAGGCTGTCATTTTCAACCCTGGTCACAACGGCGCGGTCAACAAACAAGGTGCCCGACAGGCTGTTGAAGCTGTTCTGCTTGTCGGAATTGATCAGCCTGGCGGCAAAACCGGTGCAGTCGACAAACAGATCGGCAGCAACCCGTTCGTCATTGTCCAATCGCAGTGCGATGATGTCGTCGCCATTGCGCTCGATGCCCACGACCTTTTGCACTTTGTGGCAGACGCCGCGCCCTTTGCTGAGAGTTTTCAGGAATTGCGCAAGTTTCCCGGCATCAAGATGATAAGCATAGGCGAGCGCGCCGTCATAGGGCTTGTCGGTGAAGCTCTTTGGAGCCCGGCCGCTGCGGGCAATTTCGGCCTGCACCGAGAATTGCTCGGCATAGGCGCCGCGCTGATCTGGCGGCAATTGCAGCCATTGCCAGGTCGCATCCCTACCTGCGACCATGATCTGGTCACCGAACGGGTGGAAATAGCTGTTGGTGCCGTCCTGCTTGGGATCGTCACGCCAATTGATGAATTCGATGCCCTGCTTGAAGGTGGCGCCGCAGTTTTTCAGGAAGAGATGTTCCTCGATACCGCAAGCCGCCAGCGTCTGGCGGATCGAGGGGATGGTGGCCTCCCCCACGCCAACGGTCGGAATGTCCTCGGCTTCGATGACTGTAATTGCAACCGGTCGGTTCAGGGTGTGAGGCAGCTGGTTTTGCAGGAACGCCGCAGTCAGCCAGCCTGCCGTGCCGCCGCCGACAATGACAATCGCCACTCCTTGATCGGCGTCAGTCTTCGACATTCACAGCCTTCTTTGCGAGTTCGAACGCGCCGACAATGCCAGAGCGAGTGCCAAGGCCTGATGATACGATGATCTTGTCCGCATGCACGCCAAAATAGCTGCCCGCATAGGTGGCCACCTGTGCCCTGATCATGTTGAGCAGCCCGGCTGTCTGCAAGACCCCCCACCCAGAATGATGCGCTGCGGTGAATAGAGCGCGATCAGTGTCTGGCAGAACTGGGCCAGGTAATCGGCGATGATCTGATGCGCCACATGGTCCGGTGCCAGGTCGGAAAGCGAGGTCCCCCAACGCGCCTTGATCGCCGGGCCGGATGCCAGGCCTTCCAGGCAATCGCCATGAACCGGGCAGGCGCCGGCAAAGTCCAGGTCCTGAGGGTGGCGGCGCAGCATCACATGGCCCATTTCCGGGTGGCGACTTCCCTTGACCGTTTCCCCACCGATGGTCGCCCCGCCACCGATGCCGGTACCGACCGTGACATAGATCGCCACATCGCAGCCCTTGGCCGCGCCGTGCTGATACTCACCAATCGCAGCGCCATTCACATCTGTATCAAGTCCGACTGGGCAGCCTAGCGCTGCACCAAGACGCACCGCAACATCGGTCTGGCTCCAGCCTGGTTTTGGAGTATCGGTGATAAAGCCCCAAGCGGGCGAGGCCGGATCAAGGTCCACCGGCCCAAACGAGGCGATGCCCAAGGCTGCAATGCCACCTTGGCCTTGAAACCATTCGATCGCGCGTTGAAGCGTTTCGTCGCGAGTAGTTGTCGGTATTTGCGTCTGGGCGACGATCTCATCGTGGCCACTGCCGATGGCGAGGACAAATTTGGTTCCGCCCGCCTCGACCGCGCCGAACAGGTTGCTCGCGTCAGCCGACATTGACCAGGTCACGGCACAGGCTTGCGCGATTGCCGTCCAGAACCAACCTGACGAACGGTGCCGGGGTTCCGCCAAAGCTCTCGGCGGCAAGCTGCGGATCATTCGCCAGGCTGCGCCCCTTAAGGCCCCAATGATCGACGAAGCTGCTCACCAGCAGCTCCCTGGTCACGTGCCAGCTATAGGTCTGTGAGGGCTCTTCGCGGGGATTGGCCAGGATCAGTCCGCTGCCATTGATCGGCTCATAGTCCCCAAACAGCTGATTGGAGACCATGCCATAGAGTCCCGTGGGCCCAACCGGGCCAGCCGGGTCAAAAGTGCCGGCCTGGGTCACCCAAAAGAGATAGTAACGACCATCTCTGGCGACCATGTGCGCGCGTTCCAGTTCATTGTTGACGCCGTCGGCATGCAGCAGCGGCGGCAACAATTCCCAGCCATCCTCGCCCGATCGGCGGGCAATGCCCACGGCGCCGTTATATTCGGATTTCGACCCTGCCAGTGAAGCCGTGAACAGCAGATATTCCTGACCATCCGCCGGATCGCAGAAGTAGGCGGGGTCGCGAAAGGCGGTGATCTTGCCCGGCTCGCCCTCTTGCTGATCAGCCAGATCGTAATGATCGCCGCTGTTGACGACGGATTCGCGCGGCTCGCTCCAGTTCGCGATATGGCCGTCTGGCTGCAAAGTGCCGTGCGCTTCAAACAGCCGTTGCTGATAGCCGCCGGGCTGGTCGGCGCGGCCGGCGGCTGTGAAGAACAAGGAGACGGTCTGACCTTTCAGCAAAGCCGTTCCTGCCCATTCGCGCTCGAACGCGTATTCCGCATTGGGCAGAGCCCAACCCAGATCGCGCCACTGGCTGTTCTGCAAGTGCAACAGCCTGATGCGCGCTTCAAAATGGCGCAGCCCTGGATCCGACCGGTCCGGAGCCGCAAGCGCCATCCACAGCGATCCGCCATCGACTTTCGCGATGCTGCCATCGGGAAGCTGCAGCGGCCACATGTCCCACAGCAGAATTCCCGGAAGTAGGGGGCGAGCTTGCTCTTCCGAAATCAGGCGAACAGCAGGAAAATCCTGCTGCTCGATGCGGGAAACATGCTCGTGCGTCCATGCTGAGGTCAAGGCGAGAGGATTCCTAGTAAAACCGTCTTTCGCCAACGCCTAGGAAATGGGGCAACGCTGCGCAACAGAAATTTGCAATCGATTGTATAAAAGATCGAATGGAAAGCGGGCCGCTTCGCCGACCAAGCCTGATTCCCGGATGCGACCGCCATTTCAATCAGCCCTGGCATGCAATTGTCCGTCGATTGTCGGCTGATCGCAGGGAGCGTCTACGCGTCTGCAATGTTGGCGCGCGGCTGGCCGAGACTGTGTTGCTTAGACTTCATGGCGCGGTCCAGAATCTACCGGCAGGTTTTCTATGGCTTCGCCCCAAAACCAGCGGTTCCGGATTGTCCGAATGTCCGGACGTTTCGGCCTGCGCCTATTTTGGATAATCTCAGACTTTCCACAGCTATCCAACGCCTCAGGGAGCCATATTGGGGGCCACTGCCGTCACACCTTATCCAAACCATACATCAAATCAATTCATTACGCTGACTTTATGGTTCCCTTCGCCTCCAGTTTTTCCAAATCGTTGAGTGCGACTGCGGCTTCGGCTAGGGCATCCCCATGCCCCTGTCCGGACCAGCCCTGCTCGAACATGTTCCTTCGCCTGCGTTTTTCGTCGATGCCGGTCAGGTGAGCTTTGCCAACGCCGCCGCGCGCGAGCTGCTGGGCGGGCATATTGTTGGCGAGAACGTGCGGATCGCGGTGCGCGATCCCAAGGCGCTGGCTGAAGTCCTGGCTCCCGCCGGGGTGCCGGTGCGGATCGACGGGCTGTCGGTGCCTGGCAGCCGCTGGCAGCTGACCTGTCAGCGGATCGACGAGGACCGGCGGCTGGTGCTGCTTGAGGATCTGTCGGTCAAGGTCAGCGTTGCCCGGGCCCATGCCGATTTCGTCGCCAATGCCAGCCATGAACTGCGCACGCCGCTGGCGGCAATCCTTGGCTATGTCGAGACGCTGGAAGATCCGAAGGCAGGAGCCGACGAGGCGACCCGCCAGCGGTTCCTGGGGATCATCCGGCACGAGGCATCGCGGATGCGCGCGCTGGTCGAAGACCTGATGAGCCTGTCGCGGATCGAGGCGATCAAGCACGATGCGCCGACCGAGCCGGTCGACATGGTGGCCCTGGCCCGCGAGGCGATCGGCGAGGTGCGCGAACGCGGTGAAGCGGTGCTGAGCGCCAATGTCGAGCGCGCGCTGGTGGCCGGAGATCGCGGCCAGCTCGCCCAGGTAATGCGCAACCTGATCGACAATGCGCTGAAATACGGCAAGCCCGACGCGCCGGTCCAGGTAACGCTGGAAGCAACCCAGACCGGACGGGTCGCGATCAGCATCCGCGACGAGGGCGAGGGGATCGATCCCGAGCATCTGCCGCGCCTGACCGAGCGATTCTACCGCGCCGATACCGGCCGCAGCCGCGCCGCCGGCGGCACCGGGCTGGGTCTGGCGATCGTCAAGCATATCGTCGAGCGACACCGCGGACGGTTCGATATTTCTAGCTTTCCGGGGCAGGGAACGACCGCCTCGATCATCCTGCCGCTGCTTGCCGGATGATTGTCACATAAGTGTCATGGAGCAGTCCTAACTGGCAGAACGACTCATCGATCAGAGGTTGCCATGAACCGTTTCAAGACCATCGCATTTGCTGCCATTTCCACCGTCGCTCTGGCCGCTTGCGGCGGGGGTTCGAACGCCAGCCGTGATGCGGCCTGGGCGGTCGGTTCCTCGACACTTTATCCTTTCGCCTCGGCCGTGGCCGAAGAAGTGGCCAAGGGCGGGATCAAGGCCCCCAAGGTTGAACAGAACGGCACGGGCGCCGGGATCAAGCTGTTCTGCGCCGGCGTCGGCGCGGCCCATCCCGACATCGCCGATGCCTCGCGCCGGATCAAGAAGTCGGAATTCGAAGATTGCCAGAAGAACGGCGTCAAGGATATCGCCGAAATCCAGGTCGGGCTTGACGGGATCGCCTTTGCCGAAGGCAAGACCGGCCCCGGCATCGCGCTGACCCCGACCGACGTCTACAAGGCGCTGGCCGCCAATCCGTTCGGCAAGCCCAATACCGCCAAGACCTGGAAGGACGTCAACCCGGCGCTCCCGGCGCTGCCGATCCTGGTCTATGGTCCGCCGACCACCAGCGGCACCCGCGACGCGCTGGCCGAACTGATCCTGACCAAGGGCTGCGACAGCGACCCGGCGATGAAGGCGCTCAAGGAAAAGGACAAGGACGCCCACAAGAAGGTCTGCACCGAAGTGCGCGAAGACGGCGCCTATGTCGATTCGGGTGAGGAAGACAACCTGATCGTCCAGAAGCTGGCCGAAAATCCCAACGCGATCGGCGTATTCGGCTTTTCCTTCCTTGAAGAGAACATGGACAAGCTGAAGGGCATCACCATCGACGGCATCGAGCCGACCTATGCCTCGATCTCGGACTTCAGCTATCCCGGCGCCCGCCCGCTCTACATCTACGTCAAGATGGCACATCTCGGCGCGGTTCCCGGGCTGAAGGATTTCGTCGCCGCCTGGTCCAAGGTCTGGGGTCCGGACCAGCTGCTCAAGCAGAAGGGCATGGTCATTGCGCCGGATGATGTGCGGGCCAAGAACGCCGTGATTGCCGCCAATCCGGTGGCGATGGACGCTTCGACCCTCAAGTAATGTCCCCGGCAATCGTCCTGGCATTGCTGCTGGCGCTCGGCGGCGCGGCGTGGTTCGCCGCCCGCGGCCGGGCGCAAGCGATGTATACCGGTCGCGGCTCGCTGCGGGCGATGCCGAACTATCATGGCTGGCACATGGCGCTGTGGGTGCTGGTGCCGGCCCTGCTCGGCTGGGGGGTGTGGAATGCGATCGCCCCCGGGCTGATCCATGGCGCGATCATGGCTCATCCCGCGGCCCAGGGCCTGCCGGCGATGGACATGGAGCGCGACGCGATCGTCAACGAGGCGATCGCGGCGGCCAAGAGCGGCGGTTTCGGCGCATTCCGGCCTGAATCCGCGGCGCTGACCGGTCCGGTCAAGGAAATCCTCGCCCGGTTCGACTGGATCGGTGCCGGGCTGAGCCTGGTTCTGGCGCTGGCCGGCGGAGCATTCGGCTATACCCGCGTGACCCGCGATTTTCCGGCCCGCACCCGGGTCGAGCGCGCGGTGCTGGGGCTGTTGCTGGCCGCATCAAGCGTTGCCATCATCACCACGCTGGGCATCATTGGCTCGCTGGTGTTCGAGGCGTTCCGCTTTTTTACCTTCGTCAGCCCGTTTGATTTCCTGTTCGGGACCAACTGGAACCCCGATCCCTTCGCTCCGATCAATCCCGAAATCGGCAAGAAGCTGGGCGCGGTGCCGCTGTTCTGGGGGACGCTGTTCATCGGTGCGATCATCGCGATGATCGTGGCCGTGCCGCTGGGCCTCATGAGCGCGATCTACCTGACGCAATATGCCTCGGCCAGGTTCCGCAAATGGGTCAAACCGATGCTGGAGATTCTCGCCGGGGTGCCGACCGTGGTCTATGGCTATTTCGCTGCCTTGACCGTGGCCCCGCTGGTCCGCGATTTCGCCGCCGGGATCGGGGTGGCCAATCCCACCACCGAAAGCGCGCTGGCCGCCGGGCTGGTGATGGGGGTGATGATCATTCCGTTCGTATCCTCGATGGCCGATGACAGCATTGCCGCAGTGCCGCAGGCGATGCGCGACGGCAGTCTTGCGATGGGCGCGACCAAGAGCGAGACGATCCGCAAGGTGCTGATCCCCGCCGCGCTACCCGGGATCGTCGCCGGGGTGATGCTGGCGATAAGCCGCGCGATCGGCGAAACCATGATCGTTTACATGGCGGCCGGCGCTGCGGCGCGGCTGTCGGCCAATCCATTCGATTCGATGACTACGGTGACTTACCAGATCGCCCGCCTGCTGACCGGCGACGGCGATTTTGCCCATCCCTCCACCCTTTCGGCCTTTGCCCTGGGGCTGGTGCTGTTCGGGGTCACCCTGGTGCTCAACATCGTCGCGCTGCGCGTGGTCAAACGCTTCCGGGAAGCTTATGAATAAGTACGCATCACAGTGGCAGTCGCCCGACATGACCAAGCGGCTCGCCCGGCGCTATGCGGCTGAGCGGCGGTTTCGGCTGCTGGGCGTCGCGGCGATCGCAATCTCGCTGTCGTTTCTCGCCTTCCTGCTGTTCACCATGCTGAAGAACGGGCTGGGCGGGATCGACTGGGCCTTCCTGACCGGCTCGGATTCGACCGATGCGGGTAATGCCGGGATCTGGGGCGCCTTCAAGGGTTCGCTGCTGACCATGGCGGTAACGCTGGTGCTGTCGTTCCCGCTGGGCGTACTCTCCGCGATCTGGCTTGAGGAATTCGCTCCGCGCGCCAGATGGGTCGAATGGATCGAGGTTTCGATCAACAATCTGGCGGCGGTTCCCTCGATCATCTTCGGGCTGCTCGGCCTGGCAATCTTCATCCAGCTGTTCGGCATGCCGCGCTCCTCGCCGCTGGTCGGCGGCATGACGCTGGCGCTGATGACCATGCCGGTTATCGTGATCGCCGCGCGCAACGCGGTCCAGGCCGTCCCGCCCTCGATCCGCGATGCGGCCCTGGCGGTCGGCGCGAGCCCGGTCCAGGCGACTTTCCACCATGTGCTGCCGCTCGCGCTGCCCGGCATCCTGACCGGCACGATCATCGGCATGGCCCGCGCGCTGGGCGAAACCGCCCCGCTGCTGATCATCGGCATGCGGATGTTCGCGGCCACACCGCCCCAGGGCATCACCGACAGTTCGACCGTCCTGCCGATGCAGGTATTCCTGTGGTCGGGCGAAATCGACCGCGCCTTTGTCCAGAACACTTCGGCGGCGATTATCGCGCTGCTGTTCTTCCTCCTCGCCATGAACGGCCTCGCGATCTATCTGCGGGCCAAGTTCGAGACCCGCTGGTAAACCCATGACCGAAACGCTCCGAATCTCTGCCCAGAACGTCAACGTGTTCTACGGCGCCAAGCAGGCGATCGACGATGTCTCGATCGACATCCCGTCCGAATATGTCACTGCCTTCATCGGCCCCTCGGGCTGCGGCAAGAGCACCTTCCTGCGCGCGCTCAACCGGATGAACGACACCATCCCCGGCTGCAAGGTGACTGGTCAGATCGAGCTCGACGGCGAAGACATCTATGGTCCGGCGATGGACGTGGTCCAGCTCCGTGCGCGGGTCGGCATGGTGTTCCAGAAGCCGAACCCGTTCCCCAAGTCGATCTATGAAAACGTCGCCTATGGCCCGCGCATTCACGGCCTCGCCAACGGCAAGACCGAGATGGATGCGATCGTTGAAAAGTCGCTGCGCCGTGCCGGGCTGTGGGACGAAGTCAAAGACCGGCTGCAGGATGCCGGCACCGCGCTCTCGGGCGGGCAGCAACAGCGGCTGTGCATCGCCCGGGCGATCGCGGTCAGCCCCGAAGTGATCCTGATGGACGAGCCGTGCTCGGCGCTCGATCCGATTGCCACGGCGCGGATCGAAGAGCTGATCGACGAGCTCAAGGGCCGCTACGCGATCGTCATCGTTACGCACTCGATGCAGCAGGCCGCGCGCGTTTCGCAGCGCACTGCTTTCTTCCACCTCGGCAAGGTGGTCGAATACGGGGCGACCGACCAGATCTTCACCAATCCGCGCGAAGAGCGCACCAAGGATTACATCACCGGACGGTACGGGTAAGGACAAGCGGCATGGCCGAACATACAGTCAAGGCATTCGACAACGAGATCGGACAGCTGCGCGGTTTGATCGCGGAGATGGGCGGACTTGCCGAAACGATGATCCGCGACGCGATCGACGCACTCGCCCGTTCGGACGAAGCGGCGGCGCAGATCGTGGTCGATACAGACAAGAAGCTCGACGCGCTGGAGGCCGAGGTTGACCGGCTGGCGGTGCGGGTGATCGCACTGCGTGCGCCGATGGCCGACGACCTGCGCGACGTGATCGCCGCGCTTAAGATCTCGGGCGTGGTCGAGCGGATCGGCGACTATGCCAAGAACATCGCCAAGCGCGTCGGCCATATCGAAGGCCGAGCCAAGCTAGGCCCGCTCACCCTGGTTCCGGCGATGGGCGAGATTGCCCAGGGCATGGTTCGCGACGTGCTCAACGCCTATGGCGCCCGCGATGCCGAACTGGCGGTCGAAGTAATCCTGCGCGACGAAAAGCTCGACAATTTCTACGAGAGCCTGTTCCGCAACCTCGTTTCGCACATGATGGAAAACCCGGCGACGATCAGTTCGGCGGCGCAGCTGCTGTTCGTTGCACGCAATCTTGAACGGATCGGCGATCACGCCACCAACGTCGCGGAAATGGTCTATTTCGCTGCGACCGGGCTCTATTATTCCGAACGCGATATGCCCGGCGGCATGGAAAAGGTGATCTGATGCAGCCCTCGGTGCTGATCGTTGAAGACGACACGGCGCTGTCCGAACTGCTGCAATGGCATTTCAACTCCGAAGGCTATGACGTGCGCGCTACCGCCGATGGCGAGGATGCGCTGATGCTGGTGCGCGAGCAGCTGCCCGATCTGGTCGTTCTCGACTGGATGATCGAATCGCTTTCGGGCGTCGAGGTTTGCCGCCAGCTGCGCAAGGCAAAGGACAGCGCCAAGGTCCCGATCATGATGCTGACCGCGCGGGGCGAGGAAGAAGACAAGATCCGCGGGCTCAAGACCGGGGCCGATGACTATGTCACCAAGCCGTTCTCGCCGCGCGAGCTGCTGGCCCGGGCCGAGGCGCTGCTGCGCCGCAGCCGTCCGGCGCTGGCCGGCGAAGTGCTGGTCTTCGACGATCTGGAGCTCGATCCTTCGGCTCACCGGGTCAAGCGCGGCGGCGATGTGCTGCACCTTGGTCCGACCGAGTTCCGCCTGCTGCGCCATTTCATGGAAAAGCCGCGCCGGGTCCACAGCCGCGCGCAATTGATCGATGCGGTCTGGGGGATGGACAAGGAGATCGACGAGCGCACGGTCGACGTTCACATCCGCCGCCTGCGCCAGGCGATCGAACGCCCCGGCAGCCCCGAACTGATCCGCACGATCCGTTCGGCCGGCTATTCGATGGATGGCGCGGCCTGATCCAGCTGCTTGACCTGCAACAGCTTTTGCAGTCAGCAGGGCAGGGATGACCGGATTTCTTGTCGCATTCATTGCTACTCTGCTGCTGGGAGCGGGCGCGCGCGATCAATTGCTGATCGCCGGGCTTTCGGCACGTCAGGGCCAGCGGCCCGCTGTTCTGGCGATCGCTGTGGTCAGCGCCGCGCTGGCCGCGCTGGCTGCGTTCTGGATCGCTGCGTCATTCGCGCCGCAGCTTGAGGCCCCAGTCCGGCGGATGCTGGCGATCCTGGCGCTGGCCTTTGCCGCGCTGGAGATGATCGTACTGCGCCCCGGGGCGACGCCAAACGAGCCGACCAATTCGCTCGGTGCTTTCGGCATAGTCCTGCTGGCCTTGCAGATCTTCGATGCCGCGCGGTTTCTGCTGTTCGGCATCGTCGTCGCCAGCATGTTGCCGGGCGCGGCCGGACTGGGCGGGGCGCTGGGCGGGATGGCGGTAGTGGCGGTCGGCTGGGCAGCGGGGCAGTCCCTGCTCGACCTGCCGCTGCAGCGGCTGCGGCGCTGGCTGGGGGCTGTGCTGCTGCTGGTCGTGGGCGGCTTGCTGCTATTCTATCGCTGAGCGCCGCTTGCATAGCATTGCAGCGGCGTTCCGGCCGCGCCGGCGCCGTGCTATCGCGGGGCATGGACACCACCCGGATCATCCCCGGCGCCAGCGACGCCGAAATCGCCGACTGGCTGCACCGCACCCTTGGCGCTGCGCTAAAGGCCGCGCCGGGCAGAATTGCGATCACGATTCCGGGCGGCTCGACTCCGTTCCCGATCCTTGCCGAACTGGCGGCGCTCGGGCTCGACTGGAGCAGGATCTCGGTCTGGCCGGGGGATGACCGGATCGTCGCTGAAGATCATCCTGCCAGCAATGTTGGCCGGATCCGCCGCACCCTCGAGCCGCTGGGTGCAACAGTGGTCGCGCTGGAGGAAGGTCTCGAGCCGCCCCGCTTCGGGCTGGCATGGCTGGGCATGGGGACCGACGGCCACATAGCCTCGCTGTTCCCCAACACCGATCCGCAGCCCGATACGGCCGAACGGCTGATCCGTCTGGTGCCCGATCCGCTACCGCCCGAGGCACCCTTCGCGCGGCTCAGCCTGACGATCCCGGCGCTGCTGAACAGTGACCAACTGGTGTTCGTTATTCGCGGGGACGAAAAGCAGGCGCTGTTCGAGGCGGCGCTGGCGGGCGCGCACGACTTGCCGGTTGCGCGGCTGCTGGCGGCGGCGCATCAACCGGTGACATGCTTCACCTGATCCCCGCTCCGCTGCACCGCACGGCGCTGCGTCTGGCCCATGCCGTGCGGCGGCGCTGGTGGCGGCTCGCCGGAACCCGGCTCAACGGCTGCAGGATTTTCGCTTTTGACGAGGCTGGCCGGATCCTGCTGATCCGCCATTCCTATGGCAGCGGCAACTGGATGCTGCCGGGCGGCGGAATCGGGCGCGGCGAGGATCCCTTGGAGGCCGCCTTGCGCGAATTGCAGGAGGAGTGTTCCTGTAATCTCGATCAGGCGCGGCTATTCACCGTCGTCGAGGAACCGCTCTACGGCACGGTCAACCGCGTCCACCTCGTCACCGGACTGGCCACCGGGACCCCCAAGGGCGACGGACGCGAGGTGATCGAACTGGCCTTCTTCGCGCCAGATGCCTTGCCCGAGCGGTTATCGCCGATGCTCGCGGCACGAATGAAGGAGTGGCTGGCGGCGGCCCGGGCGGAGTAAGCCTAGAACGGCAAGGAGCCCTGCGCCGCGCCGCCGACCAGAGCCGGAGCCTCGGGCTCGTCCTCTTCCAGCGCCGACAGCGTCAGCCCGACCAGCCGTACCGGCTGGGCCAGCGGCAGCACTTCGTCGAGCAGATCGTGCCCGATTTTCGAGAACTCGGCCAGGCTCGCGACCGGCCGGGCCAGGCTGCGGGCGCGGGTCAGGCCGGTGAAATCCTTGTGCTTCAGCTTCAGCGTCACGGTCCGGCCCTTGGCCTCGGCCTTCTCGATCCGCTCCCAGGTGATCGCGATGATCCGTTCGAGTACCTCGCGCAGCGCCGAGCCCGATGAGATGTCCTTGTCGAGCGTGCGCTCTGCCCCCAGCGACTTGCGTGCGCGGTTGGCCTTGACCCGGCGCAGGTCGATCCCCCGCGCCGCGCGGTAGAGGTAGTCGGCCTGGCTGCCGAAGTGCTGGCGCAGGAAATGAATATCCTTGTCGCGCAGGTCGGCGCCGCTCTCGATCCCCAGTGCAGCCATCTTTTCCGCGCCGCGCGGGCCGATCCCGAAGAACCGCCGGACCGGAAGGCCGGCGACGAACTGCGCGCCTTCGCCGGGGCGGATCACGCAGAGCCCGTCGGGCTTGTTCCGGTCGCTCGCCAGCTTGGCGAGGGACTTGTTGTAGGAAACCCCGGCGCTGGCGGTCAGCCCGGTTTCGGCCTTGATCCGGGCGCGGATCAGTTCGGCGATGCGGGTCGCGGAGCCGATCCCCTTGAGGTCGTCGGTAACGTCGAGGAAGGCCTCGTCCAGGCTGAGCGGCTCCACCAGGGGCGTGTAATCCAGGAATATCTCGCGGATCTGGCGGGAGATTGCGGTGTAGACCGCGAAGCGCGGGCGGCGGAAGATCAGCTGCGGGCAAAGCCGCTTGGCGGTGACCGAGGGCATGGCGGATCGGCAGCCGAATTTGCGCGCCTCATAGGAGCAGGTGGTGAGCACCCCGCGCGGTCCATCGCCGCCAACCGCGACCGGTTTGCCGCGCAGTTCGGGCTCATCGCGCTGTTCGACGCTGGCGTAGAAGGCGTCCATATCGACGTGGATGATCTTGCGCAGGCCATTTGCCTCGGAAGTCTGATCGTCCGAATCTGCGTCGTCCTGTGCCATGACCTGACGATAGCGCGAATAGGACTGTGACGAAAATGCACTGGCCAGCGGGGCTGGTTGCGGCCATGGCGCTGCCATGTCCAGCCCCGGCTCCACTCCTTCCCGTCCGCCACTGGGCGAGCGTGAGTTCATCGTGATGATGGCCTCGCTGATGGCGCTGCAGGCCCTCAGCATCGATTCGATGCTGCCGGCGCTGGGAACCATAGCTGCGGAACTAGGCTCAACCGATCCCAACCACCGGCAACTGGTGATCGGTGTCTACCTGTTCGGATCGGCGATCGGGGCCTTGCTGCCTGGCGCTCTGGCCGACCGCTTTGGACGGCGACCGGTGCTGTTCGGAGCCCTGGCAATCTACACCGTACTCGCGCTTGCCTGCGCGCTTGTGCAGGATTTTACGACATTGCTGGTGCTGCGCGGTATCCAGGCCTTGGGCAGCGCGGGGCTTACCGTCATGCCCAGCGCGATCGTTCGCGATTGCCACGAGGGTGACAGAATGGCGCGGATGCTGTCGACCACAGCCTTGGTGTTTATGATCGTGCCGGTTCTGGCACCGAGTTTCGGCCAGGCCGTATTGCAATTTGCCGGATGGCGCTGGATTTTCGGACTGACCGCGGTGCTCGCGGTTGCAGTATCAAGCTGGGTCTGGCTGCGGCTTTCCGAAACGCTTGATCCCGCGAACCGGCAAGAGATCCGACCGCGGCGCATCGCAATCAACATGGGTACGGCACTCAGCAATCGCGCGTCGATCGGTTATGTTCTCGCCAGTGGCCTGGTCTGGGCCGGGTTGTTCGGCTTTCTCAACAGCTCGCAGCAGTTGGTTGCCGAGCATTTCGGTGCTGGGCAGGCCTTTCCGCTCTATTTTGCGGGCATGGCGGGGTGCATGGCGATGGCCAACCTGGTCAATTCGCGCATCGTCGAACGGTTTGGTGCGCGGCGGGTTTCGCACAGCGCGCTGCTGGCTTTCATCGCTCTGGCCGCATTGCAGGTGTCACGCGCCTATGCCGGCGATGAAACGCTTGGCCAATTCGCCCTGATGATGGCCGCGCAGATGTGTTTGTGTGCCTTGATGGGGGCCAATTTCACTTCGATCTCGCTCCAGCCGTTCGGACGGATCGCCGGTGCCGCCGCTTCGGTGCAGATGTTTACACGTTCGGTGCTGTCGTCGCTGCTTGGCGGGGCGATCGGCCAGTCGTTCGATGGCACCGCGCGCCCGCTTGCCACCGCGCTGCTGGCTGGCGGCTTGCTCGCGCTGGTCCTGGTCCTTTACAGCGAGAATGGACGCTTGTTCCGCCGCTTGACTCCACCGGGTCAGGCGCGGCCTGTGGCTGATCCGGGAGTGCATTGACGAACATGAGCGAGATCTACGACCTTGCAGTGATCGGCGGCGGCGTGAACGGCGCGGGGATCGCGCGCGATGCGGCAGGTCGCGGGGCGAAGGTTTTGCTGCTTGAAGGCGGCGACCTAGCCCAGGGGACCAGTTCGGCCTCGACCAAGCTGATCCACGGCGGACTGCGCTATCTTGAGCATTACGAATTCGGCCTGGTCCGCGAGGCGCTCAGCGAGCGCGAGGCGCTGTGGCGGATCGCGCCGCACATCATCCACCCGATGCGCTTCGTTCTGCCCTATGTCGAAGGCCTGCGCCCGCGCTGGCTGCTACGCCTGGGGCTGTTCCTCTATGACCACATCGGCGGGCGCAAGCGCCTTCCGGCCACCCGCACGGTCGATCTGCGCCACCATGCCGCGGGCGGTCCGCTCAAGGGCGGGTTCTCGACCGGGTTCGAATATTCCGACGGCTGGGTCGACGATGCCCGGCTGGTGGTGCTGAACGCCAGGGACGCGGTCGAACACGGCGCGGCGGTCCGCACCCGCACCCGCGTCACCGGAGCACGACGCGAGGATGGGCTGTGGCGGATCGAGGCCGGGAACGAGACGTTCCACGCCCGCGCGCTGGTCAATGCGGCAGGGCCAAGGGTTCTCGAGGTGGAAACGCTGGTCGGCGAAACGCCCGACTATGCGATGCGGCTGGTCCGCGGCAGCCACATCGTCGTGCCGAAGATGTTCGATCACGACTATTCCTATTTCTTCCAGCTGCCCGACGGACGGATCTTCTTCGCGATCCCCTATGAGCGGCAGTTCACCCTGATCGGCACCACCGATGTCGATCATGATGCTTCGCTCGACAAGGTCGAGGCCAGCGCCGAGGAAATTGCCTATCTGTGCGACGGGGCCAGCCGTTACTTCTCCAAACACGTTACCCCGGCCGACGTGGTCTGGACCTATTCCGGGGTGCGCCCGCTGGTCAGTGACAACAGCGGCAAGCCCGAGGCGGCGACACGCGGCTACCGGCTCGACCTGTCCGATGCGGCAGCCGGGGCGCCCTTGCTGTCGGTCTATGGCGGCAAGATCACGACCTATCGCCACCTTGCCGAAGAAGCGGTCGACCTGATGGCGCGGCGGCTTCCCGCGCTCAGCGGCAAGGGCTGGACCCGCGATATGCCGCTGCCCGGCGGGGACTTTGCGATCGACGGGATCGAGGCGCTGAAGGCGGGCCTCCGCCGGGACTTCGCCTTCCTTAACGAAGAGGACGCCGACCGGATCGCTCGCGCCTATGGCACCCGCGCGCGGATCTGGTTGGAGCGCCCGCAAGGCCGCGATTTCGGCGGCGGGCTGCGCCAGGCCGAGGTCGATTACCTCGTCGCCGAGGAATGGGCGGCCAGCGCCGAGGACGTGCTGTGGCGCCGGACCAAGCTGGGACTGCGGCTGAGCAAGGAGCAGGCTGCGGAGCTGGAGAAGTACCTGGCCTCCTGAGGCCCTCCCCATCTGGCTGCGCAAAATGGAGAGGATCTTATGGAGTCGCCCCCAGCGCTTTCCAGGCCAGATCAGCGAACTCGCACAGCAGGGGCCGGGTCTCGCGCGGATCAATGATATCCTCGATCCCGAACATCTCGGCGGTGCGGAACGGGCTGCGTACGCGGTTGAGCCGGTCGCGAATCGCGGAAAGGTGCGCCACGGGGTCTTCGGCCGCCTCGATCTCGCTCTTGTAGGCCACCTCGATCCCGCCTTCGATCGGCAAGCTACCCCAGTCGCCGCTGGGCCAGGCGAAGCGGTATTGAAAGGTCTCGGCGTTGCTCATCGCCGATCCGGCGATACCATAGGCGCGGCGGACCACCACCGAGCACAGCGGCACGGTGGCCTTGTAGATCGCGTTCATCGCCTGGACGCCATAGCGGATCGTCCCGGTCATCTCGGCCTCGCGCCCGATCATGAACCCGGGGTTGTCGACCAGATGGACCACCGGCAGGCGGAACTGGTCGGCCAGCTTGATGAAGCGTTCGACTTTCTCGCTGGTCTTGGCTTCCCACGATCCACCGAGGAAGCTGGGGTCGCTGGCCACCACCGCGACCGGCCAGCCATCGAGCCGGGCGAAGGCGGTGATCGCGGCGCGGCCCCATTGCTTGCCCATTTCGAAGACCGAGCCCTTGTCGAACGCGGCGTTCAGCAACTTGCGCATCGAATAGACCTGCTTGGCCTCTTTCGGCACCAGGCTGATCAGCGATGGGTCCTTGCGGTCGACCGGGTCGCTATTCGCGGTGCGCGGGGCGAGCTGGCCGACCGCGCTGGGCAGGTAGGACAGGAAGCGCCGGGCCTGGGCAAAGGCCTCGGCCTCGCTGGCGACTTCCTCGTCGACCACGCCGTTGCGGGTGTGGATGATCGAACCGCCCAGGCTCTCCTTGTCGCTCGCCTCGCCGATCGCCTCGACCACGGCGGGCCCGGCGGCGAACAGCTGGCTGAGGCCCTTGACCATGATCGAATAGTGGCTCGCCACCACCCGCGCCGCGCCGAGCCCCGCCGTGGGGCCAAGCGCCAGTGCGACGACCGGCACGCTCTCAAGGTTCTTGACCACGTCGCCCCAGCCGGGAACCGCGGGGACGTATGTCGCCCCGACCATCTCCAGCGTCTTGACCGAGCCGCCCCCGCCGGTGCCGTCGATCATCCGGATCAGCGGAATCTTGAGGCTGTGGGCCATCATCTCGCACTGTTCGAACTTGCGCCGGATCGCCGCATCGGCGGCCCCGCCGCGCACGGTGAAATCGTCGGCGCTCGCCACCACCGGGCGGCCTTCGATATCGGCCCGGCCGAAGATCAGGTTGCTGGGGGCGAGATCGCGCAGCTCGCCGTTTTCGTCATATTGGCCCTTGCCGGCGATCTTGCCGATCTCGCGAAATGATCCGGGATCAACCAGGCCCTTGATCCGCGCCCGCGCATCCAGCTTGCCGCGCCCATGCTGCCGCGCGACCTTTTCGGAGCCGCCCATCTGCTCGGCCAGCTTGCGGCGCTGGCGCAGTTCCTCGACCTCAGGCTTCCAGGTCATGCATCCTCCCCGCTACGGGGAGGGGGACCAGCGAAGCTGGTGGAGGGGTACAGGCGGGTGATCCGGGCTTTGCCGGCCAAGTCGCGATCACCGCGCGAACCCCTCCCCCATCCTGCGGATGGTCCCCCTCCCCCAAGGGGGAGGATTTGCGTGGTACCGCTCATTCGCTTACCTCGATCCGCGCCAGCAGCGCCTCGACCTGAACCTGTGCGCCGGGCTCGGCGTTCAGCTCGGCCACCGTGCCATCGAACGGCGCGGTCAGCGTGTGTTCCATCTTCATCGCTTCCAGAGTCAGCAGCTTCTGGCCTTTTGTAACGGCCTGCCCTTGGGCAACTTCGACCGCGATGACCTTGCCCGGCATGGGGGAGAGGATATCGCCGTCGTGTGCTGAGTGGTGGCCGGTGCTGCGGATGGCGGGTGGAGCAATGAACACAAAGGCCTCACCAAACTCGGTAACGACCACGGCTCCGTCCGCTAGCGCGGTGTAGAAAGGTCCAGTCTCAGGAAAACTGCCCGCCGACTGAGCAGCGTTTCCAAGCACGACTACCCCTCGACTTTCCATGCGCAGCTGTTCGTCAAATGGCGCATTCAGGCGAAAATTTTGGAGCCCAGCCGGAGCGTTTTCGGAGTCGATACCTCCAAACTCCGAGCGGGCAGCAAGCAAAGCGGCGGCGGCCTGGTTCGTAGCCGCTGGACTTGGCTTGGTCGGAGGCATCAGAGAATCTTGCGATTCGCCGATGAAACCAGTGGTAATCTGGCCGCTTGCAAAAGTCGGGCTTGCCAAACACGCGAAAAGGAAGCCGCTGTTGGTTCTGATCGGAGCGGCAAAGGACTTCGAGATCGTCCGCATCAATGCAAGGCGTGCTTCTTCTCTGTCGGCCCCACGTGTCACGATCTTGGCGATCATCGGATCATAGAAAGGGGAGATGAAATCTCCTGGCTCGACACCGGTTTCAATCCGTTCTTCGTCGTGCAGGTAGAAGTGCTCCAAACGCCCCACACTCGGCAAAAACCCCTTCGCCGGGTCTTCCGCATAGAGCCGCGCTTCCATCGCCCAGCCGTTGATGCTGAGTTCGTCCTGCTGCAGCGGCAGCGGTTCGCCGCTGGCGACGCGGAGTTGCCATTCGACCAGATCGACGCCGGTGATCTCCTCGGTCACCGGGTGCTCCACCTGCAGGCGGGTGTTCATTTCCATGAACCAGATCCGGTCGGCGCGCAGGCCCTGGCTGGCGTCGGCGATGAATTCGATCGTCCCGGCGCCCTCGTAATCGACTGCCTTGGCCGCGCGAACGGCGGCGGCGCAGAGTTCGGTGCGAGTTGCTTCGTCCATCCCCGGCGCGGGGGCTTCCTCGATCACCTTCTGGTGGCGGCGCTGGAGGCTGCAATCGCGTTCGAACAGGTGGACGACATTGCCGTGGCTGTCGCCGAACACCTGCACCTCGATGTGGCGGGGGGAGAGGATGTATTTCTCGATCAGCACATGCGCGTTGCCGAAACTTGCCGCCGCCTCGCGCTGGCATGAAGCGAGTGCATCGGCGAAGTCCTCGGCGGCATCGACCCGCCGCATGCCCTTGCCGCCGCCGCCGGCCACCGCCTTGATCAGCACCGGATAGCCGATCGCCGCTGCCTGCCCGGCCAGGAAGTCCGGGTCCTGGTTCTCACCCATGTAACCGGGCGTCACCGGCACCCCGGCCTCGGCCATCAGCTTCTTGGCGGCGTCCTTCAGGCCCATCGCCTCGATCGATTCCGGCCGGGGGCCGACCCAGATCAGCCCGGCGGCGATAACCGCGCGGGCGAAATCGGCATTCTCTGACAGGAAGCCATAGCCCGGATGGATCGCTTCGGCCCCGCTGGCCTTGGCGGCGGCGATGATCTTTTCGCCGACCAGATAGCTTTCGCGCGCCGGGCTGGGGCCGATGTGCACGGCCTCATCGGCCTGGCGGACGTGAAGCGCACGCGCATCGGCATCGGAATAGACCGCGACCGTGCGGATCCCCATCTGGCGGGCGGTACGGATGATCC
This sequence comes from Novosphingobium sp. UBA6272, assembly GCF_002440635.1. Taxonomy (GTDB): domain Bacteria; phylum Pseudomonadota; class Alphaproteobacteria; order Sphingomonadales; family Sphingomonadaceae; genus Novosphingobium. The sequence goes on along the minus strand of NZ_DJUW01000028.1, from coordinate 201,859 downwards.
GGCAGGCGATTTCGCCCCGGTTGGCGATCAGCAGCGATGAAAACATGGGGACAGTGGCTAGGCTGCAAATTGCCTTGCTGCAATGCCCCTTGCGCACAGCGCGACGCGACACTAGAGCGGCCCGCGAAACTCCTAAGGCGGATTCCCAACGGGGCACAATATGTCAGACCGTTTCAACACCATTGCCGGGTGGACGCTGTTTTCCGGTATCGTCCTGCTCGGCCTCTCGGCCGTCAGCTCGCGCTATTTCCATGCCGGCAAGGAACAGCGGCCCGAAAAGATGGGCTATGAGATTGCCGGTGTCGTCCAGGAAGGCGAAGGCGGAGCCGATGCGACCCCGTTCGAGGCCTTCCTCGCCAAGGCCGACATGGCCAAGGGCGAAAAGACCTTTGCCAAGTGCGCCAGCTGCCACACCATCGATCAGGGCGGAGCCAACGGCCTCGGGCCGAACCTCTACGCCGTGATGGGTGAAGGCATGGGTCAGGGCCGCGGCGGCTTTGCCTTCTCCGAAGCACTCAAGGGCAAGGGCGGCAAGTGGGACTGGGCCAGCATGAACGCGTGGCTGACCAGCCCCTCGGCCTTTGCGCCCGGCACCAAGATGAGCTTCGCTGGGCTGTCCGATCCGCAGGAACGCGCGAACCTGATTGTTTACCTCAACTCGAAGGGTTCGAATCTGCCGCTGCCGGCCGTGCCTGAGGCTCCGGCTGCCGGTGCCGCGCCTGAAGCTGCTGCCGTCGTCGGCGATGCCGCCAAGGGGCAGAAGAGCTTTGCCAAGTGCGCTGCCTGCCACAATGCCACTCCCGGTGGTCCCAACGGGATCGGCCCGAACCTGGCTGGCGTGATGGGCGAAGGCGTGGCCCAGGGCCGCGGCGGCTATGCGTTCTCCGATGCGCTCAAGGCCAAGGGCGGCAAGTGGGATGAAGCGACCATGGACGCCTGGCTGACCGATCCGGCCAAGTTCGCCCCGGGCACCAAGATGTCCTTCGCGGGTCTCTCCGACGCCCAGGAACGCGCCAATATCATCGCCTACCTGAAGAGCGTCAAGTAAGGCCGCCTGCCAGGAAGCACGAAGGGGCGGGGCCGCAAGGCTCCGCCCTCTTCGTTTGGGGCGCTCCCATGGGATCAAGCTGACGGGATGGGCCTAAAGAAAGCCCTTCCCCCGGGGGAAGGGTTGGGATGGGGGGCCGGGCCAGGTTGGAGCCCCCACCCCCAACCCCTCCCCGCCGGGGAGGGGAGACTTCACCTCAGTTGGGCGGATAGACGCTCAACCCTTGAAGCCTTGCGCGATCACGTACCATTCCGACGAGTCCTTGCGGCTCGCGGGCGGCTTGCCGTGTTTGACGGTGGTGAAGTGCTGCTTGAGCAAGGCCAGCAATTCGGTGTCGGTCCCGCCGGCCAGGACCTTGGCGACGAAGGCTCCGCCAGGACTGAGGTGCTGGATCGCGAAGTCGGCGGCGGTCTCGACCAGGCCCATGGTCCGCAGGTGGTCGGTCTGCTTGTGGCCGACGGTGTTGGCGGCCATGTCGGAGATCACCAGATCGGGCGGGCCGTCCAATGCCTCGGTCAGTGCTGCCGGGGCCTCATCAGCCATAAAGTCCATCTGGAAGATAGTGACCCCCGGGATCGGATCGGTGGGGAGCAGATCGATCCCGACCACCGCCGCCTTGGGGTTGCGCTTGCGCACGACCTGGGCCCAGCCGCCTGGAGCAATGCCAAGGTCGACCACCCGGCGGGCGCCTTTGAGCAGGCTGTATTTCTCGTCGAGCTCGATCAGCTTGAAAGCGGCTCGGCTGCGCCAGCCTTCGGCCTTTGCCTGCTTGACGTAAGGATCGTTGAGCTGACGGGTCAGCCAACGGGCCGAGCTGGTGCTGCGCTTTTTGGCGGTGCGCAGTCGCTCGTGCGGATCTTTCCCGGACCGGCTCATGCTGCACCCTGCTTGATTCGGCGGATCGCCGCGCGGGCGCGGTCGCCGGCCCCGCCTGAGGCCATCAGGCCGCGCAGGATTCCTTCGCGAATTCCGCGATCGGCCACGCCGAGCCGGTCGGCGGGCCAAAGGTCGAGTATCACTTCAAGGATTGCGCAACCAGCCACCACCAGGTCGGACCGCTCGCGGCCGATGCAGGGCTGGGCCCGGCGCTGCTCGGGCGGCATGGCGGCCAGCGACTGGCACAGCACGCGCATCGAATCGGACTGAACGATCAACCCGTCAACAGCGCTGCGATCGTATTGCGGCAGCTCCAGATGCAGGCTGGCCAGGGTCGTGACCGTGCCGCTGGTGCCAAGCAGGCGCGGTTGATCGGTGCCGTCACGCGCTGCCAGCCAGGCCGCCGCGCGCTCTGCGAAAGGGGCCAGGCTGCCGCGCACCAGGTCGCACATCTGGGCATAGCGGGCTGCGCGGCCGGCTTCATCGGCAGGTTCGGCCATGCAGCTTTCGGTTAGCGAGACGACGCCCCAGGGCACGCTCTGCCAGTCATGGATCAGTGGCGGCGCATCGGGGCGGGTTTCGACCAGAACCAGTTCGGTCGAGCCGCCACCGATATCGAAGACCACCGCCGGCCCTTCGCCGGCTTCGAGCAGCAGGTGGCAGCCCAGCACGGCCAGGCGGGCCTCTTCCTTTGCGCTGATTATGTCGAGCAGGATGCCGGTTTCCTCGCGTACCAGCTGGATGAAGTCCGCTCCGTTCTCGGCCCGGCGGCAGGCCTCGGTCGCGACCGAGCGGGCAAGGTGGACATTGCGGCGCTTAAGCTTGTCGGCGCAGATGTGGAGCGCACCCAGTGCCCGGTCCATCGCGGCATCACTCAGCCGTCCGGTCTGCGCCAGACCTTCGCCCAATCGCACGACCCGGCTGAAGGCATCGACCACCACGAAGTTTTCTCCCTGGGGGCGGGCAATCAGCAAGCGGCAATTGTTGGTGCCAAGATCGATCGCTGCGAAGGCCTGTCGATGGAACGGAAGGGCGCGCTGCACTTGCTGCCACAGGCCCGATTGGGGCCGGCCGGGGCCACCTTGGCGGTCATTCCACGGATTCGCATGGTCAGCCGCTGCGGGCTTGCCGGAATCCTCGCGGGCACCTGGCCCATCGTAACCACCTGGCGGCGGAGGGTTGTCCGCCATGTTCACTGCACTCTTTATCGTTTTCCCGGCCGTTGCGGCGGGTACCTGAAGGCGATGCTATACCTCTCGGCGCAGCAGGGCAAGGGCAGGGCGCTTCGCGCGCTTGACGGGGCGGCGCGGCGGCACTAGAGGCACGCCCCTGATTGCCCGATCCTCTAATGGTAAGAGAGCGGACTCTGACTCCGTCAATCAAGGTTCGAATCCTTGTCGGGCATCCAATTCCCCCTCGTAAGAACCAGACCCCGTCCTGCAGCAAACGCGGCCACGGCGCTGATTGGCGTTCTGCTTTGACAGCGGTGCCGGAACCAGCGAAAAGAAGGCAATGACAGAAGAAGAAAAGGAAAAGCGGCTCCATCGTCGCCGCTTCTACAAGGCCGAGCAGGAAGCAGGCTTTGTCGAATCGCAGGATCACTCCACCCCGCAAACCCGCAGCCCGGCCTACAAGCTGGCCTTTCGCGATACCGACTTCCTCCTGCGCGAGGAATTGCGGCCGGTCCGGTTCCAGCTCGAACTGCTGAAATGCGAAATGCTGCTGGACGAGGCCAATATTGGCTCGACCCTGGTCTGCTATGGCTCGGCGCGGATTCCTTCGCCCGAAACGGCGGCGGAACTGGTTGCCAATGCTCCGCCCGAGCGCAAGGCCGTGGCCGAGCGGCTTGCCGCCAACGCCAAGTACTATGACATCGCCCGCGAGCTTGCCCACATCGCCAGCAGCTGCAACATCGTTGAGCAGGGCATGCGTCAGTTCGTGGTCTGCTCGGGCGGCGGGCCATCGATCATGGAAGCGGCCAACCGCGGCGCGGTCGAGGCTGGGGCCGAGACTATCGGGCTCAATATTGTCCTTCCGCACGAGCAGGCGCCCAACCTCTACGTCACCCCGCGGCTGGCCTTCCAGTTCCACTATTTCGCCTTGCGCAAGATGCACTTCCTGCTGCGAGCAAAGGCGGTTGCCGTGTTCCCGGGCGGGTTCGGAACCTTCGACGAATTCTTTGAACTGCTGACCCTGATCCAGACCGGCAAGATGAAGCCGATCCCGATCCTGCTGTTCGGCCAGGCGTTCTGGGACCGGGTGGTCAATTTCGAGGCGCTCGCCGAGGAAGGGGTGATCAACCCGGACGACCTCAAGCTGTTCCACCGGGTGGAGACTGCCGAGGAGGCCTGGGCCGTGATCCGCGAGTTCTACGCGCTGGATTAGCCGCGCGCTTCGGTATGCCCCAGCGGGCCGTGCCCGGCGCCGAAGCCGGGCGCGGCGCGCAGCGCGGAGCGGACGAACAGCCGGGCCCGGTCAACCGCTTCGGGGAGCGGCAGGCCCTTGCCGAGATAGGTTGCGATTGCGCTGGACAGCGTGCAGCCGGTGCCGTGGGTGTGGCGGGTGTGGATTCGCGTTGCGGCCATGACGTGCGGCGCCTCTCCGGGCAGGACCAGCGCGTCCTCCACCCGCTCGCCTTCTGCATCGCCGCCCTTGGCGAGGTAGGCGATGCGGCGGGCCTGCATTCCCTCGTGGCCGCCCAAAGCTTCCAGTTCAGAGACGTTGGGGGTGGTCAGAATGGCCAGCTGCATAAGGCGCTCAAATCCGGCGATCGTCGCCGAATCGGCCAAAGCCGCGCCGCTGGTCGCGATCATTACCGGATCGAACACCACCGGCACGCTCAGCGCCTCCAGCAGCTCGGCCACCACGGCGGCGATCGCGGGCGAGCCCAGCATCCCGATCTTGACCGCATCGACCCCGATATCGCTGACGCAGGCATCGATCTGTGCTGCGATCAATTCGGGAGACAGCACTTCCACCGCTGTGACGCCCAGCGTGTTCTGCGCGGTGATCGCGGTGATCGCGGTCATCGCGTAACCACCGATCATGGTGATGGTCTTGATATCGGCCTGGATGCCCGCGCCGCCGGAACTGTCGGACCCGGCAATGACAAGGATGCGGGGCGGGGGCATTATCCCTTGAACTTGCGGACGGTGCTGGGCGGGTGCTTGGCATGCAGATGCTTCGCCCGGCTCGGCCGGTCCATCAGTTCGCCGCCGCAGTTGGGGCAGCGCTCGTCCAGCAGATCAGCACATTCGGTGCAGAAGGTGCATTCGAAGCTGCAGATGAAGGCACCGGGCTGTTCGGCCGGCAGATCGGTGCCGCACCTTTCGCAATCGGGGCGCATCTCAAGCATCGGCTGCTTCCTTTACCGCGTCGCAGATCGCATCGACGACCTGTTCGACCTGCTTTCCATCGTCGCCTTCAGCCATCACCCGGATCACTGGTTCGGTGCCCGATGGGCGGATCACCAGGCGGCCCTTGCCGATCAGCGCCGCCTCGGCCTCGGCAATCACCGCCTTGACCCGGTCATTGTCGAGCGGCTTCCCACCGGCAAAGCGGACGTTCTTCAAAAGCTGCGGCACGGGATCGAACAGGTGGAGCAGCTCGCTCGCCTTCTTGCCCGATTGGACCAGCGCGGCCAGCACCTGCAGCGCCGCCACGGTGCCATCGCCGGTGGTGCCGTGATCGAGCAGGATCATGTGGCCCGATTGCTCGCCGCCCAGATTGAAGCCATCGGCCTTCATCTTTTCAAGCACGTGGCGGTCACCAACCTTGGTCCGCTCCAGCGTCAGGCCCTGCCCGGCGAGGAAGCGTTCAAGCCCGAGGTTGGACATGACGGTCGCTACCACCCCGCCGCCGCGCAAGGCACCGCGCGCCGCCAGTTGCGTGCCGATCAGCGCCATGATCTGGTCGCCATCGACGGTCTGGCCCTTTTCATCGACCACGATCAGCCGGTCGGCGTCGCCATCCAGCGCGATGCCGATGTCAGCCCCGCTGGCAACCACGGTCTCCTTGATCAGCGCCAGATGGGTGGAGCCGCACTTGTCGTTGATGTTCACGCCGTTGGGCTGAACCCCGACCGCGATCACTTCCGCGCCCAGTTCCCACATCGCCGAAGGCGCAACCTGATAGGCCGCGCCATTGGCGCAATCGACCACGATCTTCAGCCCGTCGAGCCGGACGTCGTCGGGCAGCGAACCCTTGACCGCGTGGATATAGCGCCCGCGCGCATCCTCGATCCGGCGCGCCCGGCCGATCTCGGCCGCGGGGGCTAGCGCCAGGTCCTGGCCCAGCATCGCCTCGATCGCCAGTTCGTCTTCGTCGGACAGCTTGAAGCCATCGGGGCCGAACAGCTTGATCCCGTTGTCCTCATAGGGGTTGTGGCTGGCCGAGATCATCACGCCAACGTCGGCGCGCAGTTCGCGGGTCAGCATGGCGATTGCCGGAGTCGGCAGCGGCCCGGTCAGCACCACGTCCATCCCCACGCTGGTGAAGCCGGCGACCAGCGCATTCTCGATCATGTAGCCCGAAAGCCGCGTATCCTTGCCGATTACCACCCGGTGGCGATGCTTGCCGCGCAGAAAGCGGGTGCCGGCGGCCTGGCCGACCTTCATCGCCACGGCGGCGGTCATCACCCCCGCATTGGTCTTGCCCCGGATCCCGTCCGTGCCGAAATAGTTGCGTCCCATGGGCGTCCCGTAACAGGTGAAGCTTCAAGAAATTGCTATGTCGGTTTGCGGCGCTAAAGTCACGCCCCAGAAACAGTTTCGGGGAGCATCGATGACAGAGCAACCGGCGGCCGGCGCCTTTCCGGAAATCCGCGTGCCCGCCTTGCTGACCTTTGCCGCGCTGGTGCTGGGTTTCGTCGCGGCGATCCTGCTCAAGGGCACTCCGGCGCTTGATTCGCTGCTGGCCGTGGCCGGGCCGATGGGCAGCCTGTGGCTGCGCGCCTTGCAACTGACGATCCTGCCGCTGGTAATCGGCCTGGTGGTGACCGGGATCTCGCAGACCCTGGCTGCGGCAGGCGGCGGGCATCTGGCGCGCCGCGCGGTCGGCCTGTTCGTGATGGTCTTGCTGGCGGCCGGAACCATGTCGGCGTTGCTGGTTCCGGCGCTGCTGGCCATGTTTCCGGTCCCGGAAAAGGCGGTCGCGGCGCTCAGCGGCGGGCCTGCCGATGCCGGCAAGGTGCCGGGCGTTGCCGATATCCTGAACGCAATGATGCCGGAGAACATTTTCGCAGCCGCAGCCGGCGGCGCGATGTTGCCGGTGGTGATCTTCGCTTCGTTGTTTGCGCTGGCGCTGACCCGGATCGGCGCGGCGCAGCGCCAGGCGGTGATGACTTTTTTCGAAGGGCTGGCCGGGGCGATGATGGTGATCGTCGGCTGGGTGCTGATGCTCGCCCCGCTCGGCGTGTTTGGCCTCGCGGTGTCGCTCGGCGCGCAGACCGGAGCCGACGCGATCGGGGCGCTGGCGCACTACATCGTGGTGGTCAGCGCGGCCGGCTTTGTGGTGCTGCTGGCGGGCTATGTCGTGGCGGCGACGCTGGGCGGACGGCGGCTGGTCGACTTTGCCCGGGCGATGCTGCCGGTCAATGCGGTGGCGATCTCGACCCAGTCCTCGCTCGCCAGCCTGCCGGCCATGCTGGCCGCGACGCGGCGGCTGGGCGTGCGCGAGGCGACCGCCGACTTCACCCTGCCGCTCGCGGTGGCGATCTTCCGCGCGACCAGCCCGGCGATGAACATGGGCGTCGCGATCTATGCCGCGCACCTGACCGGAACGCCGTTATCGACGGCGGCCCTGGCGGCAGGGGTGTTCGTCGCCTTCCTCGTCTCTCTGAGCTCGGTCTCGCTGCCCGGAACAATCAGTTTCGTGATCTCGGTCGGGCCTATCGCCAACGCCATGGGGGTGCCGATTGCGCCCTTGGCGCTGCTGGTCGCGGTCGAGATGCTGCCCGATATCATGCGTACGCTCGGCAATGTGACGATGGACGTGGCGGTGACTTCGGCAGTGGATCGGGAATAGGAGTCTTTGCCTGGTACGCCAATCGCCTCCGCGATTGGCTTGCAACACCAGCCCGCGCCCCCGGCCCAACCACCCACAGGGTAACCTTTAACGGGTGGTTGGGCCGGGAGCGCGGGCTGGTGTTGCAAAGGACAGGCGGATGCCTGTCCGCACTGGCGTCAGCCGGACAAACCTACAACCTCTTCTCGTAGATTGTGTATTCCTTGTTGACCTTGCTCTCGATCGCATCGGCGATGGCGTTCATGCCTTGATTGTCATCGAGCACCCAGCCGATCTCGCCGCGCGTGGCGCCATAGCGGCTCACCGCATTGCGGCGGATGTTCTCGATCATCATGAAGGCCAGTTGGCTGGCGAGGCGACTGCCCTGGTGCTTCTTGAGCACGCCCATGAGCGGCACCCGCATGGTCTTGGTCGCGGGTTTGCGCAACCACCACAACAGCTTGGCCCAATTGAATGGGAACAGACTGCCTCCCATCCCGATCAGTTGCTCGTTGAGGTTGGGCAGGGTCATCATGAAGGCCACCGGCTCGCCCTCGTACTCGGCGATCTGGATCAGGTCTTCGCGGACGATCGGTTTGAACTTCTTGCCGGCATAGGCGATTTCGCGGTCGGTGAAGGGCACGAAACCCCAATTGTCGGACCAGGCATCGTTGAGGATGTGCAGGATGATCGCGGCTTCAGCATCGAACTTCGCCTTGTCGACATTGCGCACCCGGATCTTGGAATTGCGTTCGCCCGACTGGACGATCCGCTCGATCAGCGGCGGGAAAGGCTTGATGATATTGAGGTCATAGGTTCGCAGCAGCTTGGCCGGGACATAGTCCAGCGCCTCGATATAATGCTGATAGCGTTCCGGCTGGTGGCCCATCATTACTGTAGGCGGGTGATCGAAGCCCTTGGTCAGCTGGCCGGGTTCCTCCCATATCGACATCGACAGCGGGGCGAGCACGCGGGTCATGCCCTTTTCCCTCAGCCATTGCTCGGCCCGCGCGATCAGGGCCGCGGCCACCGCCTGATCCTCGGCCTCGAGCAGGCCCCAGTTGCCGGTGCTCGGGCCCATGCCCTGGGCCGGGTCCATCGCGGTCGCCAGGTGATCGATGTGCGCGGAAATCCGCCCGACGACGGCATCGCCGCGGCGGGCCAGGAACAACTGCACATCGGCGTGCTCAAAGAACGGGTTCTTGGCCGGGTTGAGCAGCTCGGCCACTTCGTTGCGCAATGGCGGCACCCAGCTCGGATCGGATCGGTTCAACCGATAAGCAAGATCGATAAAAGCGTTGAGGTCGGCCTTGCCCGCCACGGGTGCGACAATTATCTCGGGTTCTGCCACGATGCTGCCTTTGTTCAGGGTCAATGCGACCTGCGTTTGCCATAGCCACATTGTCAAGCCGATGGATCGGCATGTGCCCACCACACGGACCCTTTTGCGAATGACCGTACAGGAAAACATTACTGCCGCACCGGCCAAGTCGGCGATTCCCGACGATATGGCAATGCTGCGCGCGGCGGTCGAGCTGACGCGCGATATTTCGGCTGCGCGGCCCGAGATCTACTGGCCCGACATGCTGGTTTCGGCGGCGGTCGGCTATGCCGGGATCGCCGGTGCGGTGCTGCTGAGCGGCTGGCAGGCCTGGCTGGCGGGTCTTGTCGGCGTGTTCACGCTCTACCGTGCACTGCTGTTCATCCATGAGCTGACCCATATCCACAAGACCGCGCTGCCGGGCTTCCGTTTCGTCTGGAACCTATTGGTCGGGATTCCGATGCTGACGCCCTCGTTCATGTACGAAGGGGTGCACACCCTGCATCACGCCCGGACCCGCTATGGTACGGCGGAGGATCCGGAATATATGCCGCTGGCGCTGATGGAGCCTTGGCGGCTGCCGGCCTTCATCCTGATCGCGGCGCTGCTGCCGATCGGCCTGCTGATCCGCTCAGCCGTGCTGGTGCCGCTCGGGCTGGTGATCCCCCCGCTGCGCAAGCTGGTGTGGGAGCGCGCCTCGTCGCTCTCGATCAACCCCGATTTCCGCCGCCGCCCGCCCGAGGGTGACTTTGCCCGGATGGTATTCTGGCAGGAAGCGGGCGTGTTCGTCTGGTCGTGGGCGCTGCTCGCGAGCACTCAGGTATGGGGCTGGCGCCCGCTGCTGATCGCAATCGCGGTGGTTTCGGCCACGGCCGTGCTCAACCAGATCCGCACCCTGGTGGCGCACTTGTGGGAGAACGATGGCGCGGCGATGACAGTGACCGGGCAATACCTTGATTCGGTCAATGTTCCGCCGCCCGAACTGCTCGCTCCACTGTGGGCCCCGGTCGGCCTGCGTTATCACGCGACGCATCACCTGCTGCCCTCGATGCCCTATCACTCGCTGGGCGAGGCGCACCGGCGGATCAGCGCGCATCTCGGGGCGGGTTCGACCTTTGATAAGGCCAGCTACACCGGTTTCATGCCGCTGCTGGCCAAGATCGCGCGCAGCACAATGGTCCGGCACTGAGTTCTATTCCTCGGTTCTGACCAGTACGGTCTCACCGACCAGATAGAACAGCATGAACGGAGCCCAGGCCGCAACCAGTGCCGGGTAGCCGCCGAAGTTGCCCATCGCCAGCGCGGCGTTGTCGACCACGAAATAGGCAAAGCCCAGCGCCATCCCGACGATCGCGCGGACCAGCAGCTGGCCCGAGCGGGCAAGGCCGAATGCCGCAACCGAGCCGAGCAGCGGCATCAGCAGCGCCGATAGCGGGCCCGAGAACTTGTGCCACCATTTGCCTTCAAGCTCGCTGGTGCGGCGCCCGGAAGCCTTGAGCGCCTGGATTGAACGATAGAGTTCGAACACGTTCTGGCCGTCAGGATCGACCTTGCCGACCATCACCTGCGCCGGAGTAATCCCTGTGCCTACCACCTGGCTGCCAAGTTGCTGCTGCATGGTAGTGCGCACCTCGAAGCGGCGCGGATTCTCCAGCCGCCAGCCGGGTGCGGCATAGCTGGCGCGGTCGCTGCGCAGCTGTTCGACCACCATTCCGCCATTGTCGCGGCGGTACCAGGTCACCCCGGTCATGACGATCGCATCGCCCTCGCCGGTCACTTTTGTGGCGGTCAGGATATCGGTGCCGTCGCGCAGATAGACATTGGCCTTGATCCCGGTTTCCTTGGGCAGCGGCGCATATTTGAGCGCGCTCCACTGCTTGAGCGTGCCGGTAGTGCGGGTCACCACGGTTTCGTTGAAGACGAAACTGGCCAGGCTGATCACGGCAGCGGTCAGCAGCATCGGCGCCAGCACCTGGTGCGCGGAAAGCCCGGCCGCGCGCATCGCGATTACTTCACTGTTCTGGTTGAGCGGCCAGAAGGTGAACAGCGTGGCCAGCAGCACCGAATAGGGCAGGAACCGGGCGATAAGCTGAGGCACCCGTAGCGACAGGTAATACCAGATCTCGCCCTGGCCATTGCCCGGTACGGCCAGGATCTTGCCGCTTTCCGACAGCAGGTCGAGCATCTGCAAGACCAGCACGAGCAGCAGAAGGACACCCAGGATCCGGGTGACGAACAGCCGTACCAGGTACAGTGTCAAGGTGCGTGAGGGGAACATGCCGGCAAACATCAGGCGGTCCCGACCTTGCGCCGCTGCCGCTTCCACAGCGCGGTGACTTTCTTGGCGATCGTCGCGAAGAATTTCTCAAGCGCGCCGATCGGCTGGCCGCCGGGCACATAGGCGACCCGCCAGTACATCCACAGGATCAGCGCGGCGAAGATCACGAACGGACCCCACAGGATCACCTCGGGCGAGAAGCGGCCCTGGGCTCCGGCCGCCTGTCCGTATTCGTTGACCTTGTGATAGGCCACCACCATCACGATCGAGACGAATACCCCCAGCGGCGAGGTCGAGCGTTTGGGCGGCACTGCCAGCGCCACCGCCAGCAGCGGCAACAGCAACATCATCACCACCTCGACCAGCCGAAAGTTGAGGCTGGCCCGCGCCTCGTTGCGCAGTTTCGGGGTTACCTGGTCGCTCCAGCCGATCCGCAGCAGCTGGGGCAGGATATATTCGCGCTCGTTCCCGCCGCGTTCGCGAAATTTCTCCAGCGCGGGCAGGTCGATCGGCAGGTCGTGACGCGAAAAGCTCAGCACGCGGGGGCTGGCACCCGGCTCGTCCTGGATGATCTGGCCGTCGGTCAGGCGCAGAATGATGGTATCGGGATGGTCCTTCAGCGCCAGGAACCGGCCTTCCCGCGCCGAAATGGTCAATACCTGGCCCTTGGGGGACGAAAAGCGGGCAAAGATTCCCGACAGCTGGTGGCCGTTGTCCTTCGACTGCTCGATCCGGAGCGCCATCCGGTCCTGAAGGGTGGTGAACTCCCCAACCTTGATCGAGGCGCCCAGCGCGCCCGAGCGCAGTTCGAAATCGAGCTGTTCGTACCAGTAGCGCGACAGCGGCTGGAGGTAGCCGACGATCAGCAGGTTGCAGCCCGCCAGCACCAGCGTGATCGCATAGGGGACCCGCAGCAGCCGGGTATAGCTGAGTCCAACCGCCCGCATCACGTCGAGCTCGCTGGTGGTCGCCAGTTTGCGGAAAGCCGCGAGGATCCCGAGCAGCAGCCCCAGCGGAATGGCCAAGCTGGCATATTCGGGCATCAGGTTGGCGAGCATCCGGAACACGATGCTGACCGGCCCGCCCTCGTTGCCGACGAACTCGAACAGCTTGAGCATTTTGTCGAGCACCAGCAGCGACGCGGCGATGACAAACACAGCCAGCATCGGCCCCAGCACCAGCCGGAAGATATAGCGATCAATGGCGGGGATGGATTTCACTGGGGGCTGGGCGCTCTGGTTCCTGACCTGTCCCATAACCGCCCCGGAGCAATGGCGAAAGCGCAAATGGTTTGCGCTGTGTCATGGTTTGGGACCACTGTCGGCGCTATGTGGGCGTCAAGATAGCAGCAGTGGAGCCGACAGCATGCAGCCGATCCCGGGAAAGCCCGACGAAACCCACGCCGTGGACCGGATTGGCTGGCTGCGCGCCGCCGTGTTGGGCGCGAATGACGGGATCGTGTCGACCGCCAGTCTGATCGTCGGCGTCGCGGCGGCGGCCGGTGCCAAGCAGGAAGTGCTGGTGGCCGGCGTTGCGGGGATGGTTGCGGGCGCCTTGTCGATGGCGGCGGGCGAATATGTCTCGGTCTCGAGCCAGGCCGATACCGAAGCCGCGGATCTGGCGCGCGAGCGCAATGAACTGACCGAGCAGCCCGAGTTCGAACTGGCCGAGCTGACCCAGATCTATCGCGAGCGGGGCCTGGACGAGGCCCTGGCCAAGCAGGTCGCGGCAGCCCTGACTGCGCACGACGCACTGGCCACCCATGCCCGCGACGAACTGGGTCTTGCCGAAATGCACCGCGCCCGGCCGCTTCAGGCGGCGCTGGCTTCTGCCGGGACTTTCGCCGTTGGCGCAGCGCTGCCGCTGGTTACGGCGATGCTGCTGTCATTCGGCGCGATTCCGATGGGCGTCTCGCTCGCATCGCTGGTGTTCCTGATGGTGCTCGGCGCGACCGGCGCAAAAGTCGGGGGTGCGCCGATCGTCAAGGGGGCGCTGCGGGTGACCTTCTGGGGCGTGATCGCGATGGCCGCGACCTATGCGATCGGCAGCCTGTTCGGGACGACTGTCGGCTAATCCCAAAGGCGTTTGACACCAAACCGGTCGAATATCTGCTCGTTCGAAATCAGGGTCAGGTCCTCGACTTTGGCCTGGGCAATCAACAGCCGATCAAATGGATCGCCGTGGTCAATTGAAAGGTCACCGGCGGCAAGGGCATGTCGGGTTGAGATCGGCAGCTCCGATATGCCAACCGAAGCCAGATCTACCTCATAGTTGTCGAGGATAGGCGCCGCAATCGGCAGCTTGCCGAGCCGATATCTCAAGGCGATCTCAAAGGCATTGGCCGCACTCGCATAAATGGTCGAGTTGGGTGCAGCTATAGTGACAGCGGCCTTCGCGGGCAGTCTGGGGTTCGCTGACATCCACCAGATCAGTGCATGGGTATCGAGCAGATAGGCTGTCAAAACTCGTCGTCCCGACCTTCCCACTGGGCCAGTTCGTCATCCGACATAGGCTCGAAGAATTCGGGGCCGATTTCCACCTTGCCCTTCCAAAGCCCGGGCACCCGCTTGGGTTTGGGCTCAATCGGCACCAGCTTTACTGCCGGAACCTTGCCGCGCGCGATCACCACTTCTTCGCCGGCGAGGACAGCCGCAATCAGTCGCGAAAGGTTGGTCTTGGCTTCATGGACGGTGACTGTAGTCATGTTGGCTAACTTAGCTAACTTACTTAGCTAAGTCAAGCCTTCTCCAGCGTACACTGTAGCGGGTGCTGGTTCTGCCGGGCGAAATCCATCACCTGGTTCACCTTGGTTTCGGCAATCTCGTAGGGAAAGATCCCGCAGACGCCGACTCCGCGCTGGTGGACATGCAGCATTACCCGGGTCGCCTGTTCCAGGTCCATGCTGAAGAAGCGCTTCAGCACCATCACCACGAATTCCATCGGAGTGTAATCGTCGTTCAGCAACAAGACCTTGAACTGGCTAGGCTTCTTCGGCTTGGCACGGGTCTTGGTGGCTAGCCCGATCTGCCCCTGACCGCCCGAATCGCCTTCGCCGTCGGCATCGCCGGCAGCGCGGATCAAGGGCAGTTCAAGGTCGGTCGGATGGTGCATGGTGGGTGAAATATCGCATCTCGAGGGTTAAGGACAAGTGCTCTCGCAACAAAGCGAAGGGCCGGACAGCAACGATGTGCTGTCCGGCCCTGGCTGTCAGGCTCGCGGTTCGGCGGGGAGAGGAAGCGCCGAGCCGCGAGGAACAGCTGCCTTTAGGCGGCCTGCTTGACCTTTTCGACCGCGAGGCTGACGCGGTTCTGGATCGGGGCGAAAGCGTCACCGGCGATCTTGACGACCTTTTCCGAATGCTTCGAACCCGAAGCGACGGCGGCGTCGAAGTTGCGGCGCAGGATTTCGCTCTGCAGCTTGAAGAAGTCAGCCGGGCTCTTGACCGCAGCCAGATCCTTCAGATCGGCCTGGACGGTTTCGAATGCGGTCTTGGCATCGGCGACATATTCCTTGCCGAGGTCCTGCATGCCGGCGCTCAGCACCTTGCCGGATTCGACCAGGGCTTCAACGTTGCCCTTGGTGAATTCGCCGGCTTCGCCGAACATCGCCTGGCTGCGTTCGAACGCCAGCTTGGCGCGGTCCTGCGCGTCGGTGAGGGTTTCCTTGATCTTCGCGGTGAAGTCTTCGGTGATGGTTTCGGTCTTGGCCATGATGGTTTCCTTGAAACTGGGGGTGGTCTTAACGGCCTTGGCAACCTTCTTGGGTGCAGCGGCCTTCACGATTTTCTTCGCCGCAGCCTTCTTGGGGGCGGCAGCCTTCTTGATGACGGTCTTGGGGGCCGCAGGCTTGGCAGCGGTCTTCTTGGCGACCGGGGCCGCTTTGGCGACCGGAGCAGGCTTTGCCGCAACGGTCTTTTCTTCGGCCTTCACCGGCGCAGCAGCGGCGGCAGCGGCATAGGCTTTCTCGGCCGCGGCTTCGGCCTTGGCGGCATCGATCTTGGCTTCGGTGGCTTCGGCCATGGTATAAATCCTTCGCAAGGGTTCCGCACCGGACAAATGGCGCGGTTCATGTTGCAGTGCACAAAATAGGTATTGCACTTGCGAAGTCAAGAGATTTTTGTGCAGTGCAGCATAAGCCGCAAAGCACTAGGAAAATCAGTAATTTACCGCGACTTCACATAACTCCCGGGGGCTTCCTCGATCACCGTATCGTCCTTGCCGCCGGGCGCACGCTTGCCTTTGGCGGGGACTTCGCCCTGATCCTGGCGGCGGATCCACTCGATCCAGTGCGGCCACCAGCTGCCAGGGGTTTCGACCGCACCGGCCACGAAATCGGCCAGGCTGTCGGCGGGGCCGGGATTGGTCCAGTACTGGTACTTCTTCGCCGTCGGCGGATTGACCACCCCGGCGATGTGCCCGGAACCCGCCAGCAGGAAGGTCTTGGGCCCGCGCAGATGGTGCATCAGCTTCCAGACGCTTTCGGCCGGGGCGATGTGATCCTCGCGCCCGGCCTGGATATAGGCGGGGGTTTCGATCCGGGTCAGATCGATCGGGGTGCCATCGCCGCTCAGCGCATCGGGCACAACCAGCCGGTTGTCGCGGTAGAGATCGCGCAGGTATTCCATGTGCCACTTGGCCGGCAGATTGGTGACATCGCCGTTCCAGTGCAGCAAATCGAAGGCCGGATAGTCGCCGCCCAGCAGGTAATTGTTGACGACATAGTTCCAGATCAGATCGTTGCCGCGCAGCAGGTTGAAGGTGGCCGCCATGTAGCGCCCGTCGAGATAGCCAGTCTCGGCGGAAAGCTTTTCCAGCGCGCCAAGCTGCTGCTCGTCGATGAAGACCTTCAGCTCGCCCGCCTTTTCGAAATCGACCTGCGCAGTGAAAAAGGTCGCGCTCTTGACCTTGTCCGCCTCGCCGCGGCGGGCCAGGACGGCCAGGCTTGCCGCCAGCGTGGTTCCGGCCACGCAATAGCCGATGGTGTGGGCCGAGCCGACGCCAAGCCGCTCGCGGACATGATCGATCGCCTCGATCTGGGCGCGGATGTAATCGTCCCAGACCACGTCGGCCATGCTGGCGTCGGCCGATTTCCAGGAAACCACGAACACCGTCAGCCCCTGTTCGACCGCCCAGCGGATGAAGCTTTTCTGCGGGGAAAGATCGAGGATGTAGAACCGGTTGATCCACGGCGGGAAGATCACCAGCGGCACTTCCAGCACGCTTTCCGTCGTCGGGCTGTATTGGATAAGCTGGAAGAGCCGGGTTTCCAGAACCACCTTGCCAGGGGTGGTGGCGATATTCTCGCCCACTTTGAAGGCCTGCGGATCGACATGAGTCAGCTGCCCGCGCTTGAGATCGGCCAGGAGGTGTTCGAACCCCTTGACCAGGCTCTCGCCGCGGCTCTCAATCGCCTTTTCCATCACCAGAGGGTTGAGCATCGGAAAATGCGCCGGGCTGAGCGCCTCGACCAGGGTCCGGGCCGCGAACTTCAATTGCTCACGTTTGGCCGGATCGCCGGGCTCCGCCGCATCGGCCATGGCCATGACCTGCTCAGCCAGCATCAGGTAGGTCTGGTGAACCAGCGCATAGAACGGCTGCTCGCGCCATTTGGGATCGGCAAAGCGGCGGTCCTTGCGCGGAAGATCTGGCCCGCCTTCGCCGACAGAGCCGGCCTTGGGCCCGATCCCGTACTGGCCCAGCACCGATTCCCATAGCGCCAGGCTGTCTTCCCACATCCGCTTCTGGGTTTCCGGATTGGTCAGCGGCAGGGTCTTGAGCCAGCCCTGCATGATCCCCGCGAAACTGGCGGGGTCAGACAGCATTGCGGGCAGCCGGGCCATGGCCCCTTCGGCCTGTTCGCGCTGGAAATCGAACCACATCGCCTGCAGCCGCTGGGCTACATCGGTCCACTGCGCCAGGTCCCCGCCAGGCTTGCCGCCTTCGCCGGGGGTGAACTGGCTGAACAGCTGCTGCGGCGCGGTAAACAACTGGCCGAGCAGGGCGGTGGGATCGGGGGGCTGAGTCATCCCCGCAGTTCTATCAGCGTGCGGTGCAGCGCGCGACCCCGGATTTCCGATAGGTGGAGTCGAATTTCGGCATGTTTTCCGATCGCTCGCCAAAGTCATAGCCGTCGCCGAGATAGAGCTGCATGTTTTGCTTGGGCTTGCCGTCCTCGCCATCGTAGAGCCAGATCAAGACATTCTTGCGCGCCGAGCCCCATTTCCCGTGGCCGCGCAGTTCCTGTTCACCGTCGGCGCGCTTCATCAGGAAGCGAAACAGGGTTGGTCCGCACTTGCCGTTATCGGCAACGCTCACTCCGCAGAAATCCTTGCCGCAGGGCGCGATATCGATCGTCTTGTACTCGCGGCCGCGGCTGGAGAACGGACCGCTCTGGTCGGTCACCGTCCAGCGCCCCCAGTACGGACTGCTCGGCGCGGCGGCAGCGGGACTCATGCTGGCGATCGCCGTCAATGCAATCGACAAGGTGGCGGCGCGGTGGAATAAGGCGGTCATGGCAAACTCCTCTGGCGAACCGGTCCGGGCGAAAGGTGGCTGGCGCCGCGCCGAAATGGCTGCAATTGCATTGGCAGTCGGCCTGTTCCTGATCCAGACCGCCTGGAAAGCCCTGCGCGCGCCGTGGCTTGTCGAGGACTTTCCCGAAGCGCTCTACATCAAGGTTGAGCTGCTGCCTTGGATATTTCCGGCACACATGATCACCGGAGGTCTGGCCTTGCTGCTGGTGCCGGCGATGATCCTTGCGAGCAGTCGTCCAGCCTGGCATCGGCGGCTGGCGCGCGTGACCGTTCCGGTTGTAGTGGTAGCAGGGCTGACCGCATTTCCGGTGGCGCTGGTCGCTCCGGTCACGGCGGTTTCCTCCTGGGGCTTTGCTGCACAAGGCGCGGTCTGGCTGGCCTTGCTGGGGCTAGGGATCTGGCATGTCCGCCATGGCCGGATCGCGCAGCACCGGGCCTGCATGCTGTTGATGGCGGCGACCACCACCGGGGCGGTGTTCTTCCGGATCTACCTGGCGCTGTTCGCGCTCTATGGTCATCCCCGCCAGTACCAGCAGTTTTATGCAATCGATGCCTGGATCGCCTGGACGCTGCCGCTCCTCGCCATGGCCTTTTTTCTCAAACGGACTGGCGCAATCGCGCCGCTTCCCCGATAAGGCTCCTGCGCCCAATCCGGCCGCGCAACCAGGAAAGGTTCCATGTCCGAAGAGTTCTACCGCATCAAGCGACTGCCGCCCTATGTCATCGCCGAAGTCAACGGCATGCGGGCCGCGGCGCGCGCCGCCGGTAGGGACATCATCGATCTTGGCATGGGCAACCCCGATCTGCCGCCGCCGCAGCATGTGATCGACAAGCTATGCGAAGTCGCGCAAAAGCCTGATGCGCATGGTTATTCTGCCTCTTCGGGGATCCCCGGGGTGCGCAAGGCCCAGGCCAACTACTATGGTCGCCGCTTCGGTGTGGACCTCGATCCCGAAACCGAAGTGGTGATGACCATGGGCAGCAAGGAGGGGCTCGCCAGCCTCGCCACGGCGATCACCGGCCCGGGCGACGTGGTCCTGGCCCCCAATCCCAGCTATCCGATCCACACTTTCGGTTTCATCATCGCCGGGGCGACGATCCGCTCGGTCCCGACCACCCCGAACGAGGATTACTGGCGCGCGCTGGAGCGGGCGATGGCCTTCACCGTGCCGCGCCCCTCAATCCTGATCGTCAACTATCCTTCGAACCCGACGGCCGAGACGGTCGACCTGGCGTTCTACGAGCGGCTGGTGGCCTGGGCGAAAGAGAACAAGGTCTGGGTCCTGTCCGATCTGGCCTATTCCGAGCTGTACTTCGACGGCAACCCGACGGTCTCGATCCTGCAGGTGGCCGGCGCGAAGGACGTCGCGGTGGAATTCACCTCGATGTCCAAGACCTTCAGCATGGCCGGCTGGCGGGTCGGCTTTGCTGTCGGCAATCAGCGGCTGATCGCGGCGCTGAAGCGAGTTAAGAGCTACCTCGATTACGGGGCCTTCACCCCGATCCAGGCCGCCGCCTGCGCCGCACTGAATGGCCCGCAGGACATCGTCGAGGCCAACCGAGCGCTATACCAGAAGCGCCGTGACGTGATGGTCGAAAGCTTCGGCCGGGCCGGGTGGGAAATTCCCAGCCCACGCGCTTCGATGTTCGCCTGGGCGCCCTTGCCTCCGGCACTGAAGGAGATGGGCAGCCTCGAATTTTCCAAGCAGCTGCTCACCCATGCCGAAGTCGCGGTGGCACCGGGCGTTGGTTATGGTGAAGAGGGCGAAGGTTTCGTCCGAATAGCCATGGTCGAGAACGAGCAGCGGCTCCGCCAAGCCGCGCGTAACATCAAGCGCTATCTCCAAAGCATGGGTATCAACAGTTCTGCTGCCTGAGTCGTTCCGATCCCGTAACTCAGTTGGTAAACTCTTGCGCGATTGCGGTATTCGGTGCAGCCATGGCCGCAGGGTGGGTTTTGTCTGAGTGAGGCCATTGTGCGGCAGTTTCGCTGGTTTTCGGCGGGGCCTGTTCCCGCTGCTTACGACCTGCGCCGGCTTGGCTGGCAGCTGCTTGGCAACGCAAGTTTGTCGGGTTGCGATCCCGCGCACGCCGTTTTAGGCCGACCAAAGGACTTGCCGCTGTCGCAATGGCTGCAGCTGACCGGGATCGGTGCGGCCCAGCGCAAATGGATAATGCTTTTGGACGTTTCAGATTCGTCCGAGCGCGCCCGGATGCTGCGTATGGGCTTCGGCGATGCGATCGATTTTGGCACGACACTGGAAGAACTCGAATATCGGGTGCTGAGGCTGGCCCACTTCGCCCAGTCGCTGCCGCGCTACCGCAATCACGGCGCGTTGAAGATCGACCTATTGGCCCGCGAGGCCTTTGTGGCCGGGCGCGCGCTTGGCCTGCACCCCCGCGAGTTTGCCTTGCTGTGGCGATTGGCCGATCACCCGGGCGAAGCGGTCAGCCCGCGCGAATTGCTGTGCGATGTCTGGCGGCTGGCCTTCAGGCCAGAGACCAACAGCCTGGCAGTCCACGTCAGCCGACTGCGCGCCAAGCTGCGGTTAGCCGGATTGGATGGTCTGGTTGAAACCATGGCAGACGGTTCCTATCGACTACTATCGCCCGATCGCCCGGCAATCGGTGGAGTGCACGATTCGGCACTGGACGGATACCTGCGGATCGGCAAGGAACAGGTCCTTGCGCAGCAAGGTGCTTAGGGAGCGTTCTAATGGGACTGGCAGTGAACCCGGCCGATCGGGTCAGCATTTCGCTTGGTGACGATGGTGTGGCGCAGGTCCGGCTGATCCGGGCCGACAAGATGAACGCGCTCGATCCTGACATGTTTGCCGCGCTGCTGGATGCAGGCCGGGTGCTGCATGATCTGAAGGGTTTGCGCGCTGTGGTGCTGTCTGGCGAAGGGCGCAGCTTCTGCGCCGGGCTTGACCTGACCAGCATGGCCAACACATCCCGGCATGACCGCGTGCCGCTGACCGAGCGGACTCACGGCAATGCCAATCAGCCCCAGCAGGTCGCGATGCAGTGGCGCAAGCTGCCGGTGCCCGTGATCGCCGCTGTTCACGGCGTCTGCTTCGGCGGCGGGCTGCAGATTGCCAGCGGCGCGGATATTCGCGTGGTCGATCCGGCAGCGCGAATGGCTGTCATGGAAATGAAATGGGGTCTGGTCCCCGACATGGCCGGCTATGCGCTGTGGAAGGGCCTGGTGCGCGATGACGTGCTGCGCGAACTGACCTACACCAACCGCGAATTCACCGGGGCCGATGCCAAGGAGCTGGGTTTCGCCACCTATGTCGATGCCAACCCGCACGCCCGCGCCACTGCGATCGCCGCGGACATCGCCAACCGCAACCCGAATGCCCAGCGCGCGGCCAAGCGGCTGTTCAACCGCTATCTTGAAATCGGAACGGATGAAATCCTGATGGCCGAAAGCGTCGAACAGCAAGCCCTGATCGGCTCGAAGAACCAGATCGAGGCGGTGATGAGCCAGATGGAAAAGCGCCGGGGCGAATTCACCGACCCGTGATGCGGTTCCTCAACGGCTGTTGCGGCCCTTGTACTTGGTCAGGCATTCGCTGACATATTCGCGCAGCTTGCTGTTGATCGCACCCTGCGCGCTGCCCTTGTCCCAGACCATCAGCGAACCCTTGCTGCAATAGGTCAGCTTGGTGAACTCGCTGGCGGTCGTGAACGGGTTGGGCACCTCGTTGAAGGATTCGAAGTTCAGCTCGAAATTGTAGGTGCAACTGGCAGCGGCGGACGGGATCGGCATGGCGGTGATGTTGACATAAGCGTCCATCACCGCTTCCGGATCCTTGGAGTCGGTCTGGATCACGATGCCGCCATTTCGCAGTTCGGACTGGACCGCGCTGATCGCCGCAGCATGAGTTACCTTGCATGTCCGCATATCAGAGGGTGTGTCATCTTCGCCGTAGACGTAGAACTTTGGCATGGTCTCGGCCCTGGCTGGTTGGGCCAAAGCCGGTGCAAGCGACATGGCGATAGCCAGAGCGGCAGTGATCGAACGGCGCATGGTGGAAGTCCCCCTTTCGGCAAGCGAATAGGGCCAAGCCTAACTCCGGGCGCGCGATTGTCCACTGCCATGTCGGCTGTCGCTATTCAGCACTCGACTACGTTCACAGCCAGGCCGCCGAGCGAGGTTTCCTTGTACTTGTCGCGCATGTCGAGCCCGGTCTGGCGCATGGTCTCGATCACCTTGTCGAGGCTGACATAATGCGATCCATCGCCGGTCAGTGCCAGCCGTGCGGCGTCGATCGCCTTGACCGCACCCATCGCATTGCGTTCGATACAAGGGATCTGGACCAGCCCGCCAACCGGATCGCAGGTCAGCCCCAGGTTGTGCTCCATCCCGATTTCCGCTGCATTCTCGATCTGGGCATTGGTTCCGCCCAGCGCTGCGGTCAGCCCCGCTGCGGCCATCGAGCAGGCCACGCCCACTTCACCCTGGCAGCCGACTTCGGCGCCCGAGATCGAGGCGTTCTTCTTGTAGAGCGCGCCGATCGCGGCGGCCGTCAACAGGAAGGTGCGCCGGCTGTCCGCTGTTCCGCCATAGCAACGGTCATGCAGGCGGATCACGGCGGGAATGATCCCGGCCGCACCATTGGTCGGGGCCGTAACGACACGCCCGCAAGCGGCATTTTCCTCGTTCACTGCCATGGCCCAGAGGTTGATCCAGTCGAGCACCCCCAGCGGGTCGCCAAGGTTGGTTCCATGGCGCGAGGCCAGTTCGGTGGCGAGGCCGGGCGCGCGTCGCTTTACCTTTAGCCCGCCCGGCAGCACGCCTTCGTTGCGGCAACCGCGATCGATCGCATCGCTCATGGCTGCAGCGATCCGGTCCAGCCCGGCAAGCACTTCAGCCCTTGGCAGGCGGGCACATTCGTTCGCCAGCATCAATTCGGCGAAGCTGAGACCGGTGCTGTCACCCAGCGCCAGCAGCTCGGCAGCGGAATCGAAATCGTAGGGCAGCTTGACACCGTCGTTTGCAGTGTCGCTCGCTCCGCCTGCTTCATCCTCATCGACCACGAAGCCGCCGCCGATCGAATAATACATCCGCCGGGTCAGGATCTCACCTTCGGCATCGCGGGCGGTGAAGGCCAGCGCATTGGAATGGAACGGTTGGCGCTGCTTCATGTGAAAGACCAGATCGCGTTCCGGGTCGAATTCTACGGCATGGCTGCCAAGCAGGGTGACCCGCCGGCTCCTGGTGACCCGGGCGAGCAGGGCAGGGGTGCCTTCGGTATCGGCGGTCGCAGGAATTTCGCCGCACAGGCCCATGATTACCGCGGTGTCGGTGGCGTGTCCTTTGCCGGTCAGGGCCAGCGATCCGTAAAGATCAACCGCGATCGCAGCGGTTCCATCGAGCAGGCCATGCCGTTCGAGCCATTCGGAAAAACGCCGTGCCGCAACCATCGGGCCGACAGTGTGCGAGCTGGACGGACCAACCCCGATCTTGAACAGGTCGAAAACCCCGAAGCTCATCGAATGGTGCCACTCCTCCCGGCCGGATTTGCCCACGTAGCAGTCTGGTGCTGCGCTGATCCGCCTTACCCGCGCAAAGCTGCGGTGCCAAATCGCGGGACGTTTGTTTATCCGCACTAATGCCACACGTCAGGCTCAGTGATACAAGGCAAAGGAAGTTTACCGATCCGGAAAAAACCCTCATTTGTTTGACTGAGGGCGCATGCCAGTCTGCCCCTCGCAGATGTGGGAGTTTCGCAGGCGCCGCGCGAACGACGACGGGTGAGTGCCAACCTGCAGGCCTAGGCATGGCCTCATGCGAAAATGTGATTTCGTCGTGCCTTGCGGCTTGGTCATACCTTGCATTGCTGGGCTTGGAGCAGCGTTTGGTGCCTGGATGTCCAGGGGGAGGATTTGAAATGAAAGCTAGCTTGAAGTTGTCATCTGCCGCGATCGCCTTTGCGATCATGGGGGCAGGGGCGCCTGCATATGCGCAGGATGCCGCATCTGGTGAAGAAGAAGCAGGCGGCGTGCGCGACATCGTTGTGACCGCGACCCGCCGTTCGGAAGCTGCGAACAAGATTCCGGTTGCGATCCAGGCGCTGGGCGGAGACTCGCTGAGCGATCTCAACATCACCAAGCTCGACAAGCTGGTTGAATTCCTTCCCAACGTCCGCACCGCTTCGCGCGGGCCGGGCGCTTCGTCGATCTTCATCCGCGGTCTGTCGACTGACTCGCCGGGGCTGCAGATCGCCGGTACCGCTGGTGCACAGCCGACCGTTGCGCTCTATGTCAACGACGCTCCGGCCTCGCTGGTCGGACGCAACCTCGATGTCTATGCGGTCGATCTCCAGCGCGTCGAAGTGCTGGCGGGTCCGCAGGGTACGCTGTTCGGCGCCAGCGCCATGGGCGGCGCGCTGCGCTACATCACCAACAAGCCCGATCTGTCGGACTTCAAGGCCGGGTTCAACGCCAGCTACTCCTTCACCAAGGGTGGTGATGACAGCGTCGGCGGCGATGCCTATGTCAACGTGCCGATCATCAAGGATACGCTCGGCATCCGCTTTGTCGCCTATGCTGACAGCCAGGGCGGTTACATCGACAACGTAGCCGGCACCTATCAGATGCCGTTCAACGCGAACGTGGGCCAGGCCGGCCGCCTCCCGACCGGCAACCCCTTGCTGGTGATGCGCGCACTGCAGGCTTGCCAGCAATCAGTGGTTCTGGTCGGCGGCGTGCCGTCGTGCGGCACCTCGGGCGGGGCCTACCTCTACAACGCTCCGACCCGGCAGACGATCAACAACGATGCGTTGGTTGAAGACAATTACAACGATGCGACTTATCGCGGCGGCCGCATCTCGCTGACTTTCAAGCCGGCCGACGACTGGTCGCTTGACCTGATGCACATGCGTCAGCAGCTCGATACCGACGGCGTGTTCGATTATGAACCCGATGTTGGCGATCTCAAGGTCACAAAGTTCAACCCGAACTCACTGGAAGACAAGGCTGACCTGACGACCTGGACGATCAACGGCCGTCTTGGCATGCTCGATCTGGTTTACACGGGCTCGTACCTGCACCACAAGGCGGTTCAGACCGCCGACTATGCCGGTTACTCGAACATCGGCCTCTATGTGCCTTATTACGAGTGTGACCGCGGGGTCTATTACACCGCTGCCTATAACGGCAATATCGGCAACACCTGCTACACCCCGAACAAGAGCTACAAGGTCCGCAACACCACCAAGCGGTGGACCCATGAAGCGCGCATCACCACCCCGGCCGGCGAACGGATCCGCGGTACGCTGGGCGTGTTCTATGACGTCAACAAGCTGTGGGACAACACGGACTGGTCGTACCTCCAGCCGGCCGCAGGCTTCATTTATCGCCGTTCTGCCAACCTTGGCCCGGCGGCCTTCCCGACCAACCCCAACGATCCGGGCGTGCGCGACCTGCAGGTCGGCTTCTTCAACGATGTGAAGCGCCGTGACCGTCAGTTCGCGGTCTATGGCGAAGCTTCGTTCGACATCGTTCCCGAAGCCCTGACTGTGACCGGCGGTTTCCGTTATTACAACGAAAGCGCTTCGATCAACGGGTCGTCGCAGACCAGCTTCGCCACCGGCGCACGCGGGATCTACAATCCGCTGACCGGGACTTACAGCGCTGCGGTCAGCCCGCCGACCACATACGGGGTCAGCGCCAACCTGAACCAGCTTTACGCCACCGCTTCGCCCGCGAAGTACAAGGGCGTGCTGTGGAAGGGCAACCTGACCTACAAGTTCGATAACTCGCTGGTCTATGTGACCTATTCGGACGGCTTCCGTCCGGGTGGTTTCAACCGCCGTCCGTGCCGCGTACCCAGCGCGATCTGCCCGACCCAGGCCGACTTCGTCCGGCTTGGCACTTATGTTCCGGACAAGGTCCAGAACTATGAAGTGGGCGGCAAGTTCTCGTTGCTTGACCGTCGGATGCAGATCAACCTGGCAGCATACCGGATCGACTGGACCAACATCCAGATGACCGTGTTCGACCAGAACATCTCCAACCAGACCTTCACCACCAACCTGGTCGATGCCAGGATCTATGGTGTGGAAGGGGATATGACCTGGCGCGCAACGCCTGAACTGACCCTCAACGGGGCGTTCTCGTACAACGACTCGGAACTGACCAAGTACCGCCGGAACACCCAGGTTCTGCGTCCGCTTGGCAGCCCGCTCGCGTTGAGCCCGAAGTTCCAGTTCAACGTTCGCATGAACTACGAATGGGAAACCGGGTCGGGCCTGAAGCCCTATATCAACGTGGCGTTCCACCACGTGGGCAGCAGCTTCTCGGACGTGATCGACAACGTCGACATCCGCTACCAGTCGTTTAACCCGACGCTGGGCTATGCGGCTTCGACCCCGGTACTTTACAACGGTGTTCTGGTCCGTCCGGGCGACGTGATTGCACCGCTCCCGGCCGCGCAGAAGATGGATGCCTATAACACCCTTTCGGCCGCCGTTGGCGCCGGCAAGGATGGCTGGAGGCTTGAACTCTTCGCCGACAACATCACCAACGAACGCGCCCAGATCTATACCAGCGCGAACGACGGTGAACGCCGCGTGACCACCAACCGTCCGTTCACGGTCGGGATGCGCGTCTCGTACAGCATGTAAGTGAATTGGCGGGGTCCGGTTGCAGAACCGGGCCCCGCTTCTCTTTTCGCGATTAGCCATTGCCATCGGCGCGGTTGGTGCACCACAATCTTCCGAATACGACGTATGACGAAAGGGGGAGATCGGGTGACAGTGGAGACGCTTTCGGCTCCCGAACAGACGCAAGCCGCATTGCGCGAGGCCCGGAGCCTGCTCCAGGCCGGGAAGATCGCTGATTGCATCGCCGCCTGCGACCAGGTCCTGGCTGGTGATGCTGACAATACCGAAGCCCTGTATACCAAGGCTGCCGCCCAGCGGATCGGCGGCGACAGCGTTTCCGCGCTGGTGACGCTGGCCCGGCTGCTGGAACTGCAGCCCGGCTATGGCCGGGCCTGGCAGGAACGCGGCCATTGCATGCGCGCGCTCGGTCGTAGCGAAGATGCCCTGTTCGCCTATCAGCGCGCAATCAGCCACAACGGCGCGCTCGCCGCCAGCTGGCGCCAGCTGGCGGAACTGCAGGGCGCGGTCGGCCGGGCGACGCAGGCCGACTTTGCCCAGCGCCAGTACCTCTATCTGTCCAGCCTCCCGCCTGAACTGCAGAGCGTTGCCAGCTTCCTTCAGGAAGGCAAGCTGGCCAGGGCCGAGCAGCTGTGCCGCGCCTTCCTGCAGCGCAACGGCCACCATGTCGAGGCGATGCGGCTGCTCGCCGAGATCGGGATGAAATTCAACGCCTATGACGAGGCGGAATTCCTGCTCGAATCCTGCAAGGTGCTGGAACCCGACAATGTCAGCGCGCACTTCGATTACGTAAAGGTGCTGCGCAAGCGGCAGAAATTCGAACAGGCGTTGGTCGAGGCGGTCGAGCTGCGGGCCAAGGAACCCGGCAACCCCGAATTCGAGATGCTCTACGCCAACGAGAATCTGGCAGTCGGCAATTTCGACGCGGCGCTGGAAACCTACGAGGCGCTACTGCGCGAAATGCCGGGCAATCCCGGCGTAAACCTGACCTATGGCCACGCGCTGAAAACCGTCGGGCGGCAGGACGATGCGATCACGGTCTACCGCCGTGCCTATGCCGCGCGCCCGGACTATGGCGATGCTTATTGGAGCCTGGCAAACCTCAAGACCTACCAGTTCGAGGACAGTGAGATCGCGCAGATGCGTGAGTTCGAGGACTTGCCGACCACCGCGCTGGAGGACCGCTATCACCTCTGTTTCGCGCTGGGCAAGGCACTGGAAGATCGCGGCGCCTATGGCGATTCCTTCGGCTATTACGAGCGCGGCAACCGCCTGAAGCGCGACGATCTGGGCTACACGCCCGAGCGCCTGTCGAATGAAATGCGACGGCAGCGCGAATATTTTGATCCGGAACTGATTGACCGGTTCAAGGGTGCGGGCTGCGATGCGCCCGATCCGATCTTCATCGTTGGCCTGCCGCGCGCGGGATCGACCCTGCTCGAACAGATCCTCGCCTCGCACAGCCAGGTTGAAGGGACAGCCGAGCTGCCCAACGTGCTGACCCTGGCCAACAAGCTGGAACGGCGGGGCATCCCGGGCGAGGCATCGGCCTATCCCGCGAACCTGGCCGAGCTGAGCACCGAAGACCTGGCCCGCTTTGGCGAGGAATACATTCGCGACACTCGCATCTACCGCAAGGAAGGCACGCCCTTCTTTATCGACAAGATGCCTAACAACTTCCGCCACATCGGCCTGATCAAGCTGATCTTGCCCAACGCGAAGATCATCGATGCGCGGCGCAGCGCGATGGGCTGCTGCTTTTCGGGCTTCAAGCAGCTCTTCGCCGAAGGGCAGGAATTCACTTACGGTCTGCGCGAAGTCGGGACCTATTACCGCGATTATGTCCAGCTGATGGACCACTGGGACCGGGTCATGCCGGGTCAGGTGCTGCTGACCCGCTACGAGGATGTGGTGGCCGATCTGGAAACCCAGGTCCGCCGCCTGCTCGATTTCTGCGGCCTGCCGTTCGAGCAGGCCTGCCTCGATTTTCACCAGACCGAACGCGCGGTGCGTACCGCCAGTTCGGAACAGGTCCGGCAGCCGATCTTCAAGAGCGGCGTCGATCAATGGGAGAAGTTTTCGGAATACCTGGACCCGCTTCGCGAGGTCCTGGGGCCGGAACTGGTCGCAAACTGAAAGGGGACGGGGACATGGCTACCAAGGCAACACCAGAGGGCGTGGATACGCCGACGCTGGGTCAACGCTGGTATGTGCTGATCATCATGATGCTGGTCTACACGATCAGTATCGCCGATCGGTATGTCCTCTCCACCCTGCTCGGACCGATCAGCAAGGAATTCGGGCTTAGCGATACCGAAACTGCCTGGCTCGGCATCCCGCTCGCGCTGTTCTATGTGGTGATGGGGATCCCGCTTTCATGGCTGTGCGATCGTTCCAACCGGACCCGGCTGCTGGCCGCTTCGGTTGCGATCTGGTCATTCATGACTGCTGTAACCGGCTATACCAAAGGCTACTTCGACCTGCTGCTGGCCCGCGTTGGGGTTGGCATCGGCGAAGCCGGCGGGACCCCGGCCTGCAATGCGATCATCGCCGACTATTTCCCGGCCGACCGCCGCTCGATGGCGATGACCGTCTTCGCGCTGGGCGCGCCGCTCGGGGCGTGGCTGGGTTCCGATATCGCCGGCTATGTCTCCACCCTGCACGGCTGGCGCGCGGCATTCCTCGTCCTGGGCGTGCCAGGGATCATTCTGGCGCTGATCATCCTGGTCACGATCAAGGAACCGGTGCGCGGCCGGCTCGATGCGGTGACCGAGGAAAAGGCACCGACCGTGGTCGAGACGATCAAGTTCCTGTGGTCACAGAAGTCGGCGGTGCATGCCTTGTGGGCCAGCGGCCTTTCGGCCTTCTGGGGCTGGGGCCTGATGTGGTTCACGCCGCTGTTTCTGCAGCGCACCTATGGCATGAACGAAGGTGAGGCGGGCGGGCTGCTCGGCTGGATCTACATGTTCGGCGGGATCGGCGCTTCGCTGCTCACCGCCTGGGTCGTCGCGCGCCCGGCCTATACCGATCCGCGCAAGATCGCGCGGCTGCTGGCGGTGGTGACGGGGCTCGCCACGATCCCCTCGTTCCTCGCCTATTACACGCATGACCTTGGCATGGCCAAACTGATGTGGTGGCTGTTCATCCCGGCGATCTATTTCTACATCGGCCCGGCCTTCGCGCTGTGCCAGAACCTCTCGTCACCGCGGATGCGGGCGATGACGGTGGCAATTTCGCTGCTGATCGCCAATGTCCTCAACCTGATCGTCGCGCCGTGGATCGTCGGCTCGCTGAGCGACTATTTCGCAGCGGGCGGCCCGGCTGACGCAGCCTCGCTGCGTCTTGCCCAACTGGTCCTGGCCCCCACCGGGCTGTGGGCCGCGTTCCACTACTGGCGCGCTGAAAAGTACATCGTCGAGGATCAGAAGCGGGCAATCGGCTATGTCTGATCCGCTGAAGTCCTACATCGACGGGCGGTGGATCACGCCGGAACAGGCTGTCGATATTTTCGAAGCGATCAATCCCGCGACCGAAGAGGTCTGCGCACGGGTCGCCCTGTGCACCCCGCGGGAGGCCGACGCGGCTGTGCAGGCGGCGCGGGCGGCCTTCGCAGCCTGGTCGCAGACTCCGCTCGATGCCCGGATCGCGCTGGTCGAGCGTTTGATTGCCGTGTTCGAGCGGCGCCATGACGAAATGGTCCGCGCAATCACCACCGAAATGGGCGCGCCGCACGATCTGTCGCACAATTCGCAGGCCGAATGCGGCCCCGGCCACTTGCGCGACACGATCCGCGCCGCACGCGCGATGGAGTGGGAGCGCCCGATCGGTTCGGGCGCGCTGCTGGTGCACGAGGCGATCGGGGTCTGCGTGCTGATCACGCCGTGGAATTGGCCGATCAACCAGCTCGCCGCCAAGATCGGCCCCGCGCTGGTCGCCGGCTGCACCATGGTGGTCAAGCCGAGCGAGGTTGCGCCACTCTCCGCGCAATTGTTCGCCGAATTCGTCGAGGAAGCGGGCTTTCCTGCCGGGGTGTTCAACCTGGTCCACGGCACCGGCGCCCGTATCGGCCCGACGCTGACCGCGCACCCGGAAGTGGACATGGTTTCCTTTACCGGATCGACCGCTGCCGGAATTCAAGTGAGCAAAGCCGCCGCAGATACCGTCAAGCGCGTCTCGCTCGAGCTTGGCGGCAAGTCGGCCAACGTGCTGTTCGACGTTGCCGGGCTGGAGACTGCGGTCACCCGCGGCGTGCTGCACTGTTTCAACAACACCGGCCAATCGTGCAACGCGCCGACCCGGATGCTGGTCGAGGCTTCGGCGTACGACCGCGCGGTTGAAATCGCGCGGTCCGTTGCCGCCGGGGTGAAATTGGGCGATCCGGCTCAGCCCGGATCACACCTCGGCCCGGTGGTTTCCAAGCCCCAGTTCGACAAGATCCAGCGGCTGATCCAGGTCGCGATCGATGAGGGCGCAGAGCTGGTCTGCGGCGGCCCCGGCCGCGCCGATGGGTTTGAGCGCGGCTATTTCGTCAAGCCGACGATCTTTGCCTCGGTCAACAACCAGATGACCATTGCCCGCGAAGAGGTGTTCGGTCCGGTGCTGGTGATGATCCCCTTCGCCGACGAGGCCGAGGCGGTGCGGATCGCCAATGACAGCCCCTATGGCCTGGCCGGCTATGTCCAGAGCCTGGACCTGGAGCGCGCGCGCCGCGTCGCCCGGCAGATCCGCGCCGGCAGCGTCCACATCAACGGCGCGGGGCAAGACTATTGCTCACCGTTCGGGGGCTACAAGCAATCGGGCAACGGGCGCGAATGGGGCGAATGGGGGCTACATGACTTCCTCGAGCTCAAGGTGATGAACGGCTACGGCGCATGAAACTGACCGGCATCAAGACCTTCGTGGTCGGCAACCCCCCGCCGCATTTCGGCGGGCGCTATTTCGTGTTCGTCAAGCTTGAGACCGACAATGGCTCGACCGGGCTGGGCGAGGCCTATTGCGTGCCGTTCTCGCCGCACCTTGTGGCGCAACTGTGCGAGGACATGTTCGCACGCTACCTCGAAGGGCGCGATCCGCACGATATCGAAAGCATGTGGCGGCGGGTCTATTCCGCCGGGTTCACCCAGCATCCCGACCTGACGGTGATGGGCGTGCTTTCGGCGCTCGAAATGGCTTGCTGGGATATCGTCGGCAAGGAGGCCGGGCAGCCGGTCTACAAGCTGCTGGGCGGGCAGGTGCACGAAAAGCTGCGCGCCTATACCTACATCTACCCGCGCCCGGACGATCAAACCGACGTCTACCACGATCCCGATCTCGCCGCCGAGCGCGCACAGCTCTATCTCGACATGGGTTTTACCGCGCTGAAGTTCGATCCGGCTGGACCCTATTCTGCCTTTGACGGGCGGCAGCTGTCGCTCGAAGCGCTCGATCTGTCGGAACGGTTCTGCCGGAAACTGCGCGAAGCGGTAGGCAACAAGGCCGACCTGCTGTTCGGCACCCATGGGCAGATGACCGCGGCGGGAGCGATCCGGCTGGCCAGGCGGCTGGAGAAGTACGATCCGTTATGGCTGGAAGAGCCGGTTCCGCCCGACGCGCCCGAAGAAATGGCCAAGGTTGCCCGTGCCACCTCGATCCCGATCGCGACGGGGGAGCGGCTGGCCACCAAGTACGATTTCGCACGCCTGCTCGATTGCGGAGGGGCGGCGATCCTGCAGATGAACCTGGGCCGGGTCGGCGGACTGCTCGAAGCCAAGAAGATCGCCGGGATGGCCGAGGTCCGCCACGTCCAGATCGCGCCGCACCTCTATTGCGGCCCGGTGGTCGGCGCGGCCAATGTCCAGCTGGCGACCTGTTCGCCCAATTTCCTGATTCTGGAAAGCATTGAGGACTGGAGCGGGTTCCACGCGCAGATCCTCAAGACCCCGATGCAGTTCGAGCAAGGCCATGTGATCCCGCCGACCGCGCCGGGGCTGGGGATCGAACTGGATGAGGAGGTGGCTGCGGCCCATCCTTACACCGGCGACATGCTGCACCTGGATATGACGCAGCACCCGGTCAGTCAGTGAGCACCGAATACGATTATATCGTAGTCGGCGCGGGCACCGCCGGCTGTGTTGTGGCAAGCCGGCTGGCCGAATGTCCGGGCACGCGGGTGCTGCTGCTTGAAGCCGGGGGCAGCGACCGGACGGTCTGGATCCAGCTGCCGATCGGCTATGGCCGGACCTTCTTCGATTCCCGCGTCAACTGGATGTACGATACCGATCCGGTGCCGGGGCTGGACGGGCGCAGTTCCTATTGGCCGCGCGGCAAGGCAATCGGAGGGTCGGGGTCGATCAACGCGATGGTCCACGTTCGCGGCCAGCCGCACGATTTCGACGACTGGCGCGATCTCGGCAATCCCGGCTGGGGTTGGCAGGATGTGCTGCCCTTCTTCATCAAGGCCGAGGATAGCGAGATCGTCGAGCCCGGCTGGCGCGGGCAGGGCGGTCCGCAGCACGTCAGCGACATCTCGGGCAAGGTGCACCCGCTGTGCCATCGCTTCATCGCCGCCGGGCAGAGTCTGGGGCTGCCCGCAAGCCGCGATTTCAACGGCAGCCGGGGCGAGGGGCTGGGGATCTTCCAGATCACCACCCGGAACGGCCGCCGCGCCTCGACCGCCAACGAATATCTGCGCCCGGCGATCCGGCGCGGCGGGATTGACCTGCAGACCAAGGCCCACGCCACCCGCATCCTGTTCGAGGGTCGGCGTGCGGTGGGGATCGAATATCTCCAGCACGGCGTGCTCAAGACAGCGCGGGCGCGCGGCGAAGTGGTGCTGTGCGGCGGATCGATTGCCTCGCCGCAGTTGCTCCAGCTGTCGGGCGTGGGCGATGGCGCGCACTTGTCCGGCCTGGGAATTGAGGCCGTGGCACATCTGCCCGGGGTCGGCACCAACCTGCAGGACCATCTGGCGGTAAGCTATTTCTACGGCAGCGCGGTGCCGACGCTCAACGATGAGCTGGGGCCGTTGTTGGGTAAGGTCCGGGCCGCGCTCAACTATGCCTGGAACCGGGGTGGGCCGCTGTCGATGAGCGTCAATCAGGCCGGCGGTTTCGTGCGCGGCACGCCAGAGGCGGAGCGGGTCAACCTGCAGCTCTATTTTTCGCCGGTCAGCTATACCCGCACGCCGCTGTCCGAGCGGCGGCTGGCCAATCCCGATCCGTTCTCGGCCTTCCTGCTCTCGTTCAACGCCTGCCGCCCGACCAGCCGGGGCTGGCTGAAGCTCGTCAGTGCTGATCCCATGGCGCATCCGCAGATCCAGCCGAACTATCTCGCGACCGAGCATGACATTGCCGAAGCGCGGCAAGGGATTGCGGTCATGCAGCGGATCGCCGCCGCCGCACCGCTCAGCGATGTCATCACGGGGCGGCTGGTACCCGATGCCGCAGTCGTCAGCGCGGATGAATGGCTTGACGATTTCCGCGCCCGCGCCGACACCGTCTACCACCCGACCTCGACCTGCATGATGGGCCCCGGCCCCGCCACGGCGGTAGTCGACCATCGCTTGCGGGTGCACGGGATCGACAGCCTGCGGGTTGCCGACGCCTCGATTTTCCCCACCGTCACTTCAGGCAATACCAATGCCCCGACGGTGATGGTGGGCGAGAAGGCCGCCGACCTGATCGGGGCAGACGCATAAGAAAAATTTACCGGTTGGGCCGAGGCGTGCTAGCCTCTGCGAAACCAGACGATTCAGGGGTGGAAGGCGAATGGCCGGCAAGATCGATATGCGCAAGCTGCCGCCGCTCAAGGCCTTGCGCGGGTTCGAAGCAGCAACCCGCCACCAGTCGATCCGCGACGCCGCCGATGAATTGTGCCTCACTCACCCGGCGGTCAGCCATCAGGTCCAGCTGATCGAGGAAGCGCTGGGCGTGCCCTTGTTCCAGCAGGAAGGACGGCACATCGTCTCGACCGAGGAAGGGCGGGTGCTGTACCCCTATGTCCGAGCCGCGTTCGAATCGCTGCTGGAAGGGGTCGACGCGGTCCAGCGCAACGCGCTCGACAAGCCGCTGCGGGTGCAGACCTATGTCACCGCCTCGATCCGCTGGCTGGCCAAGCGTATCCCGAAGTTCATCGAGGATCATCCCGAGGTGCGGCTGACGCTTTCGACCTGTGCGGTCGAGTGGGATTTTGACGAGCTGCACGCCGATGTCGGACTGGTCTACTGCCAAAGCCCGCCCGATCCCGGCAAGTACCACTGGGTGCCCTTGTTCGACTATGCTCCGTTTCCGGTCTGCAGCCCGGCGCTGCTGGCTGAATATGGCGGTAAGGTCGACGTGGCAGGCCTGATGGCAATGCCGCTGGTGACGATCTATACCGAAGAACAGAACTGGGAAGGCTGGTTCGAAACCGCCGGGATCGCATTCGCTCCTGCGAAGCCTTACGTGAAGGTCGATACGCTTGCAGTGGCGCTGGAGATGGCCCAGTCCGGGCGTGGGGTCACCCTGGTCAATGGTCCCTTCGCCGATGAGGAGCTGGCCGATGGCCGGCTGGTCGTGCCGGTCACCCACCGCGAGGTCTGCCCCGGAGCCTGGGGGCTGATCTGCCGCAAGGACATGAAGGACAATGTCCGGGCGCGAACCTTCATAGAATGGATGACGCTGAACAGCGGCTCGGCCGAAAGCCGCGCTGCCGCCTGAAGTCAGCGCGCCTGCTGAAGGCGGGCGGCCAGGGCATCGACCGCCGCGTGAGTCATCGGATCCATGTCCACGGTTGAACCCACCGGGCCCGACATGAACCGGACCATCACCATCTCCGCCTTCGGGTCGACATAGATCGCCTGGCCATAAGCACCGATCGCCATATAGGCGCCGTTGGCGTTGTGGCGGACCCACCACTGGCTGCGATAGCTCCAGCCGCGGCGGGTATTGTAGTCCCACAGCGCCTTGGCAAAGAGGCCCCGATCACCGCCGGCGCGGATGCCGGCGACGATCTTGGCAGGGACAATCTGCTTCCCGTTGTAGCGCCCGCCCAGCCGCATCATTTCCCCGAAGCGGGCGAAATCACGCAAGGTGGCAGAGAGGCCGCCCATGGCAATCGGCTGGCCGTTTGCATCGACCACGATGTCGGCATCGTGCTCGGCCCCGATCCGCGACCAGATCCGCTCCGACAGGACCTCGTGCGAGCGTTTGCCCATTACCTTGGCGATGATCAGCCCCAGCACTTCGGTATCGACCGATTGGTAGTCGAACCGCTTGCCATGGTCATCGACCTTGCGGACCGTCGTTAGGGCACCGAAAGCGGTGGCAGGACCGGTGTATCCCGCGGGCCGGGGATAGAATCCGGTGCCCAACATGAATGCGCCGAACTTCTTGGTGCCTTCGTCGGTATCCTCGTTGAAATCGAGGCTGGTGGTCATGTCGAGCAACTGGCGAACGGTGACATCGGCAAAACCGCTTGTCCCGAGTTCCGGCAGATAGCTGACGACCGTCCGGCGCTCGTCGATCTTGCCCTCGGCGATCAGGGTCTCAGCCAGTGTGCCGTACAGCGACTTGGTCATCGAAAAGCCGATGTGGGGCCGGTCGCGGTTCATCACCCCGTTGTATTTCTCGAACACGATCTTGCCGCGATGGAGGACCAGGATCGCATCGGCATAGCTGGCATCGAAGGCGTCGACCCAGTTCACCGGCTGCGTCTGGCCGGGCCAGGTGATCGTCAGCTTGGCAATATCCGGGCGCAGCGCGAGCGGCAGCGGCGAAACCGGACCTGCTCCGCGCGAAACCCGGGCGGTTGGCAGGATTTCGCGGAAGTGGGCGAAGGACCAGCGATTGCGCGGAAAGGCCAGCGCATTGCCATCGTTGAAGCGGACCAATTTATCCGGCGGGGTCGGGGTGCCCTGCATCCAGCCCATCCGGACCGGATCGCTCTCGGCGGCCGAAAGCGGTGCTTGCTGCGACTGGGCGGCGGTTGCGGCAAGGATCAGCGCCGCCGGTACGATAAACTTCCAGCTGCGCATGTTATTCCGCTCCCTATGTCAGGCTGATCCAGCTGGATTTGGATTGCATGTATCCGGCCAGACTTTCCAGCGATTTGTCGCGGGTGTTGCCCGATTGCTTGAAGCCGCCGAACGGCTGGGTCATGTCGCCATCGCCGAAGCAGTTGACCCAGACTACCCCGGCCTCCAGTGCCTTGACCATGCGGTGCGCGCGGGCAAGGTCAGCGGTCCAGACACTGGCGGCCAGGCCATAGATCGAATCGTTGGCCAGCCGGATCGCTTCTTCCTCGCTGGCAAAGGTAAGGAGGGTGGCGACCGGGCCGAACACTTCTTCGCGCCCGATCGCCATCGCCGGAGCGACCCGACGGAACAGGGTTGGCAGCACATAGGCGCCATCGGCGCGTGCAGGATCGGCCATGCCGCCGAATTCAAGCACTGCGCCTTCGCCGATCCCGCGCTCGATCCACTGCAGAACCTTGGTCTGCTGCCCGCGCGAAACCAGCGGGCCGAGCGTGGTTGCGGGGTCAAGCGGATCGCCGGGGGCATAAAGCTCTGCCGCCTTGCGGGTGAAGGCGGCGACGAACTCGTCGTGGATCGTTTCGTGGACCAGCAGCCGCGAGCCGGCGTTGCAGACCTGGCCGGCATTGTCGAAGATCCCGCGCACCGCATATTCCGCAGCGCGGTCCAGATCGGGCAGGTCGGGCATGAAGATCTGCGGGCTCTTGCCGCCGGTTTCCAGCGCCACCCGCTTCATGTTCGATTGCCCGGCATAGATCATGAGCTGCTTGCCGACGGCAGTCGATCCGGTGAAGCTGATCTTGGCGACGCCCGGATGGAGCGCCAGCGCCTGCCCGGCCTCGATCCCGGTGCCGTTGACCACGTTGAACACGCCCGCCGGGCCGCCAGCTTCGAGGAACAGCTGCGCCAGGCGGATCGGCCCGAATGGCGCAAGTTCCGAGGGCTTGAGCACCACGCAATTGCCCGCCGCCAGCGCCGGGGCGATCTTCCAGGCAGCCATCAGCAGCGGATAGTTCCATGGGCTGATTGCCCCGACGACCCCCAGCGGCTCATGCGTGACGGTATGGACTGCATCGTGCGCGCTGGTGGTCGCCAGCCCGGCCAATTTGTCGATCGCTTCGCCGAAATAGCGGATCGTCACCACCACTTCGGGCAGGTCGATAGACAACGCATCGGAGATCGGCTTGCCCATCGACAGCGTTTCGAGCAGCGCCAGCTCTTCGCTATGCGCCTCGACCAGGTCGGCCCAGCGGCGCATGATCGCCATGCGCTCGCGCGGAACCATGTGCCGCCAACTGCCGAGATCCCAGGCTGCCTTGGCCGAGGCGACCGCGCGATCAATGTCGGCTTCACCGCCGCAGGCCGCTTCGGCGACAATCGTGCCATTGGCCGGGTTGATCACAGCGAGTGTGCGGCCATCACTGGCGGGAACGCAGTTGCCGTCGATCACCAGGCCGGTTTCGGTGCGCAGCCCAGCCGCCAGCTCCTGCCAGTCGGCCAGGCTCTTCACCGGTTCGGAACCACTTCGTAGCCGGGTTCTTCGGGTTCATCGTCGACCATCTGGTCCGGGAAACCGCTGCCGAGTACCTTTAGTCCCAGCGGCTCTTCATAGCGGCGGATGATGTTGGGGGAGAATTCGCGGTCGCCGTATTGTGCGCGGGCTTCCTTGAACAGCCGCACGATCAGCGGCGACAGTTCGACCGGCACGCCGTTTTCCTGCGCGATCTCGTCGAACAGCCCGATGTCCTTGCTGACCAGGTCCATGGTGAAGTTGATATCGCGGCTGCCGTTCAGGATCACCTGGCTTTCGGTTTCGTGGACAAAGCTGTTGCCGCTGGAAATCCGGATCGCTTCATAGGTGGTGTTCATGTCGAGCCCGGCAGCTTTGCAAGTGGTCAGTGCCTCGGCCAGCGCGACCAGGTGGACGGTGCAGAGGTAATTGGTCATCACCTTGAGCTTGGACGCGGTGCCCAGATCGCCGGTGTGGAGAATCCGCCGGCCCATCGATTTGAGCAGCGGCAGGACCTTGTCAAACCCTTCGCGCGGGCCACCGGCGAAGATCGAGATGTTGCCGGTATCGGCCCGGTGGCACCCGCCCGAAACCGGGCATTCCATGAACAGCGCGCCTCGGGCTTCGACCAGCGCGCCCAGCCGGATCACTTCCTCATAATCGGTGGTGCTCATCTCCATCCAGACCTGGCCTGGACGCAGCACGGCCAGGAAACCGTCCTCACCTTCGGCCACGGCGGCGCTGGCGGCGGGCGAGGGCAGGCAGGTGACGATCACGTCGCAGCTTTCGCCAAGCTCACGCGGGCTGGCCGCTGCCGTGGCTCCGCGCGCCACGAATTCGTCCACCAGCGCTGCGTCAAGATCGCGCACCCAAACGTCATGGCCGTTGCGCACCAGGCTGCCGGCCAGCTTGCCGCCGACATTGCCAAGGCCGATAAATCCGATCTTCATAGCCAGGTCAGGTCCCCTCGGTGCCGGGCTGATAGATGGCCGGGCGTCACTCTTCCAAGGGTCGGTTAGAAATCGGTGCCGGGCTGCTCACAATTGAAAAATTTGGGCGAAAGCCTGAATATTTTTTGGCTGCTAGCGCGACTTGAGCCGCAAGGCGTCCCAGCTAGAATCGCCGTTCCATCCGCCATCGACCGGCAGCGCCACCCCGTTCACGAACAGTCCGTCGCGGGCGAGGAACAGGATCGCGGCCGCAATATCTTCCGGCTTGGCGAAGCGCGCCATCGGCACACGGTTGACGATATCGGCATCGGTATAGGCGCCCGAACCCATGTCCTTCGCGTCCATCTCGGTCTTGATCCAACCCGGGCAGACCGCGTTGACCCGAACTCCGCGCCCGCCCCATTCGGCGGCGAGCGTGCGGGTCAGGCCGATCAGCCCGTGCTTCGAGGTGTTGTAGGCGGCGCGGTGGATTACCCCGCCAAGGCCTGCAACCGAAGCGACATTGACGATCGCGCCGTTGCCCTTGGCCAGCATCTGCTTGCCCAGCTCGCGGCACAGCAGGAACGGCCCGTCGAGGTTGATTGCCATCATCCGCTGCCATTGTTCCAGCGTGGTTTCCTCGGCCGGGACGATCATGCTGATCCCGGCATTGTTGACCAGCACATCGGCCCCGCCCAACGCGGCGACATGGGCGGCGAGCTCGGCGATGAAGGCCTCGCTCGAAACGTCACCGCTCAGCCCGCTGACTTCTGCGCCGGCAAAGCTTGCGAGCACGGCATCGAGCGGCTGCACATCGGTCAGCACCACGCGGTAACCGGCCTCGGCAAACAGCCTGGCTGTAACCAGCCCCAATCCCTGCGCCGCGCCCGTGATTACTGCCGTCTGCATTGCCGTCTCTCCTTGCCTTGCCGCGGCTCTAGCAGCCGAACAAAGTCATGGACCCGTAAGTTTTTTGCACCGATCGTTCGGAATTGCACATTTGTCGAGGCCGCATCCGGCACCCTAAGTTGGACCGATCATGGGAGAGGTAAATTCGATGCAGGCGCAAGCGCGGGTCGTTATCATCGGCGGCGGGATCATGGGGGCAAGCCTGCTTTACCATCTCGCCCAAGAGGGCTGGACCGACATCCTGCTGATCGAAAAGGACGAGCTGACTTCGGGTTCGACCTGGCACGCCGCCGGGCAATGCCCCAACATCACCGGCAGCTTCAACCTCGCCAAGATGCATGCCTATTCCAACTGGCTCTATCCGCAGCTCGAAGGGCTGACCGGTCAATATGTCAGCTGGCACAAGTCGGGCGGGATCCGCCTTGCGACCAACGAGCGCGAACTGGCCTGGATGAAATATATCCAGGGCTTCTCGAAGGTGGTCGGCTTCAACATGGAGCTGATCGACCCGGCCAAGATCCGCGAGATCAACCCGTTCGTTACAACCGACGGCGTGATAGCCGGGGCCTGGACCACCGATGACGGCCACGCCGACCCATCGGGCATCTGCAACGCGCTGGCGATCGGAGCGCGGCAGATGGGCGCGAAGATCGTCCGCAAGAACCGCGTGACCGCTTTCACCCAGCTGCCCAGCGGCGATTGGGATGTGGAGACCGAGCAGGGCACGGTCCGCGCCGGGATGGTGGTCAATGCTGCCGGCTGTTATGCCCGGCAGGTCGCGCAGATGGCCGGGATCGACATTCCGGTCACCAATATGGAGCACCACTACCTCGTCACCGATCCGATCCCGGCGTTCCAGGAACGGTCGGAAGAAATGCCGGTGATGCGCGATTCCTACATGTCCGGCTATATGCGGCAGGAGCAGAAGAGCGGGCTGATCGGGGTCTATGAGGACATCGGCCTGGCCGAAGCCTGGGCCCCGCGCGGCGGCCACCCCGAATGGCAATCGACCAGCGAGCTGTTCCCCGACGATCTCGACCGGATCTCCAAATGGCTTGAGCGCGCGATCGAGCGGATCCCGGTGTTCGGCGAAGTCGGCATCCGCCGGGTCGTCAACGGTGCGATCCCGCACACCCCCGATGGCGGGCCGCTCTTGGGGCCGGCGACCGGTCTCACCAATTTCTGGCATTGCTGCGGCACCAGCTTTGGCATCGCCCAGGGCGGCGGGGCCGGCAAGTATCTCGCCCAGTGGATGGTCCACGGCGACAGCGAGATCAACATGGTCGAATTCGATCCGCGCCGTTACGGCCCCTATGCCGACGAGCAGTACAGCCGCGACAAGGTGTTCCTCGATTACCGGATGACCTTCACCACCCGCCTGCCGGGCGAGGAAGAGCCCGATGGCCGTCCGCAGAAGGTCAGCCCGCTGTACGAAAAGCTGAAGGCCAAGGGCGCGGTCTATGCCGAGACCTATGGCTGGGAACGGCCCAAATGGTTCAGCCTCGACGGGCGCGAGGAAGAAGGCGGCTACCACCGCACCAACGTGGTCGAAGTTGTCGCGGCGGAATGTAGGGCGGTGGCCGATGGCGTCGGCGTGCTCGACCTGTCGGGCTTCGCCAAATACGAGGTGACCGGCCCCGATGCAGAGGCCTTCCTCAACCGCCTTTGCGCCAATCGCATGCCAACCAAACAGGGCGGGATCGCGCTGGTTCATATCCTTTCGAGCGGTGGGCGGATCCAGGGCGAAATGACCGTCACCCGGCTGGCCGACGATCACTTCTATTGCCTGAGCGCCGCTGCTGCCGAGCAGCGCGACTGGGACTGGTTGGTCCAGCACCGCCTGCCGGGCGAGCAGGTCGCGCTGGCCAACGTCACCATGGACCGCGGTGTGCTGGTGATGAACGGTCCGAAGAGCCGCGATGTGCTCTCTGCGGTGACCGCCGCCGACCTCAGCAACGCCGGTTTCCGCTGGCTTAGCGGGCAGGAGATCGAGATCGCCGGGTGCCCGGTCCGCGCGCTGCGGGTGTCCTATGCCGGCGAGCTCGGCTGGGAACTGCACCCGCTGATGGCGGACCTGGAGGCGGTCTATGACGCGATTTGGGCGGCGGGCGAGGCGCACGGCATTGTTGACTATGGGCTCTATGCCGCCAACGCGATGCGGATGGAAAAGGGCTACAAGGCCTGGGGCAGCGAGCTGACCAACGAACTGACCATGTTCGAGGCCGACATGGGCCGCTTCATCAACCTGAAGAAGGAAGATTTCACCGGCAAACAGGCCTCCCTCGATGCGC
Organism: Novosphingobium sp. UBA6272; assembly: GCF_002440635.1. Classification (GTDB taxonomy): domain Bacteria; phylum Pseudomonadota; class Alphaproteobacteria; order Sphingomonadales; family Sphingomonadaceae; genus Novosphingobium. Next base: position 159,541 of record NZ_DJUW01000028.1, on the reverse strand, counting down.
AGGAAAGGGGACTGCGCATCGTTTACGGCGAGGTCGATGCGGCCAATGTCGATCCGCGCGGCACCGAGCCGTGCCTGGTCGGCGAGGCCTGCATCGGCCTCGTCACCTCCGGCGGCTATGGCCACCGTACAGGCAAGAGCCTGTTCTTCGCCTGTGTCCCGCCCGAATATGCCGCGCCAGGATCGAAGTTCGACATCGTGCTGCAGGGCGAACGCCGCCCGGCAACCGTGCTGGCCGATCCGGCCTATGATCCAGACAACTCGCGAATGAAGGCCTGAACCGATGGTCGACCTGCCCAAGCGCGCCCGCGTCGTCATTGTCGGCGGCGGCGTGATCGGAACCTCGATCGCCTATCACCTGACCAAGATCGGCTGGAGCGATGTTGTGCTGTGCGAACGCAAGCAGCTGACCTGCGGCACCACCTGGCACGCCGCCGGGCTGGTCGGCCAGCTGCGCACCTCGATCAACATGACCAAGCTCGCCAAGTACACCGGCGAGCTCTATCGCGGGCTTGAGGCCGAAACCGGCCAGGCGACCGGCTACCGCCAGTGCGGCTCGATCTCGATGGCGACCAATGCCGAGCGGTTCGAGGAACTGAAGCGCAGTGCCTCGATGGCCAAGGTCTTCGACCTGCCGGTTCATGTCGTTACCCCGGTAGAGATCAAGGCGATGGCCCCGATCGTTGAGGTCGGCGATCTGGTGGGCGGGATCCACATTCCGTCGGATGGCTATGCCAATGCGGTCGATATTACCCAGGCGCTGGCCAAGGGCGCCCGGGCTGGCGGAGCGAAGATAGTCGAGAATTGCAAGGTCACCCGGATCCGTCACGACGGCGAGCGGGTAACCGGGATCGATACCGAGCACGGCGCGATCGATGCCGACTACGTGGTTCTGGCCGGCGGGATGTGGACCCGCGATCTGGGTGCGGGGATCGGCGTGGCCGTGCCGCTGCATGCCTGCGAGCATTATTACGTGATGTTCGAAGGGGTTGCCGGGATCGATCCGAGCCTGCCGGTGCTGCGCGACTATGACCACTGCGGCTACTACAAATACGATGCCGGCAAGCTGCTGGTCGGCGCGTTCGAGCCCAATGCCCGGCCCTGGGGAATGGAGGGCATTTCCGAAGATTTCTGCTTTGACGAGATCGCGGGATCGTTCGAACACTTCGAGCCGCTGCTGCTCGACGCGATGAAGCGGGTTCCGGCGCTGGAGAATGCCGGGATCCAGAAGTTCTTCTGCGGCCCCGAAAGCTTTACCCCGGATGTGCGCTATCACATCGGCGAAGCGCCCGAGCTGAAGGGCTGTTTCGTTTCGGCCGGACTCAATTCGATCGGGCTGCAATCGGCCGGCGGGGTCGGCAAGGTCATGGCCGAATGGATTCGCGACGGGATGCCGCCGGCGGACCTGTGGACCGTCGACGTTCGCCGCAACATGCCGTTCCAGATCAACCGCAAGTACTTGCAGGAACGCGTCAGCGAAAGCCTGGGCCTGCTTTACGCCACGCATTACCCGTTCAAGCAGTACGAAACGGCCCGCGGCGTGCGCAAATCGGTGCTGCATGACCGGCTCGCCGCGCAGGGCGCCTGCTTTGGCGAGGCGTTCGGCTGGGAACGCGCCAACTGGTATGGCGAGCCCGGCACCACGCCCAAATATAAATATTCCTACGGCCGCCAGAACTGGTTCGAAAGCAGCGCGGCGGAATGCAAGGCGGTGCGCGAGGCGGTGGGCCTGTTCGACCAGTCGAGCTTCGCCAAATTCCGCCTCGAAGGCCGCGATGCCTGTGCGGTGCTCAATCGGATCTGCGCCAACGACGTCGATGTCGAACCGGGGCGAATGGTCTATACCCAGTGGCTCAACGAAAAGGGCGGGATCGAGGCCGACCTGACCGTGACCCGCTTGTCGCAAACCGCCTATCTGATTGTCGGCGGTGCGGAAACCCAGACCAAGGACTTCGAATGGGTCAAGCGGCACACCCCGGCCGATGCCCATGCGGTGCTGACCGATGTCACTTCGGGCATGGGGGTGATCGCGATCATGGGGCCCCAGTCGCGGGCATTGCTGCAGTCGCTGACCCCTGAAGATCTGTCGAACGAAGCCTTCCCCTTCGCCACCAGCCGCGAGATCGAGCTGGGCTATGGCCTGGTGCGCGCCAGCCGGATCACCTTCGTCGGTGAGCTGGGCTGGGAGCTTTATGTGCCGAGCGAGTTCATGGCCGGGGTTTATGACGAAATCGTCGCCGCGGGCGCAGCATTTGGCCTCAAGCATTGCGGCTATCATGCGCTCAATTCGATGCGGATGGAAAAGGGCTATCGCCACTGGGGCCATGACGTGACCGACGAGGATACGCCGCTGGAAGCGGGGCTGGGCTTTGCGGTGAAGCTGAACAAGCCCGGCGGCTTCATCGGCCGCGATGCGCTGGTCCGGCAGGAGGCGGAAGGCGTGCGGCAGAAGCTGGTGCAGTTCCTGCTCAAGGACCCGGCACCGATGGTCTACCACAATGAGCCGATCTGGCAGGGTGAGCGGATCGCCGGCTATGTCCGCTCGGGCATGTATTGCCACACGCTGGGGGCTTGCGGAGCCCTTGGCTATGTTACCGCGCCCGATGGCGGTGTTGTCGGCGCGATCGGTGCCGACGATTATGAAATCGAGATCGCCGGGGTGCGTTATCCCGCCACGGCATCCCTCAAGCCGCTGTTCGATGCGGGGAATGAGAAAATCCGATGCTGATGGACCGCAAGGCCTTGATTGGCGACCTGCTGGCCCAGACCCGTGAGGGCTACAGCCTGCCGCAGGCGTTCTATGCCAGCCCGGACGTGTTTGCGGCCGATATGGATGCGATCGTTTCGCGCAAGTGGCTGATTGCCGGCCATGTCTCGCAGATTCCGGGCAAGGGCGACTACTTCCTGTTCAAGGTCGGCGGCGAGCAGATCCTGATCGTGCGCGAGAATGCTGACACCGTCCGGGCCTTCTACAACGTCTGCCGCCACCGCGGATCAACGCTGTGTTCGGCGGAAAGCGGGAATGCCCGGGTGCTGGTCTGTCCTTACCACGCCTGGAGCTTCAGCCTCGATGGCTCACTCCTTTCGGCGCGATTGATGCCGGAGGATTTCGACAAGGCCGAACACAGCCTGCACAAATGCCATGTCCGCGTCTTCCATGGCCTGATTTTCGTGAACCTGTCCGAAGCCGAGCCCGAGGATTTCGACGCAACTTTCGCCGAGCTCGACCCGATCCTCGATTACCACGGCTTTGCCGGGGCCAAGGTGGTGCACGTCGGGCGCTATCCCACGGCGGCCAATTGGAAACTGGTGGTCGAGAATTTCCTCGAATGTTACCACTGCGTTCCGGCTCATCCGGAGTTCTGCTCCATGCACCCACCCGAAGCTTTGCTGGCAGTGGGAGCGGGACCAAGTTCTGGCCCGCAAGAAGCGGTCGAGAAATATGCCCCTGTGCTTGAAGCATGGGAAGCGCGGGCCGAGGCGATGGGCCGCCCCATCTATTCAATCGACGATGGGCCAGAGAGCACGCATCTGCGTGCGATGATCCAGCGTTCGATCCGCGACGGCTTTCTGACCGAGACGCAAGATGGTCAGCCCGCCTCCAGCCTGATGGGCAAGCGCAGTGACTGGGATCTGGGCAGGATGCACGTTAGTTTCAGCCCATTCAGCCACATTGTCGCCGATAGTGATTTCGCCATGCTGTTCCGCTTTACTCCGCGCGGACCGATGCAAACCGATGTTGATGTGATCTGGCTGGTTGACGGCGCGGCCCAGGACTATGACGTTGGGAAGATGACCTGGGGCTGGCACACCACGACCATGCAAGACAAGCAGATCACCGAGGATAACCAGACCGGAATCCTCTCCTCGCGTTATCAGCCTGGGCGCTATTCAACGCAGGAGCGAGCTCTGGTGACGTTCCAGAACTGGTACCTCAGGCACCTGAAGCATGGCTGACGAGGTGCCTGCCGAAATGCGGGGGGTAATCCTCACCGGCTTCGGTGGCTTCGACAAGCTGGAATACCGGATCGACTTGCCCACACCCACGCCCGGCCCGGGCGAGGTGCTGATCAGGGTGAGTGCGGCGGGCGTCAACAATACCGATATCAACACCCGGATCGGCTGGTATTCCCCGGCGGTCGAAGGCTCCACGTCGTCGGGCAGCGCCGAAGGCTTTTCCGAGGCTCAGGGCGAGGGCTGGAGCGGGGCGCAGTTTTCCTTTCCCCGGATCCAGGGGATCGATGCCGCAGGAGAGATCGTTGCGGTTGGCGAAGGGGTCAGCGAAACGCGAATTGGGCAGCGGGTGCTGGTCGAACCGGCCCTCCGCCGGGCCGATGGCGGGGTCGATTTCTTCGGTTCGGAATGCGACGGGGCCTTTGCCGAATATACCAAGGCCCCTTCGGCCCATGCCCACGCGATCGAATCACCGCTCAGCGATACCGAACTTGCCTCGTTCCCCTGTGCCTATTCGACCGCCGAGAACCTGCTGCATCGCAGCGGCGTGAAGGCGGGCGAGCGGGTGCTGGTGACTGGCGCATCGGGTGGGGTCGGTTCGGCAGCGGTGCAGCTGGCGCGGCGGCGCGGTGCCTTCGTTTCCGCGCTGGCCGGCAGCTCCAAGCACCGCGCAGTGGCCGATATTGGAGCCGACGAAGTACTTGATCGGCATGCTCCGCTGGAAGGCGACCATTTCGATGCGGTGATCGACGTGGTCGGCGGGCCAGGCTTTGGCGGTCTGCTGGGCGCGCTAAGGCCCGGCGGGCGCTATGCCTGCTCGGGCGCGATCGCCGGACCAGTGGTGGAACTGGACCTGCGCACGCTTTACCTCAAGGATCTGACCCTGTTCGGCTGTACCGCGCTGGATGCCGGGGTCTTCGCCCAGCTGGTCGGCCATATCGAACGCGGCGAAGTGCGCCCGCTGGTCTGCGCCACCTATCCGCTTGAGAAGATCGAGGCGGCGCAGCGGGTCTTCATGGAAAAACGCCACGTCGGAAAGATCGTTTTGACGATCTAGTCCAGCCAAAGCGGGCTAATCCAAACCATAAGAAAGCGCCATAACGCGCACTGCTGTTGTCGCGGTGGCCCTCTCGCTGGCATGGGGCAGGCTCGACGTAGGACAGGCAGGCTATTGCAATGAAATCGACGGCGCGGGTGGTGGTGATTGGCGGCGGCGTGGTGGGCGTATCGACGCTTTATCATCTCGCAAAGATGGGCTGGTCGGATGTTGTCCTGATCGAGCGCAAGGAACTGACCTCGGGCTCGACCTGGCACGCTGCCGGGCTGCTGCCGCTGTTCAACCTGTCTTACTCGGTCGGCAAGCTGCACCAGTATTCGGTCGATTTCTATCCCAGCCTCGAGGCGGAGACCGAGCTCAACGTCGGCTTCTCCCAGGTCAGCAACATCCGCCTGGCACGCACCGAAGACCGGTTCGACGAATACAAGTACTATGCCGGGGTCGCCAAGACGATCGGGGTGGAAGTCAACTTCCTCACCCCGGACCAGGTCAAGGAAGTCTGGCCGCTGTGCGATGTCGACGGAATCATCGGCGCGATCCAGCATCCGGCCGATGGCTATATCCAGCCCGCCGACCTGACCCAGGCGCTGGCTAAGGGCGCGCGCCAACGCGGCGCGACGATCGAACGCAACACCACCGTCACCGGCATCCTGCAGAAGCCGAACGGCGAATGGGTGGTCTCGACCGAATGCAATGGTGTGGGGGGCGAAATCACCTGCGAACACGTGGTTTCGGCGACCGGCAACTTCGCGCGCCAGACCGGCCGCATGGTCGGGCTCGACGTGCCGGTGATTCCGGTCGAGCACCAGTACATCGTCACCGACCAGCACCCCGCAATCATGGAGCGCCGGGCCAAGGGCCTGCCCGAAATGGGCGTGCTGCGCGAAAGCGACAGCTCATGGTACATGCGCGAGGAAGCGGGCGGATTGCTGCTCGGCCCCTACGAGATCGGCGCGCCGGCCTGCTACGTCGATGGCCCGGCCGCGAACAGCGAATACGAACTGTTCCCCGACGCGCTTGACCGGCTGATGCCCTATATCGAAACCGCGATCGCCCGCGTGCCGGCGTTCGGCGAGGTTGGCGTCAAGAAGGTCTACAACGGCGCGATCGCCTATACCCCCGATGGCTCGCCGATCGTCGGCCCGGCCTGGGACCGCAAGAACTTCTGGCTCAACGAAGGCCACTCGTTCGGGATCACCGCGGCGGGCGGGGCCGGCTGGCAGCTTGCGCACTGGATCGTCGAGGGCGAGCCCAGCGTCGACATGATGGGCGTCGATCCGCGCCGCTTCGGTGACTATGCCGGCGAAGGCTATCTGATCCAGAAGAACGAAGAAGCCTATGCCAAGGTCTTCACCGTGCACTACCCGGACGAAGAGCGCGAGGCGGCCCGCCCGCTGCGCCAGACCCCGTGCTATGGCCGGATGAAGGACCTCGGCGCGGTGTTCGGCTCGGTCTTCGGCTGGGAACGGCCGAACTGGTTCGCGCCCAAGGGCTATGAACTGTCGGATGCCGATCTTGACCGGCCTGACGTGTTGCTCAACCACAACCACCCTGATGCCCCCGGCGAGCCGATCCGCGAGAAATGGTCGTTCCGCCGTTCGAACTATTTCGAGCATGTCGGCAACGAATGCCGCCACGTGACCGAAAAGGTCGGGCTGCAGGACATGAGCGCGTTCGCCAAGTGCCGGATCAGCGGCCCGGGTGCCGAGGCCTGGCTCGACGGGCTGCTGACCAATGCCGTGCCCAAGAAGGTCGGCCGGGTAACCCTGTCCTACCTGCTGACAGCCAAGGGCGGTGTGCGCGCCGAATTCACGGTCTACAAGACCGCTCCGCAGGAATACTACCTGGTCTCGGCGGGCGCTTATGAACGGCACGATCAGGATTATCTCAAGAAGGCGCTGCCCAGCGATGGTTCGGTCACTTTCGAGCGCCTGACCACCGCGATGGGTGTGCTGGTTCTGGCCGGTCCGCGCAGCCGTGACGTGCTGGCCAAGCTGACCCGCGCCGACCTTTCGAACGAGGCGTTCCCCTGGCTGACCGGCCAGTGGATCTCGATCGGTGCGGCCCCGGTCGACGCGCTGCGGGTCAACTTCATCGGCGAGCTCGGCTGGGAAATCCACCACCCGATCGAGATGCAGAACTACATCTTCGACAAGCTGATGGAGGCCGGTGCCGAGTTCGACATCAAGCCGTTCGGGATCAAGGCGATGACCCTGATGGCGCTGGAGAAGAGCTACAAGCTGATCCCGCGCGAACTGTCGATCGAATACAACGCCTACGAAAGCGGGCTTGATCGCTTCATCAGCCTGAAGAAGCCCGGTTTCCACGGCAAGGACGCATTGCTGGCCGGCAAGGAAGCGGGCCTTGGCAATCAGCTCGTCACGATGGAAGTGCTGGGAGTGACCGATGCCGACGCGCGCGGCAGCGAGCCGATCTATCAGGGCGATGAACTGGTCGGCCGGGTCACCTCGGGCGGCTATGGCTGGCGCGTGAACAAGAGCCTGGCCTTGGCGATGGTCCGACCCGAGCTGGCCGTCGTCGGCACCGAGCTGGAGATTTCGATCCTCGGCCAGCGCCACAAGGCTGTGGTGATCCCCGATAGTCCGTTCGATCCGGACAATACCGCGCTGAAGGCATGAGCTGATGACTATGTATTCCTCTGTGGCGGGCTGGCTTGGTCAGGACCAACGCGGGCGCAGCCTGCCACAGGGGCTCTACATCAGCGATGCCGCGTTCGAATTCGATACGCAGACTCTGCTCAAGTCGGTCTGGCTTTACGCCTGCACCGTCGCACACGTGAAGAACCCGGGCGATTTCTACCTGTTCGAGATGGCCAACGCCTCGATCATCGTGGTCCGCGGCCGCGACGGTGAAGTGCGCGCGTTCCACAACACCTGCTCGCACCGCGGGGCAAAAATCTGCACCGCCGGCAAGGGCAGCAATCCGCGCTTCACCTGTCCCTATCACCAATGGTCCTATGGCCTTGACGGCAAGCTGCTGGCCGCGCGCAATATGCCCGATGGGTTCGCCAAGACGGAGCACGGCCTGAAGCCGGTCGCGCTGGAAAACCTGGGCGGACTGCTGTTCATCTGCCTGGCCGACAATCCTCCGCCGATCGACCGCGCCAAGCATGACATTGCCGACCAGGTATCGCTCTACAATCTCGATCGGCTGAAGGTCGCGGTGCAGGAAGACATGGCCCACCAGGCCAACTGGAAGCTGGTGATGGAGAACAACCGCGAATGCTATCACTGCGATAGCAATCACCCGGAACTCAACCAGACCTTCCTGGCCTATGGCTTTGACAGCGACACCCCGGTCGAAAGCGAGGAAAGCAAGGCCTGCGATGCCTATGTCGGCAGCCAGATCGCCAAGTGGAAAGAACTTGGCATCTACCGCGACCTGATCGAATTTCCCGATGATGGCTGGCACCGCGTCTCGCGTCTGCCGATGGCGCAGGGCACAACCTCGGCGACGCTCGATGGGCAGCCCGCCTCACGCCTGCCGATCTGGAGCCTGCCTGAAAGCGACAGTTCCAGCCTGTCGGTCCACACCCAGCCCAACAGCTGGCACCACTTCTTCTGCGACCACGTGGTCACCTTCTCGCTGACCCCGCTTGGGCCCGACAGCACCTTGCTGCGTACGTCGTGGCTGGTCCACGAAGACGCGGTCGAAGGGCAGGATTACCACACCGAGAGCCTATGCGCGGTGTGGCGCGCGACCAATCGGCAGGACGGGCATCTGTCCGAACTCAACCACGCCGGGATCGCCACCGACGGTTACACGCAGGGGCATTACTCGCTCGACGAACAAATGGTCGAAGCCTTCAAGGATTTCTATGTCAGCCGCTCGCGCGCGGCCCTGGCATCGCTGCAGGGAGCATCCCAGTGACCCGCTTTTCCGCATTCAGCCTGTTCGCCAAAGCGCTCGGCGGGCACCAGTCGTGGCCCGAATTGTGGCCCGATGCCCAGCCCAAGGCCGAATATGACGCGATCATCGTCGGGGCCGGTGGCCACGGCCTGGGCGCGGCCTATTACCTCGCCAAGAAGTACGGCATCACCAAGGTCGCGGTGATCGAGAAGGGCTGGCTGGGCGGCGGCAACACCGGACGCAACACCACGATCGTCCGCTCGAACTACCTCTACGATGAAAGCGCGCACCTCTATGACCACGCGGTAAAGCTGTGGGACGGGCTCAGCCAAGACCTCAATTTCAATGTGATGTATTCCAAGCGCGGGGTGATGATGCTCGCGCACAATGTGCACGATGTGCAGAGCTTCCAGCGCCACATCCATGCCAACCGCCTCAACGGGGTGGACAACGAATGGCTGACCGCAGAGCAGGCCAAGGAATACTGCCCGCCGCTCGATATCAATCCCAACGCCCGTTACCCGGTGATGGGCGCGGCGCTGCAACGCCGCGGCGGCACCGCGCGGCACGATAGCGTGGCCTGGGGCTATGCCCGGGCGGCGGCGGCGCTGGGCGTGGACATCATCCAGAACTGCGCCGTCACCGCCATCCGCCGCGGTCCGGACGGCGCGATCGAGGGGGTGGAGACCGAGCGCGGCTTCATCAAGTCGAAAAAGGTCGGCGTATCTGCGGCCGGCAACAGCTCGGTGATCATGCAGATGGCCGGGCTCGATTTCCCGCTGGAAAGCTACCCGCTCCAGGCCCTGGTTTCGGAGCCGGTCAAGCCGGTGTTCCCCTGCGTAGTCATGTCGAACACGGTTCACGCCTATATCAGCCAGTCCGACAAGGGCGAGCTGGTGATCGGCGCGGGGACCGACCAGTACGTGTCCTATTCGCAGCGGGGCGCGCTGCACATCGTCGAACATACCCTGGCCGCGATCTGCGAAATCTTTCCGCTGTTCCGGCGGATGCGGATGCTGCGCAACTGGGGCGGGATCGTTGACGTTACCCCCGATCGCTCGCCGATCCTGGGCAAGACGCCGGTTCCCGGGCTTTACGTCAATTGCGGCTGGGGCACCGGCGGGTTCAAAGCGACCCCCGGCGCGGGCGACCTGCTGGCCTACACCATGGCCAAGGATGAACCGCACTGGATCAATGCCCCCTTCAATCTCGACCGGTTCCGCAACGGCCGCCTGATCGACGAAGCGGCAGCAGCAGCGGTGGCGCACTGACATGATCCTGATCCATTGCCCCTATTGCGACGACACGCGCCCCGAGCTGGAGTTCGCCTATGCCGGCGAGGCCCATATCGCCCGTCCACTCGATCCTTCGGCACTGTCCGATGCGGATTGGGAACGCTACCTTTTCATCCGCGCCAATCCAAAGGGGCGGCACAATGAACGCTGGCGCCATGTTCACGGCTGCGGCCGGTTCTTCAACGCGGTGCGCGATACGGTGACCGACAAGTTCGAGCTGACCTACAAGGCGGGAGAGCCCCGCAAATGAGCGCCTATCGGATTTCCGGGCTGGGCCGCGTGGCCGAAGCCGCAGCGGTGAACTTCACCTTCGATGGCAAGCGCTATCAGGGCCGGGCGGGGGACAGTCTGGCCTCGGCATTGCTCGCCAATGGCGTGCTGCTGATGGGCCGCAGCTTCAAGTATCACCGCCCGCGCGGGCTGCTGGGGGCGGGCGCGGAAGAGCCCAATGCGCTGATCAGCGTCGATCGCGGCGGCGGCCGTTTCACCCCCAACCTGCGCGCCACGGCGATCGAGCTCTACGAAGGGCTCGATGCCCGCAGCCAGAACCGCTGGCCCAGCCTGCAGAACGATCTGGGCGCGATCAACGACCGGCTGGGGCGGTTCTTCCCGGCCGGGTTCTACAACAAGACTTTCATGTGGCCGCGCTCGTTCTGGGAAAAGCTCTATGAGCCGGCGATCCGCCGGATGGCCGGGCTGGGCGACGCGCCGACCGATGCTGATCCCGACGTTTACGATGCCTGCTATGCCCACTGCGACGTACTGATCGTCGGGGCGGGACCGGCCGGAATCGACGCCGCGCTGGCGGCTTCGGCATCGAAGAAGAAGGTCATTCTGATCGACGAGCAGGACGAACTCGGCGGCGGTGCCTTGGCCGATCCGACGCTCTGGCCGTGGCTGGCCGAGAGCCTGAAGGACCTGGCCAAGCTGACCAATGTGACGCTGCTGCCGCGCACCACGGCGTTCGGCTATTACCATGACAACTTCATCGGCGCGGTCGAACGGCTGACCGAGCACCTGCCCGATCCCGGACACGGCGCGCGCGAAAAGCTGTGGCGGATCCGCGCGGGCGAGGTGGTGCTGGCCCAGGGCGCGATCGAACGCCCGCTGGTATTCGCAGGGAACGATGTGCCCGGCGTGATGCTGGCTTCGGCGGCGCGGACCTATCTCAACCGCTTTGGGGTCGCGGTGGGCCGTAATGTAGCGTTGATGGCGACGCATGACAGCGGCTGGCGCGATGCGTTTGCGTTGGCCCGTGCTGGCGTCCGGATCGCGGCGATTGTCGACCTGCGCGAGACGGTCGATGCGGTGTTGCTGGCCGAGGCCGCTGAACTTGGTGTGCGGGTGGAACTGGGCTCGGCGGTGATCGGCGTTGCCGGTCGCCACGCGGTCGAGGGGATCGAGATCGCCCGTGCCGACGGTTCGGCGCGGCAGCAGCTTGATTGCGATGCGGTGCTGATGGCGGGCGGCTGGACCCCATCGGTCCATCTCTGGTCGCATTCGCTCGGCAAGCTTGAATGGTCGGAGGACTGGGGAGCGTACCTGCCCGGCAAAGCCAACGAGAACGTCCGCTGCCTGGGCGCCTGCGGCGGCAAGTGGAGCTTTGGCAGCGGGGTCTATGTCGGCCAGCTGCCCACACCGAAGAACCCGGCGACGATCAAGGCCTTTGTCGATTTCCAGAACGACGTGACCGCCAAGGACATCGCGCTGGCGATCCGCGAGGGGATGAAGTCGGTCGAGCATATCAAGCGCTACACCACCAACGGGATGGCGACCGATCAGGGCAAGACTAGCAATCTCAATGCTTTGCAGCTGGCCTCTGCCGCGCTTGATCGTCCGGTTCAGGCGATCGGGCTGACCACGTTCCGTCCGCCCTATACCCCGCAGACCTTCGGGGCACTGGCCGGTCACGCCAAGGACGCGCTATTCCAGCCCACCCGCAAGACCCCGATCGACCCTTGGGCCGAAGCGCAGGGCGCGGTGTTCGAGCCGGTCGCGCAGTGGCGGCGTGCGCGCTATTTCCCCAAGGCGGGCGAAGACATGCACGCGGCGGTCGCGCGCGAATGCCTGGCGGTGCGGCAGAGCGTTGGGATTTTCGATGCATCGACCCTCGGCAAGATCGAAGTCGTCGGGCCGGATGCGGCCGAATTCCTCAATCGCATGTACACCAATCCTTGGAAGGGGCTCGAGCCGGGGCGGTGCCGCTATGGCCTGTTGCTCAGAGAAGACGGATTTATCACCGATGACGGTGTCTCGGCACGTTTGGCGCCCGACCGGTTCCACCTGACCACCACCACCGGCGGCGCGGCGCGGGTGCTGAACATGATGGAGGACTACCTCCAGACCGAATGGCCTGATTTGAACGTATGGCTGACCAGCACCACCGAGCAGTGGGCGGTGATTGCGGTGCAAGGGCCCAAGGCGCGCGAGGTGATCGCGCCGCTGGTTTCCGGGATCGACCTGTCGGGTGACGCCTTCCCGCACATGGCAGTGCGCGAAGGCACGATCTGCGGGGTTCCGACCCGGCTGTTCCGGGTCAGCTTCACCGGAGAGCTGGGCTTTGAAATCAACGTTCCCTCGGCTTACGGACGTCATGTCTGGGAAGCGGTGTGGCAGGCCGGACAGGCCCATGGGATCATCCCCTATGGCACCGAGACGATGCACGTGCTGCGCGCCGAAAAGGGCTTCATCATCGTCGGGCAGGATACCGACGGCACGGTGACCCCTTATGACGCCGGGCTTGACTGGGCGGTGGGCAAGAAGAAGGCGGATTTCGTCGGCAAGCGCTCGCTGGCGCGGCCCGATATCGTGGCGAACGGGCGCAAGCAGCTGGTCGGTTTGCTGACCGACGATCCGGCCGAAGTGCTGGTCGAAGGCGCGCAGATCGTCGAGGATCCCAATCAGCCGATCCCGATGAAGATGATCGGCCATGTGACCTCAAGCTACTGGAGCGCGAGCCTGGGCCGGTCGATCGCGATGGCATTGGTGGCCGGCGGGTTCGACCGGATGGGCGATACCCTGCACGTGCCGATGCCGGGCAGGACGATCACCGCCAAGGTGGTGAAGCCGATGTTCTATGACGCCGAAGGGAGCCGCCTCAATGTCTGATCTGGCGACACGCACCGCGCCGGTTCCGGCTGAGCCGGCCGAGTTCCCCGGCGTTTCGATCTCGCTCTCGCCGCCGCTGGCGCGCTGGTCGCTGCGCGCGCGCGATCCTGCAGCGCTGGCCAAGGCGATCGGCCACATGGTTCCCGGCAAGATCGGCGAAAGCGCAGGCGGCATGCTCTGCCTCGGTCCCGACGAATGGCTGCTGCGCCTGCCCGAAGGCGCGACGGTTCCGATGGGCGAGGGTCTTCCGCTGAGCGTGGTCGACATTTCCGAGCGTGCGGTCACGCTGGTGCTTGAAGGTCCGCGCGCGATCGAGGTGCTGTCAAGCGGCTGCCCGCGCGATCTGTCGAAGTTCGCGGTCGGCTATGGCAGCCGGACGATCTACGAAACGGTCGAGATCGTGCTGGTCCGCAAAGGCGAAGAACGCTGGAGCGTCGATGTCTGGCGCAGCTTCGCGCCGTGGCTGTGGACCGGGCTTACGACTGCGGCAAGCCACCTGCGCTAAGCCGCCAGAAGTGCTGCAGATCAGCCGCATGGCTGGCCGGGACATAGGCCAGGCAGGCGTTCTCGCTTTCAACCCGCAGCGTCACCGCAACGTGATCGATTGGGGTGGTGGCTACGCAATCGATAGCGAATTGAGCGCTTTCCGCGTCGAACAGGCTGCCTTCCATCAGCAGGCTGCGCCAGGCCGGGCCTGACAGCCGTACCCGCTCGTAACCGCCACCAGTTGGCGTCAGTGCGCCGCCGTCACCCAGGGCAGCCTCGATCGCTGCTGCTTCGCCTTCGACCAGCCAGGTGGTTGGGGATAGGCGCAGAACATTGCCCTGGGCCTTACCAACCTTGGGTAAGTCATGGCCCAGCGCCTTGGCGATCCGTTTGGCCGCGGCCTTGGGATCGCCCCACAGCTCGAGCATGTGCAGCGGCGCGCGGCCGAGCTGTTCGATCGTCACATCAGTCACGGTAGCGCTCCCCGGCCGGATCGTAGAAGTGTGGGCTCGTGACGCGAACCTTCGCCTTCTGCTTGCGTGTGGGCGACCAGGCGTAGAGATCTTCGCCGTGCCGCGCCTGTCCGCCCTTGAGGTGCCCGATCGCGATCGATCCGCCTTCCAGCACCCGCAGGCCCGATCCGGTAACATGGCCCTCGGCCTCGCCGCCGATAAAGCGGACCAGCATCGAGCCTTCGGGGATCGAGCCGCCGTCCAAGGCTACCAGCCCGACGAATTGCTTGCGCAGCGGGTCGGCAAAGTCGGGGCGTTGCAAAGTCGCGGCGCCGATCCAGGTGCCAGCCTTGCTTACCATCTTGCCGAGGCCCAATTCCCCGGCGGTCAGCCGGCCGTCGATATCGGTGCCGACCACCATGTGGCCTTTTTCGATCCGCAGCAGCTCCATCGCCTCGAGCCCGTAGGGACAGCAGCCCTCAGCCTCGATTGCCCGCCACACCGCTTCGGCATGGCTGGCATCGAAATGGACCTCGAAGGCGCGCTCGCCTGAAAAGCTTGCGGCCATGACCAGCACCGGCGCTCCGGCGATCTTGGCTTCGACCACCGACATATGGCGCGGAGCTTCCTCACCAGTCAGCGCGGCCATCACTGCGCTGCTCTGCGGCCCGGCCACGGCCATCGCGGCGTAATGCTCCTGCACGCAGACGACCGAGACCTTCAGGTCTGCGCAGAGATGATTGCGGACATAGGACAGCCAGGTCGCCATCCGGCTTGCCCCGCCGGTCGAACTGGTCAGCAGGTAGCGGTTTTCCTCGAGCCGCCAGACGGTGCCGTCATCGAACACCAGTCCGTCCTCGCGGGCCATGAAAGTATAGCGCCCACGCCCGACAGCAAGTTTGCCAACCGTGGTCTGGCAGACCCGCTCAAGGAACTGTACCGCATCAGGGCCTTGCACCTCAAACTTGGCGAGGGTCGAAACGTCACACATCCCAACCGAAGATCGCACTGCGCGCGCCTCGCGAAGGCCGGCTTGAGCCAGCGTCTCAGCGCCAATCGGATAGGCCCGCGGGCGCTTCCAGTATCCGGCGTTGAGCCAGATCGGGTCTTTCGCGGCATGCAGATCATAGAGCGCGGGACGCCGGGTGGGCTGGGCGTGTTCGCCGGTTCCCATACCGGCCAGTGCGCCCATTGAAACCGGGGTATAGGGCGGGCGGAAAGTCGTGAGCCCGGCCTCGGGCACGGTCATCCCCTCACGCCGCGCGATCCGGTCAAGCGCGGCCATGTTGCCGGTCTTGCCCTGGTCGGTCGCCATGCCCAGCGTGGTGTAGCGCTTCAAGTGCTCGACCGAGCGATAACCCTCGCGCCAGGCGAGATCGAGGTCGGCCACGGTCACATCGTTCTGGAAATCGACGAAGGCCTGTTTGGCAGCGCCGGTTGCACCCACGGTTTCGGCCGGGGCCGGCTGCGCGGCGAGGCCAACGGTGCGCACGTTCCAGCGGCTTGCGCCGGGAACAAAGGCCTGTGCAGCTTCATCCCAGTCCAGCTTGCCGCCGGCCTGCATGTGGAGGTGCACCACCGGGGTGAACCCGCCCGACATGGCGATCAGGTCGCAAGCGAAGGTCTGAGTGGTCCCGTCCACGTCGGCCACCAGCCCGGTCACGCCGTTCTTCCCGCCCTTGGCAGTCACCGGCGCGGCAGCGTTGAACACGGCGAATTCGCTATCCCCGCCGACCGGAGCCGGGCGGCTGTCGAGCACGGCGATCACTTCGGCACCGGCTTGCCTCAGCGCCTTCGCGGTCAGGTAGCCATCGTCATTGGTGGTCGCCACGACCACGCGCTTGCCCGGCACCACGCCGAACCGGTTCACATAGGTCCGCACCGACTGGCTGAGCATCACGCCGGGCCGGTCGTTGTTCGCGAAAGTCAGTGGGCGCTCGATTGCGCCGGTGGCCAGCACAACTTCGCCCGCGCGGACATGCCAGTAGCGCTGGGTAAAGCCATTCACGGGAACCTGACCGGGTTCGACCAGCTTCTCCGAAAGGCAGACGAACTGATCGTCCCACAGTCCGCTGGCGCTGGTCCGGGTAAGGACGCGCCCGCCGGATGTGCGCACTTCGGTGGCGATCTCGCCCGCCCAGGCTCGGCCCTGTTTACCGTCGATTTCTTGCGGATCGCGCAGCAGAGAGGGTGCCAGTTCCGCATCCTGCTCGACCAGAAACACCTTCTTGCCAGCGCGAACCGCATCGCGCGCGGCAATCAGGCCTGCCGGACCAGATCCGACAACTAGCACATCACAGAACGCCGCACGCTGGGCGTAGCGATCGGGATCGATCTCGGCCGGGGCTGGGCCAAGGCCAGCGGCGCGGCGGATGAACTTCTCGTAGAACAGCCACAGCTTGGGCGGGCCGAAAAAGGTCTTGTAATAGAACCCCGCCGGCAGCGCCCTGGATACCAGTTGCAGCGCAGAGCCAAGATCGCTCGACAGGCTCGGCCAACGATTCTGACTGGTCGCGACCAGGCCTTCGTAGACGAAGAGGTCGGTCGCGCGGGTGTTGGGTTCGGTGCGCCCGCCGCTGCCCACGGTGACCAGCGCATTGGGCTCTTCGATCCCGGCAGACAGTATCCCGCGCGGGCGGTGATATTTGAAGCTGCGGCCGACCAGCTTGATCCCGTTATCGAGCAAGGCAGCGGCCAGCGTTTGGCCGGGCTTCGCTGTCAGCGCGCGGCCATCGAACGTGAAATTGATCTGGCCGGTCATGGCAGCACCTTCGGCCCAATCGGTTTGACCCATTCGATGGCGTGGCTCACCCGGTCACGGCGGATCAGCATCCAGCTGCCGCAGCCGTAGGTGTGGCGCCAGATCTCCTCTTCAACCCCGCGCAAGTTGGCGCGCGTGAACAGTGCGGCAACCGCGACTTCTGGTGCGGCATCCAGCGGTACGACCGAATCCGCCGTGCGTTCATAAACGAACTCGGCCTGGGCGCGGTTACCGCAGTGGGGGCAGGGGATCAGTTTCATGATCTATAGCCCCTACCCAATGGGGAGGGGTTGGGGTGGGGGGGCCACGCCAGCGTCGAGCCCCCACCCCCGGCCCCTCCCCGGCGGGGAGGGGGGACGATGGGCGTTCGAGAGGTCTGCGTACACATTTCCATCACCGATGATTCGGGAACGGGCCAGTGCCGTTCTCATCGACCGGTGAGCCGCGCTCAAACCGGTCGAGGCTGAACGGCTCGACTATTTCGTGGGGACGGCCATGGGCCAGCGAATGCGCGAACAGGTAGCCGGAACCGGGGGTGGCCTTGAACCCGCCGTAACACCAGCCGCCGTTGATCCACAGGCCATCCACCGGCGTGGTGCCGATGATCGGGCTGCCGTCAAAGCTCATGTCGGTCACCCCGGCCCAGCAGCGCAGCATACGCAGGCGTGACAGCGCCGGGATCAGCGCCAGACCCTGCTGCACCGCCAGCTCCATCGTCACCGGCTGCCCGCGCTGGGCGTATGAAGGCCAGTTGTCGGGATCGCCGCCGAACACGATCCCGCCCTTGTCGCTCTGGCTGATGTAGCAGTGCAATGATTGGGTCATCACGACAGTGTTGACCATCGGCTTGACGCCTTCGGTGACCATCGCCTGCAGGGTCTGGCTTTCTACCGGCAGTTTCAGGCCGGCCATCGCCGCTACATGGCCCGAATGGCCTGCAGCGCAGATCGCGACCGTGCCGGCATTGATCCGGCCGCGCGTAGTCTCCACTCCAACCACCCGATTGCCGTCCATCACCATGCCGGTGACTTCGCACTTCTGGATGATGTCCACGCCGCGGCTGTCGGCCCCGCGGGCAAAGCCCCAGGCCACCGCATCGTGCCGGGCAGTCCCGCCGCGCCACTGGATCATCGCCCCTTCGATCGGGAAGCGGGCCTGGCGCGAGAAATCTAGGCAGGGCTCGAGCTTCATCACCTGGTCGCGGGTCAGCAGTTCGGCGTCGATACCTTGCACCGCCATGGCATCGCCCTTTTCGGCAAGGCGGATCATGTCGGCATCCGAATGCCCCAGCGTCAGCGCGCCGCGCGGGCTGAACATCACGTTGTAGTTGAGATCGTCCGACAGGCCTTCCCACAGCTTGAGGCTGAATTCGTAGAACCGGCTGAGCGGCTCCAACCGATAGTTCGAGCGCACGATGGTGGTGTTGCGCCCAACATTGCCGCCGCCGATGTAGCCCTTCTCGATCACCGCGACATTGGTGATGCCGTGGACTTTGGCGAGGTAAAAGGCGGTTGCCAGCCCATGCCCGCCGCCGCCGATGATGACCACGTCATAGCTTGGCTTCGGTTCAGGATCGCGCCAGGCGGGCTGCCAATGCGACTGCCCGTTGAACGCGCCGCGCAGCAGGGAGAGGGCGGAGTACTTGGTCACTGGAATCCAAACTCCGTTCGTCCTGAGGAGGCGTCCCGGCCGAAGGCTGCGCGAAGCGCAACCCAAAGGCTGAGGAGCCGTCTCGAAGGACGCTTGCGCAACAGTGGTTCGAGACGGGCCTTCGCTCCGCTCAGTCCCTCCTCACCACGAACGGGGCTGGTTACGATCACAGCGGCAACCAACCCTTGCTTATCCGCCAGTCCGCCTCAATCCCGTCAAACCGGCTGAGGCCCAGTTTCTCGATATCGGTAAAGCTGCATCTGCCTTCGAGAACCAGATCGCTGACCGCGTGGCCGCTGGCAGGTGAGAGTCCGAAACCGACGCCCGACATGGTGCAGACAGTCACATTCTCACGCCGGTCGATCACCGGGCGGCCATCAGGGGTCATCTCGATCACCCCGGCCCAGGACCGGATCACGTTGAGGTGCGCGGCACCCGGGAACAGTTCGGCGAGCCGCCGGGCGAGGTTGCGCGTCAAAGGCGTGCTCGGCTTCGTTTCCGGACCCAGATCGCCGAATTCGACCCATTCGTGCGGACCTCCGCCATAGGCCAGGTTGCCGCGCAGCGTCTGGCGGCCATAGAGTCCGTTGCCGTCTACTCCGCCCAGCTTCATCATCGGCGCAGGTTCGGTGACGATCATTTCGGCGCGGGCATTGGCCAGCGGCAAGTCGATCCCGACCTGTGCGGCGAGCTGGCCGGTCTGCGGGCCTGCGGCGATTACCACCGCATCGCATTCGTAAGTGCCACTGGTGCTTTCGACTGCGGTGACTGTGCCGCTTGCCACTTGGAAGCCTGTGACAGGCGAATGCTGGACAATCTGGCCGCCCAGGTCCTGCAAGGCCCAGGCATAGGCCTGCACGCTGCGGTGCGGATTGGCGTGGCCGCCGAAGCGGTAATGGATCCCGCCCAGGCAATTGTCACCTGCCAGCGGCACCGCCTCGCGGACTTGGCTAGCGTCGAGCAGGTCAACCCGGTGGCCCAGCCGGTTGTTCATCTCGGCGATGTAGTGGTACTGATCGAGCTGGCGCGGGGTGACCGCCATGACGATCCGCTCAGGGCTGAACTCGGTCGGATAGCCCAGCAATTCGTCCATCTGCGGCCACAGCCGCTGCTCTTCCTTGAACAGCGGGCTCTGGTAGTGCGAGCACCCGCCGCCGTTGCGGCCCGATGCTTCCCAGCCGACGATCCCCTTGTCGAGCACGGTCACGGACACGCCCGAACGCGCCAGCCACCAGGCGGCGCTCAGCCCCGAGGCGCCGGCACCGACGACAACAACTTTCTGCGCGCTCACAGTGCCATTGCTCCGCCAAGCCGCCGCCGGTTTTCCTCCTCATAGGGGGTTCCGATATCGGCATAAGGCACCCACTGCGTGGGAATGCCCATCCACACGTCCCAGCCGGCACGCATCGCTTCGCTTTCCTCCCAGTCGGCGATCACCTTGAGCGGCAGCGGCCGAACCGGTGCGCGGTGAGTGGCAAGTGGCACTTCGGCCAGGTTCTTGCCCGCTTCGGCGGCAAGGATCATCGCCACCTGATCGCGGCAACGGCGGCCCTGGCACTGGCCCATACCGGTGCGGGTCAGGCGTTTGACCTGGTCCTGATTGGGCGG
Organism: Novosphingobium sp. UBA6272; assembly: GCF_002440635.1. Classification (GTDB taxonomy): domain Bacteria; phylum Pseudomonadota; class Alphaproteobacteria; order Sphingomonadales; family Sphingomonadaceae; genus Novosphingobium. Next base: position 139,301 of record NZ_DJUW01000028.1, on the reverse strand, counting down.
ACCATCCTGCAGCAAGGTCTTGAGCGAGCGCTTCTGCAGTGCCGGGGGGCGCTCGAGATAGCGGGGAGGCTGGAGCCCGGTCAGGTCGGCCAGGGTCATTTCCTCGCACTGGCAAATGATCGTATCGCCGCCGCAAGCTCCGCCCAGCGCGTCCATCCAGTCTTGCCGGTAGCTGGCATGATCGAACCCGGTATTGACCAGCCCGGCGCAGCTTCCGGCGAAAGCGATCGCTTCGCTTTCCTCGGGCACCCAGCCGCCGCGATTGGCATCGAAGCGGCGCGGGCCATCGGCGGCGTCGTTGAGTTCGATCATCGGCACCAGGCCTACGCCCATGACCACCGAGTCGCAGGCGAGGGTCTCGCCATCGGAGAGGACCAGTGCTTCAACCCCGTCAAGCCCGCCCTTGGCCTCGACCGGAGTCACACCGCAGCGCACCTGAATCCCGGCAGCCGCGACTTGCGCGGCCAGATCGGTGTTGCCTTGGACCGTATTGCGAAGTTCAAGAATTGCGAGGACTTCGAGTCCCTTGGCCTTGGCAAGCAAAGCGGTTTCGAGGCCCAGATCGTGCGAACCGACCACCACGATCCGCCGCCCGGCAAAGGCATCGTAGCGCTCCAGCAGCATGGCGAGCGCCTTGGCGCCCATCACCCCGGGCTGGTTCCAGCCGGGGAAGGCCAGCGGCAAGTCACGCGCGCCGGTGGCGATTACGAGCTTGTCAAAGCCTACCAGCCACGAGCGTTCCGCATCGGCGAGGCCAACGACCTGGCCGGGCAGACTGCCGACCAGTGGCCCGTTGCGATAGACGCCCCAGGCGGTAGTAGCCAACTGGACCTCGACCCCGGCTTCGAATGCCGGTTCCAACCACGGCATGTTCATGAACACCGTCTCGACCATCCGCTCGCGGTTCTGGACCGCGGTGGTGGCGCGGCCGCCGAAGAAGAACGGGACATCGGTGCCGATCAGTGCGCCGGACACAGGGTTCTCATCGACAAGTAACACCTTGGTGCCTACTTGGGCGGCCTTGAGTGCTGCCTCAGTGCCGCTTGGCCCACCGCCAATCACCACCACGTCATAGTGATGTGATGGCGCGGGAAACTTGCCGTCAATGGCGTGTGGATCGTGTCCGCGCTGGCTCATACCACCTCAAATGCCTGGGCCAAATCGGCAATGATATCATCGACATGCTCAAGGCCAACCGAGAGCCGGATCGTCCCGTCGGTGATCCCGCTGGCCAGCCGGTTCTCGCTGCTGACGGCATAGTGGGTGGTGCTGGCGGAATGGCAGATCAGGGTGTTGGAGCCGCCCAGATTAACCGCCATTTTCAGCAGCCTGAGCTGGTCGAGCATGCGAAATGCTTCGGCCTCCCCGCCATGCAGGTGGAACGAGAAGGTCGATCCGGCCCCGCGGCATTGCCGCTCGAACACCGCCCGCGCCGCGGTGCCTTCGGGGGTGAAACCAAGGTAGGTGACCCCCGCAACCTTGGGATGGGCGCGCAGCCATTCGGCCACGGCCAGGGCATTTTCCATCGCCCGCTCGGTCCGGATATGGACCGTCTCAAGGCTGCGCAGCACCAGCCAGGCGTTGTAGGGATCGAGGTGATTGCCCCAGGTCAGACGCTGCAATTTCAGCGGTGCAATCAAGTCCTTGCGCCCGCTGATCGCGCCCGCCAGCAGGTCCGAATGGCCCGCGCAATATTTGGTCAGCGAGGTGACGACCAAATCGACCCCGTGCTCGATCGGGCGCTGGTGGAACGGGCCGAGCAGGGTGTTGTCGACCATCACGATCGGTCGCCGGCCCTGCGCCGCCTCGATCCGTCCGGCGATCTTTACCAGCAGGTCCAGGTCGACCAGTGCGGCGGTCGGGTTGCCGGGACTTTCAGCGGCGAGCAGCGCGACCGGGCCCTTGGCCATCGCCGCTTCGCAGGCCGCCCACATGTTCGCTTCGTCGCAGCCGTCGGTCCAGGCGGTGCCATGGGCGCCGAACTGCGGCATGATCTCATTGAACAGGCCGTCGACGCCCGAATAGAACGGCCGGCCGTGAACCACGCCTTCGCCGGGCTTGAGATAGGCCAGCGCGACAGCGGTATGCGCCGCCATTCCGCTGCAATAGGCCAGCGCCGCCTCGGCCCCGTCGATCGCGGCAAGGCGGGCTTCCAGAATGTCGAGCCCCGGGTGGCCGAGCCGCGAATAGATGTGCAGCGCACCGCCAGCTTCGGGACCGTCGCCGTCGAAATATGCGCGGTGTACGTCCTTGGCGGTCTGGGCCGAGGGATAGGTGAAAGTCGCGGTCATGAAGATCGGCGGCTTGGCGCTGCGCAGCGCGTCTTCGGGATCCCAGCCGTGCGAAATCGCCAGCGTTTCGGGACGGAACGGGGGAGTCTTGGGGTCAGCCATGGGATGCAACATAGTCCTTGGCGCTCTGGCAGTACCAGTCGGCAAATCGGGTCACCAGACGTTCGGCTTCAAGCGAGTAGGGGCCGGGACGATAGCCGGGGCTGAGCACGCCGCGGTGGTTGTTTTCGGCCAGTTCCTTGTCCTGCAGGTTGGTCTTGAGCCACAGTTCCTTGAGCGCCGGGATCTGATAGTCCCTGCCCTCTTCGGCGTCCTTGTGAACATACCAGCGGCTGAATACGTGGGTTTCGCGCGGGCCGACCGGCATGCAGCTGAACACGAACACATGATCGCCGGTGGCGTGGGCGAACAGGTGCGGATCGATCGCCCAGCGCAGCGAGCCGACGTTGCCGCCGTTCAGCGTGGTCAACGGTCTGGAACAAACCGGCTGGCCGTCCATGCTGATCGAGCTGCATCCGGCATTGAGCGCAAACCGCGCCAGCTGCCACCACGAACCCTCGACGCCAGCGTGGGGCAGGCCAAGCCTATCCATTGCCTCGACAAAGTCACGGTCCACCGTGTCCTGCGCGCTCTGGACCGGGAAGCTCTGCCCCAGTTCGGGGTGCCCGGTCGGGCAGTGATAGCATTCGCGGGCATTTTCCATCACCAGCTTCCAGTTCGCCTCCTCGACCATCAGGTCGGTGGCTGCGAGCTTGAGATTGGCGAAGTTGAGCGGGCCGGCATAGGCTTCGAACTGCTGGCCGAAGCTGTCGAACTCGGGCGGGTCGTCGGCCAGGCAGATGAAGATCGCGCCCGCGACGCGGCGCAGCGGGACGGGCCGCAGGCTGTGTTCGCCCTTGTTGAAATCGGCGGGCATCCGGCCGGCCGCCAGTAACGAGCCGTCCAGTCCATAGGTCCAGCGGTGATAGGGGCAGATCAGCCTGGGAGCGGAACCGTGCCCGGCCTCGCACAGGATCGAACCGCGATGGCTGCAGCTGTTGTGAAAGGCGCGAATTTCGCCGGTCTTGTCGCGCACGATCAGGACCGGCCATTTGCCGATAGTCAGCGCCAACCGGCTGCCTGCCGTTGGCAATTCGCATTCCAGCCCGGCCATCAGCCAGGACCGTGCATAGATCGCATCGAGATCGAAGTCGAAGGCGCGCGGATCGGTGTAGAGCCCCTGCGGCAAACTGTGATCGGGCTTTCGGGCGGCCAGCTGCGTGGCTGCCCAGGACAGGTCGTTCATCGGGGCCTCCAGACAGGGCAATCGTGTGGGCAATTCCCGCTGGTGAGAACAATTGAATTTTCGCATAGCCCTATCTCATGCAGAGGGGCTATTCACGGCGCTGCGCCCAGGCAGTACAAGCGCAGGGCAATCAGGGCAGGAGGGTATCATAGCCGCGAGATCGGCCATCAATCGGCGGTGGCTGCCGCTCAATGCATTGCGGGCGTTTGAGGCCGTGGGCAAGCACCTCAGCTTTACCGGGGGCGCGGCGGCGCTGTCGGTCTCGCAGAGCGCGATGAGCCGCCATGTCGCGGCGCTTGAAGATCTGCTGGGTCAGCGGTTGTTCGATCGCGATGCCGGCCGTCTGGCGCTGACCCCCGCCGGGCAGGAACTGCTCGCAGTGGTCGCCAAGTCGTTCGAGCGGATCGAGCAGACGATGAACGCGATCCGCGACGATAGCGTGCCGACCCGGGCGATGCGCATGCATGTGCCGCCCACCCTGTTGCATCAGCTGTTCATGCCGATGCTGGCTGAATTTCACCGCGAACATCCGGAGGTCCGGATTGACGTGTTCAGCGCCAATGTCACCGGTTTCCCCGAAACCGAGCTCGATATGGCGATCGTCTATGACCGCCCCAATGTCGATGACAAGATCACCGACCTGTTGTGGATGGTGCGCGTTGCGCCGCTGTGCTCGCCGACGGTGGCCAGGGCTGCCGAAGGCAAGTCGATGGCGGAATTCCTTGCCGGTCAGGAACTGCTGCACGTGAAGCTCGATTTTCAGCCGCGCGACCTGTTGTGGGGCGATTATTTGCGCCGTCAGGGGATCGCCTTGCCGACCCACGGCGGCCTCGCCTTCGATACCGGCCTGGCAGAGGCGCGTTATGCAATCACCTCAGGCGGGGTGATGCTGGGCGATGTCGACATGTTCGCGGCGGAGATCGCCGCGGGGCAGTTGGTGGTGCCCTATGATGCGGTGATCGAGGACGGCTATGGCTATTACCTCAAGCTGCACCCCGACGACCTCGCCGATCCGGCGATCGCGGTGTTCCGTTCGTGGCTGATCAGCCGCTTCGCCACGTTCCGCGAACGCAACTGAGCATCAATAATTGGCGTCGGGCATCTGGCCCTTGCGGCGCTTGATGTAGTCCTCCAGCCCTTCGCGGATGCCGGGATCGAGCGCGGGATCCTCATGCTCGGCCAGGGTCTTCTTCCAGGCCGTATTGGCGCGCTGCTGAATGTCATGCGCGCCTTCGGATTCCCACTGTTCCCAGCTGCCATAGTCGGCCAGCGACGAGCGATAGAACGCGGTTTCGAAATTGGCCTGAGTGTGGGCGCAGCCGAAGAAGTGCTTGCCGGGGCCGACCTCGCGGATCGCGTCCATCGCCTGGCCATTTTCGCTCATGTCATAGCCGTTCAGCAGGACATGCATCATGCCCAGCTGGTCGCAGTCCATCATGAACTTCTCATAACCGGTGACCAGTCCGCCTTCCAGCCAGCCAGCCGATTGCAGCACGAAGCTGGCCCCGCCCATCACCGTGGTCATCAGGGTCTGGCTCGATTCGTAGGCAGCCTGGGCATCGGCGATCTTTGAGGCGCAGAGGCTGCCGCCGGTCCGCGAAGGGACGCCCAGCCGCCGGGCCAGCGCCATCAGCGCGCTCTTCATCAGGCTGGTTTCGGGCGTGCCATATGTCGGCGCGCCGCTCTGCATTGAAAGCGTGGTGACGAAACTGCCGAAGATTACCGGCGCACCCGGCTTTACCAGCTGGAGGAAGGCCATCCCGGCCATGGCTTCGGCCAGGGTCACCGCGATCGCGCCGGCCAGACCGGTTGGCGCCATCGCCCCGGCCATGATGAACGGGGTCACCAGCACGCCCTGATTGGCCCGGGCCAGAGCCTTGGCCGCGCCGAGCATGGTGGCATCGTAGGTCAGCGGTGAGTTGCCGTTCATCACCCCCATCAGGCAGGTGTTGGGTTCACCCGTGAGCGGATTGATCCAGCGATCGCCAAACAGGATCTGCGCCATCTCGACGCAGTCTTCAGACCGGCTGGGCTGGGAAACCGCGCTGAAGAACGGCTTGTCGGTGTGGACCGCATTGCCCAGGAACATGTCGAAATGGCGCTTGTTGACCGGCAGGTCGACCGGCTCGCACATCGCGGTCGACGAACTGTGCAGCCAAGGCGAGGCCTGGGTCAGCTTGGCGAAATTGTTGAAGTCCTCGATCGTGCCATAGCGGCGGCCCTTGTCGAGGCAGCGCACGAACGGCGGACCGGCGGTGGGGGCGAAGACGGTGCGCTTGCCGCCGATCGTGGTGCTGCGCGCCGGGTTGCGGGCCTGATGCACGAACTCGCTGGGAGCATGGTCCTGGATCAGCTTGCGGCACGTGCCGCGCGGCATCCGCACCAGTTCTCCGGTCACCTCGGCCCCGGCCGCCTTCCAGATTTCCAGCGCTTCGGGATCGTCGCGAAATTCGCAGCCGATTTCGCTGAGGATCCGCTCGGCATTCTCCTCGATCAGCGCGAGGCCCTCATCGTCCATCAGCGAGACGTAAGGGATCTTGCGGCTGATGAAGGGCACCGCGGTAGCGGAATTGCCAAGGCGGGCGGCGCGTTTGGCATCGCGGCCGCCGCGCGAACGGGCAGGAGCAGGCATGTCGTTCATGACACCTGCTTATCGCCAATCACGATCGTTCAGACATACCAAAACTGGATGCGCTCATGAGCGCTGGGGAATTCAGGCCATGAAAGCGATGTTGAACTTGCGGCGGATCGCTTCGTCAATTGCGGGATCGATCGTGCAACCGGCGCTCGACAGGATTGAGTGCATGCGCTTGCGTGCGCCGTCGAGCAGCATCGGCTTTTGCGCCTCGTTCCATTCCTTCGGGCTCATCCGGTTGCCGACTGCGGGATAGACATAGTCGGTTTGCATCAGACTCATCGTCTGTTCGGAGCCGAGGTAGTGACCGGGTCCGCCCAGACAGACTTCCTTCATCACGTCGAGGTTCATCTTGTCCTCGGTCACCTCGATCCCGCGCACGGCGCGCTGGGCCTGTCCGAGGATATCGTCGCCCAGGATCAGGCTTTCGAACGAGAAGCCCAGCAGCGAGGCCTGCATGCCGACCGATTCATAGACCATGTTGAGGCCGGCGAGACCCGCCATCACGTTGATGATGCCCTGTTCCCAGCCGCATTGCATGTCGGGCAGCTTGCTGTCGGTCATCCCGCCGGCGGCTCCACCGGGCAGACCGTAGAAGCGGTGCATCTGCGCGCAGCCCGCGGTCAGCAGGCCCTGTTCGGCGCTGCCGCCTGACATCGAACCGGTGCGCAGGTCCGAAACGAACGGCCAGGTCCCGAAGATTGCCGGAGCCCCGGGCGTGATCGCATTGACGTAAACCACGCCCGCGAGGCACTCGGCCACGGCCTGGGTGATTGCCAGCGCAATCGAGGCGGGGGCAGTGGCCCCGGCTTGCCCGGCCGAGAGCAGCAGCATCGGCATGCCAGCGCGCACGCAGGCTTCCATGGTGATGCAGCTTTCCTCGGCGAATTTCATCGGCGGGACCACGAAGCAGTTCGAATTGGATACGAACGGCCGCGCACGCCAGGCCGCTTCGCCGCCCGCGACCATGTGCAGCATTTCGAACCCGGGTTCGACGCTGATCGGATCGGAGAACGAGGTGCCGACGTGCTTGGTAGTGCCGGACAGGCACGCGTAAAGCGTGTTCATGTCCATATCGACCAGGTCCTTCACATCGCGGCAGACCATCATCCGCTGGAAGAAATGGACGTTGTCGAGATTGTCGACGATCTTGGCCGCCTCGTAGAGGTCCTTGGCGGTCGAATCGCGATAATCGTTGGTTTCAAGGTCAACTACATGCACCGCCGCTCCGGCAGTGCCGTAGTGAACCTTGTTGGGCCCCAGGTGCAGATCGTGCTTGGGATCGCGGGCGAACAGCGTGATGTCGCGCGCGGCGATCGCCAGCATGTCTTCAACCAGTGCGCGCGGGAAGCGGATCCGGCCATCGTCGCCCAAGATCGCGCCCGCGCCGGTCAGGATTTCTACCCCCGAAGCTGGGGCATTGGCGAGGCCAATCTGTTCCAGCGCATCGAGCGCGCCCTGGTGGATGCGCTGCACCCCGGCGTCGGTCAGCGGCTTGTACTGCCCGCCCTCGAGTCCAGCGCGGATCGGGCGCAGGTCTTCGGCAAGCGGTGCGGCACGAAGGGCTTGACGGGCGGCACGGCCGCCCGCGCGGCGCGAAGAGGACTCAGTTGTCTCGGTCAAGCAAAGTCCCCTTCATCATTTGTCAGGCAAGGCCCACGATCTGGCCGCTTTCATCAAGCCCAATTTCGTTTGAAGCCGGGCGGCGCGGCAGCCCCGGCATGGTCATGATATCGCCGCAGACCGCGACAATGAACCCGGCCCCGGCGGACAGGCGCACTTCGCGCACTTCCACCGTGTGGCCAATCGGCGCGCCGGACTTGGCCGGATCGGTCGAGAAGCTGTACTGCGTCTTGGCGATGCAGACCGGCAGCTTGCCGTAACCCAGCTTTTCGTAGTCCTTGAGCGTCGAAGCGGTCGATCCGGTCAGCACGATCCCATCAGCGCGGTAGATTTCGCGCGCGATGGTTTCGATCTTCTCGGCCAGCGGCATGTCGTCGGGGTAGAGCAGCTTGACCTCGGCCTGGCCTGCGTCGAGCTGGGCCTTGACCTGGTGGGCCAGTTCCTCGGCACCCTTGCCGCCTTCGGCCCAGTGCTTGGCCAGCGCGACGCGCGCGCCGTACTTGCCGCAAACCGCCTTGAGCGCTTCGAGCTCTTCTTCGGTGTCCTTGATGAAGTGGTTGATCGCCACCACCGGGGTCAGGCCGAATTTCTGCAGGTTCTGGATATGGCGTTCGAGGTTAACCGCGCCGCGCATCAGCGCATCGACGTCGGGATTGCCCAGGTCGTCCTTCTTGACTCCGCCCTGCATCTTGAGCGCGCGGACCGTGGCGACCAGCACCACTGCATCGGGGCGCAGGCCGGAATGGCGGCACTTGATGTCGAGGAACTTTTCAGCCCCCAGGTCGGCGCCAAAGCCGGCTTCGGTCACCACCACATCGGCCAGCTTGAGCGCGGTCTGGGTGGCCATGACCGAGTTGCAGCCATGGGCGATGTTGGCGAAGGGCCCGCCGTGGATGAAGGCCGGGTTGTGCTCGATCGACTGGACCAGGTTGGGCTGGATCGCATCGCGCAGCAGCACGGCCATCGCGCCATCGGCCTTGAGGTCGCGCGCAGTGACCGGGGTCTTGTCGTAAGTGCGGGCGACGATGATGTCGCCAAGCCGCCGCTGCAGGTCCTTGATGTCGGTTGCCAGGCACAGGATCGCCATGATTTCCGAAGCGACCGTGATGTCAAACCCGGTTTCGCGTGGCACCCCGTGGGTGACGCCGCCAAGGCCAACGTTGATATTGCGCAGCGCGCGGTCGTTCATGTCGACCACGCGGCGCCAGACAACGCGGCGGGGATCGATGTTGAGCTCGTTACCCCATTGCAGGTGATTGTCGAGCAGCGCGGCCAGCAGGCTGTGCGCAGACGTGATCGCGTGGAAATCGCCGTTGAAGTGGAGGTTGATGTCCTCCATCGGGATGACCTGAGCGCGCCCGCCACCGGCGGCGCCGCCCTTCATGCCGAAGCACGGACCCAGCGAGGGTTCGCGCAGGCAGACGATCGACTTGATCCCGATCAGGTTGAGCCCGTCGTTGAGGCCCACCGAAGTCGTTGTCTTGCCTTCACCTGCCGGCGTAGGGGTGATCGCGGTGACCAGCACCAGCTTGCCGTTGGGGCGATCCTTGAGCGAAGCAATGTATTCCAGGCTGACCTTGGCCTTGAAGTGGCCATAGGGGACCAGCGCTTCTGGCGCGATGCCGAGGCGGGCTTCCGCCAATGGCAGGATCGGCGCCATCTTGGCGGCGCGGGCGATCTCGATGTCCGGGGCACCCGGCGCAGGCAGTTGATTCTCTTGCATCCCCTTTTCAAGAGCGCAAAGGCCCTTGCCTCTCAATTTCAGAGTTTTTGGCAACCGGTAAACAACACGCTTGGCACGCGCCGGCAGCCGCGATTTCCGCCATGCGCGGGGATTGCACAAGCCGCCATGCCGAAAATGATCGCTATCATGTCCGCAGGTAATGAAGCGCGGTGATCAATCGTCGCCGATCCGGAACGATCCCTCCAGCCATGGCAAATGGGCATGAAGTGCGGGGAAGACTTCTTCCTGCAGGATGCCGCGGCATTCCTCGGCCAGAATCCGTGGGGCGGTGCCTAGTACCTGCGGGCGGGCCAGCAGGGTCATCCGCCTCCCGAACTTGCCGCGCACGATCGGGTGGATCGAGAGCTGATCGAAGGCCCAGGGCACCTGGAACAGGCACAGCGGCGTGGTGATCCCCCAGCCCAGACCGTATGACACTGCCGTCGCATGGCCGACGATCGAATCGAATTCGATGTGTGACGGAAATTTTAGCTGCAGCCGGTTGAGCTGGGCTTCGGTCTGCCGGCCCATCGATGACCGCAGCGAAAAGCGGATGAAGGGGTGGTCGGCCAGGTGTGGCCCCAGTTCCGACGCTGGGGCGAAGTTCTTCGGAAAGATCAGGACGTATGGTTCGGTGAACAGATTGTACCGCTCGACATCAAGCATGTCCGAGGTATTGCTTTCCTCGGTGATCATCACGTCGGCCGCGTGGGTGTTGAACTTGGCCCGCTGGTCCGGCATCAGCCCATTGGAGATCCGCCAGTTCTTCGCGATATCACCCTTGCGCCGGTAGAGCCGCGGTCCGAGCACGTTGGCCAGGCTTTCGGGCATGGCGATGCTCAGCGAGGACAGCTCGCCGCGGTCGCTTTCGGTTGCTTCGACAAAGGCTGAATTGAGATCGCCGAGGATCTTCTGGCTCTGGCGCAGCAGCACCTGGCCGACCTTGGTCAGTACGATCGGACGGATCGAGCGATCAAACAGCTGGCGCCCCACCGCGTCTTCCAGTCCGGCGATGATCTGCGATACCCCGGATTGGGTCAGCCCCAGCACCTTGGCGGCCTGGGTCATGCTGCCCTGCTCGGCCGTGACCACGAATACCTGCAAGGCGCGGAACTCGAAATTCCCCGGCAACTGGGCCTGGTTCAACATGTCACTTACCGATCCCCCGCGCGGCAGAAGTCCGCGTTATCATAAGCGAGACTTATACACGACCACGGGAAATTGACCAAGCCTTAGTCGATCCGCGCTCCCTGGCGGCGCAGCTCGGCCTGGACCTGGGCCACATCGACCCCACCAAAATCGCGCCCGGCCTTGATCGCGACCGCTGCCGCGGTTCCGGCACCCTGGCCGGCGACCGCGCAGCACATCATGTTGCGGACCGCCGCATGGCTGACCTTGTCTCCGCCGATGGTCCGGCCGGTGACGATCAGGTTCCTGACTCCCTTGGGCAGCATCGACCGATAGGGTACGTGGAAATAGCGTCCGGTGGTCGGGATGATCAACAGACCATAACCATCGATGAATTCGGGGAAGATCCCGATCGAATCCTCAAACCGGCCTTCGCCCTGAACGTCTGCGGCGGTGAGGTTATAAATGGCGTCGATCTTGCGGGTGTCGCGGATCCCCAGTGTCATGCCGAAGTTGCGCAGCTTGGCCGCTTCGCAGCCGGGCTGGAAGCGTTTGAGCGCCTCGATCGCCTGCATCGCCTGGCGGCGTCCCTCGATCTCGCCGTGGGTCAGATCGTCGGGATCGGTCCCGTCGAGCGTCATGTGGACCATGTTGAGGTAGGTCAGGTCGCCCTGGTCGCTGACCGTGCCCCAGGTTCCGGCGATGGTCTTGAGATTGTCGGGCAGGATTCCGGCCTTGTGGGCCTGCTGGAACGGCTTGCGGAGGAAGGGTGAGAACATCGCGTCCTCCTTGCCCGAGGTGGTGACCGACCATTCACCATCCTTGGCCCAGTCGGCATAGGTCTGCGGATCGGCCTTGACCGCATCGATGAACCGGGCCTTGTCCACCCCGCACATCGAGAACATCACCGAGACCGACATCATCTCGGCCTTGGGATGCATGTGGGTGGGGGCGCCGGCACGGTGGGCGACATCGGCATCACCGCTGGCATCGATCACCAGCTTGGCGAGGATCGCCTCGCGCCCGGCCTTGCTCTCGACGATTACCCCGCGGATCGTGTCTCCCGCCATGATCGGCGCGACAAACATGCGGTGCAGCATCGGGATCACCCCGGCCTCTTCGACCAGGCAATCCGCCACATACTTGAACGCCTCGGCATCGAGCGCGTGGCTGATCGATTGCGGTTCGGGGATGGCTGCGCCCATTGTTCTGGCCCGGTCCTCGAACTCGCGGCCGATGCCTTCGCTGTCGATCGTCGCCGGGTGGCGGTACCAGGCAAAGCCTTCCACCCCGACCTGGGTGATATTGCCGCCGAAGCAGCCATAGCGCTCAACCAGCGTGGTCTTGACCCCGGCCCGGGCCGAAGCCAGCGCCGCCGCCAGTCCGCCCGGTCCCGATCCGATCACCAGCACGTCGGTTTCGTGGATCACCGGCACTTCGCGGGCCGGTTCGGCGATGGTGCGGCTCATCGCTGCGAGGTCTCCCAGTTGGGAGCGACGTAGTAGGGGGCATTGGATGCGGGTAGCAGGCCCTTGCCCAGCACGTGGTCCGCGCCCTTTTCGCCGATCATGATCGTCGGCGCGTTGAGGTTGCCGGTGGGGATCGAAGGCATCACCGAACTGTCGATCACCCGCAGTCCTTCGAAGCCGATCACCTTGAGCACGGGATCGACCACGGCCATCGGGTCCTTGGCATCGCCCATCTTGCAGGTGCACGAGGGGTGCAGCGCGCTTTCGACGTGATCGGCGATGAAGGCGTCGATCTGTTCGTCGGTCACGCAATCGGCGCCCGGCTGGATCTCGCGCCCGCGCCAGGGCTTGAACGCATCCTGCTGGAAAATCTCGCGGGTCAGCCGCACGCAGGCGCGCATTTCGGTCCAGTCGTCGGGGTGGCTCATGTAATTGAACAGGATCTTCGGATGCTCGCGCGGGTCCTTGCTGCGCAGCGTTACCGTGCCGCGGCTCTTCGAGCGCATTGGGCCGACATGGGCCTGAAAGCCGTGTTCGGTCGCCAGTGACGAGCCGTCGTAATTAATCGCCATCGGAAAGAAATGGTACTGGATGTCGGGATACTTGATCCCGGCCTTGCTGCGGATGAAGCCGCAGCTTTCGAACTGGTTCGAAGCCCCGATCCCGCGCCGCAGGAACAGCCATTCGGCCCCGACCAGGGCCTTGCCCAGCAGGTTCGCCTTGCCGAACAAGGTGACCGGCTTGGTGCAGGCCATCTGGAAATAGAATTCGAGGTGATCCTGCAGGTTGGCGCCGACGCCGGGCCGGTCAGCCCTCACCTCGATCCCCAGGCTGCGCAATTCCTCGGCCGGGCCGATCCCTGACAGCTTGAGCAGCTGGACTGAATTGATCGATCCGCCCGACAGCAGCACTTCGCGGCTGGCCCGGACCTGGTGGAGCTTGCCATGTTGCTCGTATTCGATCCCGACAGCACGCTTGCCTTCGAACAGCACCCGGGTGGCGAGCGCATGCTGCACCACGGTCAGATTGGCACGTTTGCGCGCGGGATAGAGATAGGCCTTGGCTGCCGAACAGCGCGTGCCCTTGCGCACCGTCATGTCCATCCGCCCGAAGCCTTCCTGACGGAAGCCGTTGTAGTCTTCGGTGAGCTCGTATCCCGCCTGTTGCGCAGCATCGAGCCAGGCCTGGTTGAGCGGGTTCTTCAGCGTTCCGTAAGTGGTCGAAAGCGGTCCATCGCCGCCGCGATATTCGTTGCCGCCCTCGGCGCGGGTTTCGGCGCGTTTGAAATAGGGCAGCACATCGGCATAGCCCCAGCCAGCCGCACCCAGATCGTCCTTCCAGTGTTCGAAGTCGAGCGCGTTGCCGCGTACATAAACGAGGCCGTTGATCGAGCTCGACCCGCCCAGTCCCAGCCCGCGCGGGCAGTGCAGGCGGCGATTGTTGAGGTGCGGCTCGGGCTCCGAATAATAGCCCCAGTTCCACCGTTTGGTGTTCATTGGATAGGCGAGAGCCGCGGGCATCTGGATGAAGATCGACCGGTCCGATCCGCCGGCCTCCAGCAGCAGCACCTTGTTCGTGCCGTCAGCACTCAGCCGGTCAGCCAGCACGCAGCCAGCGGACCCAGCGCCAACCACGATGAAATCATAGCTGTCAGTATGGGGCATCGATCGGCTCCATCGCCACATAGACGCTCTTCAGCTGGGTGAAATATTCAATCGCGGCCTTGCCGTTCTCACGCCCCAGCCCCGATTGCTTGTTGCCGCCAAACGGCAGTTCGATTGGGGTCACGTTGTAGGTGTTGATCCAGCAGGTTCCGGCCTCCAGTGCCGCGATCACGCGGTGCGCGCGGGTCAGGTCGTTGGTGAAAATTCCCGCGGCCAGGCCAAGATCGGTATCGTTCGCGCGGGCGACGACTTCGGCTTCTTCCTCGAAATCAAGCACCGACATGACGGGGCCGAAGATCTCCTCGCGGACGATCGCCATGTCGTCGGTGCACTGGGTGAAAATCGTCGGCTCGACAAAGGCACCCTTGGCCAGGTCACCTCGGGTCACGCGCTTGCCGCCGGTCAGCAAGGTCGCGCCCTGTTGCTGGCCCAGCTCGATATAGCCCAGCACCTTTTCCATATGCGCCTGCGAGATCAATGCGCCCATCTGGGTGGCTGGGTCGAGCGGATCGCCCACCACCATCGCCTCGGTCCGCGCCTTGAGCTTGGTGAGGAACTGATCGCGGACCTTACGGTGCACAAACACCCGCGTGCCGTTGGTGCAAACCTCGCCTGCCGAATAGAAATTGGCGAGCAGCGCGCCCGATACGGCCTCATCCAGATCGGCATCCTCAAACACGATCAACGCTGATTTGCCGCCCAGTTCCAGCGTGACCACCTTCAACGTCGCGGAGGCATCGGCCATGACTTTCTTGCCCGTGCCGACTTCGCCGGTCAGCGAGACTTTGGCGATGCCGGGATGGCGGCTGAGCAGCCGACCGGTGTCGGCCTTGCCCTGGACCACCTGGAACAGCCCATCGGGCAGGCCGGCATCGCGGTAGGCCTTCTCCAGCTCGATCGCGGTCAGCGGGGTCAGTTCGGCCGGCTTGAAGATCATCGCATTGCCGCAGGCCAGCGCCGGGGCGCTTTTCCAGCAGGCGATCTGGATCGGATAGTTCCACGCCCCGATCCCGGCGACCACGCCGAGCGGTTCGCGCCGGGTATAGCCAAAGGCGCCAGGGCCGAGATCGAAATGTTCGCCCGACAGGGTGCGGGCAATGCCAGCGAAGTATTCGATTGCATCCGCACCGGAGAGGACGTCGACAGCGATGGTTTCCTGGATCGGCTTGCCTGTGTCCTGCGCTTCGAGCCGCGCGATGCTTTCGTTGCGCTCGGTCAGCAGCTGCGCGGCACGATTGAGGATCCGACCGCGTTCGACACCGGGGGTGCGGGCCCACAGCTTCTGCGCTTCGGCGGCGCGGCCAACCGCCTTGTCGACTTCGGCCTTGCCATCGATTGTGATCGTGGCGAGCACTTCGCCGGTCGCCGGGTTGAGCGTATCGAACGTGCTGTTTGTTTCCATCGCGCCGGTGGCGGGCAGCCGCGCGGTGGCGATATCACGGTCGATTGCTTCGAAGATCCATTCGACCGGTATCTCGACGTCGGGCTTCCATGCGCCCGCCAATGCCGCGCGCAGCCAGAAACCGTCAATCAGCGCCGCGATTGTCTCGGCGATCCGGTTCACGGCGTCCGGCACCACCAGTGCGCGCAGCTCATGCTTGAGGTTCGAGACCATCCGCTCCTGGTGCACGCGCTGCAGGCGGGCGAGGGCAGGGGTGTAGAGCGCCAGCCCCCAGAACGAGAGCCAGGCGCGCGAGCTTTCCGAACTGAGTTCGCCGGGGTTGAGGTGGGCGAGCACGAAAGCGCGCAGCCGGTCTTCGGGTTCCTCGCCGCCGGCCAGCGCCTTCATCGGCAGGGTGGTGACGCGTTCGACCAGCTGGCGGAAAGTCGCTTCGATCAGCTTGTCGCGATCACCGAAGTAATGAACCACCAGCGCGGGCGAAACGTCTGCCCGGCGCGCGACTTCGGCCATGGTGAATTGCTCGATGCCGGTCTCAGCCAGCGCGGCAAGCGCCGCCTTTAGCAACTGGACCTTGCGGTCTTCCGGTTCGCGTCGGCGCATCGGCATTCCCTTTCCCAAGCGTCTTGAACATGCGTTCAATAGCAAGCGAAAGGCATCTGCGCCACGAGATTCGTAAGCCTTGAGGCTTCGCATTAGGTGAATTGATAAGGCGCATTAGACCGAGGCAGAAGCTATCGTTGCAGAAGGAAAACACGCCCAAAAAGCAGGCTTTTGCGAGGGCATCGCGCAGCGCGAGCGAGATTTGCGGTCGGGAGCGGCGATGGCTCGCGGAAGGCTACAGCCAAGCCCTCTTGCACGTGCGTTCAATATGTATCATCCTCTTGCGCAGGATTAAGGTCAGAAGGCGGCCACCCTTTGGTGCACTAGCCCGGGGTCGCCCCTTAAACGGGAGGGTAACCATGGCCATTCGTTCGCATTCTTCGAAGTCCGCCACTGTGCTGCGCGCAGGGGCTTCGCTCGCGATTGTCGCCAGTGGACTGAGCGGCACTGCGGCCACGGCGCAGACCGCGTCCGAAGCTGAAGAGGCCGACGGCGGCGATATCGTGGTCACCGCGCAGAAGCGTGAGCAGAAGCTGCGCGATGTGGGCATCGCGGTTTCGGTTGTGGGCGAGGAAGACGTTCAGCGCATGGGCATCAACAATGCGATTGATGTCGTCCGTGCGATCCCCAATCTGAAGTACAACGCCTATGGCTCCTCCCAGGTGGTTTTCAACATCCGCGGGGTTTCGCAGAACGACTATGGCGACCAGCAGGAGCCGCCGGTCGCGGTCTATCAGGATGACAGCTACGCCAGCTCGATCACCACGGCGAGCTTCCCGGTCTTCGACCTCGCCCGGGTCGAGGCGCTGCGCGGGCCGCAGGGCACGCTGTTCGGCCGCAATGCCACCGGCGGCGCGGTGCAGTTCGTATCGAACCAGCCGACCGACACATTCGAAGGCTATGCCAGCCTGACCTACGGCCGCTACAACCAGACGATCTTCGAAGGGGCGCTGTCCGGCCCGCTGGGCGAAAGCCTCTCGGCCCGCATTTCGGGCATCTACAACCGTGACGACGGTTACATGGAAAACATCACGCCCGGCGAAAAGGATCGCGGGGCCAACAATCACTGGGCGCTGCGCGGAATACTGGCGTTCGAGCCATCCAGCAGTTTCACGGCCAAGCTGACCCTGCGCTATGCCCAGGCCGACAAGGAGCGTCAGGCCGGGATCTACTCGCTTGCTCCGGCTTGCCCGAATGCCCAGTTCCAGGGCGAGTTTCTGGCTGCCAATCAGGTCTGCGACTACTGGAACAATTACTTCGGGTCGTCGCTTAACGGCGGTGTTCCAGGGTCGACGGGCAACGGCTACACCAATCCGGCGATCACGCCATCGCAGGGCGGCGATCCTTGGAAGACTGCCGGGACAGGCCTGGCCTATGTCGACCGCAAGATCTTCGGCGCGACACTACGTATAGATGCTGACGTGGGCGCGGTCTCCCTGACCTCGATCAGCGATTTCCAGAGCCTCAAGAAGTTTTACATCGAAGGCGGCGATGGCGTGCCCGAGCTGCCGTACGACTTTGCCAATCCTCCAGTCTATCCGTTTGCCTACTTCACCGCTCCCTGTCCTGCGCCCGCGCAGTCGGTTTCTTGCTATCCCTCGGGCACGATCTTTTTCCAGGATGCCGACGTAAAGCAGTATTCACAGGAGCTCCGCGCCGCCTGGTCGACCGACAACAACTATCTCGTGGTCGGTGCCTACGGGCTGATCATCGATGGTGATTTCAAGGCCAAATATGCCACCCCGTTCCAGCTTTACGATCCCGACGTGGCGATCAAGCAGAAGACCGAGTCATTCGCCTTCTTCGCGCAGAACGAGTTCAAGTTCAGCGATCAGCTCAAGCTGATCACGGGTCTGCGCTACTGGAAGGACAGCAAGCGCGGGACATACGACGCCAGCGAGTTCCATTCGGGCTTCACCATGCATTGGGGGCCCGATGCCATCACTTACAACGATCCTACCGGCACCACGCCTCTGACCGGGGTTACCGTCACCCCGGCTGCGGCCACGCCCAGCTTTGACGGGCTGACCTGGCGCATGGGGCTCGACTACAAGCCCAGCCCCGACACGCTGATCTATGCCAGCTTCAACCGCGGCTCCAAATCGGGCGGCTTCACCTTCTCAACCGGCACGCCGTTCCTGGGGCAGTATGTGATCGATACGATCAACAACATCCCCTACAATCCCGAGAAGCTGGATGCCTATGAGTTGGGCCTGAAAACGCGGATCGGATCGAACACCGATTTCAACCTGACCGCCTTCTATTACGACTACAAGGACTACCAGGCCTTCGTGCAGGTTGGTTTCAGCCAGGTGGTTCGCAACTTGCCGGCCAGCAACAAGGGGATCGAGGCCGAGCTGACATCACGCCCGGTAAAGGGCCTGACGCTGCAATTGAATGTGGCGTTCCAGGACAGCGAGGTCAAGGATGTGTTGCTGCCCGATGGCGCCACATTGGTGAACCATGACCTGCCGCAGGCGCCAAGCTTCTCGGGCAGCGCGATGATCCGCTATGAATTCCCCTTGGCGGGCGGAACGGCTTCGCTTCAGGCGGACTCGATGTTCTCGAGCAGCACCTGCTTCACGGTAATGTGCGCCCCGGTCGAAGAAGAGGGCGCGTACCACGTGGAGAACCTGCGGCTGGGCTTTGAGCCGGGCGATGGGCGGCTTTCCGTGGCCCTGTTCGTCAACAACCTGTTCAACCGCGAGTACCGGGTCTACGCCTTCGACGGGTCGCTCTATTGGGGCGATACGCTGGGCGTTTATGCCAAGCCGCGGACCTGGGGCGTGAACCTGCGCTACAACTTCGGCAACTGAGCCCACCGGGACGGATGCCATTGGGGGCCCGCCTTTGGAGCTGATCCGAAGGCGGGCCCCTGTCACTTCGAGATGGGGGGAATAGAGCGTGGCTAGTCAGGCAGAGCCCAGCGCAGCGGCAGCACAACTCGAACTGCGCCGCCAGCTCGACTGGAAGGATGCCTTCTGGGCATCGAGCGGGGTGCCGGCAGGCGTGCTGCTCACCATGGGCGGGATCGCCACGATCATCGGCCAGCCGAGTTGGGTGATCTGGATCGCCTCGATCTTCATGGGTTTCATCCAGTGCTTCGTCTATGCCGAGATCGCCGGGCTATATCCCAACAAGTCGGGCGGGGCCTCGGTCTACGGCGCGGCGGCCTGGCTGCCCTATGGCAAGTTCATCGCGCCGATTTCGGTGTGGTGCAACTGGCTGGCCTGGTCGCCGGTACTGGCGCTGGGGACGGGCCTGGCCGCGGCCTATGTCACCGTCAGCCTGTTCCCGGCCGATGCGGCAATCCGCACCTGGGAGCTGCAACTGCTCGATCTCGGCTTTGTCCGAGACGGGCTGCACGTGCGGATCAACCTGATCTCGATCATCGCCAGCCTGTTCCTGCTGCTGACCTTCCTGCTGCAGCACCACGGCGCGGCCCGCGCGGCGAACTTCCAGAAGGTGCTGGGGCTGGTTTGCATGACTCCGCTGCTGCTGGTCGGGCTGGTGCCGCTGATCACCGGCGACCTCCCGCGCGAGAACCTGCTGCCGCTGCTGCCGATCGCCCGCGATGCGGCGGGCAACGTCGGCTTTGGCACTTGGGACGGAGCCGGACTCGCACTGATGGCCGGGGCGATGTTCGGGGCGGGCTGGTCAACCTACGGGTTCGAAACCGCGGTCTGCTATACCCGCGAATTCCGCAATCCGGCCAAGGACACCGCCAAGGCGATCATCGCCGCCGGGCTGCTGTGCATCGCGATCTTCACGCTGGTGCCGCTGGCCTTCCAGGCCTCGCTCGGGCTCAAAGGCATGCTCGATCCGGCGATCTATGACGGTTCGGGCGTGGCCCAGGCGCTGGCGACGATCGTCGGCGGCGGGGCGGTGATCGGCAACTTGGTGATCGTCATGCTGATCCTGTCGCTGCTGCTGATCGTGATGACATCGATGCTCGGTTCCAGCCGCACGCTTTATCAGGCCTCGGTCGATGGCTGGCTGCCCAAGTACCTCAGCCGGGTGAATCACCACGGCGCGCCGACCGCGGCGATGTGGACCGACCTGGGGTTCAACCTGATCCTGCTGATGGCCTCGGACTATTTCGCCGTGCTGATGATGAGCAATGTCTGCTATTTCATCTTCAACTTCCTCAACCTCCAGGCCGGCTGGATCCACCGGATCGACCGCAAGGACTGGGCCCGGCCATATCGCTGCCCGAACTGGCTGCTGGCTGCCGGCGCGCTGTTCGGCTTCGTCAACATGCTGTGGATGGGGGCCGGAGCAGACGTTTGGGGTGAAGGCACGCTGCGCAACGGTCTGCTTGCAGCACTGCTGATCATCCCGGTCTTTGCCTTCCGCCACTATGTGCAGGACAAGGGCAAGTTCCCGGTCAGCGAAGGTACGGCGGAAGATCCGTTCGAGCGCGAGGTCGTGGTGCGCAAGGCTGGCATGTTGCCCTACCTGGCGCTGATCGCCTGCGCGGCGCTGGTCTGGGCCACCCATTCCTGGGCGGTTGGCCTGCGTTAAAGGTCCTTCATCAGCCGCAGCGCGTCATAGATCGCCGCGTGGGTATTGCGCGCGGCGACGGCATCGCCGATCCGGAACAGCTGGAACTGCCCGGCCGGATTGCTGACCAGCGTCTGCGGACGCCCCGCGACCAGATCCTTGTGATCGACCTCTCCCAGATTCGACGAGAGCGGCTTCAGCGCGAAGTACAGATCGTCGAGCGGGATCGTGCCGTGGTTGACCACGATCTGATCGAACTGGCGGGTCTGGCTGACCCCGCCATATTCGCTACCGATATGGGCAATCAGCGCGTTGCCGTCGCGCTCCACCGCCTCGAGCCGCCAGGTCACGGTAAAGACCGTGTCGAGTGCCTGCAGACTGCGCATATAGGGGACCAGGTTCATCGCCATGACCTCGGGCGCGAAGCTGCGGTCGGGGGTCATGATTTCCACCCGCCCGCCGGCCTTGGCGATCACCTCGGCGGCCTGCAGCCCGGCATGATCGCCGGCATCGTCATAGACTAGCACGTTCGATCCGGGGCGGACATCGCCGCTGATCAGGTCCCAGCTTGAGACGACCAGTTCGTTGCCGCTGGCCAGCACATCGGTGTGCGGCAAGCCGCCGGTCGCCACGATCACCACGTCGGGCGCTTCGGCCAGCACCGTGTCGGCATCGGCCCAGGTGTTGAAGTGAAAGTTCGCGCCATGCTTTTCGCACTGGCTCATCCGCCAATCGATGATCCCGATCATCTCGCGCCGCCGCATGCTCTGCGCGGTCAGGCGGATCTGGCCGCCGGGGCGGTCGGCAGCTTCGAACACGGTCACCGCATGGCCGCGCTGCGAGGCGACTCGCGCCGCTTCGAGGCCAGCCGGGCCGGTGCCGACGATCACCACCTTGCGGGCCTTGGCCGCCGGCGCAATCACTTGCGGCATGGTCTCTTCGCGCCCGGTTGCGGCGTTGTGGAGGCAATGCGCCAGCCCGCCCTGATAGATCCGGTCGAGGCAATAGTTCGCGCCGACGCAGGGCCGGATATCCTCTTCGCGGCCCTCGATCAGCTTCTGCAGCACGTGCGGATCGGCCATGTGCGCGCGGGTCATCCCGACCATGTCGAGCAGGCCCGAAGCGATCGCGTGCCGCGCTGTGGCGAGATCGGGAATGCGCGCGGCGTGGAAGGTGGGAAAGCCGGTGGCCTGGCGGATCGCGCCTGCGAAATCAAGGTGCGGGGCGCTGGCCATGCCCTGGATCGGGATCAGGTCGGTCAGCCCGGGATCGGTGTCGATATGGCCGCGCACCACGTTGAGGAAATCGACCTGGCCGCTGTCCTTCAGCCGCTGCGAGATCGCGATCCCGTCTTCGCTGGTCAGCCCGCCATCGAGCATCTCATCGCCGGTATAGCGCACCCCGACGATGAAATCCGGCCCGACGCGTTTGCGAATCTCGGTCAGCACGTCGAAGGTAAAGCGCAGCCGGTTGTCGAGGCTGCCGCCGTAGGGAGCATCGAGCTCGTTGGTCAGCGGCGACCAGAACTGGTCCATCAGGTGGCCGTATGCCTGCAGCTCGATCCCGTCCATGCCGCCGGCCTGCATCCGCTCGGCGGCGTCGCCATAGTCCTTGATGATCCGGGCAATGTCCCATTCTTCCATCTTTTTGGGAAAAGCGCGGTGTGCGCTCTCGCGCTTGTGGCTGGGGGATACCACCGGCAGCCAGTCAGCCTTGTCCCAGCGGGTGCGGCGGCCGAGATGGGTCAGCTGGATCATCACCGCGGCGCCCTGTTCGTGCACAGCGTCGGTCAGCTCGCGGGTCCATTTCACCACCTCGTCCTTCCAGGCGAGGATGTTGTTGAACACCGGCGGGCTATCGAGCGAGACGGCGGCCGAACCCGCAGTCATGGTCAGCGCGACGCCGCCCTTGGCCCGCTCGACATGATAGGCGCGGTAGCGGCCCTTGGGCATCCCGTCCTCGGGATAGGCCGGTTCATGCGCGGTCAGGATCACCCGGTTGCGCAGCGTGAGGTGTTTGAGCTGGTAGGGCTGGAGCAGCGGATCGTTGGTCATCGGGGTCAGTACCACATGTCTTCCATCGAAGCCTTTTTCTGCGCCATGTAGGCGTTCAATTCCTCGTCGATTGCTTCGTCGAGCGGCGGGGCCACGTATTCGGCCAGCACCTTCTTCCAGCGCTTGTTGGCCCGGGTCGCGGCATCAACCGATCCGGCTTCCTCCCAGTTCTCGAAGGCCTCGTTATCGGCCAATTCGCTGTCCCAGAAGGCGGTCTCGTAATTTTTCAGGGTATGGTTCGAACCGAAGAAGTGATTGCCCGGGCCGACTTCGGCAAAGGCATCGAAGGCCAGGCTATTGTCGTCGACCACCACCCCGTCGAGGTAGGAATGGAGCGCGCCGCAGAAATCGGTGTCCATCACGAACTTCTCGTATGACATCGACAGCAGGCCATCGAGGAACCCGGCGGAATGGAGCAGGAAGTTCGCCCCGCAATGCACCGCCGCCAGCATCGACATGGTGCTTTCGTTCATCGCCTGGGCATCGGGCAGCTTCGAGGTGGTGAAATTGCCCGAGCAGCGCAGTGGCAGGCCAAGTTGGCGGGCGAGCTGGCCGACCACCATCGAACCGATCGCCGGTTCGGGCGTGCCGAAGGTCGGACTGCCCGAACGCAGCGACATGGTCGAAAGGAAGTTGCCGAAGATCACCGGCGCGCTGGGCCGCTCCAGCTGCGCCAGCGCGCAGCCGGCCATGGTCTCGGCCAGCGACTGGGCGATTGCCCCGGCGTTGGTGACCGGTCCCATCGCCCCGCCGAGGATGAACGGCACGATTACCGATCCCTGGTTGGCGCGGGCATAGGCGCGGATCACCTTGGTCATCACCCCGTCCCAGACCAGCGGAGAATTGACGTTGACGTTGCCCATGATCACGCAGTTGGCATCGACGAACTCGGCCCCGAAAGCGATCTGGGCCATGGCGATCGAATCTTCGGCCCGGCTTTCGGCGGTGACCGATCCCAGGAATGCCCGGTCGGAATAGCGCAGGTGCGAATAGACCATATCCAGATGGCGTTTGTTGACCGGAATGTCGGTCGGCTCGCAGATCGTTCCGCCCGAATGGTGCAGCCAGGGCGAAGCCTGACCCAGCTTGATGAAATTGCGGAAGTCCTCGATCGTGCCGTAACGGCGACCCCTGTCGAGATCCATCACGAAGGGGCTGCCGTAAGAGGGCGAGAAGACCACGTTCTTTCCGCCGATCCGCACCGAATTGGCCGGGTTGCGGGCATGCTGGGTGAATTCGCGCGGGGCGGTCTTGAGCAGTTCGCGCAGCATCCCCGGCTCGAACCGCACCAACAGGCCGTCGACCCTGGCCCCGGCCTTGCGCCACAGCTCCAGCGTGGCCGGATCGTCACGGAATTCGATCCCGACTTCGGCCAGGATCCGGTCGGCGGTGGCCTCGATCCGCAGCAAGGATTCCTCGCCGAGGATGTCGTAGGTCGGGATGTTACGGACGATGTAGGGGCGGTGCAGCCCTTGCGGCCCGCCGCTGCGCGCTTCGCGCCGTGCGCTGCGTCCACCGCGCTGGGGCCGGCTTGCTACGCCTGCTTCGCTCATCGCCATCCCTCCATAAGTTTGGCGGAAAGATAGAAGCGGACCGGCGCGCTGTAACGCTGGAAAAGGTTCATGAAATTTGATAAGATCAGCTTATGGAAATCCTGCGTCGCACCGTTCCCTCGCTCAATGCGCTCGCCGTGTTTGAGGCGGCGGGGCGGCTCGCCAGCTTTAGTGCTGCGGCCCGCGAACTGGGGGTCAGTCAGGCGGCGGTTTCCTATGCGATTGCCCGGCTGGAGGAACAGCTGGGCACCGCGCTGTTCCACCGCCAGTTTCGCCGGGTCCATCTGACCGAAGCCGGTCAGCGTTTCCACGCGGACGTTTCGATCGGGTTGCTGCATATCCAGCGCTCTGCCGCCAACCTGCGCGCTGCCGCCGGCAGCCACGTGACGCTGGCCTGCTCGACCGCCTTTGCCGCCTACTGGATGGTGCCGCGGATGCAGGCGCTGCGCGAGCAGCTGCCGGGAATCGACCTGCGGATTCAGACTGCCGACCGCGACCTCGATCTGGTCGGAGAAAGTATTCCACTTGGCATTCGCGGGGGGCGGGCGGCGGACTGGCCCGAGCTGGACAGTCGCGAGCTGGCCGGGGAGGAGATCTACCCGGTCTGTAGCCCGCTTTATCTCGGGCGGCATGCCCGGCCAGATAATCCGGAGGCCCTGTTGAGCCACCGCTTGATCCACCTCGACGAGCCGTTCCGCACCGCCGCCAGCTGGGCCGAGTGGTTCGGCGCCTGCGGCATCCCGGCGGCGCGGGTGCCGGGCGGGCTGCAGATCAACGATTACGTACTGGTGATCCAGGCGGTGATTGAAGGGCAGGGCGTTGCACTCGGCTGGCACCATCTGGTCCAGGATCTCGTCACCAAGGGCGTGCTGGTGCGGCTGACCGGCCATGCGCTCAGGACCGGACGCGGCTTTCACGTCACCTGGCCGCGCGGCCAGACGCTGGCTCCAGCCACCGAGCAGGTGCGTGACTGGCTGCTTGGCTAGGCCCCGGTCCAGTCGAGAATGATTTTGCCCGACTTGCCCGAGCGCATCGTCTCGAACCCGCGCGCGAAATCTGTGTAAGGCATCCGGTCGGTGATCAGGCCGGACACGTTCAAGCCCGAGCCGAGCATCGCCAGCATCTTGTACCAGGTCTCAAACATCTCGCGTCCATAGATCGTCTTGATGGTCAGCGCCTTGAACACGATTCTGCTCCACTCGATCTTGGTTTCTCCCGGCGGGAAGCCCAGCATGGCGACCTTGCCGCCCATCACCATATTGTCGACGATCTGGTCGAGCGCCTGGCCCGCGCCTGACATTTCCATCGCCACGTCGAAGCCTTCGGTCATGCCCAGCTTGTGCCGGACCGAGGCGAGGTCTTCCTCCGCTACGTTGACCGGCAGGCAGTCGGCGATCTTGCCGGCGAGTTCGAGCCGGTAGGGATTGATATCGGTAATCACCACGTGGCGCGCGCCGACATGGCGGGCGACCGCAGCGGCCATGATCCCGATCGGGCCGGCACCGGTGATCAGCACGTCCTCGCCGATCAGGTCAAAGGCGAGGGCGGTGTGGACCGCGTTGCCGAGCGGATCGAGCATGGCGGCCACGTCCATATCGACATGGTCCGGCAGGGCGATGACGTTGAAGGCCGGGATACAGAGGTACTTGGCGAAAGCCCCGGGGCGATTGACCCCGACCCCCTGGGTTTCGGGATCGAGGTGGAAATGTCCGGCGCGGACCGCGCGGCTCTTTTCGCCGATCAGGTGGCCTTCGCCCGAAACCCGCTGGCCGATCCGGAGCGGACGTTTCACATGATCGCCGATCGCGGCGATTTCCCCGCCGAATTCGTGGCCAACAATCATCGGTACCGGAATCGTCCGCTGGGCCCAGTCGTCCCAGTTGTAGATATGGATGTCGGTGCCACAGATCGCGGTGCGGTGGACCCGGATCAGGACCTCGTCGGGGCCGGGCTCGGGGATCGGTTCGTTTTGCAGCCAGATCCCGGGTTCGGGCTTGGCCTTGACCAGCGCGGGCATGGTGTTGGTCATGTCAGACTACCTTCAGTTCGCGGCCGACCTTGGTGAAGGCGGCAATCGCGCGGTCGATGTGGTCGAATGTATGGGCGGCGCTCATCTGAGTGCGGATCCGCGCGGCCCCGCGCGGCACCACCGGGAAAGAAAATCCGGTCACATAGATCCCCTCGTCCAGCAGCCGCGCCGCCATTTGCTGGGCCAGCCGGGCATCGCCCAGCATCACCGGGATGATCGGGTGCTCGCCCGGTTGCAGGGTGAAGCCGGCCTGTTCCATTCCGGCCCTGAAACGCGCGGCATTGGCAAACAGTTGCGCCCGAAACGGATTGCCCGCCTCCAGCATGTCGAACACCTTCAGGCTCGCCCCGACCAGACCGGGGGCGAGCGCGTTGGAGAACAGGTAGGGCCGGGCCCGCTGGCGCAGCAAGTCGATCACTTCCTGCCGCGCGCAGATATAGCCGCCCATGCCGCCGCCGAGCGCCTTGCCGAGTGTGCCGGTCAGCAGGTCGATACGGCCCATCACCCCGCAATGCTCGATCGTACCGCGGCCGGTTTCGCCCATGAAGCCGGCGGCGTGGCAATCGTCGACCATCACCAGCGCATCATACTTGTCGGCCAGATCGCAGATCGCGCCAAGCTGGGCGATGAACCCGTCCATCGAAAATACGCCGTCGGTGACGATCACCGTTGTGCCGCTGCCTTCGCTGGCCGCCAGTTTCAGCTGCGCCTCCAGATCGGCCATGTCGTTGTTCTGGAAGCGGTAGCGCCGCGCCTTTGAAAGCCGCACCCCGTCGATGATCGAGGCATGGTTGAGGCTGTCCGAAACGATCGCATCGTCCGCGCCGAACAGCGGCTCGAACACCGCGCCGTTGGCATCGAAACAGGCGGCGAAGGTGATGCTGTCTTCATAGCCGAAGAATGCGGCGATCCGGCGCTCGAGCTGGCGGTGGATGTCTTGCGTGCCGCAGATGAACCGGACCGAGGCCATGCCGAAGCCGTGGCTCTGGCTATAGGCATGGGCTGCGGCGACCAGCTCGGGATGATCGGCGAGGCCAAGGTAATTGTTGGCGCAGAAGTTGATCACGCGCCGCTTCCCGGCTGGCGTATCGACCTCAACTTCGACGCCCTGGGCTGAAACCAACTGGCGCTCGGCCTTGGTCAGCCCCTGCTCTTCGATTTCCGCGAGGGTCTTGGCGACCCCGGTGTAGAACGCATCGCGCATGGCCAGACTGCCTCCAATCCGGGTCTGGATTGGCAGCAGCGACCGGTCACTTCAAGACCATGCGGATTTCATATGAAACCATATCCGCAACAAAGTATGTTCAAGGCCTAACTTTATTGCCGGCGGTGGATGGCGAGTAGTCCCTTCAGAGTCCCTGCGCACATCGCCAGCAGGATCAGCGCGAGCGGCAAACCGGTAGCGATCGCCCCGGCCTGCAGCGAGTTTAGCCCGCCGCTGAGCAGCAGCACGACACCGATTCCGCCAACCGCCAGCAGCCAGAACACCTTTTGCCGCAGCGGCGTATCGGTGCGTCCGCCCGATGTCATGGTATCGATCACCAGGGTACCCGAATCCCAGCCGGTGACGAAGAACACCAGGATCAACACCACCGCAGCGAACGAAGTGATCTGCGCCAGGGGCAGCGACTTCAGCAGCACGAACAGCTGGGTTTCGAGGCTGGCCGAGCTCAAGTCCGCCGCTTGGCCCGAAACGATTGCCGCGATCGAGGCATCGCCGAACACGGTCAGCCAGATGATCCCCAGCAGGCTGGGGGCGATCATCGCCCCGGCGATGAATTCCCGCACCGTGCGGCCCAGCGAGATCCGCGCCATGAAGGTGCCGACAAACGGCGCCCAGCTGATCCACCAGGCCCAGTAGAACACCGACCAGTCGCGGTAGAACCCCTGGTCCTCGCGCCCGACCGGATTGGACAGCGCGGGCAGGTGCCACAGGTAAAGGAAGGTGTTGCGGGCCAGATCGCCGAGTAGTGCCAGGGCCGGGCCGGTCACCATGATGAACAGCACCAGCACCACCGCCATGACCATATTGGCCTCGCTGAGGATCCGGATTCCGCGATCGATCCCGCCGCGCACCGACAGGAAGGTGATGAAGGCCATGATCACGATCAATGCCAGGATCGACAATGGCGAGCTGGGTATCGCGTAGAGAAAGGTCACCCCCGCCATTGCCTGCTGCGCCCCTATGCCGAGCGACGAAGCCAGGCCGAAGATCGTGGCGAAGACCGCCAGGATCTCGATCCCATCGCCGGTCCGGCCCCAGGCAGCCTTGCCGATCAGCGGATAGAACGCCGATCGCATCGAAAACGGCATGCCGAAATCATAGGCGAACAGAGCCATGGCAAGGCCTGCCACGGCAAAGATCGCCCAGGGGTGCAGCGCCCAGTCGAAGATCGTGGCGGCCATGGCGAGATCGCGCGCGGCACCGGCATTGCCGGCCGCGCCGCCCAGTGGCGCCGCGGGTCCCCCGGCCATCGCGCTGGTAAAGTGCGAGACCGGCTCCGACACGCCGTAGAAGACCAGCCCGATCCCCATGCCGGCCCCAAACAGCATCGAAAACCAGCTCATCCGCGAATAGTCGGGCTTGGCACCCTTGCCGCCCAGCCGGATCTTGCCCAACGGCGATAGCGCGACCACAACGCAGAACAGCAATAGCAGGTTACCGGCCGACATCAGGAACCAGTCGAAGGTGTTGGTCGACCAGGCGCGAACATCGCCGAACAGCTTGGCCGATTGCTCGGGCGCCAGCACCGAATAGACAATTACCGCCAGCGAAATCAGCGCGGTCGGCCAGAATACCAGCGGATCGATCTGCATACCCGCAAAGCTGCGCGTCGATTTGCCGTAGTCGCCGGCATCAATGTTGTCGGCCCAGTCCGCCATGTCCCAATCCCCTTTGCGGGAAGGCTAGCGGGCGCTGGCCATGCTGGCGAGTCCATCGACCCGATTTATGTTAGGTATCAGGCCATTCGCGCGCGGGCTGCGATCAGGGTGTTTTCCATCAGGCAAGCGATCGTCATCGGGCCGACCCCGCCGGGTACCGGAGTGATCGCCCCGGCGACGTTGACGGCTTCGTCAAACTCGACATCGCCTTTGGTCAGCACCGTGCCGTCTGGCTGTTCAACCCGGCTGGTACCGACATCGATCACCACCGCGCGCGGCTTGATCCAGTCACCCCGGACCAGCCCCGGCTTGCCCACCGCGCTGACCAGGATATCGGCGCCGCGGCAGATGAACTGGGTATCGCGGGTGTGAATGTGGGCATGGGTTACCGTCGCATTCTCTTCCAGCAGCAGCGCCGCCATGGGCTTGCCGACAATGTTGGAAGCGCCGATCACCACCGCATGGCAGCCGGTCAGGTCCGGGATTACCGACTTGATGATCTTGAGGCAGCCCATCGGCGTGCAGGGGATCAGCGCTTGGCTGCCTTGAGTCAGCTTGCCGGCATTGAGGGCGTGGAGCCCGTCAACGTCCTTGCCCGGATCGACCGCTGCCATCACCCGCAAGGTATTGAGCTGCGGGGGCAGGGGCAGCTGAACCAGGATTCCGTCGATATCCTCTCGCATGTTTAGCCAGTTGATCCGGGCGAGCACATCGGCCTCGCCAGTATCGGCTGGCAGGCGGATCGTTTCGGACTTGAATCCGACCTTCTCCGCCGTGCGCACCTTGTTGCGGACATAGAGATGGCTGGCCGGATCGTCGCCGACGATGATGACCGCCAGACCCGGCGGGCGGGGCAGGCCGCGTACCTGCGCCGCAACCGCATCGGTCACTTCGCGGGCGAGCTTACGGCCATCAATTATCTCGGCGTGCATAGTCTATCCTCAGTCACCATGACCCACCCTGCCTGCCCACAAACCCGTTCGTGGTGAGGAGGGACTGAGCTTGGCGAAGGCCCGTCTCGAACCACCGCGTTCAAACGCAGTCCTTCGAGACGCGTCTTCGCCAAGCTCAGCCGCTCCTCAGGACGAACGGATTGGGAGGTAAGGGCCCGCGCTGTCAGCTGATATTCGAATCCGGGAAGCTGGCCTTCTTTTCTTCCATGAAGGCAATCAGCCGCGCATCCACTTCCGGATCAAGCTCGGGCGCGACATAGCTGGAGAGCATTTCCTTGTAGATCTTTTCGGCGCGCTGTTCGGCATCAAGTTTGCCGTCTTCGACCCACTGTTCATAGCTGTTGTTGTCGGCAATGGTCGAGCGGTAGAAGGCGGTCTTGAAGTTGGCCTGGGTGTGGCTGCAGCCCAGGAAGTGCTGGCCGGGGCCAACCTCGCGCATGGCATCGAGCGCCTGGCCGTTCTCGCTCATGTCGACGCCCTTGGCATAGATCGCCATCATCGCCGCCTGATCGCAGTCCATCACGAACTTTTCATAGCCCATCGCCAGGCCGCCTTCGAGCCAGCCGGCGGTGTGGAGCATGAAGTTGACCCCGGCGATCATGCCCTGCTGCAGCGTATTGGCGCTTTCGTAGGCGGCCTGGGCATCGGGCACTTTGGCGGCGTTGAAGCCGCCCGCGCTGCGGAACGGAACCCCAAGCCGGCGGGCAAGGGCCGCGCCGCAATTGATGATCAGCGAGGCTTCGGGGGTGCCGAAAGTCGGCGCGCCCGACTGCATCGACATCGAAGATACGAAGTTGCCATAGATCACCGGCGCGCCCGGGCGGACCAGCTGGGCCAGCGCCATCCCGCACATCCCTTCGGCCAGGCTCTGCGCCGCGACTGCTGCGACGGTGACGGGCGACATCGCGCCGGCAACGATGAACGGGCTGACCATGGTCGCCTGGTTGTGCCGGGCATAGACCTTGAGCGCGCCGAGCATGGTCTCGTCGAAAGTCATCGGCGAGTTGGCGTTGATCAGGTTGACCGTGACGCAGTTCTCTTCGACGAAATCATCGCCGAACACGATCTTGCACATGCTGACCGTGTCTTCGGCGCGGCTGGGATGAGTGACCGATCCCATGAACGGCTTGTCGCTATATTTGATATGGCTGTAGACCATATCGTAGTGGCGCTTGTTGACCGGCAGATCGACCGGCTCGCAAATCGTCCCGCCCGAATGGTGCAGGCTGTCGGCCATGTAGGCCAGCTTCACGAAGTTACGGAAATCCTCGATCGTGGCATAGCGCCGCCCGCCTTCCCGGCTGTAGACGAAGGGGCTGCCATAGGCCGGGACCAGCACCATGTTGTCGCCACCGATCACCACATTGTTGGCCGGATTGCGGGCGTACTGGGTGAAGATCGCGGGCGCGTTGTTCTGGATGATCTCGCGGCACATCCCGCGCGGAAAGCGGACGCGGACGCCATCCGCCGTGGCGCCTGCGGCGACGAACAGCGCAATCGCTTCGGGATCGTCCTTGATGTCGATCCCGATCTCTTCAAGGATCGTGTCGGCATTGTGCTCAAGGATCGCCAGATCGGCATCGCCCAGCACCGAATAGGGCGGGATGTTGCGCTTGATATAGGGCTCGCGCGGGGCAAGCTCGGCAGCATTGGCTGCAGCGCGGCCACGGCGGCCTCCGGAACGCACATCTCTGGTCATCAAACTTCCTTCCTTAACGTCCCCGGCTTCGCATGCCGCTACGGCGGCCGCGACCGGTCGTCGCATCACCTTCCTGCTTGGGCGCGGTCGGGAACTTCATAGCAGCGACGAAATAGTCCTGAAACTTGGGCTCGGTAGCAGTCTCAACTTTGATGATATGCTTTACCGCTTCGATAATCCGGGCCTTCTCGGCCTGGTTGTAGAGCGCCATGGCCGCGCCCATCCCGGCGGCATTGCCGACCGAACGGATCTGCCCGGCGCTGGCAAAGGGAATGATCCCGATGTCAGCGACGTATTTGCTGTCGAGGTGCGTCCCAAACGCGCCGGCGAGCAGCACCTCGTCAAAGCCCGGGCACTCCAGGAAATCGACCAGCAGGTTGACCCCGGCGGCCAGCGCGGCCTTGGCCAGCTGAACCGCGCGGACATCGGTCTGCTTGACGTAAAGCGGGTTCTCAGGCCGGTCGAGCAGCAGGTACTTCCAGCCCTGTCCTTCCTGCACGAAGCGATGCGGTGCCGCTTCCGGTTGGAACAGCCCGCCTTCATTGATCAGCCCGGCGCTGGCCAGTTCGACCATCACTTCGAAAATGCCTGAGCCGCAGATCCCGACCACGCGCTTCTCGGCGATATCGGGGTCAGCGTCGGACAGCCATTCGTCGCTGCCGATCACCTTGAAGCTGGGCTGGAAGGTTTCGCGGTCGATCCGCACGCGTTCGATTGCGCCTGGGGTAGCGCGAACCCCGGCGCTGATCTCGGCGCCTTCAAAGGCCGGGCCAGTGGGCGAGGAGCAGGCCGCAACGCGTCCGCCGTGGCTCAGCACGATTTCGGCATTGGTGCCGATATCGACCAGCAGCACCGAGCGCCCGGTCATCACGTCGAGCTGGGTCAGGTAAGCCCCGGTGGTATCGGCGCCGACATGGCCGCCTACCAGCGGGAGCATCGAGATCCGGGCGGTCTCCGAAATGCCGAGGTCGAAACGCCAGGCCGGAGCCTCGAACCAGTCCTTGACCGCCAGGGTAAACGGCGCCTGCCCCAGTTCGACCGGATTGAGGCCGAGGAACAGGTGATGCATGATCGGATTGCCGACCAGCACGACTTCGAGAATCTGATTGGGCCCCAGCTCCAGCTTCGCTCGCGCGGTTTCGAGCATGGCGGCAATCTGCTTGCGGATTTCCTCGGTCAGCCGCTCCTCGCCGCCCTTGTTCATCATCACGTAGGAGACCCGGCTCATCAGGTCTTCGCCGTAACGGATCTGCGGGTTCATCGCCGACGCCTGGTGGACCAGCGCGCCGTTGGTCAGGTCATAGAGATAGAGAGCGACGCTGGTCGAGCCGATGTCGATCGCCGCGCCATAGGCATCGAATGGGGCGGGCGGCCAGACGTCGATGATCCACTTGTTATCGCGGACCACCGCGATCAGCTCGCGCTCGTTCTGGGCCAGGATCGGTTGCAGCTTGGCCAGCGGGCGGTGCTCGATCTGGGTCTCGACCCCGAACTCGCGCAGGGCGGCGATCAGTGCTTCGGTATCGCTGGGGTTGTCGTCCAGCTCGGGCACCGGCAGCTTGACCATGAACAGCTTGATCGCGGGGTTGAGCTCGGTGTCGAAGCCGGTCGAATCTTTCGAAATGCTGGAGACCTGGTGACGCGCATCGCCCGGCACTTCGACCACCACATCGCCCAGCACCTGCGCGCGGCAAGCCAGCCGGCGGCCGGGTTTCAGGTCGCCGCGCTTCGCCGCCTTTTCCTCGCTGTCGGTCCAGGGCGAGAGGTGGCCTTCCTCGACCTTCACCCCGAATTTGGAATAGTCGCCCGGTTCAAATTCGATCTGGCAGCGCCGGCACAGGCCCTTGCCGCCGCAGATCGAGAGGATATCGACCCCCGCAGCCAGGGCCACGTCATAGACGCTTTGCCCGTCCTGCGCGGTGGCGCGGATGCCGGATGGGGTAAAGATGACCTTGTGTTCGGTAGTGCCCATCAGGCGCTCAGTCCCTTGTCCGGGTAGCGATCGAACTGCGGCAGTCCGTCGCTGATTTCATAGTAGCTGCCCTTTTCGCACAGGTAGACATGCCCGCGCTCGACAATGCCATCGCTGCTTTCCAGCGAGCCGGGGAGCACGCTGATAGTGTCGGTATTGCGATTGGCCCAGAACAGCAGGCTGCCGCAAAGCGCGCAGCGGGCATGTTCGGAACTTCCCGAATGCGGTGCCCAGACTACCTCACCTGCAATGCTCAGCCGATCCTGCGTGGTCCGACAGGCGGCCAGGTAATGCCCGGTCAGGCTGCGGCACTGGGTGCAGTGGCAATACCAGATGTCGGCAAGCCCGCGGGCGCGGTAGCTGACCGCGCCGCAAAGGCACTGGCCGTGATGCAGACTTTCACCCACGCCGACGACGGCCCTCGCGCCCACCACGTCCGCCGCGGCCTTCGCCTTCGGGGCTCGGCTCGCGGAACATCTTGATCCAGTTGGTGCAATTGGGATCGACCCCGTTGAGGATATCGGCCGCCTTGATCGCGGCGACCGTGCCTTCGTGGCAGGGATTGAGGATCGCGCTGGTCATGCCCGCGGCGGCGGCCATCGGCAGGAAGCTGTTGCCGATCGCATGGCGGTTGGGCAGGCCAAATGCGATGTTCGATGCGCCGCAGGTGGTGTTGACGCCTAGCTCCTCGCGCAGGCGGCGGACCAGTCTGAACACGTCGCGCCCGGCGTTGTTGATCGCGCCGATCGGCATGACCAACGGATCGACCACGACGTCTTCGGGCTTGATCCCGTGGTCCTGCGCACGGTTTACGATCAGCTTGGCGATCCGGAAGCGCTCGTCGATGTCTTCGGAAATGCCGGTATCGTCGTTCGAGATCGCGACGACGGCAGCGTCGTACTTCTTCACCAGCGGCAGGACGCGCTCCATCACCTCTTCCTCGGCGGTGGTGGAATTGACCAGCGCGCGGCCCTTGTAGACCGCAAGGCCTGCTTCGAGCGCTTCGATGATCGAGCTGTCGATGCACAGCGGCACGTCGGTGACCGACTGGACCAGCTGGATCACTTCGGCGAGGATCCGCGGCTCATCCGCCAGCGGGATCCCGGCGTTGACGTCGAGCATCTGCGCGCCGGCCTCGACCTGGGCGAGGGCATCGGCGACGACGCGGTCGTAATTGCCCTCCTTCATCTCGGCCGCCAGCAGCTTGCGCCCGGTCGGGTTGATCCGCTCGCCAATCATCACGAATGGCTGGTCGAAGCCGATCATGACTTCCTTGGAGGCAGAGGCGAGAACGGTTCTGGACATCGGGTTTCCCTTAGGCTGAAGCGGGTTGTTTGAGGTGTGCGAGGTGCGCGGGCGCCCAAGGCTTGCGTCCTTGCAGCACGCCCGATTGGGTGACGATCTCGCCAACCCATTCTTCCTGTTTGAAAGCCATCAGATGGACGCCGCTGATCCCGTCGATCTCGGCCAGTTGCTGCATCAGCTCGATGGCAATCCGGCGGCCTTCGGCCTTGGGCTTTTCGGTCTGTTCAAGGCGGCGGATCACGGCATCTGGAATATGCACGCCGGGGATCGCGCTGCGCAGCCACCTGGCTGTCTTGGCCGAAGCGAGCACGCCTACTCCCATCAGGACAAAGCAGCGCTCGGTCAGCCCCAGATCGCGCGAACGGGCCATGAATTCGCGGGCCATGTCCACGTCGAAGCAATACTGCGACTGGACGAATTGCGCGCCGGCGGCGACTTTCTTGGCGAACTGGTCGACCCGCGCGGTGTGAGGCGGGGCGAAGGGATTGATCGAGGCGCCCAGAAACAGGCGCGGCGGAAGATCAAGCTGGCGGCCCGACAGGAACCGGCTTTCGTCGCGCAAGGTCCGCACGGTTTGTAGCAGCGACACCGAATCGAAATCGAACACCGGCTTTGCCTCGGGGTGATCGCCCACCGAAACGTCGTCGCCCGACAGGCACAGCACCGAACAGACCCCCAGCGCCGATGCGCCGAGCAGATCGCCCTGGATCGCGATCCGGTTGCGATCGCGGCAGGATATCTGGATGATCGGCGAATAGCCTTCGCGGGTCAGCAGCGCGCAGACCGCAAGGCTCGACATGTGGCAATTGGCGCCCGATCCATCGGTGGCGTTGATCGCATCGACATGGCCATCGAACAGCGCGGCGCGGCGCAGCACTTCGTCCGGGTCGGCCGAATCCGGCGGCGCGATCTCGGTCGAAACTGCGAAGTGGCCGGCGCGCAGGACGCGTTCGAAGCGCCCGTGCGAGACATGGCCGGGCAGCATCGGCAGCGGATCGCCGGGGTTGAGCCCTTCGGCATCGATCTGCGCGCGGTCAGTCATCGCGGGCCATCTTCAGCCACGAACTCTGGCCCTTCAGCCGGTGATCGAGCGCAAAATTGGTTTCCCGGATCACATCGCCATTCTTCATTCGCGAAGCCCCGTCCCAAGCGGCCACCCAAACGCAGCGCATTTCCGGCTTCACTTCGCAGTGGCCGTTCTCGCGCACTCCGCCACAGGGGCCGTTGCGCAGGGTCTTGGGGCAGTTCATCGGGCATGACATCCCGGTCCTGGACAGCGCGCAATCGCCGCACATCTTGCAATCGAAGAAGAAGCCCTTGGCCAGGGCTTCGGCCTTGGTGATCGGCTTGTCGAGCCGTCGCCCGAACACTTTCACCACCCCGCGCAGCAGTTTGACCACCAGCGGGTTGAAAGTGTTGTAAAGCCATTCCATCCGGCGCGAATGCCGCACCGACCACAGCCGCACGCTATACATCGGCGGCATCCCGGATCGCATCGGCCAGATCGCCATAGCCGACCAGGTGATAGACATAGTTGAGGCCAAGCCGCTCGGCCGCTTCCTGCGCCTTCGCCTGAAGCGCCGGGTTTTCGGTCTGGGCCAGGTAAACCAGGTCCTTGTAGTTGCCGAAATAGGTCTCAAGCATCTCGGGTCGGGTGTCGAGGCCGCAACCTTCCCACACCAGGCGGTCGAAATGCCGGACCAGGAAATCGGTTACGAAATAGCTGCCGATCTCGGCATCGGAGATCTGGTTGAAGCGCGGCTTGGTGGCAAAGAATTCATAGCAGTGCGCATGCGGCAGGCGGCTTGCCTCGTGCCGTTCGAGCACTTTGTCGAGCGCGCCGCCGGTGCCGCAATCGCCATAGCCCAGGATCACCCGCGAATACTTGTGGCGATGTTCGCTCAGGAAAGCATCGACCCGCGGCGCGATCTGGCCGGGGCGGTTGTGCAATTCGGCGGGCAGGCAATGGAGGACCATCGCATCGTCGGTAACGCCCAGCTGCTCGCGCAGGGCAATGATCTCGTTGGCAATCGCGCCGCAGGCCAGCACCAACACTGGTCCATCGGGATTGGCGCTGGTGGTGACCAGCGCTTCCGGCGCCAGCGCCTCGGCTTCCTGCGGCCGCGCCCGGCGGCCCAGCCTGGCCTGGCGGCCACCGGTCCGGCGAGCAGCGGTTTCGCTCATGTTACCGGTTCTTGCCGACCAGCGCCTTGGCCAGCTCGGCGCTGACGGCCGCATCGCGGCCATAGGAGGTCGCGTTGATCGCGTCGGCGAATTCCTGGTTGAGCGGCGCGCCGCCGACCATCACCGGCAGGTTCTTCAGGATCCCGCGCTTGTCTAGCTCTTCGATCACCACGCCCATGTAAGGCATCGTGGTGGTGAGCAGGGCGGACATGCCCAGGATCGACGGATTGTGCTTGTCGATCGCGGCCAGATAGTTGTCGACCGGGTTGTTGATCCCCAGATCGACCACTTCGAAGCCTGCACCTTCGAGCATCATGCCGACCAGGTTCTTGCCGATATCGTGAATGTCGCCCTTGACCGTGCCGATCACGTAAGTGCCCAGGCTGGTCTTGTTGTCGCTGGCGGTCAGGATCGGGCGGACCAGTTCCATGCCCGCCTTCATCGCGCCGGCGCATTGCAGCACTTCGGGAACGAACAGGATCCCGTCGCGGAAATCGATCCCGACGATCCGCATGCCTTCGACGAGGGCTTCGGACAGCACGTCATTGGCATCCCAACCGCGTTCGAGCAGGATCTGGGTGCCTTCATGCACTTCATCGGCCAGGCCGTCGTACAAATCGTCCTTCATCTGCTCGACCAGGTCGGCGTCGTTCAGGTCGCGCAAGATGATTTCTTCGTCGGCCATTGTGCATCCTCGTTCTACGGTGTGCCCCGGGGTTGCCAGACTATGCGGTAAAGGCCCTTGTCCGTGTGTCCCAAAAACGACATATTATAGACTGATTTCGACATGAGCATTTGGCATAAACCGTGAGCGCTTCAACATATCGCACGCAATCGAACTGGCCGCGAAGCTTTGCTTTCGTGCTGGTTCCGGATTTCTCGATGATGCCGTTCACCGCTGCGCTGGAGCCGCTGCGGGTCG
Source organism: Novosphingobium sp. UBA6272 (assembly GCF_002440635.1). Lineage (GTDB taxonomy): Bacteria > Pseudomonadota > Alphaproteobacteria > Sphingomonadales > Sphingomonadaceae > Novosphingobium. Next base: position 101,424 of record NZ_DJUW01000028.1, on the reverse strand, counting down.
CCAACCGAATGCGCGAAAGCGAACTGTACCGCTGGAGCACGCTAAGCAGCGATGGCGGCCCGGTGCGAGCCAGCAACGGCACGCTCGTCGAGGTCGACGGCGCACTGGCGCAGGCGGGTGAGTTTGATGCGGTGGTGGTCTGCGCCGGGATCGACGCTTACGACCGGATCAATCCCGCGCTCGCCGCGCAATTGCGCCGGCTATCTCGGCGCGATTGCCTGATCGGCAGCGTCTGTTCGGGCAGCATCATTCTGGCCGATGCCGGCCTGCTTGAAGGCCGGCGCTGCACCGGACACTGGGAAGATCTCGAAACCTTGGCGGAAAACTATCCGGCGCTGGAAGTGACCAAGAGCATTTTCGAGATCGACGGCAGCCGCTTCACCTGCTCGGGCGGGACCGCGCCGCTCGATCTGATGATCCACTTCATCTCGATGGATTTCGGTCGAGACCTGGCGGCTCAAGTCGCGGACCAGATGTTGCACCATTCGGCGCGTCAAGCCGCCGGACCGCAGCGGCTTGACCTGTCGCAGCGTACCGGGGTGCGCAATCCGCGGCTGCTCGATGTTATTTCGGCGATGGAAGCGAACCTGGAAAACCCTCTGTCACTCAGCGAACTGGCAGAGGTGGCCGGTCTTTCATTGCGCCAGTTGGAGCGGCTGTTCGCGGCAGAGCAAGGAAGCCGGCCGGGGCGCTATTACCGGCAGCTGCGGCTGCAGCGCGCCCGCCAATTGATCCAGAAGACCGGACTCTCGATGCTGGAAGTGGCGGTGGCGACTGGCTTTTCCTCGGGCACCCATTTCGCGCGGTCCTATCGAGCGGCATTTGGGCGAAGCCCAAGTTCCGAGCGCTAGGTGATTCGAGGGCCGCATTTCGGAGGATTTATTGCTGGCGGGCTGCGCCCGCCAAAAGGACGTGAGGTTGCCGCTCTAGTCTTTCCAGCCCCAGAACAGCTTGCAGGGCAATACGTTGAGCGCTTCGAAACCGGCATCGATCCGGCTGAAGTGCCGCGCCATATAGTCGCGAGCCTTGGCGCTGAACTGGTAGACCAGGAAGGCTCCGCCGGGACGCAGCACGCGGTGGGTCGCTGCGGCAATCGCCGGGCCGACTCCATCGGGCAGGGTTGAGAACGGCAGTCCGGACAGCACATAGTCGGCATGGTCATGGCCGTGGGCGCGGACGATGGCCTCGACGTCCGCGGCCGAGCCGAGCACCGGGACGAACCGCGAATCCGCGATTGTGGCCTTGAGGTAGTCGATGTAGAGCGGGTTGGTATCGATCACGATCAGCATGCCATCGCGCGGCAGGCGTTCCAGCACCGGGCGGCAGAAGGTCCCCACGCCCGGGCCGTACTCGACGAACAGCTTGCACTCGTTCCATTTGACCGGCGCCAGCATCTTGCGGATTGTGAAGCGCGAGGACGGGATGATCGAGCCGACCATCACCGGATGTTCGATGAAGCCTTGCAGGAAAACACCCCACGGCCCCAGAGCCTGCATGATCCGGCGCTTGATCCGATCGCCCAGCTCCGGTTGCACAATATCGGTGGAGATCATTAAATATATTAGCCTGACTTCTTTCGTGGGGGCTCGCCCTTCTCAAATTTGCCTGCCCATTGCAAGGCGTGAGCGACAGGCTTAGCGACAAAACGATGAACCGAGCGGACCCAACCCGACTGGACAGCACGGGCGCCGGCACGGCCAGCTTGCCGAGCGGGCGGCTGGTGCTGCTGTTCACCGTCTCGCTGGTCACCGCCGCCGGCAACACCGCGATGCAATCGGTGATGCCCTCGATCGGCACCGCGCTGAAGGTCCACGATTTCTGGATCAGCCTGGCCTATACCTGGTCGGCACTGCTGTGGATGATCTGCGCCCCGATGTGGGCCCGCCGGTCCGATCGGCGCGGCCGCAAGGCGATGATGGCGATCGGCCTGACCGGATTCATCTTCAGCTTCGGGCTATGCGGTCTGGCGCTGTGGCTGGGGCTCAACGGAATTCTTTCCGCGATCGGCACCCTGATCCTGTTCGCGGTATGCCGTTCGCTCTACGGCGGGTTCGGTTCAGCTGCGCCGCCGGCGGTTCAGGCCTATGTCGCAAGCCGGACCAGCCGGGTCGAGCGGACCAAATCGCTCTCGCTGATCTCCTCCAGCTTTGGCCTGGGGACGGTTATAGGGCCGACCCTGGCGCCGTTCTTCATCTTGCCCGGCGTTGGGCTGGTCGGGCCGTTCCTGGCCTTCACCCTGATCGCGGTGGCCGTGCTGATCGCGCTGCGCCTGCGCCTGCCCGACGATACCCCGGCCTATGCCGCCAAGGGCGACGTGATCGCCGCGCCGTTCAGCGCCAGCTCCGACAGCCGGCCGATGCCTAGCGACAGTGACGAGGGCGCAGTAACCGAATCCGGTGCAGTGCCCAAGCTCAGCTGGTTCGACCAGCGGCTGCGGCCCTGGATGATCGCTGGCCTGCTGGGCGGCCACGCCCAGGCCGCGGTGATGGGGCTGGTCGGCTTCCTCGTGCTTGACCGGCTGGGACTGCGCGCAAATCCCAGCGAAGGCGCTGGTCCGGTCGGCCTGGTCATGACCTCTGGTGCGCTGGCCACGCTGCTGGCGCAATGGGGCCTGATCCCGGTCCTGCATCTGGGCCCGCGCGCATCCTGCCTGTGGGGAATTTCGCTGGCCGCCGTCGGTGCCGCGATCCTTTCGGTTGCGGGCAACCTCCATGCGATCACGATCGCCGTGGCGCTGATCTCGCTGGGCTTTGGCCTTTTCCGTCCGGGCTTTACCGCCGGGGCCTCGCTGGCGGTCAGCCGGGCCGAGCAAAGCCAGTCGGCCGGGATCGTCGCTTCGGTCAACGGCGCGGCCTATATCGTCGCTCCGGCAATCGGGGTCTGGCTCTATGGTCATTCACCGTGGATCGGCTTTGGCGTCATAGAGCTGCTGTGTCTGGCCGTGGTAGTGCTGGGCCTGAAAGGCCTGACCCGCGACGACGATCTGATCGGCCAGCGCCGGACCTAGAGAATCTCGAGCACCCTGTCCTGCGGGCGGCAGAGCCGCACGCCCTTGTCAGTCTCGACCAGCGGACGCTCGATCAGCTTCGGTTCGGCAACCATCGCCGCCAGTACCACCGAATCGCTGGCCTCGGGCAAGCCGCGCTCATCCGCATCGGTGCCGCGCAGGCGCAGGCCCTGCTGCGGGGTAAGGCCGGCGTCGCGATAGAGCTGCGCCAGCTTTGCGGCGCTCGGCGGATCGACCAGATATTCGACCACGGTCAGCTCCACGCCGGGGCTTTCCTGCAGAATCGTCAGCGTCTTGCGCGAATTGCCGCAAGCCGGATTGTGCCAGATGGTCGCTTTCATCGCCGCCTCCTTGGTTGCTGCCGCGCGCCTAGACCGGGACCGCGGCGATGAAAAGTGGCCGCCGCCAAATTTGATTCTTGTCAATGCGAGTCATTCTCATTATCGGCACTTTCGTTCTTGCAAATCATTCGCAATAAGGATTGTCCATGCCCTCCTCGCTCCGTCTCCGTCTTGTCCTGGCCGCCACCGCCGCACTGGCCAGTGCGGGCTGGGCGGCGCCGGCGCGGGCTGAAGACGAGGCACCTACGATCATCGTCTATGGCCGCTCCGATGGCTATGACCTCGACAAGACCCCGACAGCGACCAAGACCGATACCCCGCTGGTCGACGTACCCCAGGCTGTCACGGTGATCAGCCGCGAGCAGTTGGACGACCAGGGCATCGTCACCCTGGGCGATGCGCTGCGCTTCGTGCCCGGGGTGACCCTCGGCCAGGGCGAAGGCCACCGCGACCAGATTACCCTGCGCGGACAGAGCAGCACCGCCGATTTCTTCGTCGACGGGATCCGCGACGACGCGCAGTACTACCGCCCGCTTTACAATATCGAGCGCGTTGAAGTGCTGAAAGGCGCCAATGCCCTGATCTTCGGCCGCGGCGGCGGCGGCGGGGTGATCAACCGGGTGTCCAAAGCGCCCGAGTTCGACCGGCTCAAGGGCTCGGTCTCCGGAGGGGTCGATACGCTTGGGGCCTGGTCCGGGGCCGTCGACCTTGGCGCACCGCTGGGCGAGAACCTCGGCCTGCGCTTCAACACCACTTACGAAGCCTTCAACAACCACCGCCAGGACTATGAAGGCCACTTCTTTGGCGTCACCCCCACGCTGGGCGCGAAGCTGGGCGAAGCGACCACCGCGACCTTGACCTACGAATATGTCGAGGACCGCCGCCTGACCGATCGCGGCGTGCCTTCGCGCGGCGGTCTGCCGCTGACCGGCTATGACGAGACCCTGTTCGGCTCACCCGCAACCAATTTCAGCGAGGTGACCGCGCACCTGGTCCACGGGCGGATCGACCACGAATTCTCGGGCAGCCTGAGCGCCAACATCTCCGTGCAATATGCCCATTACGACAAGTTCTATCAAAACGTCTATCCGAACGCGCCCGTCAACACCGCGACCAACACCGTGGTCCTTGCCGGCTACAACAGCGGCGCCGTGCGCGAAAACCTGATCGGCCAGGGCAACCTGGTGTGGAAGGGCGATACCGGCGGGATCGGCCACACCCTGCTGCTCGGGTTCGAGGCCGGCGACCAGTCAACCCTGGCCGACCGCCATAATGCCGTGTTCCCATCGGGCGCGACCGTTACGCTGGCCGAGCGGATCACCGTTCCTCTGGTGACTTTCCCCACTTTGACGAGCGCCAGCAATTCCGACGCCAGCTTCTGGTCGGTCTATGCCCAGGACCAGATCGACATCGGCGATCACGTCAAGATCGTCGGCGGACTTCGCTATGACCGCTTCAAGATCAGTTCGGTCAACCTCGTCAACGGCTTTGCCGGAGATCGGACCGACGGCAAGTGGTCTCCGCGAGTCGGCCTGATCCTCAAGCCGCGCGAAAACGTTTCGTTATACGCCAGCTATGCCAAGAGCTTCCTGCCGCAGTCTGGCGACCAGTTCACCGTTCTTGATGCGACCACCGAAGCACTGGCGCCCGAAGAGTTCCGCAATCTCGAAGCCGGGGTGAAATGGGACATCAGCGATGCTCTGGCCTTTACTGGCGCCGTTTTCCGGCTGGATCGCAACAACACCCGTGCCACCGATCCGGTCAGCGGTCTGGTCGTGCAAAGCGGCAAGAGCCGGACCGAGGGACTCGAGCTCGCGCTGGTCGGCCATCTCGCGCCGGGGCTGGACCTGTCGCTTGGCTATGCGTTTCAGGATGGCGAAATCAGCGCCACCACCGCTGCCGCCCCGGCCGGCCGCAAGCTGGCGCAACTGCCGCGCCATCAGGCCTCGGGCTGGGCCCGTTACAATTTCTCCAAGCGGTTCGGTCTTGGCCTCGGCGTGATCCACCAGTCGAGCCAATTCGCGACGATCAGCAACACGGTGCGCCTGCCGGCCTTCACCCGGATCGATGCGGCGGCGTTTCTGAACCTGACCGACACAGTCAGCCTGCAGGTCAATGTCGAGAACCTGACCGACGCCGACTATTTCCCGGCAGCGCACACCGACAACAACATTTCGACCGGCAAGCCGCTGAACGCCAAGGCGACCCTGCGGGTGAAGTTCTAGTTTCCTGCGTCCAGACCCGGCGCAGGGCCGGAGCCGCTGGCCTAAGCCCCCTCCCCCCCCGGCCGGCGGCTCCGAAAATTCAATCGGCCTTGATCGCCGGAACCGCCTGCGCAGCATCCTGCGGGGTGATCCCGGGGGCCGGCGCGGCGCTGATCGTTTCGACCCGGCGCATCACCCGCCCGGCGCGCTGGATCGCCCGGACCAGCCGCGGATAGACACCGCAGCGGCACAGGTTGGGCACGGCGGCAGCGATATCTTCCGGAGTCGGATCGGCATTGCGGGCCAGCAGCGCCGCCGCCGCGATCGCGATGCCCGGCGTGCAATAGCCGCACTGGATCGCCTGTTCGGCCACCAGCGCCTGCTGCACCGGGTGCGAGCGATCGGGCGAGAGACCCTCGATCGTGGTCACACTGCGCCCCTCAACCTCGGCCAGGGTGACCAGGCACGAACGCAGCGCCTCGCCATCGATCAGCACCATGCAGGCCCCGCAATCGCCCGCCCCGCAACCATATTTGGTTCCGGTCAGGTTGGCGGCATCGCGCAGCGCCCAGAGCAAGGGCGTCTGCACATCCATCTTGAACTCGACCGGCCGGTCGTTGACGGTCAGGCGGGGCATTCAGCGAGCCTGGATCAGTCGCGCCAGGAGCGGTCGATCTTGTCGACCGCGCGGACCCAGGCCTCGAAATCGGCCGCGCCGGGCTGCGTCCCCGGAACCTGCGATTCATGCAGGTCGCGCTGGTGCACTGCAATCACCTCGTCCGGCACGACCAGCGGCTGGCCCGCCGCCATGGTCGCCAGCTGGATCTCGCAGGCCCGCTGCAACGACCAGTGCATCACGAAGATTTCCGGAATCGAGCGACCGAGGATGACCGGACCATGGTTCTTGAGCATCAGGATCCGCTTGTCGCCCAGGTTGGCCAGCAAGCGTTCGCCTTCCTCGGCCCGGACCGTCACGCCTTCGAATTCGTGATAGCCGATCCGCCCGGCAAAGTTGCAGGCGTAGAAATTGACCGGCTGCAACCCGCCCTCAAGGCTCGAAACCGCCATGGTCGCAGTGGTGTGGGTGTGGCAGATCGCGTGGGCCCAGGGCACATGGCGATGGAAATAGCTGTGCTGCACGAACCCGGCCTTGTTGACCGGATAGGGGCTGCCATCGAGCGTGTTGCCGTCGATGTCGATCTTGACCAGGTTCGATGCGCAAACCTCGGAATAGAGCAGCCCGAAAGGGTTGATCAGGAAGGCCCCTTCCTCGCCCGGAACCTTGACCGAGATGTGGTTGTAGATCGATTCCGACCAGCCGAGATGATCGAATACCCGGTAGCAGGCGGCCAGTTGCTGGCGCAGCTGCCACTCCTCCTCGCTGCAATCGATGTTCCTGCTGTGCATGCTGAGGTGGGTGGCCATGGCGCTCTCTCCGGTATCGTTTCGCCACTGACCTTAGAGCGATCAGCGCCCGATGGAAATCCGCAATCCGGCCCAGATCGTGCGCGGCGCGCCAAGATCGATCGATCCGGCCTGGTTGCGGGTGACGATCTCGGCGTCGGTCAGGTTCTCGCCGCGCAGGACCAGCGACACCCGTTTGGTCAGCGGCACCGAGACCACGGCATCGAGCGTGGTGACTGCGGGCAGCCGGTCGGTCTCGAGATCGTCCTCATACTGCGCCCCGGTATGGCGCAGCGTCGCCGCGAGCAGCCAGCCTTCGCCCGGCCGCCAGGCCAATGTGGTGCTGGCCGCAAAGTTCGGGACCTGCGCCGGGCGCTTGCCGTTCAGCCCGGCGGAAACGCCGCTGCCTTCAACCTTGGCGTCAATCAGCGAAAGCGAGCCATCCCAGCTGACCTGCCCGACTCGCGCCTTGGCGACCAGCTCGATCCCGCGTGAATGGACCGCATCGACATTGCGGCGTTCGCGCAGGTTCGGCCCGATTGTGACATTGGCGATCGCGCCCTTGACCTTGTTGTCAAAGGCCGTCGCTGACAGCTCGATCGGACCGGTCTTCAGATCGAACCCGGCTTCGAAACCGAACAGGTCCTCGTTGGCCAGCGCGGCATTGGCGCGGGTGGTGACCGGGAACACCACGAAGGGTCGGTACAATTCGTTGAGCGTCGGCTGGCGCAGGCCGTTGTAGACCGAGCCGCGCAGCGACAGCCCTTCGCTGAGGCCCAGCAAAGCCCCGCCGCGCAGCGACAGGTCCCAGCCGGCCCGGTACGGGAACGCGGAATTGGCGGTGATCAACCCGGCCGCGTTGCTCTCCACGAACCGGCCATCGCGAACCGACCAGCGATCGAGCCGCGCCGAACCGGTCAGCCGCAGCGGGCCAAGCTGACGGTCATGTTCGGCATAGAACCCCAGGTCATCGTTGGTGCCCCCGGCCCGGCGCCGTGCGGTGACCGCACCGGTCACCCCGCTGTAGGCTACTTCCTGCATCTCGCCCTCGGCCCGGCGCCAGTCGATCCCCAGTCGCAGCGAATGGTCGGCATCGACCGGTGGGCGCAGCTCAAGCTTGCCGCCGAGACCGGTCGACGGCGTCGCGCGCTGGTCCAGCGTCTTGCGGAACGAGGTCGAGGAAATCACCACATTGGAATAGTCGCGGGCCTGGACGTAGCCGAGCACATCGAACTGCCAGTCGCCCCGTCCGACCAGCCGCAGCGAAGCATCCTGCCCGCCCTGAAAGCTGTCCGCCCCGGCAAAGCGCAGGGTGCGGTGGTCTTCGTAAAGCAGCACCCTGGCCTGAAGCTCGAGATCTGGGCTGACCGGAACCACCGTCCGCAATGAGCCCGACCAGCTGTCAAACCGCGCCCGAACGCTCGCCGGTACCCGCTGCGCCATAGGAGTGGTCCAGAACCCCTGTCCCCGGTCCCACCGCCCGCTGACTACGGCATAGCCGCCGCCCAGCCCAGGCGCGAGGCTGGCCGAAAGCTCGCTCTCGCTGCGGTCGTTGGCCAGCAGCCCGGCCTCGGCTAGTGGCAGGCCGACCGGATTGGCGCTGACCATATCGACCGTACCCGCCACCGCGCCCGCCCCGAATGCGCCTGATCCGCCGCCGCGGATCAGCGTCACCCGGTCGAGCCGCTCGAACGGCAAGGCCGAGAACGGGACATGGCCAAAGAACGGATCGGTTACCGGCACCCCGTCAAGCACCACCAGCGTCCGGCTCGAGGCATTGCCCCCCAGCCCGCGCTGCGTTACGCCTTGCGCGGTCGGATTGGCCGAGCGGCTGTCCGAGCGGCGGAACTGCTGGAACCCGGCGAAACCGCCCAGCACGTCCTCCAGCCGCCCCGAAGCCGAAGCCGCAGTCCGGTCACGCTCGACGACGATCGCTGAATAGGCCGTCAGCATCGGCGAGGGATCCAGCCCCCGCCCGGTCACGACAATCTCGCGCTCTTCCTCGGCAGCCTCCTGCGCAAACGCCGGCGGCCCGACCGCCGCAGCGGCCAGCAGCAATGCTACCTTTATGATCGCGCGGGAGTGGTGCCGCTTACGTGACTCGAACACGTGACCCCATCATTACGAATGATGTGCTCTACCAACTGAGCTAAAGCGGCGAACCAACTTTCGATTGTGGAGGCCCGAGCCGGAATCGAACCGGCGTAAACGGATTTGCAGTCCGGTGCGTAACCACTCCGCCATCGGGCCTCACCCCCGTTTTACCGAGAGGACCGCGCCACTAGCCGAGGCAGCGCGGAGGTGCAACTCGATTCATGCGATCCGGGCGAACCGCACTTCGCGGCGCCCCGGGTCGGCGCTTTCGAGCCGGACCGTGATCCGCTCGCCCGGCTGGACCCGGCGCGCAGTGGTCCGCGCCACCACCGGCAGGTCGCACAGCTGGAAACGGGCGCCGCTTTCGCCCTGGTCGGTGATCACGGCCTGGAAATCCTCGCCCTCGCGGCCAGAGAGGATCGCCGCTTCGGCCAGATCGATCACCGCGCGCTCGATCTGGCTGGAGCGCGCGCCGGCCTTGCCCATCACCGGGCCGAGCCGCTGGAATGCGGCTTCGACCCCGTCCGGGACCGGCTGACCATTGGCGATCGCCAGCGCGGCGCGGATCACATAGCGATCGGCCAGCCGCCGCAGCGGCGCGGTCATGTGGCAATAGGTGGCGGCCATCGCGGCGTGCCAGGGGATCACCCCTTCGCGGTAAGGCACATAGCCGGCCCCGTTGCCGGCCCGGCGCACCGCCAGCATGAAGGCGGCGGCGCGCGGTTCCTGCGGATCGAGCAGGCGCTCGAACTGGGCGAGGCTGGCTTCGCGCGGCCAATCGAGCCCGAAGGCCTCGGCAGTATGGCGCAGCCGCGCCTCGGCCTGGGGCGTCGGCCCCTCCATCACCCGGAACAGGCCGGTCCGGGCGGCGAACAGCGCATCGGCGACCGCCAGGTTGGTGGCGAGCGAAAGCGCTGCGTTCTGCCGTTCGGCCAGGGCGAGGGGCCGCAGCTGCAAGGTGAAATGGCCAGTGGCGTCTCGCTCCACCTCCTGCTCGGGCGGATCGACCCGGGCCGCGCCGCGCGCATCATCGGCCTCGCTGATCCGGCGCGCCAGCTCGTCAAAGCCGTCGGGAAGTTCAGCGGGCTGGACCGAATCGTAGGCCAGCTTGGCGCGGCTGTGGATCAGCCCGCGCTCCACGCCCTGGAGCACCGCCTTGCCGGCCGGATCGATCCGGCTGGTGAAGATAACCGCCGGGCGCGGCCCGTCAGGCAGCAGGCTGGCCGCACCCTCGCTCAGCACGCGGGGATAGAGCCCGGCCTTGCCATCGGGCAGATAGGTCGTCTCGCCCCGCAGCCAGGCTTCGGTATCGACCGGATCGCCATCGCCAACGAACCACGGCACATCGGCAATCGCATAGTGCAGCAGAATATCGCCGCCGGCGCGCTCGATCGCGAAGGCCTGGTCGAGGTCGGTCGAGCTGGCCGGATCAAGCGTGACGAACGGCCGCGCGGTCCAGTCGGCATGGTCCGACGGATCGCGGCGCGCGGCTTGCTCGGCCGCGGCTTCGGCCTGCGGAGGAAAATGCGCCGGTACCTGAAACTGCGCGCGGATCGCGGTCAGCCCTTCGGCCAGCAGTCGATCTGGATCGCTGATTGCTTTCATCGCTTTGGGCTATCCTTTTGGCGGCCGCTTGCCAAGCGCATGCCTTTTCCGCATTGCGCGGCTGCGGGCATTGACGGCGGTTTGAGCAGGGCGGTAAGCGCCCGGCAACAGCATCCGGACCGGAATGGAAGAGGAGTTCGCCACAATGAAGACACGTGCCGCCGTCGCGTTTGCACCCAAGCAGCCGCTCGAAATCGTCGAGGTCGATCTGGAAGGCCCCAAGGCCGGCGAAGTGCTGGTCGAAATCATGGCGACCGGGATCTGCCATACCGATGCCTACACGCTCGACGGGTTCGACAGCGAGGGGATATTCCCCTCGATCCTCGGCCACGAAGGCGCCGGGATCGTGCGCGAGGTTGGCCCGGGGGTAACCTCGGTCAAGCCCGGCGATCACGTGATCCCGCTCTACACCCCGGAATGCCGCCAGTGTAAGTCGTGCCTCAGCGGCAAGACCAACCTCTGCACCGCGATCCGCGCGACCCAAGGCCAGGGGCTGATGCCCGACGGAACCAGCCGGTTCAGCTACAAGGGCGAAACGATCTTCCACTACATGGGCTGCTCGACCTTCAGCAACTTTACCGTCCTGCCCGAGATTGCCTTGGCGAAGATCCGCGAGGACGCGCCGTTCCAGACCAGCTGCTACATCGGCTGCGGGGTGACCACCGGGGTCGGTGCGGTGATCAACACCGCAAAGGTCCAGGTTGGCGACAATGTTGTAGTCTTCGGGCTCGGCGGAATTGGGCTCAACGTGATCCAGGGCGCGCGGTTGGCCGGTGCGAGCAAGATCATCGGGGTCGACATCAATCCCGACCGCGAGGAATGGGGCCGCAAGTTCGGGATGACCGACTTCCTCAACTCCAAGGGCATGAGCCGCGAGGATACCGTGGCCAGGATCGTCGCGATGACCGACGGCGGTGCGGACTATACCTTCGATGCCACCGGCAACACCGAAGTGATGCGCACCGCGCTGGAAGCCTGCCACCGCGGCTGGGGCACCTCGATCATCATCGGCGTGGCCGAGGCCGGCAAGGAAATCGCCACCCGCCCATTCCAGCTGGTGACCGGCCGCAACTGGCGCGGGACCGCGTTCGGCGGGGCCAAGGGCCGCACCGACGTGCCCAAGATCGTCGACATGTACATGACCGGCAAGATCGAAATCGACCCGATGATCACCCACGTGATGGGGCTGGAGGAAATCAACACCGCCTTCGACCTGATGCACGCCGGCATATCGATCCGCAGCGTCGTCGTTTTCTAAGAGGAGAGAGATCATGTTTACCCACGTAATGGTTGGCACCAATGACATCGCCAAGGCCAAGGCATTCTACGATGCGACGATCCAGGCGATCGGCGGCAATGCCGGGGCCGAGTTCAACGGCCGTGCCTTCTACAGCCACAACGGCGGCAACTTCGGTGTTGGCGCGCCTGCCGATGGCGGCGCGGCAACCCATGCCAATGGCGGAACGATCGGCTTTGGCGCCCAAAACAAGGAACAAGTAGATGCCTGGCATGCCGCTGGCCTTGCCAATGGCGGGACCTGCGAAGGCGAACCTGGGCCGCGCCCCGGCGCACCGGGCAATGCTTACGGTGCCTACTTGCGCGACCCCGATGGCAACAAGGTCTGCGCGTTCTGCCAGCTAGGGTCTAATTGAAAACGTCTGCGCGCGATGCCTCGCCGCCGGAGAGGCGGCGGTGCATCGCCGCGATCGCGGCGATTACATAGACCGTGAATGCTGCACCCAAAGTGGAAGAGGTGGCTGCGCCGGTCAGCTCAATCGCTCGTCCGCCGCCGAACAACCCGGCGATCAAGCCAGTCACGATCCCGAGAACGATCGCTGCAACAATAAAAGCAATGAACAGCATCAGCATGAACAGCAGGATGCCCCCAACATTGCCTGCCGTCAGATCCCACGACCGTTTGAGCACAGCCAAGGGGTTGCGGACGCGCTCAATCGCGATCACCGGCAGCATCATCGCCAATCTGAGCGAGGCATAAATCACGCCAACGGCCGCAACCAATCCGAGCAGCACAGCCAGCCCGACCGAACCGCTTCCTGCCGCAATGCCAACCAGCACTCCAGCGATAACCGTCAGCACAAGCCCAAAGATTAGCTGGGTGCCGATGTACGGCAACATTCCTTGAAGCCCCTCGCGCAGCGCGTCACCAACGGTTGTCCGGCCTGACCTGGCCAGCAAGGCAAAAGCGGCAAGTTGGCCCAGCGCCTGAACCAGCACCATCGCCAGCAACCAAGGCGCAGCACTGGCGTAGAAGTCTGTCATCATCTTGTACATCCGCTCGGGCGAATCGCCGGGCTGGGGCTGCGGTGCGGGCATAAGCAGTGTGAATGCGAAGCTGGGCAGCAGGAAGAATACCCCGGCCAGCGCTGCAAGTACTTCCTTGTTGGCGCGCACGAGTTCGGTTGCCTCGTTCCAGATTGCGCCGATATCAAGCTTCATGATCAAGACCCCGTTTGGCTGGTTGGCACTTGATAACCACAGCAATTGCCGCCACGCAACTCGGGTGATGACCGGACCACTCTCGCCTTCGATCGAATTGCGCCGTGATGGCGAGCCGGTGCCTTATCGCACAGCCCTTGAATCGATGACCGATCGCAACGCGGCAATTGCCGCCGGGACCGCGCAAGAGCTGATCTGGCTGCTCGAACATCCTCCTGTCTATACCGCCGGAACCAGCGCCGCCGCGGGTGAACTGCTCGATCCGCGCTTTGAAGTGGTCGAAGCCGGGCGCGGCGGACGCTACACCTATCACGGGCCGGGCCAGCGAGTCGGCTATGTCCTGCTCGACTTAAAGACCCGCGCGCGCGACGTGCGCGGCTTTGTCCATGCGATCGAGGGCTGGGTGATCGATACCCTGGCCGATTTCGGCGTGGAAAGCTGGCGCGCGCCGGGCCGGATCGGGATCTGGACCCGTGACATCGACGGGCGAGAGGCCAAGATCGGCGCGATCGGGGTGCGGGTCCGGCGCTGGGTGACGATGCACGGCTTTTCGGTCAACATCGCGCCCGATCTGTCCCATTTCGGCGGGATCGTGCCCTGCGGGATCGACGAATTCGGCGTGACCAGCCTGGCCCGGCTGGGCGTGGCAGTTGATTTCGACAGCTGGGATAGGGCATTGCTGGCGCGCGCCGACCAATTCCTGGCCGCGCTGGACCGGCCTTGCCCGGTGGAGTGACTGTATGAACCTTCGGATTGTGCCGCTTGCCTTGGTCCTGACCTTGTCCGCCTGCGGCGGGGAGAATGGCAATAAGGCCCAGAGCGGCACGGCCCAAGGCGAGGTCCTGCCCGGTTCGGTCAGCGATGCGATGATCGCGGTCGATCAGGTCAAGTCGCAGGCTCCGCTCGCACCAAAGAGCGAAAACGGGGACAAGAAGGACGACAAGACCAAGCCGAGCACCAAGGAAACGACCGCCGTAGCGGCTGCGCCGCCCCCCGACGAACCGGAAGCCGAACCCGCAACCGAGTAACTATTCCTCGATCCCGAGCAGCCGCTGTGCCAGCTTGAGGTGTGGCCGGTCGATCATCCGCCGGTCGATTTGCAGTGCTCCGGCTTCGGGATTGGCTTGAAAGGCAGATACGATCGCCCGAGCTTCTTCCAGCTCAGCCTCGCTGGGGGTAAAGGCGGCATTGATCACCGGAACCTGCGCGGGGTGGATCGCCAACATACCCGAGAAGCCGTCCGCCCTGGCCATTTCCGCCACGCGGCGCAGACCGTCCTCGTCAGCGAAATCCGCATGCAGGGTGTCCAACGCGAAGACCCCGCGGGCATGGGCGGTCAGCAGCGTCTGGATCCGGGCAAAGCGGAAGGCGTCGGTCCAGTTGCCCTGATCGTCGCGCTTGCGGCTGGCGCCAATCGCCGCGGAAAGGTCTTCCGCGCCCCAGGTCAGCCCGGCCAGGCGCGGCAGCGGGGCGCTGGCATAGGCGGGGATTGTAATCGCGGCCTGGGCGGTCTCGCTCACCAGCGGCAGGATCTTCGTCGAACCCGCCTGAACTCCGCTACGGCCCTCGAGCTCGTAGAGTTCGGCCCCGAGTTGCTGAACCGATTCGGGCCCGGCGCTCTTGGGTAGCATGATCCCGTCGGGCGCGCCCGGCAGCACCGCGATCAGGTCTTCGCGCCACTGCCGGCTGTCGAGCGCGTTGATCCGCACCCAGCGGCCCATCCGCTTGCCGCCGGTCACCTGCGACCGGTGCATGCCAAGCCAGGCGGCGGTAAGTTCGCGCGCCCGCTGCTTGTTGGATGAAGCGACCGAGTCCTCCAGATCGAGGATGATCGCATCGGCGCCGGTCGCGGCTGCCTTGGAAAGCTTCTTTTCGCTGTCGCCCGGGATGAACAGCCACGACCGAAGTGCCATGATCAAACCCTTGTTCTACGCGGTTTCGAGTGCCGGATAGTCGATGTACCCTTCCGGTCCTGGAAGATACCAGGTTTTCGGCACGTTAACATTTGGCGCCCAATCCGCGCCCAGCCGGATCCGGGTCGCAAGGTCGGGATTGGAAATGTACGGCCTGCCAAAGCTGACTGCATCGCAGCGGCCTGAGCTGACATCGGCATCGGCCTCGGCGGCGGTATAGTCCGAATTGAGCACCAGCGGCCCGGTGTAGAGCGAGCGGATCAGCGCGTCTTGCTGAGGCACATCTGTGCGGCCGAAGGTGCCCTGCGGCCCCGGCTGGCGCAGTTCGACGAAGCCGAGCCTCAGCTCTTCGCAGACCCTGGCCGCAGCCCCGAACACGCTGGCCGGATCGGGATCGTCGCAGCCCTGGGTCTCGCCGTTGGGCGAAAGCCGGATCGATACCCGTTCTGCGCCCCACACACCGATCAGCCCTTCCAGTACTTCACGCATGAAGCGGGTGCGGTTTTCCGGGCTGCCGCCGTATTCGTCGGTCCGCAGGTTGCTGGAGGCGCGCAGGAACTGGTCAACCAGATAGCCGTTGGCGCCGTGCAACTGGACCCCGTCGAACCCGGCATCCTTGGCGATCTGCGCGGCATGGGCATAGTCGCCGACGATCCGGGCGATGTCGGCCTTGGTCGCTTCGCGCGATTGCTCATAGGGCTTGCGCCCGGTCGGGGTATGGGCGTGGTCGGGGGCAGTGGTGGCACTGGCCGAAACCGGCGCTTCGCCGCCCAGGAAATCGGGGTGCACCAGCCGGCCCATGTGCCACAGCTGCAGCACGATTTTGCCGCCGACCTGATGGACCGCTTCAGTGGTCAGCTTCCAGCCATCGCGCTGCGCTTCGCTCCAGGCGCCCGGCGCGGCGGGCCAGCCCGAACCTTCGACGGTAATTCCAGTTGCCTCGCTGATGATCAGCCCGGCATCGCTGCGCTGGCGATAATATTCGGCGATCATCGCATTGGGGATCATCCCCGGGTCGGACCGTCCGCGCGTCAGCGGGGCCATCAGGATGCGGTTCTTCGCGTCGATCGCACCAAGCTGGATCGGCAGAAACAAGGCGTCGTGCAAGAATCCCTCCATCAATTTCATTTTGCAATTCGATGCCGAGCGCTAAGGCAAGCCAATGGGCAATGCAACGGGGGCAGAGCAGAAGGGCTGGAACGCGCTGCATTTCGCCGCGCTGATGGGCGGCAATGCGGCGCTGGCAGTAGGCCCGCTGTTTGTCCGCCACGCCGATAGCGGGCCGGTCAGTGCGGGGTTCTGGCGGTTGCTCCTGGCCCTGCCTGTGCTGTTCCTGCTGGCGCGGCTAAACCGGGAGAAGTTGAGCGGTTTCACGCCGACGACCTGGTGGGCCATGGCCGGAGCGGGGGTGTTCTTCGGGCTCGACATTGCCAGCTGGCACATCGGCATCGGCATGACCCGGATGGCCAATGCCACGCTGTTTGGCAATTCGGGCAGCCTGGTTGTGATCGCGGTGGGCCTTTACGCATTGCATCGCGCGCCGCGCGCCGGGGAATGGCTGGCCTTTGCCCTGGCGATCGCGGGTTCGGCGATCCTGCTGGGTCGCAGCCTGGAAATCGGGCAGCAGACCCTGATTGGCGATCTGTTCTGCATTGCCGCAGGGCTGCTCTACGCGGGCTATATCCTGCTGCTGCAAAAACCGCGGGCCGAGCTTGGGTCATGGGCCCTGGTGGCCTGGTCGAGCCTGGCCGGGGCGCCGGTAATGCTGGTGACGGCGCTTCTGCTGGGCGAACCGGTCTGGCCCACGCTGTGGTGGCCGCTGGTTGCGCTGGCACTGTTGGGGCAGGTTACCGGGCAGGGCCTGCTGATCTATGCGATGCGCCACTTCACGCCGCTGGTCTTTGGCCTGGCCTTGCTGACCCAGCCGGCAATCGCGGTGGCGCTGGGCTGGGTGGCCTTTGGTGAGGCCCTGGTGCCGATCGATTTCCTGGGTATGGCGATGGTCGGCTTGGGCCTTGCGCTTGCCCGCTCGACGCAGGACTGATCGCCCGCTAGCCTGAGCGGAACGCGTTTCCCCCGGGGAGAGATCAGATGAAGCCATTTGCCTTGCTTGCCGCCCTCCCGCTCGCTGCCCTGACGCTGACGGCTTTGCCAGTCGATGCCGCCAAACGCCCTGCCGCGGCGGTCTGCTCGCCAAGGAGTGACGCCGCCTTCAAGGTCCTGAGCGAGCGGTTCATTGCTTCCGCGTTGCGGCTCTCTCCGGTCGAGGCGACCGCGCTGGGGGTGCATGACTATGACGCGCAGCTGCCCGGCATTACCGCCCAGGCCCGCGCCGCCCGCAGCGCAGAATGGCGCGCGCTGCTGGGCGAACTCACCCGGATCAACCCGGCGCTGCTCAGCCGCGATCATCAGGTCGACTATGCAATGCTCAGGAACGAGCTCGAATACCGCTTGTTCGCCAATGATGTGCTGCAGGAATGGGCGTGGAACCCGCAGCTCTACAACGATATCGCCGGGGGAGCGCTCTACACGCTGGCCGCCCGCGATTTCGCGCCGTGGGACGTGCGGCTGAAGGCGGCGACCGCGCGGATGGAGGCATTGCCCGCGATGCTGGCCGAAAGCCGCGCACAGCTGGTTCCGGCCCGCGTCCCGGCGATCTTTGCGCAAACCGTGTCGCGCCAGAACGGCGGCATCGTCGAGATCGCCGAGACGATGCTGGCCCCGCAGGCGGGCGTGCTGTCCGCCGCGGACCGGGCGCGGTTCGATGCCGCGCTGGCCGGCCTCAAGACTGCCGTGGCCGAGCATCAGAAGTGGCTCGACGAGGTGCTGGTCCCGCAGGCCAGGGGCGACTTCCGGCTGGGTGCCGCCAAGTACGACCAGAAGATGAAGTTCGCGCTGATGAGCGACCTGACCCGTCCGGTGCTGAAAGCCCGCGCGCTCAAGGCCAAGGCGGAAACCCGCGCCGAGATGTATTCTCTGGCGCGGACCGTGCTGGCCGGCAAGCCCGGCGCTCCGGCCTTGCCCGTACAGCCGAGCGCCAGCCAGCAGCAGGCCGCAATCGAGGCGGCGCTGGCCTTGTCCTATGCCAAGAAGCCGCCGCGCCGCGAGCTCGAGAAGCGCGCCCGCGAAACGACCGAGCAGGCGACCAACTTCGTCCGTAAAAAGGGCTTCATCCGCATGCCCGATGGGCCGGTGCGGATCATCACCATGCCCAAGTTCCAGCAGGGCAACGCGGTCGCTTACAACGATCCGCCGGGGCCGTTCGAAAAGGGCCAGCAGAACTTCTATGCGGTCAGCCCGATTCCGGAAGAGTGGAGCGACGAGCAGGCCAACAGTTTCCTCACCGAATACAACGAATACATGATCCACGACCTTTCGATCCACGAGGCGATGCCGGGGCATTACCTCCAGCTCGATCATTCCAACCGCACCGACAATCCGCTGCGGGCAATGCTGTGGTCAGGGCCGTTCGTTGAGGGCTGGGCGGTCTATGCCGAAGGGGTGATGAAGGATCAGGGCTATCTGAATGGCGATCCGCTGTTCAAGCTGACCGTGCTCAAGATGCGGCTGCGCTCGGTCACCAACACCCTGCTCGACATCGGCATCCACACCGAAGGCATGACCCGCGATCAGGCGATGGAGCTGATGCAGAAAGGCGCCTTCCAGGCCGAACGCGAAGCCTCGGGCAAATGGGTGCGGGCCAACCTCAGCTCGGTCCAGCTGCTGAGCTATTTCACCGGCTACGAAGAACACCGCATGCTCCGGGCCGAGGCGCAGCAGCGCTGGGGCAAGAGCTTCACCCTGCGGCGCTATCACGACACCGTGCTGAGCTATGGTTCGCCGCCGGTGAAATACGCGCGGGCGCTGATGTTTGGATTGCCGGTGCGGTAGGATCCAGGGGTCACCGCGCCCCCAGATCCCCCTTGCCGACTGTCCCGCCGGCCATCTCCAGCATCCGGTCCAGACTCTTCTTCGCCTGCAACCGCAGCCCTTCCTCGATCTGGATCTGCGGCTTCAGATCGCGCAGCGCGAGGTATAGCTTTTCCAGCGTGTTGAGCGCCATGTAGGGGCAGATGTTGCAGGCGCACTGGCCGTCTGCGCCGGGCGCGCCGATAAAGGTCTTTTCGGGGATCGCCAGTTCCATCTGGTGGATGATGTGCGGCTCGGTCGCAACGATCAGCGTGTCACCTTCAAAGCCCTTGGCGTAGTTGAGGATCCCGCTGGTGCTGCCGACGTAATCGGCGTGGTCGATAATGTGCGGCGGGCATTCGGGATGCGCGGCGACCGGGGCGCCGGGGTGCTGGGCCATGAGCTTCAAGAGCTCGGTTTCGCTGAACGCCTCATGGACGATGCAGACGCCCGGCCAGAGCAGCATCTCGCGATTGAACTTGCGGCTGAGGTACCCGCCCAGGTGCCGATCAGGGCCGAAGATGATCTTCTGCTCGGGCGGGATCTGGGCGAGAATCGTCTCGGCGCTCGATGAGGTGACGATGATGTCGCTCAGCGCCTTCACCTCGGTCGAACAGTTGATGTAGGTGAGGGCGATGTGGTCCGGGTTCGCGGCGCGGAACTGCGCGAACTTTTCGGGCGGGCACGAATCCTCAAGGCTGCAGCCGGCGTCGAGGTCGGGCAGGATCACGGTCTTTTGCGGGGCGAGGATCTTGGCCGTTTCGGCCATGAACTTGACCCCGCAGAACGCGATCACCTCGGCATCGGTCGCTGCCGCCTTCTTCGACAGTTCCAGACTGTCACCGATGTAGTCGGCCAGGTCCTGGATTTCCGGGCGCTGGTAATAATGCGCCAGGATCACCGCGTTGCGCTCCTTGCGCAGCCGCTCGATCTCGGCGCGCAGGTCGATCCCGGCAAGGTTTTCGGTCTGGACAGTCATCTGGGGCAACTCCTTGGGAGAGTGCTCCAGATGGCCCGTCAGGCCCGACTAATCAAGGCAGGTATGCTTCCATCGGCCGCGCCGCGCCGGGATATCCGGCCATCAGTTCGCGGGTGAAGTCGATCGCCCAGGGGGTGTAGGCAATCAGTTCGCCCACCAGGATCCACAGCGGAATCGCGGCAAGCCCGACGAACCAGGCCGGATGGATCGCGCCGGTATGCCGCTTGTCGCGGATCATCCCGGCGAAAATGAAGATCATGCCGATCATGTTGCTGATTTCCCACGCCCAGGGGATCAGCAGCGGCATCGGCAGCAGACGGCCGAAGCCCGGCCCGGTGATTGCGGCCATGGCGCACAGCATCAGCCGCCGGTGCCAATCGGTGTGCTTGCGCATCGCTACTGCCGCGCCGACCATGATGGCGAAGGCAAGGATGCCGGTCGGGTTGCCGAACAGGAATTCGTTGGCATCGAAGAAGAACGGCCCCCCGGTGCGGCGCATCGAGGTTACAGTAATGGCCAGGGCCAGCACGACCATCAGCGGCACCCACAGGGCGGAAAGCCAGCCGAGCCGGCGGTGCAGCGCGAGGTTGTCGCTGGCGACCAGGAAACTCTGGGTCAGGAACAGCGCGATCCAGCCGAAGAAGACAACGGCGTGGAGGTGGTAGACCAGCGGCACGGCGAAGCTGGAACGCCCCGCGGCCAGCTGGAACGAGAAGCCGGCGACCATGACCAGGCTGATCGCGCAGGCCAGTTTGAAAAAGAACCGCTCCTCCGTGCCTTGCAGCGAACCGGGTGAATCGAATGCAGTTGCCATCGCGGCTTCTCCCTCTTGGACTCCGCGACCCGTTGTAGGCAACTAATACACCCAGATGAACCTTACTGCAATGCCGCTCGTCAAGGCAAATTCGGCTCTCCGTCGAACCGCACCGTCACCTTGACGTCGCCATAGCCGGCCACCTTCAGGGGCACCGAGAGGTTCTGTGCTACCGCCTGTTTGGCCGCACTGCGGGCAAGGTCCAGCAGAACCGGGTTGGCGGCCTGCTCGGCGGCTTGGCGTTCGGCCAGCAGGGTATTGTCGCGGGTCAGCTTGGCCTGGGCCGGGCCGGTGATCCAGATCCCCTCGCGCAGGTACTGGGCGCGGGCCTCATCGAGATTTGGCTTGGACAGTTGCAGCGGGGGCAGGGTGACCGCCAGCTGCTTGCCCTCCGCATCCCAGCGGAACCGTCCGGAATCGAGCTTGGCGAGATCGAGCGTATAGTCCACCCGCGCCGGGATCACCGCGACCTGGCGGCTCTTGAGCAGGCCAAAACCGCGCTCGTCATCAGCGCTGACCACCGGGGCCAGCTGGGCCGAGAACACCGTCAGCCGGTTGGCCTTCTCGAAGGCGGCGAGGCTGGTGGCGATCGGGTCGCCGTGATCCTTCGGGCCATAGGCTTGCCACAGGGCCCAGGTTGCCAATGCCGCGGTGAAGAACAGCAGGTACCAGGGCAGGGCAAACTGCCGGGCAATGGCCCGCGCGTTCTGGCGTTCGGTCTCGGTTATGCTGCGCTCAGCCGCCATGTCTCGCCTTGCTCCGCCACCACGCCGCGCGTCCTCAGGTCATAGAGATGCGCCAGCACCGAACGCCCTGCCGCCCCGGTCAGGCGCGGATCGAGGCCCTTGTACATCGCGCTGACGAATTGCGGGATCGCTTGGGGCCCTTCGCCGAGCAGCCGCAGGATCTGCGCCTCGCGCTGGCGGCGATGGCCGAGCATCCCGCGCACAAGCTGGCGCGGCTTGTCGATGGCAGGGCCGTGGGCGGGGTAGAGCACCGTGTCTTCGCGCTCATAGAGCTTGGCGAGGCTGTCCATATAGGCGGCCATGTCGCCGTCCGGCGGAGAGACCACGCTAGTCGACCAGGCCATCACATGGTCCCCGGTAAACAGCGCGCCGCTTTCCAGCACGGCATAGCACAGGTGGTTGCTGGTATGGCCAGGGGTGGCGACCGCTTCGATCGTCCAGTCCGGGCCAGACAGCCGTTCGCCATCGGCCAGCACCCGGTCAGGGGCATAGCTGTGATCGAAGGCGCTGTCGGCGCGCGGGCCGTCGTCGCTCAGCACCAAGGGCGCGCAGCCGATGATCGGTGCGCCGATGCGAGCCTTGAGCACGGCGGCGGCGGGGGAATGATCGCGGTGGGTATGGGTGCACAGGATCGCGGCGATCTTGGCCGAGCCAACTGCGGCGAGGATCGCCTCGACATGGCCCCGGCCATTGGTATCGGCGCCCTTGAACGGCGAAGGATCGGCATCATCGCCGCTGTCGGCCGGGCCAGGATCGATCACCGCCACGGCATCGCCCGCGCCGACGATGTAGGTCTGGGTCCCGGTGAAGGTATAGGGCGAAGCATTGGGCGCCAGCACCCGCCGCACCAGCGGCTCGCATTGTTCTGACAGGCCGGTGGGCCAAGGTTTGGGCGGGGCTTCCATAGCGGTCGATATGGGGCGGGTAGGGGCGAGTGTCGAGGGGTATGGGGAAGCGAGTAAGGAACCTAAAGCAAGTTCCGCCCACCCTGAGCCTGTCGAAGGGTGCCACGCAAAGGTAACAAAGCTCCACACGCCGCGCGTTCACCCTGTTACCTTTGGTCACCTTATGTGAGCTTCCACCGTGGGCGCGGCTGTGCGGGGGCGGGATCGGTTACAATGGGAAAGAGCGGGGCGGAGTTTGGCAGATTGGTGCGGTGTAGGAAAGTTGGTGGGGCGCGTGCGTAGGCCGGGGACACGGTATTCCGTGTACCCTTGCAACCTCAAAAGATTGGACGGATGATGGGGACATCTCGAGAGTGTGCTAGGAGAAAATTCCGTGACTCTTCTGATTTCAATACAGAATTCTAAATACACGATATTGCTTTGTGATCGTCGGATTACGGCGAGCGGTTCTGTAGTAGATGACTACTATAACAAGCTGACTGTGTTGTGCTGCAATGACGCTAGGGTCGCGATTGCGTTTACTGGCTTAGCAAGATTCAATGGATTTGACACCGACGAATGGATCATGTCCTATTTGAACCGCGCTGGCGACACAGACGACGCGTTTGACAGCTTGATGGAGGGGCTGCGACGTGAAATAGAAATTGAGTTCGTAAAAAACAAGCTAACTTCCAATTCTCTCACGTTTCTAATTTGCGGATTCAAATATGACAAATCAACAGAGCCTGTCTGTCTAAATATTTCAAATTTAGATGAAAGTGGAAAGCCGTCAAGCAGGTTTGTGATTAACCGTCGAACTCTAGATGAAGATGGTGTGATTGTTCAAATTGAAGGTTGGACGCCAGCGGTCGAGCCGGGAACAAGAGCTAGTATAAAGAAGATTGCGAAATCTGAATCTAGAGATCAGCACGCACTGCGTAAAGCTGTCCTTTCGCTACAAAAGGCTTCTAAACACAAAGATGCAATGAAGACAATTGGGATGAATTGTAATAGTGCTGTAATCGATGCACGAGTAGACACCACCATTGTAACTACATATCATGTCGGAAAGGCTGATCGTACCGTTTATGGGCCGAACAGTGTTGTTACGAAGGGTATGTATTCATATGGACCTATGCTCCGAGGCGAAGATTTGTTGACTGGACCTGAGATCAAGAAGCGTGATCCGTGCTGGTGCGGAAGCGGACTCCTTTTCAAAAGCTGCCACATGCGAAAATTCGGCTCAAGCTACATTAAATTGCCAGGATTCAATCGACCTTTGACCTACGTCTCGAGAATATCTTTTGATGATCCTAGGCCATCAGGAAAGTCTTTCTGTGTCGCAGGAGGATTTGCCTAAGCGCTAAAGAGTCTTGACCAACTGCTTCGGTAGCTTCGGCGACCCCAAACTGGTGAGTGATGCCCCCCCACCCCACCATTCCCCCTTCCCATCGCCGCCGGCCTCCGCCACCATGCGCCAAAGCACAAACCAGGAGAGCGCGCCGATGTCTGCCACAGGCCCTAACGCATCGGAGCACTCATCCGTCTCGTCCTGGGGGCTGCTCGCGCTGCTCACCGTGATCAACGTGCTCAACTTCGTCGATCGCCAGTTGCTGCCCAGCTTCGCCAATTTCATCAAGCCCGAGCTGGGGCTGAGCGATACCCAGTTTGGCCTTCTGACAGGGCTGTTCTTTATCGTCTTTTATGCGGTCGCCGGGCTGCTCATGGGGGTGCTGGCCGACCGGATGCACCGTGGGCGGCTGATTGCGCTGGCAATTGCGGCCTGGTCGCTGCTGACCGCGGTGAGCGGGGCGGCCAAGGGGTTTGTCTCGATGGCCGTGCCGCGCGCGCTGATCGGGGTGGGCGAATCCGCGCTGACCCCGGCGGCGGCGTCGCTGGTGGCGGACCGGTTCAAGCCGTCGCAACTGGGGCTGGCGATGTCGCTCTATTACCTTGGTGTGCCGATCGGGGCGGGGGCGAGCCTGCTGGTCGCGGGTTATCTCGGGCCGACGATCGGCTGGCGCAACTGTTTCTACCTGCTCGGCGCAATCGGCATGGTGCTGGCGGCGCTGATGTGGCTGGTGCGCGATGACCGGGTGGTGGGGCCGCCAGTCCACAGCCACGGCCCCGGCTGGCGCGGGCATATGCGGGTGCTGATTGCCGCGCTGCGCCAATCGCCGGCGCTGTGCCTGGTGATCGGCGGCGGGGTGGCGCTGCACATCGCGGTTGGCGCGGCGGCGTTCGACCAATTGTGGTTCGTGGAAGAACGCGGGTTCGAACGGGCCGAAATCGCCAAGCTGACCGGGTTCATGACCGTGGTTGCGGGAATCGCCGGCAGCCTGTTCGGCGGCTATGCCGGGGACTGGTGGTACCGCACCCGCAAATCGGGCCGGGCGATGCTGCTGTTCTGGATGATCCTCGCGCTGGCCCCGCTGACGCTGGGCTTCCGGATCGTCCCGGCGGATTCGATCTGGTTCGTGCCGGGGAT
Organism: Novosphingobium sp. UBA6272; assembly: GCF_002440635.1. Lineage (GTDB taxonomy): Bacteria > Pseudomonadota > Alphaproteobacteria > Sphingomonadales > Sphingomonadaceae > Novosphingobium. The sequence continues at coordinate 76,579 of NZ_DJUW01000028.1, read as the reverse complement.
CGGCGCGGGGATCTTTCTGCTCTGCGCCTATTATGGCCCGGCGGTCTCAACCATTCAGGAGCTTTCGCCGCCTTCCTCGCGGGCGACGGTGGTGGCGTTCAACATCCTCTGCGTCAACGCGGTCGGCCTTGGGATCGGGATCACCGCCACCGGCGCGCTGATCGATCTGTTCCGCGCGGCGGGCAGTGCCCAGCCTTACAGCAGCGCGGCGCTGAGCATGTCCGTGGTATCGATGCTGGCGCTGCCGGCCTTCTTCCTGGCCGGGCACTGGTTCCACCGCGACAAGGCGCGGGTGGATGCGGCGCAGGCCTAGGATCGCTTTGCCGCATGTCGCACGAAAAACGGATTGTCACTTGCACCGGCCCGCATGATCCGCATGCTTTTGACGGGATTCCGTTGCGGCACCGCAGTGGCGATCTCGACCGGCGATGCCCGCTATGCGCGGGGCACGGCCAGTGGAACCGCGAGTTCGATCTTGTCAGCCAGCGCTCAAAGCGCTGCATTTGCGACAAGTGCGACGGGCGCGGCTGGATCGAGACGGGGGACGATCCGGTACCCGTGCCCGATATCGAACGGTCCGAACACGGCGCGCCGCGTTGGGTAACACGGTTCGAGCCATCGGATGATCGGGAATAGTCCTGATGCCCGCGTCTAGTCGGCTTTCCGGTTCAGCTGCCTGAGCCCGGGGTGAGCCGCGTGCCGCGCGGGTCCACCGGGCGCGCTGCAGCTATAACTGACGGTCACTGTCTGGATCACCAGCTTGCGGTCGCCGCCGACCTGGACCGGGACAGCGCCGGTCTGGCTGGCGAGACGCATCAGCCATGCACCCCTGCGCAGGCGTTTGAGGGTCAATTTGCCGTCGGCACCGGTGACCTGTGTGGTGGTCTGGCCATTTGGTGCCACCAGCACGACCTGGGTGCGCGGCAGCGCGGTTTCCACTGGCAGGGTGCACGTGGCCTGGGCTGCGGTGGTCTGGCTGAACAGCACCAGGGCCAGGGCGGATCTAAGCACTGTCGTCACTTGGGGTCTCCCTCGGGACTTGGGGTCTCCCTCGGGAATCGAAACCAAAGGTCCCGCCGCGGCTGATCGCGCGATCGCCACTCTGCCGAACAACGACTTCGCAGGAGATGTCGTCGGATGAACCTGCGCGGTTCAATCGGCGCGCGGGAAAAATTCTAACCCCTGACTTGCGCGCCCAGCCGTTCGCGCAGCGCGGCGATCGCGCTGGGGCTGGCGGGATCGCGCTCGCGCCAGCCGTTGTCGAGCCGCTTGAGCCGGGCGTGGAAACGCTCGGTGGCCTGGATCAGCTCGCGGGTCGGCCCGTCGATCAGGCCCAGTCGGTGCGGATCGGCTTCCGGGAAATCGGCCAGTTTGCCATGGCGGCGCAGCTGGAATTCGCTCAGCTCTCCGGCAAAGAAGGCGCGGTGGTTGAGCAGCCAGGCGACCGCGTGCATCATCCGCGTGGTCGTGCGCAGCGCCTCGCAGCTCAGCGCGACGGTTGTCTCGTCATCGCCGGTTTGCTCAAGCCGCCCCGACATCGCAAAGGCTGCGCGGACCTCGTCCGAAAGGACCAGGGCCTCACAATAGAGTCCCTCGATGATCCGGGGATTGATGCTTGCCGGGCTTGCCATGTCTGGGGCCGCGATAGGCGCGCGGAATCATGCTTGCCAACAGGCTCACGGAAAGTTTGCCACACCATTTCGGGACTGTCCCTTGGGGGGACGGTTTTTCGGGACGAACCGATCCGGCTGCGGGTGATCTGCGGGCCGGTCCGGCCACCGCGCCGCTGCTTAGGCGATGATGTCGGGGATCAGATAGTCCTCGATCATCATGATCTGGTCTTTGAGACGCAGCTTGCGCTTTTTGAGTCGGGCAATCTGAAGCTGGTCGTTCGATCCGGCCGCCGTCAAGGCATCGATGGCAGCGTCAAGATCGCGATGCTCCACCTTCAGCATTTCCAGGCGCTTGCGCATCTCCTCTTCGTTCACGCCCGCAAACTCCATGTGCCGGTTCACCGCAAAGCCGCTGCGCCCTGACGCCGGACTTTACGAAGGTGCTTCGCAAGATAGGCTTAATATGTTTTCATGACAATCGCAGTGACTCGCCGAATGCCGAGTCGGTTATCGGCGGTGTCCTTGCAGCCCTGGGGCTAACACAAGGAGAATCCCGGATGGAACAATCGCATACCAGCGCGTTGCAGCTCAAGCATGCCGGTCTTGAACGGCAGATTCAGGAAGAACAGAGCCGCCCGTTGCCTGATGTCGCGATGATCCAGTCGCTCAAGAAGCGAAAGCTCAGGATCAAGGAAGAGCTGGCGCACATCTAGTCGCCAGATGGCAGCGCCCCGTCGCCTCGGCGGGGCCGCCAAAAATTCGTTTGCAGTAACGACCGCGTCCGTTCCCAAGGGCCAACCTTTGGTCTAGGCTGGCGCTATGCCAGTGACCAGCGCCGTTTCCGCCGCCCGCACCATCCTCACGCGCCTGCACGACGTGATGGCTTCGCGCAGTCATGCCCAGGCAAAGCTCAACACCGTGGTCGAGGTGATCGGCGAGGGGCTCGATAGCGAGGTCTGCTCGGTCTACCTGCTGCGCGAAGGCATGCTGGAACTGTTCGCCACCAAGGGGCTGGCGCAGGAAGCGGTCCACGTCACCCGCATGGCGATCGGCGAGGGTCTGGTCGGGACGATCGCCGACAATATCGAAACGCTCAACCTGGCCGAGGCGACCGCGCACCCGGACTTCTCCTACCGCCCCGAGACCGGCGAAGAGAAGTTTCACTCCTTTGCCGGAGTGCCGATCGTTCGCCGTGAGCGCGCTGTCGGCGTGCTCTGCGTCCAGCATGCCGATCCGCGCCGCTATGAGGAAGTGGAAATCGAGGCGCTGCAGACCGTGGCGATGGTCCTGTCCGAACTGATCGCCGGCGCCGGACTGGTTGATGATGAGGACGTCGCGCTCGGCCCCCAGCAGACTGGTCCCGCGCGGCTTCCCGGGCTGATCCTGGTCAAGGGGCTGGCGGCGGGCAACGCCGTGTTCCACCAGCCGCGGATCACCATCGAACACGTCATGGCGGAAGACCGCGATGCCGAACTGCAGCGCGTCTATCTCGCCTTCGACAAGATGCGCGAGCAGATCGACAAGATGGCGAGCCAGGCCGAGTTCGGCGTGGGGGGCGAGCATGAGGAGGTGCTCGAGACCTACAAGATGTTCGCCTATGACGAAGGCTGGAGCCGCCGGATCATCGAGGCGATCGATTCCGGACTGACCGCCGAGGCGGCGATCGAGCGGGTCCAGCAGCGCACCCGGATGCGGATGCGGCAGATCGACGATCCGCTGCTGGCTGACCGGATGCACGATCTGGAAGACCTGTCGAACCGCCTGCTGCGGATCGTCTCGGGCCAGATGGGTACGGCGGCATCGCAAGGCCTGCGCAGTGACACGATCCTGATCGCCCGCAACCTCGGCCCGGCCGAGCTGCTCGAATATGACAAGCGCCGGCTCAAGGGCGTGATCCTTGAGGAAGGCTCGCTTACCGCGCACGTGGTGATTGTCGCCCGGGCGATGGGGATTCCCGTGCTGGGCCGGGTCCGCAGCCTGCGCGGGGTGGTCCGCGATGGCGATCCGCTGTTGCTCGACGCCGAAAAGGGCGAAGCGACCGTTCGCCCGATCGAGGCAATGGTCGAGGCCTTTGACCTGCGCTTCGTCAAGAGCAAGGAACGCGCGGCCGCCTATGCCGCCTTGCGCGATGTCGAGCCGTTCACCCGCGATGGCACCCGCATCACCGTGATGATGAACGCCGGCCTGCGCGATGACATGCCCAACCTGGCCCTGGCCGGGGCCGACGGGGTCGGGCTGTTCCGGACCGAGTTCCAGTTCCTCGTCTCCGCCACGCTTCCGGCGCGCGAACGGCAGACCCGGCTGTACCGCGACGTGCTCGATGCCGCAGGCGACAAGCCGGTCGTGTTCCGCACGGTCGACATCGGCGGCGACAAGGTGCTGCCCTACCTGCGCCACAACGATGGCGAGCATGAGGAGAACCCGGCGATGGGCTGGCGCGCGCTGCGCGTCGCGCTGGAGCGCGAAGGGCTGCTCAAGGTCCAGGCCCGTTCGCTGCTCGAAGCGGCGGCCGGGCGCACGCTCAACGTGATGTTCCCGATGGTCTCCGAACCGTGGGAATTCGATGCGGCCTGCGCGGTGTTCGAGACTCAGCGCAAATTCCTCAAGGGCCAGAAGAAGCTGCTGCCCGAGGCGGTGCGCTATGGCGCGATGCTCGAGGTGCCGGCTCTGGCCGAGCAGCTCGATGTGCTGGCCCCCAGGCTGTCGTTCCTGTCGATCGGGACCAACGACTTGACTCAGTTCCTGTTCGCGGCCGATCGCGCCAATCCCAAACTGGCCGAACGCTATGACTGGCTCAGCCCTTCGATCATGCGGTTTCTCAAGCGGGTTCAGCTGAACCTGGCCGGCTACCCGATCGATATCACCGTCTGCGGGGAAATGGGCGGACGGCGGCTGGAAGCCCTGGCGCTGCTGGGGATCGGAATCCGCCGCCTGTCGATCACCCCGGCCAGCGTCGGGCCGATCAAGGAACTGGTCCGCAAGGTTGATCTGCCCGAATTGGGCCAGGCCATGACCCAATGGCTCGCCAGCCCACCCCCGAGCCTGCGTGACACCCTGTCAGCCTGGGCTGCGGAGCGTGGGATTGATACCGACTAGTCCCACGACAGGCCCTGAACTGCGGGCGACACCGGCCTGTCACATTTCCGGGCCATCCTGCCGTCTGGTTGGCCTGTCCGCGCTGCTTTTCCGTTGACTCTGTGCGGTAAAAGCGGATTGTCCCGCCCGACTGGAATACCAGGGTTGCAACTTTCGGGGTCGGAATGTCGGAAACTGACGTGGAAGAGGCTGAACTGCCTCTTGAAGGGATTGGGGCACGCCTGCTCCGCGCACGCGAGGCGGCGGGGATGAGCCGCGCCCAGGTTGCGGCCATAACCAGAATTCCCGAACGTCACCTGACCTCGATCGAGGACGGGAATTTTTCGGCCCTGCCTTCGCGGACCTATGCAGTCGGGTTTTCGCGATCCTATGCCAAGGCTGTGGGTCTCGATGCAGATGAGATCGTTACTGCAGTGCGGGGCGAACTGGTCGATTTTGAACCGGCCGAACCGCGTCGGGGCATTCCCACTTTTGAGCCTGGCGATCCTGCCCGGGTGCCGGGTTCGCGGCTGGTCTGGCTGTCCGCTCTGGGAATTATCGCAGTGCTGGCCGGGCTGTTCTTCCTCTACCGCTCGATGATCGCCCCGGGCATGACGCTCCCTTCGATCCTTTCTGACGAACCGGCCGTGGCCGCGCAAAGCGAGGCTGCACCGGCGGCTGTGCCGGCCCCGACCGGTCCGGTTGTATTCACCGCGCTGGATGGCAAGGTCTGGGTCAAATTCACCGATGGTGCCGGCAACCAGCTGTTCCAGAAAGAGATGGTTCAGGGTGAAAGCTGGACCGTCCCGGCTGACCAGACCGATGTGCGGATCATGACCGCGCGGCCCGAAGCTCTGGCAATAACTATTGGCGGACAATCGGTACCCAAATTGGCAGAAGTGCAGACGACCATTCGCGATGTGCCGGTAACGGCTAGCGCCCTGCTGTCGCGGGGTACCGCCGCCGCTGTGCCGGTGCCGGTCGAAACGCCCAATGCGCAGCCACCCCGCCAGCAGCAATCTCAGCCGCGCCAGCGGGACCGGCGTTCCGCTCCGGTCGCGCAACCGGCCGCAAGCCCGGCAGCGTCAACGCCGGCTGTTGCGCCGGCCAACGAGCCGCCACCTGCTCCTGCCGCGGCGCCGTCTGCTTCGGCAACTTGAGGAAATCCAGCAACTGGGCTGCGGATAGCTTTGCCCGGCTGCTCGACAGCGCCCGGTCCATCTGTCTAAGCCAAACTCCCGGTTCATCTCCGGTTCGGCGGGGCTGGAGCATGGCCGCGTCAATTCGATTTTTGCATGGACTGCACACGATGAAGCACCTGATCCACAAGAAGCCCTTGCTGCTGGCCCTATCGCTGGCGATCGCCGCGCCGGCCCTGGCGCAGAGCGCGGGCGATACCGGCCTTGAAACCCGGATCCGTAAGCTTGAAGCCGAAGTCTCGGCCTTGCAGCGTGTGGTCTTTCCGGGCGGAGACGGCCGTTTCTTTCCGCAGCTGCAGCCCAGCCAGTCCGGGACGACCCCGGCAGGCACGCCAGCCAGCAATCCCAACGCCGACATGCTGACCCGGATGGACGGGCTGGAAGGGCAGGTCTCGCGTCTGACCGCGCAGGTTGAGGAAGACCGCAACCGGCTCGACAAGCTCGAAGCGCGCCTTGCCGCTTTGGAAGCCGGCAAGTCGGCGGTTCCGGCGCAGGCTGGCGGTTCAAGCACTGGCAGCAACCATTCGGCGATGACAGGCGGTGCCTCGAGCCCCGCCCCGACCACGAGTGCAACGCCCAAGCCGGCGACATCGACGCCCACTGCCAAGCCCGCCGATCCTTCGGCCAAGCGCCTTGCCGCGGTGCGCGCGATCGCCAAGCCGGAGACCAGCGATCCGGGCGACGACGAATATTCCTATGGCTTCCGGCTGTGGGAGGCGAAGTTCCAGCCCGAGGCGCAGCAGCAGCTCAAGCTGTTCCTGACCAAGTACCCCAAGCATGCCCGGGTCTCCTATGCCCGCAACCTGCTGGGCCGTTCCTATCTGGACGAAGGCAATCCGCGCGAGGCGGCGAGCTGGTTCCTGCAGAACTACAAGGCCGACCCCAAGGGCGATCGCGCGCCGGATTCGGTGCTCTACCTGGCGGAATCGATGCGCCAGATGAAGGACACCAATCGCGCCTGCGTGGCGCTTGAGCAGTTCGGGCGCGAATTCCCCAAGGAAGCCGCCGGCCGGCTCAAGGCGCAGTACGATGCGACCCGGGGCGGGCTGAAGTGCCCGGCTTGATGCCGCGCCTTGTCCGCTTCCGCGCTTTCGCCTGATCCCAATCTGACGGCGCGTTTCGCTGCCGATCTGGCCGCGCTGTGGCAAGGCGAGGGGCGGCTTGGGGTGGCGGTATCGGGCGGGCCGGACAGTCTGGCCTTGCTGCTGCTCGCCGCTGCCGCCCTGCCCGGAAGGGTTGCCGCCGCCACTGTCGACCATGGCCTGCGGGCAGAGAGCGCGGCGGAATCCGCCTTCGTTTCGCAGATCTCAAGTATAGTTGAGGTTTCTCATGCTGCACTGATTGTGCAGGTGGATCCGGGCAATGTGCAGGCCAATGCCCGCGCCGCGCGCTATGCCGCGCTGGCTGGCTGGATGGAGCGCGAAGGGCTGTCGGCGCTCGTCACCGCGCATCACGCCGACGATCAGGCGGAGACCCTGCTGCTCCGGCTTAACCGTGGCAGCGGGGTTGCGGGGCTGGCCGGTGTCCGCGCGCGCGGCACTGTCCCGGGCACCCGGCTGCCGCTGGTACGCCCCCTGCTGGGCTGGCGGCGGAGCGAGCTGGCAGAGGTTGTGGCCGTGGCCGGACTGCACGCAGTCGACGATCCGTCCAACCGCGATGACCGTTTCGACCGCGCGCGGGTCCGCAAGGCAATTGCCGGGGCCGACTGGCTCGATGTCCCCGCGCTTGCGCTCAGCGCCGCCAACCTCGCGGATGCCGACGCAGCGCTGGATTGGTCAGCCGCGCGCGAGTGGGGCGAAGCGGTCAGCAAGGGTCCGATGGGGCTGACCTATCGCCCCCAGGCCCCCCGCGCCGTGGCCTTGCGGGTGATCACGCGGATCGTAACCGAGCTGGACGGCGAAGCTCCGCGCGGATCGGCGGTAGCGCGCCTATTCGACAGTCTGATCGCCCGCCAGCCCGCCTCGATCGGCAATCTCGTCGCACGGACTATGCCCGAAGGCTGGACCTTCACTAGAGCCCCGCGCCGACGCAGCTAGCGGCCCGCCATGCCCTTCTGCTGCATCCGCCAAACCAGCTGATCATAACGGTCCTGCCCGAAGAACGGCTCGCCGTCATAGACCATCAGCGGCACGCCGTAATGCCCGCCGAGGCGCTGGTCGGCCTCGTTCTGCTTGATCGCGGCGTCGAGCCGTTCGGCCTCTGCCTCTTGCACCGCATCCATCTCGGCCAGGTCGAGCCCAATTGCTGCCAGCGCCTTGGCGAGATGATCGCCTTCATGCCAGTCCTGCGTCTCTCCCGACCAGATCAGGTGGCTGATCGCGCGCAGCACGGCCAGACCCTTGCCGCGCTCCGCCGCAAGCGTTCCCAGCCGGGTCAGGCGATGAATGTAGGGCTGCTCCTTGGGATAGGTCCGGGTGGCAAAGTCCATCACCACCGGATCGGGCCGCGGCCAGCGCATCGGCATTCCGGCGAATTCGGCGCTGCGAATGCAATCGCGCATCAGATAGGTGAACCACAGCGGGTCGGAATTGGTGAAGAATTCCGGCTGGCGCACCGCGATCGGCAGCACCGGCTTGACGTTCACCTTCGCGTCCCAATCGCGCTCCAGCTCCAGCAGCTTGGGCACGACGATGTACGAATAGGGGCTGCGGAAGCTCCAGTAGAGGTCGACGGTGTGCGTCATAGCGTCTCCATGTCGATCACGAAGCGATAGCGAACGTCGGCTTTCTCCATGCGTTCGAAGGCGTGATTTATCTGATCCATCCTGATCACTTCGGTCTCTGCCGCGATGCCCTTGGCTGCGCAAAGGTCGAGCATTTCCTGGGTCTGCGCGATTCCGCCAACACCCGATCCCGATACCGCCTTCTGGCCCTGCAGCAGCAAGCCGGAATGGAACGGCTCCATCATCTCGATCATCCCGACGATGCACAGCGTGCCCTTGCGATCGAGCAGGAACAGGTAGGGCGTGACATCGTGCTTGACCGGCACCGTATCGAGCAGGAAGTCGAAGCTGCGCCCTGCGGCACGCATCGCGGCCTTGTCGGTCGAGACCAGCACGTGATCAGCACCCAGCTTGCGCGCGTCCACACCCTTTTCGGGCGAGGTGGTGATCATGGTCACTTCGGCGCCGAGCGCCTTGGCGAACTTGACCCCCATGTGGCCCAGGCCGCCCAGGCCGATGACACCAACCTTGGTCCCCGGCCCAACGTTCCAGTTGCGCAAGGGGCTGTAAGTGGTGATCCCGGCGCAAAGCAGCGGGGCAGCGGCGGCCATGTCGAGGCCATCGGGCACGCGCAGCACATAAGGTTCGGCCACCACGATGGCCTTGGAATAGCCGCCGTAGGTCGGGCTGCCATCGATCCGGTCCTTGCCGTTGTAAGTGCCGGTTGCGCCTTCGCGGCAGTAATTTTCTTCGCCGTCGTGGCAGGCATCGCACTTGCGGCAGGAATCGACCGTGGTGCCGACAGCGACCCGGTCACCCACCTTGAACTGGGTTACCCCGGCGCCAACCGCACTGACTGTGCCGACGATCTCGTGCCCGGGCACGAACGGATAATTGGTCCGCCTCCAGTCGTTGCGCGCGGCATGCAGGTCCGAATGGCAGACTCCGCAAAAGGCGATGTCGATGGCCACGTCCTCGTCGCGCAAGGTCCGGCGATCGATCGTCAGCGGGTTGACCCCCGAATCCGGGGCTGTTGCGCCATAGGCCTTGGTTGCGGTCATCGCTTGCTCTCCCGTTCGGCGATTGGTGCTTGCCCAGCATCGCCGCTCGCGTCATTAATCGCTCGATTAACAGGAGAGTCAAATGCGGATTGATTCAACGACTGCGGCGGTGGTGACCGGCGGTGCATTGGGTTTGGGCCGGGCCACGGCAGAGGCTTTGGCCGCGGCCGGGGTCAAAATCGCCATCTTCGACGTCAATGAGGAAAAAGGCGAAGAAGTCGCCCAGGCGATCGGCGGCCTGTTCTGCCGGGTCGACATTACCTCGGAACAGTCGGTGCTCGATGGCTTCGCCAAGGCGCGCGCCGCGCATGGCCAAGAACGGATCACCGTCCACTGCGCGATGACCAGCAAGCGCGGCAAGACGCTGGCCTATGACAAGGAATTGGGCAAGTTGCGCCGCACGCCTACCGAGGATTACGAATACGGGGTGCAGGGCATACTGGTCGCCTCTTACCGGATCGCTTCGATCTCGGCCGAGGGCATGGCCAGCCTCGATCCGCTGGAGGATGGAGAGCGCGGCTGCATCACGCTCACCGCGTCGGTTGCCGCGCAAGACGGGCAGATCGGGCAGATCATCTATGGCTCAGCCAAGGCCGGCGTGAACGGGCTGGTCCTGCCGATGGCCCGTGACCTGTCGGACCTGGGCATCCGGGTCAATTCGATCATGCCAGGCATTTTCGCCACCCCGCTGATGTTGGGAGCCAAGCAGAACGTGCTCGACAGCCTGGCCGCTTCGGTCCCGTTCCCCAAGCGGCTGGGCAAGCCCGAAGAGTTCGGCAGCCTGGCCATGGAACTGGTCCGCAATTCCTATTTCAACGGCCAATGCATCCGCCTCGACGGCGCGATCCGCATGGCCCCGCGCTGAGGAGCGATTGACATGACATCACCCTTCAAGGACGGCCTGCTGGCCGGCAAGGTCGCCTTTATCGCGGGCGGCACTTCGGGCATCAATCTGGGCATCGCCAAGCGCTATGCCGAATTGGGCGCCAAGGTCGCGGTGCTGGGCCGCAATCCGGAGAAGGCGGCGAACGCCGCTGCCGAAATCGGCCACGACGCGATCGGGCTGACGGCGGACGTGCGCGATTATGGCGCGATTGTCGCCGCGATGACGCAGGTTCGCGACCAGTTCGGCCCGCTCGACATCGTGGTTTCAGGCGCGGCGGGAAATTTCCTCGCGCCGGCGCTGGGGATGAGCGCCAATGCCTTCAAGACCGTAGTCGACATCGACCTGCTCGGCACTTTCAACGTGTTCCGCGGCTGCCACGATCTGCTCGCTCCCAATGCCTCCCTGATTGCGATCACGGCGGGGCAGGCCGAGCAGCCGATGCAGCTTCAGGCGCACGCCTGCGCGGCCAAGGCCGGCATCAACCAACTGGTCCGGGTGCTCGCGCTCGAATGGGGTCCGAATGTGCGGGTCAACGGCATCTCGCCGGGCCCGATCGAAGGGACCGAAGGTATGGCCCGCCTCGCCCCCGATGCCTCGACCAAGCAGAAGCATTTCGACCGGATCGCGATGAAGCGCTGGGGTTATATCGAGGAAATCGCCGAGGGCGCGGTGTTCCTGTCCAGCGCCGCCGCGAAATACATCACCGGGGCGATCCTCGACATCGACGGCGGCAGCAGCCTGGGCGATGCGACCCAGCGGAGCACGGAAAAAGGGTTGGCGTAGAAAAACCTCCCTGTCGGCGCAGCCGATGGGGAGGTGGCAGCCCCGCAGGGGCTGACGGAGGGGCAATTGCGCAAGGGCGGAAAGCCCCTCCACCACCGCTTCGCGGCGGTCCCCCTCCCCATGAGCTTTGCTCACAGGGAGGACCGTCTTCAAATCAAGCTATCCCCCGCCTTCGCGGTCTTGCCCTTGGTGATGATTACCTTGTCACCCACCTTGGTCACTCCGAACAGCTTCTTGTCAAAGCCATCAGGCACCCCGATGCAGCCGTGGCTGGCATAGCCCTTTTCCACCTTGGTTCCATGGATTGCGACGCCGTCGGGGGTGAGGTTTTGGGTGAAGGGCATTGGTGCACCGTCATAGGTGCTCGAATAGTGATCGGCCTTCTTCCACTTGATCGGAAATTCGCCGAGCGGGGTCGGCTTTTCGCTGGTGCCGAGCAGAACGGCCGTCGCGCCGATCTCGTAACCACCCTTGAACACCGATAGCACGCGCGCGTCGAGATCGACGGTGACGACGATCGGGCCGTCGGCGACGCCCTTGTCGTCCCAATGCCATTCGCCGTACTTGATCGGGCCGGTGATCGGCAGGATCCGCTTGATCACAAAACGTTCGTCCTTGGGCGGAGCGGCCGGGGCGGGCGCGGCGGTCGGCTGCGGCACCAGCGCCGGATCGGCCTGCGGCGAAAGCGTGGTCGCGCGTTCGTTCGGCTGGCTCAGCAGCAGCGCCGCGCCGCCGATTACGGCAGCCCCGAACAGGCCAAGCAAGGCATAGCTGGAATTGAACTTCATCACCTGCGTCCCGAAGAGATTGCGTCGATCCTGCCCGATAATGCCGCAAGATGGTCAAGACCAGCAAGCGATTAGCCGCGTTCCGGGCCGGGACTGCCTATCTTTCAAAGGTTAACGCAGCGTCGCTTGCTTCGCTTGCGGCAGACTGGCAAGCGCGGGCCATGGCACGGGGCAACCCATCACACATCGAGCTGGCGGTCGGATCGGTTGAATTCCTGGCGCGCGCTCAGGCCGATCTGGCCCGGGCCAGCCGCCGCGTGCTGATCCAGGCGATGACCTTCGAAGGCGATGCGGCGGGGCAGGCGGTCGCGGCGGCGATCACGGCCAGTCCGGCGCAGGATCGCCGGGTGCTGGTCGACGATTATACCCGCCACGTCATCAATGACCGCTTCCTCTCATTCTCGCGCGACCTCGCGCTTTCTGCCGAGGCGGAAGCGACCTGGGCGATGTTCGACAGTCTGGAAAGAAGCGGCATTGGCCTGCGGCTGACCAACCCGGTCGGCGCCAATCCGCTGCGCTACGCCACCCGCAACCACAAGAAGCTGCTGGTGATCGACGATGCGGCGTGGATCGGCGGGATCAACTTTTCCGACCACAACTTTGCATGGCACGACATGATGGTCCGGATCGAGCATTCCGAAGTGGCGGACTGGCTGGCCAGAGAGTTTGAGCGCGATTGGGCCGGCGAAGTCGGCAGCAACGCGGCATCGGTCAGCGATATCGACCTGCTCAGCCTGGATGGAACCGCCAACGCAGCCGGGTTCGAACCGTTGCTGGAGCTGATCGGCAACGCGCAAAGCGAGATCGAAGTTGTCAGCGCCTATCCGACCTTTCCCTTCGTCGATGCCTTGGCGGCGGTGGCGGCGCGCGGGGTACCGGTGCGGCTCTACACCCCGCGGCCCAACAACAAGCCGGTGATCCGCGATTATCTGCTCGGCGTGGCCCGCAGATCTGGGCTCGACCTGCGGCTGACCCCGATGATGACCCACGCCAAGGCGCTGCTGGTCGATGGCAGAACGCTGGTCGTGGGATCATCCAACTTCGATTTCGTCAGCCACCGTGCCAATGCAGAATATCTTGCGACAATCCGCGATCCTGCGCTGATCGGCGAATTCACCACCCGCGTGCTTGAGGCTCTCCGCCAGGGTGCCGAAGTACCCCAGCCGCAAGAACATTCCTCCTGGCGCGCATGGAAGGCCCATGCGGGCCTGCGGATCGCTGACATGCTGGTCAGCCTGCTTGACCAGGGCCCTCGCATCGCGGAGTGGCGGCGGCGTTAGAATTCTGTCGGTGCGCCCAGCAACACAAAGCCCTTCCCCCTGGGGAAGGGTTGGGATGGGGGTACTTCATCCTCGAGGTCGGGAGCCCCCACCCCCAACCCCTCCCCGTCGGGGAGGGAAGATTCTATCAGTGGAAACAGAACTTAGCCGTGCGCGCCGAACAGGTTGGCGATCGCGGTGGTGATCCTGAGGGACAGCGCCTGGGCCTGGGCAATCGGATCGATAAAGTCTCGGTGGATGGCTGAATAGCCGACCGCCGCCTCGTCCGGATAGTCGCTTGGCTCGGCCACGCTGTAATCGCCCAGGTGCGGCTCGCTGGCCGGAAAGGCGCGGCGCAGCTGGGCCAGAGCCTCGTCGACCCGCAGGGTGAAGACCATCTCCAGCACGTCCTCGCGCGAAATGTCGTTGGCGCGGCTGAAGGCCGGGACCGAGACCGCGCGCAGGAACATGTGCTGCATCAGCGCCAGCCGCAGTGCCTGGAGCACGCCGAGCAGCCGGCGGGTATGCTCACGGTCCTGCGCCGGAGCCTCGTCGGGGATCAGCGCGAGCAGGCGGTGCAGTTTGAGCGCATCGACGCGCAGGCGGCTGGCCATCCGGCGGAACACCCCGGTGCGGTCATCGGTGGTCAGGTATTCGGCCAAGGCCAGACAGGCATCGGCGATCCGGCCTTCGCCGCCGCGATAGGGCCGGCTGGCCCAATAGGCCGAGTTGAACAGCTCGCCAAAGGCGGCGACGGTCTTGATGCTGGCCAGTGCATTGGCGCTGCGCACCAAGCGGACCAATTGCCGGCCGCGATCACTGTCGCGCAGTAGTTCCGCCAGCGCCTCGTAATTGCCCTCGGCTGCGGTGCCGAACCCGGCGATCACGTTGACCGGATAGCCCAGCTGCTGAAGCACCGCATTGTGCGGGATCGCGCGGATCTGGCGCAGGCTCATCTCGCGATCAGCGGCGAGGTCGGACTGACGCCGGCTCTTGCGGCTGCCGGTGTCATTGAGCAGGCCGAGCCCGAAGGCGGTGACCGCGCGCGGATAGGTCCGGCTGGTCAGCTGCGCGGCCTGAAAGCGCCGGATCGCGCGGTAGAAATCGAGGCTTAGGTCGGTGCGGCGATAGAAGGGGTCGGTCGGCGCTTCGGCATCGGTATGGCCCGGTGGCATTTCGGCGAAGCGGGTGAGGGTGGCCAGCGCGAGTTCGGGTGTGCCGAAAAACAGGTATCCGTCGCCGCCCTGGAAGCTGACTTCGGGCTCGAGGCGGATGCCGGCGCGAACGAACCGCCGCCGCGCCCAGGGGGAAAGCGGCCAGGCCAACCGATCGGCAAAGCTGCCGGGATGCGCGCCGCGTCCCATGCTTTCACCATGGGTGTTGAAAATCAGCGCGGCAACATCGCTCAGCCCGTTGCTGGCCATCGCCTCGCTCAGCCGGCCTTGCAGCCGTTCGATCGCGAGCGCCGCCGGGATCTGCCCGACGAACCGCCCGGCATCCGAAAAACCGGTCTGGATCGACACCCGCCCACGCGCCCGCGCATAATCGCGGTAGGCTTCTTCGCTGAGCAGTGCGTCGAGGAACCGCCCGCCGTGCTCCAGTGCACCCTCGGTCTCGAACAGCGGCGAAACATCGACCTTGCCGTCGATCCCGAACAGCTTGGCGAAGTAGAGCGCGGCGAGCACCGTCGTCGGCTGCTCGCATTCGGCCACCAGCATCCGGATCGGTGCATCGGCATCGATATGCGCCAGGATCTGCGCCATGGCCAGAAACTGCCGAATTGCGGTGCTGTTCTCGATCGCCAGTGCGGCGAAGTTGGAGCGCAGCGGCTTGGCCTCGGCCAGCAGCTCGCGCATGCGGACCAGCGCGGCCTGGCTGGCGAGATCGAGCTTGCCGTCGGGATCGATCCGGCGGCGGATAGCGTTCTGGAGCTGGCTGGAATTTACCCGGAAGTGGATCCAGCCCATGCCCAGGCCATCGGCGCGCATCGCGGCGGCGGCGGTCAGCAGAGTCTCGGCTGCCGTGTCGTCGGCGTGGGCAGCCTCGTGCTCCAGCTCGGTGATGATAGCGGACAGGCTGGTCAGTTTGAACGGATGGTCGGCGGTCAGCTGGTTGGCCATAGCCGACAGCGCGGCGGGATCGGCAATGTCGGTCGCGGCGATCCGCTCGGCCTGGGTCGCGGCATAGCCTGCGGCAGCACGCAGGCGCTCGGCTATGTCCGGCGCTGTATCGGCCAGTTTCTGGGCGTAAGTGCCGAGTCGCTCGGCCTTTTCCTCCAGCCGATAGCGCAGCGAGGTGGCCCAGGAAATATCGGTGCGCCCGTCCATGTCATAGCCGACCCAGGTGGCGAAGCGCAGCGGCATCGGGTTCAGGCTGCGCCAGCGATCAGGCCAGTTCTTCCGTGCCTGACCCAGCAGGGTGCGGACCATCGCATCGCGGGCGGTCTGGGCGCGGGCGACGGCGTCCATCGCGGCGCGGTGCTCGGAATCGAGGGTTATGGCATCGCGTTGGTGCGGGGCGACGCAGGCTGTGGCCGCGCCGATCTCACCCGAACTGGCCGCACCGGCAACCGCTTCGGACTGGCGCGCGGTGAGCAGGAAGGTGGGATGCGCGGTAAATACCACGTGCACCCCGGGGTGCCGCCAGCGGGCGGCAAAAGCATCGAAGTCGGCACTGGCGACCAGCCCGGCAAGCCGGTCGTGGTTGGCCTGGCGGTCAAGCGGGGCGACCAGCCGCCGCAACCGCTCAGAGCGGGCCAGCAGCCCCTCGCAATCGAGTTCGGCGACCAGCGCCGCGACCTGATCGAGCGTCAGTTCGCCACTTTCGATCCGCCGCGACAGTTCCAGGCTGAGCTGGAACACCGGGTTGAACAGCGGCGTCTCGGCGGTGTGCGCGTGGAGCGCCTGCAACCGCTCGTCGAGCTCGCCGAGCAGGGTCATTGGCCGAATGCCGAGGCCGCCCGGGCTGCGGCTTCGATCGCCGCGACATCGGGCGCGCCCTTTTGCACCAGCCATGAGCCGCCGCAGCACAGCACGGCGTCGAGCGCCAGCCAGTCCGGCGCGGTCGCGGCGGTTATCCCGCCGGTCGGGCAGAACTTGACCATGCCGAACGGCGCGGCGATCGCCTTCAGTGCCGGGATCCCGCCATTGGCCTCGGCCGGGAAGAATTTGAATCGGTCCAGCCCCAGATCAAGCCCGCGCATGATGTCGGACGAGGTGGCGGTGCCGGGCAGGAAAGCGGTGCCCGAGGCAATCGCCGCCTTGGCGAGGCTCTCGGTCAGGCCCGGCGAGACGATGAACTCGCTGCCGGCCTCAAGCGCGTCTTCGAGCGCGAATTCGTTGAGCACGGTCCCCGCGCCGACGATCGCGCCGGGCACCTGCTTCATCTCGCGGATCACCTCGAGCGCGGAGGCGGTGCGCAGGGTTACTTCCAGAACGGGAAGGCCGCCCTTGACCAGGGCTTCGGCGATCGGCGCGGCATGGGCGACATCTTCGATCACCAGTACCGGAATGACCGGCGCCTTGCGCATCAGGGTCTCGATCGGGCTCATGACAGGTGTTCCTTGGCAAAGGCGGCAGCCGCGCCAAACAGGCCGGGCTGGGGATGGGTGATCAGCTTGACCGGAAGACCGGCCATCAGTTCGGCAAACCGGCCCTTGGCGGTAAAGCGGTTGGCAAAGCCCGAGCGCAGCAAGGTGTCCTTGATCCGCAGGCCGAGGCCTCCGGCGATCACCACGCCGCTGGCACCCTGAGCCAGAGCAATGTCTCCGGCGAAAGAGCCGAGCGAGAGGCAGAACCGGTCGACCGCGGCAGCAGCCAGACTGTCTTCCCCGCTGGTCCCCAGTTGCCACAGCGTCCGGTCGTCGAGCGGCTGGATCGCGCGGCCTTCCAGCTGGGCGAGCGCTTCGTAGATATCGACCAGTCCCGGACCCGAGACGACCCGCTCGGCCGATACCCGGCGATAGCGCTGGCGTAGCCGGGCCAGGATCGCATCTTCGATGGTGTCGAGCGGAGCATAGTCGACATGCCCGCCTTCGGTCGCCTGGACCCGGTAATGCCCGTGCCCGTCGCGCCAGACGTGAGCAACGCCCAGCCCGGTCCCGGGGCCGACAATCGAGAGTGTCCCTTCGGCTGGCAGCGCCGTGTCGGGTCCGGCCAGGTGGACGAAATGCTCGTCCCCGGCGCAGGCGACCGCATGGCCAACCGCGCCGAAATCGTTTATCACCGTATAGCGCTGCGCGCCCAGCTTTTCCGGGATCAGCGCCGGGCGGATCACCCATGGGTTGTTGGTGAAGCGGATCACCTCACCGCCAACCGGGCCGGCGATCGCGATCGATACCGCGGCGGGCAGGGTGCCGCCTTGCATCCGCGCGAAGTCCTCCCACGCGGTCTGGAAGCTGGCGTGATCCTTGGTGTGGAGTGTCGCCGGCTCGCCCAGCGTGACTGCGCCATCGTCGGCCACTTCGGCCAGGGCAAAACGGGCATGGGTCCCGCCGATATCGACGGTGACGAGGCGCGTGCTCACAGCCCCGCCTCCGCCAGCATCGCCGACCCGCCTTGCTCCGCCCCGTCAGCGTGGTGGCGCATGAAGGCGAACAGCTCGCGGCCCATGCCCTGCATGCCTTCGGTCCGGCTCGCGGCGCTGCGGCCTGAAAGATCGGCCAGCACTTCAAGGCTGCCGCTCTCGGCGCAGAGCCGGATCACGTCGCCATCCTGCACCATGGCCAGCGGACCGCCGCCCAGCGCCTCCGGGGTGACGTGGATCGCGGCGGGGACCTTGCCGCTGGCCCCGCTCATCCGGCCATCGGTGACCAACGCAACCTTGAAGCCCTTGTCCTGCAGGACCCCCAGCGGCGGGGTCAGCTTGTGCAGCTCGGGCATGCCGTTGGCGCGCGGCCCCTGGAAGCGCACGACCACAATCACGTCGCGGTTCAACTCACCGGCCTTGAACGCGGCCTGGACCGCTTCCTGGCTGTCGAACACGCGGGCCGGGGCCTCGATCGTGTAACGCGAAGGCTCGACCGCGCTGGTCTTGAAAGTTCCGCGGCCCAGGTTGCCCTCAACCAGCCGCATGCCGCCGTCGGGGTGAAACGGGGCGGCGACAGGGGCGAGGATCGTAGCGTCGAGGCTGGCGGCCGGGGCCGGACGCCAGGCCAGCGCCTCGCCATCCAGCATCGGCTCCTCGGCATAAGCGGCCATGCCGCGCTCGGCCACGGTCAGCACATCGCCATGGGCGAGGCCGGCATCCAGCAATTCGCGGATTACATAGCCCATCCCGCCGGCGGCATGGAAATGGTTCACGTCGGCCGCGCCGTTGGGATAGACCCGGGCGATCAGCGGCACCGCCGCGCTGAGCTCGTCGAGGTCCCGCCAGTCCAGCTTGATCCCGGCCGCCCGGGCCATGGCGGGGATATGGATCGCATGGTTGGTCGAACCGCCGGTGGCGAGCAGGCCTACCGCGGCGTTGACGATCGCCTTCTCATCGACCACCCGCGCCATCGGACGATAGTCGCCGCCTTCGCGGCCGATCTCGGCCAAACGGTGCACGGCCTTGCGGGTCAGGGCGGAACGGAGCGGCGTGTTCGGCGGGACGAAGGCCGCGCCGGGCACATGCAGCCCCATCAGCTCCATCATCATCTGGTTCGAATTGGCGGTACCATAGAAGGTGCAGGTACCGGGCGAGTGATAGCTGGCGCTTTCGCTTTCCAGCAGGTCGGCGCGGGTGGCCTTGCCCTCAGCATAGAGCTGGCGGACCTTCTGCTTTTCCTTGTTGGCGAGCCCTGAGGGCATCGGCCCGGAAGGCACGAAAATCGCCGGCAGATAGCCGAACCGCAGCGCGCCGACCACCAGGCCGGGGACGATCTTGTCGCAGATCCCCAGCAGCGCCATGCCGTCGAACATCGCGTGGCTCATCGCGACGGCGGTGGACAGCGCGATCACGTCACGGCTGAACAGGCTCAGCTCCATCCCGTCCTGGCCCTGGGTAACCCCGTCGCACATCGCCGGCGTGCCGCCCGCGACCTGCGCGGTGGCGCCGACTTCGCGGGCATAGATCTTCATTGCTTCGGGATAGCGGGCATAGGGCTGATGCGCCGAAAGCATGTCGTTGTAGGCGGTGACGATCGCCAGGTTGGCCCCGCGTCCGCTCTTGATCGCGCCCTTGTCTTCCAGCGCGGCGGCAAAGCCATGGGCCAGGTTGGAGCAGGACAGCGCGTTGCGGTTGGGGAACCGCTCCGCCTCGGCGTCCATCAGCTCGAGATAGCGGCGGCGGCTGTCCTTCGACTTGTCGATAATCCGCTGGGTGACGCGCTCGATGGTAGGGTGAAGCTTACTCATGCCAGTGAACCCCATCGCGTTCGGTCAGGGCAATCGCGGCGCTGGGTCCCCAGGTGCCGGCGGTATAGTTCTTCGGCCGCAGCCCATGCGTTGCCCAGCTGGCGCGGATGCCGTCGATCCAGTCCCACTGCGCTTCCACCTCGTCGCGGCGAACGAACAGGGTCTGGTCGCCTTCAATCAGGTCGAGCAGCAGCCGCTCATAGGCGATCCGCTTCATCGGCCCGGCAAAGGCATCGGCCATGGCGATATCGAGGGGGACCTCGCGCAGGCGGATTCCCTCGCGGTCAAGCCCGGGGACCTTGGCCATCAGCGAGAGGGTAATGTTCTCTTGCGGCTGGATCCCGATCACCAGCCGGTTGGGCACGGTCAGCGCGCCCTTTCCGGCAAAGATCGAGTGCGGCACGTGGCGGAACTGGACGACGATTTCGGTCTTGCGTTCGGGCATGCGCTTGCCGGTGCGCAGGTAGAAGGGCACGCCCTTCCAGCGCCAGTTATCGAGATGGGCCTTTATCGCGACGAAAGTTTCAGTGTCGCTGTCCTTGCCCAGTTCGTCATCATAGCCCGGCACCGGCTGGCCGCCGATCGCCCCGGCGCGGTATTGGCCGGTCACGGTCTCATCCGGCGCGATCAGGCGCAGGGTGCGCAGCACCTTGACCTTTTCGTCGCGGATCGCGGTCGCGTCGAAATTGGCCGGAGGTTCCATCGCGACCAACGCCAGCAGTTGCAGCATGTGGTTCTGGACCATGTCGCGCAGTGCGCCGGCGCCGTCGTAGAACCCGACGCGGCCTTCGAGTCCGACTGTTTCTGCAACCGTGATCTGGACGTGATCGATATGGGCGGCGTTCCACAGCGGCTCGAACAGGATGTTGGCAAAACGCAGGGCGAGCAGGTTCTGGACCGTTTCCTTGCCCAGGTAATGGTCGATCCGGAAGGTGCGGTCCTCCGGGAAAGCTCGCGCCACCGCGTCGTTGATCTCGCGGCTCGATTCAAGGCAAGTGCCGAGCGGCTTTTCCAGGCCGATGCGAACATTTTCGCCGGTCAGGCCGCCGCGCGAAAGCCCGGCGATGGTCGGCTCGAACAGGCTGGGCGCGGTCGAAAGGAAGATCGCCAGCCCCTGCTTGGGGGTCCCGACCTTGGCCGCCAGGGCTTCATAACCGGCCATGTCGTTGGCATCGAGCGGTTGGTAGCGCAGCCGGTTGAGGAAAGTGGCCATGCCGCCGCGGCGTTCGGCCGGCATGAACTTTTCCAGCGCCTCGCGCGCGAAGTTACGATAGCCGGCATCGTCGAGCGGCTGGCGCGCGGTGCCAACGATCTCCAGATCCTCGGCCACCAGTTTATCGGCATGGAGTGCGCACAGCGAAGGCAGCAGCATTCGCTGGGCCAGGTCTCCGGTCGCGCCGAACAGCAGCAATCGGTCTGCGGTAAAGCTCATGGCATATCCTCTTGCCTCCGCCGGTCAGGCGGCGGAAAGCAAGCGGCGGGTTAGCAGCCGGTGGACGGCGGCGCCAGACCGGGCAGGATCGCTCAGCCCCCGCTGGCGCGTGAATACGTCTGTAAGGCGTGGCGGGTCCGGGCCCCGGCAACCCGGGCCGGACGGCCGCGCTGGACCGGGCGGACCGGGCGGGGATGATATTCCTCGCTAGGCAGGGCCTTGCCGAACAGCCAGCCCTGAACCATCCGGCAGCCGTCCTCGCGCAGCTGGTCAAGCTGCACGCGTTCTTCCACCCCTTCGGCCAGGGTGCACATGCCAAGCTGGTTGGCGAGCGCGATCACCGCGCTGACGATCGCCCGCGATTCCTCGCGGGTGGCCAGTTCGGAAATGAACCGGCGGTCGATCTTGATCTTGTCGAACGGGAAGGTCAGCAGATAGTTGAGCGAGGCAT
Source organism: Novosphingobium sp. UBA6272 (assembly GCF_002440635.1). Taxonomy (GTDB): domain Bacteria; phylum Pseudomonadota; class Alphaproteobacteria; order Sphingomonadales; family Sphingomonadaceae; genus Novosphingobium. The sequence goes on along the minus strand of NZ_DJUW01000028.1, from coordinate 55,035 downwards.
AGCCGGTCCCGAAATCGTCGAGCGCGATCTTCACGCCGAGCGATTGCAGGCGCTTCAGCACTTCGAGATTGGCTTCCGAATTGCTGAGCAGCACGCCCTCGGTAATTTCGAATTCAACCCGGGCCGGATCGATCCCGCTTTCGGCCAGGGCGTTGATCACCATCGGCATAAGGCCGGGGCTCTCGATCTGGACCGGCGAAAGGTTGATCGCGATGGTCTCGTTGCCGCTCCACTGCGCGGCTTCGGCCAGCGCGCTGCGGACTACCCATTCGCCAATCGGCACGATCAGCCCGGTTTCCTCGGCGATCGGGATGAAGTTGTCGGGCGCGATCATCCCGCGTTCGGGATGCTGCCAGCGCAGCAAGGCTTCGTAACCGGTCATCGTTTCGCTGGCGACATCGACCAACGGCTGGATGAACAGACGCAGTTCACCGCGCCCTACTGCATGGCGCAGGTCGCGCGCCAGGCTGTGCCGTTCGTGCAACTGGGCATCCATCCCGGGCTCGAACATCTCCCAATCTCCGCGGCCATTGGCCTTGGCGGCATTGAGCGCGATATCGGCGTAGGATTGCAGCTGCTCCTTCGTTTCCGAATGGAACGGGGCGAGCGCGATGCCGATACTGACGCCGCTGTGCAGTTCGTGCCCATCCACCTCGACCGGTTCGGCCAGCCCGACCAGCAGCAGCTCGGCCAGCCGGACGGCATGGTCACAGGCATCGGCGCCGCAGACGACCACGGCGAATTCATCACCGCCAAGCCGCGCGAGCAATGGCTGGCTGCCCCCGAGGCCGCTGGCCTCGATCAGGCTGGCGGTCTTGTCGCCGATCCGGCGCAGGAAGGCATCGCCCAGCGGGTGGCCGTGCATGTCGTTGATCGACTTGAAGTGATCGACATCGAACAGCAGCAGCGCGACATGTTCTTCGGGACGGCGGGTCTGAAGCAGGTTGGTCAGCGATTTGTCAAACAGCGCGCGATTGGGCAGGCCGGTCAGCGCGTCGAAGTGCGCCATGCGCTGAACCCGGTCCTCGGCCAGGCGGCGGTCGGTGATGTCGGAAATCACCCCGCGATAGGCCGAGTTCTCGCCAGCCCGGCAAGGCCTGCCGCTGATCGACCACCACCGCGTTGCGCCATTGCCCAGCCCATCGATCGAAACCACCATCGAGCGCAGCGGACGCCGGTCGGTAATAGCCTCGGCCAGTGCACTGCGCGAACCGTCGGGGGTGAACAGCGAGACGAAGCTTAATCCTTCCAGCGCGGTAACAGTGCCGCCGGCAGCTTCTGCAAAGCGCTTGCTGACGCCGGTCAGCCTGCCGTTGCGATCAAGCTCGAACAGCCAGTCAGAGCCGTTTTCCTCGTACTCGTTGAGCAGCAGCTTGACCGTGCGGCTGCTCGCAGCGAGCTCGCGGTCAGACAGAATGCGGGTAACGAACAGGTCGCGCGCGGTATGGGTCATGCGGATTAGCAGGCCACTGGCGACCAGCAGGATCGCGGTTGTAGCAAAGGCTCCGAAATCGCCAATCCGCAGCAGTCCGACCGACAGACCAGCCGCCTGAAGCGCGATATAGATGGTCGCGCTGCCGACAAGAGTACGCACCATGTAGGCTGCGGCGGCTATCTGCACGATCCCGCCCGTTGCCAGCAGCACCTGACCACTGGGCGAAAGCATCGGGAACCAGTGTCCCATCGCCACCCCGATCGTCAGGCCGAGCCACAATGAATTGAGCCAGAAGGCGCGCAGGATCTTTACGGTATTGCGGCGGCGGCGGCCGCGCTCGATCCCTTCGGCGAGCCACAGACGGTGCAGACAGGCGGCGACGGTCGAACTGCCGAACAGCGCCAGCAGCCCGCCGGGCAGCTGCCCCAGCAGGCCCAGGATGATCGCTGCGGCGTTGAAAATCGTGCCCAGCGCAAGCGCGCGGACAATGCGGACGTGCGCACTGATCAGCCGATTATCGACCCAGTCCTGCAATTCCACAGGAACGGCGGCCCGCAGAGCTGCCTGTTTGCTGACCATTCCTGTGCGCCCCCAGGGATTTCAAACCCTGCGAACTAACCGGAACAAGGTTAAGATCTCGCTAGCCTTGTCTGACTCGTTTTCCGCTGGGGATGGGCTAGAGGAAGGTCCGAAGGAGATTCGCCCGATGCGTCGTACTGCCCTTGTCCTTGCCGTTTCCGCTCTTGCCCTGCTGGCCGGTCCGCAGCTTTCCGCCCGGTCTGGCGGCCTGCTCAAGCTGGCCAGCCATCCCGAGGCAGAGACGCAGACCCTCGATCTGGCCAAGCGGATGATCGCGATCCGTTCGGTGCGCGGCCCCGGAAACCAGACCGACAAGGCGCTGGGCGTGGTCAAGGATGCGCTGGTTGCGGGCGGCTGGCAGGCCGGTGAGGTAGAGATCGCGGCGATGGAGGACACCGCCTACATGATCGCGACCTGGCCGGGCAGCGATCCCAGCCTCAAGCCGCTGGTCATTTCCGGCCACATGGACGTGGTCGAGGCCGACCCCAAGGACTGGACCCGCGATCCCTTCACCCCGGTGGTCGAGGACGGGATTCTCTACGGCCGCGGGGCCAGCGACATGAAGTTCGACGCGGCGCTGGCCACCGCCAGCCTGATCGAGCTGCGCCGCCAGGGCTATCGGCCCAAGCGGACCATCATCCTGCAGTTCTCGGGCGACGAAGAAACCACGATGAAGACCGGCCGGATTATCGCCGAGCGGCTCAAGCATGCCGAAATGGTGATTAACATCGACGGCGGCGGCGGCACCTATGACGAGGCGAGCGGCAAGCCGCTTTACTGGACCTGGCAGGGTGCCGAGAAGACCTATGACGACTACCAGCTTGAGGTGACCAACCCCGGCGGGCACAGCTCAGCCCCACGGCCCGAGAATGCCATCGTCCAGCTTTCGGCGGCCCTGAGCAAGGTCGGCGCTTATCACTTCAAGCCCGAACTGAGCCCGCTGACCAAGGCCTATTTCGAAAAGGCGGCACAGTTCGAGGGCGATGCCCGGCTGGCGGCGGCGATGCGTGCCTTTGCCGCCAATCCGAACGACGAGGCAGCGACGGCCACCCTGCGCGCCAGTCCGACCTATGTCGGCAAGATCGGCACCACCTGCGTTCCGACCATGATCCACGGCGGCCACGCCCAGAACGCTTTGCCGCAGCGCGTTACCGCCAACGTCAACTGCCGCGTCTTCCCCGGACACAGCCGCGAAGAAATCCGCGCGGAACTGGAACGGGTGATCGGCATGCCCGAGGTCAAGGTCACCGCGATCAGCGGCGAAGATTCGATCTCGTCGCCGGCCTCGCCGATGCGGGCCGATTTCGGCGGTGCAGTCGAAAAGGCGATGAAGCTGGTCTATCCCGGCGTGCCGGTGTTTCCCAGCCAGGCTTCGGGCGCATCGGATTCGATGTGGTACCGCGCGCTGGGTGTGCCGAGCTATGGCGCCAGCCCGACCTTCAGCAAGGATTCGGAAGACTTCGCGCACGGCCTTAACGAGCGGGTCCGGCTGTCGAACATCAAGCCGGGGGTCAACTACTTCCTGATCCTGTTCACCGAACTGTCGAAATAAGCGCGGCAAGGCCGCTGCGGGCGATCGCGGCGGCCTCGCCCTCGGCGAAAGTCCGGGGCGAAAGGCACAGTTCCAGCCACAGTCCGTCGACCAGAGCGGTGACCGCGATCGCGATGCGGCGCAGGTTCTCGGCGGGCACGCCGCTTGCACTCAACAGAGCCTCGAGCCCGGCGCGGAACCGGCCGTACTGTTCGTCATGCAGACCGGCGATCTCAGGCCGGGCACGGACCAGGCTCCAGAACGCGATCCAGGTTGAGAGCAGTTCGCTATCGGCAATCGGCGGAAGCAGGCTGGCGCTGACATAGGCGTCCAGCCGGGCCCGGGGATCGTCTCCCGCCGCGCTGACCGCCTGGTCCAGCGCATCGGCCACCCGCGCTTCGACATGGGCATAGGTCGCGGCGATCAGCGCATCGACCCCGCCGAAATAGTGCCCGATCAGCCCCGGCGAGACCCCGGCCTCCACTGCAATTGCCCGCACGCTGGCCCCGGCCGCGCCCTCGCGCGCCAGCACCCGCGCGCAAGCCTCGATCAGGCTGGCGCGGCGTTCGTCGGGTTCGGCCCTTCGGAAAGCAGGTTGCGATGTCATTGCGCTTGTTATACGATCGTTCAACAATTCGATCAAGGATTCGCTGGGGACCTATGACCAAGCTCGATCATGCCTTTGCGGAAATCGCCGGTGAGGATGTCGATCCCGATGCCGATTTCAGCCTGCCGGGCTGGATCTATCACGACCGCGAATTCTTCGATCTGGAAATGGAGCGGATCTTCCGTCCATCGTGGCAGATCGTCTGCCACATCAGCGAGGTCGCCAGTCCCGGCGACTATCGCACGCTCGACTATCTGGGTGAGAGTATCATCGTAATCCGCGGCGATGACGGTCAGATCCGCGCCTTCACCAACGTCTGCCGCCACCGCGCGATGCGACTGGTAGAGGGTCCTTCGGGTTGCACGAAGAAGCTGGTCTGCCCCTACCACGCCTGGACCTTTGAAACCGACGGGCGCCTTTCCGGGGTGCCGATGAAGTCCGAATATCCGGCGCTCAAGCTGGAAGAGAACGGACTCGTCCCCGTCGCGCTCGAAGTGTGGCACGGCTTCGTCTTCGTCCGGCTGGAGGACGCGGGTTTCCCCTCGGTCGGCGAAATGATGGCTCCGTTCGAAGCCGAAGTCGCGCAGTACCGGTTCGAGGACATGCAGCCGATGGGCGATGTCCGCCACCGCCCGCGCGGGGTCAACTGGAAGAACGTGGGCGACAACTATTCCGACAACCTGCACATTCCGGTGGCGCATGACGGGCTGACCCGGCTGGTCGGCAAGACCTACCGGATCGAGGCGCATGGCTGGGCCGACCGGCTCAAGGGTGATGTGGTGAAGAACGACAAGCAGAACTTCTGGGAGAAGTTCTACGGGGCCTATATGCCCAAGGTCGATCACCTGTCCGACGAGGCCCACGGGCTGTGGCTCTATTACAAGCTGTGGCCGAACATGGCCTTCGACATCTACGCCGATCAGATCGACTTCATGCAGTGGCTGCCGGTCAGCCCGACCGAATGCCTGCTGCGCGAAGTGGCCTATTGCCTGCCGGACGACCGACGCGAGATGAAGCTGGTCCGTTATGCGAACTGGCGGATCAACCGCAACGTCAATGCCGAGGATACCTGGCTGATCACCCGCGTCCAGCAGGGGATGCAGAGCAAGACCTATGGCAATGGCCCGATCGGCACGAGCGAGGTCTGCCTGCGCAGCTTCGCGAAGAAGATCCGGGCGATCATTCCGGAGGCCCGGCAGCCGTTTCCGCCCATGGCGGGGTGGAGCAAGACCTAACCGGCCCACCCCCAACCCCTCCCGCCTGCGGGAGGGGAGCAAGGTTGCGCCAGAATCAGTGACAGTCCCCCTCCCGCAGGCGGGAGGGGTTAGGGGTGGGTCAGTCCACCGTTGGGGAGTTTCGCATGACCAAGACCTATGACGCCCTCATCATCGGCGGTGGCCACAACGGCCTGACCTGCGCCTTCTATCTCGCCAAGGCGGGGATGCGGGTGCGGGTGCTGGAGCGGCGGCACATTGTCGGTGGCGCCGCGGTGACCGAGGAATTCCATCCCGGCTTCCGCAATTCAACCGCCAGCTACACGGTCAGCCTGCTGCGTCCCAAGGTGATCGCGGACATGAAGCTGCACGATTACGGCTACCGCGTGATCGAGCGGACGATCAGCAACTTCTTCCCGTTCGAAAACGACTATGTGAAGCTGGGCGGCGGCGCTGGCCGGACCGAGGCGGAATTCGCTCGGTTCTCCCAGAAGGACGCCGAAGCTTACCCGAAGTATGACGCCGCATTGGAAAAGGTCGCCAATGTCTTGCGTGACCTCTCCTTGCAGATCCCGCCCAATGTCGGCGGCGGCCTCGCTTCGCTGGTCTCTGCGGCCAAGCAGGGCTGGCCGATGGCCAACCTCGACATTTCGGTTCAGCGCGACCTGCTGGATATTTTCACCAAGTCGGCCCGCCAGTTCCTCGATGGCTGGTACGAGCACGACTATATCCAGTCGGCCTTCGCCTTCGACGCGGTAGTCGGCAACTATGCCGGGGTTTCCACCCCCGGTTCGGCCTATGTCCTGCTGCACCACGTGTTCGGCGAAGTGAACGGCAAGTTGGGAGCCTGGGGGCATTCAGTCGGCGGCATGGGCGCGATCACCCAGGCGATGGCTCGCGCCTGCGAGGACGCCGGGGTCGAGATCAGCCTTGAGGCTCCGGTCGCCAAAGTGCTGGTCGATGGCGGCAAGGTGAAGGGCGTGCAGCTGGAAGGCGGCGAGGAGATCGCCGCGAGCATTGTCGCCTCGAACGCTGGGCCGGCGCTGCTCTATCGCCAGCTGGTCGACGAAAGCGATCTCGACGACGATTTCAAGCGCCGGATCAAGGGCTTCAAGACCTGCTCGGGCACGTTCCGGATGAACGTCGCGCTGTCGGAACTGCCCTCTTTCTCGGTCCTGCCGGGCAAGGACAAGGCCGAGCACCACACCGCCGGGATCATCATCGCGCCGGGCATGGATTACATGGACCAGGCCTTCATCGATGCCCAGCAGCACGGCTGGTCAAAGAAGCCGATCGTCGAGATCAAGATCCCCTCAACGGTGGATGACAGCCTGGCCCCTCCGGGTCAGCACGTCGCTTCATTGTTCTGCCAGCAGTTCGATCCGACCCTCGATTGGGATGCCAACCGCGACAAGGTGGCTGACCTGATCATCGATACCGTCAATGATCATGCGCCCAACTTCAAGAAGAGCGTGATCGCAACGCAGATCCACTCGCCCTGGGACCTGGAACGCAAGTTCGGGCTGATCGGCGGGGACATCATGCACGGGACCATGGGGATCGACCAGCTCTGGGCCGCACGTCCGGTGCTGGGCCACGGCGACTATCGTGGGCCCATCAAAGGCCTCTACATGTGCGGCGCGGGGACGCATCCCGGCGGCGGCGTGACCGGCGCGCCGGGGCATAATGCAGCGCATGCGATCCTGGCAGATCGGCCGTTCATCCGGAAGATCTTGCGGAGTTGACGAGCCAGTAGACCGGAAGGCCGGCAACGATCAGCAGCCCTGCATAGACCATCGCTTCAAGGCCGAGTCCGTATTCAGCCCAGACGAAGAAGGCGACCGCGATCAGCGCCGCGATGACAGTCAGCGCCTGGTCTCGCATCAATCGCAGTGCAGATAGTGCGGCGAACAGGTAGGCGACCAGACCGGCAGCAAGGCTGACCGAAGCAATGAAAGCGAATAGTTCGGTCAGGCCTTTGGAATAGTTCATCAGGGTTATCGCGGTAAGCAGACCGCTGGAAACCAGATGCGAGCGGACCGGAGTACCGTGCCGCCCTTCGACTGCGAACCACTGCGGAAAGACTCCGCCCTTGGCCATCGCCCACGGCATTTCGGCCTGGACCAGGACCCAGCCGTTAAGCGTGCCGAAGGCGCTGATCGCTGCGAACAGGGCGACCACCATCGCCACGTCGCTGCCCAGATAGCGGCCCAGAAAGCTGGCAATGGGAGCAGGCGAAGCGGCGGCATCAGCGATCGGCATGAACAACGCGAAGGCGCCCGAGATCCCGATGTAGATCAGCCCGGTCAGGGCCACCCCGATCATGGTGGCGCGGGGAATGTTGCGGGCGGCGTTCTCAACCTTGTCGGCCGGCACGGTGGCTGCTTCCAGCCCAAGAAAGCCCCAAAAGGTCAGACCGGCGGCAATTGCTACTTTGTCGCCGGTAAAAGGGACTTGCGGATTGGGCGCGCGTTTGCCGCCAGTCAACCACAGCCATAGCGCGATCGCGATCAGCGCGAGCAGCGGCAGAAGCTTGAGCACGACGGTCACTTCCTGCAGCCGCCCCGCAGCCCGGACACCGCGAATGTTGACCAGAGTTACTACCCAGACACAGGCCACCGCCAGAACGGCAGGCACGCCTTGGGTCGAACCGATCGCGGGGAAAATCAGCGCCAACGCGCTGACCACGGCGACCGCCACGGCGGCATTGCCGACCCAGCTCATCACCCAATAGGCCCAGGCCGTGGTAAATCCTGCCAACGGTCCGAAGGCAGCGGTGGCGAAAGCATAGGGTCCGCCTGCTAACGGCAGTCTGGCACCGAGCGCGGAGAACACCTGCGCCAAGGCCAGGGCACCGATCACCGTAATCCCCCAGCCAGCGAACTGGTTCCAGCCCAGCGGGGCAAGCTGCGCCGGCAGGACGTAGATTCCCGAGCCGACCATGTTGCCGATCACCAGCGCGAGGAGCGCCCAGTACCCGAGCTTGCGGTTCATGTTTTCCCCTTCCAGGGGCAACCTATCGCTTGATTGCGCCGCGTCACCATGTTTCTTGCGGGCACGATGAACAAGCTTACCAACCAGAGCTGGCTATCCCGCCTTGGCCAATACCCGCCGCGCCTGATCGAGGCGGCCCTGGCCATGAATGCGAATGACATTCCGCGGGCCGAATTCCTGCTGCGCGGCCTGCTCAAGGACGATCCGTTCGAAGTCGCCGCAATCCGCATGCTGGCGGAAGTCGCCGGGCGGATCGGGCGTTACCGCGATTCCGAAAACCTGCTGCGCCGTGCGCTGGAACTCTCGCCCGGCTTCACTGCGGCGCGGGCCAATCTGGCCCTGGTGCTTTACCGCCAGAACCGCGCGACTGACGCGATCGCCGAGCTGGATCAGGTGCTGGCCGAAGAGCCCGAGAACCCCGGTCACGCCAACTTGAAGGCCGCCGCATTCGGCCGGATCGGCGATTTCGAAGAAGCGATCGTGCTATACGAGCAGGTCCTGGCCAAGACCCCGAACCAGCCGAGGGTATGGATGAGCTTTGGCCACATGCTCAAGACGGTTGGTCGGCTCGATGAAGGGATCGCGGCCTATCGCAAGGCGATCGACCTGATGCCGAGCCTGGGCGAAGTCTGGTGGAGCCTGGCCAACCTCAAGACCGTGAAGTTCAGCGATGCCGATCTCGCCGCGATGGAAGCGGCGCTGGCAGGAACGGACCTGGCCAAGGAAGACCGCTTCCACCTCGATTTCGCGCTGGGCAAGGCTTACGAAGATCGCGCCGAGCCCGCGGCTGCATTCAGCCACTATGCCGCCGCCAACGCGCTGCGCCGGACAGACCTCGACTATGACGCGGACGAGACCGAGCGGCTGGTCGACCAGATAATCGAAGTCTGCACGCCCGATCTGTTCGCCAGCGCGGCGGGGCAGGGCAGCGATGCCAGCGACCCGATCTTCGTGCTCGGCATGCCGCGCGCCGGATCGACGCTGGTCGAACAGATCCTTTCGAGCCACAGCCTGATCGAGGGCACGACCGAGCTGCCGGATATTCCGGCGCTGGCGAGGCGAGCGGCGGACTACCCGCTCAACTTGCCGCGCCTGACGGGCGAGCAACTGGTCCGGCAAGGCGAGGAATTCCTGCGTCGCAGCCGGATCCAGCGCAAGAGCGAGCGCCCGTTCTTCATCGACAAGCTGCCCAACAACTGGATGCACGTCGCCTATATCCGCCTGATCCTGCCCCATGCGAAGATTATCGATGCGCGGCGCCATCCGCTCGGCTGCTGCTTTTCGAACTTCAAGCAGCACTTCGCCAAGGGCCAGGCCTTTTCCTATTCGCTCAGCGACATGGGCCGGTATTACCGCGATTATGTGCGGTTGATGGACCATTTTGAACGGGTCCAGCCCGGCAAGGTCCACCGCGTGATCTATGAACGGATGGTCGACGATACCGAGACTGAGGTCCGCAAGTTGCTCGATTTCTGCGGGGTCGAATTCGAAGAGGCTTGCCTCGCCTTCCACAAGACCGAACGCGCGGTTCGCACGCCAAGTTCGGAGCAGGTCCGTCAGCCGATCTTCCGCGACGGTACCGAGGCCTGGAAGCCGTTTGCAGCGCAACTCGATCCGTTGCGCGAAGCGCTGGGTCCGGTTTTGGATTGTTACCCAGACGCACCGAAAACGTGGTAAAACTGCCACGCTTTGCCGCCGATTGGCAATTTCTTAACGTGGCTGCTTGACGGGAAGCTGAGCACGAATCAGGGTCAATCCTGAAACCCAAGGGAATAGGGGGTACAGAATGCGCATTACCACTCGCCGCGCCACTTTTGCGGCTTTGCTCACATCGACCGCGCTGATCGCGTCGCCGGCTCTGGCTCAGGATGCCGCAGCCGAAGACGAAGCGGATTCGACCGAAATCGTCGTTACCGCGCAGAAGCGCTCGGAAAGCCTGCAGAACGTTCCGATCTCGATTCAGGCGATTGGCACGCAGAAGCTTGAGCAGCTCAACATCTCGAACTTCAGCGGCTATGCCCAGCAGCTTCCCTCGGTTTCGTTCCAGGGCACCGGCACCCCTGGTGTCAACGTGATCTACATGCGCGGCGTCGCTTCGGGCGGAGACGGCAACCACTCGGGCTCGCTGCCTTCGGTCGGTGTCTATCTCGACGAACAGCCGGTCACGACGATTGGCGGCAACCTTGACGTTTACGTCTATGACATCGCCCGGATCGAAAGCCTTTCGGGACCGCAGGGCACGCTTTATGGTGCCTCCTCGCAGGCCGGGACGATCCGCATCATCACCAACAAGCCCGACCCTTCGAAGGTAGAAGGCGGAGCGGATTTCGAAGTCAATTCGGTCGCACACGGCAAGATTGGAGGCAAGCTAGAGTTCTTTGCCAATGCCCCGATCAACAACAAGATGGCGATCCGCGTGGTCGGCTACTACAAGCGTGACGCGGGCTATATCGACAACGTGCCAGGTTGCCGCGCCTTCCTGCCGGAAACCAACCCGCTGGGTTGCCCGCCCGCGACCAACGGCGGCATCCGGATGAATAATGCGGCCTTTGTTGAAGCTGACTACAACGAAGCCGAAACCATCGGTGGTCGCGCCGCTCTCGGCATCGAGCTGGATGACAACTGGACCATCACGCCCGCCGTGATGTACCAGAGCACCAGCTCGCGCGGGTCCTTCGCCTATGATCCGTCGGTTGGCGATTTGGAAGTGCAGCACTTCTTCCCGGAATACCGGAAAGATCACTTCACCCAGGCGGCCCTGACCATCGAGGGCAAGATCGGAAACTGGGACATCACCTATGCCGGTGCCTATCTTGACCGCAAGACCGCCAGCTCAAGCGACTACACCGACTACGCCGAAGCCTACGATTCGCTCTATTCGAGCTACGGCGGTCTCGCCGGCTACTTCTATTTCACCGATTCGTTGGGCAACACGATCAACCCCAGCCAGAAGGTGATCGGCAGCGATCATTTCAAGAAGGCCAGCCAGGAACTGCGGATCGCATCGCCTTCGGACGCCCGCATCCGTCTGGTCGCCGGTCTGTTCTGGCAGCGCCAAACGAACGACATCCACCAGGATTACCAGGTCGCCAACCTCGGCCCGCTGGTCTCGGTTAACGGCCTGCCGGGCACGCTGTGGCTGACCGAGCAGTACCGCGTCGACAAGGACTATGCAGCCTTCGGTGAACTGAGCTTTGATCTGACCGATCAGCTGACATTCACCGCCGGTGGCCGGTACTTCAAGTATGACAACACGCTGGTCGGGTTCTTCGGCTTTGGCCGCAATCCCAACGGGAATTACTCCGCCACGCCTTACAATGCGGCGGGTTCGTCGCGTACCGGCGTAGCCGGCTGCTTCACCACCACCGGCTCGCGCCTGCGTCCGGTGGCGGGTACGCCGGGCGTCACGCTGGCACCGCCGGTTGTGGCGGGTAGCCCGTGCACCAACCTGGGTGTCTGGAACGGCAGCGGCGTCGATCCCGTCCGGGCCAAGGATGATGGCTTCACCTGGCGCGCCAACCTGAACTACAAGCCCAATAGCGATCTGTTGCTCTATGCCACGGCATCGAAGGGCTTCCGTCCGGGCGGCATCAACCGCCGCGCCGATGTCGCGCCTTATGCTCCGGACTTCCTCTACAACTATGAACTTGGGTGGAAAGCGACGCTGGCCCCCGGCTTCCGGATCAACGGTGCGATCTATCAGCAGGACTGGAAGAAGTTCCAGTTCAGCTTCCTGGGCGCCAACAGCTTCACCGAAATCCACAACGGTCCCGACGCCCGGATCCGCGGGATAGACCTGAGCATGGCCTACAACCGCGGCCCGCTCAGCCTGCAAGTCGATGCGGCCTATACCGACGCAAAGATGACCAAGAACCTCTGCGCGATCGACGATCCGACCTATGCCTGCACCGGTCCTGGCAATTCGATTTCGTCGCCGGCTGGCACCCGTCTGCCGATCACACCGAAGTTCAAGGCCGCGGCCACCATGCGCTATACTGCTGAAGTCGGCGCGACGACCAAGGCCTATGGTCAGGTCAATGCTTCGTATCAGAGCTCGGCCCCCAGCGAAGTGCGCGCTGGCCCAGCCGCGATCATCGGCGAACTGCCGGAATTCGCGACGGTGAATCTGGCCTTCGGGATGGAATGGGAGAAGTTCAACCTGGAGCTGTTCGCTTCGAACGTGTTCGATGAACGCGGCCAGGTCTCGCGCTTCCTGCAGTGCGGCCAGTGCGGTCAGCGCCCATACGTGGTGCCAATCATGCCGCGCACGATCGGGGTGCGGCTCGGCGTGGATTTCTGATCCACTGATCTAGCGCAAAAAGACCAAGACGCCCCGAATCCAAGCGGTTCGGGGCGTTTTGCTTTATTCGGGCAGCTTGCAGATTTCGACCCAGCGCGCACCGACCAGTTCGGCCAGCCGCTGCGGCGTCAGCTCGAGCGAGTTGGTCTGCGATCCGGCGGCGGGAAAGACCGTTTCATAGGCCAGCAGCGAGCGGTCGGCCACGATTGGCAGGTCGCTGGCCAGCCCGAACGGGCAGACTCCGCCAACCGCATGACCGGTTACCGCCAGCGTTTCCTCGGGATCGAGCATTCGCGGGCGTCCGCCCAGCTCGGCCTTGCACTTGCCGTTGTCGAGCCGGGCATCACCGCGTGCCAGCAGCAGGTAGACCGTCTCGCCGACCCGGAAGGCCAGGGTCTTGGCGATCCGACCGGGTTCGACCCCCAGTACGTCGGCCGCCTCGGCCACCGTGGCGGTGGAGCGGGAATGGTCGATCAGGGCCAGATCGGGGGCATGTTCGGCCAGCCAGGCCATGACGCTTTCGGCGCTCATTCTTGCAACTCCGTAACCAGGGCGCGGGCGGCCGCGCTCACTTCGTTCCAGGTGACGAGAAAGCCTTCCTCGTCGCCGTACCAGGGATCGGCCACGGCCTGACCCGCGCAGTCGGGAACCAGATCGAGCAGCAGCGACAGCCTCGCGCCATGCCCGGCGGGCGCAATCCGCTCCAGGTTGGCCAGATTGGTGTGATCGGCGGCCAGAATATGGCTGAACCGCTCGAAGTCGGCGCGCTGCACCTGCCGCCCGCGATAGCCCGAGATATCGATCCCGAACCGCGCCGCAGTGCGAATTGCGCGCGGATCGGGCGGCTCGCCGATATGGTAATTGGCGGTCCCGGCGGAATCGGCCTGCGCCTTGAGACCCGCTCTAGCTGCTTCGGCGCGGAACGCAGCCTCGGCCAGCGGCGATCTGCAGATATTGCCCAGGCAGACGAACAGCACCGCCGGTTCAGGCATCGCCGTCTCCGAACCGTTCGAGCCGGAAGGCGGCGCTGAGGTAGTCCTCGGCGGCGGCTTTCAGCTTGGGGTCCTTGGGAAAGGCCTCGGCCGGAAGCGGGGCGTGATCGAAAGCGTGAAGCATTGTCCACAAGGCGAACTTGCGGCCTGCATCGCGTTCCACGCCAAAGCCGATTTTGAGCCGTTCGATTGCCCGCTCGAATTCGTCCTCGGTCAGGCTCGCAGGATCGTCGGTCCCGAAGAAATGAGCCAGCAGGGCTTCGAGGTCCATTGGCTCAGAACCAGCCCAGCGCCCGCGCCGCCCAGACCGCGCCGCCGCCTGCCAGCACGGCCAGCAGATAGCCGCTCCAGCTGCGCTCGGTGCCGGGCTTGCGGTCCCAGATCAGCTCCACATCGGGCAGCGGCGGCGCCTCGGGTGCGCCGCCCTTGGGCGGGAACTTGTCCTCGATCCGTCGCACCAGATCGGGCAGGCGCAGCAGCGTCTCAGCATCCTTGCGCAGCCGATCGGCAATCGCGGCCTCGGGGCCAAGCTCGTCGCGGATCCACTCGCGGACATAAGGCGCGGCGACGTCCCACATGTTGATCTCGGGATCGAGCTGGGTCGCCAGCCCCTCGACCATCACCATGGTCTTTTGCAGCAGCAGCAGGTGCGGCTGGGTCTGCATGTCGAATTCGCGGGTGATTGCAAACAGGCTGTCAAGCATCTGCCCGACCGACAGCTCGCTGACCGGGCGGCCGCGGGTCGGCTCACCCACCGCCCGCAGCGCGGTCGCGAACTCGTCGACCGAGTGATAGCTCGGGACATATTGCGCTTCGAAGTGGATCTCGGCGACGCGGCGGTAATTGCCGGTGGTCAGGCCATAGAGTATTTCCGCGAGCCACAGCCGGGCGCGGCGGTCGATCCGGCCCATGATCCCGAAATCGATCGCCGCGATCGACCCGTCCTGCTGCACGAACAGGTTGCCCTGGTGCATGTCGGCATGGAAGTAGCCGAGGCTGATCGCCTGGCGCAGGAAGGTCAGCACCAGATGCTGGGCCAGCGCCTTCAGGTCATGCCCGGCGGCGCGCAGGGCATCGGTCTCGCTGATCTTGATGCCGTCGATCCAGTCGATCGTCATCACCCGGCCGTTGGTGCGGTCCCAGTCGATTGCCGGAACCCGGTAACCTTCGGTCGAGGCCATCTTTTCGGCCAGTTCCGAGGCTGACGCCGCTTCGCGGCGCAGGTCAAGCTCGCGCAGGGTCCAGCGTTTGAAGTTGGCAATTACGAGCCGGGGCCGCAGCCGCGCCGCCTCGCCGCCCAACGCCTCGAAATGGGCGGCGGCCCATTCGTAGGTCTGGATGTCGGCGCCGAACTTTTCGCGGATCCCCGGGCGCAGCACCTTTATCGCAACCGTCCGGCCTTCGGTGGTGACCGCGCGGTGGACCTGGGCGATCGAGGCCGCGCCGACCGGCTCTTCCTCGATGCTGGCAAACAGCGCTTCGAGCGGCTTGCCGAAGCTCGATTCGATCTCGCGCCGAATCGCCGCAAAAGGCACCGGCGGCAGGCTGTCCTGCAGGCTCAGCAGATTGTGCGCTGCTTCCTCGCCGACGATATCGGGGCGGGTGGCGAGCGTCTGGCCCAGCTTGATTGCCGCCGGGCCGATAGCCTGAAAGGCCCCGGCATAGTCGGGAACGCGAGGCTGGAAGGTGCCGAGCCGCGCGATCTTGATCAGCCGGCGAACCTGCGGCGGAGTGTTGGGATCGCGCTCGATCCCGCGCAGCGCACCGTGCCGCGCCAAGGTCCGGCCCCAGCGCAGCAAACGGAAAACGTGGGTGCTGGGGCGGGTCAGATCTTCCACCCCGAGTGAATCGCGACCAGCCCGCCGAGGATCGGCTCGACCCGGGTATTCACGAAACCGGCGCGGCGGATCATCGCCTCGAATTCCGGCATCGGCGGAAAGCGGCGGATCGATTCGATCAGGTAGCGATAGCTTTCGGCATCGCCGGCGATTGCCTGCCCCAACTTCGGCACCAGATGGTGTGAATAGGCGTCATAGACTTCCTTGAAGCCCGGCCATTCGGTGGTCGAAAATTCGAGGCAGAAGAACCGTCCGCCATGCTTGAGCACGCGGTAGGCCTCGGCCAAGGCAGCATCGATCCGGGTCACGTTGCGGATCCCGAAGGCGATCGTGTAGCCATCGAAGAACCGGTCGGGGAAGGTCAGGGTCTCGGCATTCTGGCGGGACCAGACGAGACTATCGAGGCCCTTGTCCATGGCCCGCTCGATCCCGACGTCGAGCATGTCCTGGTTGATGTCGGATACCGTGATCGTCGCGCCGTGCGCGACCATGCGAAAGGCGATGTCCCCGGTGCCGCCGGCCATGTCGAGGATCTGCTCGCCCGGCTGCGGCTTGACCCGCCGGACGAACTTGTCCTTCCACAGACGGTGCATGCCGGCCGACATGGCATCGTTCATCACGTCGTATTTCTTGGCGACGCTGGAAAACACCGCGCCGACCTTCTCGGTCTTCTCCTCGGGAGAGACCTCTTCGTAACCAAAGGATACTGTATCGCTCATGGCACCGCGCCTTAGCGACAAGGCGGGCGCGGTGCCAGTGCTTAGAAGGTGAAGGTATCGTGATCAGGCAGGCGGGGCGAACATGTAGGGGGCGAGGTGCCCAAGGAAGTTCTGCTTGCCGAGCGGTCCGCCGCCCGCCCGAAGGATCGCGTAGGTGGTGGTGGCGTGGAAATAGAAGTTGGGCAGGGCGAAACCACTAAGGAAGGTCTGGCCATCGAACTTCACGCCGCCGCCATTGGGAAAGGTGATGACGATCTCGCGGTCAGCGCCAGCGTCATAGGCTGCGGGATCTAGGCCCCGCAGATAGGCGATGGTCTTGTCGCAGCGCGCCTTCAATTCGGCGAACGTCTTTTCCTCATCAGGCATGGCCGGCGCCTCGGTTCCGGTCATCCGCGCACCGGCGCCCTTTGCCGCGTCAGAGGCGATCTGGATCTGCCGCACCAGCGGAAACATGTCGTCGGTCAGCCTGGCTTCGAGCAGATCGGCTTCGTTGCCGGTCCCAGCGGCCATGTCGAGCCAGGCCTTGATGTTGCCGAGCATGCCGATGAAGGCAGGAACCGAGGTAGCGTGAAGCGAAGCGGACATGTGCATTCTCCCGAGATGCGGTTTTGGTTGAGCGCGGTCCTAGCGCCCGGGCTTTTTAGTTTCAATCAGAAACTGATTGTCGTCGCGCCATGCTGGCTCTAACCAGCCGCCATGCCGGAGCTTCCTGAAGTCGAAACCACCGTACGCGGTCTGGCCCGCTATCTCGATGGCGCGCGTCTGGCGCGGGTCGAGACGCGCCGCGCCGATCTGCGCCGTCCGTTTCCGCAGGATCTGGTCCAGGTCCTGACCGGGGCCACGGTCACCGGGCTGTCGCGCCGGGCCAAATATGGCCTGATCCATACCGATCGCGGCCAGTCCATGATCTTCCATCTCGGCATGTCCGGGCGCTGGCGGATCGAGCCGGAGGAACTGGGCAAGCACGACCACCTGGTACTGG
This sequence comes from Novosphingobium sp. UBA6272, assembly GCF_002440635.1. Classification (GTDB taxonomy): domain Bacteria; phylum Pseudomonadota; class Alphaproteobacteria; order Sphingomonadales; family Sphingomonadaceae; genus Novosphingobium. The sequence continues at coordinate 37,844 of NZ_DJUW01000028.1, read as the reverse complement.
AGACAGCAAGCGGCCATGTGCTGGCCCTGTGCGATCCGCGCCGGTTCGGCTCGGTCGATCTGGTGGCAGAGGCGCAGCTCGCTGAGTGGCCGGCCTTTGCCGCGCTCGGACCCGAACCGGTGGGGGAGGGGCTGACTGCGGCGCACCTCAAGGCCGCGCTGGCCGGGCGCAGCGCGGCGATCAAGCTGATGCTGCTCGATCAGCGGATCGTTGCGGGGCTCGGCAATATCTATGTCTGTGAGGCGCTGTTCCGGGCCGGGATCGATCCGCACAAGGCGGCCGGCAAGGTCTCTGGCCCGGCGTTGGCGCGGCTGGTCCCCGAAATCCGCGCCGTGATCGCCGAAGCGATCGAAGCCGGCGGATCGACTTTGCGCGACTATGCCCAGCCGGATGGCGAGCTCGGCTATTTCTCCAAACGCTTTGAGGTTTATGACCGGCACGGGCAGGATTGCACCCGCTGCGGCGCCATGGTCCAGCGTCTGCCCCAAGGCGGGCGCAGCACCTGGTATTGTGCAAGGTGCCAAAAGTAAGCGTTACGCTTGACGATTCGGGGCCTCGCGGTTAAGGGCCGCGCTTCCCGTGGGGCCGATTCCATTCCGGCCTCCCGTTTTGCACGAGATTCTTAAGGACGAACATGGCCAATACGCCGCAAGCCAAGAAGCGCATCCGCCGCAATGAACGCCGCGCGGAAATCAACGGCAACCGCATGAGCCGCATCCGCACCTTCGTGAAGAAGGTCGAATCGGCTCTGGCTGGTGGCGACAAGGGCGCCGCTGCCGAAGCGCTGAAGGAAGCTCAGCCGGAACTCGCTCGCGGCGTGGCTCGGGGCGTGCTTCACAAGAACACCGCGGCACGTAAGCTGTCGCGGCTGACCAAGCGAGTCGCTTCGCTCTGATTCGGCTGGTCCCGCGATGATTCGCGGGACGAAAGCGGAACGAAGGCATGGCAGGGCCCCCGGTTGACCGGCGGGCCCTTTTGCTTGTGCAGTGCAAGGTAAATGCTGCGTCGCACTAAGGTCATGGATTCCGGCGATTCGCATTGCCCGCATTCAAAAACTACAGTGCTTTCAATGCGTTGATTTCCCATCCGGAGAATTGCAGGGGTCCGATAGAGTCAAGGGACTTTATTTCAGTTTTTTTACTATGATCGCCTTGCCCTCGCCGTGGAACCGTCCATAAAACGATCATGGTTCGGCGGCCTTCGGGCTCACCGGGCATCACAGCAAAAAACAGCATACTACATCGGCAAGAGGGCGGCCGATGTGTCGAGGCGTGCGCCAGCGTACGCCAGTTTGAATGTATTCGTACGGGGGCGTACCGAAGTGACGGGAACGGGAATGGGCGGAATGCAGGGCAAGCCTTCCGCTTCAGAAATGTCTGACGCGGATCGGCTGCGTGAGGAGCAAGAGGCGATGGATCTGGCGGCGGACTGGGCTGATATCAGCCAGGGTTTGCGCAAGGATCTGGGCCAACAGCTTCACAGCCAATGGATCAAGCCGATTCAGCTTGGCAGCTTTGCCAAAGACGACGGGACGCTCGATCTGTTCCTGCCGACCGAGTTTTCGGCCAATTGGGTCGCAGACCGGTTTGCCGACCGCCTCTCGCTGGCCTGGAAGATTGCCCGCCCGGATATCCGCAATGTCCGCATCTCGGTTTCGCCGGCCCGCCGGGCTCCGCAGGGTCTGCGGTTCGGATCGGCCGATGGCCAGCGCCGTTCGAACGATACCAACCCTCCGGCCCAGCCGGGCGATGCCCTGGGTATGGGCGCGGCCGAACTTGGCTCGCTGGGGCAGAGCTCGATCGGGCTCGATCCTTCGCTGACCTTCACCACTTTCGTCACCGGCAGCGCCAACGTGCTGGCCAGCAACGCCGCGCAGCGCATGGCGGCGACCGAGACTCCCCAGTTCGCGCCGCTTTATCTCAAGGCGGCAACCGGCCAGGGCAAGACCCACCTGCTGCATGCCATCGGCCATGCCTATCTGGTGGCGCATCCGAGGGCGCGGATCTTCTACTGCTCGGCCGAACGCTTCATGGTCGAATTCGTCCAGGCGCTGCGCCAGAACCAGACGATCGAATTCAAGGCGCGGCTGCGCGGGTTCGATCTGCTGCTGGTCGACGATATCCAGTTCATCATCGGCAAGGCGAGCGCTCAGGAAGAACTGCTCTATACGATCGATGCGCTGCTGGCCGAAGGCAAGCGGCTGGTCTTCGCGGCTGACCGTGCCCCGCAGGCATTGGACGGCGTCGAGCAGCGGCTGCTCAGCCGGCTCAGCATGGGCCTGGTTGCGGACATCCAGCCGGCCGACATCGAACTGCGCCGCTCGATCCTCGAACACCGCCTGCAGCGCTTCAGCCCGACTCATGTCCCGGCCGACGTGGTCGAGTTCCTCGCTCGGACGATCAACCGCAACGTGCGCGAGCTGGTCGGCGGGCTCAACAAGCTGATCGCCTATGCGCAGTTGACCGGCCAGGCCGTGTCGCTGCAGCTGGCCGAAGAACAGCTGACCGACATCCTTTCGGCCAACCGCCGCCGGATCACGATCGACGAAATTCAGCGCACCGTCTGCCAGTTCTATCGGGTCGACCGGACCGAAATGGCCAGCAAGCGCCGCGCCCGCGCGGTGGTGCGCCCGCGCCAGGTGGCGATGTATCTGGCCAAGGTGCTGACCCCGCGCTCTTATCCCGAGATCGGCCGCAAGTTTGGCGGACGCGATCACTCGACCGTGATCCATGCGGTGCGGCTGATCGAAGACCTGCGGACCCGCGATGCCGACATGGACGGCGACGTGCGCAGCCTGCTGCGGCAGCTAGAGAGCTGAACCGCTCCTCCACTTTAAATGAACAGGCGGGTCACAGCCGGTGCACAGGCTTATGCACCGGGATGTGCACAGGAGTCAGGCCGATAGGCCGCCATCGACGATCAGTTCGCTCCCAGTCGTGAAAGCCGCGCGGTCGCTGGCGAGGAACACCACTGCATCGGCCACGTTCTGCGGCTCGCCGAGATGGCCCAGCGGGTGCATGGCTGACACGTTGGCCAGCACCTCATTGCCGCCCACGCCCTGCGCCACTGCGAAATCGTCGATCAGCGTGCGGCCCATGTCGGTGTCGATCACCCCGGGGTGGACCGAGTTGACCCGGACTCGGGCCGCGGCCAACTCCTTGGCACAGCCCTTGGTGAACAGCCGGACGGCGCCCTTGGTGCTGTTGTAGCAGGTCGCCCCGGCCGCGCCCTCTATCCCCGCGACCGAAGACAGATTGACGATCGCAGTCCCCCCGCGCCACAGGTGCGCGCGTTCGGCCAGCAACGGCACCGCCGCGCGGGTGCCGAGGAACACCCCTTCGACATTGACCGCGTGGAGCCGCCGCCAGTCGTCCAGCGTGGTTTCGAGGATCGGCTTGAACAGCCACAGCCCGGCATTGTTGACCAGAATGTCGAGCCCGCCGGCCTCGCTGCGGAGCCAGTCCATCGTCGCGGCCCAGTCGGCTTCGCTGGTCACGTCCTGCGCGCAGGCGATCCCGCCGATCTCGGCCGCCAGATCAACCGGCGCCGCCATATCGGTCACCGCGACCTTTGCGCCTGCGGCCGCCAGGGCCCGCGCCGTGGCCGCGCCAAGGCCCTTGGCAGCGCCCGTTACCAGCGCGATGCGCCCGTCAAGATCACCCATGGCTCAGGCCTCCTCAACCAGTTTGCTGAGATGTTCCTTGAGCTCGCGCCGCAGGAACTTGCCGCTGGCGTTGCGCGGCAGCGGATCGGGCAGGAACCAGACGTGGCGCGGGACCTTGTGCTTGCTCATGTGGTCAAGGCAATGCTTCTTGAGGTCGGTCTCGTCGAGCGCGTGGCCTTCCTTGAGGTAGACCGCGACCCCGATCTCTTCGCCCATCCGCTCGTCCTTCACGCCGAACACGCTGCATTCGGCCACCGCTGGGTGGCGATAGATGCAGGCTTCGACTTCGGTGCAGCTGATATTCTCGCCGCCGCGGATCACCAGATCCTTCTTGCGGTCGACGATATAGACGAAGCCGTCCGCATCGATCCGCGCTATGTCGCCGGTGTGGAGCCAGCCCTGGGTGATCGTTTCCGCCGTGGCATCGGGCCTGTTGAGGTAGCCCTTGATTACCGGGCTGCCGCGCACCCACAGCTCGCCCACTTCACCCTGCGGCAGTTCGTTGCCTGCATCGTCGACCACCTTGGCGTCGAAACTGGGCATATAGGGGCCGGCGCTGTCGGGCCGGTCGATGAAATAGGGACCTGCGACAGAGGTGATGATCCCGCAAGTCTCGGTCATGCCATAGCCGGTGGTCGGGCTGGCAGCCGGGATCTTGCGATGGATTTCGCCGACCTGCTCGGGCGGGACCTGCGCCCCGCCGCCGGACAGGCCGGACAGGGTCGAGGTGTCGGTTTTCGCAAAGTCCGGGTGATTGATGATCTCGCGGGCCATGATCGGCACGCCGCTGACCCCGGTGATCCCGTACTTTTCGATCAGCTTCAGGGCTTCGCCGGCATCCCACTTGTACATGAGCACGATCGCTCCGCCCGCGGCGCTGGTCAGGTAAGCGCCGCAATTGTTGGCGGTGACGTGGAACAGCGGCGTGGTCAGCAGCGAGACCGGGATCGGCGCCTCGGCCGGCGGGGCGATGCCGGTAGCGCGCTCGGTCGCCAGCGCCTGCGCGGTGGTCGAATAGAGCATGTTCATCAGGTTCGCGATGCAGCCGCGGTGGGTGAGCTGCGCGCCCTTGGGAAAGCCGGTGGTGCCGCTGGTGTAGAAGATGCAGGCATCGGCATCGGGATCGACTGCAACCTGCGGCATGGCTCCGCCGGCGGCGATGATCTCGCTCCACGGGATGACGTCGGCGGGATAGTCGGCCAGCCGCACGCCGACCAGCTTGATTCCGTGCGGGACGAGTTCGCGGTAGCGGGCCAGTCGCTCGGCATCGGCGATCAGGACCTTGGGCTGCGAATCCTTGAGCGCATAGTCCAGCTCCTCGGCGGTCCACCAGGCATTCATGCCCACGGCGGCGACGCCGGTCGAAAGGCAGGCCCAATAGGCGATCAGCCATTCAGGGTAGTTGCGCATCGCTATCGCCACGCGGTCTCCGGGCCGGACACCTTGCGTCTCCAGCCAGGCAGCCAGGGCATTCACCTGGGCGTGGGCCTGGGCATAGGTTGTGACCTCGCCTTCGTAGATCAGGTAGGGCCGGTCACCCCAAGCGACTGTGGACAGCCAGAATTCGCGGACCGAAGGGGGTGCGGCCTTGAAGGTCTTGATCCGGTTGCCAAGGATCTCTTCCTCGACAATCTCGAACTGTCCGCCCGGCCCGGTCAGCTCTTCGCGCACCTGGCGCAACTCGGCATAATGCATCGCTCGTCCCATTTTTGATTTAATTGCCCGATTAAGTGCCGCATCATCGAGGAGTCGGCAAGGGCGGAATGGTTCACGCATAGGCGCAGAGAAGAAAGCGGAGGCGCAGAGGCGCAGCACAGCCGCCGGTGGCGATTTTCGAACCCCGGGCATTATGGCATCCACGATGCTGGAGGTTTGAACTCGGCTTCGCCGCGAACAGGACATCGCTGCGCCTCTGCGTGAACCAATAGAACCCCGCCCTTGGCGCAGCGCCCGCCTTGGCATAAGGCCGTGCCGATGGTCCTTCCGCCCGAACGCCTCGATCGTTTTGCCCGCCATATCGTTCTGCCCGAAGTGGGCGGCGCGGGACAGGTGGCCTTGGCCGAGGCACGCGTTACGGTGATCGGCCTTGGCGGGATCGGCGCCCCGGTAGTGCAATATCTCGCAGCCGCCGGGGTCGGGCACTTGCGGCTGCTCGATTGCGATTCGGTCGAACTGTCCAACCTGCAGCGGCAGGTGATCTACCAGCGGCACGATGTCGGCCAGCCCAAGAACGAGATGGCTGCGGGCTGGGTCGAAGGATTCGATCCGGCGATCCGGGTTGAGGAAAGCAAGGTCCGGATCGATCCTTCGAACGCCGACAGCTACATCGCCAAGACCGACCTGGTGGTGGACGGGACAGACAACTTCGCCGCCCGGCTCGCCATCTCCGACGCTTGCGTCCGGCAAGGGATCCCGCTGACCAGCGCCGCACTGGGCCGCTTCCAGGGCCAGGTTGCCAATTTTGCCGGGCACCGCGAAGGGCACAGCTGTTATCGCTGCTTCGTCGGCGATGCCTTCGATGCCGATGATTGCGATACTTGCGCCGCCGATGGCGTGCTGGGGGCGATGGTCGGGATGATCGGGGCCTTCGCGGCGATGCAGGCGATTCGCGTCATCCTCGAAGGAAAGACCGCGCTGGGCGATCCGCAATGGGGCAAACTGCACCTGTTCGAAGGGCTGGTGCCCAGCCTGCGGACGATGCGGATCGCCGAGGATCCCGAATGCCGGGGTTGCGCGGTTCAGTAACTCGCGCCGTCGATGAAGCGGCGCGGCAGGTTTTGCCATAGCTCCGGTTCGAACATCCTGAGGTTTACCGCCATACGCGGATAGTCCGGATCGACCGGGGTCCAGTGCGTGGTGCAGCCGCAGGTTGCGCAATGCCAGGTGTCGAGCATGCAATCGCCCTGCCTATAGGCCACGCCGGTGCCCGCGGCCGTGACCATCGCCGGAACAGTGTGATGCCACAGCCCGCCGGTCCTGCGGCACAGCGAGCAATTGCACTCGGCGACGTCTGCCGGCGTTTCCCGCAGGACCAGCGTGATGGCGCCGCAATGGCAACTGCCGCGGTGTTCGCTCATCTCAGCATCTCCCCGACCCAGTGCGGCACGACTTGGCTCGCCGGTCCCAGGCGGCTTTCGTGGAACATGTGCGAGCCCTGGCTGCGTTCCAGGTTGAGCTCCAGCGTCTGCGCACCAAGCTCGACTGCGTTCTGGACGAAGCCCGCCGCCGGATAGACCGCACCCGAGGTTCCTATAGAGACGAACAGATCGGCCTCGCGCAGCGCGGCATAGATCTCGCCCATCCGGTAAGGCATCTCGCCGAACCAGACGACATCGGGGCGCAGGCTGCGCGCCGAGCAGACCGAGCAGGGCGGGCGATCGAACAACGGGCCGGTCCAGCGGCTGCGCACGTCGCAACTCGTGCACCAGGCGTTGAGGTGTTCACCGTGCATGTGCAGCACCCGACGCGATCCGGAACGTTCGTGCAGGTCATCGACGTTCTGCGTCACCAGCAGCAGCTTGCCGGGCCAGCGCTCTTCCAGCTTTGCCAGCGCGAAGTGAGCCGGGTTCGGCTGCTTGTCCTGGATCGCCTCACGCCGCATGTCATAGAAGCGCAGGACCAGATTGGGATCGCGCGCGAAAGCCTCTGGCGTGGCGACATCCTCGACCCGGTGATTCTCCCACAAGCCTCCGGCGCTGCGGAAGGTTTCGATCCCGCTCTCGGCGGAAATCCCTGCCCCGGTCAGGATCACGATGTTGCGGATTTGGCTCATGTCGCCCATGAAGCACGGCGGAACTGGGGACTGCAATGGCAAGAATCGGCATTATCGGCAGCGCAGGGCGCATGGGGGCGGCGCTGGTCGACGCGATCGCGGCGGCGGGCGCGGTCCATTCGGGCGGTGTCGACAAGGGCGACGATGTGCTGGCCCTGGCGCGCGGCAGCGACGTGCTGGTCGATTTTTCGGCCCCTGCCGCGCTGGAAGGCAACCTCGATGCGGCCATTGCCGCGGGCGTGCCGATCGTTGTCGGCACTACCGGTCTGGAAGAGCGCCACCACTGGCTGTGCGACAGTGCGGGTGAAGCAATTGCGGTACTGCAGACCGGCAATACCTCGCTCGGCATCACCCTGCTGGCCCATCTGGTGCGCGAGGCGGCGCGCCGACTGGGCGAGGATTGGGACATCGAAGTGGTCGAGACGCATCACCGCATGAAGGTCGATTCGCCGTCCGGCACCGCGCTGCTGCTGGGCGAGGCCGCCGCTGAAGGACGCGGGATCGATCTGGCGGCTCATTCGGCGCGCGGGCGCGACGGGATCACCGGGGTGCGGCGGGCAGGCGACATCGGCTTTGCGGCGCTGCGCGGCGGGACCGTGGCGGGAGACCATACGGTCCATTTCCTTGCCGACGACGAGCGGATTGCATTGTCGCACCTTGCCGAGAACCGCCGGATCTTCGCCAAAGGCGCGGTGCGCGCGGCGCAGTGGCTGATCGGCAAGCCGGCCGGACGCTACACCATGCCGCAGGTGCTGGACCTGTGAATCTGTCCACGCTGCCCTGGCATGAACCGGGCGGCGCCCCGGCGGCGCAGGTGATTGGTGATTTTCTGCTCGAAGCCGGGTTTGACGTGGCGATTGAGCCGATCGAGGGCGCGACGTTCCTGCCGGGTCTGGCGGTCGATCAAGGCCGCTTGGTGATCGATCCGGCGGTTCCCTCTTATCCCGGCGACCTGCTGCATGAGGCCGGACATCTCGCGGTGCTTGATCCCGAGCGGCGGGGCGAGCCCGATGCGGTGACGGCGGACGGGGGCGACGAGATGGCCGCCATCGCCTGGTCGGTCGCCGCGGCGCGGGCCTGCAACGTGCCGCTGGAGGTGCTGTTCCACCCGCATGGCTACAAGGGCGGATCGGATCACCTGATCGAGACTTTCAAGGCCGGCCAGCCGTTCGGCGTGCCATTGCTGGCCTGGTGGGGCCTGACCACGTCGGCAGAATACCCCGCAATGCAGCGCTGGATGCGCTGAGCTCTTGCCTGCGGGGTGAAGTGCCTTATTAAGATAACACACAACCGGGGAGGGAGAAACCCGTGAGCACCACACTTGCACCGGCGCAGGAAGCTGCGCGTTACATTGATTCGCTGGGGCCGGAGGCGCTGGCCAAGGCCGAGGCCTATACCATGGGCAATCACGTGATGCTGATTGTCGGGGTAGGTGTTTCGATCCTGGCCGCGTGGATCATGATCCGGTTCCGGTTGCTTGACCGCGTGGCCGCCCGTCTGGAGCCCAAGCCGGACGCGTCAGAAGGCGGGGAGGCGGCAGCGGCGAATGCAGCGGCCGAAAAACAGGAAGACGAAGAGCGCAAGGGTATGCCTTGGGCGCTCGCCACCTTGCTCACCGCCGGTGCCTTCTACCTGATCGGCGATCTGCTGCGCCTGCCCTGGACGATCTACGAAAGCTGGTGGCGCGAGCGCAGCTACGGGATGACCAAGCAGCCGCTCGGCGATTTCCTGGGCCAACTGGCGCTCAGCGAGGCGATCGGGGTCGTGCTTGGCGCGCTGTTTCTGCTCGGCATCTATGCCCTGATCCGCAAGGCCGGCCAGCGCTGGTGGCTGTGGGGGGCGGGTTTCACCGGAGTGGTGACGCTGGTCATGCTCGTGGCGACCCCCGCCTACATCATGCCGCTGTTCAACGAATTCAAACCGGTCCCGCCGGGCGAAGTCCGCACCGCACTGGAACAGATCGCCGATGACGTGAAGATCCCGCACGACCGGATCTTCATGTATGATGGATCGCGCCAGTCCGAGTATTTCACCGCCAATGTTGCCGGGCTGGGGCCGACCGCGCGGATCGCGATTTCGGATATCGCGCTGAAGGAAGCCTCGCTGGCCGAAGTGCGCGCGGTGACCGGGCATGAAGCCGGGCACTACAAGCTCGGTCACGTCTGGCGCTATGTGATCCTGTTCCCGCTGCTCGCCGCGCTGGCGCTGTGGCTGATCCAGCGGCTGTTCCCCTGGGCGGCGCGGATGCTTGGCAGCGATGCGCAGCTCCATGAACCGCGCGGACTGCCTGTGTTCATGGTGCTGGTATCGGTGCTTAGCCTGCTCGCAACACCGATCCAGAACAGCCTGACCCGGATCGGAGAGAGCGCGGCTGATGCTTATTCACTGCGCACGGTGAACGAACCGGACGCGCTCGCCAGCGCCTTGGTCAAGACGGCGGAATATCGCTATCCGCGGCCCTCGACGCTGCAGGAAGTGCTGTTCTACACGCACCCTTCAGTCGAAAAGCGGGTGCTGCGGGCGATGGAGTGGAAAGCGGCGCATCCCAAGCCGGAGGCCGCGCCCGCGCCGTGAAGCAAGCCGACATCTTCGAGTTCTTCCGCCGTCTGGCGGAGGATAACCCGTCCCCCGAAACCGAGCTGGAATTCGGCAACACCTACCAATTGCTGGTCGCGGTGGTGCTGTCCGCCCAGGCGACCGATGTCGGCGTGAACAAGGCGACGCGGGCCTTGTTCAAGACGGTCAAGACGCCGCAGCAGATGGTCGATCTGGGCGAGGAGGGCCTCAAGCAGCACATCAAAACGATCGGCTTGTTCAACGCCAAGGCGAAGAACGTGATCGCGCTGTCAGAGATCCTGGTGCGCGATCATGGCGGTGAGGTCCCGGCCGATCGCGATGTGCTCACCACGCTCCCCGGGGTTGGTCGCAAGACTGCCAATGTGGTGATGAACTGCGCCTTCGGGGCGGAGACCTTCGCGGTCGATACCCATATCTTCCGGGTCGGCAACCGTACCGGTCTGGCCAAGGGCAAGACCCCGCTGGCGGTCGAGAAGCAGCTGGAAAAGAAAGTGCCTGCGCCGTTCCGCGTCGGGTCGCACCACTGGATGATCCTGCACGGCCGTTACATCTGCAAGGCCCGCACCCCGGAATGCTGGCGCTGCCCGGTGGTTGACTTGTGCGCCTTCAAGGCGAAGGTGATGGAACCGAGGAAGAAATAAGGGGGTTCGCGTGAACCCCTTACTTCCTGTCATCCTCAAAGTTCGACGGGTCGAGCTCCAGCCCGGCCCGGCCCGATGCAACGGTGTGCGCCGGGGCGTGGGGATGCTCGACGAATTCGGGCTCCTCGACCTCCAGCATGCCTTCCCACTTGGTGATCACCGAAGTGGCAACCGCGTTGCCGACCACGTTGGTTGCAGTGCGGCCCATGTCGAGGAACTGGTCGATCGCGAGGATGATCGCGACGCCTTCGACCGGCAGGCCGAACATCGCCAGCGTGCCGGTGATCACCACCAGCGAAGCGCGCGGCACCGCGGCAATGCCCTTGGAGGAGATCATCAGGGTCAGCAGGATCATGATTTGCGTGCCGATCGGCAGGTCGATGCCATAGGCCTGGGCGATGAATATCGTCGCAAACGACATGTACATCATCGATCCGTCGAGGTTGAAGCTGTAGCCCAGCGGCAGCATGAAGCCCGAGATGCGGCGCGGCACGCCGAAGCGGTCAAGCTGTTCGAACATCTTGGGGAGCGCCGCCTCGCTCGACGCGGTCGAGAAGGCGATCATCATGGGCTGGCGGATATAGCGGATCAGCGTCCAGATCCGGCCGCCGAGGAACAGCGCCCCGATCCCCAGCAGGATCACCCACAGCAGGGCGAGGCTGAAATAGAATTCGAGCAGCAGTTCGAGATAGGTCTTGAGGATCTCAAGCCCGCTGGCCGCCACCACATTGGCCAGCGCGCCGAACACTGCGATCGGGGCGTAGCGCATCACATAGCCGGTAATCTGCAGCATCATCTCGGCCAGGGCATCGGCCCCGCGGACCAGCGCCGAGCCCTTCTCGCCGATTGCCGAAAGTGCGACCCCGGCGAAGATCGAGAAGACCAGGATTTGCAATATGTTGTTGGTCGCCATCGCCTCAAAGGCGTTCTTGGGGAAGACCGAGAGGATGAATTCGGTCGCCTTGAGTTCCTTGACCTCGCCCACCGCCTTGGCCGCGGCGGCGGCATCCGGGATCGGTGCGCCTATCCCGGGCTGAAGCAGGTTGACCATGATCAGGCCAAGCCCGATCGAGATCAGGCTGGCGGTGATGAACCAGGCCAGCGCCCGCACTCCAATCCGCCCCAGCGCGGTCGAATCGCCCATGTGAGCGATTCCGACGACGATGGTGGAAAGTACCAGCGGGGCGACCAGCATCTTGATCAGGTTGAGGAATATGTCGGACAGCAGCTTGAACCAGGGGGCGATGCTTTCCTTGATCACCCCGGCTTCGACCGACATGTGCAGCACCTGACCGACCACGACCCCCAGCGCCATGCCAATCAGGATATAGAGTGTCAGCCGCCGGTCCATGATGCGCGTCCCCCGTCAGGTAAGATTGTTACCGGTGAGCCTAACAGGCTGTCGCGGCTATCGCAATCAACCTGCCAGAGCCGCCTTGGCCACCCGGGTATAGATCCGTGCAAGGGCATCGAGATCAGGCACCGCCACCGCCTCGTCGCGCTTGTGCATCGTCGCGTTGCACAGGCCGAATTCGATCACCGGGCACAGCGCGCGCAGGAACCGGGCATCGCTGGTCCCGCCGGTGGTGCTGGCTTCTGGCCGCAGGCCCGTTTCGGCCTCGACCGCATCGGCGATCATCGCAGAGAACGCCCCGGGCGGGGTCAGGAAGGCTTCGCCCGAAATCATCGGCCGCGCAGTGCCGCCATGCTTTGCCGCGATCGCGTTGACCCGGTCGGCCAGTTCCTGCCCGCTGTGGAGATCGTTGAACCGGATCGACAGCCGCGCTGTGGCTTTGGCCGGGATGACGTTGGTGGCGGGATTGCCGACCGTGATGTCGGTAATTTCGAGGTTGCTGGGCTGGAACCAGTCGGTCCCTTCATCAAGGACCAGCGCGTTGAGTTCCGCCAGCATGTTGACCAGCGGACCGATCGGGTTGTTGGCCAAGTGCGGATAGGCGACGTGGCCTTCGCCGCCTTCGACTTCCAGCCAGATGTTGACCGACCCGCGCCGGCCGATCTTCATCATGTCGCCCAGGCGGTTCACGCTGGTCGGCTCGCCGACCAGGATCAGATCGGGGATCGCATTTGCAGCGCGCATATGCTCGATCAAAGCAACCGTGCCGTGGATCGCCGGGCCCTCCTCGTCGCCGGTGATAGTGAAGCTGATCGTGCCGGCATCCTGCGGCACTTCGGCCACGGCGGCGACCATCGCCGCGATCGATCCCTTCATGTCGACCGCGCCGCGCCCATAGAGCAGTTCTCCGCGCACTTCGGGAGCGAAGGGGGCGCTGGTCCAGCCCTCGCCGGGCGGGACGACATCGACGTGTCCGGCAAAGCCGAAGTGGCGGCTGCCTTCGGGCCCGCGGCGGACCGCGAACAGGTTCTCGACCGGTCCGTGTGGCGGCTCGCCCGATATGGCCCGGTGCACCTCGAACCCCAGCGGGCGCAGCTGCGCTTCAAGGCAATCGAACACCAGCCCCGCCGCCGGGGTGACGCTGGGACAGGCAATCAGGGCCTCGGCGAGCGGGAGGACTTTGCTGTTCATTGCGGCCTGGCATATGGTGTATGCTCTTCTCCCGCAAGACGGAGCGCCGCCATGCCCAAACTCGATCTCGACGCGATCCCGCGGACCAACGCCACCGGCTATCCTCCGCAATATGCTGATGTCGTTCAGGGCCGCTGGTATCGCCGGCTGGCTCCGGCTGCTGGCCTGAGCGATTTCGGCGCGAGCCATGTGGTTCTCCAGCCCGGTGCCTGGTCCAGCCAGCGCCACTGGCACGAAGGCGAGGATGAGCTGGTGGTGATACTGAGCGGCGAGGCGGTGCTGGTCGATGACAGCGGCGAAACCGTGATGCTGGCGGGCGATGTCGCGGCCTTCCCCAAAAATGATGGCAACGGTCACCTCCTGATCAACCGGTCGGACGCGCCGTGCACCTTCGTCGCGATCGGGCGTCCATCGGAAACCGACTGCCACTATCCCGATATCGACATGCACCTGTTCGCTGCGGAAGGGCGCCAGAAGCGCAAGGACGGGAGCGAGTTTTAGCCGCCCAACGCCTCGTCCAATACCCGGGCAAGGCGCAGCCCGGCCTGGGTCAGGCGCAGCCGCGCATCGGGCAAGGTCGCCTCGATCGTCTGGTTCGTCCAGATCACCACAGTTGGTGCCGGCGTGCCCTGGCAGGGATCGAACCCAAAGGCGCGGGTATAGACCTGCCGCGCCAGCCGCCAGCTTTCCTCACCCCAGATGGCGGGTGTTCCGCTACCTAGCGCGGCAAGGTCTGCCGCCGGATAGCGCCGGACCAGCGGCGGCACCGCAGAACTGATTGCCCGTTCCGCCTGGGCCCCGTCCCATAGCGCATGGAGGTTGTAGACCGGGGCATCGCCGTACATCGCCTTGATCGCGTTGCCGCCCTGATCGTTGTTGTCGCCCGAATGCAGCGGCATGTGGATATCGCCGATGAAATGGGCAAGGAAGGCCAGTGCCTCAAGCCGCTGGGCCGCGGGAAGACTGCGGTCGGTCAAAATTCGGCGGTTGCGCTCGATTTGCGCGGAAACGCAGTTCCCGTTGGCGCAATTGGCCTTTGGATCATAAGGCTTGCAGACCGGCTCGGTCTGGTAATGCCAGGGGAATGAATAGCCCCAGCGCCAACCGTCGCGGCGGATGCAATCGGGCCAGACAGCGGCATCGCCCAGGCTGCGGACCCGGCAGGTCGCCGTGCCTAGTCCGCGCTCGGCCTGCATCAGCAGTGCGATCCGTTGGCGGGTCTGCGGCTTGATGTTGGCCAAAGCAATCGCCGCCGTTGTGCGGTGACCGTATTCGCCCCAGGCCCGCACGGGAAGGGACCACAGCGCCGAAAGCGCTGCGAGGACCAGGATGAAGCGGCGGATCATTTCGCTCCCCTGGGCTCTTCCCACTGCTCGATCACCCATTCCTCTGCCTCGGCCGCGTCGATCCAGACCTGCATCCATTCGTGAGTCCAGATCGCTTCCATATAGGCGACCGCAAAGCCCGGAACGCCAATGCCATAGGTGATGAAGCGGCTGACTACGGGCGCATAGATGATGTCGGCAGCGCTGAAAGTGCCGAACAGGTAAGGGCCGCCTTTGCCGAAACGGGCGCGGGCCTCGGCCCAAAGCGTCAGGATCCGGACCACGTCGCTGCGCGCGGCCTCGCTGATTTCCCAATCCTCGACCCGGCGGCGTACGTTCATCGGGCATTCGCTGCGCAGCGCCTGGTACGAGCTGTGCATTTCCGCGACCATCGAGCGGGCAAAGGCGCGGGCATCATCGGCTTTGGGCCAGAAGCGCTCACGTCCTACCTTGTCGGCCAGATATTCGATAATCGCCACGCTGTCCCAGGCTACGGCATCGCCGTCCCATAGCACCGGAACCTTGCCCGAACTGGGCTCGATCCCCTC
Source organism: Novosphingobium sp. UBA6272 (assembly GCF_002440635.1). GTDB lineage: Bacteria > Pseudomonadota > Alphaproteobacteria > Sphingomonadales > Sphingomonadaceae > Novosphingobium. Next base: position 22,772 of record NZ_DJUW01000028.1, on the reverse strand, counting down.
GGTCTGCTTCTTGCGGGCATCCCAGTCCTCGCCATAGAGCGGGACGGTGATCTCCTCGAAGGCGAGGCCGGACTGTTTGCAGGCCAGCCAGCCGCGCAGCGACCAGCTGGAATAGTTCTTGTTGCCGATGATCAGCTTCATGCGCTAGCGGCTAGCCGTTCATCAAAATTCTGTCGAGTCTGAACAACCATGAGCCTGCGCCCCTTCCACCTCGCCTTTCCGGTCCACGATCTTGCCGCGGCGCGCGCCTTCTGGGGCGGGGTGATCGGCTGCAGCGAAGGGCGCTCGTCCGATAGCTGGATCGATTTCGATTTCTACGGCCACCAGATCGTCGCCCATTGCACCGGTCAGCGCGCCGACGATGCCGGAAACAATCCGGTCGACGGCCATGGCGTACCGGTGCCGCACTTTGGGATCGTCCTGGAGCTGGAGATGGCGGACTGGAAGGCGCTGGCCGCGCGGCTCAGGGCCGCGGGCACCAAGTTCGAGATCGAACCCTACGTGCGCTTCAAGGGCCAGGCCGGCGAACAGGCCACGATGTTCTTCCGCGACCCCAGCGGCAACGCAATCGAGATGAAGGCCTTCGCCGATCTGGGGCAATTGTTTGCTAAGTAGGCGGCGATCAGCAGTAGAGTAAGGGCCGAGGTGTGAGCAGATTCGAACGAGCCAAACAGATCAGGCCACTCGGCATTATCGCCATACTGGTGTCGCTTGCAGGCTTCCTCTCGCTAAACCATTATTTGATATACGGAAGTATGATTACCATGGGTCTGCTCTCACGCTTCATTTTATGCGAGCAATGCAAGGGTATTTACCTCGAACGACCATTGCGATGGCTGATTAGCGGGCAAGGCGAAGGCAAGTGTGTGAAATGCGGACATCATAACTAGGACAGATGAGCGGTAGCCAACCGCACTCAAACATTCACGTCGCCCCGTGCTTGACACGGGGCTTGGCTAGCTTTCGGCGTCACCTTCCGACGCTACCTCGTTCGGATACCACAGGTCCCACAAATCCAGCCAGTCCGGGTTTTCCTTTTCGATCAGCGCGAATTTCCATTCACGGCGCCATTTCTTGACCAACTTCTCGCGCGCGATCGCGGGCTCGATCTCCGCGTGGCGCTCGGCATAGACCAGCCGCTTTTTGTTGAAGTCCGCGACATGAATCGATCCTGTGCCTTCGCGGTGATGCCACACGCGCCGGATCAGATCGGAGGTGACGCCCACATAGGTCCCGCCCCGATAGCGGTTCGACATGATGTAGACCCAGCCGCCCTTTTCCATTTGCACCCCATGTCAAACGCGATGCCGCAAGGAAATCCAAGCCCCGTGTCAAGCACGGGGCGACGGAGTTATTTGTTGAGACGTGGGTCCGCTTTCCCCGACTTAGTGGCCATTCCCAACTGCAAGTGAAACCGCATGGAGCGGTCATCCATTCACTTGGAAATTTGCCAACGAGGCCTAAACCGCCGCATCCTCCAGCACCGCCGCGCGCAGTTCGGCAATCCCCATGCCCTTTTCGGCCGAGGTGACGTGGACCACCGGATAGGCCGCTGAGTGCTTGCGCGCCTCGACCTGGGTCGCGGCCAGAACCGCCTCCAGTTCGCTGGCCTTGATCTTGTCGGCCTTGGTCAGCACCAGCCGGTAACCGACCGCGGCTTCGTCGAGCATCTTGAGCATCTCGCGGTCGACGTCTTTCACCCCGTGGCGGCTGTCGATCAGCACCAGGGTGCGCTTGAGCACCACCCGCCCGCGCAGGAAATCGCGGATCAGGCGGCGCCAGTTCTCGACCACCTTGAGCGGGGCCTTGGCATAACCATAGCCCGGCATGTCGACCAGCCGCAGCCGGGTCGGCTCGCCCACCTCGAAGAAGTTGAGCTCCTGCGTCCGCCCCGGCGTGACCGAGGCGCGGGCGATCGACTTGCGCCCGGTGATCGCGTTGAGCAGGCTGCTCTTGCCCACGTTTGATCGCCCGGCGAAGGCAATCTCGGGCGCGTCCGGCTCGGGCAGGAACTTCAGCGCCGGGGCGCTGAGCAGGAACTCGACGCGCCCTGCGAAAAGCTTGCGCGCCGACTCGGTCAGGTCTGGTTCGTCAGTCACCGGTCACTTGCCGCGGGCCTGGGCCCGTTTGGCATCCTCGGCATCCTTATCGGCCTGCACTTTCAGGGCCGGATGCTTAGAATAGAGGTAGGCCTGCTGGGCGATGGTCAGCAGGTTGTTGGTGATCCAGTAAAGCAGCAGCCCGGCTGCGAAGGGTGCCATGACGAACATCATCATCCACGGCATGATCGCGAAGACCTGCTGCTGGACAGGATCCATCTGCGCCGGGTTAAGCTTGAACTGCAGCCACATGGTGATGCCGAGCAGCAGCGCGAGCACGCCGATGCCGAGGAAGCTGGGCACGTCGAACGGCAGCAAACCGAACAGGTTGAGGATGTGCAGCGGATCGGGTGCGGACAGGTCCTTGATCCACAGCGCGAACGGCTGGTGGCGCATTTCGACCGAGACGATCAGGGTCTTGTAGAGCGCGAAGAACACCGGGATCTGCAGGAAGATTGGCAGACAGCCCGCCAGCGGGTTGACGCCTTCCTGCTTGTACAGCGCCATGATTTCCTGCTGCTGCTTCTGCTTGTCGTCCTTGTAGCGATCCTGCAGCGCCTTCATCTTCGGCTGGATCGCCTTCATCGCCGCCATGCTGGCAAACTGCTTCTGCGATACCGGGAACATGATCCCCTTGACGATTACGGTCAGCAGCATGATCGCCACGCCGAAATTGCCGACCGCGTCGAACAGGCTCTTGAGCAGCCAGAAGATGGGCTTTTCGAACCAGCGGAACCAGCCCCAGTCGATCGCCAGGCCGAAGTTCGGAATGCCCGCCGCCTCATAACGATCGAGGACTTCGGTTTCCTTGGCACCGGCAAACAGCTTGGTCACGCGGCTGCTCTGCTGGCCCGGTGCGATCGCGACCTGCGGATAGAACAGGTTGGCCAGGAAGATCCCGCCCCCCAGGCTGCGGAAATCGCTGGTCGCGCCGGCCTTTTCCGGGATCAGCGTGCTCATCCAGTAGATGTCGGTGAACCCGATCCAGTTGGGGTTGCCCTGGTTGGTTACCGTGTTGGCTTCCGCCAGGTCCTTGTAGTCGGGCCCGAACGAGACGGTTTCATCGAATGCGCCGAACGGTCCGGCGTGGACATTGAAGCTGTCGACCGCAGCGGTCTTGTCGGTGCGGTTGAGCTGCGCGACCGGCTTGACTGCAACCGGCGCGGGGCCGGCGTTGCTGATCCCCTGGGTGACGGTCAGCATGTAGTCGGCGTCGATCGCATAGGTCAGGGTAAAGGTCTGTCCGCTGCCATTGTTCCAGCTGATCGTGACCGGGCTTTGCGGGGTCAGCTTGGCTCCGGCGGGAGCGGTCCAGACCGTCTGCGCGTTGGGCAGGGCGATAGCCGGGACGCCGTCGCCCATGGTCCAGCCGAACTGCGCGAATTGCTGGGCCGGAGTGCCGGCGGGGGAATAGATCCGCTGCGCGCCCTGCGCCGCGTCAAGCGTGGCGGTATGGCGGTTGGCCGACAGGTCATCGAGCATCCCGCCGACCAGATTGATCGAACCCGACAGGCCGGGGGCTTCGATCCTGACCCGGGCCGGGCTGGCCAGCGCGGTCTTGATGTCCTTTGCTTCCAGCGCAATGTCGGCCGGATTGGTCAGCCCGCCCTCGCGGGTTTTCTTGACTGCGTCGCTGGCCGCCGGGGTTGGGGCGGCACTGGCGGTTGCGGCCGGCTTGGGCGCGTGTGCGTTGGGGTAGAAATACCGCATCGCCTGGTCCCAGCCGAGCAGGATCGTCACGGTCAGGATCCCGGCCAGGATCATGTTGCGGTAATTCTGGTTGTCCACTGGGGGCCCCTGCTTGGAAAATCGTTCTAGGTCAGATGGGGTGGGTTCGGTGCCGATCAAGGCACCGGGTCATAACCATGCCCACCCCATGGGTGGCAGCGCAATATACGCTTCAGGGCCAACCAGCCACCCTTAATCGTGCCATGCTTGTCGAGCGCCTCGATCGCATACTGCGAGCACGACGGGGCATAGCGGCAGGTAGGCGGAAGGACCCGCGATGGACCGAGTTGCCAGCCCCGCGCAATCAGGATCAGCAGGCGTTTCATCTTTGATCGTTCACGCAGAGGCGCAGAGAAGAAGTGGAGTCACGGAGATGCTGTGCCTGCGGCGAAGCCGCTCTTAATCCCTGCGCCGCGCCAAACGCAGCAGTACGAATTGCAAGCGGCTTCGCCGCAAGAGCCACTCGTCTACGCCTCTCCTTGATCTCTGCGCCTCTGCGTGAATTCATTTTCTCTTCCTCGGCGGATCGCCCTTGCCCTCGGCGGCGCGGGACAAGGCCATGGCCAGTTCCTCGCGCAGCTTGGCGAAATCGCGCTCCACCCCGCCTTCGCGGCCGATCAGTACGTGATCGTGTGCCGGCAGGCCGGCTTGCGGCAGCAGTTCGCGCAGCAGCGCGCGGAACCGGCGCTTCATCCGGTTGCGGACCACCGCGTTGCCGATCTTCTTGGTAACGGTGATGCCCCAGCGCATCTCATCCAGCCCGTTGGGCCGGGCCAGCAACACAAAACCGGGACGTGCGATCCGCAAGCCCCGGTTTGCTGCTAGGAAATCGGCCCTTTTGGTCAGGACCGACATCGTCTGGCTTTCGCTCAGGCGGAGAGCTTCTTGCGGCCGCGGGCGCGGCGGGCACGAAGCACCTTGCGGCCACCAACGGTAGCCGTGCGGGCGCGGAAGCCGTGACGGCGGGCGCGGACAAGGCGGCTGGGCTGGAAGGTACGCTTCATTTCAAAACCTCAGAAATCTGTTTGTGTGCGGGGCAAAGCCCGGATCAGAGGCGCGCCGTTACAAGGGGTGCCGGTATGAGTCAATAGATGAGTCCCTTGTTTGGTGCGCCAATCGCCTCCGCGATTGGCTTGCAACGCCGGCCCGCTCCCCCGGCCCAACCACCCACAGGGCAACCTTTAACGGGTGGTTGGGCAGGGGGAGCGGGCGGGCGTTGCAAAGGACAGGGTGGAGGCCCTGTCCGCACTCAATCAAGAGCCACCCATTGGCGCATGTCTGCGGCGGTCAGCCACTTGGCATCGGAGAACGGCACCGAATTGGTCATCGCGTAAAACGCGCGGGCTTGGGGATCGGGCAGGCCCATTTCCCGGTAGTAATCCAGGTAAGCGCGATTCTCCGGGGCATCAGCGGAATAGTCGGTCGCCTCGCGGCCGTCTTCGTCGACCCAGGCATGGACCGCGAACTCGGCGCCGGGCTCGGCAATCCGCCGCTCACCGGCCAGAAACAGTTCAACCCCGCCCGAGCGGACCGAGCCGCCGGCCGGGACATAGGTGGTCATCCCCCGGGCGCGGATCATCCGCCCCAGCTTCAGGTTGGCGCGGTCGTCCTCGGTGCCGGGGACGTCGATCATCTCGATCCGGGCGATCCCGGGATAGGCCTTGACCATCGCCGCGAACTGGGCCGGGCTGGCGCTGTCGGTCACGTCGACCATTGCCGCGCGGGTCCCGTCGAGCACCACGAACGGGCCGAACCGCGCGATCCCCTTGGGAATCGCCACCGGCGCAACGCCAACGGCGCGTTCCGAGCCGCCCTCGTCGACATATTCGGTGACCTCGACCGTTTCCTCGATCACCACGCGTTCGCGCGCCGTGGCCGGCTGGGCCAGGGCGAGAAGCGAAAGCAGCAGGATGATCAAGCGGCGCATGCGACCCTATTCGGCCTGCGCCCCTTACCGCCTTGCCAAGGCAGCAGGTTAAATAGGGGTTAACGCCAATTTGGTTCTATCGGCTCGACAAGCGCTGCGCCAGGCGGCATCACCCAAGTATTCGCACTTAAGAGCGTGGAGATTTACTTGGTCGCGCTGGTTCAGACGGTTGCCTATTTGGGGCTGGAGGCAAGATCTGTCGAAGTACAGTGCCAGATCGCGCCCGGCATGCCGCGCTTCAATCTGGTCGGCCTGCCTGACAAGGCGATCAACGAAAGCAAGGAACGGGTCCATTCGGCGCTGAGCGCGATGGGGCTGTCGCTTCCGCCCAAGCGGATCACCATCAACCTTTCCCCTGCCGACCTGCCCAAGGAAGGCTCGCATTATGACTTGCCGATCGCGCTGGCGCTGCTCGCGGCGATGGGAGTGACCGATGCCGAGCAGCTTGGCGATTACGTCGCGGTGGGGGAACTGGCGCTCGATGGACGGATCGTCGCTTCGCCGGGGGTGCTGCTCGCCGCGCTGCATGCCAGCGCGCAGGACCTGACCCTGATCTGCCCGGCGGTGCAAGGCAGCGAAGCAGCCTGGGCGAACGGCGTGGCCGTGGTCCCGGCGCCGAACCTGGTCAGCCTGCTCAATCACCTCAAGGGCACCCAGCAATTGCCGCAGCCCAAGCCGGGTGAGGCGGAGGAGCCGGGCCACGGGCCCGACCTCAAGCAGGTCAAGGGGCAGGAGACCGCCAAGCGCGCCCTCGAAATCGCCGCCGCCGGCGGGCACAATCTGCTGATGATCGGGCCGCCGGGGGCGGGAAAGAGCCTGCTGGCCTCGTGCCTGCCAGGGATCCTCCCGCCGCTGACTCCGGCCGAGGCGCTGGAGGTGTCGATGGTTGCCTCGGTCGCGGGCACGCTGGAGGAAGGGCGGATCAGCCGAACCCGGCCGTTCCGCTCACCACACCATTCGGCCTCGATGGCGGCGCTGACCGGCGGCGGACTGCGGGTGCGGCCGGGCGAGGTCAGCCTGGCGCACCTTGGCGTGCTGTTCCTGGATGAACTGCCCGAATTCCAGCGCGCGGTGCTCGATTCGCTGCGCCAGCCGCTCGAGACAGGCGTGGTCGATGTCGCCCGGGCCAATGCCCACGTCACCTTCCCTGCACGGGTCCAGCTGATCGCGGCAATGAACCCGTGTCGCTGCGGGCACCTCGGCGATCCGGCGCTCGGCTGTTCCCGCGCGCCGCGTTGCGCGGCCGATTACCAAAGCAAGGTCTCCGGCCCGATGCTCGACCGGATCGACCTGCATGTCGAGGTTGACCCGGTCAGCGCCGCCGACCTCGCCCTGCCGCCTCCGGCCGAAGGCAGCGCCCAGGTCGCCGCGAGGGTCGCAGCCGCGCGCGCCGTCCAGACCGCGCGGATGGCGGGGACGGGGCGGCGCAGCAATGCCGAGCTCGATGGCGATCTGCTGGAACAGCACGGCACTCCGGACGAACCGGGCCGCAAGCTGCTGCTGCAGGCAGCCGAAGCCATGCGGCTATCGGCGCGCGGCTATACTCGGATGCTGCGCGTCGCGCGGACCATCGCCGATCTGGCGGGGAGCGAAGGGGTGGGGCGGATCCACGTGGCCGAGGCGCTGAGCTATCGGCGGGTGGCGCCTAGGGCTTGAGGGCTCAAGCGATTGACGTAATTGAAGCTAGATTGTCATCGCATTTTCAGCCGTGTGCATTGGCCGCGATAGACGAGCGCAGTGTCGTTTATCGTTGCAATTTCAATATATTCGCCTTCGGCCGATACTTTCATTAGCAGCCCATGCTTCGGCAAAGAAATCTCGGTCCATATTCCTGAATAAGACACCTCAGGCTGATAGCTGTCGCACCCTTTTAAATCGCATCGTTGGTAGACTCCCTTTGGTTCCCAACGAACGGTAACGACCGGCTCACTCATTTTGCAACCATCTGCACCACAAGCATCCAAACGAGCCGGTTTGCACTCCAAGGCGACAACATCTTGCCAAGTGGTTTCATTGACTGCCGCTACGTCCAAGCGGTCCTTGATGGGCACGGGATTTGGTTTAGCGTGATCGCAGCCCAACAGCAACAAAAGTACGATCAAGATTGGTGACGACTTCATTGCCGCAGACTGCCAACGAATCAAGCGTCCTGTAAAGGGCTCATAGTCCGAGCCAAAAAAGCAAAATCGTCACCCTGAACTTGTTTCAGGGCCCATCGTGCCACCAGGCCCAATGTGTCAGTTCATAAGCTAGACCGAGAGGCCGGTTGCTACACAGCACTCCAGATTTGGTGGCGAAATGGGTCCTGAAACGAGTTCAGGATGACGGTGGAAGAAAGTGTAGCTCTTCCGCTCACCGCAGCACGTTCAGCGCCGGCCTGACCACCTCGTCCTCGTACTCCACCCGCGCCTTGCCGACGTCGGCGGATTCGCGCCATTCGAGCTCCTTGGGGCCGAGCACGCGGCCGTCGTGGGCGTGGATGCCGATCGGGGCGATCGGCAAGCCGTCGCGCTCGTCGCACAGCACCGGGTTGTTGGGCACGCCGCAGCCGTACTTTTCGCCCCACTGGCGCAGCGCCAGCATGGCGGGGAGCAGGTCGAGCCCCTTTTCGGTCAGGCGGTATTCGATCTTGCGGCGATCATCGGGCATATGCTCACGCTTCATGATCCCGTGTTCGACCAGCCGGGCGAGGCGATTCGAGAGGATGTTGCGGGCGATTCCCAGCGCGCCAAGGTATTCCTCAAAATGGTGCAGGCCGTTGAAGGCTGCGCGCAGGATCATGAAGCTCCAGCGTTCGCCCATCACCTCAAGCGCGGCGGGAAGCCCGCAGTTCTGCATATCATTGAGCGGTTCGTGCAATTTACCCATCAGTCGTTCCCCATACCCGCGAGAGCTGTAACCGATTCTCGCTTCGCCACCGACAAAAAAATCTTTGCTGCGGTGCACAGTTTTCAGTTGCAACTTAATACCTATCGTAATAGGTAGTGATTCGCAACGCAAATCGAGTCTTCCCCTCCCAGGACCCCTTCGATCCCTGCGTGCCAGACCCAAGGGGAGTTTAGAAAATGACTTTGACCAACACGCACAGCACCGTCCGCACCGCCGTTCTTGCCGGCCTCGCCCTGTTCGGCACCGTTGCCAGCTTCTCGGCCACCGTTTCGCCGGCTGAGGCCGCCGCGCCGCGCTATACCGCCAAGCTGAGCACAGCGCTCGAAGCTCCGGCCAAGAAGGTCGTCAATGGCGTCGTCTGGAACTGCGCCGGCGATACCTGCACCGGCGCCGTCGACGGTGCCCGCCCCGCCAACACCTGCGCCAAGGTCGTGAAGGCCTTTGGCAAGGTTGCAACCTTCGCCACCCCGAAGGGCGAACTCAGCGCTGAAGATCTTCAGAGCTGCAACGGCGCCGCCTGAGCCGCCGGACCCGAAAGGGTCCGAAGGGCCGCGCCCCCCACCCTTATCAAGCGGCCCCAGGCACTCCTCAACAGCCCCCTCCGCCCCTCGTCGCAAGACGGGGGGCTTTTTTTGAGACTTATATACATGCTTGACCCAAATTGGAAGGCATGCTAATCAGGCTGCATGAGCAAGAAACCCGCCATGCAGCAGTTCGACACCATCCTTCAAATGATGGCCGCGCTCCCCGATGAACAGGCCGCAATCGACCACTTCACGGCGATCCGCTGGAAGAACGGGGCGTTCTGCCCGCACTGCCAATCGGTGAAGGTCTATCACTTCTCCGACCAGCGCACTCACAAGTGCGGCGATTGCCGGAAGCGCTTCTCGATCAAGGTTGGCACCATCTTTGAGGACAGTAAGATCCCGCTGCGGTCTTGGATGCTGGCGATCTGGCTGATTACGTCGCACAAGAAGGGCATCGCAAGCACCCAACTCGCCAAGGATATCGGCGTCACTCAAAAGACCGCTTGGTTCATGACCCACCGGCTGCGCTACGCGATCAAAACCCAGTCGTTCAATCGCCCGCTCGACGGCGAGGTTGAGGCCGATGAAACGTTCATCGGCGGCAAGGAAAAGAACAAGCATGCGTGGCAGCGCACGGGCGGCAAGCAGGGCGGCAAAGGCAAGGTTGCCGTGCTGGGTATGCTCGAACGCGGCGGCGAACTGCGGACCGGCGTCACACCGAACCTAAGCGCCCGCAATATTCAGACTGTGATCCGCGACAACGTGAAGACCGGCGCAGCGCTCATGACCGATGAGCATGGCGCTTTTGTTGGCCTGCAAGGTGACTACAGCCACCACCGGGTGAACCACAGCGTTGGCGAGTATGTCCGGCACTATGTCCTGCACACCAACGGGATTGAGAGCGTTTGGGCGTTGTTCAAGCGCCAGATCGTCGGGACGCATCATTTCCTTTCGCCCAAGCATCTGAACGCCTATCTTGGCGAAATGACATGGCGCTTCAATCTTCGCAGCATAGGTGAGGGCGACCGCGTGAACGCGCTGCTGGCGCAGACTGCGGGACGCCTCACCTACAAGATGCTCAAGGCATGACTGAAAAGCGGGAGAAGCCGCTAGGGCTCGATATGCCGTTCAGCGAGGCGCTGGAGCGGTTCATCGGCGTTGATCCCGCAGAGCTGCCGGAAAACGTCAAGCTGCGCCAAAAGGAGGGGCCGCCGAAGCGACCCCCAGGTGTTGCAAAGAAGGCTGCGCCCAAGCCTTAGCTAAGCGCTGCGGAAGTGCGCCCGGACGTGTTCGACACGACCAAAGCGGATGCGGTAATAAGCGCAGATGTAGACCATTGGTCCCTCCATCGCATGATGTGGGTTGCATCCGATGGCCGATGGTGCGATGATTGTTTTCCAGACAGATCGCGGGCCATCGGCCCCGGTTCGGGAAGGCCGCCCTCGGGTGGCCTTTTTCGTTTTCAGCTAAATCACGGTCCCATGTTTCGCTCCATCAGTTGCCCGGTGTGCCGGGTTGATGGAGATGTTTTGAACGGATGAAAAATCGCCGTCAAAATCTGCCGCTAATTCGCCGGATATTCGCCGCTATTCGTGGCGAGTTGCTGGTTTTCCGCGCTTTTGAGGCCCTCTTAATTCCCGCACCCATGACCTAGGAACATGATTGTCCGGGAACATCGCCTTGGCTGAGCGCTGGGCGAACGCTTCAACGGCACTTGGATGTACCGATTTGAACACCTCGTGCCAATTTGCCAATTCCTGCCTGCTGACCACTGGCTTCTCTTGTCTTTCCGTTGGCTCTGCGGGCTTGCTTGGCAATTCAGTTGACGAGTTGGCGAACCAAAATCGTATTGCAAAAAGCTTGATCCAGTTGTCGCCACTGATGCCGTATCCCTTAGCTGGGAATAGTCGCTCTCGATAACCTGTGACCCAAAAGTCGTGCACGAGTGGTGTTTCGATGCTCCAAAACCACGTTGTTACGATCAAAAAGTAGGCTTGGCTTGTCTCGCCGTCCCTACGCCAGATGGCATGCTCCGCGATTCCGACAACTCTGGCGACTTCCAACTCGCGGTGGATCTGGGTTACTGCGGTGATCGGCTCAAACGGAAACTTTGCAAGTGCCGCTTCGGGTGAAAGGCTAGCATCATAATCTGCCGGTTCTGCATATCTGAATTCTGGAATTGGGATTAGGTCAGGCGGGACAGATCTTTCAGCCATCAAAGCTCTAGCTAAGATGTCTCCCGCGCTGGTCGATTCGTCTTCCTGCATAGGTCGCGATCATGGATGGATTCCAGATTGGGTCAAGCAGGTATATAGGCCCCCTTTTTTTGGGCTCTCGCTAAGGCGCAAAGGCGCGAAAATGTTGCGCAAGCGGCGAAGCCACGCTGTTCAGGTTACTGTGACCGATGGCGCAACTCTGGGGCTGAACTCTGGGGCTGATTTAATCCGCCTGCGGCGGGTGCAACCCCTTAGCGCCTTAGCGCCTTTGCGAGAGAATATCCTCAGAGCAGCCCGCGCCGGACCAACTCAGCTTCAAGCCCGGCGGCATTCTTGAAGTGATGAGCATGCCAGCCGCAATCGCTCGCTGCGACGATGTTGTGGGCGTTGTCATCGACGAACAGCATCGCCGAGCCGGGCAGGCCAAAGCGCGTCTCGGCCAGCGCGTAGATCGCCGGATCGGGCTTGACGAGCCGCTCGACGCCCGAGATCACGATATCGCGGAAGCGCTCCAACACCGGAAAGCGCGGGGCGAATTCCGGCCAGAACTCGGCCCCGAAATTGGTGATTGCGAACAGCGGCACCCCGCGTGCGTGCAGCGCCTCGACCAGTTCCGCAGTACCGGGCACAGGGCCGGGAACCGAATCGCCGAAGTGGCTGGCATAGCGCCGGATCAGCGCCTCGTGCTGAGGAAACAGGGCGATCCGCTCGGGCACGATCTCGGCCAGCGGGCGACCGGCGTCGTGCTGGAAATGCCATTCGGGGGTGACCACGTGCTCCACGAACCAGTCGCGCTCGGCCGGATCGGGAATCAGGTCGCGGTAGATCAGCCGCAGGTCCCATTCGACCAGCACCTTGCCAATGTCGAAGACCACGGCTTCCACTCGGTCGGACACGTTCAAACCCCTGCGGTTAATACACTTTCGGCCCGCACCCCGGATGGGAGGCGGGCCGTCAGAATGCCAGCGCGGAGCCGCTCGGCCCCGCCAGCCAGGGCGCTTAGCCCTGGCGCGCCTTGAAGCGGCGGTTGGTCTTGTTGATCACATAGGTGCGCCCGCGGCGACGGATCACGCGGTTGTCGCGGTGGCGACCCTTGAGCGACTTGAGGCTGTTGCGAATCTTCATGGTTTCCTCGGGGCGGCTTGGCGCCGCTGAAATTGAAGGTGGGCCGTTAGTGGTGACTCGCGGCGAAGTCAACCGCCAGACCGCAATTCGCCGAGCTTTCGCTCCCACTGCAGCGCGTGGGCCACGATTGTATCGAGATCGGCATATTGCGGCACCCACGGCAGGGTCGCCTTGATCCGGCGGTTGTCCGAAATCAGCGAATCAGGGTCGCCGGCCCGGCGCGGGCTGAGAACGCGGGTGATCGTCTGGTTGGTGACCCGGTCGACCGCGTCGAGCACTTCGAGCACCGAATAGCCCTGGCCGTAGCCGCAATTCATGGTCAGCGACCGCTCCGGCTCGGCAATCAGGCCTTCGAGCGCAAGGACATGGGCATTGGCGAGGTCGGAAACGTGGATGTAATCGCGGACCCCGGTGCCGTCGGGGGTGTCGAAATCGGTCCCGAATACTTCGACCTTTTCGCGCTTTCCCAGGGCAGCTTCGACCGCGACCTTGATCAGGTGGGTCGCCCCGGCAGTCGATTGCCCGGTGCGGGCGCGTGGGTCGGCCCCGGCGACGTTGAAATAGCGCAGCGCACAGAAGTTGAGCGGATGCGCCGCCGCGACATCGCCCAGCATGATCTCGGTCATCAGCTTGGACATGCCATAGGGATTGATCGGCAGCTTGGGGCTGTCTTCGCTGACCGGCGAAACCTCGGGAATGCCATAGGTCGCCGCGGTCGAGCTGAAGATGAAGTGCTTGATCCCGCCGGCCACCGCAGCAGCGATCAGCGCGCGGCTTTTGGCGGTGTTGTTGTGATAGTACTTCAGCGGGTTCTCAACCGATTCGGGGACGATGATCGATCCGGCGAAATGCATCACCGCCTTGATCCCCTGTTCCGCAAAGATCCGGGCCAGCAGCGCCGGATCCTCGATGTCGCCCTGATAGAACGGCACCCCTTCGGGCACAGCCCAGCGAAAGCCGGTGGTCAGATTGTCGATCACCGAAACCGGCCAGCCGGCGTCGGCAAGGGCGAGAACGGCGTGGCTGCCGATATAACCGGCGCCGCCGGTTACCAGGACGGGACATTTCTGGGTCATGACAGGGCGATGGCCTAGCAGTGATAGCCAAGCAAGTGGTTAACGTATGCAGGCTTTTCGGTTTCGTTCATGCCCCGGCAAGGCGATAGACAGGAGAGGGCGGGAAGGGGCACATCGTTTCACCTGCCAGAGGGCCCATCCATGCAAGCATCTGCCGCCAAGCTTCTCCCCTATATCGCCGCCGGGGCGCTGACCCTGACCGGGACCGCGCTGCTGGCGCAGCCGGGTGGCTGGGGCGATCCGGGCTGGGGCATGCGCGCACCGCGCGCCGCGCCATCGCTGGAAGGCCAGATCGACGTCGCACGGTTCCGCGCCGAGGGGATCGATCAGGCGGCGCTGGTCAAGGGGCCGATCGTGGTGATCCGCATTCCGGGCGATGAAGGCGAGGAGGACCCCCGGCTGACCGCGACTTTCGAGGCGGCGGTCGAAGGTCAGCTCGTCTCGCACGGCTATCTCGCCGGGCAGGGCGGGGACAGCGCGCAGATCGCCGAGGTCCGGATCGTCCGGTCCGAGGCCGAACCGCCAGAGGAAAAGCGCAATCCGGTCAGCGGCGAGATGAGCGTCGGCGTATCCAATCGCGGCTCGATGGTTGGGATGGCGATCCATGTCGATGGCAGCAAGCCGCGCAAGGCGCTGATCGCGACCCGGCTCGAAACCCGGATCCGCGACCGCGCGACGGGCCAGGTGCTGTGGGAAGGTCGCGCCCAGCTGTTCAGCCGCGACGGAGACGAGCGCTGGGACGACGACGCGATCGCCGCGCGACTGTCCAAATCGCTGTTCGCCGGCTTTCCCGAGCGCACCGGTGAGGTGCGAGAGCGGCGCTGACCTTTGCCTGACGCTTGCATCCTGCGCTGATCGGCACCACAACGGCAGGGCTGCTCTGGAGTGAAAGGTCGCCCGAGATGAAGTGCTTGCGGATCGCCGTGTTGACTGTTGGACTTGCCGCCCTGGCCGGCTGCGTAACCCCGGTCGGCCCGGTCGAGGTCACGCGGTTCCATGCCGAGGATGTCAGTCCGCTCGGCAAGGGCACGATCGCGGTCGAACCCGCACCGGGCAGCGATGGCTCGACTCTGGAATGGCAGACTTACCGCGCTGCGGTGATGCGCCAGCTGGTCCGGGTCGGCTATACCGAAGCGGGCACAGGCGCGGGCGATCAGGTCGCGCAGTTGCGGCTGGTCCGCAGCACCTTCCAGCCCGACCGCAGCGGCAGCCCGGTCAGCGTCGGGGTCGGCGGATCGACCGGCAGCTATGGCTCGGGCCTGGGGGTCGGGATCGGGTTCGACCTGACGCCCAAGCCGAAGGCCCAGGTTTCGACCGAACTGGCGGTTTCGATCCGCGAACGCGCCAGCGGCAAGGTGCTGTGGGAAGGCCGCGCCAGCTTTACCGCCAGCACCGCCTCGCCGCTGTCCGGCACCGGCCTTGCCGCGCCGAAAATGAGCGAAGCATTGTTCCTGAACTTCCCCGGAAAATCGGGCGAAACGATCGAAGTGAAATGAGCCAGATCCTGATCGACGCGGCGTTCGACGCCGGCAATATCGAAGTCTTGTCGATCGAGGGCGCAACCGCGCACCTCGCGATCCGCAAGGATCACTTGTCGGACTTCTACCAGTGGTTCCACTTCCGCGTATCGAACTGCGCAGGGCGCGAACTGGTGCTCAAGATAACCGGGCTGGAAGGCTCCGCCTATCCGGGCGGCTGGCCGCGCTATAACGCGGCGGTCAGCGAGGACCGCGAGTTCTGGGGCCGCGCCGCCTCATCCTACGACAAGGCCGAGCAGGACGGGACGCTGACGATCCGCCATGCCCCGGCTGCGAACATCGCCTGGTTCGCCTATTTCGCGCCCTATTCGATGGAGCGGCATCACGACCTGGTCGCAGGCGCGGCCATGGCCGATGGGGTGACGCACCGGGTTCTGGGCCACAGCCTTGATGGCCAGCCGATCGACTGTCTGGAACTCGGCGAGGGCGAAAAGCAGGTCTGGCTTTATGCCCGCCAACACCCCGGCGAGACGATGGCCGAATGGTGGATGGAAGGCGCACTCGATTGCCTGACCGATCCGGCCGATCCGGTCGGACGGCGGCTGCGCCAGCTGTGCCGGTTCCACATCGTGCCCAATGCCAACCCGGACGGATCGCGGCGCGGGCACCTGCGCACCAATGCCGGCGGGATCAACCTCAACCGCGAATGGGCCGCGCCGAGCGCCGAGAAATCGCCCGAAGTGCTGGCGATCCTGAGCGCCATGGACGAAACCGGGGTCGACTTCGCAATGGACGTCCACGGCGACGAGGCGATCGCCGCAGTGTTCCTGGCCGGGTTCGAAGGCATCCCCGCGTGGAGCGCGGAGCTACAATCGGGCTATGACCGCTACAAGGCAATCCTCGCGCGGCGTACTCCCGATTTCCAGACCGCCAAGGGCTATCCGGTCGCGGGCAAGGGCAGGGCCAACCTGACGATGAGCACCAACCAGCTCGCCGAGCGCTTTGGCGCGGTCTCGATGACGCTGGAAATGCCGTTCAAGGACAACGATGACCTGCCCTGCGCCGCACAAGGCTGGTCGCCCGAACGCAGCGCGATCCTGGGGCGGGATTGTCTGGGCGCGCTGCTGGAGTGGTTGGGAGGCTAATAATCCTCCCCTTGCAGGGGAGGATTATTAGCTCAGACTTGACGGCCCAAAGCTCCGCGGCAGCAGGTCCGAGAGCACCAGTTCCAGCACGTCGTTCTCTCCAACGCACCACACCGTCGGATCGTTATCCCCCAGTGCGGCGACCTCGTTGAGGACCTGGCGGCAGCGTCCGCACGGCGTGACCGGATCGCCCGCGCCGACCGCGCCGGCCTTTCCGCCGATCACCGCGACAGCTTCCAGCCGCCCGCGCCAGTCCTCGCTCAGCGCCTTGCCGACCGCGACCGTTTCGGCACAGAGCGTCAGGCCATAGCTGGCATTCTCGACATTGGCGCCGGTCACCACCGAGCCGTCGGCAAAGCCCAGCGCGGCGCCGACGTGGAAGTTGGAATAGGGGGCATAGGCGCGGGTCGCGGCATCGCGCGCGGCGGCGATCAAACTCTCACGGGTCCAGCTCATCGCACTACCACCCAGTTGAGCGGGCCGTTCGCCGCTTCGGTCTTGAGCATCGGATTGGCACTCCACAAGGTCCAGGGCCGCCCGGCATAGTCAGGCTCGAACACGCCGCGGACCAGCCACAGATTGCGATCGATCCCGGCGGCGAGATGATAGCGGTCTTCGAATTCGGGCGAAATCTTCAGGATCGTCGGCTTGCCGGTGTGAGTCTCAATCTGGTTGAGGAAGGTCATCAACTCGCTTTCCACCGCCGCATCGCTGACCTTGACCGGGCAATCGTCGGCCAGCATGTCCAGATCGACCGCCGGAGGCAGCATGGTGCGGTCGCGCGGGACCACGGTGACGAAATTTGCCGCCTGCTTCTCGGCCGGCTGGCATGGATCATAGTGGTGCACCGCGCCGACCCGCAGCTTCGCGGTGCGGGCATCCTCCAGGTTTTTCACGAAGGCCGGATCGCGGGCAAAGGCGCTGGCCGAAGCATCGAGATAGGCAAAATTCGCCCCGACCGCCTTCAACGCCTTCCAGTCAACCACGCCATCCTCGCCCGAAACCTCGACGCCCTGCATCGGGAATTCACGGCTGTCGGGCCGCCAGTGCTGGATCGTCCACCAGCCCCACAGCCCGGCCATGATCGCCACAAGGGAGATTGCGGCGATCAGGCGCAGCCGCCAGCGGCTGGTTGCTTTGCGTGCCATCAGGTTTGCGACCCCATCACCCCCTAATATGCAGGACGCAGATCAGGGTAAAGAGCCGGCGGGCCGTGGCGAAATCGGTCTCCACTTTGCCCTCCAGCCGTTCGAGCAGCATTTCAGCCGCCTCGTTGTGGACCCCGCGGCGGGCCATGTCGATCGTTTCGATCTCGGCCGCAGTCGCCTTGCGTATCGCCTGGTAATAGGAATCGCAGATCGCGAAATATTCGCGGATCGGGCGGCGGAACCGGCCGAGACCGAGAATCAGCGTTTCAAGCTGGGCGCCGTGCTCGTCCGAAATGTCGAGCGAGAGCCGCCCGTCATCGACCGCCAGACGCAGCCGATAGGGCCCCTGGTGCCCGGCTTCCCAGGCGCGGTTGGGCTTGAAGGTGTTCTCTTCGATCAGGTCGAAGATCGCGATCCGCCGTTCCTGTTCGATATCCGCGTTGCGCCACAGAATGGTCGCTTCGTCGAGCTCGACATGGATGATGCGCGGGTCTGCCATGGCGGGCGCTTCTCGCAGATGCGGGATTCGCGGGCAAGAGTGTCATCGCCTTCCACAGCCTGTGGATGAAAATGGTTCGGACCTTGGCTCCGACACGCTTGCGCGCGGCGCGCGCCCGGCGCATTTAACAGCGCTTATGGCCGAACCGATCCCCTTTCCCCGTCCCGATGAAACTGCCGCCCGCGCGCTGCCCTCGAATGTCGAGGCCGAAGCCGCGTTTCTGGGCGCGGTGCTGATCGACAACCGGGTGATCGAGGAACTGGTTACCCCGCTCAAGCCCGAGCATTTCTTCGAGCCGATCCATGCCCGGATCTATGACCGGATCATGCAGCTGCTCGATCGCAAGGCAGTGGTCACCCCGGTCACGCTCAAGCCCTATTTCGAAGCGGACGAGGCGCTCAAGGACCTCGGCGGAGCCAGCTATCTCGCGCGGCTGACCGCCGACGGGCAGGGGCTGCTCGCCCCGCGCGAACTGGCGGGCCAGATCTATGACCTGGCCCTGCTGCGCGAACTGGTCTCGGTGGGGCGAAACCTGGTCAATTCCGCACTCGACACCTCTGAACGGGTTGAGCCTATGGAGCAGATTTCCGAGGCTGAGGCTGCGCTTTACCGTGTCTCCGAAGGGGCATCGGTTGGCAGTGAGGCGCAGTCGTTCCGCACATCGAGTCTGACCGCGATCACTCAGATTGAAAAGGCGCTGGCCTCGGGCGGGCACATCTCGGGCCTGACCACGGGTCTCGACGATCTCAACGCCAAGGTCGGCGGGCTGCACGATTCGGACCTGATCATCCTTGCCGGCCGCCCGGCCATGGGGAAGACCTCGCTTGCCACCAACATCGCATTCAACTGCGCCGAGCGCTATCTGCGCGACCTGCAGGACGGGATTGATCCGGCCAAGTCGGTCGGCGCGCCCACCGCCTTCTTCAGCCTGGAAATGAGCGCCGACCAGCTCGCCACGCGTATCCTGGCCGAACAGGCCGAGATCAGCAGCGAGCGGCTGCGCATGGGCAAGATCAGCCGCGAGGATTTCCAGCGGATCTCCTTCGCCAGCCAGCGTCTGGCCGAACTGCCGCTTTACATCGATGATACCCCGGCGCTGTCGATCGCGGCGCTGCGGACCCGGGCACGCCGGCTGAAGCGCCGCCACAACATTGGCCTGATCGTGATCGACTACCTGCAGCTGCTGCAAGGTTCGGGCCGGGCCAATGACAACCGGGTCAACGAAATCTCCGAAATCAGCCGCGGCCTCAAGACACTGGCCAAAGAGCTGGCGGTCCCGGTGATCGCGTTGTCGCAGCTCAGCCGTGCGGTCGAAAGCCGCGAGGACAAGCGGCCGCAGCTGTCGGACCTGCGCGAATCCGGCTCGATCGAGCAGGACGCCGACATGGTCTGGTTCATTTACCGCGAGGAATATTACCACAACGCCAGCAAGCCGGACGAACCGACCGAGACCAGCAGCGGCGATGCGTTGGCCAAGTACGACACCTGGATGCAGCGCCATCTGGAAGTGGTGAACAAGGCGACCGTGATCATTTCCAAGCAGCGCCACGGCTCGACCGGAAACGTCCAGCTGCACTTCCAGAGCGAATTCACCAAGTTCGGCAATCTTGCGCCCGATTCGCGTGGATATTCCGCCTACGATAACGATTGATTATCAATAGGTTATACGAATTTTCCTTGACTTGCGAATCAAGGGGCGTGTAGGCGCAGTGCCAATCCCTGCATTTTGCTGAACTGGAGTGCCCGATGGCGCGCGTTACCGTTGAAGATTGTGTCGACAAGGTCCCCAACCGGTTCGACCTCGTCCTGCTTGCTGCGCAGCGTGCGCGTGAGATTTCGGGCGGGGCGGAACTGACGATCGAACGCGATCGCGACAAGAACCCGGTGGTCGCCCTGCGCGAAATCGCCGAGCAGACCGTGCACCCGGCCAACCTCAAGGAATCGGTGGTCAGCTCGCTGCAGCGCGTCCTGCCGGATGACGATGACGAGATGGACGATGTCGGCTCGCTCAGCCAGTCGGCCGAAGCCCTGCGGATCACTGCTGCGGCCCCGGTCCGCAACACCTCGATCGGCGGCGATTACGAGGGCTGAGCCCCCGGCAATTGCCGAATGCATTGGCGGCCCGCTTCCTGATCGGAGGCGGGCCGCTTTGCGATTGGCCTAGCGGCAGGGGTAAGTGCGCGCGAAGTAGTCTCCGATCGCCTGCTTCATGCTGACCCGGGGCCGGACCGGCTCGGGATAGGTCCGCAGGTGGGCAATCAGCTTGTCCGAATTGACCCTGGTGCCCTTCGGCGGGCAGCTTGACGGTTTTCCGGCGGCCCGCTCGGCATTAAGCCGCGCGCGATAGGCCTGGCCGGCCGCTTCGCCCTCGCTCTTGAGCAGCTTGTAGTCGGACGAGAACAGCGCGGCCGGACCCTTGGCCCGCAGCGCGTCGGCCTTGGCGAGGAAGGTCGCCACGTTCATGTCGCCCGGTGCTGCGGCGAGCGGGGTGGCCAAGGCAAAGGTAGCCGCCACGGCCAATGCGAAACGCTTCATCGAAATCTCCCAAACGAATGTGCGGCTGCTGGCTTGACCGCGCCAAGCTTGCCGGACCATGAACTGCATATCAGGGGAGACGCAAATGACCAACGGCGGCGAGATTATCGGCGATATCGCCCAGGGCGCGTTGCTTTCGCGCGCGGCCGAACCGGATCACGGCGAGGGCCAGGATGGCCATACTCACGAAGCGGTCTGCCTCAACTGCGGAACCGCGCTGGTGGGCAGCCACTGCCATGCCTGCGGTCAGGCGGCGCACGTCCACCGCACGATCGGCGCATTCTTTCACGATCTGCTGCACGGCGTGTTCCACTTCGAAGGCAAGATCTGGCGGACCTTTCCGCTGCTGGTCTGGCGCCCGGGCAGGCTGACCCGCGAATACATCGATGGCCGCCGCGCCAGCTATGTCAGCCCGATCGCGCTGTTCCTGTTCGTGGTGTTCCTGACCTTTGCGGTGTTCAATTCGCTCGGCAGCCCGGTCAATTTCGATGCCAAACCCAAGGGTGAGGTCCAGACCGGCATGGCCGATGCCGAGGTCGAGGCGCTGAAGGTCCAGGCGGGGCTCGAGCAGAAGCTGGCCGATGCCCGCGCCGGCAAGGGCGGCGATGTGACCAGGCTCGAGGCAGATCTCGCCAATGCCCGCAAGGCGGTGGAAGTGATCCGTTCGGCGCGCAGCGGCAAGCTGCCCGAAACCATTGCCGAAGGGGATTTTGGCAGCTCCGCTGAAGGCGCAGAAAAGATCAACGCCGCATGGCAGCACGCGCGCGATAATCCCGAGCTGATCGCCTACAAGCTGCAGTCGAGCGCCTACAAATATGCCTGGCTGGTGATCCCGCTGTCAGTGCCGTTCATGTGGCTGCTGTTCCCGTTCAGCCGCCGCTTTCATCTGTACGATCATACCGTCTTCGTGACCTATTCGGTCAGCTTCCAGCTGATGCTGCTGGCGCTGGTCAGCGGCTTGACAGTGTGGGGCGGGCTTGGTGGTCCGTTCCCGGCCCTGTTGCTGCTCTACGCTCCGTTCCACATGTACCGACAGGCCCGCGAGACTTATGGGCTCAGCCGCTTTGGCGCATGGTGGCGCACGTGGTTTCTGGCGATCTTCGCCACGGTCGTGCTGATCCTGTTCGCCACCGGGGTTGCGCTTTACGCCGCGGCCGGCTGACCGCGCGGGGGCCTAGGCCCCCTGCGCCGCCGCTCCGGCAAACCGCTTGCCCGCCTTCGGCACCGCCGAGCCTCCGGCCGGAGGGAGCAGCGAGGGACCGGTGGGATCGGCCGGACGGTCGATCTTGCCGTTCTGTAGCAGTTCGGTGATCTCCTCGCCGGTCAGCGTCTCGTATTCGAGCAGGGCCTTGGCCAGCAAGTGCAGCTGGTCGGCGTTGTCCTTGAGGATCTGGGTGGCGCGCTTGTGCCCGCCTTCCACCAGCGCACGGATCTCCGCATCGATCAGCTTGTTGGTCTCGGCCGACTGCATGGTCCGGGCCGAGCCGCCATAGCCGAGGTAACCCTCCTGGGTTTCCTCATACTGCAGCGGGCCGAGCTTTTCCGACATGCCCCAGCGCGTAACCATGCTGCGTGCCAGCGACGTGGCGTGCTGGATATCGCTGGAAGCCCCGGACGAGACCTTGTCGTGCCCGAAGATTATTTCCTCGGCGACGCGCCCGCCCATCGCCACGGCCAGCTGGGCGTGCATCTGGTCACGGTGATAGGAATAACGGTCCCGTTCTGGCAGACGAACCACCATGCCGAGTGCGCCGCCGCGCGGGATTATCGTGGCCTTGTGGATCGGGTCCGACGCCGCCTCGTTGACCGAGACCAGCGCGTGGCCGGCCTCGTGATAGGCGGTCATCTTCTTCTCGTCGTCGGTCATCACCATCGAGCGGCGCTCGGCGCCCATCATGACCTTGTCCTTGGCGTCCTCGAACTCCTTCATCGCCACCAGGCGCTTGTTGCGCCGGGCTGCGAGCAGGGCCGCCTCGTTGACCAGGTTGGCGAGGTCCGCGCCCGAAAAGCCCGGCGTGCCGCGCGCGATCACCCGCGGGTTGACGTCGGGCGCGGTCGGGACCTTCTTCATGTGCACGGCCAGGATCTTCTCGCGGCCTTCGATGTCGGGAACCGGGACGATCACCTGGCGGTCGAACCGGCCCGGGCGCAGCAGGGCAGGATCGAGCACATCGGGGCGGTTGGTTGCGGCGATGATGATGATGCCTTCGTTGGCTTCGAACCCGTCCATTTCGACCAGCAGCTGGTTGAGGGTCTGCTCGCGCTCATCATTCGAATTGCCGAGGCCATGACCACGATGACGGCCGACCGCATCGATTTCGTCGATGAAGACGATGCAGGGGGCATTCTTCTTGGCCTGCTCGAACATGTCGCGCACGCG
>NZ_DJUW01000021.1 GCF_002440635.1 Novosphingobium sp. UBA6272 | reverse complement strand
GGAGCAATCCGGCCCCTTTTTCGTTATGGTGCCAGACGAATCATTTTCGCTGGAGGCACCATGTTGCGCAAATTCGCTATTTCCATCGTCCTGTGCATCGCGCTGACCGCCTGCGCCTCGCTGGGTGAGGTTCCGACCAAGAAGCTTGCGACCGCAACCTTGCGCCAGGCCAACGGGCTGCCAGCAGGCACCGCAATCCTGACTGCAGCCGGTGAAAAAGTTACCCTCAGCCTAGCTTTGGCAGGATTGCCAGCAGGTCAGAAAGGCATGCACCTGCACATGGTGGGCCGCTGTGACGCCCCGGATTTTGCCAGCGCCGGCGGGCATCTCAATCCCGGCGGGCGCCAGCACGGAACCGCCAATCCATCCGGCAGTCACCTTGGCGATCTTCCCAATGTCGTGATCGACAGCAATGGGGCCGCCGCAGTGTCTGCCCAGTTGCCAGGCACGCGCGCGGTGCTGGAAGCGGCCCTGTTCGATGCGGATGGAACTGCCATCGTGGTCCACGCCGGACCCGACGATTACCGGACCGACCCCAGCGGCAACAGCGGTGCGCGGATTGCCTGCGGCGTGTTGACGCGCAGCTAGAGTCCTTCCGGCCTAGGCTATTCTCCAGCGCGCTCTGCCACTGTGGCTTCCGCGGCCGGAACCGCACTATAGGCAAATAGCAGCAATCCAACCGCTATCGGAGCAACCCCGATCAGCGAGAGGATGCCGGTGCGCAGGTCACCAACCAGCTTGCCATCGACATTAGTTCCGGCGAGATCCGAAATCTGCCCGACCATGTAAGGGCCGAAGGATAGGCCAACCAGCGTCGTGCCAAGGAAGAATGAGGCCGTCGCCGTTCCGCGCATGCGTGGCAGAACCAGATCCTGCGTGGTCGCTGCAGCAGCGCCCAGTGCCGCTGCTCCGAACATCCCGGCGAGGAAATTCATCAAATAGAACAGCGTTGCATTGTCTGTGGTGTAACCAATCCAGATCGGCACGATCGGGGCAATGACCCCGAACAGGATCACCAGTACCCGACCTGCCGGATTGCGTGAGCGCAGGAAGTCAGCCAGTCGCCCGCCGATGATCACTCCCAGGAATCCGCTCAGCGCACCGCTTCCCCCCAGCACGAATGCCAGTTCCGCCTTGGGTAGCTTCAGCACGGTTTCGGCATAGGGCGGCGACCAGAACGCAAGCGCATAGGCCGCAAGCGAAACCAATCCGTAGCCAAGCGTGGTACAGATGAAGGCCGGCGTCCCCCAGATCAACCGGAAGGTCGCGGGATCCTTCGAACGGAGCGAGCTTGCCCACGAGAAGACCGCGTAATAGCCCAGCGCAACCGCCGACCATTGGGGAACATTATCCGTCAGCCCGATCATGATCCAGGCGAATACGATAACGAAGGCTGCCGCCGCAAGGTTTATCGCCAGTGCGACCGGCCCGCGCCGGGCCGCACCCAGCACGGTCAGCGGAGGAATGATGGTCGACAGGTCAGCCAGAAAATCGCCAAAAGGCCGCGGCGAACTGGGGCTGCTCAGCCCTTCCATCGCGCCGCGAATGGGTTCGCGCAGGCTCGCCACCCACAGCGCCAGCAGCAGCCCGGGTATACCTACCACCAGGAATGCCGCTTGCCAGCCGACAAGGCCGAGCGGCCCACCGCCGGGATGGGCATCGTTCCAGGCCTGAACCACCTTGGCCCCGATGAAGAGGGATACCCCGCCACCGAGGTAAAGGCCCGAAGAATAGATAGCCAACGCGGTCGCGCGCTGCGTCTTGGGGAAATAGTCCGATATCAGCGAATAGGCGGTCGGGCTGGCCGTCGCCTCACCAACGCCAACACCCATCCGTGCCAGCGACAGCGTCAGCTGGTTACGGGCGAAGCCTGAAAGCGCAGTCATCGTCGACCACAGCGCCAATCCAATGCTGAGCAGTCGCACCCGGTTCCAGTTGTCGGCCAGGCGCCCCAGAGGAATGCCGAACAAGGCATAGAACACTGCAAAGGCCGCACCGCCCAGAAAACCCATATCCCCATCGGTCAGTCCGAGATCGCGCTTGATATCGACCGCCAGGATCGAAACGATCTGCCGGTCGATGAAGTTCAGGATATAGACCACCACCAGCACACCAAGCACGTACCAGCTGTAGCCGCTGGCCTTGGGTTCGGCCGGCTTGCCGTCCTGCTGATCGATCACCTGGATTCTCCCTGGACTTCTAGTTGGCGTAACGCGTGGTATCGGCAATCCCGGCCTTGGCAAAGCCTTCCTTGCGCAGGCGGCATGAATCGCACAGCCCGCAGGCCGAACCATCGACTTGCGGGTCATAGCATGACCAGCTCATCGCCGGATCGAGCCCAAGCCGGCCGGCTTCCGCCGCGATTTCCGCCTTGCCGAGGAATTGCAGTGGAGCGTGAATCCGGAACCTGTCGCCTTCCGCCCCAGCCTTGGTCGCAAGATCGGCCAGATCGGCAAAGCCCCGGATGAATTCAGGGCGGCAGTCGGGATAGCCAGAATAGTCCAATGCGTTGACCCCGATCACCACGTCGCGGGCACCAAGTGCTTCTGCCCAAGCCAGGGTCAGCGACAGGAACACCAAATTCCGCGCGGGAACGTAGGTAACCGGTATGTCCGCTCCCACTCCGTCTTTGGGCACCACAATATCGTCGGTCAGCGCCGATCCGCCGAATTGACGCAAGTCGAGCGGCAGGATCACATGGCGTTCGACACCCATCAACGCGGCGATATCGCGCGCTGCATCCAGTTCGCGGCGGTGGCGCTGGTTGTAATCGATGGTCAGCGCGTAGAGCGTGTAGCCCGCTTCACGCGCAAGGGCGGCACAGACCATCGAATCGAGGCCGCCCGAAAGCAGCACCACGGCCTTGTGGCCTTCGCCCAGAGGAAGCTTCGACATGGGGCCGGGCTAGCCGCTTGGTTGGCCCAAGGCAA
Source organism: Novosphingobium sp. UBA6272 (assembly GCF_002440635.1). Classification (GTDB taxonomy): domain Bacteria; phylum Pseudomonadota; class Alphaproteobacteria; order Sphingomonadales; family Sphingomonadaceae; genus Novosphingobium. The sequence goes on along the minus strand of NZ_DJUW01000021.1, from coordinate 4,236 downwards.
CAGGTTCACCCGCCGGTGCAGTCGCCCACGCGGCGTGCTTCGGCGCTGAATTCGAACGGCAGTCCATTGGCGATTCCGCGGCTGTCGATCTGCACCAGTCTTCCGGTTTCGCGGCGGACATGGGTACGACCGTAACCGCGGCCCTTGCAGGTGTACTGCACCACCACGTCGGACGCGCTGTCCTGAACCACGAAGCGTTCGCACTGCGCATCGAGATGGCGCAGCTGGATCAGACGATGACCGGTTGAAATACAGATCCGCTGTGGAGCGGCCCCCGGCTCACGCGGACGGATTTCCCAACGGCCGGCTTCGATCTGGTCAAGCATGGCCAGCGAGGAACCAGCGCCCATGGCCGGTCCAGCCACGGCCAGCAAAGCCACGGTCGCGAGTCCGGCAAGGCGCATCCTGGTAATCACGATTCTGCTTTCTCCCCTGTTGCAAGGGGCACATGGGGTCTTGGCCTTGCCTGGACTTGTACCACAGCGCCACGCGCAGGCCAACCGTGCATTTTTAGCGACGAATTGAGTGATCAGGCATCAATTTCGAACAGCCGCGAGCAAAACGCACAATCAACCACGATCAGTCCGGCATCATTGCGCATCTCAAGCCGCTCGGCTTCGGGGAACTGCGCCAGGACCGACTGGTAGTGCTCGATCGAACAGCGGCACCCGCGTGACAGCGGCGGAAACGGTTCGATCCGCACCTCGCTTTCGTCGTGGAACAGCCGCCAGACCAGCGCCTCGAGCGACAGGTCGGGATCGACCAGCTCATCATGCCGGGTGCTGCCAGCCAGCGCCGCGACGTGCTCCCACTCGGGATGATCCAGCCGTACATGCAGCCGCTCGCGCCCCTCCTCGCCCTCGGGCAGATGCTGCACCAGCAGTCCGCCAGCCACGCAGCCGCGCGCATCGCTGCGGACCCCGACCCTGATCAAGGTCGGGACCTGTTCGGACTGAGCGAAGTAACTTTCGCAGGCCTCAGCCAGCGAGCTGCCCTCCAGCGGAACGATCCCCTGATATCGCTGCCCGGTCTTGGCTAGATCGAATGTGATCGCCAGGTAACCGCCCGACCCGAACAGCGCGAACAGCGAAGGATTCGCCCCTAGCATGGCCAGCCGCTCGGCATCGTGGCGGACATAGCCGCGCAGCTCACCGCCGCGGTAATCGCAGACCAGCAAGTCAACCACGCCGCCCTGGGTCTGGGCCTGCATCGTCAGTTGACCCTCCCCATCCTTGAGCAGCGTTCCGACCAGCGCGGCCAGGACCAGGGCTTCGGCCAACAGGTGCTTGATCGGTATCGGGTAGTCATGCGCGGCGAGGATCGTCTCCAGCACTGGCCCGAGCCGCACCGTCCGCCCGCGCGCATCGCGCGAAGGCAGGGTAAAGGCCAGCACCCGGTCGTACCCGGTCTCGTCCGGAGCGATATGCTCGGGCGCGCTCACAGCTGTCCGAAGACCCAGCGCAGGACTGATTTCTGCGCGTGAATGCGGTTCTCGGCTTCGTCCCAGACGACCGACTGCGGGCCATCAATCACCGCATCGGTCACCTCTTCTCCGCGGTGCGCTGGCAGGCAGTGAAGAAACAGGGCATCGCCCTTCGCTTGCTGCATCAGCAGGGGATTGACCTGATAGGGTGCCATCGCAGCCAACTTGTTGTGGGCGTGTTCCTGTCCCATCGAGACCCAGGTGTCGGTCACCACCACATCCGCTCCAGCCACTGCCTCGGCAGCATCGCGGTGGACGCTGATCCGCGCTCCGCGTGCCCGCGCCGCTTCGATAAAGCTCTGGTCGGACTCGTAGCCCTGTGGCACCCCGATTCGCACGTTGAACTTGAGCAGCCCGGCTGCTTCGACAATTGAATTGAGCACATTATTGCCATCGCCCAGCCAGGCCAGCTCCAGCCCGGGCAGGGCCTTGCCGTGCTCAACCAGAGTCAGCAGGTCGGCCACGATCTGGCAGGGGTGCGAGCGATCGGTCAGCCCGTTGATCACCGGAACCGAGGCATGCGCAGCCATCTCCTCGATCTTGGCGTGATCATCGGTGCGGATCATGATCGCATCGGCCATCCGGCTGAGCACGCGGGCGGTATCGGCAACGGTTTCGCCTCGGCCAAGCTGGGTAGTCCCGGCATCGAGCACGATCGCCGACCCGCCGAGTTGGCGCATGGCCATATCGAACGAGACTCGCGTCCGGGTCGAGTTCTTCTCGAACACCATCGCAAGGACATGACCGGCCAGCGGGGCATCGCCATCGGGCGCGCCCTTTGGCACATCACGGCGATAGTCTTTGCGCTCGATCGCGTCGGCAATCATCGCCGCCAGCGCATCGCCGCCGGCATCGCCCAGCGCCAGAAAATGCCGGGTCATCAGGCCAATTCCGGTGGCTGGTAGCTGGCCGCACCGGCCGAGAGCTTTTCGAAGAACTCGTCGATTTCGGCATCTTCGATCACCAGCGGGGGGACCAGCCGCAGCGTATTGTCACCGGCGGCCACGGTCAGCAGCTGGTGATTGTCACGCAGGTGCGCAACCAGGGCGCGGCTTTCATGGGTCATCTTGATCCCAAGCATCAGTCCCTTGCCGCGAACCAGTTCGAACAGGCCGGGGTAATTGCCGATGAACTGTTCAAGCCGGCTGCGCAGCCGCTCGCTTTTGGCGCGCACTGCGGCGAGGAACTCCTCGTTCGCCACCGCATCGAGCACCGCTTCGCCTGCAGCCATGGCCAGCGGGTTGCCGCCATAGGTCGATCCATGCGTGCCGACCACCATGCCCCGCGCGGCCTTTTCGGTGGCAAGACAGGCCCCCAGCGGGAAGCCGCCGCCGAGGCCTTTGGCCGTGGCCATCACGTCGGGTTCGATGCCGTACTGTTCATAGGCATAAAGCGTGCCCGAACGCGCCACGCCGCACTGCACTTCGTCGAGCGCAAGCAGCAGATCATGCTCGTCGGCCAGCGCGCGCAGGCCCTGCATGAATTCCGCCGAGGCTGGACGGATCCCGCCCTCGCCCTGCACCGGCTCCACAAGGAAGCCTGCAGTATTTGGACCGATCGCCGCCCTGGCACCTTCAAGATCATCGAAATCGACATATTTGAAGCCCGGCAACAGCGGGTAGAATCCCTTGTGCATCTTCTCCTGGCTGGAGGCGCTGATCGTCGCCATGGTCCGGCCGTGGAAGGCGTTGCGGAAGGTGATTATCTCGAACTTGTGGTCGTTGCCGACATGCTGGTGATAGGCGCGCACCGTCTTGATTGCGCACTCCACGGCCTCGACCCCCGAATTGGTGAAGAACACAGTGTCGGCAAAGGTCAGGTCGACCAGCCGCTGGGCGAGGTGCTCACCTTGCGGGCTGCCGTAGAGGTTGGAGACGTGCATCAGCGTCGCCGCCTGCTGTTGGATCGCGCCAATCAGGCCTTCGTGGCTGTGGCCCAGCAGGTTGACCGCAATCCCCGCCGCGAAGTCCAGATAGCGCCGGCCGTCTTCCCCGATCAGGTGGCAGTGTTCACCGCGCACCGGCCGAAAGCCGCAGCGGGGATAGACTGGCATGAGGGGCGTAATGGACATCGCGGCTTCCTTCCTGGAGCGAATGATTCGGGAAAACGAAAACGACAAATGGCGGCCCCGGCAAGGGCCGCCATCTGCACGCATTTAGAACTTGGCAGGTCCGGGGACAACCCCCGAGACGATGCAGTCGGGATCAATCCTGGCGTGGGGTCAGGTTGACCGCCGAGTACTTGCCGCGTCGATCGACTTCGATGTCGAACTCCAGCCGGTCACCTTCGTTGAGGCCAGCCATGCCAGAGCGTTCGACCGCGCTGATGTGCACAAATGCATCGGGCTGCCCGTCATCGCGGGTAATAAAGCCGAAGCCCTTCATCGAATTGAAGAACTTGACCGTTCCGGAGGCGCGTTCGCCGGTCAGCTCGCGCTGCGGCGCTTCGCGCTTCTGCACCGCGATGACATCGCCGACGACTTCGAGATCACTGGCCGAAACCTTGCCGCCGCGATCGACCAGCTGGAACTTCAGCTGCTGACCTTCTGCAAGGCCTTCGAGCCCGGCGCGCTCAACCGCGCTGATGTGAACGAACACGTCTTCGCCGCCGGTGTCCTGCTGGATAAAGCCGAAGCCCTTGTTGGCGTTGAAGAATTTTACAGTTCCGGTGCCTTCACCGACAACCTGGGCCGGCATTCCGCCACCGCCGCCGCCGCGCGGGCCGCCGAAGCCGCCGCCACCGCCGCCGCGCGG
>NZ_DJUW01000030.1 GCF_002440635.1 Novosphingobium sp. UBA6272 | reverse complement strand
CACGAGCGCGGACGCTAACGAAGGTTCGCAGGGCTTTGTGTTGGTCGTTCCCAGTCGTGTCGTTGAGTTCGACGATCAGGCAAATTTGATCAACGCCCATTGGATGACGCTCCAATCGATCTTTTCCCAAAGCGATCAGTGTCTGGTGATCGACGATCCGACAACGGCGCTGCTGGATAGGATACACGAAGGAACGATTGATCATGGGATGCCTGCATACCTGCTGAGTAGGTTGCCAGCGCCAGCAGACGACGGTGGTGACGCCCCATTGAGAACGCTGCTTAGCCGTTCCTTCGCAGCGTTCCGAGCGCGGAAACGCGGTGACGAAGAGTGGATTGAAAGCCGCATCGCATCCGCGTTTGCTGCAAGGAAGCAACTTGAACCACCTGAAGCAGATCAATGGCTTGACCAAGTGTCGGGTCTAACGGGTGTGTCCGTTGGCACACTCCGTGAGATTTGTGTCATTTTTGATGATCAGCAGCATAGCGCGAGCACAATAGCCGCAGTTGAAGCCTTGCTCGCATGGCTGAATCAGAAGCCCGCAAAGCTGCTCGAACTGGTTCGGCCTGAGAACGTTCAGGGGCTGTTTGGGGGCGCATATGAAAGGCTGGTGACTGACGATCAGCGGGGTCGGCATGCGCTTCCCGTGATCGAAGCGATGCTGAAACGATGGTTAGTGGGCGAGCCTCTGAATATGATTGAGACGGCATATCCCGGCGGCGGCGATCCCGAGAAGTGCGAATACTCTCGGCACTTCGTACTGCGCGTTGTGCCTGACTTGGCATTCCTAGCTGGATTGCCGGCGCGCATACTGATCGCCCGGAATGCCAAGGACGGAATTGAAGCCCCCATCCGATCTGTCCTCACAACGCTAAGTGGAGCGGTACGTGAAGGATGTGACAGTCCAGAGTGCCTAGCAGTACGCAAAAACGCTGGCTCGTCCGTGTCGAGGCCAGCGGCGCGCGGGCTGTATGATCAAATTGCTAGATCGATTCCCATAGGCGAAGAAAGCGAAGATTTTGAGGCAACGTTGGACCGGGTGCGAGCAGCTTGGGCGATTTTGGCATTCGATGATCTGGACAAACTATAGCATTTTGATGCGTGACCCGCACTACGGTTAAGTCGCCCTGACAATGTCGCCCGCTGCATCGAACAGGATGGGCGAATGGAATCTCACTGTGAGTTCGTCCGCAAAAGCGGACTTTCCGGACCGTCCGCAACTTAGACTTTGCGATCGGCACGGCTCGTCACATCTGCAAGCTTCGGTCCGAACTCCATCTTCCGCGCCAAGGCTTCGACAAAGCCCTCGAACCGCTCCTTGCCCTGCGCCTGGGCTGCGGGCCGAGCCGCATCCGGAAGCGCCGGGTTGGCGGTCAGCCAGAACCGCACGAACAGCGCCAACGCCTCAGAATTCAGTTCGGCCCGGTAATCCAGCTTGTCGAGTTGACGCACGACCTTGTCCATCCGCCGGCTGAACGCCGCTTCCATGCGTTCAGAGCCGTCTGGCGACAGAAACGAGTTCAAGGCTGTCTCGACGACCTGCGCCTGTGTGACACGCTTGCGCCGGGCGTAGTCGGCTAGCCGGTCGGCGAGATCGGGCGGCAAGCGGAAGGTATGCTTTGATTTCACAGCGCTATTCCGTCACCGGGATCGAGCGAGGCTTGGCGGGCGCGGCGAGCCATGTCGATGCGCAGTCGTTCGGCGCGCGCGGCATCATCAGATCCCTTGGCCTGGTCGCCAAAGTCGAATTCGGCAGAACGTTCGTTTCCCTTCTTCGGCACTATATCGACATGCGCCGGGATCTCCGGCTCACGGCGGATGCCGCTATTGGCAGCATCATCGTGGGCCTCAGCTTTGCGCTTCTTCTTTGGCGTCGGCTTGATTGCCGGCAGCGCACTCCAGTCGTCAGACTTCGCAGAATTACGCTTCGATGTTCCGGATCCCGGTGGCGGCAGAATGCGTGCCTGCAATCTCGGGTCAGCATAATAGCGCGCCTTCTTGGCCTTTATCGGCGGCGAGCCGGACAGCATCACGATCTCGTCGGTATCGGGAAGCTGCAAGATTTCGCCCTGGGTGAGCAGCGGACGCGAAGTTTCCGAGCGTGAAATCATCAGATGTCCGAGCCAAGGCGACAGCCGGTGTCCGGCATAGTTGCGCATTGAGCGCTGCTCGGTCGCGGTCCCCAGCGATTCCGAAACCCGCTTGGCGGTTCCCTCGTCGTTGGTCGCGAACGCCACACGAACATGGCAGTTGTCGAGGATTGCGTTGTTCTTGCCATAGGCGCGCTCGATCTGATTGAGCGACTGCGCGATCAGGAACGACTTGAGGCCGTAGCCCGCCATGAATGCCAGCGCGCTTTCGAAAAAGTCGAGCCTCCCCAAGGCAGGGAACTCGTCGAGCATCATCAGCAATCGGTGGCGCTGCGTCTTAGGTGATAGTTCTTCGGTAAGCCTGCGCCCTATCTGGTTGAGGATCAGGCGGATCAGCGGCTTGGTCCGGCTGATGTCGGACGGTGGCACCACGAGGTAGAGCGTTGCGGGCCGCTTGGCTTCGACCAGATCGGCGATCCGCCAGTCCGAGCATTTGGTGACCTCGGCGATGACCGGATCTCGGTAAAGCCCGAGATAGGACATCGCGGTCGAGAGCACCCCGGACCGCTCGTTGTCGGACTTGTTCAGCAATTCGCGCGCGGCACTGGCTACCACCGGATGCGGGCCAGCCTCGCCCAAGTGCGCGGTTGCCATCATCGCATCGAGCGTGTCTTCGATCGTTCGTCCGGGATCGGAGAGGAACGCCGCGACCCCGGCGAGGGTCTTGTTGCGCTCAGCATAGAGTACATGGAGGATTGCCCCCACCAGTAGGGCGTGGCTGGTCTTCTCCCAATGGTTACGCTTCTCGAGGCTGCCCTCGGGATCGACCAGGATGTCGGCGATGTTCTGGACATCGCGCACTTCGCTGATCCCGCGGCGCACTTCGAGCAGCGGATTGTAATGCGCCGAAGCAAGGTTGGTGGGGTCGAAAAGGAGCGTGCGGCTGAAACTTGCGCGAAATCCGGCGGTCAGGGTCCAGTTTTCGCCTTTGATATCGTGGACGATCGCCGATCCGGGCCACGTCAGCAGCGTCGGGATGACGAGGCCGACGCCTTTGCCTGAGCGGGTCGGCGCGAAGCAAAGCACATGTTCGGGACCATCATGGCGCAGATAGTTGTTCTGGAATTTGCCGAGCACGACGCCGGTTTCGGACAGGAGGCCGATGCGCTTGATGTCGGCGCGCTCGGCCCAGCGTGCTGAGCCATAGGTCTTGGCATTGCTGCTTTCGCGGCCGCGCCAGACCGACATGGCGATGGCAACCACGATCGCCACGAACCCGCCCGACGTCGCGATCATCCCGCCGTGATCGAAGACTTCCGGCGCATAGGCATCGTAGGAGAACCACCACCAGAAGAGGTCATAGGGCCGATAGACCGGGTGACCGAAGACGGAGAACCAGGGCGCGCCCAGTTCGGGCTGGAAGCCAAGCGCTGAAGCCGTCCACTGCGTCGCGGCCCAGACGCTCGCCAGGATGATGATGAAGACGGCCAGCACCTGGCCCCAGAGGATCTTCGCGGCAGACAATGACCAGGCTCCTTCCCGTTTCGGCGGGCATGTCGGCGGTGCAGTTGCGGAATTGCAAGCCTCTGGCTGTGGCGGTCGCAGCATGGCGGATGATCGGAAGGGCTGGCGGGAGCGGGATAGCGGCAGTCAGCCTCCCGTCGAAAGCTTGAAGAACATAAATAGAACGATTATCGTTCCAGCCTTGCCGATTCGGCTTTGCGACAGGAATGAAGACTATGCAGCACGACCCGGCGCTGCGCGAAGCCGCGCGCGCGATCTACGAAAGCGTCTACCCAGGCGAAGAATGGACTCCCGTGCCATTCCCCGAAGCCGAGAAGTACGGGACTGTCCATTACCGCAATGCCGTAGCCGCCGCACTCCGCGCCGATGCCTGCCTCAACGGCGATTGCGACCGGCAACTGGCGATGCTGTGATGAAGGTACGGATCGATGATGTCGAATTGGCCCGCGCGATCGGTGTCGGGCTGGCGGTCACCGGCAAGCGCGGACAAAGCAAGGATCATGCGGTCAGCATTCTGCGCCAGCTCGCGCCATACGCCCTGTTTCGGGAAGCCGGTTCGGCGGAGCTCATGTCGAGTTCCGTGCCGCTGTTCCCGGATGACTTCGGAATCGTGCGAGCAGAACTTGCCTATGCCGAAAGCGAAACGCAGCGGCGCGAGCAGCGGAGACACTTCGACTGGCCGGTGCGCCTGATCGTCAAATAGAAATCCCGCGACTTCGGCCAAGTGTCCACTCAATCCCGCCACCGCTCTTGATGGTGCCCATCACCTGCTCGCCCAGATGCCTGTCGAGTGAAGGCTTCCAGGGCACGAGTTCGAATCCATGGGCATGCTCGATCATGGCGAAGCGACCCGAGACGAGCTTGATCCGCTCGCGGTAGACTCCTTTCACGCGCTCGCCTTCCTCGCTGGGCACATGGTCAAGCCCGGTGCGGTGGGCGATGGCGGCTACGGCGCCGGTGAGCTCGCGGTCGCGCAGGGTCGCGATGAGATCGCGGGCGAGGATGATCCGTGTCCCGTGCTGCTTGGCCAGACCGTCGCGGGCGAGATGCTCGGCGCGCGCGATCTTGGCCTGCTCGACTTCGGCGCCAAACCCGCTACCAGTGATGAGCGGCTCCGCCGCGACCAACTGACGGTCAAGCCAGGTCGCACCGCTCGCCGCCACCTGGTCGCCGAGTGCCAGATCCGAGCGCAGTGCCAGAGATTGCTGGCGGCGTCCCCGATTGTCATCCCACGATCTCAGCTCCACGATCGCACCGGGTTCGGCATCGCCCGTTGCTTCAAGTTCCGGAAGCTTCAGATGATGGATGCGGCCATCGACACCATCGACGATCGCATAGGCTTCGCCCGTGAGCTCATCGAACAACCCGCGTTCTACCAGCCTGCCGATGACGGGATTGTCGGGAGCGTCCTGATGCATCGCAAAGCGCCCGGTCTCGGCGCTGCCAATCTGGCGCGCCATGGCGCGGTGCATGGTCTTGATGATATCGCCGCGCTCGCCCAGCGCGCGCAGCTTGCCCTCAAGATCGCTGCCGAGAGTCCAGCACGCCGGGCCGTGCGCGTCCGCCAGCCCGAGCCGTTCGAGCGCTGTGGCCCTGCCGATCAGCAATGCGCGATCAGAACGCGCGTGACCGGTTGGGTCCGGCCGCAGGTCGATGAGGCCGCAATCGTCCTGAAGGCGTTGCAGACTGCGGTCGAGACTGGTCCAGCGCTCGGCGCTGACCTCGCGGCGCAGGGCCTGTGCGATTTCCCGTTCGGTGCGGCGACCGAGTTCGGCTGTGACCCGTTCCTCCGCGCGGCCGCGCATCCCTTCGCGGATATAGTCGCGGTCGATGACCAGGTTCTGGCCATCGTCGGCCTTGCCGCGCACCAGGATGTGGATGTGCGGGTTGTCAGTGTTCCAATGATCGACAGCTACCCAGTCGAGCCGCGTGCCAAGGTCATGCGCCATGTCGTCCATCAACTCGCGGGTGAAGGCGCGCAGGTCTTCCATCTCGGCGGCATCCTCGGGCGAGACGATGAACCGGAAGTGGTGCCGGTCATCCTCGCAGCGTTCGGCGAAGAGTTCGCCATCGGCGCTGTCGCTGTCCGCATCGAACAGTCGGCCTTCGCTTCCCTCGCGGTCAACGCCGTCGCGCTTGAGATAGGTGAGATGGCGGGCGAGCGGAGCAGCGCGAAAATGAGCGCCCTTCTGACGCACCACGCGCGCCTTGATGATCACCCGGCGCTGGGTTCGTGATCGGCGCATCGCCAGCGCGGCGCTGCGACCTCGACCTGATCGACCGGTGCCGCGACCGACACGCCGCCCGAGCGAGGAGTATCCCGCCCGCTTCGAGACCTGGAGAACCCGCCCGACGAGCGACTTGGCCTTCTGGCCCGACGGTCGTCCGCGATCACGAACACGACCTGGCCTCACTTCGAAATCGTCCTCGCTCACAGGAAAAGTGATCTCCGGGCAGGGGATGGCTGCGAAATTGGCGGTATTGCGCGAGTTTGAGTGCACGATGCCAGCAGGCCAAAAAAGTGGGTGGCGCTTGGAGCCAAGGATTTCTGCACCTCACAACCCCCACAGCCAGCCGTTCCTTTATCTCGCCATCCTCCTGACCTTTCTCCCTTCACGGCCCACTTTCCGCACATTTGCGCGCCAATCCACGCCATGACGCGCCAGAGGACGAAAGTGGCAATCACTGCATCCGGCTCCCCGAAACGGGGGCGAAGAGGCCGCGGAGAGGACGGGGAGAAGCAGGTGGCGCAGCCGCCGTACCTTCTCCGATGTCCGCGCCCGGCGCTGCCTCGGTCGCACCTGATCGTGCGGCAAAGAGTCCGCTTTGCGTCCATGCGATGCGCAAGGGTTGCCCGGGCGATGCACTGGCGACGACAGTCGCCGTGCTGCCAGGCTGCAACATTGGTGCGATCTTGGCTACGTAGGCGCGAGTTTCGGCGGGAAGCGCGCGACCGCCATCCCGCCATTGTTCGTAGCGGCCCGGCCCGGCATTATAGGCTGCGAGCATGCCTGAAGTGCCGTAACTGTCGTACATCTCGCGAAGGTAGGAAGCGCCAGCAATGATGTTGTCGCGCGGGTTGAACGGGTCACTGCCCAGCCCGAACCGGGCGCGTTGCCGCGCCCAGGTTCCGGGCATCAACTGCATCAGACCCATTGCGCCTGCTGACGAGACCGCACCGATCCGGCCCGCGCTTTCGGTGCGCATCACGGCGTAGATCCATTGTTCCGGGATGCCGAAGCGCTGCGAGGCCTCGGCGACGTGCGCAGCAATGTCGACGGTGCGGCGCTGCATTTGTTCGGCGGCAACCTGCCCAAAGGCAGGCGCGCCGCCGAACAGCACGAGCGCAGCCAGAGCGAGGCGGAGCGAGCTTGGCCAGCGCATTGCTCAATCCGCCTTTTCGCGGCGGGACGGGCGCGACCAGACCAGGACGTGGGCATTGCCTTCGTCGCTGAACAGGTTGCCGCGCAACGGCTGCACGAAGCTCGGATCGTCGATCTGGAGGCTGACATAATCGCCTGCCTTTTCGCCAACCTGCTTCCAGCCTGCACCGACCTCGCGCGCCTCGTCGTCCGATCCTGCAATGACACGGTAGTCTGGCGCGTTCTCGCTGTCCGATGGGTCTGCCGGGACGAGGACAAGATCGATGTCGAGCGTCAGCGTGTGTAGATGCCCGGCATAGCCGCCATCGGCGGCAATAAATGTTCCAATACGCATGGGTCAGTCTCCTTCGTTGGTGGTGGGGGAAAGCTCGCTGGCGCGGGGATCGGCGAACCAGACATGGTCGCCATCGCCCGCTTCGTCGGTCCAAACGGGCGTCGCGCGACCGATCACATCGGCCATGCGGAGCACGCCGAAGTATCGCCCGTCGAAGCTGTCGGGGGCCGCCGGGTTCATCACGAACAGCTCGCCGCTGCGCAGCTCGTGGCAACCAGACCAGGCGGGCAGTGGCCGACCGAGACGGTCGCGTGCACGAGCCGCGCCGACGTAGTCGCCGTCGATGGTCACGCCATGCGCGAAGCGGCAGATGCGCTGACCGCTGACGGCGGCAACGCGCTTGATGAGAGGCACGCCGCTCGGAAGGTAATCCCGCTCGGCGAGCAAGTGGCGAAGCGCGGGCGGCGGTTCGATTGCAACCCGCTCGCCGACATGCAGGCTAGCCTTGCTGCGGATGGCGTAGAGCCCAGTCGGCACCGAGGCAGTCGCGTTCCACACCGCGTGACTCGAGACCGGCACGATCAGCGTCGCGAGTGTGGCGGCGGCTACGACGCCAGCCAGGACGAAACGCCGCCGGATCATGACAGCAGCGCCTTGCGCTGGAGCCAGGCGCGGTGGCGCGCGGGGCTGTAGTCGCGCGGCACTTCGCGGCCCGCCATGCGGTTGTGGACGTGCCGCCAATGATCGGGCGCGACCTCGCAAGGGTCGATGCCCGCTGCCTCGATTGCGTCGATCAGGCGAAAGACCTGCGTGACCTTGGGCCAGCCATGGACCGACAGCAGCAGTTCGCCACCGGGATCGACCTGCATGATCCGGGTGCAAGGTTCACCCACTCTGACAGCGCGCACGATGTCGAGCGTCGAGCGGACAGTACCATAATCATTGGATGCCCAGCGCACCAAGGCGAACACCTGGCCCGCAGCGTAGCTCTCGATCCGCTCGCTGCGACTGACGATCCGCTCAGCGACCGGTTTGCCGAATTTGAGCCAGTCTTCGCGCTGGCCTTCGCGCCAGACCAGCGTGACATGGGTGAGCAGCAGGCCATCGCTCAGCGTCGTTTCGGCCGGTCCGCGCGGTGGCGACGCGCCGTCTGTCCACAGACGCTCTGACGTTAGCAAGAATCCGAAGGATTCTTTGTTAGGATAGTTAAGGGCGAAATTCAGCGCAGATTTCTGCGGGTTTGCGGGCGATTCCGGTTCCCGATAGTCCGAACTTCGGGTTCCTGATCGTCCGAGTCCGGCGGTTCCTGATAGTCCGTGCTGCATCATGACATATCCACAGGGGAGCTGAGGTTGGAACGAAGCCCGACGCGCCGCATGGCGACGTCGAACGGATCGACGGGAGTGGCGACGAAGTTCAGCCGCTCGCGGCCGAGCGCGTGTTCGATCGCGAGCGTGTATCCGGGCAGCGCCTGCCGGCGCACGATGTCGCGCAACTCGAACGCGAAGCGTTTGGGCGGCGATAGCGCGCCGGACTTCAAATGCAGATGCTGGAAGTCGAAGCTCCAGCCCCCGCGCTGCTTGCCGCCGTGCTTGCGCACCAGACGGTAGAGCCAGCGCTCCAGCCCGCCGGTCAGCGCGAAATAATCCGGGTCGATGGTCAGCACGAGAGCCTGGTCGATCACGCCTTCGTAGAACCAGTCGGGCACGATCATTTCGATCCCGAGCGCACGGCCCGAACCATCGAGCCGCTCCTTCCATTCGTTGATCCAACTGAACCGGTGCCGCCGCCGTGCGTCACGCTGGCGGATTGAGGTCGCGATGGTGGTCGATTGCAGCCGGTCGAGACCGGCCTTCAGCCGCTCGTAGCTCGCCTTGCCGGTGCCGCGCCGGGTGAAGGCGAGAATTTCATGCGGGGTCGCGGCGATCAACCGCGAGGTCGGCCGCCCGGCATCGCGGGCTTCGACGATCTGGCTGGCGACCCAGATAAGGACATCGGCGTCCCAGATGGTCGCCATGCCGTGCTCAGCGGTAGCCTCGACCAGGATCGAGACTTCGCCCATCCGGAAATCGATCGGACGCACCCGCTTGGTCTTGGCTAGGCTGAAGAACGGCCAGGCCATCAGATCCTGCGCGTCGCGCGCGGCGATGTCGCCGCCCTGGCTGACGAACAGGTCGAGCTGCGCAGGCGCTGCTGGAAAGGCGGACATGCGGCGCATGGGTTCGCCTCAGCGCCGCACCGGCGGGGTGTAGCCATCGAGCCGCTTGGCGGGATGTACAATGCCCTTGCCGGGATCGCTGGTCGAACGGCGCAGGCCTTGTTCGGCCCAGGCGTCGAGATCGGTCACCGCATAGACGATCCGACCGCCAAGCTTGCGATAAACCGGGCCGGTCCCGAAGCAGCGGTGCTTTTCGAGCGTGCGGGCGGACAGGCCCAGATGCACGGCGGCATCGGGCGTCCGCAAAAAGCGGGCAGTGACGGGCGTGGGTCTGGCATCCATGGCAAGGCTCCGGCGAAAGGTGGCAGCGGCAGCGGGCTGTCGCTGGGGTTCGACGGGCATGGCGGAGAATTGGCGTGTGGACGGAGTGACAGAATGCGCACCTGCAATTTTGTCACCCCCTGGAATTCAGTTCAGCGGTGTAGAAGCAGCTTGCGATAACCGCTCAAGACCAGGCGGCGGGCGTCGGCGATCAGCCGGAGCACCTGCCGCCGCTCGCTCGATCCCTTCCAGACCGCTCCGGCAATTGGGCGATGGTTGGGCATGACGAGGCCGAAGGCGAGGTCGCGCGGCGAGGCTCCAGCCTCCAGCGCATCGTGGATGGCGAGGAACCGGGTGAAGCGGATGCGCTGGTTGCGGGTTGGGATCGTTGTAGGATCGAGATTGCAGCGAGCGCCGCGCGTCACCCGCTGCAAGCGAGCAGCCGCGGCAAGCCGCAGCACGCAGTTCGCGTCGCAGGGGATCGAGAAGGCCGGAACGGCCCGAGTGGGAACAAGGCGCACGCACAGGCGCAGCCGGGCGGTGCCTTGGGCATAGACGAGGTTGCGTTCGGCTATGCTGGCGGATTCAACCAGCGGCTCAGCGTCGGGCTGCAGCGGGATCACAAGACTCGGATCGGCCACTTCGACGATGACCACGTCGGGCGCCGCGTCCGGTGACCACAGCGCGGGGTGATCGCGCGGATTCAAAGCTGGATCGCTGGGGAAAGCAGAGGCCCCAACGCCGGGCAAGGCCCTCCTGTTCGTTGCTGGCTGTTTCCGGGGACTGGGCAATGCGTGCCTGGGTGTCGGCGTAATCGGCTTGGTATCCGCAGTTGCGATTCAGGAACTCCTGCGCGAAATCCGCGTAGTCGTGATCCCTATACTGATCTGCGGTCGATGGTGACCGCCAAGACGAACCACCGGACATAAAGACCCCTGCAAGGCACAGGCGAGAAGGCCAAGCATCAAGTCTTTTATTGCTATAGATAAGCCGCAAGTAACCAATGCTGCGGATGATTATGCAAGCGATTGTAGTAAATCGAGAGGCCCTACTTACGTAATACCCGCATTGCTGGCGGGAGATTCAGCGTTCTCTCGATTTATCAAGCAGATGCTTATAGCCGCGCTCCGTCATCCAGCGGGCGCGAGCCAAATGGCTGTCATGGACCTGCTGGGCACGTTCCGGCTCGGCGGCGGCATCCAGGCCAAACACCAAGGCGGCGACGTCAGTCCAGTCTGCACCTTCCTGTGCGGCATCAAGTATCCGTAAATACGTGACAAAATGGCGCTCGTCATATGCCGTGATGCGATCATCGGCAGGCGCGCGGTCCTCGAAAGGCGGTATCGTCATGGGCCGAGCCTTTGCTTCGACTCGATTTGCATACCGTTACACATAGCACGAAGCCTGTCCGATATGGCGATATTCGTGTTTATGCAACTTCGTGCAGGTCGGTGTGCTCCAATTTGCATAACTGATCTCAAATGCCAAATGGCTGATCTCGCTCAATTAGCTATCGCGTAGAGTATACTCCGTGGTTAAATACTCTGCAACGGTGGTCTGTCCGTGCAATGAAATTGCGCGAGGTCCTTGCCACCAATCTGAAACGCCTTCGTCTTGCGGCCGGACTGTCGCAGGAAGAGCTCGCCTACCGCGCCGACATCGATCGCACCTATGTCAGCAGCCTCGAACGAGGTCGCTACAGCGCCTCGATCGATATGCTCGAGAGCCTGTCTGTCGCATTGGACATCGAACCTTCCGAACTTCTCGTCAAAGCGCCCGCCCGTAGCGCGGACTGAACACACCGAAGCCCCGCCCGGCAGGTGCCGGGCGGGGCGGGCGTTCCGTTCAGTCGCCGTTGGTGCGGCGCGCGCGGGACCAGATCAGGTTGTAGGACTTGCCGTCTTCGTCGTCGAACAGGTTGGCGAAGATCGGGGCAGTGAAGCTGGGATCGTCGAGCTTGACCGAGAGATAGTCGCGGCCTTCGTTCGAGGTCTTGGTCCAGGCGGCGCCGATTTCCGCGCGGCCGACGAAGACCCGGTGCGACGGAGCGTTTTCGTTGTCGCTGGCTTCGGGGACGATGCGGACGTTCTTCTGCTGCACCGACATGGTGACGATCTCGCCCTTGTATTCGTTGCCGGTCTTGGTGAAAGTTCCGATGTTGGCCATGATGCATTCCTTCAAGTAGGTCGAACCCGCGCCCATCGCGGCCTCGATGGCTGGTTGAAGGCAGGGGCTTGTGCCCGCTGCACCGGCACGGCCGGAACGGAGTGAAGGACGGCGGCAAGGCGGCTTTCTTGCCCCGCGAGGAATGGGCGGCACGCCCAGGGGAAGAAAGTCGGAGCAGACACCGTTGCAGCAAGGGATCAAGCGGCGCAGCCATCCCCTGCCAACCAAAGCCATTGAAGAGGCGGCATTGGGCTCGGGTCGCACTTGAGCCAGGAACTCATGGCTCTCCCGGACTGCCTGACCGGACAACACAGGGGCAGTAATTGATCGCCAGTTGCAGCAGCACGCTGAATCCGCAGACCCGGAAGCACAACGGAGCATAGCCGCCATTGCCGGACTTTGCGCTTCGCCGGAAAGCGCCGCTTGGACTCACAAACGAATGCCTCGCTACATCCGGGTCAAGCTTAACCCAGTAACCGCCCGATCAGCTCGATCACGACACCAACGACAAAGGACCACTCGCTGGACTCGTCACTGCCCCGTAACGGCCATTCTGACTGTGCCGCCCCGCCCGGCACCTGCCGGGCGGGGCTTCGGTGTGTTCAGTCCGCGCTACAGGCGGGCTCGGCTCCAATGCGTCCACGATGCTGCGGCTATGATTGCGGCACCGACCAGCGACACGGCGAGTTGCGATCCGCTGTGCGGCATTGTTGCAACCGCGATGCCGTGAACGGCGTGGTATCCGGCGATGGCGGCGGGCGCTGCAAAGGCGATCCCGATCGCCGCCCGCGTCAGGTCGGATTTGGCGTGGGCCATGGCGAGCTGCGCCACTGTCAGCAGAATGATCGCGGCAATAGCCGCGGCGGCGAGCGCAGCGACGATGCCGGCACCACCACGGTAGGTCGCAGATCCCGCAAGGAACGCGACGAATAGCGGCAGCGCGTGGATCGAGAGGCGGAAAAGCAGCGCGCAGATCAAAAAAACGGCGACGATAATCAGGGCAAAGCCGATCAGCATGGCGTCCTCCTTGAAGCCAAGGGCAAGGGACGCGCTCTCCCCCTCCACCGCAGCGCAATGTGCAGGCGAAGCATAGCAGACATGGTCGAAGGCCGGAATACCCGATGGCATCCGGCCATTTCGCCATGTGCGGGTTGGCGCGTTCAGGGATTGAACGGGTCATATTCGCGAACGATGCTGTCAGTATCGCCATCGAATTCGGCGGTGGGGACTGCGGCGTAGCCGTTACCGGCATGGAACAGGGTGACGCAGACCATCAGGGTGCGGGCGAGGCTCCAGGCGTGACGCTGTGCGATAGTGAGTGACATGTTCAAGCTCCTGTCTCGGAGCAGGGACCATCCCCGCTCGACAGGCCCCGGACAGACGGCGCAAAGCCGCAATCACCACGAAGGCGCAGCCGCGAGTGGCCGCACGCGCAGCGTAGCGGACCCTTCACGGGTTGATTGAAAGAGGCTTGGGGTCGGCCAGCGGATTGGCCTCAAAGAGCGGGGTGGCCCGCTTGACGGCAGACCTTCTAATTGATCAGCGAAGACTGCAGAGGGCTACAGCGCCGGGAAACCTGCGGCAAAAGGTGAGCACCTACACTACCGTTAGCAGTTCGCCGTCCACTATGATGACTAGACGGGATATTTTCGGGATGGTGCCGATGGATTGTCGCTGCGGCAATTTCGGTCGGAGAATTGCCGGGTGACCTCGGACGCGATGAACTGCGCGCCCATCAGGATGTGGCCGGTCTCGACGCGTCCTGGTGGCGGGGTATCGTAGCGGCTGGCCACGTAGGGTGGAAACAGTGCGACAACGCGCTGTATGCGGTCGAGGTCAAGTCCTGGCACGAGTCCGGCCAATCTGTTCGCAGCGGCCTTCAGGTCGTGTCCGATTGCCCGGCTTCGCAATTCGGCATCGGAAATGCCAAGAGCCGCCAGACCTGCTTTCAGGGCTAGTTCCGCACCGAGCAGGGCGCTTTGAACGGTTCCTCGAAAATCATATGCACTTGTCGCGGTTGCTGCGGCGGCTTCAAGTTGCGCATGTGATCGCCAGATAAGGTCCTGACCACGAGCATCGAGAGTTCTGCCGTGTCCGAATTCCTGCCATCCATATCCGAAATCGAGGATATCCGCCGCTTGATCGGTAAAGCGGTCGAGTTCTTCGGGGATAGAAGCCAGCCATTGCCTTTGGACATCATTCAAATCGATGAGCTTCCAAAAGTCGATGTGGGCTGTTCCGAAAGCGATAGGCGCATACAGACGGCAGAACATGTCGCGAAAAAGATAAGCGCCTAGATGCATTCCGCCGGACTGAAGTTCTTTGGGGATAAACAGGAGGTCACATAACTGGCGTGTCCGATCGACGATTGGTGGCGTACCTCGTCCCATCAGGATCGCGTGTATCCCAAATTCCTGAAGCGCTTTGCCGATATTCATGAGATGACGGGCGCTGGGTTCGAGACCTTCGGCTAGATGATGATCGTCCGCACGTTTCAGCGCGGCTAGAAGGTCCTGATCAGAAATTTCAAGGTGCGAGGACAGGCTATCGATCTTACCGCAACAGTGTTTGTTGCGCTTGCCGCTCCCACATGGGCATGGCGAATTGCGCGTAGTCATTGTCTTGAGAATTCCAAGAATGTGTTGAAGGTTCGCACCCTTTGCCGTTTAGCGCGTGAAGTCAGAACTTTCACTCATTCGATCGCCCAAACCGAAATCCCAAGCTTGCGCGCCTTATCGACCAGGTTGGCGTTGATGCCATTGCCCGGACAGGCGAGCACGGCCTTGGGTAGCGCTTCCAGCATCTGGTCGTTGCGGCGGAACGGCGCGGCCTTTTTGAACCGCACCCAGTCGGGCCGGAACGGAACGTGGGTGATGTTGCGATTGCGCGCCCAGAGCGAGGCGATGTGCTCACCGCCGGTCGGGTTGCCGCCGTGGAAAAGCACCATATCGGGATATTTGGCGAGTACCTTATCGAGCAGGGCCCAGATGCGGTTGTGATCCTGATAGGCGGGACCTGCGGTGAATGCGATGCGTGTGCCGGTGGGCAGCAGTGGTTCAGTTTCCGAACGGCGCTTGGCGGCGAGGAAATCGCGGCTGTCGATCATGCTGGCGGTCATCGTGCGGTGATTGACCAGCGAGCCGGTGCGGGGCGTCCAGGCCTTGCGGAAGTGTGTTTCGAACTGGTCGGCGGCGGCTTCGCGCAAGAACTCCATGGCGTTGCGGCGTTCGATCAGGCCGATGCCTTCGCGGGTCAGCTGTTCCAACTCGACTGACTTGACCTCCGAGCCGTCCTGTTCGCGCTGGCTGCGCTTCTGCGCGTCCTCGTTGTCGTCGAGATCGCGCTGGATCCGGCCCTGCGCGCGATGGAAGAGGTTGCCGAGTGACCAGCACAGGTCTTCCAGGTCTGACTCGAGCCTCGTGTCGATCATCGTGGAAATGAGGGCGTCAAACATGTCGGCGACGGCACCAGCTGCAACACGGTCGTCGGGAAGTGGCCGCGGGTCGGCTTCGTCTGAAAATGGGCGGTAGCCGTAGAGTGCGATTTCATCGAGGAGATGGGCGGTTGGCGACATCTCGTGTTCGGGTTCGAAAGGGTCGGTCATGGAATTGATCCTGGTTCCGCGTTGCCGGGCACCTTGCCCGGCCTTCATGCGATCCCTCTGACCGGCAGCCGTGAGGCTGCACCGGAACGGCCGAAGCAAAGCGGAGGATGGCGGGGAGCGGCTATTTTGCCTCGCGATGGAAAGGCGCGGGCGTTGCTGGTTGTCGCATTGCTTGATGCGATGCTTCCCGCGCCGCCGGAAAATAGCCGCGTGACCGCCATTGCAGCCTCGCGGCTGCCGGTCTCTCGGATCGCCCCCAAGGAAGGCCGGGCGTGGCCGGTGTGGATGACAGGGCGCAACTGGCCGATCCCAGCCCATCCGAACCCTGTCCCGGCCAAGCTCAGCCCGTGATGAACCTGTTACGATCGGCGTCCAGCAACTGGGCGATGATGCTCGCCTCCAACGCCGAACCGCCGTGTTGACGCAGATCGTCGTTGAAGTCCCCGAGCGTGGGCATCAGCGAGACCAGTTCAATCCCTGCTGCTTGTGCACGGTCGGCCAGGATCGCAAAGGCCGCGTCGCCAGCCTTGTCGCGGTCGCGCGCGACATAGAGGCGCCGAAGGTCGCAGCCGAACAGGATGCCCGCAAGGTGAGCGGACGAGGTGGCAGCAGCCATTGGCACTTTCGGCAAAATTTCGCGCAGCGACAGGACGGTCTCAATGCCTTCGCCGGCGACCATGACGTCCGACGTTGGGCCGAATCGGATTGCGTGGCCGAGGATGTTTCCCATCGCCCGTCGCGGTGATGCGACTGCTGCTTTCGCCTTGCCGTTCGGATTAAGCCAAGTCCGGTGCGTGCCCGTTTGCACACAATCATCATTGGTCACCGATGCGATCAGGGCCGGGAAGCTGCTCGGAGTGCCGGGACCGTCGTCCTCATTCGGGCGATAGAAGCAGCGCGGGTGAAATCGCAGCGCGGGCAGATCATCAGTGCGGATGATACCCCGCGAAACGAGATAGGTTGCCGCCAATGTGCCTGCGACCGGTTTGGAGGCAGCAAACAGTCGCCTTGCAGCAGTTGGCGAACCTGCTCGTGCGGGCGGCGGCTTGATAGATTGGCCAAGTCCGTCGTCAACCGATGGCGGCAGCGACAGGAACCGTTCGGCCTCGTCAATGGTCTCTGACAGACGGCCGTGGCGCTGGTTGATGCGGATGAGATCGACCAGATCGCCATGTTCGCCGGTAGCGGCATCGACCCAGTTGCCGACTGCGCCACGCTCGGTTTCGAACAGGCGGACATAGAGGCTGCGCCCAGGCGAACCGGCAATATCGCCGACCATCCAGTATCGCCCCTCGCGGCGACCTGCGGGCAGGTAATGGCGGCAGACGGCTTGCGCGTTCTGGGCAAGCCGTTCCGACAGTTCCGCCGCGCGGCTGGAAGGCCTGCTCATGTCACGCGGCTTTCCGGTCGAGGATACGCGCCAGCGGATGGTGCGTGAACAGTCGTTCGAGCACCTGGCAACCCGCCACACGGTCGTCGGGCACGAACAGCCGGAGCTTCCAGCTGATGATTTCCGAGAACAGTCCCATGGCTTTGAGGCGGTCAACGGCGGTCGGACCGAAGCCGGTCAGCTCGATCCGGTTGACCTGCATCAGCCGCGAGCGGCGCAGTTGCAGACCAACTGTCAGGTCGATCACACTATGACCTTCGCGCAGCAACGCCAGAGCTTGCGACGGCGACAGTTGCGGCGCATCCGCGCTGACCGCATTCGCGGCCCAAGCCTGTGACACCCGGCGACCGACAATGGTCTGGCCGTCGTCCGTGCGCAGGCGATAGACGCGCGTCGATTCCTCCGGAAGCCGCTTCCAGATCGGCAGCAGCAGACCGGTGACGATGTGCAGTTCGCTAGTGTCGAACTCGGAGACTTGGGCAACTTCGGCATCCCATGCCAACCGGAACGCGGACTCGTCGGCCTGTTCCCAACTGGTTTCCTGCAGATGAGCGAGGGCGAAGTTGAGCTTCTCCATGGGCCGGATCAGCCGAACACGGCGTTCGACCTCGCCGTCATCGAGCATCAGGCTACGTGCGGGCAATTGCACGGCCGCCCGCTTCGAACGGGAATTGACCAGCAATTTTGCACCCGGTTCGCGCAGCAAGTCGAGTGCCGCATCGGCGGTCACTGGTGTATTGCGCTCGCGGACAGCGATCGTGAGTAAGCAGGTCTCTGCACCCGTCGCGGGATGTGCGTAGATCGTCTCGCTGTGCGCCACGGAGAAACTGTCCGCTGTTAGCGTCTCGAGCCCGACATCATATGTGCCGCTAGCCATCGCGCTCTCGACCTTGGCGGTCAGCAACTGCTCGAACACCGTGAACAGGACGTTCTGCATGGCGATGGTCAGCGCCAGCAGCCGGTTGAGGAAGGTGATGATCGGCGGCAGTTCGTCCTTCAGGCACCCGCTACCGTCGGTGAGCGACAGCCCGGTCATGCTCTCGAAGGTCGCCAGCGAGCAGTGCTCGACCTTGCCCGCGTAAATCAGCAGGTAGAACTGGCGCAGCGCGTCGCGGGCATAGGGGCTTTCGAGATTGTCTTCGGGGCGGAACAGGCCTTGCCCGCCGGTCTGGCGCTGCCCGCGCGTGATTGCGCCAAGAGTGTCGAGCCGCCGAGCAATTGTCGAAAGGAAGCGTTTCTCGGCTTGCACATCGGTTGCCACCGGGCGGAACAGCGGCGGCTGCGCCTGATTGGTGCGGTTGGTGCGCCCGAGCCCCTGGATCGCAGCATCGGCCTTCCACCCGGCTTCGAGCAGGTAGTGATGTCGCAGCCGCTGGTTCCGACTCCCGAGATCGGCGTGGTAGCTGCGCCCCGTGCCGCCCGCGTCGGAGAAGACCAGGATCTGCTTCCGGTCCTCCATGAACGCCTGCGCTTCGGCGAGGTTGGCATGGACAGGCCGGCTCTCGACCACGAACCGTTCGCCGTCTGCATCGACTTTCCGAACGATCCTGCGGGAACGTCCGGTGACCTCGGCAACCATGTCGGTGCCGAACCGCTGCACGATCTGGTCGAGCGCGCCCTGGACCGGTTCCATGGACGCCAGATGTTCGATCAGTCGGTCGCGCCGTTCGATGGCCTCCCGGCATTGGATGACGTTGCCATCGGCATCATAGGCGGGCCGCGAGGCGAGGTTGCCATCGCCGTCTGAATAGGGCTCGTAAAGCTGCGTCGGGAAGCTGTGAGCCAAATAGTCCAGAACGTATTCCCTGGGGGTCACGTCGCAGCGGACGTCGTTCCATTCACCCGGATCGATCTCGGCGAGCCGCCGCGACAGCAGCGCTTCACCGGTCGAGACGATCTGGACGACCGAGGCATGACCATCGGCCAAGCCCTGTTCGATCGCCCGGATCAGGGTCGGGGTCTTCATCGCCGTGATCAGGTGATTGAAGAAGCGCTGTTTGCTCGATTCGAAGGCGGAGCGGGCCGCAGACTTTGCCTGTGCATTCAAGGTGCCATCGCTGCTGCTGGTCACGCCCGAGGCTTCGAGCGCGGCGTCGAGGTGGTTGTGGATCACCTGAAACGCCCCGGCGTAGGCGTCGTAAATGCGGACCTGGTCGAGGGTCAGCTGATGTTCGAGCAGTTCGTACTCGACGCCTTCGTAGGACAGCGAACGGGCGGAATAGAGCCCGAGTGCCTTGAGGTCGCGGGCCAGCACCTCCATCGCCGCGACGCCGCCTGCCTCGATCGCCGTGACGAAATCGGTGCGTTTGTCGAACGGGAAGTCCGCGCCGCCCCACAGGCCAAGGCGCTGCGCATAGGCAAGGTTCTCGACCGTGGTCGCCCCGGTTGCCGAGACGTAGAGGACACGGGCGTCGGGGAGCGCATGTTGCAGCCGCAGTCCCGCACGGCCCTGCTGCGAGGGTGCCGCATCGCCGCGTTCGCTCTTGCCGCCACCAGCATTCTGCATCGCATGGCTTTCGTCGAAGACAATGACTCCATCGAAGTCGTGCCCAAGCCAATCGACGATCTGCTGGACCCGCGAAACCCTCCCATCACGCGCATCGCTGCGTAGCGTGGCATAGGTCGTAAAAAGGATGCCCTGATCGAGCCGGATCGGCGCGCCCTGGCGGAAACGGGCGAGCGGGGTTACCAGCAAGGTTTCCTGGCCCAATGCGCACCAGTCGCGCTGGGCATCCTCGAGCAGTTTATCGGATTTCGAGATCCAGATTGCGCGGCGGCGGCCCTTGAGCCAATTGTCGAGAATGATCCCGGCAACCTGGCGGCCCTTGCCCGCGCCGGTGCCATCGCCAAGGAACCAGCCCTTGCGGAAGCGCACGGCAGTTTCGCTGTCGTCGGGGGCGGCCTCGACCTTGTCGTAGGTCGCATCGATGGTCCAGCGCCCTTCGAGATGGGAGGAATGGGCTTCGCCAACATAGATCACGGACTCCAGCTGGGCATCCGAGAGCATACCCTGTTCGACAAGGCCTTCAGGCAGGTGCGGCCGGTAGCTCGGCTTGGGCGGCGCGACCGAGGCCATGGCGGCGGATTGCACCAGCATGGTCGGATGTGGCCGCGCGTCCGGGATGCGCAGCGACTGGAGCGCATAGGGCTCGTAGAGCGTGTCGCTCAGCCGGGCCATGGCGTCGTCCGACCAGTCGGCGGTCTCATAGGCAAGTTCCACGCCGCACGGTTCAGCGGAAGGGACAACCGACAGCTTCGTTCGGGCAGTGGTGGCTGAACGTTTGGCACTTTGCGCAATCGGCGCGGGAAGCGGTGCAACAGCAACTGGCGAACGTGGCGGAAGGGCAGTGATCAGCCAGCGCAGCAGCGCCGCCAGGTCGGGAGCCATGCCCGGTGTGGCCGGGAACGAGGTGGGATCGATGGCGGGCAACTTGTCGATCACCGTCAGTCGGGTTTCGAAGGTCGTGCCGTGCGCCGCATAGACGGCGCCCGCGATCGGCGCGGTGAACACAACGCGCGCCTTCTCCTGCAAGCGGACGAACGCACTTCGCCATGTACTATGATCGGGCGAGCAGTTCGCGCCGGTGATGGCGACGAGCCGACCGCCATCGGCAAGCCGGGCGACTGCGGACGACAGATGCCGAAATGCCGTGTCGGCAACGCGGGCCTCGATGCCAAGCGCCGCCGAGAATGGCGGGTTCATTACGATGCAGGTCGGGACGATGACAGGGTCGAGCCGATCATGGATCTGCGCCGCGTCGTGGACGGAAACATGGCTTTCGCCGAACAGCTGGCGCAGCAGCGCAGCCCGTACATCGGCAACCTCGTTCAATGCCAACCTGCTCGCGCCAAGTTCGGCCTGAATGGCGAGCAGACCGGTGCCTGCCGACGGTTCGAGAACCAGTTCGCCCGGACCGAAGCCTGCCGCGAACCCCGCGATCCATGCCAGCCCCAGCGGCGTCGAGAACTGCTGGTAGAGCTGCATTTCCTCGCTGCGCCGGGTCTGGGTGGGCGCGAGGGCCGCAATGCGCTCGACCAGTTTCAGCCGGTCGAACGGATCGGCAGACCTAGCATGGATCGCCGGTCCATAGCGGCGCATGAACAGGACTTGGGCCACCTCGACCGCTTCGTAGGCGGTTTTCCAGTCCCAGGCGCCGCTGGCGTCGCTAGCACCAAAGGCGGATTGCATGGCGGTACGGATGGCTGAAGAATCGATGCGGCGACCGGCGGCAAGGTGACCGAGCAGGTCTTGGGCTGCCGCGATGATGGCAAGGGCGATGTTGTCCGGGTCGGAAGCGGCAGGTAGGCGCACGGAAGCGCCCGCCAAAGGCAGGTTGGTCATGGGATTGTCCTTTGATTGAGTGGTGAGAGGCGAAGCGGCCAGAGCTCAGGCGGGCGGGATATAGGCTTCGTAGGGGTTGCCAGGGGCGAGATGGCCGAATGGCGTCATCACGTAATCACCGTCATTGCGACCAACGGCGCAGAGGACGAAGCGGGTCTCGCCACTCTCGACCTCGGTGCATTCCATCAGCGCCAGGTCACCGGCCTCGGCGGCTTTGAGCAGCGTTTCGAAGTTGCGCCGGGCATAGTCAGGAATGGCCATGACCGATCTCCCCATTGGCCTGGGCTTCCACGTAGAAGCGGTCGAACAGCGTGTACGTCGATTCCGAGCGGATGGTGCTGGCGGTGATCAGCATTGCGAGCCCGCCGAAGCCATCAGGCCGCATCTTCGAGCAGGTGAACGCCATGGTGACGGTCAGATGGTCGAGATCCGGCGAGCGGCGGACGATATCCTGCAGGACGTCGGCCCAGAGGTCACCGCACATGTCGAGGTCGATGTCGTCATCGCCAAGGATGGCGTCGGCCTGCTCGTCAATCAGCTTCTGCGCGAGCCGACTGGTTTCGGGCGTCGCGGCATCAAGTGCTGCCCGAACTTCGGCAGCGGGCAGCGAGATCAGGTCGTTCGCGCCGTCTTCGCTGAAATAGTATGCGGTCTCGCCATTCAGCTCTTCGTCGAAAACCTGTGCGAGGAACATGCGTTCGATCGGCAACATAGCGGCGAGCGGGATCACCGGATCGATCACGGTGGGCGTGAAATAGTCAGCCATGACGTGGCTCCTTGATGGAATTGGGGATGAAGGTTGGCGGGGCGACCGGAGCCGCCCCGCGCAGCCGCTCATTCGGCGGCAATCGCCATGGGATCGTATGCTTCGTCGGCGTCGGAATGGTCGTCGTTCAGGAAATTGGGCAGATCAGTGCTGCCTTCATCCGGCTCGGCGACTGGCAGACGCAGCGGTTCGGGCAACCAGCCCGTGCCATCGAGCAGGCGTTCGGCTTCGCGCGCCATGTCGCCCTTCTTGAGGTGCTCGATCAGTACGGCGGTCGCATCGCCCCTGGCTTCGCGTACGGCCTCGATGATCCGCGGCTTGGTCACGCGGCCGAGATAATTGTCGACCGTCGGCGTCCAGCCCGCCTGCGCCATGTCGAGCCCAACGACGGATGCGAGGGCATCGGCTGCCGCGATCCGCTGGGCCACGCCGTGGGCCGAGATGCGCCCGTCATAACCCCGGGTAGGTTCGAACAGGGCGTTGACGCCGAGCGACACGCAATGCGCGAGCAGCGCCATCTGTTCGTCATGCGGCATGGCGGCGAGTGCATCCCACAGTGCCTGCGGTTCGTCGGGCAGCTTTTCGCCCAACTGCTCGTGTCGTGCCTGGATCGACTGGCTCCAGCTGCACTCGCGCAGGTTCGGGGCGACATTGCCGAGCCAGGCCTGGGTGACGGCGATCTGCACGCAGCCCTGGGTGCTATGCGAGCGGAACACCGACAGGGTCAGCGCATGCAGCAGAGCGAGGAAGGCCGCCTGCGGGGCGTTGGCCACGGCATCACGAAGCGCCACCGTGCGTTCGGCGGTCAGCTCGGCAATGAGCCGATCGGGCAGCGGACGAATGGCGTCGTCCTCGTCGTCCTGACCGCCGGTATCCTGCACCTGGCCGCCGACCACGACGGTAGTGCGCTGGGCGGTGCCGCCAACGCTCCCGGTTTCGGTCGCATCTTGGCCCTCGGCAACTGGCTCGTCCTCCGGCCGAACATAGCCGCGATCGATCCGCAGTCGCCCGTCGTGTGCGAGCGACACAAATACGCCAGCGCGGGCCTGCTCTTCCGGCTCATAGCTGACCGGGCGGCAATTGAGCGCGGTGAGTTCGGCGTCGATCTCGGTCAACCTGGCATCGACCTC
This sequence comes from Novosphingobium sp. UBA6272, assembly GCF_002440635.1. Lineage (GTDB taxonomy): Bacteria > Pseudomonadota > Alphaproteobacteria > Sphingomonadales > Sphingomonadaceae > Novosphingobium. Next base: position 52,452 of record NZ_DJUW01000030.1, on the reverse strand, counting down.
GTCGGGCAGGTCGCAGCCATCGCTATATTCCTCGCCGATCGCGTCGTATTCCTCGACCAGCGAATCGAGCCGCACCTGTTCTTCGTCGGTCAGGGGCGCGGTCGTGCCGGTGATCCGGCGTTTGCCGCGCTCGCAGCCGTAGGGCAGATCGACCGCCGCTTCGACCCATTTCCAGCCTTCGGCACCGATTTCCTTGGCGATCTCGGACAGCTTTTCGGAGACGAGCAGTTCGACCAGCGCCGGATCCTGCAGCCAGCCATCGTCGTCCGATGAGAACAGGTCGCGCATCACATAGCCGCCCGCCTCGGTGTAAGCATCAAGCCCGATGAAGCGCACGCGGCGGTCGCTCGCAGCAATGGCATCCTCGGTCAGCAGGCGGCGGATCTGGTACGCAGGCGCATGGTGCCCCTGATTGACCTGTTCCCAGACCTGCTCCTGGCGGGCATGGTTGTCGGTGACAGTGAAAGCCATGAGCTGTTCGAGCGTCATGCCGTCGTCGGCGTAGGCGTCGAGCAGGCTGGGCGCGACCGAAGCGAGCCGCAGACGCTGCCGCACGGTCGAGACTGAGACGAAGAACCGCGCTGCGATGTCTTCTTCAGACAGCCCAGCCTCGATCAGCGCGCTGAAGGCGCGGAACTGGTCGAGCGGATGCAGGCCTTCACGCATCACGTTTTCGGCGAGCGAATCTTCCTCGGCGATGCCGGCCTCGCGCACCACGCAGGGCACCGGCTGATCCTTCGCCATCCGCTTGGTCTTGACCAGCAGTTCGAGCGCGCGGAAGCGGCGACCGCCGGCAGGAACCTCGAACTGGCCAGTCTCCTGGCCATCGGCATCGACAATCGCGCGGACATTGAGGCTCTGAAGCAGGGTCCGGCGATAGATGTCATCGGCCAGATCCTCGATCGAGATGCCGACCTTCACGCGCCGGACGTTCTTCTGGCTCAGCACCAGCTGGGAAAAGGGGATGTCGCGTGAGGAACTGAGCACCAGCTTGGGCAGTGGCTTGGCCGACGACTTGGTTTGAGACGTGGTCATGGGTGTTCTCCATGACGGGCAGCCGGGAGCCTTTCTCTCGGCCTCGACCCGTCACGAAGCAAAGCGCCGCCCTCTCACTTTCGGAGAAGGCAGCGCCACGCGGGACAACAGACGGGAAGAGCCCGGATCAATGGACCCGGTCGAGCAACTTCTTGGCCTTGCCCTCCATGTCGAGGCGGGCATCCTGGTGGGCCTTGTCGCGCGCCAGCGCGGTGATACCCTGCACGAAGTCGAAGATGGACTCAGGCGGGCGACCTTCCTCGGCCAGCACGGTCTCGATGATCTTGCCGGTCTCGGCCTTGGAGAAGCCGCGGTTCCGCAGGAAGTCGCTGCGATCTTCGTCGGTGCGAGCGACGATGCGTTCGCGCGCCGCCTTGATGCCGTTGACGAACGGCTGGGGCGAGGAGTTGGCGAAACCTTCCAGCGCCGGCGCAGCTTCGTGGGCAAATCGGTTCGCCGCATACTTGCTGTGGCGGATGCTGATTTCCTCGAAGTCTTCCACGCCCCAGAGGTTCCGGTTCTGGCAAACCGCGCGCAGGTAGAAGCTCGCCATGCCAAGCGTTTTAGCCCCAACCTCGGAGTTCCAGCAGTAGAACCCGCGAAAGTAGAGATCGGGCGACCCGTCGGGCAGTCGTCCGGCTTCGATCGGATTGAGATCGTCGACCAGGAACAGGAACACATCACGGTCCGAGGCGTAAAGCGTGGTCGTGTCGCATGTGATATCGACGCGTGGATTGTAGACGCCGGTGGACCAGTCGAGCACGCCAGGCACCTTCCAGCGCGTGTCGCCGGTGCCATTACCTGCGATCTTCTGCACCGCTTCGACGAGTTCATGATCGTAGATCCTGCCATAGTCTGGCCCAGTCACGGCGCGCAGCTCGAGCCTTCCGTTGTCGGTTTCGAGCGTCTTGATCTGCTCGGCGCGGTGCGAGGTCAGGCCGTATTGCAGATTGATCGCCGCGAGCGGTGCCGGAAGTTGACGCAGATAGGCGGCAGGCGCGCCGACCTGGCTCGCCAGTTGGCCGAAGCTCCAGTGCGTCGGCATGACGGGGGCATCGGTGCCGGGCAGGATCAGTGCCAGTCGCTCAGGATCGTTGCGGTTTGCTTCGACGTGGATGAGCGCGCTTTCGACGACGCGGGTCCGGCTGCGCTCGGAACGCCCGCGCACCGAACACGCCAGATCGCCAAGCGAGAGAAAGCGCTCATCATCGGGCCGCGAGAACCACTCCGACGAAACCCGACCAATCCGCTGGCCGCGTGAGACATCAACCTTATAGCCGCCGCCAACGTCGCGGCGCGCATCGAGAACCTGCATATTCATGGGGAAACCTCCATGACGGGCGGCCGGGAGCCTCTCTCTCGACCCTCATCCCGTCACGGCGAAGCCAGCCAACCTCTCACTCTCACCTGCTCATGCTGTGTGTCGCGCGAGCGGCCAGCGAGAACGCCAAGACAAGAAACCGCACCCTGAAGGGAGGCAGGTATCGCTTGCCCTTGCTAGCGCAGGCGGAAAGGCGGGGTCTGTCGGCTTTCGTCGCCTGCGCGTGATATCGTTACCGCCGGTTCAGAGTGCGCGCGGGCCCTTCAACGTCAAACGCGGCGCCCTCAGGAGAAGGCCCGCAGGGTCTTCGAGACAGAGCGCGTCAACAGCCCCGCTCCGATTCTCGGGGAGTTGCGGGGTGTCCCCGCTCGAAGGGGTAGCGAGAGAAGCGCAGCGGCTCGCGCTCAGGGGAAGACCTTCCCCTTCCCGGAAAATTGTTGTTTTATCCGGCACATGAAGCGGCATAAAATTGTCCAAATTGTCAATTAAAGCTAGTATTTTCAACATTTACAACCGGCATGAAATCCGGCACATAAACGCGATGGATATTGCCACTATGGAACCTATGGTGCCCGAGGAGGCATCGAAAGACCTCGAAGACGAGGTCGTGACACTGATCGCCGAGGCCAATCGCCTCGCGGGTCGCGCGCACCCCATTCTTTGCGAATCCATGGGAAACCTCGTTCGGTCGATGAACTGCTATTATTCGAACCTCATCGAGGGACATGATACGCATCCGCGCGACATCGATCGCGCTTTGGCCAACGACTTCTCTGCGGAGCCCAAGCGCCGCGAACTGCAGCAGGAAGCGATTGCCCATATCCACGTCCAGCGGCTGATCGACGAAGGCCGCGATCCAGACGTTTGGCCCGCGTCCGCTGCCTATGCAGCTTGGCTGCATGAAGAATTCTGCTCGCGGCTGCCTCCCGAGATGCTGTGGGTGACGAATCCGCAAACCGGCGAAAAACTCCCTGTGGTTCCGGGCGAGTGGCGGACCCGTGATGTCGAGGTTGGGCGGCATCTCCCACCCGAGCATACCGACCTTGCGCGCTTCATGGTCCGGTTCGATCGGGCCTACACCTCGCCACCACTCAATAGTTTCCGACAAATCCAGGCCGTGGGTGCTGTCCATCACCGTTTCTTGTGGATCCATCCCTTTCTCGACGGCAACGGCCGTGTCGCGCGGTTGATGTCGCACGCCTTGTTCAAGCGGCTGGGCATCGGAACCAGCCTTTGGTCGGTTGCACGCGGCCTCGCCCGCGATGAGGAGCTTTACAAGAAACTGCTCGCGCAGGCCGACGGGCCGCGCGAAGGCGACCGGGATGGCCGGGGCAATCTGACCCAACGCGGCCTGATCGCCTTTTGCCGCTTCTTTCTGGAGCGCTCGATCGACCAGATCCGCTTCATGAACGGATTGCTTGAGCCGGATATGCTGCTGCGGCGCATCGAAATCCATGTCGAGGAAGAGATCCGCTCCAAGCGGTTGCAACGTGGCAGCTATGCGGTCCTGCGCGAGGCTGTATTGGCCGGCGAGGTCGAACGCGCCAAAATCCCGATGCTCACCGGCTATGAAGAGCGCGGCGCGCGCAATGTCACCGCCGCCCTGGTCGAGCGCGGCATGCTGACCGCAACCTCGCACAAAGCGGCCCTAAGGCTCGCCTTCCCCGCCGATGTCGCTGAGCGCTGGTTTCCGAACCTCTATCCGGCCAATGCGGGGACGCGGATATGAAGGACGTCATCGTTCCCCTGATCCGCCGTTTTGTCCCGGCCAAGCCATTGCTGGGCGATTGGGAGTTTCTGCATCCTGAGCCAAGCGGCGCGGTGCAAGGATGGCGCGAGCTCGAGGAGCACTACCGCGTCCTCGTGCTGGCCGATCCCGGTGCAGGCAAGACGTTCGAGGCAAAAGATCGCGCCACCAAACTTCGTGAGAAGGGTGCCAAGGCCTTCTTCATTCGTATCGAGGCGATCGACGCCGCGTTCGAAGATGCGTTCGAGGTCGGAACGGCAGCGGAATTTTCCGACTGGCTTGCGAACGACGGCGAAGCGTTTTTCTTCCTCGATTCCGTCGACGAAGCGCAACTCGGTACACCGCGTGCGCTTGAAGAAGCCATCCGGGTTTTCGGCGCGCGCATCCATATCGCGCGCGAGCGCGCGAAGATTATCATCACCAGCCGGGAAGACGCCTGGCAGGCATTGTCCGATCGCACGCTGGTCGAGCAATACCTGCCCCACGGTGCGCCAACGGAAGCGCAGGATGGAGATCAGCGAGATTCGGACGAAGCCGACAGCGACGGCGTCCTCAAGATATACCGCCTCGGCGGCCTGAAGATCGATCAGATCAAGTTGTTTGCCGCGCACCACGCGGTCGACGTGAACGCTTTTGTCACAGCGATCGAGCGTGGCAATTTGATGACACTGGCGGAACGTCCGTTCGATTTGAAGGCGCTAATCCGCAAATGGCAAGCCGATGGGGCGCTTGGCAGCCGTCTCGAAGTGTTGCAGCGCCTGATCGAACTCCAACTGTCACCCCTGTCGGAAACGGGAGCGTCGCCGAAGATCGAGCCAGCCCGTGCGCGCAGCGGTGCGCGAGCACTAGCGGCAGCAGTGACGCTAACCGGGAGGAGCATCGTCTCGCTCCCTGACGATGGCAACAAGGATGATCGTGTCGATCCGGCGGCAGTCTTGCCCGAATGGTCGGAGCAGGAACTGGATGCGCTCCTGCGCACCGGCATCTTCGACGACATCGTGTATGCGAGCGTGCGCTTCCGTCACCGCGAAATCCGCGAGTTATTGACGGCGGAATGGGCGAAAGAACTGCTCGACCGCCTAGGCGCAAGACCCGAGGTCGAAGCCCTGTTCTTCCGCACGCAATATGGCGAACAGGTCATCGTACCGAAGCTGCGACCGACTTTGTGCTGGTTGCTCGTTCTCGACGAAGGCGTGCGTGACCGGGCGCTGGCGCTGGAACCTGATATCGCCAGCGAGGGTGGCGATCCATCGCAATTGCCTCTGGCGGTGCGTCAGCAAATGCTGGCCGGGATCGTCACGCAAATCGCCGAAGACGCGAAGTGAGAGGGATCATGGACAATACAGCTATTGAGCGCATTGCTGCCCCCGATCTTGGTGCCGATGCGCTGGCGCTGCTCGAACGCTTCGGCAGCGACGACGACGTCGTTTTCTTCATGGGGCGCTTAGTCTGGCAGGGCGAGATGCGCGAATGCCTGCCCGCGCTGGAACAGATCGCACTCGAAGCGGAGCGCGGCCGCTACGCGCGTATCGCCTCTATTCGCGCGATCATGACTCTGGGAGATGAGGCGCAAAAAGATCGCCTTTGGTCGGCCATTGCCGCGCATACAGGCCCGCTCGACAGAAGGCTGCTGGCTGAAATTCTCGAGTGGGAGACGCCGACATTGCGCAGCGTCGAACTGTTGCTCGCAACCATTGATCGGCTGCCGCCATATGAGCGGTTCGAAGCGACGGGGCTATCGGAAGCGATGCATCGGTTCATCGACCGTTTGCCGATCATGGCCGATGCAGCGCCCGAACAGCCCGTTGCGCGACTCGTGGAAGGTCTCAACGGATTTCTCGATCGTGAGCCTTATATCGAGCGTGGCGAGTGCCATGTCTCCGAGGCGTTTACTTGGCTTATGGGCCCCGCGCTCCATGCTGTGGATCGCTTGGTGAGCGGCCGTGCATCAGCGGCATTGGAAGCTGGCGCTCTCGCAATCCTGCGCAAAGTGCCTGCGGTGCGCTTCTGGCGTAGCGATGACGGGGCAGACTATAAGACCGCCCTCAATGCCAATGTCCCGCGCTGGCAGGAACTGAACGATCTCCTGTACTGGACGAGCGTTGCCGAGCGTCGCACGCACCTCGTCGCCAAAGGCGAGCGGTTGGTCGATGACTGGCAGATTTCGTTCATGAGCCCTTTCTGGCGCTTCGGGGCCGACGATTTTGATCGCTGCCTAGGCTGGGTGCGCGAAATGGAGGCGCTCGATGACCGGCTGGTTGCCCTTTCGCGCTGCCTTGTCCTTTTTGTCGGCGAGGATCGACCGGCCGAATGGCTCGAACAGATGCGAGACGCCACGTCAGGTCAGGCCGAACTGGAAACGGCGCTCGCCGAACGGACCGATCCCCGCCCGTCACCGGCAGTGCGGGACATGCAGGCCGAGGAGCGCAAGTGGAAGCGTCAAAGAAGGGCACGGGAAGCCAGGGAGCAGCGCGATCGGGCTGACTGGGTGCGGGCGCTCAAGGCGGACCCAAACCGGGTTCGCTCGCCAGAGGGACTGAAGCCTGGGGAGTTCAGCCATGACCAATATCATCTGCTGCACAGTGTGCGCGGCGACGGCATCTCGCGTGATCGCGATTGGGGTGCGGCGTGGCGGCAATTGACCCCCGAATTCGGCGACGAGGTTGCGCAGGCCTATCGTGACGCGGCCATCGCGTTTTGGCGACCGTATCGCCCAGTGCTGCGGTCGGAAGGGGGCGATACTGGATCGACGCCTTATGCTCTCATCTTCGCCATGGCGGGGATCGCGATCGAGTTTGATGAAACCGAAAACTTCCTCACCGCACTCAGCGACGAAGATGCCCGGCATGCCCTGCGCTACGTGGCCTGGGAGTTGAACGGGTTCCCGCGCTGGTTCGAGCCGCTCTACCGCGCGCACCCGAAAGCCGGACTTGAAGCCGTCGCCAAGGAACTGATCTGGGAGCTGGACCATAGCAAGGCCGATCAGCCGACCCACCATATCCTTCATGACATCCTCTACCATGCACCTTGGCTGCACGCAGAGGTCGCGCCGCTGATCCGTGATTGGCTGCGTTCCAACGACATGCGCAACGCTGACAATCTGCGTTATTGCCTCAACATCCTGTCAAGTTCCGGGGTGTCGCCGGGCGAGCTTGGTGGTTTGGCGCAGGCGAAACTCGCCGTCGGGGTCGAAGCCGAGCAGCGTCCGCGCTGGTATGCGCTGTGGGTCGATAACGCACCGGAGGACGCCATTCCGGCTCTCACGGCAGAACTGGAAGGCCTTGGTGAGGCAGGCGGTTCGGACTTCGCCCAGCTCTTCGTCGTATCACTGCTGTGCGACCGGCACGGGACAGGCTACCGGACAGGCGCGTTTAAGACGGCTGCGCATCTCAAGGATCTCTATGTCTTGATGCATCGCTACATCAAGTCGAGCGAAGATCTCAACCGGGCCAATGGCGGCGTTTACTCGCCAACGCTTCGGGACAACGCGCAGGACGCGCGCAACAAGTTGTTCAATCTGCTGTCGTCTGAGCCGGGCGCGGAGACCTACGCTGCGATCAAGGCGCTGGAAAAAGAGCACCCCGAGCCAAGCTATCGCCAGTGGATGGCGAAACGGGCGCGCGAGCGGGCGATAGCTGATGCCGATGAACCCGTTTGGGAGGCTGGTCAGGTTCATGCCTTTGCCGCCCGGTTTGCGGTGTGACATTGACCGGCGAGAGCGCAATCGACGCCGCGCAAGCTTTCCTGGGCACAGTGAACACGCGTGAAGCCGCCGCCACATTTTGGTTGGTCGCATTCGCGGCGTTTGTAGTCTTTCATCGGTCAACGCGTCCAAGCGCCGTTGGTGTATTGAAGGCCCTCGCAAAGCCGGTGCTCTTGGCTCCTCTCGCCATTGCCGCGCTTTATGCAGGGGCAGAAATCTGGGCGCTGCAGCGCTTTGGCCTGTGGTCGGCAACAAATTTGAAAACGACAATCCTCTGGCTGGCCACCTTTGCCTTCGTCACGATGTTCGAGGTGGCGAACGCCAAGGAAAGACCTGCAAGCCTTGGCAAGATCACCCGCGACGTCGTCTCGGTGACGGCTGTGCTGGTGTTTATAACCGGGCTTCACACGTTTCCGCTGATCGTCGAGCTAATCGCCTTTCCGCTGGTAACCTTGATTGCGCTGACAGGAGAATTCGCCAAACACAAACCCGAACACGCGCCAGCGGCGCGGCTGCTTAGCTGTATGACCACGGCTATTGGTTTTTTGTACCTCGGCTTCAGCCTGCTGAAGACTGTCGAACAGTGGCAGAAGGCTGCCACCTGGAATACTGCTTCGGAATTCGTCATTCCCATACTGCTGTCGCTTGGGTTTTTGCCCTTCCTGTATGGTTGGCGGACCTACGTCGCCTACAACAGCATGTTCACAACGATCGGCATCTTCGGGATCGAAAGCCGACTGGTTCCCTATGCTCGCTGGCTCGCCATAACCCGGATTCGCGGCGACGTCGTGCTGCTCGATCGGTGGCGCAAAGCGCTGCAAACTTCGCGTCCATCAAACAAGGCCGAACTCAAGCACTCGCTCGAAGCCCTGCGCGCGTTGACGGCGCGCGAGAAATCGCCACCGGCAGTTCAGCCAAAGGATGGCTGGTCGCCCTACTTCGCCATGCAGTTCATGGCAGACCTTGGCGTTGAGACCGGCCACTACCACCACAGCTTCGATGGCGAATGGTTCGCTTCAAGCCCCATGCGCGAATTTGGCAACGGTGCCATTTGGCGAAACAACATTGCTTACTACATCGACGGCTCAGAGCAGGCTGCCAACACGCTCAAGATCAAACTAAATGTGAACGACCCCAGTGCGGCGCGCGAAGCGGAAGACATGTTCGTTCTGCATTCGCTCCACTTGCTGGAGCAGGCGGTCAGCCTGGACGCTGTGGAAAGACTGAAGGGCCTCTTGGCGTCGCTCGACGATTTCGAAGCAAACATTCCGTTTGGCAAGGTGACGCTCAAACGAGAGGCTTTCGACGGCGGTATTCCAGGTGGCTACTCGCGGATATTCAGGGTGCGGCGAGGCGCTGATGCAGCGGATTGACATAGACAGGCTACGGCCCGGGGACATTATCCTTACCGCCAACCGGACCAAGGCTGGAAAGCTCGTGCGCGTAGCAAGCAGGGGTATCGTTTCCCATGCAATGATCTGCGTGCAACACGGGTCTATCATCGATTCAACCGCTGACGGGGTTCAGGCTTGGAACCTGCAACGCGAGTATTTCCACGAAGACGAAGCGGTCTTTGCCTTCCGGTTGCGAAACGCACTGTCACCTGCCGAAATGGCGCGCGTCATTGATTTCGCTCGCTCCGAGATAGGTACAAGATATTCGAAATCGGAAGCGGCACGCTCGGTGCTTGGCGGTGCCAAGCCGCGCGGCAGCCGGCAATTTTGCTCGCGCCTGGTTGCTCGCGCCTATGGCAGCATTGGTATCTGGCTCGTGCCGGATCAGGACTACTGCACTCCGGAAGATCTGCGAAAGAGTCCGCTCCTCGTCGAACTGGAGGATGTGACGCAGGCTGTGTCGGTCGCCGAGATGGAGGCCATTGCGGCGCGCCCGAACCCGCTCCAAGAAATGCGCGACTCCCAGAATGCCGTCTTGACGGCGGGGCGTAAACTCGATCCCACAATCGAGAATTTCAACGATCTGGACAAGGTCGTGCGGAATCATCCGGAATGGGACTCCGCGATTGCACAGGCCTATCGGGATTCTGGCTACCTCGATATCTGGAAGCACGAACTTCAAGCGCATCCCTACCGATATGACCTTGCTGTGATGGAAAGCATCGTCGCCCCGGAAATGCTCGCCGACCTGCGGACCTATTGCGTCGATACGATCCGTGAAGCCTATTCAGGGGGTGTCAGGTTCGCAATCAACCTGGCGCATTATCAGGCCGCGCAAAATGCGAGCGAGCGAGAGACGCTGAAACTGCTGATTCAGCTTTATGAGACATTGGTTCGCAACCATGAGCTTCGGGTCGAGACTGCCCGCGCCTGGCTACTCCGGCACCATCCCGCAGACGTCGCCCAATACATGGAGAGAGTGGTTCCCCATTCCGAGTTATGGTTTTCGATCGTGGACCGCGTTGAGCCGCAGTTGGGCGTGATTGCTCGTCACGCGATACGAAGAGCGAAATCAATCAACGTCTGTTCTTCATGTGGCGATCCGGCGCGCGATTACGGGCTGGCCAATGCAGCCGACGCAATGCCGGGCGTGCCCTCTTTGCGGCTTTGCGACGATTGCGTTGCGATCAGGCGAGGTTTTGGAGAAGAACTTTACCCGCTGGCCTGATGGTCGCAGAACTAGGTAGCAGTGATTGGCCTGACCGAATCAGAATCGGGTTTCGCTTCGACGGTAATCAGCTACAACTGACGCGGAGACTCGTTTTGGCAATTCGGTGTGGTAAAACAGCCAATTGGTAGCGATTGTAGCTGAAACCATCGCCTCAAAAAATCCGCAGTTTTTGCCCGTAAAATCATAATCTTAAGAATGTGACGGCCACGCCTTCGGGAACCAGAATGAAAATAAATATTTTCTACAATAATCTCAATGGCTTGATGTCACTCGGAACAATCGAGTGGGAATAGCGCGGAAGTGATCCATCGCCTCGCCTGGACTGACGTGCCGCTTGAAAGCGTGCCCACACCCAAAGGCGAAATGGCGCTGCACCGCAGCCTTACCTCGGGCCTGTGCCGCCGCGCGGGCGATCCGGTGGGGACTTTCTGGGGCATCGGCGACCGCGGGCCCAATATCAAGCCGAAGGATGCGGTAAAACGCTACGGTCTGGATCACCTCGCCAAGCAGGCCGGGCTGGAGGGGGCCAAGGTTATGCCCACGCCCGACGTTGGTCCGGCCTTGGCGCGGTTCCGGCTGGTGGGGGAGCGGATTGAGCTGGAGGCGGTCTTGCCGCTCCACGCCGCTGACGGCACTCCACTGAACGGCCTGCCGCCGCCCGAACTGGCCGGGGCGGAGACCGAGCCTGCTTTTGCGCTCGATGGATCACCGCTGCCTTCCAGCCCCGATGGGGCCGACAGCGAAGGGATCGCGGCGCGTAGCGACGGCATGTTCTGGATCGCCGAGGAATATGGCCCTTCGCTGCTGCTGGTCGATGAGGCTGGCCTGGTCCACCACCGCCTGATCCCGCAAGGGAGCGCGGCGCGCTATGCCGGATCGCGGGTTCCGGTGGTCGAGGCGCTGCCTGCGCTCGCTGCCGCGCGCAAGCTCAACCGGGGGTTTGAGGCGCTGGCGATGCGCCCGGACGGGGCCACGCTCTATGCCGCTTTCCAGAGCCCGCTGGCTCACCCCGACCGCGCCGCGCATGATGCTGGCGATGTGCTGCGGATCTGGGCGCTTGATGCGACAAGCGCCGCGTTCCAGGCGGAATATGCCTATCCGCTCGATCCTCCGGAAAGCTTCCGCCGCGACCGCGCCGCGGGGCCGGTGGTGAAAAGCGACGTCAAGGTCAGCGAACTTGCCGCGCTCGCCGATGGCAGCCTGCTGGTGCTTGAACGCGTGACGCTTTCAACACACATTTATCAAGTGTCCCTTGGCGAGGCGTTGCCGGCCGAGTTCCTCGATCCCGCCCACCGCCCGACGCTCGAGCAGTTGGGGCGAGGCGGGGTAGCCCTGCTGGCCAAGGAGCGAGTCTTCTCCAGCGACGATCACCCGGATGTCTGCGGCGACTTGGAAGGCATGATCGTCCTCGATGACGGCAGCCTGCTGCTCAGCAACGACAGCGACTATGGCACCGAGGGCGCGGTCACGCAGTTCTGGCGAGTGAAGCTTTAGAGCGCCACGAACTTCCCCGCCGCGCGATCCTTCCTGACCTTCAGCCCGTCAAACACCTCGCCGCTCATCGCGATATAGACCCCCGGCGAGGCGACCTGCGCGGTGGCAAAGGCCATGCCGAGGTTGAAGTGCGCGTCGGTTTCGGCGAAGCGCGCTGGGCTGAGCGCACCGGTCAGGCAGATCGTCTTGCCGGGGACCTCGGCGGCGAGCACTGCGGCGGTTTGGGTCATGGTGTCAGTGCCGTGCGTGATAACGATTTGCGCCTCCGGCGCCTCGCGTGCAGCCTTGGCAATCGCAGCGCGGTCCGCGTCGGTCAGTTCCAGGCTGTCCTTGCGCATCACTTCGACTACCCGGTGCGGCAGCGCGACGCGGGCTTCTTTGAGCAGCGCGGGAATGCCTGAATCGACGATCTGGTACTCGCTCAGCGCGTCGAAATAGTTCTTGTCGATGGTGCCGCCGGTGGTGAGAACGAGAATGGACTTGGTCATAAAGGGGCCATAGCGACAAGCTCGCTAGGCCGCCAGCGCCTCCGCGCCCATCTCCGCGATCGCGGCATGCAACCGCGCGGCAGCGCCGCGATCCAGCTGATGTTCGAACAGGGTCAGGTGGCGCAATAGCGTGCGCCGTACCGCGCCAGTCCCTTCCAGCGTCGGCTCGCCCAGTTCCTGATAGTGCTCCAGCCCGTAGCGCAGGATGATCGTGGCGTTGATCGCCAGATCGCGCAGCCGATCGCGTGGCCAGTCAAGCAGGCCACCATCGACCAGCGCTGCAAGGTGCGCCTCGAGCTGGACGAAGGTCCGCTCGAGCCATTCGGGAGCATGCGCGGCGATCGGCTCGGCGTGTTCGCCATAGCTGCGCTGGTCGCGGTAGAGAAAGCGGAAGCCGCGAAATTCGTCCATCACCGCTTCGAGCAGCCGGGCATAGCTGGCGACCGGGTCGGCCCCGGGAACCAGCGCCAGCCGCACTTCGATCGCCGCGGCAAAGCGCTCACCCAAGGCATCGAGCAAGGCCCGGCGGGTCTTGAAATGATACCACAGGTTGCCCTCGGCAATCCCGCAGGCCGCGGCCAGCCCCGCCGTCGAAACCGCACCATAGCCCTGCTCGTTGAACAGGGCCCGGGCGGTCTCGACAATGCGCTCCCTGGTCCCTTTGGCGCGGGTCTTCATCAGTAGCGCGACAGTTCGACCTGCAGCGACTTGTAGCCGTGGACGAAACAGGCCGGAACGCGGGTCGGCTCAGCCAGCACATTGGCGCGCAGACGCCGCTTGGCCATCTCTTCCAGCAGGGTGATGAGCTGCAGTTCGGCGACGCGGGCACCGACACAGCGGTGAATGCCGTAACCGAACGAGAGATGGCGGCGGGCATTCTCGCGGTCGACCTTGATCGCTTCGCCATCCTCGAACACGCTCTCGTCGCGGTTGGCGGAGAGGTACCACATCACCACCTTGTCGCCAGCCTTCATCTGCACGCCTTCGATCTCGGTATCTTCGGTCACGGTGCGGCGCATGTGCGAAAGCGGGGTCTGCCAGCGGATCAGCTCCTGCACGGCATTGGGGATCAGCGAAGGGTCGGCCTCCAGCTTGGCCCGCTCATCGGGATACTTGTTCAGAGCATAGGCATAGGCCGACATCGAATTGCGGGTGGTATCATTGCCGCCGACGATCAGCAGGATCAGGTTGCCGATGAATTCCTCGGGTTCCATCTCGCGCATCGCATCGCTTTGCAGCATGACCGAGATCAGGTCCTTGCCCGGATTGGTCATGCGTTCCTGCCACAGCGCAGCAAAGGACATGCCCATTTCCTGCATCTTGGCGAGCCGCAGTTCGATCGTTTCGGGGTTCTTGATCATTTCGACATCGCCGCCGAAGTCCGACCATTCGGTCAGCTTGTGGCGCTGCTCCCACGGGAAATCGAATATTTTGGCTAGCATCCCGGTGGTGAGCTCGATCGAGACCTGCTGGACCCAGTCGAACGGTTCGCCGATCGGCAGGCTGTCGAGCACTTCGCCCGTGCGTGCCGCGCATTCGGCCTTCATCGCGGCCACTTCGCTGGGTCCGAAACTGGGCGCGACAGTGCGGCGCTGGCCAGTGTGCTTGGGCGGGTCCATCGCGATGAACATCGGCTCACGCATATTGTATTGCGCCAGCAGTTCGGGGCTGCCGGAAATGGCGATCCCGCCCTTTTCCCAGTCAGACGAAAAGATCTTGGGCAGGGCTTCGATATGGATGATCGGCTTGTAGGTGGTGACCGACCAATAAGGACCAAAGTCGCTTTTGGGCACGTACTGAATCGGTGCCTCGGCCCGCAGCTTGCGGAACAGGTCCTGCCAGCGATCCTCGGAATAGAGTTCGGGCCGGGAAACATCGATCGGTTCGATCGGCGATGCAGTGCGTTCAAGCGTGGCGGTGCTGGCCATGGCAATCCTCTCCCTCGGGCGTTCGAATCGCCCTTGTTAGGGTGATTACCCTAAACCTGCCGCACATCCTGTCAACTGCGCACAAAAAGAACGCCGCCCGGATCGCTCCAGGCGGCGCCTCGCTGTAAGCTTTGACTGCGCTCAGTTCGCCGCGGCGACCTTTGCGGCGCGTTTGTAAGGCACGAACTTGCCGAGGCTGATGAAGCCGCTCGGAATCTGGCTGCCGCGATCCAGCGTGTGGACGATATCCAGATCGCACAGCTGGCTGTTGCTGGTGCGGGTCACCATGATTTCGTCGTCATCCAGGTCTTTGGCGTTCTTGGGCACGTTGACCCAGATCGTGTTGCCCCAGCCATAGACGATGGCGGTCTTGTCGAGCACCTGCATGTTGCGGGTCTCGAAATTCGGGATGCAGCTGACGGGTTCTCCGGCGACGCGGCCTTCGATCAGCTTGTCGAGCCGCTGCTGCGGGGTAAGCCTGGGTTTGGCATCCAGCGTGGCAGTGCCCAGCAGGGCTGCGGTGGCGGCGAATGCGATGGCGATCTTGCGCATGGTCATGATCCTTCTTTGCCCTTCTCGATAGTCTAGGCGGGGTACCTGAACCAAGGCTGAAAATTCACCCGGTTCCGCCCACGGTCAGCCCTTCGACCAGCAGGGTCGGCTGGCCGACCCCGGCCGGCACCGACTGTCCGCCCTTGCCGCAGATCCCGACCCCTTCGTCCAGCGCCATGTCGTTGCCGATACCCATGACCCGGGTCAGCACGGTCGGGCCATCGCCGATCAGCGTCGCGCCCTTGATCGGTGCGCCCAGCTTGCCGTTCTCGACCTTGTAGGCCTCGGTGCAGCTGAACACGAACTTGCCCGAGACGATATCGACCTGCCCGCCGCCAAAGCTCTTGGCGAAGATCCCGTTCTTGATCCGCGACAGCAGCTCGGCCGGATCGTCATTCCCGCCTTTCATGAAGGTATTGGTCATCCGCGGCATCGGCGCGTGGGCATAGCTTTCGCGCCGGCCGTTGCCGGTGGGTTCCACTCCCATCAGCCGGGCGTTGAGCCGGTCCTGCATATAGCCTTTGAGGATCCCGTCCTCGATCAGCACGGTTTCGCCGGTCGGGGTGCCTTCATCATCGATCGAGAGCGAGCCGCGCCGCCCGAGGATCGCGCCATCGTCAACCACCGTCACCCCCGGCGCGCCGACACGTTCGCCGATCCGGCCCGAGAAGGCCGAAGTGCCCTTGCGGTTGAAATCGCCTTCGAGCCCGTGGCCGACCGCTTCGTGCAGCAGCACGCCCGGCCAGCCGGGGCCAAGCAGGACGGTGAACTCACCCGCCGGGGCAGCCACGCTTTCCAGATTGACCAGCGCCTGGGCCAGCGCGGTGTCGATCGCCCGGTTCCAGGTTTCGGGCTGGAACAGGTCATCATAAAGCCGCCGCCCGCCAATCCCGAAACTGCCGGTCTCGCGCCGTCCGTTCTGCTCGACCACCACCGAGACATTGAGCCGGACCAGCGGCCGCACATCGTGCGCGACGAAACCGTCAGCGCGGACGATCTCCACCACCGACCACGAACCGGCCAGGGATGCGGTGACTTGGACGACCCGCGGATCGCGGGCGCGGGCGGCAGCATCGATCGTTTCGAGCAGCTTGATCTTCTCGGCAAAGGGCAATGCATCGAGCGGCGACTGGTCGGTATAAAGGTGGCGGTTGTTCTGGCGCGGCGGCGCACCTGGCTGGCCCTTGGCCGGATCGAGCAGAGCCAGCGTTTCCCCGGCGCGGCGGATCGATTCCTCGCTGATCTCGTTGGCGTGCGCGAACCCGGTCATTTCGCCCGAAACCCCGCGCAGCCCGAACCCGGCATCGCGCGAATAGTCGGCGGTTTTCAGCCGCCCATCGTCAAAGGCAAAGGTCTCGGAGGCGATGAACTGCATGTAGAGCTCGCCATCGTCGCAGCGCGCCAGCGCCTCGGCGGTCAGCGCCTGGGCCCGGGCGGGATCAAGCTGGCGGTACAGCAGCGAACGGGGATCGGTTTGGGTCATAGGTCTTGATATAGGTACTTGCTTTCAGAGCGCCAGCGGCAAACTATCGGTTGCCATGACGCAGAATTTTCAAGTTTCAGCCATCGATCGCATCGATGAAGATCTGCGCGCGCTCGTGGCGATCGCCCACGTTGAAGGATATGCCTTCATGGACCGGCTGATCGAACACTGGGAGAGCGGGAGCAACCGCTTTGACCGGCCCGGAGAACAATATTTCATTGTGCGGAAGCACGGCCAACTGGTCGCCGCAGGAGGGCTCAACCGCGATCCCTACTGCGATAAGGAAGGCATTGGCCGAGTCCGGCATGTCTATGTTGCCCCGGATGCGCGTCGAGGCGGGGCCGGCACCGCGCTGATGGTGGAGATACTGTCAGCGGCCCGTGGTCACTTCACATTGCTGCGGCTCCGCACCACCACCGATCGCGGGGCGGCGTTCTATGAAGCGCTCGGTTTTGCTCGAAGTGACGCGACCGATGCCAGCCATGTGATGCAGCTTTAGCGGCTCGCGCCAGAGGCGATGTCGGGCAGCTTGCTCTGGTCGGCCCCATCGGCCGGGCCACCCTTCAGCACGAAGCGCTTGTCGCAATAGCCGCAATCGACATAGCCGTGCTCGTCGATCTCAAGATAAACGCGCGGATGGCCGAGCGCGGCGGCGATGCCGGTGGCGCCGTCGCAGGAAACGCGGGTGCTGGTGACGAGGGCGATTTCGGGCTGCGTGCTCATGGCTGCACCCCTAGCAGGACGAAGCGGCAAATTCCAGCCTACTGGTACTGGAGCGTGATCGCAAATGTGCCGGTATATTTGCCTGGCGCCTGATTGGCCTTGACCCGCAAGGTCGCGCCGACCGGAAACTGAAAAATCCCGGTTGCGGAGTTGATCCGAAACGCCAGCGGCGCTGTCGTCAGCTGCGCGGTTGGCGAACTGCCGATTATGAAGGTGTCCATCGTCATCGTGCCGCCGCCGCCGACCCTGTTGAGCGTGACCGAATTGCTGGTAACCGAGATCGCGACACGCTGATTGTTTGCCCCGCGCCCCGCGAAGCTTGCCGGTTGAGGGGTCGCACCGGTCGCGAGCTTGACCCCGCCGGTTTTCGTGCGTGCCCCTGTTGGAGCCAGGACAACCGTCCCAGCAGTTGGGCCAGGGATGATACTGCCGAACACAATATCATCGACTTTGAAGAAGCTGAGCGCGCCTACCACCACCGCTTCGGCGCGGCCGCTCGACACCACGGCCTGGGCAGCCGCCGGCGTGGGTGCAAGGGCGACAAAGGCAAGGACCAGGGCCGCGCAAATCATGCGCCAAGGCAGCGGCAACAGGCCGTGCTGGTTCTGGACCCCCAATTTCATTCCGACAGCGATACCTGCCAGACTATAAAAGTAGCCTGCAGGATCATGGTTACTGACGCGTTAGGAATTGAAGAAGTTGCCCCGTTTCCGGACTTTACGCACCCTTCCCCGAACAGCTAAGCGATTCTTCATGAACAACCCCGCCGCCATCCGCATCCGCGACCTTTCCAAGGTCTATGCCCCATCCGGTTCCGCCCCGGCCAAGCACGCGCTGAAGGGCGTCAGCTTTGACGTGCCGCAGGGGCAGATCTTCGGCCTGCTCGGCCCCAATGGCGCGGGCAAATCGACCCTGATCAACATCCTTGCAGGGCTGGTGATGAAAACCAGCGGATCCGCAGAAATCTGGGGCTTCGACATCGATGCCGACAACCGCAATGCCAGGCGTTCGATCGGGATCGTCCCCCAGGAAATCGTGTTCGACCCGTTCTTCACCCCGTTTGAGGTGCTGGAAATCCAGGCCGGGCTCTACGGGGTGCCCAAGGCTGCGCGCAAATCGCTGGAGCTGCTCGGCCAGGTTCACCTTTCGGACAAGCACAATGCCTATGCCCGAACCCTTTCGGGGGGGATGAAGCGCCGCCTGCTGATCGCCAAGGCCCTGGTCCACACCCCGCCGGTAATCGTGCTCGACGAGCCGACCGCCGGGGTTGACGTTGAACTGCGGCGCCAGCTGTGGGACCTGGTCAGCGAGCTTAACCATGGCGGGGTCACCGTGGTGCTGACCACCCATTACCTCGAAGAAGCCGAGGAACTGTGTGACCGGATCGCGATCATCAACCACGGCGAACTGATCGCCAACCAGACCACCCGCGAGCTGGTCGCGCTGGGGCGCGAGAAGGTCGTGGTGGTGACGCTCGACAAGCTGGTCGGCGATTGCCCCAGCCATCCGGCGTTCAACAAGTGCGAGAAAACCGGCGAGGCCACGCTGGAAATCACCTATGACAAGGACAAGTCCAACGCCGGCGAAGTCCTCTCGCTGATCCAGGGCATGGGGCTGAACATCGTCGACGTGACCACGCGGGAGGCCGATCTTGAGGATGTGTTCGTGAGTTTGACGAGTTCCGCCGCGGCATGACTTCCCGGTCCTCCGACGCGGCTGCCGCTGAGACCTCGGCAACCGCGCCGCCGGATCGGCGCGAGGTTCGGCGGCTCGAACGCTCGACACTGTTGAGCGCTGTAGCGCCGCTTGTGGTCGATCTTGGTTCCACTCTGGCATTCTACGCGATTCTTGCGATCACCGGGGATCCCCGCCTTGCTGCTTCGGTGGGCATGGCATTGGCGGTTGGGCAGCTGGTTTTCGCAAAGGTGCGCCATCGGCCCATTGCACCCTTGCAATGGGCCAGCATTGCCGTGGTGCTGATAGTGGGCACATTGACCCTGCTGACCAACGATCCCCGCTTCGTGCTGGTCAAGGCGACGCTGGTCTATGGCATCATCGGCAGCTCGATGCTCAAGCGCGGGTGGATGGCACGCTACATCCCGGCCATTGCCGCCGCGCACCTGCCGACCAGCCTGCTGGGCTGGTTCGAGAAAGCCTGGGCGGCCCTACTGCTGGGCACGGGCGTACTGAATTTCACCTTGGTGCTCGCGGTCAGCGCCGAGCGCACCGCGCAGTACATGGCAATCTGGGTTTTCGCTTCGAAGCTGTGTCTGTTTGCAATCCAATACGTCTGGTGCAGGTCCGTGGCCCGCCCGGCGATCAAGGCTACGATGGAGCGTAATCCATGAACACCGACGTCATCATCGTCGGCTCGGGAGCTGCCGGGCTCACCGCCGCGCTGGCGCTGGCCGAGCGGGTGAAGGTCCTGGTCCTGGCCAAGGGTGAGCTGACCGGCGGATCGACAGCCTGGGCCCAGGGCGGGATTGCCGCCGTGCTCGATGCCGGGGATACCTTCGAGAACCACATCCGCGACACGATGGTCGCGGGCGCGGGGCTCAACCGGCTGGAGACGGTCGAATTCGTGATCGAACGTGCGCCGCATTCGATCCAGCGGCTGGTCGAGCTGGGGGTGCCATTCAATCACGAGGGCAATTCGCTCCACCTGACCCGCGAGGGCGGGCACAGCCACCGCCGGATCGTCCACGTAGCCGATGCAACCGGCTGGGCGGTGCAATCGGCACTGCTCAAGGCGGCCGAAGCCCACCCCAACATCACCCTGCTGCCGCACCAGGCCTGCATCGACCTGATCACCGGCAAACACGAAGAGCGCTATTCCGGATCGGGCCGGGTCTGGGGGGTCTATGCCCTCAATGAGGCGACCGGCAAGGTAGAGGCCCACACCGCCCGCGCGACGATCCTGGCGAGCGGCGGGGCGGGCCGGGTCTATCAATTCAGCACCGCGCCGCGCGGCGCGACCGGTGACGGGATTGCGATGGCCTGGCGCGCCGGCGCGCGGGTCGGCAACATGGAAATGATGCAGTTCCACCCGACCTGCCTCTACAATCTGGAGGTCAAGAACTTCCTGATTACCGAGGCGGTCCGCGGCGAAGGCGGCCACCTGCTCAATCCCCGCACCGGGCACCGATACATGCCCGATTATGACGAACGCGCGGAACTCGCCCCGCGCGATATCGTCGCCCGCGCCAATGACAGCGAGATCAAGCGCGACGGGCTTGACTATGTCCACCTCGACATCAGCCACCAGCCGCCCGAATTCGTCCGCGAGCATTTCCCCAACATCCATGAAAAGCTGATCGGGCTGGGGATCGACATGACCAAGGGGCCGATCCCGGTGGTCCCGGCGCAGCACTACACCTGCGGCGGGATCGTGATCGACCTCAATGGCCGCACCGACCTGCCCGGGCTCTATGCCGCCGGCGAATGCACCGAAAGCGGGCTCCACGGGGCCAACCGGCTGGCGTCCAACAGCCTGCTCGAATGCTTCGTCTTCGGCGAGGCGGCGGCGGCGGATATCCTCGCGCGATGGGACAGCTTCGATGCGCCCCCGCCGGTTCGACCCTGGGACGAAAGCCGAGTGACCGATTCGGATGAAGAGGTGATTATCAAGCAGAACTGGACCGAGATCCGCCGGTTCATGTGGAACTATGTCGGGATCGTCCGCACCACCAAGCGGCTGGAGCGCGCCGCGCACCGGATCCAGATGATGTTCGGCGAGATCGAGGATTATTACGGCCATTTCCGCGTCTCGACCGACCTGATCGAACTTCGCAACCTGCTGCAATGCGCCGATCTGATCGTCCGTTCGGCGCTGCACCGCAAGGAAAGCCGCGGGCTGCACTACACGCTCGACTATCCGGGGCTGCTGCCAGAGGCGCAGGATACGGTGCTGGTGCCCTAGAATGATTTTGCAGTTGCCATGAAACTGCAACATTATGGCGGCTAGCGAGAGTCCAGGGGACATGAGCGACGATTCTTCACCACCACGGCCCGAAGGCCAGGCTGCCGCGATCGGCGCGAGCATCGCGGGTGAGCGCGTCGTCGCGGCCGAGCAGGGCCTGCTTGCCGCCGCCGAAGCAATGGCGGCGCGCGGCGCACATAAGGAGCTGGAAGCGCTGATCGCCGGGGCCGCGCCCGACGATGCCGAGCGGCTGCGACTGCACCTCAGCATGGCCGGCTCGATGATCCCCGTCCGCAAGACCAGCGACGAGCTGGCTCCCGGGATCACCGAAGGCGGCTATCCCTACAAGTTCAAGATGCTGCGCTCCGACTACGAGCGCGAGAAGTTCCTGCTCCAGGCCGAACTGCTCAAGCTCCAGTCATGGATCAAGGAAAGCGGCGCGCGGGTGGTGATCCTGTTCGAAGGGCGCGATGCGGCGGGCAAGGGCGGCACGATCAAGCGCTTCATGGAACACCTCAATCCGCGCGGCGCGCGGGTCGTCGCGCTCGACAAGCCGAGCGAAGTCGAACGCGGCCAATGGTACTTCCAGCGCTATGCCCGGCATCTGCCGACCAAGGGCGAGATCGTGCTGTTCGACCGCTCGTGGTACAACCGCGCCGGGGTCGAGCATGTCATGGGTTTCTGCACCCAAGGCGAATACGAGGAATTCCTGCGCGAGGCGCCCGAGTTCGAGCGCAACCTGGTGCGCAGCGGCATCCACCTGATCAAGTTCTGGTTCTCGGTCAGCCGCGAGGAACAGCTGCGCCGCTTTACCGAACGCAAGGTTCACCCGCTCAAGCAATGGAAGCTCAGCCAGGTCGATCTGGCCAGCGCCGGGCGGTGGGACGATTACACCGCCGCCAAGGAAGCGATGTTCGCCGCCACTGACACCGACCTGTGCCCCTGGACCGTGATCAAGAGCGACGACAAGAAGCGCGCCCGGCTGAATGCACTGCGGTTTGTGCTGGGATCGTTCGACTATGAGGGGCGCAACGATCAGGTGATCGGCAAGGTCGATCCGCTGCTGGTCGGGCGGGCCAGCGCAATCTACGAGCGCGGCGAACAGGCGATTTCACCGCCGCCGGGCGACTGACGGGGCTTGCCTGCCCGGCCTTTGCCGCTACTCCTCCCTACAAATCATAACCGGGAGGGACCATGCCCAGCATCAAGGCCAACGGCATCACGATCGAATACGAAACCCACGGCGATCCGGCCAATCCGCCGCTGTTGCTGGTGATGGGACTTGGCGCGCAGCTCACCCTCTGGCCGATCGAACTGGTCGAGGCGCTGGTCCATCGCGGCTACTACGTGATCCGCCATGACAACCGCGACATCGGCCTGAGCGAGAAATTCGGCCATGCCGGAGTGCCCAATTTCCGCCGGGTCGCCTTGATGCGGCTGTTCGGGCTGCGCGCGCGGCTGCCCTATCGGCTCAGCGACATGGCCGATGATGCTGCAGCACTGCTGGACGTGCTAGGGATCGACAAGGCCCATGTCGTCGGCGCCTCGATGGGCGGGATGATTGCGCAGCTGATGGCGATCAACCATCCGGACAAGCTGCTCTCCATGACCTCGATCATGTCAACCACCGGCAATCCGCGCCTGCCCCGGCCCAAGCCCGAGGCGATCAAGGCGCTGCTTGACCGGGCCCCGGCCAATGCCGCGCTCGATGACGTGATCCCGATCGGGATCCGCGTTGCCCGTGCGATCGGCAGCCCGCTCTATCCGACCCCGGAAGAGCGCCTGCGCGAACGGATCGGCCGCGATTTCAACCGCAGCTTCTACCCCGAAGGCGCAGCCCGCCAGATCAGCGCGATCATGGACGACGGCGACCGCCGCAAGCGACTCAAAAAGGTCCGCGTCCCCAGCCTGGTGATCCACGGCGTCGACGATCCGCTGGTCCCGGTCGAAGGCGGCCGCGATACCGCCGCGCATATTCCGGGAGCGAAACTGCTGGAAGTGCCCGGCATGGGCCACGACCTGCCGCTCGAACTGGTCGACACGATCGCCGATGCGATCGCGGAGCATGCGCGGTAGCTAAAACCCCCAGCCCAGCATCCGCCCGAGCCAGATCAGCAGCATCGCCCCGACGATCGAGCCGAGGCAGCCGGCGCGGCTGAAGCCTTCGCGCACGCTCTGGCCGGTGCTCCAGCTGCTGAACAGGCTGGCGACCAGGGCGCCGCCCACGCCGAGCAGGCTGGTCAGGCCCCAGCCCATCTCGACCGCGCCGGGATAGAGGAAGCGGGCCAGCGCGCCGACCAGCAGCCCGGTGATGAGAGCGCCGATGATATTGAACATGGCCGACAATTCCTCCTGTCGCGATTCACCCTCCTAGGTAGTGCCTGGAACGGCGGGCGCAAGCGGGCGGCGATTGCAGAGCGAGGGCGCTTTGCGCAACAAGATTTCCGGATCCGATTCTATCCTTGTCAACGCCGTACCGGGGGCTGTGCCCGGGCAAATTTTTTTTCGGATTTGATTTTGACTCTTGCGCGATTCGCCAGTGGCGGATTTCCCGCGCGTCGCTGCATCGCGCCATGAATGGCGGAGGTCCAACTTACCCACAGCATGGGGTTAACACCCATTTACCCTCTTGCGCGCGATTCAGGATGAGGCACTATAGATAGTGGTCCGACACGCGGGGGGACCTACTAGACCTAGATTTGCCCAGATTGGCGCGGTTTCGCGCAACGGGGGCGGAGTCTGGCTCTGGCGGGCCTTGCGGGCATCGGGCTGGGGACGAATCCGGGATAACTTTTTCTCGTTTCGTTCTCCCTGTTGGAGTAGGGTGGGCGCTTGCCCGCCGATTCGAACGGAACAGGAACATGGGGGTGGCCCGCGAGGGCTGCGGGGCTGAGCGAATTACAGGGGCAAAAAGAGTGGATTTCAGGAACGGAGACGAGCCGAGCATGGCCGAGGTTGAGGCAGCGCTGGCGGAAGGCACCCCCTCGGGCGAGGCCGAGGCGCAAGCGGCAGGCGGTAAGCCCAAGAAGGAGGCCGGGAGCGCCCCGGCAGTGGCGATGAGCGAAAAGAGCGATACCGGATCCGAAGCCCTGGTGGCCAAGCTGGGTGCAGAGGCGCTGGCTGGCGCGGTGGCGGCGGCCGCCAAGCCGGCTGATGACAGCAAGGCAATCCATGAACGGCGGTTCGCGATCGAGGTTGATCACGCCCGCGATGCGCTGCTGACCGATTTCGGCCGCGATACGCTCGACGACCGCTATCTGCTCCCTGGTGAGCGCTATCAGGATCTGTTCGCGCGTGTTGCCGCGGCCTATGCCGATGGCCA
Organism: Novosphingobium sp. UBA6272; assembly: GCF_002440635.1. Classification (GTDB taxonomy): domain Bacteria; phylum Pseudomonadota; class Alphaproteobacteria; order Sphingomonadales; family Sphingomonadaceae; genus Novosphingobium. Next base: position 28,112 of record NZ_DJUW01000030.1, on the reverse strand, counting down.
GGATCACGCCCAGCGGCTCTACGACTATATTTCGAAGCTGTGGTTCATGCCGGCCACCCCCGTGCTGTCGAACGGCGGCACCAACCGCGGCCTGCCGATCAGCTGCTATCTCAACTCGGTATCGGACAGCCTCGAAGGGATCGTCGGGACCTGGAACGAGAACGTCTGGCTCGCTTCGCGCGGCGGCGGGATCGGGACCTATTGGGGCAACGTCCGCGGGATCGGCGAGCCGGTTGGGCTCAACGGCAAGACCAGCGGCATCATTCCCTTCGTGCGGGTGATGGACAGCCTGACCCTGGCGATTTCGCAGGGTTCGCTGCGGCGCGGTTCGGCCGCCTGCTATCTCGATATCTCGCATCCCGAAATTGAGGAGTTCCTCGAGATCCGCAAGCCCTCGGGCGATTTCAACCGCAAGGCGCTCAACCTGCATCACGGCGTGCTGGTTACCGACGAATTCATGGAAGCGGTCCGGGCCGGCGATGAATTCATCCTGCGCAGCCCCAAGGACGGGTCGGAGCGCGGCCGGGTCGATGCCCGCAGCCTGTTCCAGAAGCTGGTCGAAACCCGCCTGGCCACGGGTGAGCCCTATATCGTCTTCAACGATACGGTGAACCGGATGATGCCCAAGCATCACCGCGATCTGGGGCTCAAGGTCTCGACCTCGAACCTGTGCTCGGAAATCACCCTGCCGACCGGCAAGGACCACCTCGGCAACGATCGCACCGCGGTCTGCTGCCTGTCCTCGCTCAACCTCGAAACCTGGGAAGAGTGGAACAAGGACGAGCACTTCATCGAAGACGTGCTGCGCTTCCTCGACAACGTCCTGCAGGACTATATCGACCGCGCTCCGGACGAGATGGCCCGCGCCAAGTATTCGGCGATGCGCGAACGCTCGGTCGGGATGGGGGTAATGGGCTTCCACTCGTACCTGCAGAAGAAGGGCGTGGCTTTCGAAAGCGCGATGGCCAAGGCCTTCAACCTCAAGATGTTCAAGTGGATCGCGACCAAGGCGGACGAAGCCAGCCTGCTGCTGGCGCAGGAACGCGGGGCCTGCCCCGATGCCGCCGACATGGGCGTGATGCAGCGCTTCAGCTGCAAGATGGCGATCGCGCCGACCGCGTCGATCAGCATCATCTGCGGCGGCACTTCGGCCTGCATCGAGCCGATCCCGGCCAACATCTATACCCACAAGACCCTGTCGGGCAGCTTCGTGGTCAAGAACCCCTACCTGGAAAAACTGCTCGCTTCGAAGAGCAAGGATTCGACCAACGTCTGGAACTCGATCCTCGAACACGGCGGTTCGGTCCAGCACCTCGACTTCCTCAGCCAGGAGGAAAAGGACGTTTACAAGACCAGCTTCGAGATCGACCAGCGCTGGCTGCTCGAATTCGCGGCCGATCGCACCCCCTATATCGACCAGGCCCAGTCGCTGAACCTCTACATCCCGGCCGATGTCGACAAGTGGGATCTCGCCATGCTGCACTTCCAGGCCTGGGAGCGGGGGATCAAGAGCCTCTACTACCTGCGCTCGAAGTCGGTCCAGCGCGCCGGGTTCGCCGGCGGGGTCGAGGCGGACAACACCGCCGAGCCGGCCACCTACCAGTTGCCGACCACCGATTACGACGAGTGCCTGAGCTGCCAGTGAGCGGCAGACATGGTCAACGAATTGGGTGCAATGCTATGGTCCATGAAGGGCTGGTTCATTGTCGGCGCGGCAGTCATGGCGTTTGGCGGCATAGTGCTGTTGGCCAGCCGCAAGGCCGGCCCGGATTCGTGGCGCACGGGGCGCTGGATCGGCTTTCCGTTGCTCGGCTGCGGAGGCTGCCTGTTCGTCTATCCGTTTTTCGCGCTGAGCGGCATGTTGCTGATGCTGCTGGGGGTTATCACCGTCTGCAAGCAGGTGAGCGGATGCTAGGCGCAATCCGGCAAAACGGAATTGGCGCGCGGTGGTGAAGCAGGCCTGCGTTACAATTGGCGACGAAGCGCGCCTTGATTTGCGGGGTGACTCCTGCTTGTTGCGAATTGTTCGCAACTTTACTCAGGAGATTGTCCCCCATGCGCAAATGGCATCGCTGGCTCAGCGTGATTTTCGGAGTGTTCCTGCTGTGGATCGCGGTGACCGGCGTGATGAGCCAGTTTGCCGCGCTGGTGGCCAGCAGCGAGCCGCAACCCGTGGCCGCAGCCCCAGCTGGCTTCGTCTGCCCGGAAAGCATGACTTGCCGGCCAAAGCCCGATCCGGGCGGCGCGCGCGCCTGGGTGGGCTTCCTGCATCACCTGCACGGCGGCGAGGAGTTTGGGGCGGCCGGCGTGGCCATATCGATCGCGGCAGGGCTGGCGCTGGTGTTCTTCTCGGTCTCGGGCCTGTGGCTCTACATCCAGATGTGGCGCCACCGAAAGGCCCGCACGCAGAAGCCGGGCTGGTTCTGGCACTGAGCCAAAGGGAAGAGATTTTCTCTCGCAAAGGCGCAAAGGCGCGAAGAGGTTGGCCTATGCGGCGCAGCCGCTTTGATCCATCAACCGGGCCGAATGGGGCATGGTTGGGATCGAAAGCCTGCGGCGCGCCCGCTCCCCTTGGCGTCTTTGCGCCTTTGCGAGCGAAATCCCTTCGTTCTTCTCCCCGCCCTATCCCCAGCTTCCACACCCTTTCCGCATCGCGCCGACCGGGCCTTTGCGCTATCCATTCCCGCTGTTTTCATCCGGAGTCGTAAGATGTCCCTTCTCGAAGCCCGCAAGAGCTACAAGCCGTTCGAATATCCCTGGGCCTACGAGTTCTGGAAGCGCCAGCAGCAGGTCCACTGGATGCCGGAGGAAGTGCCGCTGGGCGAGGATTGCCGTGACTGGGCGCAAAAGCTGTCCGAGCATGAAAAGAACCTGCTCACCCAGATTTTCCGCTTCTTCACCCAGGCCGATGTCGAGGTGCAGAACTGCTATCACGAGCATTACGGGCGGGTTTTCAAGCCGACCGAGGTGAAGATGATGCTGGCCGCGTTCAGCAACATGGAAACGGTCCACATCGCCGCCTACAGCCACCTGCTTGACACGATCGGCATGCCCGAAAGCGAATACAGCGCCTTCCTCGAATATACCGAGATGGCCGACAAGTGTAATTACATGCACACCTTCGGGGTCGACAATGACGAGGATATCGCCCGCACCCTCGCGATGTTCGGCGGCTTCACCGAAGGCATGCAGCTGTTCGCCAGCTTCGCCATGCTGATGAACTTCCCGCGCTTCAACAAGATGAAGGGCATGGGCCAGATCGTCTCATGGTCGGTCCGCGACGAAAGCCTGCACTGCGAAGGCATCATCCGCCTGTTCCACGCATTCTGCGCCGAGCGGCAGTGCCTGACCAAGGCGGTCAAGGAAGACATCATCGATTGCTGCCAGAAGACCGTGCGGCTGGAAGACAACTTCATCGACCTTGCCTTCGAAATGGGCCCGGTCCCGGGGATGAGCCCCAAGGAGATCAAGCGCTATATCCGCTACATCGCCGACTGGCGGCTGAGCCAGCTGGGCCTGCCCGCGATCTACATGATCGAGGACCACCCCCTCCCCTGGCTCGCCCCGCTGCTCAACGGGGTGGAACACGCCAACTTCTTCGAAACCCGCGCGACCGAATACTCAAAGGCCGCAACCCGGGGCAACTGGAACGACGTCTGGTCCAGCTTCGACGCAAGGCAGAAGGCCAAGGGCGAAGTCTCGGGCGCAAACGACGCCGGGGCCGATGAGGCGAGCGAGCCTGGGTTGTTTGGGGTGAACGCGGCGGAGTGAATCCGGTTTGGATCAAACAACGCCTGTACCGATTGACCACAGAACAATCGCGCGCTAAATAGAACATTGGAGGAACATTTGGTGCGCACCCCCCCGACGGTAGTAGATCTCTTCTGCGGCGCTGGCGGCCTAAGCCATGGCTTCATGCAAGCTGGATATAATGTCCTATTTGGCACCGATATAGATCCAACTTTTGGCAAAACCTTTATGGCCTCGCACCCCCACGCCAAGTTTGTTGCGAAGCCTATTCAAGCGCTGCAGGTCGAAGAGATCCTTCAAGCGACACATTTGGAACCCGGCCAGCTGGATGTTTTAGTCGGAGGGCCTCCATGCCAAGGCTACAGTGTCTATAATCATGGCAGAGGCGAACAAGACCCTCGCGCTGGCCTGTTCCGCGAATACCTTCGCTTGGTGAGAGGGCTCCAGCCTAAGTGGCTAGTGATGGAAAATGTGACGGGACTTGCGTCAATAAGCGGAGGTCGACTCATCGAGTCAATTGTCGCCGAGATCAAAGCCTCGGGATATGATAACGTGGCCTTTAAGGTTCTAAAGGCAGAAGAATTCGGCGTACCTCAGGAGCGTAGGCGGATTGTCTTTATCGCCAACAGACGGGGAGCTTCAGTCGAATTTCCACCCATCAGTCATGACGGGAAGGTGAGACCATTTGTGACCGTTTGGGATGCGATTGGTGATCTCCCGCCTGTCAATTCCCAATGGGAGTTCGAGGGCGGAGCTGCGTACGAGTGCGAAGTGCAGAACGAGTTCCAGGCCGCAATGCGTCGAACTTCGCATTTGGCGATGAATCATTATGGGCCGCGACTTGGCAAGATCAACCTTGAACGCGTTCGCCACATTCCACAGGGCGGTTCTTGGCGAGACGTACCGTTCGAACTTTTGCCAGCCGGAATGAAAAAGGCCAAGCGCAGCGATCATACGAAACGTTATGGACGTCCTCGGCTTACCGATCTCGCCTGCACTATTCTTACGAAATGTGATATTCATTGGGGCGCATACGTTCATCCAATTCAGAACCGCGCCTTCACAGTGCGGGAAGCAGCTAGACTGCAATCCTTCCCAGATGATTTCGTCTTTTTTGGCAGCATGACTGAGCAATTCGTACAGGTCGGAAATGCGGTGCCACCGCTATTGGCCAGAGCAATAGCAGAAAAGATTCGCGCAACGGAACAGGTTGGCATATCGATCGCAGCCTAATGAAAGTCGCTGAAGTCTTCGGATACGACGTAGCTGACCATACCGAGGAGGCATGGCTTGCTCGAACTACGAAGTATTGCCGCTTTCGTGATTTACCATGCACAAAATCAAGCATTACCGATCCGTTGGGGGTTTGCTCGCTTTCCGACGGAGCGAGTGCGGCGTCATTGTGTCCAGTGCGCTTTCTGGAGCACAAGCGTATATTCGTTGATGCCGCTAAAATCGCATTTGGTGATAACTCAACATTTGGTGTCTTTCCTGAGATCCGGATATTGGAGATTCCGCCAATCAAAGTCGGCGGACGGCCTCGCAAGATAGGAAAAGTTGATTTCCTTCTTGGTCAGATCGAAGATCAGAAGGTCACAGACTTCGCGGCTGTGGAAATTCAGGCTGCGTACTTTTCTGGCGGCAGTTTGAGAAAAGTCTTTCAGCATTTCATCGAAACTCGATCTCTTGATGGAATAGACACGCGCAGACGTCCGGACTTTCGATCTTGCGCTCAAAAACGCCTCATCCCCCAGCTCCAACTGAAAATTCCTGTCTTCCGCAGGTGGGGCAAAAAATTTTTCGTTGTTGTCGACGCTGAGTTTTTTGCCTCTCTGCCAAGTTTCCCAGCTACTACGCCAAGCAATAGCGAACTAACTTGGCTGACATATCCCATTTCAACTGACGGGATAGGCTACGGGCTTGCTGAACCAAATATTTTCTATTCGGAATGGGATGAAGTGCAAAATTCACTGCGTGAAGGAAAGCCTCCCGAGCCTTCCGAAATCGTAAGTGAGCTTCAAGCCAAACTAGACGGACCAGTGAGACGGAAACCTCAGGTACTAAGTTGCAATCGATAATCGGGAAGGGGCACAAAACTGCAAGTCCCGCATGGAGGAATTCCGGCGGCAGCAAAGCTAGATCCCCATCCTTGCCTTGCCGCATACCGCTTCAAAATGGTTCGCACGAAGACGCAAAGCGCCTTCGCCTTGACGCGCTGAACCCTTTCGATCACGACCCGCTCCACCGAGAAGCGCTACGCCGGGAACAGGAACACCATCTTCGTGCCTTCGTGTGAATCAAAATCCCCCACTCACCCCACCTTCCCCCGCACCTCCACCCAAACCACCCACGGCATACCCGCAAAGCCCAGCTGTCCGGCCAGTCCCAGCGCGCCGGCCGGAGTAGCCAGACTACCCAACCATTGCCCGGCGCTTTGCCCCAGCAACAGGGCCAGCCCCAGTTCTGCCGCCATCAGCAGCGCGAAGGCGGCGGCGCCCATCGCCAGTGCCTGGGTGCGGCGTGGCAGGGGGTGGCGGCGGAGCAGGTGGCGGGACCACAGCCAGCTCGCCGCCAGGATCACCGGCAGCTCGGCCAGCACCGCCGCCACCGCTCCGACCCGCGGGGCCAGCCACAGCGTCCGCCCGATGCCGACCACAAAGGCCAGCGCGAAAACACCGGCGAAATAGGCCAGGGCAAGGGTCAGGACCAGGCGGAGCGCGGGCTGCGGCATGGGATCAGTCTAGGCCCGCCCGAATTCCTGTCCAGCGCAGCATGCCAGCTGGAACGCCTCCCAAAAAACAACTTTCCTACAGACCCCAGATCAGCATATCTCCCCGGCCGTCCGATGTGGCTGGCCAGCGCAGCGGATGGACCGTCCCGCGGCTTGCGCCACCCGGCGCGAGGGTGCGGGAGATGACTGGCGCGGGCGTCCCGGCAACCAGCCGAACGTTCGCAAGGCAGCTACCAACGTGCGATTCCGATCCGTCGTGTCATGCTGGAATCGGGACTACGGCCGGTGGCAACAAATCTCGACGCGTACCCAATATCCCAACCCAAGCGTCGTCGAGTCCGGGCACAAAATGCGGCAACCCCGCGCCGGTCATTCGTCCCCCTCGTCCGCCCCCGGCAGCGCCCAGCTGGCCGGGCCTTTGGCCTGTCCGCTGTAGACGCATGCCAAGCCCCTTGCGCCGCGCCGCGCTCCTCCGCATGATCGCCTCAAACCAGTGGGGGAATTGTCCGTGAGCGCCTACATCGTCTTCATCAAGGAACGCGAGCACGATGCTGCCGCCATGGCTGACTATGCCGCCAAGGCCGGTCCGTCGCTGGGCGGGCACACCGCCAGGCCGCTGGCCTATTACGGCCCGATCGAAACACTGGAGGGGCCCGAGGCGGGGGGCTGCGTGATCATCGAATTGGGAATTATATAGATGACTCCCGATCATCGTGAGCCTCCTTCTTTGCTTGGCGCTTCAAACGGCGCTCGGTTTTCTTCGCGGCCAACCCCTTGTCCTTGGGGCGGTAGGAGAGAACGCGGGCGGTTATCCCGTCGAGGATTGATTTGATGGTGTCGGTCATTTGGAGTTCCTTTCAGCCCACGCCCTGTTTTCAGGACGCCGGTAACAATGGCGAGCATCGCCAACCGTTTCCGAGACTATCAAGTGGGTGCGCGCGAGGCGGGCGGCGTAAATATGCTGCCCTGGAGGGGCGACCTCCAATTCACTGCCATAACAGTCAGCAACATGCACCCAAATGCGTTGACCAATCCAATCTTTCTGGACGGGCCAATACTGCCGCCCGAACAACACTGTGCCATTGGAACGCACTAAGCGCAGTCCGCCGAGCGTGTAACCATCTGGAGCCTTTATATCTTGCTCGCTCCGTGGGGTCCGCTTTTGGCGCTTTAGGACAGGTTTCCGCTCTACACCGTAAAGAGGATGACACTCCACATGATGGTCGTCCCCGCGCCGAAACTGGCCGGGAACAATGGGTTTCCCGCAGCCTTTGCACGTCGTCATGCGATCAAATCCTTGTAAGTCAGGCGCTGGCCTATGGCCGCAGCGAACAGGCTGGCGAGGCGTTCCATTGTGTGGCGGCTGACATCGCCATCCCCAAGTCGGAACGCAAACTCACCGACATAACGGTGCAGATGCTTTGGGCTGGCATGGTGATAGACGCCATGCAGGCCGCGCTTGAGAACGGCAAACACGCTCTCGATGCCGTTGGTGGTTACGTCGCCCCGGACATACTCGCCAGCGCCGTGGTTGACGGTTTCGTGTTTGTAGAGCAGTCCGCCAACCCGGTTGTAGATCGCGCTTTCGTCGGTGTGGATCGTCGAGCCGACTTGAACGTGCCGGTGCGCGAAGCCGACCGCGTTACGCCCGCTGATCGATGGCTTGACCTCTGCTTTGACGCGGCCAGTTTCACGCTCCCTGCCAGCGATAACCGGGGTCTTGCCGACGCTACCCCGTCCAAGACCAAGGCGCTTATGTTCGTGCTTCGACGCCTCCTTTCCGCCAATATAGACCTCATCAATTTCGACAATTCCGGCCAGTTCGGTAGGATCGTTGCCGCAGGCTTCGCGCAGCCGTTGCAACATGAACCATGCTGTCTTTTGCGTGACGCCGATCTGCGAGTGCAGTTGCAGGCTACTGATACCCTTGCGGCTCGTGACAAGCAGATACATCGCGTAAATCCACTTGTGCAGCGGCACCTTGGACCGCTCGAAAATGGTGCCGGTGCGGATGGTGAAATCGGACAGGCAGGCGTTGCAGCGGTAGAAGCCGTCCTTGCGGGTGCCGATACGCTTGGCTTCGCCACAAGCGGGGCAGACGGCCCCGTCGGGCCAGCGCGCCGCCTCGAAATAGAGACGGGCGCTTTCCTGATCGGGGAACCGCTGGAACAGCTCAAAGGTGCTGATGCTGGACTTGCTCACGGCTCAGACCGCCTCGGCCAGTTGCATTTGCCCGTTGGGCTGCTCGATCAATTTACCATGCGCGGTGTTCCACGCATAACCGCCCTCTTCCAGCTTGGTCGGGTCGCCAAGATCGCCAACGTCAAAACCCGCTTCGGTAGCATCGATGCTGAATTGGAGGTTACTCGAAAAGCCGCCCTTGTTGCGGATTTTGATGAAGCGTTCCAGCTTGCTTTTGGTCAAGTTTGCCATTTTGTTTCTCCTGTTTTCGCAGAGGCTTATCCTCTCGATAAGAAGATAACTACCCTATCCCGTTTAGGTAGTCAAGTATATAATTCCCATCGAATTCCCCGACATGGACGCGGCCCGCGCCTGGTATCACTCCGACGCCTATCAGGAAGCGCGGCGGGTGCGGTTCCAGGGGGCCGATTACCGGGTGTTCATCACCCAGGGGCTCTAGGCGCGACTTACCTTCCCGTGGATCACGCGCCCGGATGAAATCGCCGCAGCACCCGAACCGATCACGGCCGCGGAGGGCGGAGCCGCCTGGCCGCGTCCAGCGCCGCCAGCGTCCGCGCGGCCCTGACGGGACAATTCTCGAAGGGTTGATCACGCTGCTCCTTCTTGCTGCGGCAGCGCTGGGGGTGGCAGTCTGGAATGGCGTCGTCGCAGTGGCGGCGGTTCTCGCCTTCCTGACCCCCGCCAATCTCGTCAGCTGGCTGGCGGCAGCCAGTTTCGTCTGCTTCGCCGCGTTCGGGATCGACAAGGCGCGCGCGGAAAGCGGCGGCTGGCGGGTGCAGGAATCGACCCTGCTGCTGCTCGCGCTGCTGGGTGGCACTGCCGGGGCCTATGCCGGGCGGGCGCTGTTCCGGCACAAGACCCGCAAGCAGCCGTTCTCCAGCAACCTGTTCGCCGTGCTGGTGCTGCAGGTGGCGGGGCTGGGCGCGTGGATTGGCTGGCAGCTGCTCTGACCGGGCCGCACCGTCAGCCGCTCCCGCTTAGACCCTGACCCCCAGTAGCACCCGGCGCATGTCGCCCTTTTCCAGGTGCAGCAGGATCAGCAGGTAGGCCATCAGGAAGGCCCCGCCGAAGAAGAAGGCCATTGCGGCCAGCCCCCAGCCGAGCGCGGTCCAGCCGTTGCGCCAGCCGGTCCATAGCGCGGAGAGCGCCAGCACCGACATGAAATCGGCGTTGAACTGGCCCGGCCAGTGCCCTGCAGCGATATCGCCGAAGAACACTGGCAGCAGGTTCAGCCCGTCGCGCCCGATCACGAACGCGGTGAAGGTGATCAGCGCGGTCCAGGCCAGGATCAGGTAAAGCCGCAGCGCGGTCATCGGTGCCTCCCTCAGGCCAGCCAGGTCCCGGGGTTGGGCATCGGCTCATGCTTTTGCGCGCGGATCAGCGACAGGACCGAACGCACCACCATCAGCGCCATCACCGCCAGCAGGATCGGGATGCCGATCAGGATGAAGATCAGGATGAAGCCGATGATCGAGCCGACCAGCCCGATCCAGAAGGTGTTGATCAGGTATTCGTAATGCGAAGCCTCCCACGCCTCACGCGACTCGCCTTTCCAGACATAGGCCAGCACCACCCCAACGATCGCGGTGATCCCCAGCACGAACGAGCTGAGGTACAGCAGCGAGACGATGGTTGGGTAATTGAAATCGAACCCGCCCTGCGGGGCCGATGGTCCCGGCGGAGTCGGCGGCGGAACATTGCCTTCTGGCGGGGTCATCGACGGCGTCATCGAGGGCGGCGGACCGCTGAGATCGGTTTCGGACATGGCTGGCTGCTCCCCATGGGGCCGCCCCTCGCGGCCCGGTCGGGGCGCATCATGCCCCGCGCGCCTTCCTAAGGCAACCAGCCGAGTGCCTTGGCCGCCAGCATCCCGGTCAGGAACAGCAGCAGGAGATAGACCAGTGCCCACAGCAGCGGCCGGGGCGGGCGGGCCAGATCGGGCCGGCCTTCAGGATAGGTCAGTTCGACCTGCGTACCGACCGGCGGAAACGGGTTTGAAGCGTGAACGGCATCGACCACCTCGTGGGTGCCGTTCTCATCCTGGAAGTAATAGATCGCGGCATAGGACCTGGCCGCGTTTTCCCAGCTTTCGCGGTGCCCGGTCACCCGGGCGAGGACCCGCCGCCCGGGCCGGATCAGGCGCTGCCAGTCATGCCGGGCAACCGCCCACAGGCTGAACAGGCAAAGCGCAATTCCGGCACCGAGGAACCAGCGTTCCACGTCGCGATTCAGCTTGCCAGGCGCAAGGCCTCGGCGCTGGCCGGAGCCGCTGCCCTGGGCTGATCGAGCCAGATCCCGCGGGTATCGTAAACCGCCTTGGCGGCGCGTTCGGCCAAGGGCACGGCCTTGAAGGCATCGTGATCCACCAGCACGATCAGCACGCCGCAAGTCTCCAGCGCGGTATCGATGTCGATCAGTTCGGCCGCGGTGCCTTCGAACTCGCGCGGGAGCTGCGCCGCATAAGGCTCAACCACCTTGATCCGCTCACCGAACTTGCGCGCGAGCCGTGCGGCCACGGCGCGGGCCGGGCTTTCGCGGAAGTCGTCGATGTTAGCCTTGAAGGCCAGGCCGAGGCAGGCGACCGTCTGGCCGGGGTGAGCCTCGATCAGCGCTTCGGCGCGGGCGATCACGTGATGGATCTTGCCGTCGTTGACGCCGCGCGCGGTGCGGATCAGCGGGGTCTCTTCAGGCGCGCCGTGAACGATGAACCACGGATCGACCGCGATGCAGTGCCCGCCGACACCGGGACCCGGGGTCAGGATGTTGACGCGCGGGTGGCGGTTGGCCAGCCGGATCACTTCCCACACGTCGAGCCCCATCTTGTCGGCGACAATGCTGAGTTCGTTGGCAAAGGCGATGTTGACGTCGCGGTAGGCATTCTCGACCAGCTTGGTCATCTCCGCCGAACGCGAATCCGTAACCACGCATTCGCCGCGCACGAACAGCTTGTAAAACGCCAGCGCCTTGCGCGCACAACGCGGGGTGATCCCGCCGATCGAGCGGTCGTTGTTGGTCAGCTCTTCAAGGATCTTGCCGGGCAGGACGCGTTCCGGACAATAGGAGATAGCGATGTCCGGTGTCTCGCTGGTCAGGCCGGGGCACTTCAGGTCGGGCCGGGCGCTGGCGATCAGATCGCGCAGCGCTTCGGTGGTGCCAACCGGGCTGGTCGATTCAAGGATCACGCAGTCACCGGGCTTGAGCACCTTCGCCACCGCTTCGCCTGCGGCGAGGACATAGGAAATGTCGGGCGCGTGGTTCTTGTCGAACGGGGTCGGCACCGCGATGATGAAGACGTCGCAGGGGGCGACCTCGGTCGAGGCGGTCAGCAGCCCGCGCGCGACAACGCCCTGGACCAGCCCGTCAAGATCGACTTCCTCGATATGGATTTCGCCGCGGTTGATCGTGTCGACCACGCTTTGCGTCACGTCGACCCCGTGAACCCGGCAGCCCGCGCGCGCGACAACGGCGGCGGTCGGCAGCCCGATATAACCCAGACCGACGACACAAACGTCCGGTTTAACGTCCGATTTCATTCCCGAGCAGCTCCACAATCCGCCGCGCGGTCTGCCCGTCCCCAAAGGGATTGTGAGCCCGCGCCATGGCTTCGTAAGCCGCCTTATCGTCGAGAAGTTTGAACAATTCGGTAACGATAACCGCCGTTTCGGTGCCGACCAGCTTGGCCGTGCCGGCCGCGACGCCTTCGGGCCGTTCGGTGGTCTCGCGCATCACCAGCACCGGCTTGCCCAGCGCGGGCGCTTCTTCCTGAACCCCGCCGCTGTCGGTCAGCATGATCTCGCTGATCGCCAGCAGGTGGGCGAAATGCGGATAGTCGAGCGGTTCGATCAGCGCGACGTTGTCGAGGCCATCGAGCGCCGCGCCCATCACCTTGCGGACATTGGGGTTGAGGTGGACTGGAAAGATTACCGCCACGTCAGGCCGCGCGGCGATCTGGCGGATTGCCTCGGCGATACCCTCCATCCCGCCGCCGAAGTTCTCGCGCCGGTGGCTGGTGACGCCGATGATCCGCTTGCCCGCAAAGCGCGCCTTGAGTTCGTCGAGCCCTGCCGCCAGCGATGGATCTCCCTCGATCCGGGCCGAGACCCAGTGCAGCGCGTCGATCACGGTGTTGCCGGTCACGTGGACACGGTCCGCCGGGACATTTTCGGCCAGCAGCGCGGCCTGGCTGACTTCGGTCGGGGCGAAGTGCAGGCTGGCGATGCTGCCGATGATCTTGCGGTTCACCTCTTCGGGCCAGGGGTGATAGATGTTGCCGCTGCGCAAACCGGCCTCGACGTGGTCGACCGGGACCTGGCGGTAGTAGGCGGCGAGCGCCCCGGCCATCGCGGTAGCGGTATCACCCTGGACGATAACTCGTGCCGGCTTTTCGAGGTCCATCACCCGGCCAAGCCCGGTCAGCAGTGCAGCGGTCAGCCCGTCGAGCGTCTGGTCGGGCTTCATCAGGTCAAGATCGTGATCGGGGACCAGCCCGGCGATTGCGAGCACCTGGTCGAGCATCTGACGGTGCTGCGCCGAAACGCAGACCACCGGGGTGAAGCGCGGATCGGCCTGTAGCGCGGCGACCACCGGGAACAGCTTGATCGCTTCGGGGCGGGTCCCAAAGACCACGAGAATTTTTTGCGGCTCTGACATGCCAGCCCCCATAACGGCATTCGGTTAACCATGACATAAGGCGCCGCAGCGAAAACCGCGCGAAATCAACAAATCGCCTCCCCAAGCCGTCACCCCGGACTTGATCCGGGGTCCGGCTTCCTTCAACGAGGGGTCCGGAAAGCGGTACCCCGGCGCATGCGCAGGGTGACGCAAGTGGTTCATGTGTCGTGGGCTCGCAGAGCCGATCGAAAGGATTTCAATGCGCGTTCTGATTACCGGCGTGGCCGGCTTTATCGGCTCCACCCTGGCCCTACGGCTGCTGGCCCGCGGCGATTCGGTGGTGGGGATCGACAGCATGAACGACTATTATCAGGTCAGCCTCAAGCAGGACCGGCTCGCCCGCGTCGCCGAAGCGGGCGGAGAACGGTTCCGGTTCCACCAACTCGACTTCGCCGACATGGCCGCGCTCGACGGAGCGCTCCAGGGCACGGAATTCGACCGGATCGTCCACCTCGGCGCTCAGGCCGGGGTGCGCTACAGCCTGGAAAACCCGCAGGCCTATGTCAGCGCCAACCTGGCCGGCCACGTCAACCTGCTGGAGATCGCCCGCCACCGCAAGGTTGAGCATATGGTCTATGCCAGCTCCAGCTCGGTCTACGGCGGCAACACCCAGATGCCGTTCTCGGTCGAGGACCGGGTCGATCATCCGGTCTCGCTCTATGCCGCGACCAAGCGCGCCGACGAACTGATGAGCGAAACCTACGCCCACCTGTTCCGCGTGCCGCTGACTGGCCTGCGCTTCTTCACCGTTTATGGCCCGTGGGGCCGCCCCGACATGATGATGTGGATCTTCACCAAGGCGATCCTGGCCGGACAGCCGATCCCGGTGTTCAACAACGGCGAGATGTTCCGCGACTTCACCTATATCGAGGATATCGTCTCGGGCGTGGTCGCCTGCCTCGACAATCCGCCGGCTGACGATGGCGCGGCCAAGGCCGGTGGCAGCACCAAGCCGCACGCGCTCTACAACATCGGCAACAACAGGTCCGAACACCTGATGAAGGTAGTCGAACTGCTCGAAGAGAGCTGCGGAAAAAAGGCGGTAATCGATTTCCAGCCGATCCAGCCCGGCGACGTCCCCGCGACCTATGCCAATATCGACGCGATCCAGACCGAGCTGGGTTATGCCCCGACCACCAGCATCGATGTGGGTGTCCCCAACTTTGTGCGCTGGTACAAGGACTATCACGGCAACTGACCCTTGATGCCTGCGCCACTGCGCGCCATGCTCAGGAAATGAACAAGACCATTGCACTTGCGTTCGCCAGTGCCGCCATGCTCGTGGCGGCGCCTGCTCAGGCCGATTGGGAGAAGACCCGTTGGGGCGATTCGGTTGAAACGGTAATTGCCAAAGCCGGGCCGGGGACCGAACCCTTCGCAGGGACCGAAAAGCAGCGTGTGTTCGATCAGGACCAGCGCGCCAAGCGGCGCGGAAAGCTGGACGAGCTCGATGTCGAATGGCAATTCTTCTTCGACAAGAATGGTGGGCTCAGCGTGATCAAGATGATCCCGCAAGACTATTCCAACTGCCCGGCTTTCCTTGCCAAGGTGCGCGGCCCGCTGGGTACGCCGGTGGACGGCAAGGTTACCGACCTCGGCACCTTGCAGCTGAAGTCGGACATGTTTGCTGACAAGAAGAAGAACCTTGCCATGTTGGTGCTGAGCGCGGTCAATTCGAAGACAAGTCTCACGCTTTGCCACATCACGTACCAGTCATACGGGAACGGCAAACCCGGCCTGCGCAACTGAACCGGCGGACCAGCAACACATGGCGATTCTTTCAGACAAGTGGATCCGTAACGAAGCCCGCCATTCGGGCATGATCGAGCCGTTCGTCGAGCACCAGAAGCGCGACGGCTGCATATCCTACGGGCTGTCGTCCTATGGTTATGACGCGCGGGTGGCGGACGAGTTCAAGGTATTCACCAACGTCCACTCGGCGGTGGTCGATCCCAAGAACTTCACCGACAACAGCTTTGTCGACATGAAGACCGACTGCTGCATCATCCCGCCCAATTCGTTCGCGCTGGCCCGCACGGTGGAATATTTCCGGATTCCGCGCGACGTGCTGGTGATCTGCCTGGGCAAGAGCACCTATGCCCGCTGCGGGATCATCGTCAACGTCACCCCGCTCGAGCCGGAATGGGAAGGCCACGTGACGCTGGAGTTTTCGAACACCACCCCGCTGCCGGCCAAGATCTACGCCAACGAGGGCGCCTGCCAGTTCCTGTTCCTCAAGGGCAACGAACCGTGCGAGGTTTCCTACGGCGACCGCAGCGGCAAATACATGGGCCAGCGCGGGGTTACCCTTCCCAAACTTTGACGGAGAGCCAAAATGGAAACGCCCTTGTTCGACCAGTGGCGTTCGCGCTCGCCGCATTACGATGACAGCCACGAAGCGGTCTGCGACACCGTCCGCGCCTTCGTCGCCAGGGAAATCACTCCCAACGTCGACCAGTGGGAGGCCGCTGGCGAACTGCCCCGCGAACTGCACCGCAAGGCGGCCGAGGCCGGCATTCTCGGCCTCAACTATCCGGAGGAATTCGGCGGCACCGGTGATCATTTCACCCTGTTCCACAGCCTGGTCCAGACCGAGGAACTGGCCCGGCCCGGCGCGGGCGGGATCTGTGCCTCGCTGATGACTCACGGGATCGGCCTGCCGCCGATCCTGGCCATGGGCAGCGAGGACATGAAGCGGCGGATCGCGCCAGCGGTGCTGGCCGGGGAAAAGCTGATCTGCCTCGGCATTACCGAGCCGGGAGGCGGATCGGATGTTGCCAACCTGCGCACCAGGGCAGAGCGCAAGGGGGCAAGCTTTGTGGTCACCGGCGAGAAGACCTATATCACCACCGGCATGCGCGCCGACTATGTCACCCTGGCTGTGCGGACCGGCGGGCCGGGGATCGGCGGGGTATCGCTACTGCTGGTCGAACTGGACCGGCCCGGCATCACCCGAACGCCGCTGGCCAAGATGGGCTGGCACGCCAGCGACACCGCGACGATCCATTTCGACGCGGTCGAAGTGCCGGCCGAAAACCTTATCGGGCCCGAGAACGGCGGCTTTGCCGGGATCATGCGCAATTTCAACGGAGAGCGCCTGGGGATGAGCCAGCAGGCCAATGCCTTTGCCAGGATCTGCTATGAAGACGCGCTCGACTGGGCCCGCCAACGCGAGACTTTCGGCAAGCCGCTGATCACCAACCAGGTGATCCGTCACAAGCTGGCCGACATGGTCCGCCGGATCCAGGCGACCCAGGCCTGGATCGACCAATGCGCCTGGACCGTGCTCAATGGCTGCGCCTTTCCCGGCGATTTCGCGCTGCTCAAGGTTCAGGCCACCCAGACCATGGAATTCTGCGCCCGCGAAGCCTGCCAGATTCTCGGTGGTGCCAGCTTCATGCGCGGCAGCCGGGTCGAGCGGATCTACCGCGAGGTGCGGGTGATGGCGATCGGCGGCGGCAGCGAAGAGATCATGTTCGATCTCGCCAGCCGGCAATACCGGTTTTGAGGCCGGATACCAAGACCAGGATCCTTCCTCCGTCACCCTGAACTTGTTTCAGGGTCCATCGTGCCACCCTGCCGACATCGCCTGCCAACACTTCCGCAGCGGTTGGTCGGCACCGAAAGGTAAGGGCCGAATCGAGAAATGGACCCTGAAACAAGTTCAGGGTGACGAGATGGAGGGTGGGCATCTTGCTTGCCGTAGCGGAAGGCAAATTCGGTTCGACATTGCTACCCTTTTGTGTCCTTCTTGAGCACGATCCCGGCCGCAGATTCGGGAGCAATGGAGAGCAGCAATGACCGCCAAGGCTGACCGCCCCTACGATATCGTTGTCTATGGCGCGACCGGGTACACCGGACGCCTCGTCGCCGAATACCTGGCCCACCACTATCAAGGCAAAGGCCCGAAATGGGCGATGGCCGGGCGCAGCGCCGAGAAGCTGGCCGAAGTCCGTGACCTGATCGGCGCGCCTGCCGACACCCCGTTGATCGCGGCCAATTCCGACGATCCGGCGAGCATGAAAGCGCTGGCGGAATCGGCCCGCGTCATCGTCACCACGGTCGGCCCATACCAGCTTTACGGCGAACCGCTGATCAAGGCCTGCGTCGAAGCCGGAACCGACTATGCCGACCTGTGCGGCGAGCCGGGCTGGATGCGCGAGATGATCGACAAGTACCACGATGCCGCCAAGGCTTCGGGCGCGCGTATCGCCTTCTCCTCCGGCTTCGATTCGATCCCGTTCGATCTGGGCGTGCTGATGCTGCAGAAGGAAGCGGTCGCCCGCAACGGCAGCCCGGCGCCGCGGGTCAAGGGCCGGGTTCGGGGGATGCAGGGCACCTTCTCCGGCGGGACCGCCGCCAGCCTCACCGAAACGATGAAGGCGGTCGCCCGCAACCCCTCGCTGATCAAGGTGCTGCAAAGCCCGTTCGGCCTGACCCCGGGCTTCGAAGGACCGTCGCAGCCGCTCGGCCTGGTGCCGGAATACGACGAAAGCGTCGGCAAGTGGGCCGCGCCGTTCATCATGGCGACGATCAACACCAAGAACGTCCACCGCACCAATTTCCTGCTTGGCCACCCCTATGGCGCCGACTTCAAGTACGACGAGATGATGCTGACCAGCGCGGGCGAGATCGGCGAGAAGGCTGCGCACGCGGTCGGCGAAATGCTCAAGAACCCGTTCGGAGCCAAACCGCCCAAGCCGGGCGAAGGCCCGAGCAAGGAAGAGCGTGAAAACGGCTTCTACGATGTGCTGTTCATCGGCGAATGGCCCGATGGCAAGACGATCCGCTATGGCGTGAAGGGCCGCTACGATCCGGGCTATGGCTCGACCAGCCGGATGATCGCCGAGACCGGGATTGCCCTGCTCGATTGCAAGGCGGATGGCGCGATCGCTACTCCGGGTGCGCTGCTGGGCGAAGCCCTGGTCAAGCGCCTGCAGGACCATGCCGAGATCACTTTTGCTGTGGAGGATTGAGCTGCGTGACGGGATGCCGCACCGCCCTGCCTGTCCTGATCGCGAAGGCTGAGTTCGATGCCAAATCGGTGGCCCGATGTGCCGGACGAGTTCCGCAACGGGTGGAAGATCATCCTCGGCTGTTCGCTCGGGATCGCCAGCGGCGTCGCGATCCTGTTCCTCAGCTTCTCGCTGTTCGTGGTGCCGCTGACTGCCGAACTGCAGGTCAGCCGGGGCGAGCTGAGCAACGTCCAGGCCCTGATCATCACTGCCGCGATCGGATCGCCGCTGATCGGGCGGCTGACCGATATTTACGGAGTGCGGCGGGTCTATGCCTCGAGTGCGCTGCTGGTCGCGTTGACGCACCTTGCCGCAGCCCTGTTTGCCTCGAACCTTGTTCACATGGGCCTGACCATTGCTCTGGTCGGGCTGGTCGGCGCGGGTACTGGCACGGTGGTGCTGAGCCGCCCGATCAACGCCGCGTTCAGCCGCTATCGTGGCACGGCGCTGGGGCTGATGGCGGTGGGCGTATCGGTACTGGCGATTCTGGCCCCGCCGCTGCTTAACCTGGTGATCGAGAACTGGGGCTGGCGCGGAGCCTTCACCGGGATGGCCCTGGTTTCGCTGTTCGCCGGGATCCCGGCCGTGCTGCTGCTGGTCCCCGACGGCGGCCGCTCGGGCAGCGGGATCGGTTCCGGACCTGCTTCGCGCGCGCCAAGCAACTGGCGCTTCCTGCGCGAGCGCGACTTCTGGTTTCTCGCCCTCGCCCTGATCACGATGAGCCTGGCGACCGCGGGCGCGGCGAGCCAACTCGCACCGATGGTTCAGGACAGCGGCGTCAGCGCCGCCACCGCCGCCCTGGCGCTCTCGTTCTTTTCCGGCGGGACCTTCATTGGCCGCCTCGGCGGCGGCTGGCTGCTCGACCGGATCGAGCCGCGCCGCGCCGCCTTTCTGCTGACCATGCTGCCCGCACTCGGCTTTGTCGCCTTGCTGACCGCCGGGAACATGACCGGCGCAATCATGCTGGCGGTCCTGATCATCGGCATCCAGCAGGGCGCGGAGATCGATATATTTGCCTTCCTTGTCGGGAGGCGGTTTGATCTGGCCAATTACAGCGCGATCTATGGCGCGCTGGTTGGCCTCGGCTGGATCGGCAATGTCGGCGGATTGCTGGGGATGGGCAAGGCCTATGACCTGTTCGGCAGCTATGCCCCGGCGCAGCTGGCGGCAATCGGCTGCCTGGCGGTTTCGGCCTTCCTGCTGCTGTCGATAAAGCTGCCCGAACGGCAGGAAGCAAAGGCCGTATGAGCGCAGCCACTGACAAGGCCGAGAGCGAATGGACCGTCGGCTGGCGGATCGTGCTGGCTTGCGGAATCGCCAATGGCACCGGCATCTCGCTGCTGTTTTACGTCTTCTCGATGTTCCTGCTGCCGATGTCGGCAGAGCTGGGGCTGACCAGGACCGAAACCGGGATCGTCCAGTCGCTGGTCGTGACCGCCGCGCTGGGCGCGCCGTTGATCGGACGATTGACCGATACCCTCGGCTTCCGTCCGGTTTTCACTGCCTGTGCCCTGATTCTGGGTCTGACCGGGATCATCCAGGGCACCCTGGTCGACAGCGCCTTGCTGCTGGGGATCAGCGTTGCCGCGGCAGCCTTTTTCGGGGCCGGCAATTCGTCCGTCACCCTGACCCGCCCGATCAACGCCCATTTCCGCAAACATCGGGGGTTTGCACTGGGGCTGGTCGGGATCGGGGTTTCGATCACCGCGATCCTGTTTCCGCCGGTGCTGCACTGGATCATCGAGGACTATGGCTGGCGCACGGGGTTCCTTGCACTGGCCGGGATCGGGCTGGGAATTGGGCTGCCGCTGACTTTGCTGTTGCTGCCGCGCACTGCGGCCAGCGCGCCGATCGCGCGGCACCTGGCCATGACCGGAGTAGACTGGTCGTTCCTGAAGAACCGTGACTTCTGGCTGCTGGCCGGGGCCAATATGCTGATCGGCGTGGCCACCAGCGGGGCGATCAGCCAGATGTCGCCGATGATCCAGGAGCGCGGGCTGAGCGCCGGGATAGCCGCACTTGCAGTTTCCGCTTTCGCTGCCGGACAATTCGCGGGGAAGCTGTCAGGCGGCTGGCTGCTCGACCGGTTCGAGCCTCGCCTGGTCGCAGCCCTGATGATCGTGGTTCCGGCCAGTGGTTTCCTGCTTTTGCTGCTCGGTGGCCAGATGGCCTGGGTCGCGGTTCTGGCCGCCGGGCTGATTGGCCTGCTTCAGGGGGCCGACATCGATATCTTCGCCTACCTTACCGCACGGCGCTTTGGGCTCGACAATTACGGGACGATCTTTGGTTCGCTCCACACGGTCGGCTGGATCGGCAACGTCGGTGGAATTATGCTCTTTTCGAACAGTTTCGACCGGCTTGGCAGCTATGGCCCGGCTCAGGTCCTGGCGTTGATCATCCTTGCCCTGGGATCGGCCTTGTTCTGGCCGCTGCGTCTTCCGGCCGAGATGCCGAAGCGCGAAGCCTAGCGGCGCTTGCATCGGCTACCTGCTGGGCACGCAGTGGATCGACGCCCAGCCCGCACAGCCCCAGCACCAGCATCTCGCGCAGCCGTTCGGCCGCATCATCGCGGGGCGGCTGGCGTTCGATGACGTTGAGCATGGCGACATTGCACAGCCCCAGCCAGAACCGCATCCCGCTGCGCGCCGCTTCGGGCCGGGCCAGCCCGGCGGCCACCAGCGCCTCGATATCAGCGCGGATCCCCCGGTTGAGATCATGGTCCAGCCCGGTCGACAATTCGAGTCCGCGCAGCATCACGATCGCCCGCTCGCGCTCGGTCAGCGCGTAATCGACCGCGACCCGCATTCCCCCGGCGAGCCGCTCGGCCGGATCGGTGACCCCGGCATTGGCCGCACCGACGCGCTGCTCAACCTCGTCCCGCACCGCCGCGCCGATCGCGTTTGCGAAGCCGTGCTTGTCGCTGAAGTGGTTGAAGAAACTGCCCTTGGCCACCCCGGCACGGGTGACGATATCGTCGATCGCGATCGCATCGATCGGGCGCTGGGCCAGCAGTTCGAACCCGGCCGACAGCAGCGCCGCCCTGGTGCGGGCAGCTCGTGGATTGCTGACGGTTGCGGCGCTGGCCATGGCTTGTTCTGACCTCACTTGACTAAATGGTCAATTGCACTTAGTTGACCATTTAGTCAAGAACGAATCGGCGGGAGAGGACACGCGCCATGAGCGTTATCCGCATCGAAGACATCGCCCACGTGCGCTATGCAGCGCCCGATCTATCGGTCATGCGCGGCTTTCTCGATGACTTCGGAATGCACACCTTCGAGGAAGGTGGCCGTCTGTACGGCAAGGGTAGCGACGGTCGCCCCTTCGTCCATGTGACCGAGCCGGGTGAGGCGCAGTTTCTCGCGGTCGGCCTGCGCGCCGAAACGCTGGCTGACCTTGAAACGCTGGCCGCGCACGAAGGCGTGCTGGTGGAGGAGCTGGCCGAACCCGGCGGCGGCAAGGTGGTGCGGCTGACCGATCCTGATGGCTATACGGTCGAGGTAGTTGCAGGGCAGTCCAAGGGAGCGGCAGCGCCCCTCCCTGCCGACCAGCCGTTCAACACCGCCGCCGCCAAGCCGCGCTTCCGCCAGACCGTCCGGCTCGATCCCGCCCCGGCCCACGTCAAGCGGATCGGGCATGCGGTTTTGAAGGTCCGCGATTTCCGCCGATCCGAGAAGTGGTACAAGGACCGCTTCGGGTTCCTCACCTCGGACGAAGTCGAAGCGGCCAAGGACCTGCCGCTTGGGGCCTTCATGCGCTGCGACCGGGGCGACAAGCCGGCCGATCACCACACCCTGTTCCTGGCCCAGTTGCCCGGCGAACTCGGGATACTCCACGCCGCCTTCGAAGTG
The DNA here is from genome assembly GCF_002440635.1 of Novosphingobium sp. UBA6272. Taxonomy (GTDB): domain Bacteria; phylum Pseudomonadota; class Alphaproteobacteria; order Sphingomonadales; family Sphingomonadaceae; genus Novosphingobium. Next base: position 5,892 of record NZ_DJUW01000030.1, on the reverse strand, counting down.
TCCAACCTCGATGACCTGATGCTCGGCCACCAGCACCTCAAGGCCCGGAAGCGCGAGCCCGCCTGGGGCGTCGGCCGCCACATCATGGGCAGCCAGATATTCGATTACTGGAAGGACCCCTTCGGCAACGAGCTGGAACACTGGACCGACGGCGACCTGTTCACCGCCAAGGACCCACCGCAAAAAATGCCGGTCAGTGCGCTGCTGGCAGTACAATGGGGATCGCCGCATCCGATGTTCGCCGGCAGGATGCCGCCCCCGCCCGGCCTGATCGCCCTTTTTATGGCGCTGCAGCTTCGTCTGAAGCGTCTGTTCTCCCGCCCAGCCAAGGAAGCCTCCGCATGAAACTCTGCACCTATACCGCCCAGGGCCAGACCCGCACCGGGATCGTGGTCGGCGATGCCGTGATCGACAGCGGCGTGCCTGGCACGATGATCGACCTGATCCGCGACTGGGATGCGCTGAAGCCCCAGCTGGGAGCAAAGGCAGCAGCCGGCGGCGGCGTGCCGTTGGCCTCGGTCAAGCTGGAAAGCCCGGTGCAGCGTCCTGGCAAGATCTTCGCAATCGGGCTCAATTACGCCGACCATATCGCGGAATCGAAGATGGGCACGCCCGAGCAGCAGGTCTGGTTCACCAAGGCCCAGACTTCGGTCAATGGACCCTACGATCCGATTCTGATCGCGCGCGGCGCATTCACCAACGATTACGAGGTGGAGCTGGTCGCGGTGATCGGCCCGGGCGGCAAGCATATCGCCGCAGCCGACGAGTCGGCGGCGATATTCGGCTATTGTGTCGGCAACGATGTGACCGAGCGAATGGCCCAGCATGCAACCCCGCAGTGGTCCTTCGGCAAGAGCTTTGACACGCATGCTCCGATGGGTCCGTGGATCGTAACCGCTGACGAGCTGGGCGATCCGCACCGCCTCGGCATCCGCTGCTTCGTCAATGGCGAAAAGCGCCAGGATTCGAACACCGCCAACCTGGTCTTAAACATCTGGCAGCAGGTCGAACACTTGTCCAAAGGGATGACTCTGGAGCCGGGCGATTGCCTGTTCACTGGCACTCCGGGCGGAATCGGCGCCGCAATGGACCCGCGCCAGTTCCTGAAAGCAGGCGACGTGGTGCGCTGCGAGATCGATGAGCTGGGCCACATCGAAGGCGCCATGGTCGCGGAAGACTGAGGCGATGAACTTCGATTGCGATGTCCTGATCGTTGGCGGTGGCCCCACTGGGGTAACGCTGGCCGTGCTGCTCGCGCGGCGCGGGGTTGAGGTAATCGTGATCGAGAAGGAGGCGGATATCTATCCGCTGCCGCGCGCTGCCCACATCGATCACGAGGGGATGCGAATCCTGCAGGAAGCAGGCGCGGCCGAAGCGGTGATGAAGACCGCGCGGCGCGCCAACCGCTATGATTTCCTCAATGCGAAAGGCGAAGTGCTGCTGCGCTTCGAAGGTTCGCAGCAGATCGGCCCAGGCGGCTGGCCGGCTGCCAACATGATCCACCAGCCGAGCGTCGAGGCCGAACTGCGCCGGGCGCTGGCGAGCCATGCCAATGCCGCGCTGCACAGTGGCTGGGAACTGACTCGGTTCAGCGAGGAGCCTGACGGGGTGGCTGCTATGGTCGCGACTCCCGAGGGCGAAAAGGTGCTCCGCGCGCGCTACCTCGTTGGTGCCGACGGTGCGCGCAGTCCCGTGCGCAAGGCTGCCGGTATCCACTTCGACGATCTCAATTTCGAGGAACCCTGGCTGGTCGTCGATGTCCTGGTCGACGACTATTCGAAACTGCCAACTGCGAACCTGCAGATCTGCAACCCCGAACGCCCGACCACCTGCGTGCTGATGGGCGAAGGGCGGCATCGCTGGGAGTTCATGATAAAACCGGGCGAGACTGCCGAGCAGATCAGCGAGGACGCTTTCATCGACAAGCTCCTCGAACCCTGGAACGTCAAAGGCGCGGTGCGGCTGGAGCGCAAGGCGGTCTATACTTTCCGCGCCCGTATCGCGGCGCAGTGGTGCAAGGGCCGGGTACTGCTGGCCGGCGATGCCGCGCACCAGACCCCGCCCTTTGCCGGGCAGGGCATGTGTTCGGGCCTGCGCGATGCGGCCAACCTGGCCTGGAAGCTCGCTGCAGTAACCCGAGACGGGGCGTCGGACAGCCTGCTCGACACCTACCAGGTCGAACGCGCACCCAACCTGCGCGCGGCGATCGACATGGCGATCATGATGGGCAAGACCGTCTGCATCACCAGCAAGTGGGGCGCCTTGGTGCGCGACTTGAAGTTCAAGCTGGCCCGTAAGCTGGGCAAGCTGCCCGATGGCCCGCCGGCCTATCCGCCGATCTCCGCCGGACGGATCCTGGCGGGCAGCGCCGCGGCCGGTTCCTATTTCCCGCAGCCGCTGGCGGCCGACGGTTCGCGGCTCGATGAGGTGCTTTGCCTCGGCCACTGGCTGATCGCCCGCGCCGATCTGGCCGAACCGCGCCTTGCGCCGTTCGCCCGCCCACTTTCCGCCTGGCTGGACAAGCAGGGCGCGGAAGCCGTGCTGGTGCGGCCCGATCGTTACGTCTTCGGCACCGGAGCGCCGGCCGCGCTGCGGCAAGCCTGGGCGGCATTGCCGGACTGAGCCAGCGGGGTTAGGCTGGGTCCATGACCAGCCTTGCCGAGCGGCTTTCCGGCCCTGCCAGCACCACCATTTTCGAGATCATGTCGGGCCTTGCCCGCGAACTCGGCGCGATCAACCTCGGTCAGGGCTTTCCCGACCTGGCGGAGCCGCCCGAACTGGTCGCGGCGGCGCAGCGTGCACTGTCCGAACGCTCGAACCAGTACCCGCCGATGCGGGGCCTGCCGGAACTGCGCGCCGCCATTGCGGCCTACTATAGCCGCGAGCAAGGGCTGGAACTCGACCCCGCCGGGATTGTGGTGACCTCTGGCGCGACCGAGGCGCTCGCCGCCAGCCTGCTCGCGCTGGTCCGCCCGGGCGACGAGGTGATCCTGGTCCAGCCGCTCTACGATGCCTACCTGCCGCTGGTGCAATGGGCCGGCGGCACCGCCCGGCTGGTCAGCCTCGAGCCTCCGCTCTGGACCTTGCCGCTGGACAAGCTCGCCGCCGCGATCGGACCCAAGACACGCGGGATCGTGCTCAATACCCCCAACAACCCAACCGGGACCATGCTGACCCGGGCCGAACTCGAAGGGGTCGGCACGCTGGCAGAGCGCCAGGACCTGTGGGTGGTCAGTGACGAGGTGTGGGAAGGCATGGTGTTCGATGGCACCCCGCATGTCTCGCCGCTCGCCATTCCCGCTCTGGCCAAACGCACGGTCAAGATCGGCTCGGCCGGCAAGATCTTCTCGATGACCGGATGGAAAGTTGGCTGGGCGCTCGCCGCTCCGCCGTTGGCGGCAGCGGTGGCCGGCAAGCACCAGTTCCTGACTTTCACCACCGCCACCCCGCTGCAATGGGCCGTGGCCGAGGCGCTGACCCTGCCCGCCGAGTGGCACCGGGCCCACCGCGCCCGCTATGCCGCCGCCAAGGCCCAGCTGGTTGAAGGCTTGACCGCAGCAGGCTTTGCCGTGCTTCCGGCCAGCGGAACCTGGTTCGTGACGATCGACCTCGCGGCATCCGGCCTCGCTCCGGATGACGCGGCCCTGGCCGAGCAGCTGATCCGCGAAGCCGGAGTTGCCTCGATCCCGGTCTCGGCCTTCTACGCCGACCAGCCCGAGCGCGGCTATCTGCGCCTATGCTTCGCCAAGCAGGACGCAACGCTGGACCAGGCGGTCGAGCGGCTGGTGGCGTTTCGGACAGAGTGAAATTCTTCTAGTCAACTACACAGTGGTTGTCAGTTTGATTTGATCGATAACGAATCAACAAGCCAAACAGAGCAAGCGCGAAGGCGAAAGGAATTAAAACCCCCTTATGCTGCTCGAAACCTGCGAACAAAGCGCCTTTGCCTTGAAATTTCGCGATCCGTCTGATGTCATTGACAATTAGTTCACTTCACGCGGCGTGAAATGCAAAACAATTGTATCTGGAGAGGAACATGCTTCACAAAAATGCCTTAAAGCAAGCAGCTGGCGCGGCAACGGAAAATGCTGCACTTGACGGAACCTGGTACAACCAGTTCGGTTCGCAGGTCACATTCCAAGTGAACGGCAATTCTCTTAGCGGTGTTTTCGAATCCGAAGAAGTGCCGGGAGCTAATCCGCTTGCCGGGTTTGTGAATGGAGATCTGATTGCCTTTACGGTCAACTTTCCCGGGACTGGCATTACTGCCTGGGCCGGTGCGGCCAACACCAACAACGGCATCGTCACGATTTCTACGCTCTGGCAAATGACGACCAGCTTGGCCACCGACAATGAACCGGAAGGAGCCATATTCGCCGGCTCCGACACCTTCACCCAGCAACCACCCGCATAAGCGGCCCAGGAGTGGGCCCGGCCCAATTGGCACTGCGCACGTTGTTGCGGTTGGGATAGTTCGAATGAACATTCGGTGGATCTGGAGCGGGTGAAGGGAATCGAACCCTCGTCGTAAGCTTGGGAAGCTTCTGCTCTACCATTGAGCTACACCCGCCCGCTGCGCGCAGCGCCCTTGCCACGGCAGGCAAAGGCGGTCAACTGAGTCTGCCGCGCGAATGGCGCTAAGAACAATCTATCGAATGACCCCTAAGACAAGGCATGACAGCGGCGCTGTAGAGCGCGGCCCGCCCGGTCTCAACCCATCCAGATCCACCGCGTTGATCGGATCGCCGCCGACGTAGGCGTAGAGGTTGCTGCCGCCGCCGAGGCCGAGGGGGTCGGCTTCGATGTAGCGGCCGGTCATCGGGTCGTAATCGCGGTGGTGGTTCTGGAGCAGGCCGCTGGCGCCGTCGCGCCACTGGCCGGGGTAGCCGAAAGCTACTGCCTATGACGCGGGCAGGTGCCAAGCCCTTCGATCCTTTGAGGCTATCCCTTGCTGAGCCCTCAATTCCGCTAAGTACCGTGATGCAATAGAGTTTACACCAATCGCGGCACCAGTAGGTGCCATGGAGGCTCTAGCCGAAAATGAAAATGCGACCCCCGGCACATTCGAAATGCTTGATGACAAGGCATACGAAGGAAAGCTATTTGATCTACTTCCGATTGAATCCCTTCATGCTTTCATCTATACTTATAAAAAACTCTGGATCTTCACTATTTTTACAAATTCCTTCAACATAATCTAGGGCACATTCTAACGCACAGATTTCATCGAAACACTTGGCACTTGTGTTATATTTTTTTACGTTGGAGAATTTGACTTTACATTCAAATAGCCCGTCGCCATTCAATCTTGGCTGATCAATTGTAATTTGCGTCGCCTTCATTTCACCATTAGATTTAGTAAAAAGATTTCTTCCGACGAAAATTCGCTCCATTCCATCAACTCCGAGTTCTGGATCGATCTGGTCCGCCACGGCGTCCAGTTGGCAAGAAAAGTGGCGTTGAAATTCTGTTAGGATTCCTCCCACGAGAAAGACATTCGCTGTATCGAATCATTACGGTGCGCAAACATGCAACGTATCCCTGCTTTCGAGTTAGGCCCTCACGTGCTCCAGTTATATTCCATTGATTACAATCCAACTCGTCTTCACGTTTCTGGATTTCACAAGGCCCGTCTTCGTCGGGATCATCACTATCAGCATGGTCGTAGCAGTATTTGGCTACCGCTGCGACAGTCCCAAGAGCATCGCCAATTGAAATAGCCCGCCCCCAAGGCGTTTTCCTTGACGGCCTGGCTTGCCGCTTCAACCACCAATCAAAGGCAAACTTTCCGACTTCAGCAGTTGTGGCCGACCGCCGCCCCTCCGGATCCACCGCATTGATCGGATCACCCCCGACATAGCCATAAAGGTTGCTGCCGCCGCCGAGGCCGAG
>NZ_DJUW01000034.1 GCF_002440635.1 Novosphingobium sp. UBA6272 | reverse complement strand
CCGCAATGAGTCCTGAGCCTAGATCGGCGCGCGCAATGCCCTGCCGACCCGTAGGGATCAGTTTTGATCGCTTTGCTGGTGATGATCCTCTAACCAGTGTCAAATGACCGGACATTACAATGCAATCTTGATCGCTGCCATCTTTCTAGTCGGTCTGGTGGGCTTCGCCACTGACCGGATCAGGCATGATCTGGTAGCTCTGGCGATGCTCGGAACCAGCTTAGTTCTTGGCCTTGTTCCAGTGAAACAGGCATTTACCGGCTTTGCCGATCCGGTGGTAATAACCGTGGCGGCTGTCATGGTCATAAGCGCCGCGATCTCGCGTTCGGGTATGTTGGCACGCGCCTTGAGGCCCTTCCGTCGCTGGATGCGGGCTGAAACCGGCATAGCTATTGTGTTTGCATTACTATGCGGCGTTGCCTCGGCTTTCATGAACAATGTGGGTGCGCTTGCCCTGCTGTTGCCTGCCGCTCTTGCTACTTGCCGCTCTGCGAAAGTTTCCCCGAGCCGGATTTTGATGCCGATGGCTTTCGCCTCGCTGCTGGGCGGGCTCGTGACACTGATCGGCACGCCGCCGAACGTCATCCTTGCTGAACTTCGAACCAACTACGGCGGAGCGCCTTTCGCTATGTTTGACTTCGCCCGGGTCGGCTTGCCATTGGCTGCCGCCGGATTGCTGCTGACCATATTCATGGTCCGATTCCTGCCGAAGCGAGCCTCCAGCGAAGGCGAGCCACTCAAATTCCGCATCGCAGATTACTTGTTCGAATTGCGGGTCCCCAAGCGGGGACCTTCGCGCCCACTGACCGTCGAGCAGCTCTCTGCCGTTGGCGGGAATGATGATCGTCTTGCGGTTCACGCCATCGATCGGGGCGGAGTGCTGGTAACCGCGCCTCGTCTCAGCCGGGCACTTCTGGCTGGCGATATCGTCCAGGTCGAAGGGCGTGCGCCGATCGTGGAGTTGGCGCTGGAGAGGTATGGCCTGGAACTGGCCAGCGACGTTGAAGATGACCTGCTGGAAGGCTCGTTCATCGAATGCGTAGTGACCGACAAGAGCCACCTGATTCAACACGAAAATGCGAGCCAAGCGCTTGCTGGGCACGGCGCATCGCTGGTTGCGGTCAGCCGCAAGGGCAAGAACATTGCCGAAGGTCTGGCATCGCTGCGCCTCCAAGGCGGCGACGTCCTGCTGCTGCAGGTCGCCGCAGACCGCAGCACCGAAGTAACCGACACGTTTCACCTCCTGCCGCTCGCAGAGCGTGCGCTGAACCTGCGCGCCACGGCTGCCGACTGGCTGCCGCTAGGAGCCTTGCTCGTTGCCATTTTGACGGCATCAGCCGGCTTAACCAGCTTGTCGGTGGCGTTGCTTCTCGGTGTCACGGCACTCGGATTGACAGGCCGATTGAAAGGCCACGTCTATCAAGACATCGACTGGCCAATCATATTGCTGCTGGCAGCGCTTATTCCGGTTGCGGAAGCGTTCTCTAAGAGCGGCGCTGGAGAATCGGTGGCAAGCCTGATCAGTTCGGTTGGGCAGGGACGGCCCGAATGGGTGCTGATTGCCATGGCATTGGGCTTGACCATGGCGGTCACGCCCTTTTTGAACAATGCCGCTGCGGTGCTGATCATGGGGCCGATAGCGGCGAGTGCGGGGGTTGCTACGGGGGTGCCGGTTGATGCCATGCTGATGGCCGTCGCGATCGGGGCGTCTTGCGATTTTCTTACTCCGATCGGGCATCAGTCAAACACGCTGGTCTGGGGGCCGGGCGGATATCGATTTTCCGATTACGCCAGAGTCGGCACGCCTTTGACGGCTCTTGTGCTGGTTTTTGGGACATTCTTAATCACGCATTTTTGGGGCTAAGATTCAATGCATTCCGCCAGTCTGTCACCCTTCGACATCGCGGCCATCCTCGTGCTGCTTGCCGCTGCCCTCGGATACGTCAACCACCGTATTCTCAAACTGCCATCTTCGGTAGGCATGACCTTGATGGGGGCTATTGCCTCGCTGCTCGTCATCGCGCTCGGCGCCTTTTTCCCCAAGTGGGGAATTACCACGACAGTCGAGGCCTTTCTGGTCAACATTGATTTTCACAAGGCGCTAATGGAAGGCATGCTTTCGTTCCTGCTGTTTGCCGGAGCCCTGCATGTGGACTGGCAGGAAATGCGCGCCAATCGCGTGCCGATCTTCATTCTGGCAACCGTTGGGGTGCTCGTCTCGACCGCGATCGTGGGTGGCGGGATCTGGTGGATCGCGGGGCTTGCAGGCATTTCGCTGCCATTCTCCTGGGCGCTGGTGTTCGGCGCATTGATCAGCCCGACTGATCCAGTGGCGGTCATGGCGATCCTCAAGCGCGCAGCTGTGCCGCCTTCGCTTCAAGCCACCGTCGCGGGTGAAAGCCTGTTCAACGACGGCGTGGGCGTGGTGGTCTTTTCCATCCTGCTGACCGTGGCAATGGGACAGGCTGAATTCAGCTGGTCACACGCAGCGCAAGACTTCGCTCGCGAAGCCTTCGGGGGAGCGGCATTCGGGGCTTTGGTCGGCTGGATTGCGTTTCGGGCGATGCGCAGCATCGATGAATACACGGTCGAAGTGACCATCAGCCTTGCGGTCGTGATGGCCGGATACAGTTTTGCCCAGATGCTGCACGTCAGCGGCCCGGTCGCCATGGCAGTCGCCGGATTGTTGATCGGCAATGCCGGTGTCGCCCATGCCATGAGCGACATGACGCGCGACTACCTGGTCAAGTTCTGGGCTTTGATCGACGAGATTCTCAACGCCGTTCTGTTCCTTTTGATTGGTCTGGAAGTGGTGTTGGTTTCCCGCCAACCTGGGCTGTTGCTGCTGGGTGTGGCAGCAATACCCCTGGCATTGCTCGCGCGCTGGATTTCCGTTTCCGCTCCATTGGCCTTGCTTCGGCGCTGGATCGATCTTGGCCCGCTTTCGCGCCCGACTTTGGTTTGGGGCGGATTGCGCGGCGGGATTTCAATCGCCTTGGCGTTGTCACTGCCCGAAGGTGAATTCCGGTCGCCAATCGTGGCGGCGACCTTCGTCGTCGTGCTGTTTGCAGTAATCATCCAGGGCGGTAGTATCGGCGGCCTGATAAAACGGCTGACCGTGCGGCATGGCAGGACCAACGGGGGCGGCGCATGATACCCGATACGCCGGCACCACCTTCTCGCCTTGGGCAACTACGCCAGAGCATTCTTTACTCGTTCCTGTCGTTTCGCCGCCAGATCGACAAGACAGGCCTGTTTCCCGACCTGCAGGGAGAGCCTGGCAGCACTCTCAGGAAGACCGTCCGAGACGAAGGCAGCCTGACCAAATCGTACATGCTGATGTGCGCGTTGTCGGCGGGTATAGCGACACTCGGATTGCTGCAATCATCGACAGCCGTGGTGATCGGGGCGATGCTCATTTCACCGCTGATGGGGCCGATCGCAGCACTTGGTTTTGGCTTTGCCTCTTTTGATGGCCATCAGATCCGGGATTCGCTCAAGGTCGTCTCGATTGGCGCAGCGATTGGCATTCTGACGGGCGTAATCCTCACCTGGCTCAGCCCCATTCATAATGCCACGCCTGAAATCATCGCGCGAACCGAACCGACTTTGCTCGACCTCGTGATTGCCATTTTGTCCGGGATCGCCGGAGCCTATGCCACCGTGCAGCAAAAGGGGGCGACTGTCATAGGAGTGGCGATTGCAACCGCGCTGATGCCGCCGCTAGCAACAGTCGGATACGGGATTGGCGTCTTAAGTATCAGTTTCGCTGTCGGGGCATTCCTGCTGTTCCTGACCAATCTGGCAGCAATCGCCTTTTCCTTCGCGCTGATCGCGAGGTTCAGCGGCGCGGCAAGACCGCTTGGCAATGTCGAACTCACCCCCCGCTTTATCGTGGCTGGTTTCGCTGCCTTTCTGCTGCTGGCAACGCCTTTGGCCGTCACACTCTATCGGGTGACCGCTGAAGCTAGGGCGCAGGCGACTGTGCGGCAGATGCTGCTGAGCGAGCTGAAACTGAAATCGGCAAACATCGCTCAGTTACAGGTGAAGTGGCCTTTGCGCGGCAGTCCATCAATCGATGCCGTGATTGTCTCGCCCCGATACAGTAACGACGCCGAGCAACGTATTGCCGAACGCCTTGCAAAGCTTTGGGGCGTGCAGCCCCGGCTGAATCTGCAACAGGTTGTCGCCGCCGATATCGGGTCGCAGACTCAGGCGATCGTGGATTCGGCGGTGGAGCGGTCCGCGAATGGCATTGCCCGTGATGTGCCGCCACTTGTCGCCATTCGCGAAGCCACCGGCCTCCCAACCCAGGCACTTTGGGTCAACCGGGCAGAGCGTACCGTACAACTAGTTCCGTTTTCCGCAGATGGCTGGACCCTGTCGGACTATCGAGCCGTCGAGAAACTGGCGGCGGCCAAAGGCGACGGCTGGCAGGTGCGGATCATTCCGCCAGTACAAGCCAGCCTGATTGTACCCCTGACGTTGAAGGATGGCGTCCCTGTCGTGAATGAGGCGCTGGAGACAGCCTTTTGGGCCGTCGATCGATGGGGTGTTCAAGGCATTACCGTGGCCGGTTTCAGCAATGGCAACGCCAGCGACGAGGACCGGGCTCTTGGACTCGCCATCGCAACTGCGATCAAGGCGGAACTGGGTAAGCGTGGCATCACTGCAATCGCGTCAAGCCCACGAGTTACGCCGCCTGAATGGCGCGTAGGTGGCACTCTGGGGATTGAGATTGGCGTCGTCAGGGCTCCGCCACGGGCCATTGCAGCTGAATAGTTCTAACCTTCTGACATTCCACTTCAACATGACGCGTCGCCGGTAAACTTGAACGATGGGCGGTGGGACGCAAAGCGGTCCTTTTAGCCCAAGTGCGCAAAAGAGCGCGATTCGCGCTCAAATACCGCCGGTCGTGGCGCAATTCTCCGTCAGCAGTACGCACAATCATCGCACTTGCGCCCCAGTGGCGGCAAAAAGACAAAATCGCCCACTCTCATTTGTTGCCCGGCTTTGCAGTCCGTGACCGTCTCAATTCTTCCGTAGCCTTCTCTTACCTTCCCGCTGTCATGCTTACCCAGAGCACACTGGGACCGGATGACAGTGAAAACACGCTTGCGCCAGATAGTTGAACATCCAATGCTTGCTTCCGAGGGGATGTCAGTAACTGCCAACAAATGGAAGCAAGTCCCGTGTCCAACCTCGAAAGAATCATCCGCCTAAAAACCGTTCTCTCCCCTACCGGCCTGTCCCGCTCCACCATGTATCGCAAGATTGCCGAGGGGACGTTTCCGTCCCAGGTCAAGATCAGCATTCATGGTGCGGGCTGGCGCGAATCCGCCGTGAACCGCTGGATCGATGATCCGGTGTCATACCGGAATGAGAGCGCGGCGCAGTGACAGCGCCGCCTCAGGTCGAGCCGATCTGCGTGAGGGTCAATGAGGCTGCGCGCATGATCGGCGTCGGTCGCACAAAGCTCTACGAGTTGGTTGCTTCGGGCGAGATTGAGGCCATCAAGCTCGGCAAGTCCACTCGCATCACAATTGCCAGCCTGCAAAAACTGGTCATGCGGCAGCGCGAGCCGGAATAGGCTCGGCTGCCGCCCTATCCGCTGACGCGGCGCGATTACCCAGATAATCCGCCCATTGCTTCATCAGGCTGCGCCGCTTCTCGAAGAAATCGGTTCTGCGGTAGGCGGCTTCAACCTTGTTGGGCAGCTTGTGGGCCAGCGCCTTGTCAGCGACCTCCTTGGGAAAGTCCGTGCATTCAGCGGCCCAGTCCGTGAAGGTCGAGCGAAAGCCGTGCACGGTGATGCTGGGAAAGCCATCGTCGCGCAGCAGTTTGGTCATGGTCATGTCGCTGATCGGCTTCTTGCCATCATTGGAGAAGACCAGTCCGGTATCGCTGGTTCGCTCATTCCAAAGCTTGCGCAGCAGCGCGACAACCGGCGCCGAAAGCGGCACGACATGGGTTTCGCCAGCTTTCATCCGCTCGCCGGGAATGGTCCATACCGCGTTTTCGAGGTCGAACTCGGTCCACACTGCGAGGCGCGTTTCGTTGGATCGTACGGCGTTGTAGATCGTGAAACGCAGGGCATCGCGTCCGGTTGTTGGGGACGCGGCGGTAAGCTTCTGCATCAGCGCCGGAGCGTCGGCATAGGGCATGGCCTCCATGTGCCCGCGTTTGTCGTTCTGGCGCGGCAGGCCCTTTCGCACCGAACGCAACGACACCTCTTCCGGCACCCAGCCTTTCACATGCGCGAAATCGAGCACGACACCAATGCGCTGGAGCAAGCGCCGCGCCGTTTCCGGTATCTCCAGCCATATCGGGGACAGCGCCTCGACGACGCAAGCGCTGTCCACCTTATCGACCGGCTTCTTGCCAATGCTCGGAAAGAGGTGGCGCTCGAAACCGGACAACCACCGGGCATGATGCCCGTCCTTCCAGCCGTCACCCAGGGTTTCATGGCAGGTGCGGGTTGCGGCTTCGAAGGTCGGTATGACCTTCCGCGCCTTGCGTCGCTCGGCGACAGGATCGAAACCATCACGGACACGGTGGCGCAATTCTGCTGCCGCTGTTCTGGCATCGGCCAGCGAAACATCATGCGCCGATCCAAGCCCGTAGTCCCGGCGATGGCCTTTCAACTGCATCCGCAGCACCCAGGTGCGCGCGCCGCTGGGCTTCACGACCAGGCACAAGCCCCTCCCATCGACATGACGACCGGGCTTCGCATTCTTCACTTTCAATACTGTCAGCGCCATCAGGTTCGAGTCCCTGTCAGGGATTCATACCGCCAAAATCAGGGGTATTTGGTCCCACAATCGTTCCCACATTTCAGCGGGAATTCAGGCGATTCAGGGCGACCGACCGCGAACACGTTACAAGATAAATCGCTGATTTTACAGAGTAGTTGGAGACGCTCTGAAATTGCCTGAGACGAAAGTTATAGCGCCTCCTCCGCTACCATCCCAACCGAATTTCGACCTCGCGAAGCCCGCAGGTTTCCTCCCGTTTTTCCAAACACAACTCAAACGGGAACCGTGATGTGTTTCCCGCCGAATACGGATTGCCAGTTCTCGATTTCGCTGACCACGATATCGTCGGCTGCATGGGCCAGTTCGGATAGCTGGGAATAGCTTAGGGCATGGTCCGGCGCTGACATCAAAAGGTCGATCCGGGTGTGCACACTGTCGAGCTTTTCGGCGGTGACCTCTGAGATCGCGGCGAAGCGCTCGAAGTCACCGAAGTAGCGGATGCCAGCAAGGCCAGCACCAAGGGTCGGGAAAACCACACCGAAGAACGAAGTGTACTTGCCAAGCTTGCTGACGAACGTGCCCGGAAGAATGCCAAGGGCAGCCCCTGCGGCGCAGGCCAGATAAAGCGACACAGACACGATAGCTGCCTGGAACAGCCGTTCGGATAACTTGTCCAGCCGGTGGTGGACTGTGTTGAGGCGCTTTGCCTTGGCGCGGTGGTAGTCTCGCTGCGCGGTAACATGGGCATCGAGCAGATCGGTTGCGGCCCGGCGCAGATATTCCCGCGTGACGGCGACCCGTGGCAGGCCCAGTCCGCGCAAAGCGTGCCTGGCATAATATTCGGGCCAGGAAGTATCGGTCCCCTTGGGCCAGCGACCGGCCGGCCGCGCGACACCCAGCAGCAGCAGGATCGGAGCGTGGCGGAAATACTCGGCGACCCGGCGGGTTTCGAACCAGCGCTTGTGCCACCGTTCACGTCCGCCCAGCCAGATGATCCCCAGAATCGAGGCCAGCAGAAGAAATTCGCCGGTCGCGAACAGCCACTTGTATTCGGCTCCGGCGAAGGGTTCGTAGGATATGCCAGAGATGATCGCCATGACCGAGAATACGAAGCTGAGGGTCATGCCTCCGCGGTAAGCATCGGATAGTCGGGCCGAGATTCCGTCCGCCCAGGCGAACCGGCGCATGACCTCGGCTTCGATCCGCGGCGGAAGCGCGGAGTCTCCTCCGGGCAGATCGGCGGCGGCGGCGAGTACGGACCGACCGCTGCCCCTCGCGATTTCCGTTGGGGATTCGTATTGCGTCACCAATGAACGGAACGGCCGGCCATCACCGCCGAACATGGCTTCGATCCGGCGGTAGCCGGTCCACAATCGCGAACTGTGGCTGTGCCAGGCTTCGCCCGCCAGGCTTTCGGCTCCGCTTCGCAGCGCCCCACCTTCGCCGGGCCGGAGCGCGCGTTGTACCAGCTCGTCGAGGGCAGCTTCGCGGTCTTCGCTTGGGGGAAGGGCGGCCAGCGATTCGGGCGCATGGAGGATGTGCCAGCCAGCCGGGTTGGCCGGGTCGATCCGCACCACCGGACACCCCCGATCGAGCGCAATGGAAATCGTGTGACCGGTGCCGCCAATCAGATTGGCGCTGCGACCGTCCCAAACCGCAATCATGAAATCCGACTGCTCAATCATGACTCGTCCAGCCAGTGCGACCTGGGCGGAAACGGTGGCTGAAAAACGGTGGGAAGCTTCACGGTCAGCCAGATTTTCAAGGCTGGCGATGAACTGCGCGGCCAGAACTTCGTCACTATCAGCCAGCTCAAACAGCAGGCAACGATCATACCAATGACGGATCGCTCCTGCGGCCGCGGCGCATTTCGGATCGGGCGGGTTGGCGCCGCCAAGCAAGGCCAAGGCATCGTCCACGCTGGTGGCGTGCGAATTGATCGCCAGATTCAGATCGCGCCCGGCCGGCAGCGGTGCCACCAGTTCCCAGCCGCGTTTTGCCCCCAGGGTCATACCGATCTGATCTGTCCCGTCGGCGATCAGGCTATGCAGCCGCGTGGCTGCCAGGGGGACAAGTTGATCTGCGTTGGCAGCTGACGTTTCACTGATTTGCTGAAAGATAGCATCAAGCTGCGTAACGATCGCAGCGCGATTGGCAGCAAAGGCGACATTGCCTTCGCGGTGCCCGGTGAGCGCTAGCGAGAGCCGCATTGCCGGAGAGGCCGGTGCCAAAGTCATGGCATTGCCGGGCGCTGCTTTTGGCAGGTCTTCACTTTCACCGTTCCCCCGATCATCATGCCCGCAGCGGGCCATGGCAGCAGCGCCGTCTCCACTTGCTCTGCGCAGGGTATGCATCTTGGCTTGCAATGGCAATCGGCTGGCGGCGGATCAGGCAGATGCGGCCGATCGCTCCTTGCGAAACACGAAAACGGTGTTGCCCCGGCTATCGATCAAACGGTCATCGGACCCATAGATGGCCCCAGGATGCGGCGGTGCATCGGACAGCATGATGGGTTGATAGCGGGGGGCAATCGAGGAATCAGAGAACCGGAAATTGCTCCCCCAAACATAGAGATGACCCCCAGTCTTTAGGATCTGATCGAACAGTTGGAGGGTTTCGTCAAACCGCCGGAAAGGCAGGATCTGGGTGCACAAGGCGGGCATGGCGGCATCGAGCTCGCCGTGGCGGAGGACCGATAGGCAGAATACCGCGTCATAACTTGTGTCTCGCGGCGGCAGTCCGGACTGGTGGAATGTGATGGTTGAGCAACCGGCCTCGTTCGCCCGCTTTCGTGCAATCGCGATACTCCTCGGATTGATTTCCACCGCATCGATTTGAGCTTCAGGAAGATAGCGGAGCAGGGTCAGCGGCTCTTCCCCGGTCGAACATCCGAACGAGAGCAGACGCGGCCCCGGATTTTCCGCCAGAACCCGCCGCGCGTGCGCAAAGAGGGCCGGATGGCGGTCAGGCATCGTATCGGGAAACGGCTGTAATAGTTCAGCCGATTGGTGCTGCAGGCGATGGACAGTCCGCAGGGTCGGCGACGTGACCCTCCTGACAAACCCGGCCAGCCGTTGCAATCGCGGCCAGCGGGCGAGGCGGCCAGTGCGGCGTTGGGTCGGGCTAACCAAGGGGGGCTCCCGATCCAAGCCATTCGACAAAAGCGGTGCGGCCACTGCGGATATATAGCTCCATCCGCCTCGCGCGGTCTTCGGCGCTACGGTGCTTGCCCGAACCCGGCAAGACGGGATCATAGCGCTTGCCTTGCGCGCGCATGAAGCGCGGCGCGATGGCCGGATCCCAGCCGGCGTCGCTAAGCAACGCAAGGCTTAGCAAATCAGCCTCGTCCTCGAAGCGGCGGGCAAGGGCTCTGGTGCTGCGGCCTTGGGCCCCAAGGCTTGCCAACTGTTTGCGATGGCTGAGTATTGTGTGGGCGAGTTCGTGCGCAATTGCGACTGCCAGGCCATCATCGTCGATGCTTTCAGCAAATGCCTGACCGAGCTGGATTGTCCGCCCATCCGATCGAGCTGCGCCCTTGAGCCCAGGGGCGACCTCTATTTTGCTGCGGCAAGCTGGAACCGAAGCCAGCATGACAGTTAAATTGTGATCGCCGCGCCGAATGGTCAAAGCAATCGGCCCGGCAGGGGGGCGAGCCTGCAACAGTTCTTCGGCATGATCCCGAAGCCCAGTGGTCGGCTGGCCTGGCAACAAGCTCTGCGGCAAGGCCTGTCCTTCGATTTCGAGCAAACCATCGCCGCTGCGAATTCCGGCACGGGCTGCCGGGCCTTGGGGTACGACAGCTTCGATTGAGACGGCAGCGGGGAAAGTCCAGATTGAAACGGCTTCATCTCGCAATTCCGCGCGGTACTGGGGCAATGAATGCAGCAGAAGTCCGTTTGCCGGCATCAGCATTGTGCATCGTGCGCTATTGGCAGTCAGCAAGCGATAGCCGATTGAGGCGACTCGCAGATCTACGACGGCCAGTCTTTGCAACTGCGAATGGCTAGGGACCGAATCGGCCATGGCCGGAAAAGCCTTCAAAAAACACACGGTTATGAGAAATGCTGCAATCCGGCCCATACCGTTTCCTAGGCTCAGAACATTCGTCGGTCCAGCCGCACGGCTCATCGCATTTCTGATGCTTGTCACAGTGGTTTCATCGCTTAGTAGCATGACGCGTTAAGCGAATAGAAAGGCTTGAGGTGCTTGAGCCAAATTCGCTTTCGAAGAAAAGAGTTAATTGCCAACCGCCTGATCCGCTGTTAAGGGGTGACGGCAAGTTTAGTCCAACAGGAGCCTCGGCTGATGACGATGACAAAGAAACTGATGGCCGCCGCAGCGGCTTTCGCCCTGACCGCTAGCCCGGCGATGGCCGCTGGCAACGCCCCGGCGCGCGACGCTGCCCCGGTTGCTCAGTCGGAGCAGCTGTTCGGTAATGAAGACGGTGGCGGCTGGCTGCTGTTTGTGCTGCTCGGCGCTGCTGCCGTTGTCGGTCTGATCCTGGCCCTCGACGATCCCGCCAGCCCCTGAGCTGGTACTGATCCGAAGCCTCCCCTAACCGAGGCGGAGGTTTAAGACCACAAAGCAATGCGGGCCGGAGCGAAAGCTCCGGCTCTTTTGTTTGTTGAAGTTTGAATTGAGGTGCTTTTCCACCTACTGGGGGTGGAGACGTAAGCTAGCCCCCAGCTTCAGCGCTCAGATCTCGAGCAGGACTTCGCGCTTGCCGCTGCCGGAATCGGGCAGGGCGCTTACCCCTCGCGCTTCGGCAGAGCGGGAAAGCAGGACACAGCACAAGGCGATCAAGCCGCTGACAGCTGCGGTGCGGAGCGGATAGTCGACCAGACTGTGCAGCATCACTGCAAATATGGCGAGGCTGGCGGACAGGGCGACGAGGTTCTCGGCGCGGTTGCCTGTCCAGAGTTGCCAGGATCGTTTGCCCAACCAGACCAGGAACAGACCCAGCACCATTAAACCGGGAAGGCCCGTTTCAATAGTCAGCTCGAGCAAATCATTGTGCGCATGGTTGGCGTAAGTTGTGCCGACTTTGGCAAGATCTTCATACCACGGATAGATATCCTGGAAGGTTCCAATGCCAGAGCCAAATGGTGCGAAATCCTTGAGCAT
The DNA here is from genome assembly GCF_002440635.1 of Novosphingobium sp. UBA6272. Classification (GTDB taxonomy): domain Bacteria; phylum Pseudomonadota; class Alphaproteobacteria; order Sphingomonadales; family Sphingomonadaceae; genus Novosphingobium. The sequence goes on along the minus strand of NZ_DJUW01000034.1, from coordinate 75,194 downwards.
CTGGCTGCCATTGGCGAGAAACTCACCCCGGCTGATTCCGGCAGTGCCGGATTTGGCCATCAGATCGTTGGCGGCGAGTCCCGAGGTCAAGAGCCACACCATGCCGACAGCAAAAATGGCGAGCACGGCGAGGACCAATTGCCAACGCAATTGCCAGGTCGGGCGCGCCAGAAGCACTATGCCGCCTAGCACGGGGATCATCAGCATCTGACCGGCCAAGGAGTCTGACAGGAATACCCCGAAGGCGAGCGGAGCCAACTGGGCGGCAAGGATATAGTCCGGAGTGTTGGGGTTCTTGCCGTGCCGACCGGTCGGGCGATCATGGAGGGCCTGACCGGCGAGCAGCGCCATCGAGACGAGCATGAAGCTGCTGAAATGGTTGCTGTTCGAAAACAGTCCAACCCCGTTGCCGCGATTTGTTATCGTATAGAAGTAGCCAGAGCCACCAAAGGCCTGGGCCGCAGCCAGGATTACCGAGGCATAGGCGACGATGGCGATCAGCCAGATGACCAGGCGGGCTGGGGGGGCGTTCTTTGCGCGCATCGCCATAAAAATGGCCAGAGCCGGGATCCACCAAAGCAGGCTATGCAGCGAGCCCCATGGATCGAGTGAGTAGGTTAGCCAGGGTTGGCTCATACCTGCCAGCTCATAGCCCGACGCCACTGCCTCGCGCCCTGGCATGAGGCGCCAGAGCGCGGGGGGCAGTGGGAGGAACTGAAGCAGGAAGAGGCCCAGCAATGCGATCAGGAATCGGCCCAGTCCCGTTGTCAAGTCACCGGCCCGATCGATATTCCAGACCGAGTAGGCAATCAAAGATGCCCCTGCGAATTGTAGGAACAGATTGCCGCTAAAGCCGGCCGCGCTCGCGCCGCCGAGCCCGAGCGTTAGCAATACGAAGATGAGAACCAACCAATGGCGCAACGGAAGCGTCATTTGCTGCCTCCTGCAACAACGTCGATGCGTTTTACGAGGAGGTGCTTCTCACCGCGTTCTTCGGTGGCAACACCTGCAACAGCCAACATCTGTCCGTTGCATCCGTTTCCAGGAACGGAGAAATTCAGGCTCAAGCGGTTTAGACCAGGCTTGCGCTGAACCAGTCCCGCTTCGCCAAGTACGGTCCCGTTGCCCTGGCAGACGATGCGCAGCCGCACATTGTCGGGCGTCCCGCTTATTACCTCGTAGTCGGCCATGGCCTGGTAGCTTCCTGGGACCAAGGTGAGTAGCTGGGTCGCCAGCAAGCCCGGGTTGCGATCATAGTAGGCTATTGAAAGTCCGCCATTCCTGGCCCGTTCGGCCGCACCGGTCGGGCCGACATAGAGCTGCCAGTTGAATGGTGGCGGGGCTGCACGATCGGCGAAATCGGGCGAATGAACCAAGCGAACTCCTGCGTTGGGCAAGCCTTGCTGCCACAATCTGCGGGCATCGCTAAACAGCCCCGCATCGACCAATTGCCGCACCACGCTGCGGCGGATTTCCGGCTTGGCGATCACTGCTGCAGGGAGCTTTTGAGCCATGTGCAAGACCACTTCGGGCGGCTTGCGCTTGCCGACCATGCGATTGACGAAAGGCAGGTAAAGTCCGTCATGCCCTGCGATTGCAGAAAGGGCATCGTCGACCTGCCTGACGGTTCCAACCCGCGCGGTAATAGCCTCCATGATCGCTTCAACCAGTCCGGGATTGAGCCGACTGAACACCGCCAGTTGGTCGAATGCGCCCTTCAAGTTGCCATTGGCGGCCATCTGGCGCAACAACAGTATCCGGGCTGGCCGCGAACGGGGATCGCGGCGCAGTGCCTCGGCGAGCAGCGCGGCCTCTTTGCCGGAGCTGCCTCGGGGATCATCAGCAAGGCCTCGCGCTGCCAATGCCGCCAGGGGATCGCTGGCCAGCGGAACACCGCGCAAGGCGATTTGGGCGGTGGCGGGATCGACATCAACCCGGTCCATCCCGATCTTCGCGAGCTGGAAGCGCACTTCGCCAAGCGAGCCTGGCGCGATCCGGTCTAGCCGGCCCGAGGCCCCGGCGGCCGGAGTTTCAGCGACCCGGGCGATGCCGGAAAACAGGACTGCCAGCGACAAGCCCGCAAACAACCCCAGCGACGAGACTCTAGGATGACCGGAGATCAGATTCGCAATTTTCTGATGAATCATGGCGTGCTGAAACCGCAATCAGGCAACATCGATGCGCCGTGCCGCTTCGGTGATTGCACCGCGTTCATCCGCTTCGGATCCGTAGAAGCCATAGCCGTAGCCATAACCATATCGACCACGCTTGATCGAGATCTTGGTCAGGATAACCCCGGCAAGGTGTGCCCCGGCGTCGGCAAGCCGTCGGACCATCTCCTGGACATCCGCGGTGCGCGAACGGCCGCTTTCGACCACCAGGACGGTGGCTTCGGCGACCGACGCCAGCAACGGTGCATCGGCCAGGCCAAGAACCGGCGGTGCATCGATGACGACCATGTCAAAGGCATCGGCTGCTTCCTTGATCAGCAGCGGCAATCGGTTCGAGCTGAGCAAGTCAGCCGCAGAGCCGGTAAACCGCCCGACCGGGAGTAGGCTGAGATTGTCGGTCTTGGTCTTCTCGATCAGCGGCAGGAGTGGATCGTCGCTGTTGAGCAGATAGCCCAGGCCATGCCCGTCCTTGCGGCTTGACGCGAAAGTCGGCTTGCGCAGGTCGGCATCGATCAGCAAGACCTTGCTGCCGAGCTTGGCCACGGTCAGTGCGATCGCATAGGCCGATGTCGACTTGCCCTCGGCCGGACGGGTCGAGCTGACCAGCAGGCTGGAGGGGAGCCCTTCGGGCCGCGCGAACTTGAGCGCGGTTCGGACCGAATGGTAGGCCTCGGACAACTCCGATTTGCGATCCGCCAGCGCCTCCATCGGTGGCCGACTGTCCGGTTCCATCGGAATTGCGCCCAGCACCGACAAGTGCAGCTTGCTGCGAACATCGCGCGGTTCGGCGATGGTATCGAACAGCAGTTGCAGAGCGAGAGCCAGGCCAACGCCAAGCGAAAGCCCGGCGATCAGTCCGACGATCGCATTGACCAACGGACGCGGACGGAACGGGCCGCCAGGCGCTTTGGCTTCGTCAACCAGTGACACTTCGCTCTGACCGATGCCCCCGGCGACGCCAACTTCCTTGTAGCGCTGCAGCAGGGCATCATAGAGCGCGCGGTTGGTATCGGCTTCACGCTGCAGGATGTTGTATTGGATCGAGCGGCTTCGGTCGAGCACGACTTCGCCCTTCGCTTCGGCGACCTTCTGGCGCAGTTCGGCTTCGATTCGCACGGCAGCCTGATACTCGCCATAGAGTTCGGCGCGCTTGTTGGTGTTGGAGCGCTTGCGTTCCGAAGCGATCGACGAATCCAGCCGATCGATCCGGGCCTTCAATTCGATCATCGTGGGATAGTCAGGCTTATAAATCTTCGACTTTTCATCGTACTGGGCCTGCAGCTCAGCACGCTGCTGGATCATCGGTGAAACGCTGGCGGCGACATCGCCGGCAAAATCGACCTCGGATTTGCGATAGCGTTGCTCAGCCGCAATCCGGTTGATCTCTGCCTGCTTCAAGGCATCGTTGAGCTTGGAAAGGTCGGTTTGGGCAAGCGATGCGCCTTCAACTGTCTTGCCTTCGTTGTTCTGGCCGCTTTGCCGGAACATCCCCGCGCTGATCGCATAGCTGTTGAGATTGCGTTCGGATTCCTCCAGCGCGCCCTTGGTGCGGGTCAGCTGATCAGAAAGAAATTTGCGGGCATAGGACGAAGCGTTGAAGCGACGTTCGATATTGGCGGAAATGTGCCCACGCGATAGAGCATTGGCGATCCTCGCGGACATAGCGGGGTCATTCGATACTGCATTGACCCGGATCAGCGTACTGCCCTTAACGACTTCGGCACTGGTTGATCCCCGCAAGATTGCCGTCGCGCGATCGGTTCGCTGTTCCAGCGTGCCACTGTCACCGCCAAATTCGGGCATGGCTACTAGATTCAGATCCTGGGCAACCTGGCGGGCCAGCGATTCACTTTGAAGCAGACCAATCTGGGTTGCGATTGCTTCCCCGCTGGGCCCACGCACGCGGGCCTGGCCGTTCTTGCCTGGTTCCAGCACGTCGGTGGAGCCTGGGTCAAACTGCATCAGGGTGGAGGCGCGATACTGCGGTGTGGTCAACAGGGCCGTTGCAATTCCCAGAACCAGACCGGCAATGCTGACTGCCAGGATCAGCTTCCAGCGTTCTGCAAGCATGTGCAGAATGTGGGAAATGTCAAAACCGTGGTCGCCCTGATGCGGTTGCGCAGCTCCCGGCTGGGATTGGCCACCGGTGGGCGGATTGCCTTGCAATAGCATTGCGATTCAGTTCCTTTGTTCGAGCGATTGCCAGGGCAAGATCAGAGCTGGGTGAATATGGTGAAGAGCGGCAGGCTCATCATCAAGTCGCGATAGAGCGGCCGGGTGGTGGAACTGTCGACCACAACGGTATCGCCGGGAAAGATCGCCGGATCCTCCATCTCGCCGCGCCGGATCGAAACCAGATCGAACGCAGCGGCGAGCGTCTTGCCCCCGCTTTTGCGGAAGACGACCACTCGCCGCGGATTACCGTCCTGAATGGAGACCCCGCGAGCGAGCGCGATAGCGCCGACCAGTGTGATCTTGCCAGGCAACGGGTAGATGCCGGGGCCATTGACCCCGCCTTCAACGGTGACGCTGTTGTTGTTGCTGTTGGTTACCCGCACGGTGATTTCGGGATTGTTGAGGTAGCGCCTGCTATACTGCCGCTCAAGCTCCTCACCCAGTTGCTGGGGGGTGAACTCCCGAACGTTCAGCGCGCCGATCAGCGGCAGATCCAGCATGCCTTTTGCGTCAACCTGATAGTCGCCCGATAGTTCGGGAACGCGGAAAACACTGACCCGCAGCATATCAAGTGGGCCGAGTGGAAGATCATAGGCAACATCGGCAGGTTGCACCTTGTCCGGCGCGCCAAAGTCGGCAGGGGCATAAGGAACATTACCGCCGCGAGTGCTGCATGCGCTGATCCCCAGCGCCACGACCAGCAACATTGCCGCGCGGAGCAGGGACCGCAAACCGCCGTTCAAAGCCAATTGCGCACCCAAAACTCGTCTCCTTCGGTAAGTCCGCGATCGTGGTTCGCCGGGATACCGACGAAGCGCGAAGACCCGGCTTCTAGAACATGGTTGACACGATGCAAAGGCCTGTAACCCATCGATCATGTCGCTTGGGGCGGAATGACGCCAGACCGGGCCATTGCTTCCAGATAAAGCGCTGTAACGCGTTCCTGAGAAAACTCCTCCACCACCCGCGCCCGCCCGGCATCCGCCAGAGCCTGCCATCTTGCATCGGCACATGCACAGGCCTTCTCAAGCGCGGCAGCTAGCGAACCAGCATCGCGGGGAGCGCAGAGAAACCCGTTTTCTCCTTCGCGAACGATATCACGGCAACCGGTCACATCGGTGGTGACGATTGGCCGGCCCATCGCTGCCGCTTCCAGCAAAACCCGCGACAAGCCCTCACGGTATGAGGGAAGGACGATGAAATCGGCACCTGCAATATGCGGGCGAACATCGCTCGCCGGCTCGCGGTGTTCGATCACACCTTCTGCAATCCAGCTCTCGACCTCTGCGCGAGGGATCGCGGTACGGTTCGCCACACCAATTTCACCCATCAGGACGAAGTGCGCATCGGGCCAGAATTGACGAACCTGGCGTGCCGCTTCGACATATTCGCGTACGCCCTTGTCGGCCACGACCCGCGACAGCATCAGGAACTGGCGTGGCGCTGGCCGGCCACCGGGGGGAGGAGCCCAGGCCTGCGCATCAATGCCCGATCCGGGAAGAACATGCGCTTGCGAGGTGCGGACGATGCCGCCGCCGATGAACTCAGCGCGATCATCCTCATTCTGAAAGAAAACCGTGGGGGCACGGCGGAAGCCGGTGCGGTAAAGCTGCTTGGCGATCAGCGTGAGCAGGTTGCGGCGGATGAAGGCCGTGCCAAGGCCGGAAACGTTGGGAAAGGCCGGCACCCCGGCAAGCCCGGCAGCGAGCGAGCCGTAGACATTGGGCTTGATTGTCCAGCTGAGCCAAGCGGCCGGCTGCAAATTGGCTATGATCCGCCGGAAGGCCAGGAGCGTCGCCAAGTCGCGGTGCGGGGCAAGGCCGGCTGCGTCCAGCGGCACAGGCGTGAAACCGCAACCCAGCTCAGCCAGCTTGCGTTCCATTTCTATATCGGGCGGAGCGATGGCCTGCACGCGGAAGCCCCTGCCGAGCAAAGCGGCAATAAGGCCAGCACGGAAATTGACCAGGTTCCAGGCCTGGTTCGCGCAAACGGCAATGAGCGGGGCAGGGGGAGGAAGGCTCAAAGGAATTCCAGGATCGAACGATAGGGGACCCAGAACTCGGCGTGAGTCGCAAAGACCAGCCAGACGATCTGGACCATGGCCGCAGTCGCGATCAGCAACAGTCGGATCGGAATGGTGAAGCGCTGACCAAGCGGAACCAGCGCAAGAAACTCGCCAAAGACTGCTATCTGGATTGGAGAAAAGAACAGCGCGATCCGGTCAACCGCGGTGGATGATGAAATCAGGCCCAGTGCGGCGAGTGCGGCAAAATTGGCGATCGCGATCGACACCCAGACCGAGCGGACGCGCTCGCTGGTTCCGAAATGTCGCCACCGCCAAAGCAGCAAGGCAGATGGGATGAGGCTCATGACCAGGCGGGTGAAGGTGCCGCCCGAATCATATTCGTTCGCCACATACCCCGCTTCGAAGACCTCAATCCGTGGCGCGATAAGCAAATAGAAGACGGCTACGCCCAGCACCGCGATCAGCACGCCGAGCAACTTGTGACGTGCGGTAACGGCATAGGTGAACATTGGCAGGGTAACAACGGCGGTGGCGTGAAAAGCCATAGCCACCATCAGGTAGACAAGCGTTCGCAACGGTTTGGACTGGTCGAACGAGGCGATTGCCATCAGAATCACGCCAATCGCGGCGCCTTGGCGGACATAACCAAGCCCGACCACGATCAGCAGATATGGCACGGCCATAGTTATCGCCAGCCAGGGTTCGCGAAACCGCAAAGAAACCTGGATCACCCCGGAACCCAGCACCCAGCCGCACACGGCGTTGACCAAGTAGATACCAAGCCCCGTTTCAGCCCCGATCCAGTTAAGCAGGCCATAAAGCGGATCGGTGACCGTCAGCGCATGGGCAAAGGTATCGGTGCGGATATCATCATAGAGCAAGTCATAGGTCAGCCAGTCGCCGCCGGTTTCAAAGCGGATCGCGGCGACCACGGTGTAGAGCAGCAGGAAAAAGAGATAGCCAATCCCCTGCGCCGGGCTGATCCGCCGGCGATCCGGGTTCACAGGATAGGCGACCGCCATGAGCGCAGGAAAAGCCAGAAGTATCCAGTAGATCAGCATTCGGGCTTTTGATCCTGCGGGAGTGGTTTGGTGCCGTGCCTAGAGCCAATTGCCGACCGGCTCAACGCCAGAGAGCACTATCTGCGTTTGTCAGTATCGTTATCGGTCACTCGGGCTTGCGGATCGGGCCGGCAGGATTGCCGGCCCAGACTTCTCTGGCCGGAACCGATTTGGTCACGACCGATCCGGCACCAATGACAGCGCCGGGTCCGATTACGACCCCGGGCAATATGATAGCACCAGCGCCAATCCATGCACCGTGGCCAATTTCGACCGGGCGGTCGACATGGTCGCTACCAGCCGCATGCGACCTTCCGATATCGAGTCCGCCGTCCATCACCATGGCCCTTGCCGATAAAACGACGTGATCGCCGATAGCAATGCCGCAACGGCCGAGAAGGAAAACATCGTGATTGATCGCGACATTGTTCCCGATTTTGATATTCGCCGCGTTCACAACAGTGAAGTTACCATAAATATTGACGAATTTTCCGAAGTGCCAATAGCCCTTGAACGTCGGTAGCAATCGCTTTACGGCGCTGAGGGTCGATCGGAGCATGCCGGTTTCACTAGTCGAGTGGACCTTGCGGCGCAACCGAGGCTTTCTCCCCGGCACAGCAAAGGGACCTTGCGACATGGCCTGGCAAGCGATGCAGGCAAGACTGCGCAGCGCGATCCCCGCTTTCAGGCTCGACGGTCGGGCCCTGCTTTCGATGGCTGCCAGCCTGGCACTGCGGATTGCCGGTCTGCTCGGTACGTTCGGCCTGGGGCTGGTTTTAGCACGGCTTTGGTCCCCAGCCGATTTCGGGATCTATGGCCTCGTCATTTCGGTGGCGGCGCTGGCGACCACGTTCTGCCAGCTGGGCACCCCGCAGTTGGCCGTGCGCGAATTTGCGGTGCTGGCCAGCGAGAATGCGCTCGCCGCGGTGCGGGCGCGGAGCGGGACCTTTCAATCAGCCAGCCTGCTTGCCTCGCTCGTCCCGGTGGGTTTGGCGGCAATCCTGCTGCTGCTCGACCAACCGTTCCTCAATGTCGAGCCGCGTCACTGGTTGATCGGTTCTCTACTTAATGTGCTGGCGGTTCAGACCGTCGTCCTTTCCGCCGGACTGCGCGGGGTCGGGCAGATGACCCAGGGCCAGTTCATGGACATCCTCGGCCGACCGGTCGCGGCGCTGACGTTGGTTCTGGTTGCCTGGTTGGCCTTCGGGCGACCCGATATCGGCTCGGTGCTGATGATCCAGTTGGTGGTAGCATTCGCAGCGGCGGCGATCTGCCAGTACTGGTTCCTGCGCGCCACGCGTTCAACAGATCAAACGTCCGGCGCTGTCCGTAAGCCCTGGCTTAGTGCAGCAATCCCGCTGGGGGTGGTCGATGTGCTGCGGCAGCTCGACGGCACCTACGGCCTGATCCTGATGGGCTGGCTGGTTGCCGGGACCGAACTCGGATGGTTTCGTGTCGCCTTAGCCTGCGCGGCGCTGATCAATATGCCGATCAGCGTGTTCCATGTTGTCCTTGCCCCGCGCCTGGCGGTGCTTTTCCGCAACGGCGGGGAGGGCGAGCTGCAGGCCTTGCTCGGCAAGGTCAGCCTGATGCTGACCGCTATCTGCGGAGCAATCGTACTGGTGCTGGCCCTGTTCGGCGAAGCACTGGTTACCCTGGCCTTCGGCGCGCCTTACGCCGGCGCAGCGCAGCCCCTGCTGGTGATTGCGATCGCCCAGCTGGCCTTCAGCCTGTTCGGGATGGGGCCGATCCTGCTGCTGATGACCGATCTGGAGCGGCCGCTGACGGTGATCTACGTGATTGCCGTACTGGGCGGGATTGTCGCAGCGCTGGCTTTGATCCCGATCTATGGTGCGGTAGGCGCGGCGCTGGCCCAGTTGGTTTCCCTGACCGTGGTCGGCGCCGCTTCGGATCTGGTTGCGCGGCGGCGGCTGGGGCTGCGCGTAAGCTGGTTGCGCCTGCCCGGATCTGCCAGCGCGGCCTAGATCAGGCCGGCCTGACGCCGCGCACTACAGCGGCTTCATTCACCCCGTTGTTTACGAATCCGGCGAAGGTGACCTTGGCTCCGGCGTGTTCGAACATCCGCGCGACGGTCATCACCCGCTGGGGATGGTCGTGCGCCGGAGAGAACATGTCGAAGGTATCGAGCACCAGCCATTCGCGGCGCTGCTCGGCAGTAAGTTCGCTTGGTAGGGTGCTGGGATCGACCAGCGGGACAAAGCGGGCCAGCCGGCCAAGGCCAATTCGGCGCAGGCCCTCGACCAGCTTTTCCATCCAGCCGACATTGCGCTCGATCAGGCGCATCAAGCGATCATGCGACATGCGCTTGGTGATCGGGCGGAGCAGGTACTTGGCATGGAGCTTGGTCCACCAGCCGCGGATCGGATAGAAATCGACCACGATCTCTCCGCCGGGCTTGGCCATTTTGACCAGCGCGGCGACGGACTTGGCAAAATCAGGTGTGTGCTGGAGCACGCCCAGGCACAGGACCTTGTCGAAGCTGCCCGGTGCATAGGGCAGTTCGTAAATGCTGGCCTGGGCCAGGTGCAGCCGACCGTTGGCGATCACGCCGTTGTTGCGCCAGTTCGCTTCGACCGCCGATGAATAGTCGACACTGTAAAGGGTGGCCTCGGTCTGCTCGACCAGGACCCGGCTGAACCGCCCGGCTCCGGAGCCTACTTCGAGGACGGTCAGTCCCTTGAGAGCTTCGGGCGTCCACCCGGTTTCCGCAAACAGCCGCACGCTGCTGACTGCGCTATCCACGCCTTCACCGTCAATCTGGGTGGTATCGAACAGGTTCCACTGCTTGCCGAAGTTGGTGGCGTAATTCTCGGCCGGACAGAATCGGGGGATCCCGGCAACTACCGGAAAGCTGCCGCCGGCGTCATCAACATAGCTATCGCCTTCAAGGCGGAGGGGACGGCTGGTGGCGGGATTGGCATATGCGACGGTCACACGGCGCCTAATACAGCGCTTTTCGGGCATGGCAACGACCATGTCCTTGGATCACATGGCTTACGCGGGTTCGGCAAGCAGATGGACATAGCCGCGCGAATTGCATAACCGGAGGCCATGTGTGGCATCGCCGGGCTCTACAGCCAATCCGTCCCGATCACCTCTCAATTGCTGCGGGCCATGACCGACCGGATCGTGCCGCGTGGGCCGGATTCGTCGGGCGACTGGATCGGAGACAATGGCCGGCTCGGCTTCGGCCATCGCCGCCTGGCGATCATTGACCTGAGCGAAGCCGGGCACCAGCCGATGCGTTCGGCCTGCGGGCGCTACACCGTCACCTACAACGGCGAAATCTACAACTTCCAGGACCTCCGCGCCGAGCTGGAAAGTGCGGGCAAGGCGCCGCCATGGCGCGGGCATTCTGACACCGAGGTGATGCTGGCCGCCTTCACCGCTTATGGGGTGCGCGATGCGCTCCCGCGGCTATCGGGCATGTTTGCGTTGGCGGTGTGGGACCACCAGCGCCGCGAACTGGTGCTGGCGCGTGACCGGTTTGGCGAAAAGCCGCTGTACTATGGCTGGACCGCAGCGGGCTTTGCCTTTGCTTCAACCCTTGGCCCGATCGCCGCTACGCCCGGGTTTGCCAATCCGGTGTGCCGCGAGGCGCTCGCTTGCCTGATGGCGCGGGCCTATGTGCCGGCGCCGCTGTCAATTTACCACGGTATCGCCAAACTCGAGCCGGGCTGCCTGCTCACGCTTTCGGGCGATACCGCGCCGGGCACGCAGCCGGTGGTCGAGCGCTGGTTTGATTATGCCGATCAAGTGCTGGCCGGTGCTGCAGATCCGATTTCTGACCAGGGCGAGGCGCTCGAGGCGCTTGATGCCGTGCTGACCGGGGCAGTCGGGCGGCAGCTGGTGGCTGACGTACCGGTGGGCAATTTCCTCTCGGGCGGGATCGATTCCTCGCTGATCACTGCAATCGCGCAGAAGTGCGTCAGTCGCCCGATCAAGACCTTCACGATCGGCTTTGACGAAAGCGGGTTCGACGAGGCGGTCTATGCCAAGAAGGTCGCCGCCGTGCTGGGGACCGATCACACCGAGCTCTACCTGAGCCCGGCCGACGCTCTGGCGGTGATCCCGCAATTGCCGGCGATCTATGACGAGCCTTTCGCGGATTCGTCGCAGATCCCGACGCACCTCGTTTCAAAACTGGCGCGCCAGCAGGTCACCGTTTCGCTGTCGGGCGATGCCGGGGATGAACTGTTCGGCGGATACAACCGGCATATCCAGTTCCCGCGACTGTGGCGGACGATGCGCAAGGTTCCCGGGCCGCTGCGCCGCGCGGCGCTGGGCGGTGCCGGTGCGATGCCACCGGGGCTGTGGAACGGCCTGTCCGATCTCGCGCGTCGTCGCCGTTCTGCCTGGTTCGGCCACAATGCACAGCGCGCGCTGAAGCAGATGTCACGCGCCGATGATTTCGACACGCTGTTCGACCGATTCATGGACGATTGGGCCGATCGCGCATCGCCGCTGGCCGGTGGACAGCGCTGCACCCGGCCGCTGCACACCGATCCGCGTCTGGCCGGGCTGCCGCTCGAACTGCAGATGATGCACGCCGATGCGGTGACCTATCTGCCCGACGATATCCTCGCCAAGGTTGACCGGGCCGGGATGGCGGTCAGCCTCGAATCGCGGATCCCGTTCCTCGATCCGCAGGTCACCGCGCTGGCGGCGCGGATCGATCCGGCGCTGAAGTTCGCGCGGGGCGGGGGCAAGGCGATCCTCAAGGACCTGCTCTACCGCTATGTCCCGCGCGAGCTGGTCGATCGTCCCAAGGCCGGGTTCGCGATTCCCGTGGGCGTCTGGTTGAAGGGCCCGTTGCGCGACTGGGCGGAAGACCTGCTATCTGAAGCGGCGCTGGACGCGGACGGTCTGTTTGAGCCGCAGGTTATCCGCCAGCGCTGGGCCAATCACCTTGCCGGGCGGGAGGATGCGACTCAGCCGCTGTGGGCAGTGCTCATGTTCCAGGCCTGGAAGCGCGCGCAAGCCGGGACTTGAGCCAGCCGCGGACCTTGGCGGTCTGCCGCTCGGTCGCCAGCGAGAACAGCCAGGCAAACGCCAGCGACAGCACGACCGCAGCGGCATAGGTGGCGAGCGCTAGCGGATCAGTCGGGGCAAAGCCGCTGGCGTAGCCGGGGTTGTCGGTCACACTGCCCAATACCGCGACCAGCATGATGATCACCGGGAAGTGAGTCAGGTAAAGGCTGTAGGAAAAGTCGGCCATCGCCTTGTTGAAGCCGCCAAAGCGCACCGCCCATTGCGGCGGACGAGCGCGCCAACCAAGCAGCAGCAGCCCGGTCGCCAGACAGATCCCGTACTGGACCGAGAACCGGACCATGTCGGTCGGCGCAAGTGCGGCATCGGCATAGCGCCGGAACAGCAGCATGGCCCCCAGCAAGGCCAGCGCAGGCAGGGCGATCGGCAGCCGGGGCGGGCGCAGCACGGCGGCGGCGACTCCGATCAGCCACATCCCGAAATAGAGCCAGAACATCGGTCCCAGAATGAGCAGGCAGAGCGCAGCAGCTAGGGACAAGCCGATTCGCCCGCCTCCGCGCTTCAACGATCCGGCGGCGAACAGGCCGAACACCATGTAGAACCAGAATTCGCTCGACAGCGTCCACAGCGGCGGGTTCGAGCCATAAGGTTCGACGAAATAGAACTGCAGCATCGCCGCATTGCCGAGGAACGTGCTCCATCCGGCATTGGCGGCGAAGTTGATCGGGGTACCTTTCTCGACAAAGGTCGGGTTGCTGGCGTCGTAAAGGCCGGTGCCGTTGAACCAGGTCGATCCGATCCAGGTAAGTGCCACGGTCAGCAGCAGTGCCGGCAGGAAGGCCGTGTAGAGCCGGCTGAACCGGTCGACTGCATAGCCCGGCGGATCGAAACTGCCGCGGCTGAGCCGCGCCACCACCATCCCGCCGACCAGAAAGCCCGACAGGACAAAGAAGACCAGCACGGCTTCGACGAAATAGCCGGTGACGAAGTACCAGCCCTGGACCCACAACGGCCGCTGCTCCGGGGCGAGCAGGCCGTAGCCCTTGAGCAGCGGGAAGCGGGCATGGCCGATCATCACCACGAAAGCCGCCAGCCAACGCGCCAGATCGATTGCCGAGACCAGCCCGGGGTGCTGCAGATCGTCGAGGAAGCGCCCCGGTTCGATCAGCCCGCCGCGATCCGCCGTTGTTTCCTCGCCCATGTCGCCCCCCGGTTCTGCGGCCTAGCCGAGATAGCCCTGGTACTTGTCGGCCAGATATTCGTCGAGGCAAACCCGCCAGTCGCGCATCACGTTGACCCCGCGCAGGTCAAGCTTCTTGGTGATCAGCCGCTCGGACGGCGGGCGCGGGGCGAAATATTCCTTGGCGAAATAGTCGGAGCTGACTGGCTCGACCGCGATCTCGTCAGCCTTGCCCAGTGCCTTGACCAGGTATTCGGCTACTTCGAAGCGGCTGGTCACGCCTTGGCAGACCATGTTGTAGAGGCCCCACAGTTCCTGCTCGACCAGCACCTTGACCTGCGCGGCGAAGTCCCGGGTGTAGGTCGGCGTGCCCAGCTTGTCGTCGACGACCTTGAGTTCCTTTGCCCCGGCCTTCAGCTGGGCCGCAAGCTTCTGGATGAACTTCTTGTCCTTCGCAGGGCCGGCCCCCATCATCCAGCCAGCGCGGCAGACCAGATAACGCTGGGCGTTCTCGACCACGAAGCGCTCTCCCATGTATTTGGAGCGGGCATAGTGGCCGAGCGGATTGGGTTGGTCCCAATCGTCATAGGTTTCCTGCGCTCCGTCGAAAATCCCGGCGGTCGAGATATAGAGCAGCGGCACGTCGAGCCGGTTCGCCAGCCACACTGCATCCTCCACCGGGAGGGTGTTGGTGGCATAGGCATCGTCGACATTGTCCTCGCAATATTCGAGGCTGGTGTGCGCGCCGATGTGGAACAGGTAGTCAGGTTTGAAATCGAGCACCTGGCGGCGATATTCGGCCCGGTCGCGGAAGTCGCAAAAGCCCAGCCAGTCGGCGTTGACGTCCTTGTCGGTGCACATCAGTTCGTGCGATCCGGAGAACACGTGGTGGAAGGCCTCGCCCAGCATTCCGCCGACGCCTGCCATGTAAATCCTGCTCATTTCAGTCCCTTGGTCGTGGCGCCCTCGATCACGGCGCGGTATTGGCCGGCAATAGCGGCTGTGGAATAATTTGCCACCGCATCCTTGCGCGCGGTCTCACCCAGGCGGCGGCGCAGCGCGGGATCGCGGATCAGCTGTTCCAGCGAGGCTTCCCATTCGGCCTCGGTCCTGACCAGCAGGCCATTCTCGCCATGCCGGATCAGCATCGGGGTGGTGCCGACTTCGGTCGCGACGCAGGGCAGGGCGAAAGCCATGTACTGGATCGCCTTGAGGCCAGACTTGCCCAGCACCCAGTCATCGATCGGCAGCGGGTAGACCCCTACATCGAGTGCCTGCAACTGCGCCACTTCCTCTTCGGCGCTCCAGCGGATCACCTCAAGATCGACCCCGGGCAGCTCGTAATCGAAGTTGCCGATCACCCGCAGCTTGAACGGCAGCCGCTGCGCCAGCCGCTGGAACACGCCGGTCAGCAGATCGAGATAGACCTTGGAACTGAATGTCCCGGTCCAGCCGACCACCACCGGCTTGTCGTTGGAATAGGTCGTCGCGGGCTGGAAACGCTCAGTATCGACCGATGACGAGATATAGGTGCAGGCCTTCTTTGCGTTCAACGCCAGGCAGAAGTCGTTGAGGAACGGCGAGCTGGTTACGACATGGTCGGCAGTCCTGATCAGGAACCGTGCCTTGCCCGAACCCTTGAGTAGACGCACCAGCGGCCCGATGTGATCGGCCGCGCCGCCCTGCTGTTCGGACAGGACATTGTCCTCAACATCGAAGACCAGCGCCTTCGCGCGGACGCGGACCAGCCGTTCGAAACCGGTGGTGCCGAACGGGGTAACCCACATGAAGACATAGACCAGATCGTAGCGCCCGACGCGAAACAGGTCGCGGATCCGGCGTAGTGTGCCGCGCAGCACGCCCATGGCCTTGGCGAGGATATGGCCCTTTTCCCAGACCACGTCCCACATCGCGCGATCCATGAAGTTGGAGACATCGATCTCCCAGCCCCGTGCGCGCCAGTCGGCGAAGTACTGCTCGTACTTGAGCCGCTGCCCGGCGGCGACGCCCTCGGGATAGGGACACAGCACCAGCATCCGCTTCACGGCAGCAGCTCCCGGTAGATCGCGCGATATCGGGTCGCGCCGTCCTCGACCGAGAAGTGCGCCAGAGCCACTTTGCGGCAATGGTCCGGCGTAGCGGGATCGGCGGCCATGGCCAGCAGCCGGTCGACCGCGCGGCTGCGCTCTTCGAGGGTGAATTCGCGCAAAGCGACACCGGTGCCCTCGGTTTCGAGGATCAATTCCATGTCGCCGACGCCGACATTGCCGAGGCACGGCACTCCGCAGCCGAGGTATTCGGCCAGCTTGGTCGGCGCGCTCGCGATCTTTGAGAAGACCGGCTTGATGATCGCGGCCCCGGCGCTCATCCGGCGGACCTGCGCTGGAACTTCGGCATGATCGGCGACGGTAATCTCGATGCAGTCTTCGGGTAGTCCGGCTTCTGCAACCATGCGCCGGACCAGGTTCTGCTCGTTGCGGTTGACCACCAGCAACCGGGCATCGGGCCGCCGCTCGCGCAGCAGCTTGAAGCAAGCCAGCACCTCGTCGAACATGTACCAGGTCCCGATCGAGCCGAGATAGCCAAGGGTGAAGGGCCGATCTTCGCCGTTATCTCCCGGCGTGAACCGGTCGAGATCGGCGCAGGTCGGGATCACGCTGATCGGGGCATGGTCGGCCTCGCGCAGATAGGGGAAGTCCTCAATTACTGCCTTGGAAGCATGGGTCAGCGTGACAACATGATCGGCGCCGAGCAGCAGCGTCTTTTCCAGCCGTTTGACCGCGCGGAATATCCCGCCGCCATCGGGCCAGATGCCGCCATCGGTGCGCTCATCCGCCCACAGGCCGCGCATATCGAACAGCAGTTTCGCGCCGGTCAGCAGCTTGACGACCCAGCCGATCAGCGCGGGGATATAGCTGCGCGCGTGGACCAGCCCGATTTTGTGCCGCGTGGCCAGCCACAGCGCCACCGCGGTTCCCTGGGCGATGTCAAACAGCGTCGCGGGGAGGGTCGGGGTCTTGTGATAGGCTAGCGGATGCCAGACGATTCCGGCCGTATCGAGCCGCGCCTGGACCGCGGTAACCTTATTGGCCTGTGCGCGATCAGCCGGCTTTTCATAGCTGACCAGATGGATCGCATAGTCGGTCGCCAGCCGCTCCAGATAAGCGATGACCTGGCTCTGCCCGAGCGGTTCGAGCATGCCGTCATAGCTGATGTACAGGACCTTCGGCTTGCCCATCAGGCCTTGCGCGTCCCTACCGCAACCCAATAGGGTACGCCTTCTGAAAAGCGCACGTTCTCCAATCCTGCTGCCGTCATCATCGCCGCGATCTGTGCCCGGGTGAAGCGCTGTTCGAGCCTGGTGCCGAGCCGGTCGAGCGCGTCGGTGCGCATCGTATAGAAACTGGTGCTGCGATAGGGGGCGAGCGGGATGCCCTCGACATCCATGCCGGCCTTTTCCAGCAGCAAGGCTAGCCGGGCCAGTGGCCAATATGTCGTCGCTGCGATCACACTTGTCACCGCCTTGCGCAGCGGGAAGGGCAGGCGGCAGATGACCTGCCGGGCGAGATCGCTGGCCTTCCAGACCAACCGGAACCACAGCGGTCGATTGTCGAAGGCGTAATAGAGATAGACCAGGAACGGCGCTCCGCGTTTCAGCTTGCGGGCGCAGTCGGCCATGGCTGCGGCAGTATCGGGGATGTGGTGCAGCACCCCGAGCGAATAGCCAAAGTCCTGACTGCCGTCGGCCAGCGGGATCGCATCGACGCTCGCCTGGTGGAACCGGGCATTGGGCTTGCTGCCAAGGCGTTTCTGGCACACCGCCAGTGCCTTGGCCGAAGGATCGACGCAGTTGAGCATGCCGACCCGGTCGACCACGCCCGCTGCCCAGCGGCCCGAGCCGCAACCGAGGTCAAAGCCTTCGGCATTGGCGGGCAGACTGTCCCACGGAAAGATCGCGAAATAGCGTTCGAACAGCTCGTGCCACTCATCCTGGCTGAGTGCGGTCTGATCGAAACTGTCCCATTCCTCGCCGAACCCGGCGACGGTCAATTCATCGATATTGCGCCCTGGGGCGACGGTATTCATGCCATGGATCCCCGTTCGATCAGGCTGGATAGGTAACGGCCATAGCCAGTCTTGGCGAAGCCAGCGGCCCGTGCCAGCAGCGCGGCATCGTCAATCCAGCCGGCCTGCCAGGCGATTTCCTCAAGACAGGCGAGCTGTATGCCCTGGCGGTGCTGGAGCGTGCGAACGAACTCGCTCGCTTCAAGCAGGCTGTCATGCGTGCCGGTGTCGAGCCAGGCGTAGCCGCGCCCCATCCGCTCGACATGGAGGTCACCCGCTTCCAGATAGAGCCGGTTGAGCTCGGTGATCTCCAGCTCGTTTCGCTCAGAAGGTTTGACCTGCCGCGCCAGTTCGGCGGCACGACCATCGTAGAAGTAGAGCCCGGTAACCGCCCATTTGGATTTGGGCTGTTCCGGCTTTTCTTCGATCGAAAGCGCGCGGCCTTCGACGTCCAGTTCGACAACGCCGTACGACCGGGCATCCTCGACGTGATAGCCGAATACGGTCGCCGCGCCCGCTTCGGCCCGCGACCGCGCCCGCGCCAGCATTTCGCTCAGGCCGGCACCGTAGAAGATGTTGTCGCCCAGAACCAGCGCGCTGGGCCCGGAGCCAACGAAGTCTGCGCCCAGGTGATAGGCCTGGGCCAGGCCTTCGGGGCGGGGCTGGACGACATAGTCGATCTTGATCCCGAACTGCTCGCCCGTTCCAAACAGGCGGCGGTAATTGTCGAGATATTCGGGTGAGGAGATCAGCAGGATCTCGCGAATCCCGGCAAGCATCAGCGTGCTGAGCGGGAAATAGATCATTGGCTTGTCATAGACAGGAAGCAGCTGCTTGTTGACGGCCAGCGTCGCAGGGTGCAGCCGCGTGCCCGATCCGCCTGCCAGGATTATGCCCTTCATCGTGCCTGTCCTTCACCTGCCAGCCGGGCCACTATTTCGGCGACCGCCTCCTGCCACGGGCGCGGCGAAATACCAAAGTCGTTTGCGATTTTTGTGAAATCGAGCCGCGAATCCGCCGGTCGGCGGGCGGGGGCGGGGTACTCGGAAGTTGTGATTGGCTCGACCTTCGTCGGAACCTTCAGCCCGTGCTGGGAGGCGCAGGCGAAGACCTGCTCGGCCAGACCGTGCCAGGTTGTTTCACCGGCATTGGCGAAGTGCCACACGCCCGAAGCCTGTTCGGGATCGGCCACAAACCTAGCGGTGATCCGGGCGAGGGCTGAAGCGAGATCGCCGGCATAGGTCGGCGTTCCGCGCTGGTCGGCAACGACCTGCAAGACGTCGCGCTCGGCGCCGAGCCGGAGCATGGTCTTGACGAAATTTTTGCCATCGGCACTGATCACCCAGGACGTGCGGACGATTGCGTGGCGTGCGCGCGAGGCCTTTACGGCCATTTCACCCGCCGCCTTTGTCTTCCCGTAGACGCTGAATGGGGCAATCGGATCGTCTTCGCGCCAAGGGCCTTCACCTTCGCCAAAGACATAGTCGGTCGAAACGTGGATAATCGGAATGCCCGCTGCCGCAGCTGCTATTCCCAGCATTCCGGCCGCTTCGCAATTCACGGCATGGGCCTGAGCGGGTTCGGTCTCAGCCTTGTCAACTGCGGTATAGGCCGCGCAGTTGATGACTGCGGTAAACTCGGAAAGCTCGAGAACGCCCTGATCGATCAAAGTCGACAGGTCGAGCACATCGCGCCCCGGCGCAACGATATCCACCCCCGGCGGCGGATTGCGGCGCAGCGCGAGGCCGACTTGCCCCGACCCGCCGGTCAGCAACCAGCGCTCAGCCATTTGCCAAGCCAAGCCTTTCGCCCTGATAAGCCCCGCTCTGGACCGCACGCCACCAGTCCTCGTTGCCGAGATACCAGGCGACAGTCCGGGCGATGCCGCTCTCGAACGTCTCGCGTGGTTCCCAGCCGAGTTCGTCCTTCAGCTTTGTGGCATCGATTGCGTAGCGGAAATCGTGTCCCGGACGGTCGGTCACGAAGCTGATCTGGGAACGGTAGGGCTGGCCATCGCTGCGCGGGCGCAGCCGGTCGAGCTCGTCGCAGATCGCATGGACGACTTGCAGGTTGGTCCGTTCGGCATTGCCGCCGACACAATAGGTTTCACCGACCCGTCCGCCGGCAACGACGGCGCGCAGCGCGCGGGCGTGATCTTCGACATGCAACCAGTCACGCACGTTGGAGCCATCGCCATAGACTGGCAGCGATTCGCCCGCGATGGCCTTGAGGATGGTGAGCGGGATCAGCTTTTCGGGGAAGTGGTAAGGCCCATAATTGTTCGAACAATTGGTCAGGACCACGGGCAATCCATGGGTGTGGTGCCAGGCGCGGACCAGATGGTCGCTCGCCGCCTTGGATGCCGAATAGGGCGAGCGCGGGTCATAACTGGTAAACTCGTCGAAATGGCCCTCGGTTCCCAGCGAGCCAAACACCTCGTCGGTCGAGATGTGATGGAACCGGAACGCGCCGCGCGCCGCCGCGTCCAGCCCGCGCCAATAGGCGGTTGCCGCATCGAGCAGCGTGAAGGTGCCGACCACGTTGGTCTGAATGAATTCCGCCGGGCCGTCGATCGAGCGGTCGACATGGCTTTCGGCGGCGAGATGCATGATCGCTTGGGGCCGGAAGTCGGCCAGGACGTGGGCCAGCGCCGGACCGTCGCAGATGTCGACCTGGTGGAAATGGTGACGGTTGGATTGCCGCGCTTCGGCCAGTGAAGCGAGGTTTCCGGCATAGGTCAGTTTGTCGACATTGCAGACCTCGGCCGGCGTCTCGTCAATCAGCTGCCGGACCAGCGCCGAGCCGATGAACCCGGCGCCGCCGGTTACCAGGATGCGTTGCGGTTCGGACATGCTCGATCAGGACTCCAGCGGTGCCAGCGGCGTGCCATCATAGTCGAACTGGCCTGCAAAGTCGCCCAATGCGGGGAGCAATTGATCCTTGTCGGATAGGACCGGTTCGATCCCCTCAAGCGGCCAAGCGATCCTGATCGCTGGATCGTTCCACATCACCCCGGCTTCGCATTCGGGTGCATAATAATCGGTACACTTGTAGTGGACTTCGACATTGTCGGTCAGTGTCAGGAAGCCATGGGCGAAGCCGACCGGCACGTAAAGCTGCTCGCCGCCCTCGGCGGTCAGGGTCGCGGCTACCCAGTTTCCGAATGTCGGCGAACCGCGGCGCAGGTCAACCGCGACATCGTAAATCGCCCCGCTCAGGCAGCGCACCAGCTTGGCCTGCGCAAATGGTGCAAGTTGGCAATGCAACCCACGCAGGGTCCCTCGTGTTACCGACAGGCTGTGATTGTCCTGCACGAACACATCACCGATCCCAAGCTCGGCAAAGGTCCTCGCATTGTAGGTTTCGCTGAACCACCCGCGCGCATCACCGAAACGGCGGGGGCGAATTAATTTCGGGATCACGCAGCCAAGTCTCCGTCAAGACGGGGAATTTCCGAATTACGAATGTCTTTCAGGATTTTGGACATGACAAATCCCTTATGCCGCCTTAGTCAGCATGACCAGCCCCAACAGCGGGCGGGATCGCTTTTCAATTCAACCGGCTGAGGATCAGCGCGCCGATGGCACCGAACAGGCTCCGTTTGCAGCGCAAATCGGCGTGGCTCAATCCGCTGACGCAACTTGGCATCGCGGCCCTGGCCTGTGTGATCTGGCCGTTTTTCCTAACCGTGCGATTTCTGCCGGCCCGCTGGCATGATTACGTTGCACAAAACACCTTGATTGCCTGCCTGATCGCCCTGGTGCTGGGTTTTACCCTGCACCGCTCGCTCAGCAAACTGCCGGGGACCTTTGAAAGCTTCGGGATTCTGCCAGGCTATCTGGCTTCGTTCGGCCTAGTCCTTTCCGGCATTCTGTTGCTGCGGATCGAATATACCCGGTCGCTGCTGGTTTTGAGCTTCTTTGCCTGCGTGGTCTGGTTCTTCATGGTCTACTTGGTAGTCCAGCGCAAAACGGTGTTGCGGCTTGGGACCATACCCGGCGGACGAATGCCTGCCTTCGCCGAGCTGGCTGGCGTTTCCAGCGTGGAGCTGTCGCTGGATTCGTCGCTTGAGGAGATCGACGCGATCACTGCCGATTTCCGCTTTGATCACAGCGATGAGTGGGAAGCGCGAATCGCCGATTTCACGCTGGCCGGAATCCCGATTTACCACTCGAAGGACCTTTACGAATCACTGACCGGTCGGACCGAGCTTGAACATCTTTCCGAAAACAATTTCGGCGCGCTTGGACCGGCCAATTCGTGGATGCTGCCCAAGCAGGCGATCGACTGGATAGTTGCCTTGTCATTGGCTCCGATCGTGCTGCCGGTCTGCCTGATCGCGGCTATCGCAGTCCGCATCGACAGTCCTGGGCCGTCGCTGTTCCGCCAATCGCGCACCGGCTATCGCGGCGAGGAATTCACCGTGTTCAAGTTCAGGACCATGAAGGTCAGCAACAATGGCAGCGCCAAGGCCCCGGTTGAAGAGCTGATCACGCGCAAGGAAGATGACCGAATCACCCGGCTCGGTCGTTTTCTGCGGTTCACCCGGATCGATGAATTGCCGCAGCTGATCAACGTCCTGCGCGGCGAAATGAGCCTGATCGGACCTCGCCCGGAAGCGACCGGGCTGGCCGACTGGTACCAGGCCGAAGTGCCGTTCTACCGCTATCGGCACATCGTCAAGCCGGGGATCACCGGATGGGCCCAGGTCAATCAGGGCCATGTCGCCGGGGTAGACGACATCAAATTGAAGCTTCAGTACGATTTCTATTACATCCGCAACTTCTCAATTTGGCTCGACATTCTGATCGTCATGAAGACGGTGAAAACGATGCTGACCGGTTTCGGTCACAAATAAGGCTATCCGATGAACGACTTTTCTCCTCGCGTTGCCGTGATCGGCCTCGGCTATGTTGGCCTGCCGCTGGCTCTGGCCCTCGCGCGCCATTTCGAAACCCACGGCGTCGATGTCGACAAAGGTCGCATCGCCGAACTGCGAACCGGCCACGACCGGACCGGCGAGATCGAGGAGCCGGCGCTGACCGCCAGCCCAATCACGCTGCACGAAGGCGTGGAGAGCTGCCCGCCGTGTGATTTCTACATTGTCACCGTGCCGACCCCGATTGATGGCGAGAACAGGCCCGATCTCGATCTGGTGGTCCGCGCCAGCCGCTCGGTCGGCGCGGTGCTGGCCGGTGCCGCCGCCGAAGACCGCCGTCCGGTGGTGGTCTATGAAAGCACGGTCTATCCAGGCGTCACCGAGGATATCTGCGCGCCGGTGCTGGAAGAGGTTTCTGGTCTGATCTGCGGGAAGGACTTCTTTCTCGCTTACAGCCCCGAACGGATCAATCCCGGCGACCGCGAGCATACGGTCGACAAGATCACCAAGGTGGTCTCCGGCCAGACCCCCGAAGTGCTGGATGACGTCTCCGCACTGTATGGCGCGGTTACCACCGGCGGTGTGTTCCGCGCAAGTTCGATCAAGGTCGCCGAGGCCGCCAAGGTGATCGAGAACGCCCAGCGCGATATCAACATCGCCTTCATGAACGAGATCGCGCAGATTTTCTCGCGGATCGGAATTTCGACCTGGGACGTGCTGGCGGCGGCCGGGACCAAGTGGAACTTCCTGCCGTTCACCCCCGGCCTGGTCGGCGGACACTGCATCGGGATCGATCCCTATTACCTCGCGCACCGCGCCCGCGAACTGGGGATCGAACCCAACGTGATTACAGCCGGGCGCGGGATCAACGATTCGATGGCTGAATGGGTTGCCGGCGAACTGCATACCGCGCGCGGCGGCAAGGGTGGCTCAGCGCTGGTGCTGGGGCTGACCTTCAAGGAAAACATCCCCGACCTGCGCAACAGCAAGGTCGCCGATCTGGCCGCCGCGCTGGGCAAGCTGGGCCACAGCGTGACGATCCACGATCCGATGGCCGATCCGGGGGAGGCGCGGCACGAATACGGCGTCGAGCTGGCGGCGGAGCTTCCGGCCGGTCCATTCGATCTGGTGCTGCTGGCGGTGCCGCATGGCGATTATCTGGCGCTGGGGCTCGATGCGCTCCGCGCCAGGCTTGCGCCGGGCGGGACCCTGGCCGACCTCAAGGGTGTGTTCGGCGGCAGGGCTGACTGGTCGCTGTGACTTGCGCCGGGGCAGACAAGCTGTCACTGGCCCGGCTATGACTGATCCCCGCGTTCTCAAGCTCGATGGCGTCCACAACTTCCGCGATTATGGCGGTTACGAAGGCGCGGAAGGGGCGCGGGTAAAGACCGGTTTGCTGTGGCGCTCGGCCCAGCATGGCGACGCCAGTGATGCCGATCTGCAGGCGATCCACGATCTTGGCATCGCCGATGTGATCGACCTGCGCGGTCCGATCGAGCGCGACAGCAAGCCCTGTCGTCGCCACGATGGCTTCGCCGGGCAAGTCTGGACTTACCCTGAGGAAACCGCCGGCCTCGCGCTCCACACCGAAGCTGCCGACGGCGTGGTGACTGCCGCTGAAGCCCGCGCGGCGATGGTCCGGCTGTATGACGGGATCGCCTTCCGCGAAAACCTGGTGCCGATGCTGCGGCTCTATTTCGAACTGCTGCACCGCGCCGACGGACCCAGCCTGGTCCATTGTGTGGCCGGGAAAGACCGCACAGGCTTCGCGGTCGCCATGGCGCAGCACGTGCTGGGCGTCTCGCGCGAGGCGATCATGGACGATTACCTGCTGACCAACAGCGCCGGGAACATCGAAGCCCGGATCGAAGCCGGTGCAGTGCAGATCCGCGAGCGCCATGGCGCGATTTCCGACGAAACGATCCGCGCGCTGATGGGGGTTGAAGCCGATTACCTCAACGCCACCTTCCGGGCAGTCGAGGCGCGTTATGGAAGCCTCGATACCTATCTGGCCGAAGTTCTGGGGATCGATGCGGCCAAGCGCGAGGCGCTGCGCGGGCATTACCTCGAAGGCTAGAGGAACGCCCGCACTTCCGCGATGAAGCGGTCGAACTGGTCATGGTGAAGCCAGTGTCCGGCATTCTCGAAGTCGACCACCCGAGCGTTCTGGAACAGCTTGTCGCGACCGTCCTTGGTCGGGCTGGTTGCCCATGAATCGTTGCCGTAAAGCAGCAGTACCGGGCAGGTTATCGCCCGCCAAAGCTCTTCGCTCAGGTGCTGCGGGGTATCCTCAAACGGCCAGACATTGAGATAGGGATCGAACTTCCAGCTCCAGGTGCCATCTTCGTTGCGGCTTGCCCCGTGAATGGTCAGGTGGCGGGCCTGTTCGTCGGTCAGGAAGGAGTTCTCCTCCTTCATCCGCGCGAAAGCCGCTTCGATCGTTGGATAGCGCCGGGGGATTCGCCCGGCGGCAGCGCGGCGCTTTTCGATCCATTCGCGAAAGCGGTTGGCATAGCCCTTCGCCTCACGTTCGGCGCGGGTCTGGGGGGAGGGGCCAAGTCCCTCGATGTTGACCAGCTTGCGGACCTTTTCAGGGTAAAGCCCGGTGAACCGCGTCGCGACGTTGCCGCCGAGCGAGTGCGCCACGATCGTCACCTGCTCATGATCCAGCGTGTGGACCAGTTGGGCAAAGTCATAGACGAAGGCGTTCATCTCGTAATTGCCGTCGGGCGCCCAGGCGCTGTCGCCGTGGCCGCGCAAATCGGGGGCGATCACGTGCCAGTCCTTGGCCAGCTCTTCCGCCACCCAGTCCCAGCTGCGGCTGTGGTCGCGCCCGCCGTGCTGAAGGATCAGCGGCGGTGCCGAAGGATTGCCCCAATCGACGTAATGCAGGCGCAGGCGCTGCGAGATGAAGCTGTTGGCGGTCGGTCCGTGCGGAGTCATGGCGAAGCGCTTTGCGCGCAAGCGGGGCTTGCGTCAATCCGGGGGAAATCGCCGCCTGCAACTCTGGCATTCGGGCCATGTGCTGCCTATCTGCCACCGACATAACGGAGGACGAGATGGCAACCCACACCACGCGCATGCTGATCATCGGTTCGGGACCGGCAGGGCTTTCGGCCGCGATCTATGGTGCCCGCGCCGGGATGCAGCCGATCGTGGTCCAGGGGCTACAGCCCGGCGGGCAGCTGACCATCACCACCGATGTCGAGAATTATCCCGGCTTTCGTGATGTGATTCAGGGGCCGTGGCTGATGCAGGAAATGCAGGCCCAGGCCGAACATGTCGGCACCCGGATGCTGTGGGATACGATCACCTCGGTCGACCTCTCGGGCCCGCCGTTCCGCGCGGTGGGTGACAGCGGCGACATCTATGAGGGCGAAACGCTGGTGATCGCGACCGGGGCCCAGGCCAAGTGGCTGGGCGTACCGGGCGAGCAAGAGCTTTCGGGCAAGGGCGTTTCGGCCTGCGCGACCTGCGACGGGTTCTTCTATCGCGGCAAGAAGGTGGTGGTGATCGGCGGGGGCAATACCGCGGTGGAAGAGGCGCTCTACCTCACCAACCACAGCCAGGACGTGACCCTGATCCACCGCCGCGACAGCCTGCGCGCCGAGAAGATCCTGCAGGATCGGCTGCTGGCCCATCCCAACATCAAGGTACTGTGGAACAAGGCGGTCGATCACTTCGTCGGCGATGCCAGCGGGCTGACCGGCGTGGCGCTGACCGATACCGTGACCGGCGCAAGCTCAGTCGAACCGACCCAGGGAGCTTTCGTCGCGATCGGCCATGCCCCCGCGACCGAGCTGTTCAAGGACAAGCTCGAGATGGATGCCAGTGGCTATCTGCTGGTCGAGCCCGGCACTCCCAAGACTGCGATCCCCGGGGTGTTCGCCTGCGGCGACGTGATGGATCACGTCTATCGCCAGGCCGTTACCGCTGCCGGCACCGGCTGCATGGCCGCGCTTGATGCCGAGCGCTTCCTGGCCGAGCGCGAATTCGCCGCTACGAAGGGCTAAAGTCCGCGCAGTGCCGCGAGGATCTGGCCTTGCAGCCAGATTCGCGCTTGCGGTTCGACAAAGCTGTGCCCGGCACCGGGGCAGGTCCGCAGTCGCGGATCGTTCTTGTCCCAGGCGGCCTTGAACGCCTGAGCCGTGCGGTCGTTTTCGGCGAGCAGGATGGTGGCGGGACCGGCAAACTTCTCCAGCCCAGCGGCCATTTCCTGCGCGAGGTTGCTCGGCGGACCATCGGGGCCGACCGCCTCGACCAGGCTCGCCGCCATTTCGGTGACCTTAACCTTGCCGCCCAGCAGGCGCTTCCACGCTGCCAGGTTGAACAGGCGGCGCAAGTAATAGCTGCGCAGCGCGGTGGGCGGCATCGGTGTTGGGGCTGCTTGTTCGGACGGGGCTTCGACGACTGCCTCCGGCTCGGGATCGAAGGTCCACGGGTTGGCCAGCACCAGCGCGTCGCAGCCTTCACCGCTGTTCAACATGAGCGCGCTGGCTGCGTCGCAATTGCCATAGGCGACGACCTTGCGCAGCGTCGGCACATGATTGCGGAAGGCGCGGATCGCTGCGGCTATATCGGGGCCGCTGTCGGTAAAGCCCGCGTTGGCGCCCTCGCTGTCGCCGATCCCGCGCCGGTCAAACCGGAGTACCGGAAAGCCTGAAGCGGCGATCCGGTCGGCCAACTGGGCCTGGCTGCCCCAGGGTCCCGCACGCACTTCGTTGCCGCCGCTGACGATCAGCAGGCCGGTGCTGCCAGCGGCCATATCGAGTGAACCGACCAGTTCGGCGCCATCGCAAGCAAAGGTGAAATGCTTGCGGTTCATTGTGCGAGGCCCACTGTCAGGACAGCCGCCAGGGCATCGACCTGATCCGGTGCCTCGTCGGGTTCGGCCCGCAGCCACAGCGCGCTGCCACCGATCATCTCCTGATCGACCGGGATCAGATCGCCGCGTTTGGACGGAAGCAGGGCCTCCAGCTGGCGCAGCATCTCGGCCGAGAGCGGCCAGCCGGCAAGTTCAATCCCCTGTTCCTTGCCGCGCTCCATCAGCTCGGCGGCGTCTTCCTCGCGTCCGGCTTCGCGGGCCGAGATGATCCGGGCGCGGAGCAGTGTCTTGACCAGGCTTGCCCCTTTGACCGGGGCAAAGTGCCAGCCCGGCAGCTTGTCGGGCAGCACTAGCCCGCCGCCCCGGATCGCCAGCACATGGGTCGCGCCGAAATGCCGCGCCGCGGCTTCAAGGCCCATGCGCCAGTCCTCCGGCTCGACCTGGGCGAGTTCTTGCTCGCTTTCGTTGCAGCCGGGCAAATCTGGCAGAATGCTGTCGATCCCGGCCCCGTCGAGCCGGCGCATCACTTCCACGGTGAAGCGCCGCATCCGGTTCGCCTCGTCGAACAGCGCCGGAGCCACCAGCACACGGTGCTGGCGCCCCCGGTCGAAGGTCAGGGCCAGTTCGCTTGCCGCGGCACCGCCGGGCAAGGGGCAGGGGTAAATGGTGGCCTTCACGCGTCCTCTTGCTTGGCGATCGCGAAGTTCAGCAGGTTGCCGTAGGTCTCGAACAGTTCGCCATCGATCTCGTCTTCGTCGATCACGATATCGAGCCGATCCTCCATCTCGGTCAGCAAGCCGGCCACAGCCATCGAATCGAGTTCGGGAAGGTAGCCGAACAGCCCGGTTTCATTGGTAAATGCATCGGCCTGCCCCGGCTTGAGGCCGAGGACATCTTCGAGAATCTTGCGGAGTTTTCGATCGATCGTGGAGCGCATCGGGTTCCTGCCAAAATGGGTTCAGCGCCTCTTGCCGCGCGGCCAGAAGTTACGCAAGGTTGCCTTGGCAATGCCGGGCCAGTTTCCGGGCCAGAGTGGGCGGAACGCCTCGATCCGGTAACGCGGGCGGACCAGCTCCATCCAGTCGCGCTTGTAGCCGTCATTGCCGGTCCCGAAATCGACCAGCGCCACCCGATCGCGATCGATGACCTGCTCGAATAATGCTGCTGAAAGCGTTGTTCCTGCTGACAAATGCTTGGCGTCCTCAGTGTGGGCCAACTTGTGGATAAAGGCGGTAGAACTTTCTACCGTCCAAAACTGCGCGGCCACCGCGCGGCCATCAGCGCGGGCAATCGCCATCCGAAGGCGGCCGGCCTGGCCTTCCTGCTCGGCAAAAGCGCGCAGGAAGGGGGGTGAACCCTCTTCCGGTTTCCAGCTCGCGGCATAAACCGTTTCGTATTCCGCCCAAAGCGCTGGATCGAAGTGGGTGACCAGTTCGACCGCCACCTTGCCCCCCTTGCGCTTCAGCGTGGTGCGCAGCGGGCCGGGGCGACTGGCCAAATAGTCGGCGTAGCTGCGGCCACCCACCTGCAACACATGATTGACGTCGCACTGCTCGACAAAGACCGTCCAGCCCGTGCGGCGTAGTGCTTCGGCCAGCAGCGTGGTCTCGCGGTTTTCGTCCGGAAGCGGTGAAAGAATCAGGTGCGGTGCTTGCCCCGCCAGATCCTCGGCCAGCGCGTGAAGCAAGGCCGGCTTGTCCGCACCACTGCTGAAAAGCGGCGCCATGCGGAAGGTGTACCAGTTGCCGAGCGCATGGATCCGCCGCGCCTGGCGGAGCAGCGGCAGGACCGCGCGGTGCTCGCCATCCCGGACGACGGCTATCAGGGGCAACATATCACAATGTTCGACCAGACCTTGCCACCATTCGATCCGGTCAAACGGGGCGCGGGCGCACGGCGCGGCGAGCAGGGCGGCCAGCTTGGCATCGCCTTGCACTTCTTTAAGATCATCGTGATAGACGACCGCAACCAAACGCTTTTCCTTTGCCCCTTGGAGCCTGTTTAACCCGTGTCTGCCCAGCAAAACCCAGCGATCCGGCCGCTTGACCACCTCGCGCTGCGCGGGGCGGACGATGCGGCTGCGCTGGTGCTGCGCGAAGGCTCTCTTAGCTACAAGGACTTAAGGGATCGTGTCGCCCGCTTGGCGGGTTGGCTCCGGGCGCAAGTCGGCGAGCCCGGCGCGCGGATTGCGACCTGGGCAGCCAAGGGTGAACTGACCTGCCTGATGCCGCTCGCCGCCGCACGGGCCGGGCTGGTCCATGTTCCGATCAACCCGCTGCTCAAGCGCGCGCAAGTTGCCCATATCCTTGCCGACAGCGGTTCGCGGATGCTGATCGCCACGTCTGCCCGGCTTTCCGCGCTGGAAGCTGGAGATGTCCCGCCAGACTGCCGGATGCTGGGGGAGGGCGAGGCGCTTCAGCTTGCCGTCGAGGCCGAACCGCTGGCGCCTAGTGACGGTAAACCCGATGCGCTGGCCGCGATCCTCTATACCAGCGGTTCGACCGGCAAACCCAAGGGCGTCATGCTCAGCCATGCCAACATGTGGCTGGGTGCCGATAGCGTCGCCACCTACCTTGGTCTCGCCGCTGACGATGTCACGCTGGCGGTGCTGCCGCTGTCATTCGACTATGGCCAGAACCAGCTGCTTTCGACCTGGTTCGCTGGCGGCAGTGTCGTTCCGCTCGATTATCTGGCCCCGCGAGATGTGATCAAGGCCGTCGAGCGACACGGGGTGACCACCCTGGCTGCGGTCCCGCCGCTGTGGGTGCAGCTGGCGGAGCTTGACTGGCCGCAGGATACTGCAGCCCAGTTGCGGCGCATGACCAATTCGGGCGGGGCGCTGACGGCTGACCTGGTCCGGCGTCTCCGCGGCCGATTTCCGCAAGCGCGGCTTTTCGCGATGTACGGCCTGACCGAGGCCTTCCGCTCGACCTTTCTCGATCCAGCGCTCATCGACAGCCATCCGACCTCGATGGGCAAGGCTATTCCGCATGCCGAAGTGCTGGTCATCAACGATCAGGGCGATCTCGCTGCCGATGGCGAAGAGGGTGAACTGGTTCACTGCGGGCCGCTGGTCGCGCAGGGTTACTGGCAGGACGCGGTGCGCACGGCCGAGCGGTTCAAGCCGGCTCCAAAGGCGTCGCATTATGGCGGTATGGCGGTCTGGTCAGGCGACCGGGTCCGGCGCGAGGCCGATGGCCTGCTCTATTTCGTCGGCCGCCGCGATGCGATGATCAAGAGCGCCGGAAACCGGATCAGCCCGCAGGAGATCGAGGAAGCTGCGCTGGCGACCGGTTTGGTGGCCGAAGCTGTCGCGCTCGGCGTACCCGATGTGCGGCTCGGACAGGCGGTACACCTGATCGTGCGGGCCGCGCCAGGAATTTCAGATGTCGCGCAAGAATTGCCACGCATCTTGCTGAAAGAACTGCCCAACTTCATGCAGCCTAAGATGATCCATTGGCGCGAAGCCATGCCGATTTCGCCCAATGGCAAGATCGATCGCACCGGGCTGTATCAGGAACTTGCCGCATGAAACCGCTAGGTCCGATCCCTTCCGGTTATGGCGTGATCGATGGCCAGCTGGCGATTGCCGGGCGCAAGGCCACCGACCTCGTGGCCGAAGCCGGCAGCACGCCGTTGTTCGTCTATTCGCGCCAGCACCTGGAACGCCGTGTGGCCGAACTGCGCGCCGCCATGCCGGAGCGGCTCGCGCTGCATTATGCGGTAAAAGCCAACCCGTTCGTGCCGGTTTTGCAGGCGATGGCCGGACTGGTCGATGGTTTCGACATAGCATCGGGCGGGGAACTGGGAATCGTCCAATCCGCCGGGATCGATCCGGCCCGGATCAGCTTCGCCGGGCCAGGCAAGCGGGTGGACGAACTGGAGGCGGCAATTGTCGCCGGTGCTACGATCAACCTTGAATCCGAAGGTGAATCAGTCCGGGCGCTCGAAGTCGGTTCGCGGCTTGGCATCGCGCCCCGCCTGGCGATACGGGTAAATCCGGATTTCGACCTCAAGGGTTCGGGCATGAAGATGGGCGGCGGCGCGAAGCAGTTCGGCGTCGATGCCGAGCGTGTGCCTGCCATGGCCCGTCAGGTGATTGCCAGCGGTGCCGAATGGCGCGGTTTTCATATCTTTGCGGGCAGCCAGGCCCTCGATGCCGCTGCAATCATCGAGACCCAGGCCCAGACCCTGCACCTGGCGGCGCGGCTCGCGGATGAGAGCGGCGCCGCGCTGCCGCACTGCAATCTCGGCGGGGGGTTCGGGATACCTTACTTCCCCGGTGATGCGCCGGTCGATCTGGCTGCAATCGGCTCGGCTTTGGGCGAGGCCTTTGCGGTGTTGCCGGACAGCCTGCGCGATACCGCCTTCTGCATTGAGCTTGGCCGCTATCTCGTCGGAGAATCAGGAGTTTACCTGACCCGCATCGTCGACCGGAAGCTGAGTCATGGTGAGGTCTTCCTGATCGTCGACGGCGGCCTGCATCACCAGCTTGCCGCCTCAGGCAACTTCGGCACCGTCGTGCGCCGCAACTATCCGGTCGCGATCGCCAGCCGCTTCGATGCGCCCACTGAGGAAGCGGCAAGCGTCGTTGGATGCCTCTGCACTCCGCTCGACCGCCTCGCCGACAAGGCCGGTTTTCCGCGCGCCGACGTGGGCGATCTCGTCGCGGTGTTCTGCGCCGGGGCCTATGGGGCCAGCGCCAGCCCGGCGCAGTTCCTCGGGCACGGTCCGGCGGCGGAAATTCTGGTTTAACCAAGCGCTTGTTGCCCGTCCCAATTCGGGACCGGCCCATTGTGAACATCGAATCTGCACATAGGGCTAACGCAATATTCACCCTTTTTTCCGATAGCGGAGGCTGATCTAGCCGGGTCGCTGGTCGGGAAGGGCATCCCCGATCGTCGGCGCGGCACCAAACAAGGGATTGCCCGATGCCGATCAACCGTTTCGCTCACCTGCTGGCCGGAAGCGCCATGCTCAGCTTGATGCTGACCGGCTGTGCCGGGTCCGCAAGCGGCCCGCAGCTGCCGCCGGCGTCGACCGTGCCGATGCAGGAAGGTCCGGGTGAAGACTATATCATCGGCCCGCTCGACGAGCTGACCATCTTCGTCTGGCGCAACCCAGAACTGGGCGCAAAGGTTCAAGTCCGGCCCGACGGACGGATCACCACGCCGCTGATCACCGACATGCCGGCCGTGGGCAAGACTCCCAAAATGCTGGCCGACGACATCACGCTGCAGCTCTCGCAATACATCCAGGACCCGCTGGTCTCGGTCATCGTCAACAAGTTTGCGGGCACCTTCAGCCAGCAGATCCGCGTTGTCGGCGCGTCCGAGAAGCCGGCCTCGCTGCCGTACCGGGCCAACATGACCCTGCTTGATGCGATGATCTCGGTCGGGGGGCTGAGCGAATATGCTGCCGGCAACCGCGCCAAGCTGATCCGGTTCGACAAGGAAACCGGCAAGCAGAAGGAATATTCGATCCGTCTGGGCGATCTGCTCAAGAAGGGCGACAGCAAGGCCAACGTCATGCTGATGCCCGGTGACGTGATCATCATCCCTGAAAGCTCGTTCTGAGGAAGGGGCAGGCCAGGGGCGCACGATGAACAACATTTTCGACGAGTTGCGCTCGGCGCTCTATTCGGTCTGGCACCGCAAGTGGCTGGCCCTGGGCGTTGCCTGGGGCGTTTGCCTGCTTGGCTGGCTGGTCGTGGGGATGATCCCCAACAGCTATGAATCCAAGGCCCGGATATTTGTGAAGCTGGAGGATGTTCTGTCGGATGTCACCGGGGTCCAGACCAGCAACAAGCGCGATATCGAACGGGTCCAGCAGACCCTGACCAGCGCTGTGAACCTGGAAAAGGTCATTCGCGGCACCCCGATCGGCGCCGACATCACCGATCCCAAGCAGATGGAAGGTGCCGTTCTGGGCCTCGGCAAGCGGATCAAGATCGAAAGCACCAAGGACAATCTGTTTGAGATCACTGCCAGCTATGGCGACGGAAGCAAGTCCGACGCAGCCAATGCCAAGATTGCCCAAGCCATCGCGCAAAAGTTGATTGACATTTTCCGCGAAGAGAACCTCGCCGGAAATCGCGGCGAAATGTCGACATCGCTCGATTTCATGGACCAGCAGCTGGCTCAGCGCCAAAAGGAGCTGGAAACCGCTGAGCAAAAGCGCCTGGCTTTTGAAGCGGCCAATCCGGCGCTGGCCAAAGGCGGCACTTCGCCGATCCAGCGGATCGAATCACTGCGCGCCGAACTGCGCGGGATCGATGCCGATCTGGCTGCGGCGCAAAGTGCACTGGCGGCGATGAACGGTCAGCTGGCCGGCACACCCAAATATCTCCCGATGTCCGGTCCGGCCGGCGGCGCGCGCGGTGCCCTGGCCGAGGCCCAGGCTCAGCTTAGCGGACTGCGGGCGCGTGGGCTTACGGAAAACCACCCTGACGTGATTGCCGCACGCAATCAGGTAAGCATGCTCAAGCAGGCTGCAGCCGGCGAAGGTGGCGGGGGCGGCATGCCGAACCCGGCCTATTCGTCGCTCGAATCAATCAAGGCCGAACGCCAGGCCAATGTTCAGGCTCTGAGCGCGCGGCGCGCATCGGTCCAGACCGAACTGACCCAGCTGACCGCGCAGCAGTTCACCAATCCGGAAGTGCTCGCCGAACAACAGCGGATCAACCGCGATTACGACGTGCTCAAGCAGCAGTACGACAAGCTGCTGCAGGATCGCGAAGAACTGCGTCTGCGCGGCCAGGTCGAAACCGAGCACAATTCGGTCAAGTTCCAGGTCATCGATCCGCCGACGACGCCGCGCAGCCCGATTGCTCCCAACCGTCCGCTGCTGCTGTTCGGCGTGCTGGTGCTCGGTCTGGGCGCGGGGGTCGCGGCTTCGTTCGCGGTGGGCCAACTGCGCTCGACATTTGCCACCACGGCCAAGCTTGAAAGAGCGATGGGTCTGCCGGTTCTGGGTGCGATCAGCGCCACTGTAACCGATGCCGGCAAGGCGTTGCGGCGCAAGCGCCTGAAGTATTTCTACGCCGGCACGGCTGCCCTGGGCGGGGTTTTCGTTGTGCTGCTGGCACTCGAAATTTTCGAACGCAGCATGGTGGCCTGAGGGGATCGCAATGACCGAACAGACGAAAATCCCCGTGCCTAACGAAGGCGAAGAGGCAAAAGGCCCGAGCCTGATCGAGCGGGTCGTGCGCAATTACGACCTGGTCCAGCTTTCGCCCGCTCCGATCCCGCAAGACCTCATTCCGCCGGTGGCCAAACGCCGCCGCTATCGCCGCGCCGATGAAGTGGTCGAAGATGCCGAAGTTTCTCCTGTTGCGGAAGTAACCACGCCGCGGCCGGATCCGGTTGCCGCCAAACCGGCGGCGGCCAAGCCCAAGCCTGCACCGGAACCCGCACCAGAAGTGGTCGAGCCGGAAGTGATCGCTCCGGTAACGGCCAAGGTCAATGTTCCTGCTCCGGTCGCGGTTCCCGTGCGGTTCCGCGGCGAAAAGCAGCCGATCAACCGCCAGCATCTGCGCGATCAGGGCCTGATTGTTCCCGAGGGAACGGTCACCGCGCTGCTCGAGGAAGTGCGCATCGTGAAGCGCCAGTTGCTCTACAACGCCAGCCAGCTCGGCCAACAAGGTATGGGCCCGGCTTCGCAGCGTATCCTGGTTTGCTCGCCGCACCCCGGTGAAGGCAAAAGCTATACCTCGGTCAATCTCGCGTTGGCGATCGCGGCCGAGAAGGAAAGCGAAGTGCTTCTGGTCGATGCCGACTTTGCCAAGCCTTCGGTCCTCTCGATGCTGGGCTTGCCTGGCGGTCCCGGACTGATGGACGCGCTGGCCAATCCGGATATCGATGCGGCCGAATGCGTGATCACCACTGATGTGCCGGGGCTGTGGGTGCTTCCGGCAGGCAATGCCACGACTTCGGACAGCGAGTTCCTGTCAAGTTCGCGCACCGCTGCCGTGCTAGACCGCCTTACACAAGGTGCGCCGCATCGGATCATCATCTTCGATTCTCCGCCCGCACTGGCTGCTTCGCCGGCGGCGGAGCTTGCAAAATATGTCGGACAGGCCGTGCTGGTGGCCCGCGCCGACCGTACTGGACAGGGTTCACTGGAAGACGCGGTTTCGCTGCTTTCCGCCTGTCCGAATATCCAGCTGCTTTTGAACGCCGTTCACTTCAGCCCAAGCGGTCGCCGCTTTGGGTCCTATTATGGATATGGGGGATGACCATGAGGTCGAAACTCTTCAAGACCGCCGCCTTCCTTGCAGTCGGCTTTGCTGCCGGCTTGCCTGCTCTGGCACACGCCCAGGAACTGCCTTATGGGGATGTCGGGGCATCGGGCGCTGCCGTCAACGATGGAGACAGCGAAGCTGACGACGGGGAAGACGTCGCTCCGCGCGCTGCAATCCGCACCAAGCGGGCCAATGTGGTGCCCTATATCGAGGTGCAGCAGATCGTCGCGGCCGAGCTTTCGCCAGGAGACGAGGTCCTGACCTACACGACGGTTGCGGCAGGGGTCGAAGCTAGCATGGCCGGGCGCAACAGCTCGGGTGCGGTTTCGCTGCGGTACGAACGCCGGATTGGCTATGGCAACAACCGCGTGCCCGATAGTGACGTGTTCAGCGGTGTCGCGCGCGGCAGCATCGCTATCGTGCCGCGCGCTCTGACCTTTGAGGCCGGCGCAATGGCCGCGCGGTTGAGCGTCGAAAACAACGGCGCGGCGGTTGCAGGACGCGAAGACAGATCTACCTCGCAGATCTATAGCATCTATGCCGGCCCGTCCGTTCACACCGATTTGGGTGACCTGTCGGTCGATGGCCATTATCGCTTTGGTTACAACCGGGTTGAATCACCCGATAGCCTGATCGTTGCCCCGGGCCAGAACCCGATCGACATCTATGACGAAGGCACTGTCCACAACGCCCAGCTTCACGCCGGGTTCAAGGCCGGAACTGTCCTGCCGGTGGGGCTTGGTGTCGGTGCGGGGTGGAACCGTGAAGATACGTCCAATCTCGACCAGCGGATCGATGACAAGCATGCCCGCGCCGATGTGAGCATTCCGATCTCTTCGGATCTCGCGCTGCTGGGCGGGGTTGGCTATGAAGACGTAAAGGTTTCGCATCGTGATGCGGTCCGCGATCCACTAACCGGTCAGGCGGTTATCGGCAGCGATGGCCGCTACGTCACAGACAAGAGCCAGCCGCGACAGATCGCCTACCAGGCTGATGGCCTGATCTGGGATGCCGGGGTCCTGTGGCGCCCCAGCAAGCGAACCGCGCTCGAAGCCCATGTAGGCCGCCGTTATGGCTCGACCAGCTATTATGGCAGCTTTGCCTATGCGCCCAATTCGAGGATGAGCCTCAATGTCTCGGTTTACGACAATGTTACCGGCTTTGGCGGCATGCTCAACAACCAGCTGGCCGGCTTGCCGACACAATTCGAAGGTGTCCGCAACCCACTAACCGGCGATCTCGGCACCTGCGTTGCCGCTACCGCTTCGGTCGGCTCGGGGCAGGGCACCTGCTTCGGTTCTGCGCTTGCCTCGGTCAATTCCGCCATGTTCCGCGGCCGCGGCGCGATGGGCAGCATCTCGGTGTCGGGCAACCGCCTCCAATATGGGCTGGGCGTTGGATATGACCGTCGCAAGTTCATTGCAGCGCCCGGTACGGTGCTTGCCGTTGCCAACGGCACGACTGACGAGACCCTGTGGATGGGGGCCTACCTCAACGGCCAGATCGACCGCAATTCCAGCTTTGGCACCAATGTCTGGGCCAGTTGGTACCAAAGCGGAGACTCTAACGCTGGCGATGTCTCTGCCTATGGCGCAACTGCGGCGTACTATCGCTCGCTGACCAGCCGTCTTTCGGCGACTGCGGCCGTGGGCGTGCAAGGCGCCGAGCGCGAACTGCTTGAAGACATCTGGTCCGCGCAGGCGATGGTCGGCGTTCGGTACTCGTTCTGAGCGGCACGGAAGGGAAATGATGATGTTCAACGACTATTATGGACTGACCGGCCGTCCGTTCCAGCTGACGCCCGATCCGACTTTCTATTTTGAAAGTCTGACGCACCGCAAGGCGCTGTCCTATCTCTCTTATGGTCTGGCGCAGGGCGAAGGCTTTGTGGTGATCACCGGTGAAGTCGGCGCAGGCAAGTCGACCCTCGTTGCGCACCTGATGGCGACGATCGATCCGGCCCGGCTGACCGCTGCGCAGATCGTCACCAGCAAGCTTGATGGCGAGGAACTGGTCCATGTTGTCGCGCAGGCTTTTGGCCTGATTGTCGACGGGCATGACAAGGCCTCGGCGCTCGGCGCGATCGAGGCGTTCCTGCATGACGAGGCCCGCTCCGGGCGGCGCTGCCTGCTGGTGGTCGACGAAAGCCAGAACCTGGGGATCGATGCGCTGGAAGAGCTGCGAATGCTTTCCAACTTCCAGCTTGGCGCGCACCCGCTGTTGCAGACCCTGCTGCTGGGCCAGCCGGAATTCCGCGACACGATCCAGGATCACCCGCAGCTTGAGCAATTGCGCCAGCGCGTGATCGCCGCGCACCACCTTGAGGCGATGGAGCTGGGCGAGGTACAGCCCTATATCGAGCACCGCCTCAAAGTGGTCGGGTGGACCGGCAATCCCAAGTTCGATCAGCGCGTCTTCACCGAACTGTTCGAGGCTTCGGGCGGCGTGCCGCGCCGGATCAACCAGATCTGCAACCGGCTGATGCTACTCGGCTCGGTCGAGCAGCGCAGCCGGATCGATGGGGCGATGCTCAGCCAGGTGCTTGAAGAGCTTGAGCTTGACGGCACCATGCAGCTCAAGCGGCCGACCCCGAAGGCCGAGCCGGTGGCTGTTGCCCCGATTGCCGAAGCTGTCCCAGCCGTGCCCGCGCCGCTTCCCGTCGATGTTGTCGCCATGGCCCAGCTGCAGGCGCTGCTGGCCGAACGCGATGCCCAGATTGCTGAACTGCAACAGGCCGTGATCGAACTTGCCAACGAGCGTGAGGCAATGCCGGCGATGCCGGCTCAGCCCGACGGCGGGGCACTGGCCGCGATCGAAGCCAAGCTTTCGGGAATCGAGACCAAGATGCTCGAGCAGGAACGCACGATCCGTCACACCCTGACCATGCTGATCGAGTGGATCGAGGCCGACGACGCCAGCCGCGCTGCGGCTTGATCGACTGGAGCGCGCCGCCATGGCACCCCCCGCTTTGGTCAATGGCCTGTCGGTCGACGTCGAGGACTGGTTTCAGGTCGGCGCATTCGAAGGCGTGATCGACCGCCAGAACTGGGACGGACTGACCGATCGGGTCGAGCGCAACTGCGACCTGATCCTGCAGATGTTCGCCGACGCGGACGTAAAGGCGACCTTCTTTACCCTTGGTTGGGTGGCGCAGCGTCATGGCACGCTGATGCGCCGGATCGTAGATGCCGGGCACGAATTGGCCAGCCACGGCTGGGACCACGAACGCGTATTCCGGTTCGACAAGGCCAGCTTCGCCGCCGATCTTGAACGCAGCCGCAAAGTTCTGGAAGATACCTCGGGCCAGCGCATCACCGGCTATCGCGCACCGAGCTTCTCGATCGATAGCCGCACGCCCTGGGCCTATATGGCGCTGGTCGAGCAGGGGTTCGAATATTCATCCTCAGTCGCGCCGATCACGCATGACCACTACGGCTGGCGCGAAGCCCCGCGCTTTGCCTTCAAACCATTGCCATGGTCAGACCTGGTCGAGATCCCGGTCACCACAGCGCATTTCGCGGGCAAGCGGCTTGCGGCCGGGGGCGGGGGCTTTTTTCGCGTGCTGCCCTATGCCTTTTCGCGCTGGGCGATCCGTCAGGTCAACACGGTCGATGAGCGTCCGGCGGTGTTCTATTTCCATCCGTGGGAAATCGATCCCGAGCAGCCTCGGGTGCCTAATGCCTCGCTCAAATCGCGGGTCAGGCATTACACCAATCTCAGCGTTATGAGCGACAAGCTGCGCCAACTGGTCCAGGACTTTGCCTGGGGCCGGATGGACTTGCTCGCGCACCGTGAGGCAGCCCGCGCGGTGGAGCTGGCGGCGTGAACGCACCGTTCCGTCCAGCTGCGCTCGCCCTGCGCGAAGCGGACCTGCGCGATCCGGGCGAACTGGCCCGGCTTGAGCGGCTTGTCGCTGAACATCCGGAAGGCTCGCCTTTCCATCGCCCGGCCTGGCTTGTTGCCGTGGCGCGGGGGACGGGCAACAGGGCGGTCGCACTGGTGGCAGAGCAGGGCGGCGACCTTGCCGCCTTCCTGCCCCTGATCGAAGCCCATTCGCCGTTGTTCGGGCGGGTCATCGTCTCAAGCGGGTTTGCCGTCGGCGGCGGAATTCTGGCCATCGATGAACGCGCCGGGCGCGAATTGCTCGGGGCGCTGGAGGAGCTGGCGCTGCGCCGATCCTGCCCCTCGGCCGAGCTGCGTGGGGGGCTGCTGCCCAAGGCCAGGGCAGGCTGGTCGATCCGGAAGGATTCGCACTGCAACTTCGCGGCCGACCTGGCTGCCGACGACGAAGCCCAGCTGACCTGGATCCCGCGCAAGCAACGCGCTGAAGTCCGCAAGGGACTGGCCAACGACTTGACGATCGAGATCGGCTGCGGGGCTGGAGATCGCGCGGCGCACTATGCGGTCTATGCCGAAAGCGTCCGCAACTTGGGCACGCCGGTGTTCCCCAAGTCCCTTTTCCACTCAGTGCTCGATGCATTCGGCGATGATGCCGATATTCTGACCGTGCGGCACCAGGGTCGCCCGGTGGCCAGTGTGCTGTCGCTTTATCACAAGGGTGCGGTCATGCCGTATTGGGGTGGGGGCACCTGGGAGGCCCGGCGGCTGCGCGCCAACGACCGGATGTACTACGAACTGATGCTCCACGCCCGCCGGCGCGGCTGCACCCGGTTCGATTTCGGCCGCTCCAAGACCGGCAGCGGCCCCTATGATTTCAAGCGCAACTGGGGTTTCGAGCCCGAGCCGCTGAGCTACGCCAGCTGGACTGCTCCGGGCGCGGCACCGCGCGATGCCGATCCGACCAGTGCCGGCAATTCGGCCAAGATCGAATTGTGGAAGCGGCTGCCCCTGCCGATCGCCAACCTGATTGGCCCCCATGTAGCCCGGGGGCTGGCGTGAGTGGCGAGATCCTGTTCCTGGCGCACCGGATGCCGTTTCCGCCGGACCGGGGGGACAAGATCCGTTCGAGCCATGTGCTGAAGCATCTGGCGGCACTCGGCCCGGTCCATGCCGCGACCTTCGCAGAAAACGAGGCCGACCTTGCGCAGGAACCTCAGCTCGAAGTGCTCTGCGCCAGCCACTTGCTGGTGCGCCGCCGCAAACCCTTGCCGCTCGCGGGTGCCGAAGCCCTGCTGCGCCGCCAGCCGGTCAGCCTGACGGCATTTCACAGCCCCGCAATCCGGGCCTATGTCGACAAGGTGCTGCAGGAACGGCCGATTGCGGCGATTTATGTGTTCTCCGGCCAGATGGGGCAATATGTCCCCGATTGGTTCGACGGACCGGTGATCCTCGATTTCGTCGACGTCGATTCTGCCAAGTTCGATGCCTATGGCGCCTCCGGCTCCGGGCCGAGGGCTTGGATCGACGCGCGCGAAGGGCGCTTGCTCGCGGCCGAGGAAGCTCGTCTGGCGCGCCGGGCCCGGCACAGCCTGTTCGTTTCGGCAGAGGAAGCTGCCCTGTTCCAGTCGCGCCTCTCGGGTCCAGATCGGAACCCCTGCGACATTCGCGCCTTGCGCAACGGGATTGATTGCGCTGTCTTCGATCCGGCGTCAGTCGCGCCGGAACTGGCGCTGACCGAGCTTCCCGCGCCGCGCCTGATCTTCACCGGGCAGATGGACTATGCCCCCAACATCGCCGCTGCCGAGCGCGCGATCACCCGGCTGATGCCGGCAATCCGGGCCGAACTGCCCGAAGCGAGCTTCCATGTCGTCGGGCGCAATCCGCCCGCAGCGATGAAGGCCCTGCACCGACAGAATGGGTGCCACGTCTGGGGCGAGGTTGCCGACATCCGGACTTGGCTGCGCGGTGCGGACATCGCGCTGGTGCCGCTGGAGATCGCGCGCGGGGTCCAGAACAAGGTGCTGGAAGCCATGGCGATGGAACTGCCGGTCGTGCTGACCTCCGGTGCCGCGACGGGCATCGGTGCACGCGATGGCGAGCACCTCTCGATCATCGACAGCGATGCCGAACTGGTTGGCCGGGTGGTCGAGCTGGCAAGGGATCCGGGCAAGGCCACATCATTGGGACATTCGGCGCGGCGATATGTAGCGGATACGCTCAGCTGGCCGGCCACGCTGGCACCGCTTGAGGCCCTGATTTTCGGCTCTGCACAAGGTCAACCGCGCCATGCCGCCTGAAGCGGTCCTGTCCTCTCCTGTCGCGGAGCAGTTCGAGGTGCCGCAGGTCTGGCGTTCGGCCGGCTTGCGACTCGGCCTCGTCTGGCTTGCGCTGATCGCGCTGTTTGCCGGCGATTGGTTGGCGATGGCGCGGCAGTGGTGGGACAGTTCGACTTACAACCACATTCTACTCGTCCCGCCGATCATCGCCTGGCTGGTCTGGCAGCGCTGGCCCGAAGTGCGTGAGGTTGCGCCCCGTCCGTCGCGCTGGGGGCTGGTCCCGCTTGCCATGGCAGTGTTCGGTTGGGTGCTTGGCACCTTTGCCGGGTTCGACCTGCTGCGGCAGGCCGGTGCAGTGGCGATGCTGCCGTCAACCGCGTTGCTGCTGCTTGGCCCGCGATCCTGCGCGGCACTGCTTTTCCCGCTCTGCTACATGGGCTTCCTAGTACCCTTTGGCGACGAACTGGTTCCGCCGTTGCAGACCATCACCGCCATGCTGACGATCTTTCTTGTCGGGGTCAGCGGCATTCCGGCGGTGATCGAGGGCGTGTTCATCGATACCCCGGCCGGATTGTTCGAGGTCGCCGAAGCCTGTTCGGGCGTGAAGTTTTTGATCGCGATGATCGCCCTCGGCGTGCTTGTCGGCAACATAGGATTCCGGAGCTGGAAACGCCGGGCTGCGTTCCTGGCGCTGTGCGTGGTGGTTCCGATCATCGCCAATGGAATTCGTGCCTGGGGAACCATTTTCGCCGCGCAGCACGTAGGGATCGAGAAGGCGGCCGGAATCGACCATTTGATCTATGGCTGGGTCTTCTTCGCTGTCGTCATCGCGGCAGTGTTGGGCGTCTCATGGAAATTCTTTGATCGTTCTCGAGACGAGCCGATGATCGATCCTGCTGCCATTAACGCAAGTTTGGCATTGGGCCACTGGGAAGGGCATGCATTCGCTCCGGCCAAGGCCGTGATTGCTGCGGCGGCCTTGATCGTTGCCGGCATGGGTTGGTCTTACGCCGCGCAGCAGATTACCGCGCCGATGCCGCGCGCGGTAGATCTCCCGCAAGTCGCTGGGTGGCAGAGGGTGGATTTTGGCCCCGCCGCACCTTGGGAACCGCGCGCGGTTGGCGCGGACCACCGCCTGCTAGGCACCTACGCCAATGCCGCCGGGCAGAAGGTCGACGTGTTCTATGCGCTCTATGCCGCGCAGTCCGAAGGGCGCGAAGCCGGCGGGTTCGGGCAGGGCGCCCTAATCCCCGACGGCACCTGGTCGTGGTCCAGCAATGTTGCTGCGCCCGCAGGCGGCAAGGGCGAAGTGCTGGTCCACAAGAGCGCGACCGAGCGACTGGCCCACACCTGGTACCGCACGGATACCCTGCTGACTGGCAGCAATGCCCGGCTCAAGCTGGCCAACATTGCTGACCGGCTGTTCCTGCGCGCTCGGCCGACTGCGGTCCTGATCCTTTCCTCCGAACGCGAAGCCGGACGCGATCCGACCGTGGCGCTGCGGTCATTCGAGAGTGCCGTGGGCGAAATTGGGCCGTGGATGGACCGCATCGGCGAACAACGCTAAGCGCTGCGGCCAATGTGCGGAATCGCTGGCATTTTTCATCTCTCGACGCCCAAGCCGGTTGATCCGGCGCGGATCGAGCGGATGTGCGCAGCGATGGCGCACCGCGGACCGGACGGGCAGGGCACCTGGACCGCCCCTGGGGTCGGCCTGGGCCACCTGCGCCTTTCGATCATTGATATCGCCGGATCGCCGCAGCCGATGGCGTCGACCGACGGCCGCGCGATGCTGGTCTTCAATGGCGAGATCTACAACTTCCGCGAACTGCGCGAAGAACTGCGCGCCCATGGGGCGGAGTTCCATACCGACGGCGACAGCGAGGTTATCCTCGCAGCTTGGCAACGCTGGGGCCCGGCG
Organism: Novosphingobium sp. UBA6272; assembly: GCF_002440635.1. Taxonomy (GTDB): domain Bacteria; phylum Pseudomonadota; class Alphaproteobacteria; order Sphingomonadales; family Sphingomonadaceae; genus Novosphingobium. The sequence continues at coordinate 31,523 of NZ_DJUW01000034.1, read as the reverse complement.
TGCCTGCCGCGCTTGCACGGCATGTTCGCTTTCGCGATCTACGATCTGGGGCAGCGGACCCTGTTCCTGGCGCGCGACCGGCTGGGGGTGAAGCCGCTGTTCTATGCCCCGCTCAGCGATGGCAGCCTGGCTTTCGCCTCCGAGCTCAAGGGCCTGACCGCGCATCCGCTGCTGCGGCGTGATATCGATCCGCTGGCGATCGACGACTACCTCGCCTGGGGTTATGTGCCAGATCATCGCTCGATCCTGGCCGGGGTGCACAAGCTTCCGGCAGGGCATTCGCTGCTGCTGCGCCACGATGCCCCGTTGCCCGCGCCCAGCCAGTGGTGGGACATTTCCTTTGCCGACCGCCGCCAGGGCCGGACCGCCGACCTTGAGGCTGAGCTGCTGCACCTGCTGCGCCAGGCGGTGACCAGTCGGATGGTATCGGACGTGCCGCTGGGCGCGTTCCTGTCGGGCGGAGTGGATAGCTCATCGGTTGTCGCGCTGATGGCGGAGGCGAGCAGCAACCCGGTCAAGACCTGCTCGATCGGTTTCGATGTCAGCCAGCACGACGAAACCAGTTACGCTGCCATGGTGGCCCAGCGTTTTTCGACCGATCACCGCGCGCGGCAGGTTTCGCCCGATGACTTCGAACACGTCGATGAACTGGCGGCGATGTTCGACGAGCCCTTCGCCGATGCCTCGGCCCTGCCGACCTGGCGGGTCTGCCAACTGGCGCGTGAGACGGTGACAGTAGCCCTGTCCGGCGACGGTGCCGACGAGGCCTTCGCTGGTTATCGCCGGCACAAGTTCCAGCACGCCGAAGATCGCTTGCGCTCGTTCCTGCCGCAGGCACTGCGTGGCCCGGTGTTTGGCGGGCTTGGCGCGATCTATCCCAAGGCCGACTGGGCCCCGCGTCCGCTGCGGGCCAAGGCCACGCTGCTGTCGCTCGCGGCCAGCAGCGAGGCCGGTTATGCCCGCGCGGTCGGGATCGTGCCGCCGGAACTGCGTGCCATGCTTTACACCCCCGACTATGCCCGGCTGCGCGGCGATTACCGCGCGGAACAGGCCTGGGAAGACGCAATGCGCCGGGCACCGGCCCGTTCGGGGCTGGACCGGGCCCAATATGCCGATCTCAAGTTCTGGCTTCCGGGCGATATCCTGACCAAGGTTGATCGCACTTCGATGGCGGTCAGCCTGGAGGCGCGCGAGCCACTGCTTGACCACCGGCTGCTCGAATTCGCTGCCAGCCTGCCGGAGCGGCTGCGCCTGCAGCGCGGCGAGGGCAAGTGGCTTCTCAAGAAAACGATGCGGCGCTACCTGCCCGACGATATCCTGTACCGGCAGAAGCAGGGTTTCGTCCTGCCGATCTCGAACTGGTTCCGTGGGCCGTTGGCATCAAGCGCGCGGGCCATCGCCTCCAGCTCTGCACTGGCGCGGACCGGTTGGCTGGATGCGGGCAGGATTGGATCGCTGGCCGAGGACCACATCAGCGGACGCTCGGATCACGGGCGGCTGTTGTGGCAACTGCTGATGCTGGATCGCTCGCTCGGCACATTGCGGATTTAGTGATCCACTCAAATTCAGCCGAAACGAAAACGGCCTCGACTTTCATCGAGGCCGTTTCAAAAATCTGTTGCTGAAATCAGCTGCGGCCGAACCAGCTGCGCAGCGACTCATAAATGCTCCAAGTCATGCCCATTCTCCTGCAGTGAGAGCAGCCCAAAGAGGATGCTTCAACCCTTAGGATAACGGATTCTTAACCAATTGCAACAGGGCGATATTAACCAAGTCGAATCGCGATGCGCGTTCAAAGTATTGAAATTCATACCATACTGCGAAAATGCACCACCGGATGGATCCGAAGTGGTCTGAAGGGGCGGGTTGGCGGCAAGAAATGGACGCACCGCGATAGCTATAGCGCCAGGTGATTCGGAGGTGCACTTTCGCCGGTTCAAATCGAACGATGGCTATGTTGCAACGGTTGCCAAGGCTAAGGTGAATAGGCCTGAATTTGCCCCACGCAAAGGCGAAGAAGGCCTAGGCCGCTTTGGTCTGTGCGGTTGCTTCTAGCAGTGTCGCGAGTGCATCGACTCGCATCGGTTTGGCCAGATAGTACCCTTGGGCATAGTCACACCCGATCGAACGGAGAATTTCCAGCGTTTCCGGATCTTCGATACCTTCGGCAATCACGCGCCGACCCAGGCCGTGGGCCAGTTCGATGGTCGATTCGACCAACAGCATGTCGCTGGCGTTGGTCACCATGCCGCTCACGAAGCGGCGGTCGATCTTGATCTCCTGGCACGGAACCGTCCGCAGGTACTCGAGCGTTGCATTCCCGGTGCCGTAATCGTCGATCGAAAGATCGATCCCGATCGCGGCGATGCCGGCTAGGTTCTGCGCAATTATCGTGTGCGCGCTGAACGGCGCGGATTCGGTCACTTCCAGGGTCAGGTTGCTCGCCGGGAACCCGGTCAGGATGAGGACGCGGGCGATTTCAGCCGGAAGCTGTGGTTGTTCGAGCAAGCTCGCTGAAATGTTGACGCTGAGCCGGAAGTGCGGATTCAAGCCGAGCATCGGCTTGGCCGCGCGGGTCGCCTGCTCGAGGATGTGGAAGGTGAGCCGGCTGATCCGGTTATGCGATTCAGCCGGCAACACGAATGCTTCCGGCGAAATCGCACCACGAACAGGATGCTGCCAGCGCACCAGGGCTTCGGCGCCGCAAATCGTATCGTCTGCCAGATTGTACTGCGGCTGATAGGCAATCCAGATATCGCCCGCATCGATTGCGGCATCGAGCTCGCTCATCAGCGAAAGCTCCCAGGCCACGTCTTCGTCATTGGCGCTGGAGTTGAACTGAACCAGCTGGTGCTTTGAGGCTGCGGTGTCGGCTGCCAGCAATGCCCCGCCGATCCGGTTCGAAACCGGGCGTGCCAGCTCTACATCGACACCAAAAGCAATGTGGATGTCGAGTTTGCGGCCGCGGATTTGGAACTGGCTCTCGACCAGGCGGGCAAGGCCGGCCAGATGGTCCTCAAGCTCGGTCAAGGACAACTGCGGACCGAGCCAATAGAGCACGTCCTCGGCCTGATAGAAGGTCGTAATGACATTGGGTAGCGTCAAGCGCCGGGCGAGCTCATTGATAAGCTCGTCTTCGACCCCCGTCTGGAAACTGGCACAGATCGCGGCATAGTTGCGAATGCGCATGGCGATGATCGGGTTTGCTGATGCAAGCGGCTCTTCCCTCAGCGCGGCAAGATTGGGCAGCAGCGATCCGGCATTCTTGAGCCGCGCTTCGGAGATTTCGCGCAGGCTTGCAGTCCGGTAAGTGACAAGGCCAAACATCAGGAAAGCCGCCAGATAGTCTGCCTTGATCAGAAGGCTGTCGAGCAGGAGCGGGGCTGCAGCAGCCAGCAGGACAGCAACGACAACGATTGCTGCCCCCTTTTTCCGGCTTCGCTCCCTGACTATCGCAAGCGCAAGAAGGGCTGCGACAAGCATGGGCGGAATCCATCCGATATCCAGCGGTGCACCTTCTTTGAGCGTCTGTGCACCCACAGCGTGAACATAGACACCGGGAATCCAGCCCTGCCCGAATACATAGGCAAAGTCATTGGTTTGGGCGGTTACACCAACGATAACGTCCTTGCCGCGAAGCTCATCTGGCGAAACCTTGCCATCAACAATATCGAGGACGCTTATTGTTGGCACGGAGCTCGCTGTAATTGACCAGTCGGGCAGAAACAGCCGACCATGCTGCCCATGCCTGTTGGCAATATCGGACGCAATGGAGGGCGCAGTCTTGCCCTCGAATTGGTCGCTGTAATACAATTCCGCCGTGAGCGAAGCCGGGTTGCGATCCCCAGTCAGCGAACGAACAGTCGTAACCCCAGCAAACATGGGATGCGGCCAGACCGGTTCCAAGGTTCCGCCCTTGCCATTTGGAGCCAGGAATGCGCCGGTAAAAACCCGACCCTTGTTGCGAGCAAGGGCCGCGGCAAAGGCGCGGTCACCTGCAGCATCGATTGGTTTTGAAAAAACCTCGTCGAAATAGGCGCGCTTAGCACCGGCTTTGAAGACCTGATCAAGAAGCTTTGCGTTGTATTCGCGTGAGTAATAGTCAGAACCGAATGCCTGAATCGTCTTCAAGTCTATCGCAGCAACTACCACGGATTGGTCGGCGGGCCGGGCCCGGACTTGGTTCCTGACCCCGCGGAACACGCCCTCAAGCGGAAGTGCCAGATCAATTGCCGCAATGAAGACGCAGATCAGCAGCGTCCAGACGTAGATCCTGGTTCGTGTTGTACGCTTCTTTGCGGCAGTTGTCCGGCGGAACGGCCACATCAGGCGAGATCCCCCGTGAATCGGCATTCGCAGAACATGGGGACGATGAAAATCAACGCCTTAAGCGTGTATGGCTCAAGGCGGATTGCGGGCGCGCTGTGATGCAATCCCTTCATCATTCGGACGGATTAGGCGCAATATGGTAATTTTTCGTTAGTGCTAACGCCGGGTTTAGATCCGCGAGCTCTGTCGGTGAGGCGAGTCGAGGCGAAGGCGCGGCGGATCGCAAGCCGATCCGTAATGAGATATTGTAACAGCCCAACAGGGCGGTTAAGGGAGCGGTGCAACTCAGTCATCGGATCCTGAATGATTTCCCGCTTCTGCGTCTCCATTTCCGCCATAACGATTGCCCTGGCCGCCACGGCTCCCACTGTCGCCGTCGCTCGGGAGGCCGATCAAGTCGACTACCACGACAGCGCGAACGAAGAGATTGTAGTGACGGCCATGCGCCGCGCTTCGGCGCAGGATTCGGTTTCCGGCGTCGCCGTCGTCCAGGCTGAGCAACTGGTAGCCAACGCCCGGCCGGGGCTGGGCGACAGCCTGACGCATACTCCCGGCGTTTCCGCAACCTCGTTCGGTCCCTCGGCTTCCCGACCGGTTCTGCGCGGCCTGCAAGGCGAACGGGTCAGGGTGCTTTCCAACGGAATCGGCTCGATCGACGTATCGAACACCTCGGTCGATCATGCCCCGGTGGTCAACCCGCTGCTGGCCCAGCGGATCGAAGTGCTGCGCGGTCCACAATCGCTGCTTTACGGATCATCGGCCAGCGGCGGGGTGGTCAATGTGATCGACCGGCGCATTCCTAGCCAGGTTCCTGACGAGCCGATCCACCTGTCGGCGATGGCCGGCTATGGCAGCGCCGCCAAGGAGCGGATGGGCGCGATGTCTGCTGAAGTGCCGCTCGGCGGTAACTGGGTCGGCCACGTCGATGGATCATGGCTCAAGACCGACGATCTTCGGATCGGAGGCTACGCGCTGACCCCGGCACTACGGGCGAAGGCGACCGCCTCAAGCCTGCTGCCGCCCGATCCCGAAGCCGATCCCGAAATCGATTTCGCCGCCAATGCCGCGCTCAAAGGCATCTTGCCGAATACCGCGAACGAGACCTGGACCGCCGGGGCTGGGGTGGCTTACGTTACCGACGGCGGCAACATCGGTGTCGCCTACAGCCACTATGACAGCCTCTATGGCGTGCCGATCCGTTTCGCGACCGCACCGGGTGAGGGCCAGGAAGCCCCGCGGATCAAGCTGCGGCAAGACCGGATCGATGCCCGGGCCGAACTGGAATCCGGCGGATCGCTCATCGAAAAACTCGCCTTCCGCTATGCCTATGGCGATTACGTCCATTCCGAAATCGAACCGGACGGCGGCATCGGAACGACGTTCTTCAGCAAGGGCATGGAGGGGCGGCTTGAGCTGGTTCAGGCCGATCGCGGCGGCTGGAAGGGCGTGACCGGCTCCCAATTGGTCATCCGTGATTTCAACGTTGTCGGCGCTGAAGCCTTTCTGCCCAAGAACAGCACCGAGCAGATTGGCTTCTTCACGCTGCAGCAGTTCGAAAGCGGCCCGTGGCTGCTGGAAGCCGGGGCGCGGTACGAGCATACCCAGCAGACGGCCAAGCCGGATCTCTCCCATCCGCAATTTTTCACCGGATCAAAGCGGTTCGAAACCTTTTCCGGCGCCTTGGGCGGCGCCTACGATTTCGCCGAGGGCTGGAAGCTGGCCTTCAACGTTGCCCATACCGAGCGCGCACCTTCGGCAGAGGAACTGTTTGCCAACGGCCCGCATGCCGGCACATCAGCTTTCGAGATCGGCGATCCAGACCTCAAGGTCGAACGGGTCTGGTCGGCCGAAGCAATCGTCCGTGGCCATGTCGACGGGCTGAAGTTCGAAGCCTCGGTGTTCCACAACTGGTACAGCAACTTCGTTTATGACGACCGGACCGGTGTGATCGAAGACGGGCTGCCGGTTTTCGAGATGCGTCAAGCCAATGCCCGGCTCTATGGTTTCGAAGCCCAGGCAGATGTGACCCTGGCCAAGCCTGGCCCCTGGAACATCGATGCGACGGCGTTGATCGATTACGTTCGCTCTGAAATCGTCGGTGTAGGCGCTGCGCCGCGCATACCGCCGCTACGGGTCATGGGCGGGCTCAGCGCCAAATCGCCGCATCTCGACCTTTCGGTCGAGGCAGAGCATGTCTTTGCCCAGAACCGTATCGCCGCGTTTGAAACCGCCACGCAGGCTTATACCATGGTCAACCTTTCGGCGATCTGGCGGCCGACTGGCGACGATGGGCCGCTCAGCATCCTGCTGTCGGCGAACAACCTGTTCAATGTCGATGCGCGGCGTCACGCGTCCTACCTGAAAGACTATGCACCGCTGGCCGGACGCGACCTCCGCGTTACCGTGCGGCTTGAGATCTAGGCCTAGGCCTCGCCGTGACCGGCGGCGAGGTACTCGGCGCTTTGCATTTCCATCAGCCGGCTGACGGTGCGCTCGAATTCGAACGCGCCGTCGCCGGCGGTATAGAGCTGGTCCGGCTCTGCCGCAGCGGTGGCGAACAGCTTGACCTTGTTCTCGTACAGCGCGTCGATCAGCGTCACAAAGCGGGCCGCTTCATTGCGGTTTTCCGGCCCCATCTGCGGAATGCCGACGACGATCACGGTGTGATAAGCCTGCGCGATCGCCAGGTAGTCGGGCGCGCCGCGGGCTTCGGCGCACAGCCGCTTGAAGCTGAAGACGGCGACACCCTTCAGGCTTTTTGGAACGTGAAGGATTCGCCCGCCACCGAGGTCCAGATCGGCCGAGGGAACATGGGCGCTGTCTTCCGGCGGATAGTCGGTCAGCCGGAAGAACGCCTCCCGCACTTGCGCAGTGGCGGCGTCACCCAGGGGGGTGTGCCACGTATCGATCCCCGCGAGCCGTTCGAGCCGGTAGTCGAACGGGCCGTTGAGCGCCATGACGTCAAGGTCCTGCTCGATCAGGGCGATGAACGGCAGGAAATGCTCGCGGTTGAGCCCGTCCTTGTAGAGCTGGTTCGGCGCCCGGTTGCTGGTCGTGACGATGACCAGGCCATGGTCGCGGATCAGGGCGGTGAACAGCCGGCTCATGATCATTGCATCGGCCGAATTGTTCACGACCATTTCGTCGAAGGCCAGAACCCTCAGCCCGGTGGCAATTGCTGCGGCAACCGGCGGGATCGGGTCGCCGGTTTCGCTCTTGCGGGCCTCGCGCAGCCGGGCGTGAACCTCGATCATGAAGGCGTGGAAGTGGACCCGGCGCTTCTCCGGAACTTCGAGGCACTGGTGAAACAGGTCCATCAGCATCGACTTGCCGCGGCCGACCCCGCCCCACAGGTAGAGCCCGCGCGGCGCTGGAGCCTTCTTTCCGAACAGTTTTCCGAGCAGCCCCGGCGACGAAGCGGACTCCAGTTGCTGCTGCAAGGCATCGAGCCGCTCCGCTGCGGCGAGCTGTTCAGGATCGGCGCGCAGCTCGCCAGCCTCGACCAGCTGCGCATAACGATCGGAAATCCGGGTCATCGCGGCCCGGTGGGCTTGCGGATCGTTCCCGAGAATGCCGCGACCAGGTGACCATCGCCCTGTTCCACCACGCCGCGCAGGAAAACCAGTCGCCGGGTTTCCTTCAGCACTTCGGTTACCGCATCGCAGGGAATGCCCGGCTTGCCTGCGCCGATGAACTGGACGTTGAGATCAAGCGTGACCGCAGTCCCCGCCTCGATAATCCCCAGCATCCGCGAACAGGCGAACAGCGCGATGTCGACCAGCGCCATCACCGTTCCGCCGTGGATGTTGTTGCCCAGGTTGGTGTGGCGGTGTTCGGGGAACATCCGCAGCCGCGCCTTGCCGTCAGGATCTGCGCGGACCAACAGCTTGGGAAACATCCAGCTGTTGAAGCGGGTCGAATCGATCAGCTGCCAGGTGTGCCAACCGGGATTCTCGGGATCGGGCTCACTCCGGAACCCGCGATCATCGCCGTAACCCGTCTCGCTCAAACGTGGCGCTCCGCCTGCAGCTTCTTGATCTCGGCTATCGCGCGGGCCGGGCTCAGGCCCTTGGGGCAGACGTTGGCGCAGTTCATGATCGTGTGGCAGCGATAAAGTCGGAACGGATCCTCCAACTCGTCAAGCCGTTCGCCGGTCATCTCGTCGCGGCTGTCGGCTAGCCAGCGATAGGCCTGGAGCAGGATCGCCGGACCAAGGAACTTGTCGCTGTTCCACCAATAGCTCGGGCAGCTGGTCGAGCAGCAGGCGCACAGGATGCATTCGTAGAGCCCGTCAAGCTTCTCGCGCTGTTCGGGGCTTTGCAGCCGCTCTTTGCCCGAGGGCGTGGTGCTGACGGTCTGCAGCCAGGGCCGGATCGAAGCGTACTGGGCATAGAAGTGGGTAAAATCGGGGACCAGGTCCTTCACCACTTCCATGGCCGGGAGCGGGGTGATCCGAACATCGCCGGAGAGGTCTTCGATCGCGGTGGTGCAGGCGAGGCCGTTGCGGCCGTTCATGTTCATCGCGCAGGATCCGCAGATCCCCTCGCGGCATGACCGGCGGAAGGTCAGCGTCGGGTCCATGTCCGACTTGATCTTGATCAGCGCGTCGAGAACCATCGGTCCGCACTTGTCGAGATCGATCTCGAAAACGTCGTAGTGCGGGTTCTCGCCGCTGTCGGGATCGTAGCGATAGACCGTGAACTTCTTGACCCGTCCGACACCTTCAGCCTTGTGGTGCGTGCCCTTGCCGCTGATCTTGCTGTTAGCGGGGAGAGTGAAGCTTGCCATGACAGTCCCTGTTTTTCGGTGGCGTGGTACCGCCCTTTGCGGCCCTCTCTAGCGATTCATCGCGCAGGGGCAAGCAGCCCCGAGGGGAAAATGAATGGTCATCCGCCCACCGGCCCCAAGAAATTGGTCACAGCAAAGGCGATCGCAAGCGAAGCGCCAACAATTGCCGCGATCATGCCAAAGCGAACAAGGGCTGTGGCGCGATCATCGCGCCACAGCCAAGTATCGTCCGGTTGGAAGAAAACTGCGGTCAGTCGCGACCCATCCCCTTTGTCCGGCTCCGCCAAGCGCGACCCGTCGGACCCGGAAGGAGGGATACTTTCCGCAAGTCCTTCTTTGCTAAATCGGTCCGCATTGGGAAGGTGAATTTTCTGCCATGTTGGCAAAGACTCTTCTAAATTCAAATCATTAGGTGAATACTTCTGCCTGTAAAGGCGGGCCAGTTCACCCCGAGGAAGCCCGCCGAGGCGAGCTCTGACCATTTCGATACGCTGATTTACCGCGCTTTCCGATATGCCCAAGCGAGCCGCAATTTCCTTGCTGGTGCGGTTATCTGCAACTAGCGCCAAAACGTCGCGTTGCTTCTTGGTTAGCTGCGGCATGGGTTTGGCGCCGTGGGTCATTAGATTCCCTTTTCGCCCGGTAAGGCTAGCCTAGTGGATCGCTCGGAGCAATGCCTGCGGTTTGCCCACGGAGCCTGGTGTAACCTAGCAGCGCGATTCCTGATGCAATCGTCAATCCGCTAGCCAGGGCCCAACTTGTGAGTGCAATAGCGCGGCGGACGGTGCCGGCCATACCAAGGCCAAACAGATCGAGCAGGCCACCCAATGCTGCGATCAAGGCGAGGGAGCCTATAACGATTGGTAACCAGCGGTCATGATAATCGACCAGCCGCACCAGCAAGACCAGCGCTCCAAGCTCGGCAACGGTCAAGGTGACCAGCGGGCCTAGGTATGCCGGCAAGGCGCTGGCCTCGACGGCAAACCAGGCGGCAGTCGGCAGAATCAAAGCCGCGTTGCAGTCGCAGTGGAGCAAGCAGCGATGTTTGAGGCAGACTACACAAGCGATCACGTTCAATACGAACAGGAGAGCAAAAGCCGCGCCCATTTTAGCTGCCGTGACCTTGGCCGAGCATATCGAGCAGGCTATGGCTGACAACGATCAGTAGTAGGGCCAGACTGACGACCCCCACGGCAATCAAGACTACAGCGGCATGGCGCCACTGCTTGCCTTCGCTTCCGCGCATCAAAAGGGGAAAAGTGGAGGGTTGCAACTCGCCGTCGGCCTCGTCACCAGGTGCGTTGAAGACTTCGGCACCCTCCGACGACAACTGCTGGTCGAATTCGCTCTCGGCCTGAAGATGGATTGCATTACCTGTAAGAGAATTACTGGTTGGAATCGTGAATATCAGGGCGTTGGTGTCGCGGTAGAGGCGGGCAATGCTAGCCCGGGACATCCCTCCCAGGCGCTGCCTGATCACCTCGATCCGTTGGTTGACCGCGCTTTCCGAAATGCTCAATTTTCTGGCGATTTCCTTGCTGGTCATGCCTTCCGCAACCAGCAACAGCACTTCGCGCTGCTTGTCGGTCAAGCTATCGAGCAGGGCAGTCTGTTTCAGCAGTTCTGACATTTCTCGGCAGACTAGCTGCAATTGGGGCTGGTATCAAATATGTATATCCTAGGGCCCGCGCGAGAGGGGATTACGAACGTCAATTGACTTCCGACTGCGGGGCTATTTGGTCAACGCTTGACTGGGACGATCTGGAAAAGTGGTTCGCGTACTCGCTGCCGGGCCGTGGCGGGCCGTCAGGAGGGCCTTGCATTGTTGGTTATCTTGGCGCTTCCCCTGACGCGCGTTTGTGCCATCATGGCTGCACACGGGCAGAGGAGGGCAAGCGGCCATGGGTTTTGGAAACTGGTATGACGAAAATGTCGTTCCGCGGCTCATCCAGTGCGCCTGTTCGTCTCCGGCGGTGTCGGCGCTGCGAGATAAAGTCGTCCCGCTAGCGAGCGGAAAGGTGTTTGAAATCGGCTGCGGTGGTGGTCTCAATCATGAGTTCTATGATTTAGGTAAGGTTACGTCCTTTTCGGGCATGGATCCTTCCGCCAAGGGACTCCAATATGCCCGCGAGGCTGTCGCCAAAAAGGGCTGGGCCGCCGATGTCAGGCAAGGGTACGGCGAAGCGATCCCGTTCGAAGACGAAAGTTTCGATTGCGTCGTTTGCACCTTCACGTTGTGTTCGGTTGGTGATCAGGCGCAGACTTTGAGAGAACTGCGCCGAATTCTGCGCCCAGGCGGGCGGCTGCTCTATGCCGAGCATGGTAGCGCACCCGATCAGCGTGTCCGCAATTGGCAAGGGCGGATCGAGCCGGTCTGGAAGCGGCTCGCTGGTGGGTGCCATCTGACGCGTCCGGTCAGCAGTGCAATTTCGGCGGCAGGATTTGCACCGCTGCAGACAGGCGAGCGTTATGCCCCCAAGACCCCCCGCTGGGCGGGGTGGATGGAATGGGGTGAGGCGGCAAAGGCCGGATAGAGAAGCATTACAGTGATCGGGTGCCAGGTGATCGGCAGCCCGAGGGCGGCCGATCACTGAGCAAAAATTCCGGTTCGTGGAAGCGGCTATTCGCCGAAGGTCCGTTGCCACCAGCCACGCCGTGGCGTCGCTGGCTCTTCATCCGTAAGTTCGGCAGGAGCAGTGGCGGCCTCTTCGGTGATCGTTTCCGAGGCAGGCTCAACCGCCTTCTTCCGGCTGCGCTTGGGCTTGGCCGGAGCTTCCTCGGCAGCCGGTTCTTCCGCAACAGGGGCGGGGGCTTCAACTTCGGCTTCAGCCTCAACCTTTTTCTTGCGGGTCCGCTTCGGCTTGGCCCGGGCTTCCTCAGCAGCCACAGCCGGTTCTTCGGCGGCGGGTGCTTCTTCGGCAGCAGGCGCTTCCTCGGCTTCTACCTTCTTCTTGCGGCTGCGCTTGGGCTTGGCCGGAGCCTCTTCGGCAGCGACCTCGGTTGCGCCAGCAGCTTCCGCCGGTGCATCATCGGTCGCCGCATCGTCGGTATCGCCGGCTTCGTCTTCGCCCCCCTCGATACCGCCTTCACCGTCACCACGGCCACGGCCACCGCGGCGGCGGCGACCACGGCGGCGCTTTTTGCGCGGCGCTTCGCCATCCTCGGCAGAGCGTTCCCCGGTTGCACCATCCCCGTCCTCGGAGTCGGACTCGTCGCCTTCGTCGGCATCATCGCGCTGGCCGGATTCACCTTCACCTTCACCGTCGCGATCACGGCCGCCACGGCGACGACGCTTGCGGCGGCGCTTGCCGCGGCCTTCGCCATCATCCCGGCGCTCTTCGTTATCGGCCTCGAACTCGTCCTCGTCCTCGATGATATCGTCATCGTCTTCTTCGATCACGATCGGTTCGAAGCGCGGGGTGAATTCGGGGCGCGGGCCGGACGAAGCAACGCGCATCTTGGCGCCTTCGTTCTCACCCTCGGGCAGCACTTCGACGCGGACGCCATAGCGTTCCTCGATCTCACCGAGATCGGAGCGCTTGGCGTTGAGCAGGTAAACCGCCGCTTCGGTGCTGGCAAAGAGCGAGATGACCGAACCCTTGCCCTTGGCCGCTTCATCCTCGATCAGGCGCAGGGCCGAAAGACCGGCGCTGGAGGCGGTGCGGACCAGGCCGGTGCCGTCGCAGTGCGGGCAGCCGCGGGTGGTGGCTTCGAGCACACCGGTGCGTAGGCGCTGGCGGCTCATTTCCATCAGGCCGAATGACGAGATGCGGCCCACCTGGATCCGCGCCCGATCGTTCTTCAGCGCGTCCTTCATCGCCTTTTCGACTTTTCGGACGTTGGAGTTGTATTCCATATCGATGAAATCGATCACCACCAGGCCGGCCATGTCGCGCAGGCGCAGCTGGCGGGCGATTTCGCGCGCGGCTTCAAGGTTGGTATTGAACGCGGTCGCCTCGATTCCGTGCTCCTTGGTCGAGCGGCCCGAGTTGATGTCGATCGAAACCAGCGCTTCGGTCGGATTGATGACGATATAGCCGCCGCTCTTCAGCTGGACGACCGGATCGTACATCGCGGTCAGCTGATCCTCGGCGCCATAGCGCTGGAACAGCGGCACCGGATCGGCATAGTGCTTCACCCGCTTGGCGTGGCTCGGCATCAACAGCTTCATGAAGTCACGGGCGGCGCGATAGCCGTCTTCGCCTTCGACCACGACATCCTCGATCTCGCGATTGTAGATGTCGCGGATCGCGCGCTTGATCAGATCGCTGTCCGAATGGATCAGCGCCGGAGCCGTGCTGCTCAGCGTGGTTTCGCGAATTCCGTCCCACAGCCTGGCCAGGTAGTCGAAATCGCGCTTGATCTCGGTCTTGGTGCGCTGCAGCCCGGCGGTGCGGACGATGCAGCCCATCGACTTGGGCAGGTCAAGCTCAGCAATGATGGTCTTCAGGCGCTTGCGATCGGCGGCCGAGCTGATCTTGCGGCTGATCCCGCCACCATGGCTGGAATTGGGCATCAGCACGCAATAGCGGCCGGCCAGGCTGAGGTAAGTGGTCAGCGCGGCACCCTTGTTGCCGCGTTCCTCCTTGACGACCTGGACCAGCAGCACTTGGCGACGCTGGATCACGTCCTGAATCTTGTAGCGACGACGCAGCGCCATCCGCTTGGCGCGCAGTTCGTCGGCTTCCTTGGCATGGCCGCGGTTGCCGCCCTGACGGCGGCGGCCCCGGCCACGCCCGCGGCGCGGTTCGTCGGAATCGCTGTCTTCGCCCGATTCTTCACCATCGTGGTCAAAGCCGTTTTCGACATGACCGTCTTCGATCGTCGCGACTTCGTCCTTTTCCGCGGTGTCGACTTCGGTCAAACCACCGAAATCGTCTTCGTCATGGTGATGCTCGTGCGTGGTCCCGGCCATGTCGTCGGCCAGGGTTTCGCCCAGTTCATCATCGCCGACGAAATCTTCCTCACCCTCAGCAATCGCGCGTAGGGCGGCTTCTTCCTCGGCATGGGCGGCTTCTTCCGCCAGCAGGGCCTCGCGGTCTTCCTTGGGGATCTGGTAGTAGTCCGGATGGATTTCGCTGAAGGCCAGGAACCCGTGACGGTTACCACCGAAATCGACGAACGCCGCCTGCAGCGACGGTTCTACGCGGGTTACTTTGGCGAGGTAGATGTTGCCCTTGATCTGCTTGTGTTCAGCAGATTCAAAGTCGAATTCTTCAATCCGGTTGCCTTTGAGCACCGCCACCCGGGTCTCTTCCGGGTGGCGCGCATCGATCAACATGCGCATTGTCATTGTATATTCTCCGTGCGCGCCAAGCGGCGACCGGCCCCGTTGGGGCGATCGTCTGGCCAGCGCGGCTATTTGCGGAAACTCCATGCCAGGCCGGGTATCCCGGGAAAGCTGGCGCGGACCTATCGATAGAGCCAGGGCCAAAGGCGGCCTTGGCGGCGATGATTGTGTCTGCAGCAACAAGATCGTGCGGCGAATAGGGTCGCACAGCGAATTCCGCCAGCAGCGCCGCATGCCCGCGGGCATTCGGCAAAGTGGACGGGAACACGCTTCTCATTACGGCATCAACCTGTTTGATCCGGTATATTTAGTCCGGATTCTCCCCCCGAAAAGCAGGCAAGCCATGCCGCGCCGCATTTCGGTTGGTGGCTGACTAGCATCGCTTGCCGACGGCGGCAAGGCGATTGCGCGCGCTGCCCGGTCTGACTAAGTGCAAGCGCATGCGTCGCATTCTGCTCGTTCTGCTGGTTTTGCTGTTCCCTGTCGCGGTTTTTGCGGCAATGGTTCTGGCTGATCGCAGCTTTGGCCGGCCGGGCCGCGGCTTCGACTATGTGGTCAAGGTCGACCTGCCCGCGCCCGCAGCGCTGGCGGCCCTGCCGAAGATCGAAGGGCCGCTGGATGCCTCGCGGCCGCTGGTGGTGATCGATGCCGGGCACGGCGGCAAGGATCCTGGGGCAGGTTTGGGAAATGTGCGGGAGAAAGATCTGACCTTGGCACTTGCCAAAGCGCTGCGCGACGATTTGCTCAGAAAGGGGGGGGTCCGGGTGGCTTTGACCCGCAGCGATGATCGCTACCTGTTCCTGCCCGAACGGACCTCGATTGCCCGGCGGCTTCGTGCGGACCTGTTCATATCGATTCATGCCGACAGTACCGAGGTGTCGAGCGGAGCGATCGGCGCGACGGTCTATACCCTATCGGCCAAGGGCAGCAGCGAAGTGGCCGAAAGAATGGCGGCGCGGGAAAACGCGGCTGACGAAATCGGCGGGGTGCGGATAGAGGATCAAAGGGATTCGGTCGGAGCGATCCTGGTCGATCTGTCGCAGCGCGAGACTCAAGCCAGGTCGGAAGAGCTTGCGCGGCTGATCCTGCGGGAAGGGCAGGGCCGGATGCCGTTTAAGGAAACGACCACCCAATCTGCGGCCTTCGCAGTGCTGAAATCGCCCGACGTACCGTCGATCCTGTTCGAAAGCGGCTATATCAACAATCCGATCGATGTGGAGCGGCTGACTTCTCAAGCAGGGCGGATGGCCTTTGCCGAGACCGTCGGCCAAGCGATCCGCGCCTACCTTGCCCGAACCGGATCATCCCCAAATGCTGCGTAGGAAGCCGCTGGATATACTGTCCACCGCCGTGCTAGAGCCAGTCGGCAATGGCTGACGACGACGTTCCCGAATCCGTCCATTTGCGCATCCGCAGGGAAGCGCGCGGCTTGTTTTCCGGCATAAAGAGCTGGTTTGCAGCGGCCTTGGCCTGGCTGTTGGGTCTCCGCACCCGCTTTAAAGAGAGCCGGTTTGGCCGCTGGCACGAGCGGCGCTGGAGTGAAAGTAAGCGCTTCCGGATTCTAAACTATATCCTTGGTGCAGGGTTCGCCGCATTCCTGGGGCTATGGATCGCGGTTACCTGGAACCTCCCCTCGGCTGACCGCTTGCTGACCTATCAGCCACGTCTGCCGACCATGGTCCGCGGTGTGAACGGCGATATTGTCTATGCCTATGCCCGCGAACGGCGCGTTCAGTTGCGCTTCGTCGATTTCCCGAAGCCATTGATCAACGCCTATCTCTCGGCCGAGGACAAGACCTTCTGGACTCACGGCGGGGTCGATTACAGCGGCCTTGTCGGGGCCGTGGTCGACTATGCGTCCAAGTTCGGTTCGGGGGAACGCGCCAAGGGCGGTTCGACCATCACCCAGCAGGTCGCCAAGAACATTCTGATCGGCAACGAATATTCGGTCACCCGCAAGCTTAAGGAAATGGTCCTGGCGCGGCGGATCGAGGGCGTGCTGACCAAGCAGCAGATCCTGGAACTCTATCTCAACGAAATTCCGCTGGGGCGGCAAAGCTTCGGGGTTGAGGCGGCAGCGCAGGCCTATTTTGGCAAGAGCGTGGGCGAACTGACGCTGGCGGAGAACGCGTTTCTGGCCGCCTTGCCGCGCGGGCCCGAGATCTACGGGCGCGAGAAATATGCCGACCGCGCAATTGAGCGCCGCAATTGGGTGCTCGACCAGATGGTCAAGAACGGCGCGGCCACCGCTCAGGAAGCCGCTCAGGCCAAGGCCCAGCCGCTCGGGATCATCCCACGCCGGGCAGCCGCCTACGATCCATCGACCGGCTATTTCGTTGAGGAAGTGCGCCGCAATCTGATCGAGAAATACGGAGAGAATTCCGAGGCCGGGCCGAACAGCGTCTATGATGGCGGGCTGTGGGTGCGCACGTCGCTCGATCCGCAAATGCAGAAAGCGGCGCAGGATGCCTTGCGCGCCGGACTGCTGCGCTATGGCGGCGGCCGGGCCTTTTCAAAGCCGCTCGAGAATATCGATGTCGATGACGACAAGTGGCAGAGCCAACTGATCGCACTGGGCAAATCGATCAGCTATCAGGATTGGCGGATCGCCTTGGTGATCGAGCGTGCGGGCGGCCGGGCCACTGTCGGGTTTGCTGATGGCAAAACTGGCCCGCTGGTCAGCGCGCCAGACGCGCTTCGCAAGGGCGATGTCATCGCTGTAGCGCCGTCGGGTAATGCCTGGGCGCTTCGGGTCATCCCCGAAATCGCTGGCGGCATGCTGATGCAAGAGGCTTTCTCGGGCCGGATCCTGGCAATGCAGGGCGGGTTCGATCCTGGCCTCGGCAGCTTCAATCGCGCCACTCAGGCGCTGCGCCAGCCAGGATCGACCATCAAGCCCTTCGTCTATGGCACCGGACTCGATTTCGGGATGAGCCCGTCGAGCGAGGTCGTCGATGGCAAGTTCTGCGTCTACCAGGGATCGAAGCTGGGGCAGAAATGCTTCCAGAACTTCGGCGGCGGGGGCGGTAGCGGAAGCCACACGATGCGCTGGGGGCTGGAGCAATCGCGCAACCTGATGACCGTGCGGATCGCCAACGACGCCGGGATGGACAATGTGGTGCGCACGATCGAGCGGGTTGGCATCGGCAAGTATCCGCCCTATCTGGCGTTCGCGCTGGGCGCCGGTGAGACGACCGTCGAGAAGATGGTCAACAGCTATGCCGCATTGGCCAACAACGGGGTGCAGTATCCCCCGTCGATCATCGACTATGTCCAGAATCGCAACGGCAAGGTGATTTGGCGGGCAGACACCCGCAAGTGCGAGAAGTGCAACATGGCTGAGTGGGACGGCAAACCCATGCCGCGCCTTGCCCCGCGCGGCAAGGAAGTGATGGACCCGCGCACTGCCTACCAGGTCGTCCACATGCTCGAAGGCGTGGTTACGCGTGGCACGGCCGTAGCGCTGCGCGATCTCGGTATTCCCCTGTTCGGCAAGACCGGGACCACCAGCGGCCCAACCAACGTCTGGTTTGTGGGCGGTAATCAGGAAATCGTCGGCGGGGTCTATCTCGGTTATGACCAGCCGATCCCGATGGGCGGCTATGCCCAGGGCGGGACGATCGCCGCGCCGATCTTCAAGCAGCTGGTTCAGGCGACCAAGCCGCGCTGGAGCCAGCGGGCTTTCGTTGCGCCGAAGGGCGTCTACATGGTCCGGGTTGACCGGATAAGCGGCAAACGCGTGCTCGATGGCATGCCGGGCAACGATCCGAAGTCCTCGTTGATCTGGGAGGCATTCAAGGCCGAAGCCGAAGCCCGAACCGGGCCGAGCACAGAAGAGCTCGCCAAGCAGCGCGATGCGTTGATCGCGGCGATCCGGCGCGGTGCGTCACGCGGATCCAGAGCGCCCAAAGCCGAGGAAACGGCGAGCGAAGAGGAAGCCCCGACGTCAAGCCCGACCATCGCCGCCGATGCTTCGATAGGCGTACAATAGGACAGGCTGGACAGCAGCGGTGATCGCGCGCAGATTGCGCGGCATGAACCGCTTTGTCCTAGCCGTATTGGCCTCGCTCACGACCCTGGCGATCCCCGCCGCTGCTCCTGCTGTCCTGCCGAACGGTGCCCGTGCACCGCAGATCGTGACCCAAGGAGCGTTGGCCGGAAAGCCGTTCACTTTCAATCTGGAGCAGGCGCTGAAGAAGGGGCCGGTCGTGCTCTACTTCTACCCCAAGGCCTTTACCCAGGGCTGCACGCTTGAGGCGCACGCCTTTGCCGAGGCAAGTGCCGATTTCAAGGCGGCCGGCGCAACCGTGATCGGGATGTCGGCCGATGACATGGTATCGCTCAAGCGCTTTTCGACCGAGGCTTGCCGTGACAAGTTCGCCGTGGCCATCGCCAGCCCGCAGATCATCGCCGCCTATGACGTGATGCTCAAGAAGCCTGACGGGACCAATGCCGGGGTAACCAGCCGTACCTCTTTCGTCATCGGCAAGGACCGCCGGGTGAAGTTCGTTCATTCCAACATGGACTACCGCGATCACGTCCGCCTGACGCTGCAGGCGGTACGCGCGCTGCGCCGATAAGGCTGCGCTTTACAATCGAGGGGCTTGCGCTAAGCGGGGCCGGGGCGCTCTGGGGTGCCTTCGTGTTCTAGTGGAGTAGCAGTACCATGCGTGCCGAAGGGCAGGCTTATATCGATCGGATCGAGGCCGCGCTGGCCCTCGTTCGCAAATTCCTTGACTGGGATCGCGCGCTGCGGCGCCTCGACGAGCTTAACGCCCGGGTCGAGGACCCCAAGCTGTGGGACAATCCAAAGGAAGCCGAAGCCGTCATGAAGGAACGCCGCCGGCTCGAAGCCGCGGTCGGCACCGTCAATGACATCTCCGCCAAGATGGCCGATGCGATCGAGTTCGTCGAACTCGGCGAGATGGAAGACGACGAAGCTACCGTCGAGGAAGGCGTTGCCGCACTCAGCGCGCTGGCTGACCGAGCCGATGCCGACAAGGTTCAGGCGCTGCTCGGCGGCGAAGCCGATGGTAACGATACCTATATCGAAATCCACGCCGGGGCCGGGGGTACGGAAAGCCAGGACTGGGCTGAGATGCTCTTCCGAATGTACACCCGCTGGGCCGAAAAGCGCGGCTTCAAGGTCGATACGATCGAGTATCAGGCTGGCGACCAGGCCGGAATCAAATCGGCCACGATCATGGTCAAGGGCGAGAACGCCTATGGCTATGCCAAGACCGAAAGCGGGGTCCACCGCCTGGTCCGGATCTCGCCTTACGACAGTTCGGCTCGCCGCCATACCAGCTTCAGTTCGGTCTGGGTCTACCCGGTGATCGATGACACGTTCCAGATCGAGATCAATCCCGCCGACCTCAAAATGGACACCTACCGGGCGTCCGGGGCTGGTGGCCAGCACGTCAACACCACCGATTCCGCCGTTCGCCTTACCCACGTTCCCTCGGGAATCATCGTCGCCAGCCAGCAGGACCGCAGCCAGCACAAGAACCGCGAAATCGCGATGGGGATGTTGAAATCTCGGCTTTACGAGGCCGAGATGCAAAAGCGCGAGGAGGCCGCCAGCGCTGAGCACGCTGCGAAGAGCGATATCGGGTGGGGCCACCAGATCCGCTCCTACGTCCTCCAGCCATACCAGATGGTGAAGGACCTTCGCACCGGTGTGACCAGCCCGACGCCGTCGGACGTGCTCGACGGCGCGCTCGATCCGTTCATGGCCGCAGCGCTCGCCCAGCGGGTCTCCGGCGAAAAGGTTGAGGTGGAGGACGTCGATTGATCCGGCGCGCGGCCGCCCTGCTGCTCCTTGCCGGAGCGCTGGCCGGTTGCAACCGGCAGACGGCCGATCCATCGCGGCCCGAAGGCGCGCGCGATTTCCCCAAGGCTTTCCGCCCGGTTTCGACCGTAGTCAGCAACGAATTTTCCGACGAAGACCAGCGCGACAACCTGGGCGAAGCCAAGGTGGTGATGGACCTGGCCAAGATTGGAAGCGGCACAACTGTCGCCGACATCGGGGCGGGCGAAGGCTATTACACAGTCCGCCTGGCTGAACGGGTCGGCACCAAGGGACGTGTTCTGGCGCAGGATATCGATCCCGGCGCGATACAGCGGCTCGGCCAACGCGTTGAGCGTGAGCGGCTCGACAATGTCTCGATCAAGCTGGGCGCCGTGGCGGATCCAAAGCTGCCGGCCAATTCGTTCGACCGCGTCTTCATGGTCCATATGTATCATGAAGTTACCGAGCCTTACGCCTTCCTCTGGCACTTGCGCCCGGGACTCAAGCCGGGTGGACAGGTGATCGTGGTCGATGTCGACCGGCCAACCGACCAGCACGGGATTCCTCCACAGCTGTTGTTCTGCGAATTCGGGGCGGTGGGCTTTCGCTTGGTGGAATTTGTCGTAAAGCCGGAACTAAATGGCTATTATGCCGCTTTTGAGGCTGTCGGCGAACGCCCGGCCGCGAAAGATATCAAGCCGTGCAATACGGCAGCAGGAAAGACGGGGACGTAATGGGATTCAAGGGGCTGCAACCGATCCTCTATGGTGGCCGGGAAGTATGGCCGCTGGTTGAGGGTGGCAAGGGCGTGGCGGTTTCGAATCACGCCAGCTCCGGCGCCTGGGCCGCGGCCGGCGGCATCGGCACGGTCAGCGCGGTCAATGCCGACTTCTATGACGAGCACGGCAACATCTCGAGCCAGCCCTATCTCGGCGCGACCCGCAAGGATCGCCACGAAGAGCTGATCGATTACGGCATCAAGGGCGCGGTTGAGCAGATCCACCGTGCCTATGACGTCTCGAACGGCAAGGGCGCGATCAACATCAACGTGTTGTGGGAAATGGGCGGGGCCCAGCAGATCCTGGATGGCGTGCTGGAACGGACCAAGGGCCTGGTCACCGGGGTCACCTGCGGCGCCGGCATGCCATACAAGCTTTCAGAGATCGTGGCGAAGTTCAACGTCAATTACCTGCCGATCATCAGCTCGGCCCGGGCCTTCCGCGCGCTGTGGAAGCGCGCCTACCACAAGGTTGCCGACCTGATGGGCGCAGTGGTCTATGAAGATCCCTGGCTGGCTGGCGGCCACAATGGCCTGTCCAATGCCGAGGATCCGCTGGTCCCGCAGGATCCCTATCCCCGCGTGAAGGCGCTGCGCGACACGATGCGGGCCGAAGGCATTGCCGATAGCGTGCCGATCGTTATGGCCGGCGGGGTCTGGTACCTGCGTGACTGGGAAGACTGGATCGACAATCCGGAACTCGGCCAGATCATCTTCCAGTACGGCACCCGTCCGCTGCTGACCCAGGAAAGCCCGATCCCGCAGGCGTGGAAGGATCACCTTCGCACGCTGGAAGAAGGCGATATCCTGCTCCACCGCTTCTCACCGACCGGGTTCTACAGCTCGGCGGTGCGCAATCCGTTCCTGCGCAATCTAGAAGCGCGCAGCGAGCGGCAGATCCCCTATTCCAAGGTCGAAGCGGGCGAGCATACCGCGCGGCTTGACGTTGGCGTGGGCAACAAGAACTTCTGGGTTGCCCCGGCCGATCTGCAACGCGCCCGTAACTGGGTGGCGCAGGGCTACAAAGAAGGGCTGCGGACCCCCGACGATACGATCATCTTCGTCGACGAGGCTGAGCGCAACCAGATCCAGACCGATCAGAAGGAATGCATGGGCTGCCTGTCGCACTGCGGCTTCTCGGCGTGGAAGGACCATGACGATTACACCACCGGCTACCTCGCCGATCCGCGCAGCTTCTGCATCCAGAAGACTCTGAAGGCGATCGTCCACGGTGAAGACATCCATCAGAACCTGATGTTCGCTGGTCACAATGCGCACAACTTCCGCACAGACCCGTTCTATTCGAACAACTTCACCCCCACGGTGAAGCAACTGGTCGACCGGATCTTGACGGGGGATTGAGTTCTATTCCCGCCCGCGCGGGTCTGGACCGAAACGGTTGGGGCCGACCGAACCTGGCAGCAGCACCAGAATGACGAAGGCCAGGCTGGCAAAGACCGAGAGCAGGTCAACCGGCCAGGTCCAGCCATCGAAGGCGACGCGCACCGAAAGGGGCTGGGTGAGCGACAACACCTTTCGTGCGGCCCACAGGCTGAGACCGGGCAAGGCGAGCCACAGGAACTTCGCGCTGCGGGCCTGATCGTGCAGGCGGCGGGTCAGCAGGGCGGGGACGGGGATGAAATAGAGCATCTGCAGCCCGTCCTGGACCAGCGCATAGAGCTCAAAATCGAGCCCGATCATCAGCAGGAGCCCGACCGCGAGGTTGAAGAACACCGCGCCCAGGACGTAGACGAGCAGCTCCGAATTCGGCGACCTTCCGCCGAAACGGAAGGTGCTGCCGATCGTGCTGCGAAACGTGGCAAGCCAGCTGGGTTGCCCGGCCTGCTCCACGCTGTGGCTCAATCCATTTCCCAGGCGCGTTCGCCGTGGCTGGCAAGGTCGAGCCCTTCGCGCTCGTCATCCTCACCCACCCGCATCGGGAACGCCAGCCCGACCAGCAGCGCGATCAGCGTGGTGGCGAGCGCCGACCAAACCGCGACCGAGAACACGCCGACCGCCTGAGCAGCCAGCTGGCTCGCCAGTCCAGCGCCTTCGGCATAGCCCGCGCCGCCCAGGGCCGGGTGCATGAACACCGCCAGCAGCAGCGAACCGGTGATGCCGCCGATCCCGTGGACCGCGAACACGTCGAGCGAATCGTCGATTTCCAGCTTCTGCTTGACGAACTGGATCGTCGGGAAGCAGGCCAGTGCGCCGATTGCGCCGATCAGGATCGCTCCGCCGGGAGAGATGAACCCGGCTGCGGGAGTGACCGTGGCCAGCCCGGCGATCGCGCCGGTAGCAAAGCCGACACTGGTCGATTTTCCGACCTTGAACCGCTCGATCAGGATCCAGACGAGCGCCGCGACGCTGGCACCCAGGTGCGTGTTGATGATCGCACTGGCGGCATCGTCATTGGCGGCAAGGGCAGAGCCGCCATTGAAGCCGAACCAGCCGACCCACAGCAGCGCCGCTCCCGCCATGGTCAGCGAGGGGCTGTGCGGCAGCATCAAGGTGCGCGGAAAGCCCTGGCGCTTGCCCAGCAGCAGCGCCGCGACCAGCGCCGATACCCCGGCGGTGGTGTGAACCACGATCCCGCCCGCGAAATCGAGCGTGCCCATCGAACTGGCCAGCCAGCCGCCACCCCAGACCCAGTGGGCCACCGGGGCATAGAC
Organism: Novosphingobium sp. UBA6272; assembly: GCF_002440635.1. Classification (GTDB taxonomy): domain Bacteria; phylum Pseudomonadota; class Alphaproteobacteria; order Sphingomonadales; family Sphingomonadaceae; genus Novosphingobium. The sequence continues at coordinate 7,875 of NZ_DJUW01000034.1, read as the reverse complement.
GATCAGGCTCCACAGCGCCGAAAAGCCGACCACCCAGCCGAACCGGGCGCGATCGACCCAGGCGCCGACCATCAGCGCCGGGGTGATCGCCGCGAAGGTCATCTGGAACAGCGCGAAAGTTCGTTCGGTAATGTCATAATCGCCGCGCAAGACGTTTTCGGTACCGAGCAGCATCCACAGGTTGCCGCCGCCCAGCCAGCCGTTGGTGACGTCGCCAAAGGCCATGGTATGACCGACGACAATCCACAGCACGGAGACAATCGCCGCAATCGCGCCGACCTGGACCATCACCGAGAGGAAGTTCTTGCTGCGCACCAGCCCGCCGTAGAACAGGGTCAGGCCCGGCATGGTCATCATCAGGACCAGAGCAGAGGAAATCAGGATCCAGGCCGTATCGCCGCTGTTGAGCGCGCCTTCGACCAGCTCGCCCGGCGCCGCCGTCGTCTGCGCATGGGCGGTCAGCGGGGCAAGCGCCCCCAATAGAGCCAGGCCGATTGCTTGGATCTTGCGCATTGATTGCTCCCCTGCGGCGCAGGCTTTTTGCCCGGGCATGATTCCTCGCGTCGCGGCTTAGAGCAACGATTGCACCTTCTGCAAGGCGCTGATTGAAGTGATGTTGCGCGGGCGCGCGCTTATGCCCAGCCTTGCAGCACCTGATCCGGCGGGCGGTGGCCATCGACCCAGTAGCGGATGTTGGCGATGACCTTCTCTCCGGCGTGGGCGCGGCCTTCAACCGTCGCGCTGCCGAGATGGGGCAGGGTGATGACATTGGGCAAGGCGATCAGGCGCGGATCGACCTGCGGTTCGCGCGCGAACACATCGAGCCCGGCGCCGGCGATCTCGCCAGCATGCAAGGCCGTAATCAGCGCTTCCTCGTCGATCAGGTCGCCGCGCGCGGTGTTGATCAGGTAAGCATCCGGCTTCATTGTGCGCAGTCGGTCGGCATTGACGAGGTGGTGCGTCCCGGTTCCGGCCGGAGCATGGAGCGTAACGATGTCGGCCTCGGTGAACAGCCGGTCGAGATCGGGCTCATAACTTGCGCCGAACATGTTCTCGATGCTGGACGGCAGGCGGGTGCGGTTGTGGTAGACCACCTCCATCCCGAAAGCGCGGGCGCGGTGCGCGACAGCCTGTCCAATCCGACCCATCCCGACGATCCCCAGCCGCTTGCCGCCGATGCAGTGACCGAGCATCGCGGTCGGCGCCCAGCCGGTCCATTTGCCGTCGCGGACCAGCCGGCTGCCTTCGCCTAGCCGGCGCGGGACCGAAAGGATCAGCATCATCGTCAGGTCGGCCGTATCGTCGGTGAACACCCCGGGGGTATTGGTGACGATGACCTTGCGGGCGCGGGCTGCGGTAAGGTCGATATGTTCGATCCCTGCGCCGAAGTTGGCTATCAGGCCAAGCCTGTCACCAGCAGCTTCCAGCATGGCGCCATCGATCCGGTCGGTCACAGTCGGAACGATCACGTCGCAGTCCCGCATCGCCGCGATCAATTCGTCGCGGGTCAGCGGGCGATCCTCGACATTGAGCACGACATCGAACAGCTCGCCCATCCGCGCCTCGACCGAGGGCAGCAGGTGCCGGGTAACCTGAACGCGGGGCTTGCCGCTGATCCGGCGGGTGGGCTTGTTATCGGTGACGACGGTCATGAGCCTGCGCTAGGACGGGCCGGGCGGCACGGTCAAGCGGCTTGAAGCACAGGTGCGGCGCAGGCTATCAGGTGCCATGCACATATTGCGCCGATTCCTTTCTGTTTTTGCCCTGTTGGGCCTTACTGTCCCGGCTCTAGCTCAGGACACCGCCGAAACGCCCTATTGGGCCTCGGTTCGGGTCAGCGAGGTCAACATGCGCGTCGGTCCGGGCGAGGATTATCGCATCCTGTGGGTCTACAAGCGTCCGCAATTGCCGCTGAAGGTGCTTCGGATCAAGGAAGGCTGGCGCCTGGTCCGCGATCCCGATGGCGCGCAGGGCTGGGTGCTGGCCCGGTTCCTGACCCGCCAGCGCGCCGCCTATGTTCAGGGCAGGGAGCCGGCCGAAATGCGCGAGGCCGGGGATAGCGGCGCAAAGCTGTTGTGGCGGCTTGCCCCCGGCGTGGTCGGCAAGCTGGGCGATTGCGACAAGGGCTGGTGCGCGCTTGAGGTCGGCCCGCGCAAGGGTTTTGTACGGCAGGACCGGCTGTGGGGGGCAGGGGAGCCCTGAGGCTCCCCCGCCAATTTCCGATTACTTGGCGACCGGTTTAACGGTCAGGACGGTTCCCTTTTCATCCGTGGCGGTGAAGCTGCCGTCAGCGGCGCGAGCGCTTTCTGTGTAGCATTCCTGGGGTGCCTTGCCCGAAGGATCGAAGCAGAGCTTTCCGTCCACCACCTTCACAATGCCCGCAATGCGCTGACCATTGACGAGATCGTCAGCATAGGTGCCATCGGCATTGATCGTCGACGTAAGCTGCTTCTTGCCGGCGGCGTCGAAGACTTCAAACGTGCCCGGGGTGATCGTGGTGGTCTGGGCCGCGGCAGCATCGGTGGACGCGGCGGTTTCAGAAGCTTCCGCGACGGGCGCCTCTTCCTTCTTACCGCAAGCGGTGAGGGCGAGGGCAATCGAGGCGGCAAGTGCAATCGAACCAAGCGGACGCATCGGGAATCTCCTTCAAGTTCAAGAAGTCCCGAAGCTTACTCCGCCTGATCCGATGTGCAAGCGCGCTGCGACGATCAGTGGCGGCGCTGATGATGGAAACGGTGGCTGTCGCGGCGCAGTTCGCCCTTGGCGCGCTTCAGTTCACGCCGTTCCTCCTTCAGGTCACGTTTTTCCTCGCGCACCTGGTGCACATCGTGACGCAGCTCAGCCCTGGTGACACGGGCCTGGGCGGCGGCCGGCAAGGTCAGGCCAGCGATAAGCGCAAGGGCAATCAACTTGGTGTTCATGGCGTTTCTCCCAGTGAGAGTTGTGGCCGGACGGAGTTGTCCGGCCACACGCCATGAAATCGGGCCGCCAGCGTGAACGGCAGGCAAACCAATTGTATGGAAAGCCTGCCGAAAAGTCGCGAATTGTCGCAGAGTCAGACGAGCTCGATTGCCACCGCGGTCGCTTCGCCGCCGCCGATGCACAGGCTGGCCACGCCCTTCTTGCCGCCATGGCGCTGCAGCGCGGCGATCAGGGTGGTAATGATCCGCGCGCCCGAGGCTCCGATCGGATGGCCGAGCGCGGTCGCGCCGCCATGGACGTTGATCTTGTCATGCGGGATGCCGAGATCGTGCATCGCAAACATCGCGACGCAGGCGAAAGCCTCATTGACCTCGAACAGGTCGACATCGGACATCGCCCAGCCGGCCTTTTCCAGCACCTTGTTGATCGCACCGACCGGCGCTGTGGTGAAATCCTTGGGCTCCTGTGCATGGGCGGCAACCGCCACCACGGTCGCGACCGGAGCCAGGCCTTTTGCCTTGGCCACGCTGTCGCGCGTGACGACAAGCGCCGCCGCGCCGTCAGAGATCGAGCTGGAGGTGGCCGCGGTGATGGTCCCGTCCTTGGCGAAGGCGGGCTTCAGCGAAGGGATCTTGTCCGGGCGGCCCTTGCCGGGCTGTTCGTCGGTATCGATCACAGTTTCTCCAGCGCGGCTGACCAAGGTGACCGGGGCGATCTCTGCCTTGAAGGCACCATCAGCGATCGCGGCTTGGGCGCGGCGCAGCGATTCGATCGAGTAGCTATCCTGCGCTTCGCGGGTCAGCTGGTAGGCGTTGGCGGTGTCCTGCGCAAAAGTACCCATCGCCCGGCCGGCTTCGTAGGCATCTTCCAGCCCATCGAGGAACATGTGGTCATAGGCGGTGTCGTGCCCGATCCGCGCGCCGGAGCGGTGCTTCTTGAGCAGGTAAGGAGCATTGGTCATGCTTTCCATGCCGCCCGCGACGACCATGTCGACCGAGCCCGCCGCCAGCGCCTCGGCGCCCATGATCAGGGTTTGCATGCCCGATCCGCACACCTTGTTGACCGTGGTTGCCTGGACCGACTTGGGCAGGCCGGCCTTGATCGTGGCCTGACGGGCCGGTGCCTGGCCGAGGCCGGCAGGAAGAACGCAGCCCATGTAGACCCGCTCGACATCGCCGCCGCTCACCCCGGCGCGGTCGATCGCTGCCTTTATCGCGGTCGCGCCAAGATCGGTCGCGCTGACATCGGAAAGGGCACCTTGCATACCGCCCATCGGAGTGCGCGCGTAGGAGAGGATGACGATCGGATCGTTGGCGGAAATCTGGGCCATGGCTGGATTGCCTTTCGCGGGAGGGAACATTTGCCCTCCCACTTAATGCTGCAACGCAACAAATGCAATTGAACGCTTGGCATCACTTCCCGAAAACGAACTTTGCATAGGCGCTAACGATCGATTCCCATTTCGCCACGTTATCAAGGAACAACGGCTGCGAAATGCCACCGCGCTCCAGATCAAGATCGAATTCCATAACCGGTTCGCCTTCCTGATCGAGATAGACCCGGCCCCAACGAAGCTCGCGCGCGAAGCCATTCATGGCTTCAAATGTCGGGCTTTTTTCCGGATCGAGCGCGACGAAGAACTGTACGGACTTGCATAAATTGCCATCGTCGTTGCAACCAAGTGCAAGAATTGCGTATTGGTGACCGGCGGTTTCAGACAAAACGTACCGTTCGCCGCCAGCACTTTTAACTACCGCAGATTTTCCGCCTGCCTTCATAACTGCGGCTATCTGGTCCACGTCTGCAGCAACGTTTCTCGCTGTAGCTGCAGTGGTGGTCAACGCGGCGAAAACGCCAAAAAAGACCAGAATCATGCGGATCAGATTACTCATGGGTTCATTCTCCATCCAAATCGAACACATGCATAACACATCAGATTCGATTGTTGGAGAAGCTTGCCTATTGCCGCTGCATGCGTGAAAAGCGTGGCAAATTGAAACGGGGAAGGATCACATTATGAGCGCAGCCGAAATCGATCGCATGAATGCCGTGCTGGCCAGCCAGCGCAAGGCCTTCACCGCCGCCATGCCCGAGCCGCATTCGGTGCGGCGCGACCGGATCGACCGCGCGGTCGCCTTGCTGGTCGATCACAAGGATGCTTTCGCCAAGGCGGTCAGCGCCGACTTCGGACATCGCAGCACCGAGCAAACGCTGATGACCGATATCATGCCCTCGGTCGGCGCGCTCAAGCATGCGAAGAAGCATCTGGATGCCTGGAGCCGCGATGAAAAGCGCAGCGCGATGTTTCCGCTCGGTCTGCTCGGGGCCAAGGCCAAGGTGGTCTATCAGCCCAAGGGCGTGGTCGGCGTGATCGCACCTTGGAACTTCCCGGTCGGCATGGTGATGGTGCCGATGGCCGGGATCCTCGCGGCCGGCAACCGCGCCATGATCAAGCCGAGCGAATTCACCGAACGCGTCGCCGACCTGTTTGGCGAGCTGGTGCCGCAGTACTTCGCCGAAGAGGAAATGGCGGTGTTCACCGGCGGGGTCGAGGTTGGCTCGGCCTTCAGCAAGCTGGCCTTCGATCATCTTATCTTCACCGGCGCGACCAGCGTCGGCAAGCACATCATGCGGGCGGCAGCAGACAACCTGGTTCCGGTCACGCTCGAACTCGGCGGGAAGAGCCCGACCTTCATCGGCCGCAGCGCCGACAAGAAGAAAGCCGGCGAGCGGATCGCGATGGGCAAGATGATGAATGCCGGCCAGATCTGCCTTGCGCCCGATTACCTGATGGTCGCCAAGGATCAGGAAAGCGACGTGATCGAAAGCGTGAAGGGCGGGGTTGCGGCGATGTATCCCAGCCTGCTCGGCAACGATGACTATACCTCGGTGGTCAATGGCCGGAACTACGAACGGCTGCAGGGCTATCTGGCCGATGCCAAGGAAAAAGGCGCCGAGCTGATCGAGGTCAACCCGGCCGGCGAGGACTTCACCGCCTCGAACGGCAACAAGATGCCGCTGACAATCCTGCGCAACGTCAACGAAGACATGAAAGTGATGCAGGAGGAGATCTTCGGCCCGATCCTGCCGGTGATGACCTACGATTCGATCGACCAGGCAATCGACTACGTCAACGCGCACGACCGCCCGTTGGGCCTCTACTACTTCGGCAACGACAGCGCGGAGGAGGAAAAGGTCCTGACCCGCACGATCTCGGGCGGGGTGACGGTCAACGATTTGTTGTTCCACAATGCCATGGAGGACCTGCCGTTCGGCGGGGTCGGCCCGTCCGGCATGGGCAACTATCATGGGCAGGACGGGTTCAAGACCTTCAGCCACATGCGCGCGGTCTACAAGCAGTCGGGGCTCGATATCGCCAAGCTGTCGGGCTTCAAGCCGCCCTATGGCAAGCAGACCGAGGCCACGCTGAAGCGCGAGCTCAAGAAATAAGCCAACTTTTCCCCTTTGAGCGCGGATTCTAGGGGCTGGCCCCCTTGCGCGGGCGGATAGGCGGGACTAGGGCGCGGCTATCCGTTCAGCAAGGCGAGTCAGCCCCTTGGTAGACCTGTCACAATACCTGCCGATCCTGATTTTCATGGGGATCGCCTTTGCGCTTTCGGCGCTGTTCGTGTTTGCGCCGATGGGCGTCGCGCGCCTTACCGGCACGCATAACCCGACCGCCGAGAAGGAAAGCGAGTACGAATGCGGCTTTCCCGCCTTCGAGGAGCCGCGCAGCCAGTTTGACGTGCGCTTCTATCTGGTCGCGATCCTGTTCATCGTCTTCGATCTTGAAGCGGCCTTCCTGTTCCCCTGGGCCGTCAGCTTTCTTGAACTGGGCTGGGCCGCCTGGATCACCATGATGGTCTTCATCGCCGAACTGGTGGTGGGCCTTGTCTATGCCTGGAAAATGGGGGCTCTGGATTGGGAATGACCGACCAACTCGACGCGATCGGCCGTCCGCTGTGGAACCGGCCCGACATTACGCCGCCCGACTCCGACTTTTTCAACAGCCTCAATGCCGAGGTGAATGACAAGGGCTTCCTGGTCGTCGGTACCGAGGAACTGTTCCAGTGGGCCCGCACCGGCTCGCTGTGGTGGATGACCTTCGGCCTTGCCTGCTGCGCGGTCGAGATGATCCACGTCAACATGCCGCGTTACGACATGGAACGCTTCGGCGTCGCCCCGCGCGCGTCCCCGCGCCAGTCCGACGTGATGATCGTGGCCGGCACGCTGTGCAACAAGATGGCCCCGGCGCTGCGCAAGGTCTATGACCAGATGTCGGATCCGAAATACGTGATCTCGATGGGCAGCTGCGCCAATGGCGGCGGCTATTACCACTACAGCTACTCTGTTGTGCGCGGGTGTGACCGGATCGTACCGGTCGACATCTATGTGCCCGGCTGCCCGCCGACTGCCGAAGCGTTGCTTTACGGTGTGATGCAGCTGCAGCGGAAGATCCGCCGCGTGGGGACGGTCGAGCGATGAGCGCCGTGCTTCACTCCGCCCCGCGCTTCGCCTCGAACGAAGGCGTGGTCGCTGTTTTGACCGTCGCACTGGGCGATCGTCTGGTTGCTGCGCGCGAAGAACATGGCGAGGTCGTTCTGACCGTTGCCCGCGCCGAGATCGAGAATGCGCTGCGGATCCTGCGCGATCAACAGGACTATCAGCAGCTGATGGAAATCGCCGGGGTCGACTACCCCGACCGGGCCGAGCGGTTCGAAGTGGTCTATATGCTGCTGTCGGTCACCAAGAACCACCGGGTGATGGTGAAGGTCAATGCCGCCGAGGACACCCCTGTGCCGACCGTCACCACGCTGTGGCCCAACGCCGGCTGGCTCGAGCGCGAAGTGTTCGACATGTACGGGGTGATCTTCGCAGGCAACCAGGACCTGCGCCGGATCCTGACCGACTATGGCTTTGAGGGCCATCCGTTCCGCAAGGATTTCCCGCTGA
>NZ_DJUW01000017.1 GCF_002440635.1 Novosphingobium sp. UBA6272 | reverse complement strand
GGAGCAATCCGGCCCCTTTTTCTTTGCGGCGCGTCGCTGGCGCGCTAGAACCGCGGCGATGGCTCGGTTCCTGACCCCGCGAAGGGGCAACAAATCCCGCTCATTCCCGGCCCGGGTCGGCTGGGGTCTGCTCAAGGGCTTCGGCTGGTTCGTGGTCGGCAGCGTCGGCCTGACCGTGGTTTACAAATGGGTCCCGGTCCCGGTAACCCTGACCATGATCATGGACCCCAATGGCTTCGACAAGAGCTGGGCTCCGCTCAGTCGGGTCGATCGCAACATGGTTTCCGCGGTGATTGCGGGCGAGGATGCGAAGTTTTGCAGCCACAAGGGGTTCGACGCCGAAGCGATCGAGAAGGCGATCGAGCGCAACGCCCGCTCAAAGCGGCTGCGCGGCGGCTCTACCATCAGCCAGCAAACCGCCAAGAACGTGTTCCTGTGGCAAGGCACCGGCTGGACCCGCTATGCCCGCAAGGGGCTGGAAGTGTGGTTCACCTTCCTGATCGAGAATATTTGGGGCAAGCGCCGGATCATGGAGGTCTACCTCAACGTCGCCGAAACCGGGATTGGCACCTACGGAGTAGAGGCTGGCGCGCAGCGCTACTTCGACCACTCTGCGGCACGGCTGAGCCCGGTGGAGGCCGCCCGGATCGCCGCTGCCTTGCCGGCTCCCAAGCGGCGCGAAGTAGTTGCGCCGGGCGGCTTTACCCGCCGGCATGGCAACGTGATCGCCGCACGCAGCGGCGTGGTTCGCAATGAGGCGCTCGACGCCTGCGTCTACCGCTGATCACAACTCGCTCCAAAAAGAAGGGGCGCCGAAGCGCCCCCTCCCGTTTCCTGAGATCTGGTCCGATCAGAACTTCAGCACCAGCGTTCCGCTGACCGTACGCGGAGCGCCGATCTGGACGAAGTTCGGGTTGCCATAGGTGGCGATCCCGGTGGTCCGGCTGAAGGTGTTCGACTGGATCAGGCCACCGCCGAAACCGCCGACATAGTACTGGTCGAACAGGTTGTAGACGTTGAACTGAAGGTAGCTGCCTTCGGGCATCCCGGTCCATTTCATGTCAAGCCGCGCATCGAGGCCAACCATCCAGTACGCCGGAGCCTGAGCGCCGTAGATTTGAGCGGTGTTGGCCAGTTGGGCCGCAGACAGGATCGGGCCTGCACCGGCCGACGTGCGCGCACCAGCCGGGACATAGAACCCGGTGAAGGTCGGCAGGTTGGTGTCATAGACATAGCGCGGACCGGTACGCTTGGCAGTGATGCCCAGCGTAACCGGGCCAAGATAGCCGCGGGCACCAACGTTGATCGTGTACTTCGGAACACCCGATTCCATCTTGCCGGCGGTCGGAGCGAAGATCGACGTGCCATCCTGATTTTTGGCTACTTCAATATCGTCGCGGATCTCTGACTTGAGCCAGCTGGCACCAACGAAGATGCTGAACTGGTCAATCGGCTGGTAGGAAATCAAGCCATCGATCCCGTACTTCTTGACGTTGCCGAGGTTGCGGTAAACGTTCTGGTCCAGTTCGGGATCATAGGCAGTCGCCAGACGGTTCTGGAACCGGTTGTAGAACACCGAGACCGAGGCCTGAACCTTGTTCGAACGCATGCGGAGACCGGCGTCGAAGTTGTCGGTGGTTTCCGGAACCGGAGTCGCCTGCGGGGTGCCCAACGGATAGTAGAACGCGTTGTACAGGCTGTCCGTACCCGGGACCGAGAGGCCCTTCGAGTAGCTGGCGAACAGCGAGACATTGTCTCCGAAGCGATAGACCAGGCCAAGGTTCGGCAGAACCTTGTTGTAGTTGAACACGCGCTGCTGCGGTGCGGCAAAGCCGGTCACAACATTGGTGGTCGAATTGAAGCTATAGGGGTTGGCCGCTGCGTAGTTGGCATTCAGCGTCGCATTCTGGCCAAAGCAATCGAGGAACCCGCCCGCCGAAGTGGTGAAGCAGTAGTTTGTCAGATTGCGGCGGAAGAACGGGGCGCGGACACCCAGGTTGACGGTCAGGTCGCCGAACTTGCCAGTATACTCGGCCGCGACCTGCTGCAGGATTGCGTAGGACAGACGATCACGCTTTTGCATCGCAAAGCTGTTCGAAGTCACCAGCGGGTTGTTGACCGGGAAGACATCAATCGGTTCACCGGTCAGCTGGTCAAGCTTGCCGACTTCACCGGTCTGGCGGTGGCGGGCACGGTCATAGGTGTAGGCAACACGGACGGTGTTGTTATCGTCCAGTTCCCACTTGAGACTGGCGATCACACCAATGCGGTGCGTCTGCGTCTGGCTCGGCGACATCAGAATCACCTGATCAAGCGTGTCGCCATCACCGTTAAGGTCGTTACCAAAGTAATAGGCACCACCAATGAAGCCGGTATAGGTGTTGGCGCCGATAACGCGGGTCTGTTCACGCCCGGTCACCGTGCCACCGCCATTGGCCTTCACATACTGGTACGACGGGTCGATCGTCAGCACGATCCCATCGGACAGGGTGAACTTCGAATTGACCCGGATGTTACCGGTGTTCGAGGGGTTATAGCGCCGGTCGAACTCGGTGCCGCAGCTGTTAGTGGCATCGGCAATGCCGGCTTGCGGGGCGTCGGTCTGGCAGGGGACGTTGATGGTGTAGAACCGCTCATCATTGGTGATCGGGAAGCGGTTGCCGTTGCCCGAACCAACAGTGCGCGGGGTGGTGCTGGTCGGGGTCTGCGTGGTATCAACCCGCAGCGGCAGCGAGCCGAAGAAGTTGTTGCGGTTCTGGTTGTAGTGGCCCGAAACCGCGACGAAATCGTTGGTACCGAACGGCTGGAAGATCTTGAAATTCAGCTGATACTTATCGATCTTGCCATAGCCGTTGTAAGGTACGCGGTTCTTGGCGGTCGAGGCGGCAAACCAGGCGCGGGTCCCGCTGCTGGTCAGCTCACCGGTTTCGAACATCCCGAACACACGCCAGAAATCATACTCGCCCAGCGACATCGAAGCGAGCACGCCGAGTTCCTTGCTGGGCGTCTTGGTGCGCAGGTTGACGGTGCCGCCGACGGCCGAGGCGGTCGGGCTGTCAACATCGGTAGTGCCAAGGTTGACGTTGACCTGCTCGATCAGTTCGGGGTCGATCTGCTGGTTGGAATAGATCGCATAGTTGCCCGAATCGTTCAGCGGAATACCGTCAAAGGTCAGGCTGATACGGTCTGCCGAGAAGCCGCGGATGTTGAGCGTACCGCCCGACGAACCGTAGGCATCGTTGTTCTGGAAGCTGACGCCCGGGATCTGGTTGATCGTATCGAGCACGGTTTGGCCCGGAGCGGCGCGTTCGATCGCTTCGCTGGTCAGCACAGCCTTGGCCTTCGGAGTGTCCGGAGTCGAAACGCCCGCAACCTGCTGAAGGGTCGAACGCGTGCCGGTCACGATGATTTCCTGTTCGAAATCCTGCGAGCCGGTTGACTGGGCGAAGGCCGGAGTGGCGATTGCAGCGACGCCGATGGCCAGAGTGCTGGCGGCGGCGTTCAGGGCGAAATTCAGGCGCATGGGTCAAAATTCCCTGTTATTAAAACAACTTGCGAATGATCATTGCAATGCTCGACCGCGCGCGACTCGCGCTGGCAAAGCAGATGGAATCGCTCATAGAGGAGCGCGAACCGACTAAAAACAGTCCCGTGTGACAAAGATGTGACGAACCGTAGCACCGAAGCCAGCCCCACATCACCCCCACGAAACATAACTACACGCAGACCCCACCTGTTGAAACTTCCGTACTCCAAGCGGTCAAATGCGGTCGATTCGGCGGACATATCCCCATGCAAGGGCTGACGATTCTTGCTGCACTGCGGCATTTGTGCAACGCTTGAAGTAAGGAGGGGCCATGAGCGACAAATCCGATCATTCGCATACCGTTCATGCCCACGCCGACCATGGACACTCCCACCATGGGCACCACCATGGGCACTCACACCACGGACACGGCCACCACCATGGCCACCATCACCATGCCCCGGCCACCCACGGCAAGGCTTTCGCGCTGGCGGTGGCGCTCAACCTGATCTTCGTCGTCGGCGAGGTAGCGGCCAGCTTCATGAGCGGATCAACCGCGCTGCTGGCCGATGCCGGACACAACCTGGGTGACGTTCTCTCGCTGCTGCTGGCCTGGGGTGCCAGCGTGCTGGCCGCGCGGCCGCCGGGCCCGGGCTTCACTTACGGGCTCAAGAGTTCGTCGATCCTCGCCGCGATCGCCAATGCCGCACTGCTGTGGGTCGCGCTGGGGGCGGTGCTGCTCGAAACCGTGCAACGCTTGTGGGAGCCGGCCGAGGTCAACGGACCGATGGTCATGCTGGTTGCGGGGATCGGGATCGTCGTCAACCTCGCTTCGGCGCTGCTGTTCGCCAAGGGCAGCAAGGACGACCTCAATCTGCGTGCTGCCTTCATGCACCTGATGGCCGATGCGGTGGTTTCGGCCAGCGTCGTCTTTGCCGGACTGGTGATCACCCTGACCGCGCAGAACTGGATCGATCCGCTGACCAGCGTGATCATCACGATCGGTCTGGCCTGGGGCAGCTGGGACTTGCTGAAGGACGCGGTCAAGATGGGCCTGCTCGCCGTGCCCCGGCACATCAACGAGGACAAGGTCCGGACCTTCCTTGGCGAACAGGCCGGGGTCGAGGCGGTGCATGACCTGCACATCTGGGGGATGAGCACCACCGAAAGCGCGCTGACGGCGCACCTGGTCATGCCCCAAGGCGCGCCTGGCGACGCCTTTCTGCGCGACATCTCCGGGCAGCTCGAGCAGAGGTTCGGGATTCACCACGCGACAATCCAGGTCGAGCAGAACGCGGACGATTGCCGACTGCGCAGTTGAACGGCATGATTGCATTCAATGCCCGCAGCCGATTCTCCCGAAAGCCTTGAAGCAGCCCTGGCCCGTCTGGCCGGGGGCGACGCCAATGGGCTGGAGCAGGTCTATCGCTTGTCCGCGCCGCGCGTTCTCGCCATCTGCCTGCGGATTCTGGGCGATCGCGGCGAGGCGGAAGATGTGGTCCACGACACCTACCTGCGACTCGCCGCCAATGCCGGACGCTACAACGGGGCCCGGGGATCGGCGATCGGCTGGCTGGTAACGATCGCGCGCAACCTGTCGATCGATCGCCTGCGCAGCCGCACGGCGCGTGGGCAGGCCATGCCGGTATCCGCCGCCGAAGACCTGCCCGACCCTGCCCCGCTGGCCGATCAGGCACTGCTGGCCGGCGAAACGACCAGCCGGATCAACGGCTGCCTCGGCACGCTCGACGAAGTACAGGAGGGGGCGATCCGTTCCGCCTTTTTCACCGGTCGGACCTATGCGCAACTCGCCGATGAGCGCGGAGTGCCGCTGGGAACGATGAAGAGCTGGGTGCGGCGCGGCCTCGCCCGGCTAAAGGAGTGTCTCGATCAATGACCGAGCGCGAACTTCTGGCCGCCGAAATAGCGCTGCGCCTGCTTTCCGACGAAGAGCAGGCCCTGCTGGCGCAGGATCCCAAGCTCGCCGCCCTGGTTGCCGCCTGGGAAGCGCGGCTGGCGCCAATGGCCGAGGAACTGCCGCCGGTCGAACCCTCCCCGCAGACCTGGCAGCGGATCGCCGCAGCGCAGCGCGGGGCCGGGAACGATAACGATGGCGGCCAGATCGACCAGCTGCGGACGCGCTTGCGGCGCTGGCAGATGGGCAGCGCGGCCGCAGCAGCCGCAGCGCTGGTGCTGGGCCTGTTCACCGCGCCGCTGCTCGATCGCAGCACAGCGCCTAATTTGGCCCCACCCGTCCTCGTCGCCAGCCTGCCGGTCGGCAGCGACGCCGGGCCACGGCTCGGCCTGACCTATCTGCCGCAAAGCGGCGACCTGGTGGTCGAGGCGGCCGGGGTCGCCGGAGACGGAGTCCATGATCACGAATTGTGGCTGGTGGTGCCCGATGCCAAGCCCGTATCGATGGGCGTGGTCCAGCCCGGCCGGCAAAGCCGCGTGCACCTTTCGCCCGAACTTGCCGGTCGGATCGATGCCGGACTCGGCGTGGTCCTGACCCGCGAACCGCTGGGCGGTGCACCGCAGGGCGGCTCGGCCGGTCCGGTGGTAGCGACAGGAAAATTTTCGACAATCTGACGCCGCGCTGCATCCGTAGCCGGGGCTGCTCCGTATGGAGAGTACAGGACATGATGCCTGTACCATCCAACAGGAGCTTTCTCGATGACCAACAGCCTGATCCGCCGCCCGCTGACCCTCGCGCTTGCCGCGCTGGCTGCCGGCGCTTCGATCGCCGCCTTCGCCCCGGCCGCCGTGGCCGGCCATCACATGGGCGGCCATGCCGCCATGGCCTCGACCGTAGTCGACATCGCGGTCGGTTCGCCCGATCACAAGACGCTGGTAGCCGCCGTCAAGGCCGCCGGTCTGGTCGAGACTCTGCAGGGGAGCGGTCCCTTCACCGTCTTCGCCCCGACCGACGCCGCCTTCGGCAAGCTGCCGGCCGGCACAGTTGAAAGCCTGGTCAAGCCTGAGAACAAGCCGACCCTGACCAAGGTCCTGACCTATCACGTGGTCGCCGGTAAGGTCAGCGCCGCCGATCTCACCGCGCTGATCCGCAAGGGCAAGGGCAAGGCGGTGATCACCACGCTCGCCGGGCAAAAGCTGACCGCGCGGCTGCACGGCAAGTCGATCATGATCACCGACAGCCAGGGCCGCAAGGCGATGGTCACCGCTGCCAACCTCAAGGCCGGCAATGGTGTGGTCCATGTGGTCAACGGGGTCTTCCTGCCGGCCTGAAACCCAAGCGCCGCCGCCCTTTGACGGGCGGCGCCGCGGCCCCGTCCGGACCATTCACCCCCTTACCCACCGGACGGGGCCTTGCTTGCCTTTCCCGAACTCGTGGTCGCTCAGCGGAAAAATCCGCGCATTGATCGATTGGTTCATCCGGGGTTTCGTGCCTCCGGTCTATCTGGCACATCACAGGCAGCCCCGCGTTGGGGATGCAGGGAGACAAATCAATGAGCTATTCGACGATGCGCCACTGGCTGGCCGGCGGGGCGATGATAGTGGCGGTGGCCAGCATGGCCCATGCCCAGGAAGATCCGAAGGTCGCTTTCGAAGCGCGTTATGCCGAAATGACCGGAGCCATGTTGGCGAAGGATGGGACCAAGCTGGGGGCGATGCTGGCGCCCGAGTTCGAATCCACCGACATCCGCGGTGAAACCCACACCCGCGCCAACATGATCGAAAATCTGGCAAAGATGCCCCCTGAAATGGCCGAGATGAAGCCGGTCATCAAGGTGCTGTCGGTCAAGCAGAGCGGCGATACGGCATCGGTTGAAAACCAGATGACCATGCAGATCAAGCGCCCGGACGATAACGGCCAGGAAATCACACTCGAGATCGCGATGACCGGAGCCGACACCTGGGTGCAGCGCGGCGGCGCGTGGCTGCTGCAGAAGAGCGTCCAGAAGGAAATGACCGTCTCCAAGGACGGCGAAGTGGTGTTCAAGCAGGCCAACTGAGGCTCCTGCTGGTTAAGGAAAAGGCGGCGCCAACCCCTGTGGTCGACGCCGCCTTTCTATTTGTCGGTTAGGGGCTGGAAGAAGCTTAGGCCGCTTCTTCCTTGCCCTTCAGCACGCGGATCGGGTCCTTCCGGCCTTCGACCACGTCCTTGTCGACCACCACTTCGGCGATCTCGGTTTCGGTCGGAACGTCGAACATCGTGTCGAGCAGCAGGCCTTCGACGATCGAGCGCAGTCCGCGCGCACCGGTCTTGCGTTCGATTGCCTTCTTGGCGATCGCTTCCAACGCGTCGTCGGTAAAGGTCAGAGCGACGTCTTCCAGCTCAAACAGCTTGGCATACTGTTTGATCAGGGCGTTCTTCGGCTCCTTCAGGATCTTGACCAGCGCCTCGATATCGAGGTCTTCCAGCGTCGCGATCACCGGCAGGCGGCCGACGAACTCGGGGATCAGGCCGAATTTCAGCAGATCTTCCGGCTCAGCCTTTTGCAGCAGTTCGCCGACCTTACGCTTGTCAGGATCGGCCACGTGGGCGCCAAAGCCGATCGAGCGCTTTTGCAGCCGATCGGCGATGATCTTGTCCAGCCCGGCAAAGGCTCCGCCGCAGATGAACAGGATGTTGGTCGTATCGACCTGGAGGAATTCCTGCTGCGGATGCTTGCGCCCGCCCTGCGGTGGCACAGAGGCGGTAGTGCCTTCCATCAGCTTGAGCAGCGCCTGCTGCACCCCTTCACCCGACACGTCGCGGGTGATGCTGGGGTTTTCGGCCTTGCGGCTGATCTTGTCGATCTCGTCGATGTAGACGATTCCGTGCTGGGCTTTTTCAACATTATAGTCGCTGGCCTGAAGCAGCTTGAGGATGATGTTCTCAACATCCTCGCCCACGTAACCGGCTTCGGTCAGCGTGGTCGCGTCGGCCATGGTGAAGGGCACGTCGAAGGTCTTGGCGAGGGTCTGGGCCAACAGGGTCTTGCCGCAGCCCGTCGGTCCGACCAGCAGGATATTGGACTTCTGCAGTTCGATATCGCCGCCCTTGGAGCTGTGTTTCAGACGCTTGTAGTGGTTGTGGACCGCGACCGAGAGAACGCGCTTGGCCCGGTCCTGCCCGATCACATAGTCGTTCAGCGTTTCGAAGATATCCTTCGGCGTGGGGACACCGCCATCCTTCTTGCCGGCGATCCCGGCCTTGGTTTCCTCGCGGATGATGTCGTTGCACAGCTCGACGCATTCATCGCAGATGAACACGGTTGGCCCGGCAATAAGCTTGCGCACCTCATGCTGCGACTTCCCGCAGAAGCTGCAATAGAGGGTGCTTTTGGCGTCGGATCCGCTCAGTTTGGTCATGCTTTCGTCCACTTGCCCGCAAGGCGGGATTCGCCGGGAGTGTAACCCAGCGGAAACAATATTCAATCCTGCCCAGTATCAGCGCTGAATTGCAGTCACCTGAAGCGGCAGGGTTAGCAAAATCTTTTCAGCTTACTCGGGAGCGCCGCCGGTGCCGGTCGTATCATGTTCGCTATCGGGCCGGGTTTCGAACACCTTGTCGACCAAGCCGAAGGTTTTCGCCTCGGTGGCGTCGAGCCAGTTGTCACGGTCCACCGCCGCTTCGATCTCTTCGAGCGGCTTTCCGGTGTAACGTGCATAAAGCTCGTTCAGCCGCTTGCGCAGGCGCAGGATTTCGCGAGCCTGGATCTCGATATCGCTGGCCATGCCGCGCGCGCCGCCAGAAGGCTGGTGAATCATGATCCGCGCCTGCGGCAGCGCGATCCGCATTCCCGGCTCGCCTGCGGCCAGCAGGAACGAACCCATCGAACAGGCCTGGCCGATGCAAACGGTGGAAACCCGGGGCTTGATATACTGCATGGTATCGTGGATCGCGAGACCTGCGGTCACTACCCCGCCGGGCGAGTTGATATACATCGAGATATCCTTCGAGGGATTCTCGCTTTCCAGGAACAACAGCTGGGCGACGATTACCGAGGCCATGTGATCCTCGACCTCGCCGGTCACGAAGATGATCCGCTCGCGCAGCAGGCGTGAATAGATGTCAAAGCTGCGTTCGCCGCGGCTCGACTGCTCAACCACGACCGGGATCAGCGCGCCGGTAACGGGGTCGTGGGTAAACTTGCCTTGGCTGCCGGACGTGTTGAACAGATCGATCATGGGAATCCCTCTTGCTTGAAGCGCCTATGTCGCGACTGGCGCGCCGATGTTCAAGGGCGTTAACCGGTTTGCTGATGGATGGATGCTTGCATTGCCGCGCCAGAGACCGCAGCTTGCGCATTCTGCCTAGAATCCGGAAAGCCCGCCGATGCGCCTTCTCGTAGTTGCCAGCTTGCTCTCGCTCGTGATCGCCCAGCCCGCGCTGGCCAAACAACGCAAGGCTGCGCCAAACCCGCCCATCGCCAGCGAACAATCCGTCAACTCGGCTGCTGCTTCGGCTGCCGCGAAGGCCTATCTCAATGTCATTGCCGAATTGGACGACGATCCGTCAGGCCCGCGGCTCAACGCGGTGGTCGTGGTCAATCCCGCGGCCACCGCCGAGGCTGCCGCTCTGGCCAACACCGGAGTGCTGCGCGGGCGAACGGTGCTGGTGAAGGACAATATCGAAACCCGCGAGCTGCCTACAACCGCCGGCAGTCTGGCGCTGGCTGGCAATGCCACCTACCGCGATGCCCCGCTGGTGGCGCGGATGCGCGTGGCGGGCGGCGTGGTGCTGGGCAAGACCAATCTTTCCGAATGGGCCAACATCCGCGGCAGCCGCAGCTCTTCCGGCTGGTCCGGTGTCGGCGGGCAGACCCGCAATCCCCATGCGATCGACCGCAACCCCTGCGGCTCCAGCTCGGGCAGCGGGTCGGCGGTCGCGGCCGGCATGGCTTGGGCGGCGATCGGGACCGAGACCGACGGTTCGATCACCTGCCCGGCCAGCGCCAACGGCATCGTCGGTTTCAAGCCGACCGTCGGCCTGGTCAGCCGCACCCACGTGGTCCCAATCAGCAAGAGCCAGGACACGGCCGGGCCGATGGCCCGCAGCGTTACTGACGCCGCGCTGTTGCTGACCGCGATTGCCGGATCGGACTCCGCCGACCCCGCCACGGCCGAGGCGGACAAGTACAAGACCGATTTCACCGCCGGGCTTCCCACCGCCAACCTCAAGGGCGTCCGGATCGGGGTGCTGCGCAAGCAATCCGGCCCGCATGCCGGTGTCAACCGGCTGTTCGACCATGCCCAGGGCGATCTGATCGCGGGCGGGGCAATTCTGGTGCCAATCGACTACGACCCGCCGGGCGAGATGTTCCGCGATGAAGGGCTGGTGCTGCGGTTCGAGCTGAAAGAAGGGCTCAACGCCTACCTCGCCGGGCTGCCCGGCACGCCCAAGGTGCGAAGCCTGACCGATGTGATCGCCTTCAACAAGGCCACGCCAGAGGAGCTGCGCTGGTTCGGGCAGGACACGTTCGAATCCGCCGACAAGCTGGATGACCGCGCCGCTTATGAAAAGGCTCGGGCCAATTCGCAGCGGCTGGCGGGGCCCGAAGGGATCGACAAGCTGCTGGCTGACAACAAGGTATCCTTCCTGATCGCCCCGACCGAGGGACCGGCCTGGCCGATCGATCTGGTGACCGGCGACCATTTCCTGCCGGTCGGCGCCGGCAGTCTGGCTGCCATCGCCGGCTATCCGCACCTGACGGTGCCGATGGGCGCGGTTGAGGGTCTGCCGGTAGGGCTGTCCATCATCGGCCCCAAATGGGGCGACAAGGCCGTGCTCGAAGCCGGCGCGGCCTATGAACGTGCCCGCACGGTCACCCTGCCCGCACCCACCTTCAAGCGCTGGAGCGAATGAGCGCCACCCCTGCCCCGCTGTCCGTGCCCCGCGGTGCGGTGCTGTTCCGGCCGGAGGACGCTTGCCAGGGCTTCGTGGTGGTGCGCGAAGGCTCGATCAAGGTCTCGCTGACAGCAGAAAACGGGCGGGAGATCGTGCTCTATCGGGTGCGCCCGGGAGAGGTCTGCCTGCAGACCTTTGGCTGCCTGGTCAACGGCAACACCTATTCGGCCGAGGGGGTGGCGGAAACCGACCTTTTGCTTGAAATCATTCCGGCCGGCGAGTTCCAGCGCCGGGTCGAACAGGACCTTGCCTTTCGCCAGCAGCTGTTCAGCGCCGTCGCCGCCCGGTTTGCCGATCTCGAGCGGCTGGTGGAGGATGTCGCCCTGTCTTCAATCGAAGAGCGGCTGGCCCGCGCGCTGCTGCGGCTGGCTGGGCCGGGAACAACCGTCGACGCCACGCAGGAAGCCCTGGCGACCGAGATCGGATCGGCCCGTGAAGTGATCAGCCGACAGCTGGGCCTGTTTGCCCGCGCCGGGCTGGTCGAAGTGGCACGCGGCCACATCGCGCTGAAAGACCGCGCCGGGCTGCAAGCGCTGACTCACACGGCTATCTAGCGACGCCCCCCAGCGCAGCGTCGAAAAAGCGCACGACCTCGCGGTTCATCTCGCGGTGGAAGGCGGACCGGTCAAAACCTGCGGGATCGCTGCATAGGGCCGACGGCCGAAGCAGGCGGCATGGGACCAGGAAGGATAGGTGACCCGCCTTGGCGATCAGGTGGTAATCCGGCTGCGGCGCAAGGCCCGCCCGGATCACATCGCTGTTGCTGGCCAGCGGAACCCGATCGTCCGCGGCGCCCGCCCACAGCTGGACCGGAACCCGCACATCACGCAGCGCGCCGGGTGCCGCGAAGGTGAAGCCCAGACCCGGTGCGGCCACGACAACCGCCTTGATTCGCGGATCCTTGCGAAAGCCGGCTTCGCCCGCTGCTCCCTGCGGTGAAAGCAGCGGTGAGCGTCCGGCCTTCAGCACCTGGCAGACGAATTCTCCCGCGCCGCTGCAATGCCTGGCCACTGCCGCCATGGCGGGCCTGGCTCCGGCGGCGGTCAGCACCGTGAAGCCGCCGGCCGAAAAGCCGAAGGCCCCGATCCGCCGGGGATCGATCGCACCGCGACTGGTCCACTGGGTGGTCATGTAATCACCGGCAGCAATCAATTCGGCGTTGCGGCCGGACCAGAACCCGGCGCGCGCCATTCCGTCCTGCTCTTGCACATTGTCCCCCAGGTGCAGCGGCGCGGCGACGACATAGCCTGCCCCGGCGAGCGCCATGGCCAGATCGGCGTGGCTGCCCGGCCCGCCGCCATTGCCATGCGAAATCAGCACCAGCGGCAATTCTCGGCCGGCGACCGGACCGACCCAGGCGACATCGAGGAGGGTCGCACCAAGCAGCGTGGTGGGGCGCGGATCGGCGCTGGTGGGATACCAGACCGCGATTGGCAGCGCCTCTCCGCCTGGTCCGGTCGCACGCACGAGCTGGAATCCGATCGGTCGCTCGCTGCGTTCCACGTTGGTGAGAACCCAGACTGCGATTGCCCCAAGCAAAACCAGCAGCGCCAGGGCGACGGTCATCAAGACCTTGCGACGTTTCATTGTAAGGCTCCCGGTGGTTGCAGCAGGCGGTCGGCACAGCGCCGACCCAGAGAAAGCAGGGCGGTGCGAGACAGGGTGATCCCGTCGCTGCGGTGCAGCATGACCAGGCCATGGACCTGGGCCCACAGCGCGAAAGCAAATTCCAGCGGATCGCCGGGCGTGAGCCGGCCTGAGGCCTGTCCGGTCTCGATCTGGCGGACCATCAGCGCCACCACGCCTAGCTGGTCGGCGCGAAAATCGCGGATCTGGCGGCGGCGCGGGCTGGCGCGGAAGACAAAGCAGGCGTCGAAATGCTGCGGCTGGTCCAGCGAGAAAGCCAGGTATTCGCCCACCATCCGCTGCAGCCAACGGACCGGATCGCCGGCCGGAATGCGCTCGGCCCGCGCTTGCCAGACCGCGAAGGATTCGCTGGCCACCGCTGCCAGCAACGCTTCGCGGTTCTTGAAGTGCCAATAGATCGCCATCGGCGTCAGGCCAGCCGCGGCGCTGACCCGGCGCAGGCTGAAGCCGGCGATCCCGGATCGTTCCAGTTCCGCCCTGGCGCAAGCAAGGATCTGATCGCGAGTCGTCACTATACAGTGTATAATAGCGAAAGAACCTTCAGTCAAACGGGCTCACCCTCACCCATTTTCGGACATTGTGACTAAATCACAGACCGCCTCGCCCGAACCTGCAAATCCTGTTCCGCGAACAACAAACGAAGGAACCGATCATGACCAGAAACGAAGGACAAACCGATCGCATGCTGCGGATCATCGCGGGGCTGGTGCTGCTGGGGCTGGCCGTGACTGGCCACTACACGCCCTGGACCTGGATCGGGGTGGTGCCGCTGCTGACCGGCCTGATCGGCTGGTGCCCGGCCTATGCGTTGTTCGGCCTCAACACCTGCAAGGCGCGCTGAGGCCCAAACGAGAAAGGGCGCCCCCGCGGGGACGCCCTTTTGTTATACCAATGCCTTGAGGGTCAGGCCTTCTTGGCGGGAGCCTTCTTGGCGGCCGGCTTCTTGTCGGCAGCAGGCTTCTCAGCCTTCTCGGCCTTGGGAGCGGCTTCCTTCTTCTCAGCCTTGGGGGCCGCTTCCTTCTTGGCTTCCTTGGCCGGCTTGTCGTCAGCCTTGGCGGCAGCCTTCTTGGCCGGGGCCTTCTTCGCCTTGGCCGGGGCCGGGGCCTTCTTCGCCTTGGCCGGGGCCGGAGCGGTTTCTTCGGCCTCGATCGCGGCCTGCAGCTCTTCCTTGGTCACTTCGCGTTCGGTGACTTCGGCCTTGTCGAACAGGAAGTCGACGACCTTGTCTTCATAAAGCGGGGCACGCAGCTGGGCCGCGGCAAGCGGATCCTGCTGGATGAATTCGACGAAGCGCTGGCGGTCTTCCTGACGGTACTGCTGCGCCGCCTGGGTGACCAGCATCTGCATTTCTTGGCTAGTCACTTCGACGCCGTTAGCCTGACCGATTTCGGAGAGCAGCAGGCCCAGGCGGACGCGGCGCACGGCGATCGTGCGATAGTCTTCCTTTTCAGCCTCGATTTCCTTCAGCGCCTCGGCCGGATCGGGCTCGTTCTGGGCTTCCTGCTGAAGCTGGGCCCAGATCTGCTGGAATTCCGCCTCGACCATGCTCGGCGGAACATCGAAATCGTGATCGGCGGCGAGCAGATCGAGCAGTGCGCGCTTCATCTGGGTGCGGGTCAGCCCGGCACTTTCCTGCTCCAGCTGGCCGCGCAGCAGGCCCTTGAGCTGCTCAAGGCTTTCAAGACCCAGCGACTTGGCGAAATCGTCGTCCGGGGTGCTTTCACCCGGAACCTTCACCGCCTTGACGGTGATGTCGAAGGTCGCGGCCTGGCCCTTGAGGTTTTCGGCCGGATAGTCAGCCGGGAAGGTCACGGTGATGGTCTTCTCGTCGCCGGCCTTCACGCCCACCAGCTGCTCTTCGAAGCCGGGGATGAAGCGGTTGGCGCCCAGTTCCAGCGCGGTGTCGGTGGCGCTGCCGCCATCGAAGGCCACGCCATCGAGCTTGCCGACGAAGTCGATGATCAGCTGATCGCCGTTTTCGGCCTTCTTGCCCTTCTTGGCATCGGTGAAGCTCTTGGCACCGGCGGCCAGCTTGGCCAGCTGCTCGTCAACTTCGGTTTCGGCCACCGGAACGACCAGCTTTTCCAGCTTGAGACCTTCCAGCGAGGGAGTTTCGATGACCGGAAGAACTTCCAGATCGACCGTCAGCTCGGCATCCTTGCCTTCTTCATAGCCTTCGCCCAGCGCAATCTGCGGCTGCATCGCGGGACGCAGCTTGTTGTCGGCGATCACCTTGTCGATCGCTTCACGCACGGTGGTATTGAGCGCTTCCTGGTGGAGCTGCGGGCCGTGCATCTTCTTGACCAGATTGGCCGGCACCTTGCCCGGACGGAAGCCCGGCATGCGCACCTGCGGAGCGATCTTGGTGACTTCGCCGT
Organism: Novosphingobium sp. UBA6272; assembly: GCF_002440635.1. Lineage (GTDB taxonomy): Bacteria > Pseudomonadota > Alphaproteobacteria > Sphingomonadales > Sphingomonadaceae > Novosphingobium. The sequence continues at coordinate 230,088 of NZ_DJUW01000017.1, read as the reverse complement.
CGATCTTCGCGGCGATGTCCTTCGCGTTGATCGTCACCGTGTAGGCGCGCTTCAAACCCTGGTTGCTGGTCTCGACAATCTGCATGACAATGGAAGCCTTCTAGCAAAAATGCGCTTCGGCGGAGGAAGCGGGCCGGTACTGGTGCGGGCGAAGGGACTCGAACCCCCACATCTTGCGATACTGGTACCTAAAACCAGCGCGTCTACCAGTTCCGCCACGCCCGCAAGCCCGACGAAGTGTGAATCAAGGCGTGGCCCTTAGTGGCCGCGCGCTGAAAGGGCAAGGGTTAGCGGTTCAGTTCAGCGCAGTCCTAGAACGGTGGCCAGATTTGCCGCCCATCCCGTCCTGCCCCGGGGCAGGACCGATTTGAGGGGAACCTGGCAATCGAGGCAATAGGCCTGGGCTCCGCGCACAGTGCCGAGCCACTGCAATTCGGCCAGGGCGCCGGCCAGCCGCTGCTCCTGTTGCGCAGCAAACAGTCCGGCTAGGTCGGTTGCCGACTGCTGACCCTCCTCCTCTTCATCGCCGCCCATCAGCCGATCGAGCAGCGAGCCATAGGGATCGGCATCGCTGCCGTAATATTCGGCGTGCCATTTCTCCAGCTTGGCCGCGCTCGCCGCGAAGGCCAGCGCATCGTCGAGCCCGCCGAACTGGTCGACCAGGCCGTTCTGGCGCGCGGTTCCGCCATCCCAGACGCGCCCTTCGGCAATCGCCTCGATCTGCGCCGGCTGCTTGCCGCGTGATTTGGCGACCAGACCGATGAAGCGCCCGTAATTGCTTTCGATATTGGCCTGCATCATCCGCTCGGCTTCAGGGGTCAAACCGCCCAGCAGGTCGGGCTGGCCCGACAGCGGGGTGGTCTTGACCCCGTCGGAACTGACCCCGAAGCTCTGCAGCGTCTGTTCGAAGCTGGGGATCAACGCGAAGATCCCGATCGATCCGGTGATTGTCCCGGGTTCGGCAAAGATCCGGCTGGCCGGGGTTGATACCCAATAGCCGCCGCTGGCCGCGACGTTGGCCATGGAGACCACGACCGGGCGTCCCTTGGCCTTGAAACGTTCCAGCGCAAGCCGGATCCGTTCGGAGGCATAGACCGAGCCGCCAGGCGAATCGACCCGCAGGACCAGCGCCTTGGCATCCTCGGTATTGGCCTTGTCGATCAGTTTCGCGATCCGGTCGCCGCCGGCCAGCCCCGGTCCGGCCTTGCCGTCGACGATCTGCCCGGCGACGGTGACTACGGCCACTTCCTCGCCGCCGTCCTCTTCCGGATGAGCAGCCAGCAGGGTTTCATAGCGGTTGTGGGCAAAGCTGCCGGGCACTTCGGCCAGCACGTCTTCGCCAGCGATCGCCTTGACCCGGTCGCCAAAGGCCACTTCATCGCCCAGTTTGTCGACCAGACCGGCGCTCAGCGCGGCCTTGCCGGCATCGCCCCCGGCGGCCTCGAGCCAGCCGGCCGGGTCGCTTGTGACCAGCTGGATATTGGCCTTGGGCCGGGCCTTGGCCACATCGGCCTTCCACGCATCCCAGACCGAGCCCAGCACCGCGCGGCGGGCTTCCTTCGATGGGTCGGAGCCCTTGTCGAGAATATAGGGCTCCACCGCGTCCTTGAACGTGCCGACCTTGTAGACGTGGACCTTGACGTTGTAGCGCTTCAGCAGGTTGGCATAGTACAGCCGGTTGCCGCCGGGTCCGGTCACGAATGCCCCGCCCAGCGGGTGCAGCCAGACCTCGCTGGCATGGGCCGCAAGCATCACCCCGTCATCGGTATAGGCCATGGCATAGGTCAGCACCGGCTTTTTGGCGGCGCGGACCTTGTCCATCGCCGCGCCCAGTTCCTGCATGTTGACCAGCCCGCCGCCCATGAACTGCGACAGATCGAGCACAACCGCCTTGATCCGGTCATCCTCGGCCGCAAGCTCGATCGCCCGGGTCAGGTCGCGGGCCTTGTATTCGCGCGGTTGGGATGCCCCGCCGAACAGACCCTGCAAGGGATCACGCGGAGCGGGCTCTTCCACCACCACGCCATTGATTCGCAGCAGCAAGGCTCCATCGACCAACGTTCCCGGGCTGGGTCGCCCTGTGAGAATCCCATAAAGCAAGATGAAAAACATCAGCATGAAGACCAGGACCAGGCCGTCCTTGATCGCCACCAGAAAATGCCAGACTTTGCGGGCGAATGTCATGCCGTGTCCCTTGCAACCGTTTGCCGGGACATAGGGACCGCCCGGGCGCTTGGCGAGTCCGGCATCGACCAGCACCCAAGCAGCATCGGCGGGTGACAAGCAAGAAGCCGTGCTTGCCACAGAAGGGCATGGTGGCTAAGGCACCGTCTTCAATGACATCGCCGAACGCACCGCACGCGGACCGCTACCCTGCCGGTTCCGCCGCCTTCCCGCAGCGCGACCTGATCGCGCTGGCCGGACTCGCCCCGTGGGAGATCCTGTTCCTGCTCGACGAGGCGGAACAATGGGTCGAACTGAACCGCCAGCCGCACAAGCGCGATGACCGCCTGGCCGGGCTGACGATCATCAACGCCTTCTTCGAAAACTCCACCCGGACACTGCTCAGCTTCGAAATTGCGGGGAAGCGCCTTGGCGCCGACGTGGTCAACATGCTGGTCGCGCAAAGCTCGGTGAAGAAAGGCGAAACGCTGATCGACACGGCGATGACGCTGAACGCGATGCACGCCGATGCGATGGTGATCCGCCACCAGAGTTCGGGCGCGGTGCGGCTGATCGCCGAGAAGGTCGATTGCCCGGTGCTCAATGCCGGGGACGGACAGCACGAGCACCCGACCCAGGGCCTGCTCGATGCATTGACGATCCGGAAGGCCAAGGGCGAATTCGCCGGTCTGACGATCACGATCTGCGGCGACATCCTGCACAGCCGGGTCGCCCGTTCAAACATCCACTGCCTGACCACGCTGGGGGCCGAGGTGCGGGTCTGCGCTCCGCCCGCGCTGATGCCCGCCGATATCGAGGCGCTGAAGGTGCGGCCCTATTACGACTTCGACGCTGCCCTGGCCGGGGCTGACGTAGTAATGATGCTTCGGCTGCAACAGGAACGGATGAGCGGCCAGTTCATCCCCAGCCCGCGCGAATACCGCCACCTTTACGGCCTGACGCTGGACCGGCTGGCCCGGGCCAAGGGCGACGCGCTGGTCATGCATCCGGGGCCGATGAACCGCGGGATCGAGATCGACAGCAATGTCGCCGACCTGCCGGGCCGCAGCGCCATCACCGCCCAGGTCGAGATGGGCGTGGCGATCCGCATGGCCTGCCTCGATGTGCTGACCCGGCGAAGCCGCAAGGTGGAGGGATGGGCATGAGCAGCGTCCGTCCCCTGACCATCTTCAACGGCCAGCTGGTCCTGCCCGGGGCCCGGCCGGTTCCGGGTACGCTGCGCTGCGCCGGCGGGCGGATCACCGCACTGGGCGGGGCCGAACCGCAGGACGGCGATCTGGTGATCGATGCCCGCGGAGCCCTGATCGCTCCCGGCTTGGTCGATCTGGGCGTTTTCGCGATCGATAAGCCGGCGTTCCATTTCGGCGGTATCACCCGCGCCGCGCTGATGCCCGATCAGGGCGTGGTGCTGGACAAGCGGTCTGCGGTGCGGTTCGCCGCGCAATCGGGCAAGCCCGACCTGTGGGTCCATCCGCTTGCCGCCGCGACGCGCGGTCTGGAAGGGCTTGAACTCGCCGAGCTGGCGCTGATGCGCGATGCCGGGGCCAAGGCGGTCGCCACCGGGCGACGCTGGATCGCCGATACCGGCGTGATGCACCGGCTGCTGTCCTATTGCGCGATGCTGGGGCTGACCGTGGTGACCCATGCCGAGGATTCGGGGCTGACTGGCAACGCGGTTGCCACCGCCGGGGAAATGGCGACCCGGCTCGGCCTGCCCGCCGCCCCCGCCGAGGCCGAGGCGCTGGCCGTGGCGCGCGATCTGGCCCTGGCCGAGATGTCCGGAGCGCGGCTGCACATCCGGCAGGTGACGACGGCGCGGGCTCTGGATCTGGTGCGCCACGCCAAGCAGCGCGGCATGAAGGTGACGGCTGGAGTTACCCCCGCCCACTTAATGCTCTCCGACGTGGCGCTGGGTGACTACCGCACTTTCACCAAGCTGTCCCCGCCGCTGCGCAGCGAGGCGGACCGCCAGGCGGTGCGCGCAGCAATCGGCGACGGCACGATCGACGTGATCGCCTCGGGCCACGATCCGCGCGGGCCGGAGGACAAGCGCCTGCCCTTCACCGATGCCGAACCCGGCATGGCCGGTGCTGAAACCCTGCTGCCGTTGACGCTCAGCCTCGTGCGCGATGGGGTGATTGATCTGGCGCGGGCCTTTGAACTGATTGCGACCAATCCTGCTGCAATCCTCGGAGTTGACGCAGGCAAGCTGGCGGTCGGCTCGGAAGCCGACGTGGCGCTGATCGATCCGGCCAAGCCGTGGGTGGTCGATTCGGACATGATGGCAGCGGCGGCAGGCAATACCCCGTTCGACAAGCAAGGGGTTGAAGGCCGGGTAACCGCGCTGTTCAAGGGCGGCATGCCGATCGACCTATAGCAAACCCCCTCCCACCGGGTGGCGGAAGGGGGCTGGCGTGGGCTTTTCTGCCCGTTGTGACCCGGTTTTCGGTGTTATTTCTTGCGGGCGTTGCTCGGCCCGGCCGGAGCAGCCTTGGGCTTGGCTGCAGCCATGGCCGGTGCCTTGGGCTTGGCCTTGGCAGCATAGGCCGGAGCATTGGCGGCGCGGCCCGTGGTCGCATAGGCGAAGCAGACCCCTCCGCGCGACTTGACCTTGGAACACAGCCCGCCCGCACCGTTGCCGTCAAGGCCCACGGCGGCAACGCGCCAGAACTTCTTGCCGCGGACAGTGGCCGGGGTGATGTTCATCCTGAAATTGCGTAGTTCGGCGTTGCGGGCGGCGTAATAGCCCCAGGCGCGACGGGCACCCTGTTCGCTCGAGAACGAACCAAGCTGGACAGCGTGGCTGGAACCCTTGCCGATCACCGGCGCAGCGGCGCGGCGCGGACGCAGGCCCGGACGGTGTGCAGCGGGTGCCGCTGGAGCGACAGCAACCTGAGCAGCAACAGCACGGGCCGGCTTCTTGGCCTTGGGTGCAACCGAGCGATCGGGCAACGAAGCCGGGATCGGCTGAACCACCGGGGTTTCGCTGAAGGTCGCGGCAAAGCTGCGGGCCGGGACCGGTTCAGCCGGAGCCGCTTCTGCCACGGGCGCGCTGACTGGCTGATATTGGGCCAGTTCGGTCGGATTGGCATTCGCCGCAGGCAGCTCGCCATTCGCGGCAAAAGTCGGAGCCGGGGCGCGCTGGGCACCGGTTTCGGCGGCCAGCTGTTCCTGATCGGGGCTGGCATTTAGCGCCAATTGGGCCGGCATCCCTTGGTCTGCACGGACCGGAGCGCCGAGCAGGCCGGCGACGCGGACGCGGCCGTCTTCGGGACGTGAACGGCTGGCCCAGCTGCTGATCCGGGCGTCCAGCTTGTCAGCCGGAACGTCCTGAGCGGCCATTAGCCGGGCTTCACGCCAGCGACCATCGAGGGCAAAGGCATAGGCCAGGTTCTGGCGCAGCTTCGGAGTGTTTTCACCGCCGCGCAGCGCATCCGAAAGAATCGCGACACCGCGGCTCGATTCGCCGGCCAGGGCATAAGCCAGGCCAAGGTCCGCAACCGGGATCGCATCGCGCCAATCGTCAAGGATCGCCACCGCTTCGCGGTTCTTGCCCATGCCCGAATAGGCCAAACTGAGACTAAGCGCGGTGCGGGCCGAATTGTCACCCAGCTTCATCGCATCGTCGAGCGACTGCGCGGCCGATTCAAAGCGACCTGCGCGCAGGTAGGCCTGGCCCAGGATCGCCCGGTAGCCGGCTTCCTTCGGGTTCGCGGCGACCAGTTCTTCGGCCATCGCAATGGCTTTTTCGACCTGCCCACTGGCCAGTGCTTTCCTGGCTTCGGCCGCCACCTTGTCAGGCGCGGGCTTGGCAACGACGGCGCTGGACGAAAAGCCAGCACCCGTGGCGATTGCCACGGCCATGACCCCGGCCAGTCCCAGGGGGAGGACAGAACGGCGGATACGATTGGACTTCATGGGAGGTCTCCCTTCTACGGAAATCATTTGCGCTTCTTTGCCAGCTTGCTGGCGAATTCGGCTGCATCGGGTACTTCGGAAATCATACGGTCGAGCGCTTCGGTGACCAGTGACTGGGCACTGCGCCCCGTGATGGTGCAGGCCAGCCGCAGCTTCAGGTGACGTTCGGCATCGAGCCGCAGGGTAAATGCGGCACGGCGACCATCAGCGAGGGCCGAGCGTCGCTCTGCTGCAACCTGGCGGGCCAGATCACGTTGCTGGCGTACCACTTCGGGCACATCGCTGCCCTGATGGAGCGCCAGGACTTCACCGGTAACATGGGGTTCGCCCATGTCGTTCCAACCCAGGTCGTCGTGATCGGTTGGCTGGTCCTGCACGGCCAGCGCGCTGGCCGCAGGGCGCATCGCCGGACGGGCTCCGCCCTTGCGCGCCAAAAGGCGCGGGCCAAGCGAAGCGATGGGTTTCGGTCCGGTCATGCCCCCAGCCGCCCTTGCTTAAGAGCCGGCAACGCGGCGGCCGAAGCCGCCGGCGGGACGATGAACACCCTGGACCGAAGAAACGCTGGCCGGAGCGGCGAAAACCGTGCGACGGAAGTTCTTTTCCAGGCGATCCGAGATGTAGTTCCACAGTGCGGTCACCTCGGCGGCGCTGCGTCCGTTGGGATCCACCTCCATCACGGTGCGACCATCGATCATCGAAGCCGCAAAGTCGGTGCGGTGATGCAGCGTGATCGGGGCGACTGTGCCGTGCTGCGACAATGCAACTGCGGCTTCCGAAGTGATCTTGGCCTTGGGCGTGGCGGCGTTGACCACGAAGATCAGCGGCTTGCCGGCCCTTTCGCACAGATCGACCGTAGCGCCCACGGCGCGCAGGTCATGCGGGCTTGGGCGGGTCGGAACAACGATCAGTTCGGCAACCGAAATCACCGACTGGATCGCCATGGTAATTGCCGGCGGGGTATCGATTACCGCAAGGCGAAAGCCTTGCTGGCGCAGTACGGCCAGATCCTGTGCAAGGCGCGCAACAGTCGTCTGGGCGAAAGCGGGGAATTCATCCTCGCGCTCGTTCCACCAATCGGCCAGCGAACCCTGCGGGTCGATGTCGATCAGCACGACCGGTCCAGCGCCTGCGCGCTGGGCTTGCACGGCAAGGTGCCCGGACAGGGTCGTTTTCCCCGATCCGCCCTTCTGCGATGCCAATGCCAATACTCGCAAAGCCGTTCCCCCTTGGAAAATTACAGCAAACCCAATTCGAGTTGCCGTGGGGGATCGCAGATCGTTCCTAATTTTGAGTTAACGTGCAGCCTCCGTTCAGCTCCGGAGACGGAATCAGGGCTTCAACAAAAGCTTTGCTAACGGGGCGTTTACTATGTCAGTTAACCAATCGGTGCCGCCTGTGCGGCAAGGGAACGGTTATGTGGCTCGCCCAATGCCTGAACCGGGCAGCCGAAAAACGGGACGAAATTCGATGGGTCGCAAACCTTTGCTCGCACTGCTGCTCGCAGCCACCGGGGTGATTCTTTCCAGCCAAGCGCTGGCTGATACCAAGGCCGGGGTCGATGCCTGGACCCGTGGCGACTTCGCTGTGGCGATCAAGGAGTGGCAGGCCGCCGCGCTGAAAGGCGATGCCGATGCACTGTTCAACCTTGGCCAGGCCTACAAGCTGGGCAAGGGCGTAACGCAGGATCTGGCCAAGGCCGAAGAGCTGTTTAGCCGGGCCGCGGCGATGGGCCACATGCAGGCGGCCGACAATTACGGCCTGCTGCTGTTCCAGCGTGCAGAGACCTATCGCAAGGCGGCCGGTGCCAATGTTGATCCGCGCGTGGCCGAATTGAAGTCCAAGGCCCTGCCCTTCATTCGCGCCGCAGCCGATCGCGGCGATCCGCGCGCACAGTATCTGCTGGGCCTCGCCCACTTCAACGGTGAACAGGTGCCCAAGGACTGGGTCCGTGCCTATGCCTTGGTTAGCCTGGCCCGCAATCAGGGCCTGACCCTGGCAACACCCGCATTGCAGCAGATGGATGGATACATTCCGCTGGAGCAGCGCCAGCAGGCGGTGCAGCTTGCCGCCCAACTGCAGGCCGATGCAGATGCTACCCGCGCGCGGCAATTGGCCGCCGTCGATCTGGGCGCGCAGGTGCCGAATGCAGGAACGCTTCCGGCGACCCGCCCGACTCCAACCACGCGGCCGCCGGTGGTAACCGCCGCCCCGCCCCCGGCACCGCGCCCGGTCGTGATCGCCGCTGCGGCTCCCGCTCCACGTCCGGCCGCGGTCTCGCCGCCGCCCGCACCCAAACCTGCCGCTGCGCCAACCGGCACCTGGCGGATCCAGTTGGGGGCCTTCGGCCAGGCGGCCAATGCCGATGCGCTGTGGGCCAAGGTCAAGGGGCGGCCCGAACTGGCCGGCCACCCGCGCCTCAACGTCAAAGCCGGGGCGGTGACCAAGCTTCAGGCCGGAGGATTTGCGAGCCAGGCCGCAGCCCAGGCGGCCTGCGCCAAGCTAAAGGCCGGCGGTTTCGAATGCGTCGCCACCGCGGGCTGATTGGTGGAGGAAGCCGCGCCTTCGCGGATCCGCACGCTTGACCTGATCCGCGGGGTCGCGGTGCTCGGCATACTGGCGGTCAACGTGGCCAGCTTTGCCGCGCCGACCTCGGCAACCTATTCCCCCAACCTGCCCAGCCCGGGAAGCGCGGCCGACAATTGGGCCTATGCCTTCACGCTGCTGTTCTTCGAAGGCAAGATGCGGGCGCTGTTCTCGATGCTGTTCGGGGCCAGCCTGCTGCTCTATATCGACCGCAAGGAAGCGGCCGGTGGCGACGGCGCAGGAATGCAGCTGCGCCGGCTGGTCTGGCTGGCGCTGTTCGGCCTGCTCCATTTCGCACTGTTCTGGGATGGCGACATCCTGTTCATGTATGCCTGCGTCGGGCTCGGCTCGCTGGCGCTCTACCGCGCGCCGCCGGCGGCGATGGTGGTTCTGGCCCTGGGCACCTTCACCCTGTGGCAGGCCTGGGGCGCGGCCAGCTGGGCTACCTCCGCCGAGCGCGAAGCGCGGGTCATGGCCGGAACCGCCAGCCCGAAAGAGCGCTGGGATCACGCGATGGTGGTGGCCGAGAACCGCCGCGAGGATGACGCCGACCGCAAGGCCACGCTTTCGTCATACACGACCGAGATCGAAACCCGCCTGCGCAAGCATCCCGATTATCCGCTGGCCATGCTGGCGCACAATTGGGGCGAGACGCTGAGCTATGTGCTGATCGGCATGGCCTTGCTCAAGTCTGGTTTCTTTGCCGGAGGCTGGTCCAGGCGGCGACTGCGCCTGCTGGCCTTTGGTGCCTTGCCGCTGGGCCTGGCGCTCACCGCAATGTTCACCGCCTATGTTCATGCCCGCGGCTATCCCGAACTGATGATGCACCTGGCGCTGCGCTCGATCCTCGGCTTTCCGCACCTGCTGATGGCACTGGGTTATGCAGCCTGCCTGGTGCTGCTGGCATCACGCCTCCAGCTGAGCGCTTTCGGTCAAAGATGCGAGGCAGCTGGGCGAATGGCCTTCAGCAACTACATCGGCAGCACCGTGGTGATGTGCGCCCTGTTCTATGGCTGGGGACTGGGCCTGTTCGGTCAATACGGCGCAGCCGGGCAATGGCAGTTCGTCCTGCTCGGCTGGGCGCTGATGCTCGGCTGGAGCAAGCCCTGGCTGGCCCGGTTCCGGCAAGGGCCACTCGAATGGCTGTGGCGCAGCCTGACCGAATGGCGGCGCGCGCGTTTCATCCGCTAGTTGCTATTGCGAGCGATTCGCATTATATCTGGCAGCGACTCACCGGAGTGCCGCGATGTACATCTGCGTCTGCAATGCCATCAAGGAATGCGACCTGCGTGCCGCCGCCCGCCAGGTGCCGGGCGATGCCGACGCGGTTTACGCTTCGCTGGGCAAGACCCCGCAGTGCGGCCAGTGCCTCGACGACGCCGCGCTGATCCTGATCGAGGAACGCGCAAAAGCGCGCAGCCGCCAGCTGGCCTGATCTGCGATTGCCTTGCAATCGCGGCCCCGGATTCGCGCAGGTTTTCTGACTTTTCCAGCCACGCGCGGCTTGTCGCGCAGGACCCGCAGGTGCATAGTCCCAAGCGGAGGGATAGCAACGGAGACCGGCATGCAGGGCGACCCCCAAGTCATCGACTTTCTCAACAAGGCGCTGCTCAACGAGCTGACCGCGATCAACCAGTACTGGCTGCATTACCGCATGCTGGACAACTGGGGCATCAAGAAGCTCGCCGAGTACGAGCGCCACGAATCGATCGACGAGATGAAGCATGCCGACAAGCTGGCGGACCGGATCCTGTTCCTCGAAGGACTGCCCAATTTCCAGGCAATCGGCCGGCTCCGGGTGGGCGAAAACGTCGAGGAGATACTTAAAGCCGACCTGGCTGTGGAGCACGAGGCGATCCCGCTGCTGAAGGAAGCGATCGCCCACTGCGAAGCCGTTCGCGATTTCGTCAGCCGCGACCTCTTCGCGGAAATCCTCGGCAATGAGGAGGAGCATGTCGACTTCCTCGAAAAGCAGTTCGAGATGATCGCTCGGATGGGGCTGCAGAACTACATCCAGCTGCAGAGCGAGGCGGCTGGAGGCTGATGGTCAAGAGGGTTCTTGCATTTGCGCTCTTTGCGGCACTGGCCGCGCCCGCCACTGCGGGAATCGAAAAGCCCAAGCAGGTTTCGGCTGCCAAGTCCGTAAAATCCGGCCAGGGCGTTGTGATCATCTCGATCCGCAGCGAGATCTTTCTACCCGACAAGCTTGACGTCTTCTTTGCGCGCGAGGGGGATGCTCCGGGCAAGGATGCGCTGGTCGTGCGCTTTTCGCGCAGCCAGTCGATGCTGGCAATTGGCAATGATACGACCGATTATGCTGTGAAAAGCTACGCCCTGCCGGCGGGTCGCTATCGTCTGGTTGCCCACGGCGTGAATTGCCCAGGCGTACCGCCGCCGGGCATGGGCTGCGCGATCCGGGTTGGGGCCGGCCCCATGATCTCGCGGCCCAGCAGGGGCTATGCGGGCGAGACCCCGAGCTTTGTTGTCGAAGCTGGCAAACTGACTGTGGCGGGGGACTTCCTGCTGGCCAATTCAAACCAGATGTTTTGGTCAGCCCTGCCCGATGCGAAACTGGATGTTGCCAAGAGCAAGTTCTCAGCGCTGGAGCTTGTCGCCCCGCCAGCGGTGCCGGAGGGATTCGTGTTGACCCGCCCGGTCAGGCCGGCCGGGATGTTCGACAATTTCGGGCGCAAGTATTGATCGCCCGATAGTGGTGCCAAGCAGAACCGGTCTGGTGCCCTAATTCTTGAACGGATTCTTCGGGCTGCGCAGCATCAGCCGTACCGGCACCGCGTCAAAGCCCAGGTCGCGGCGCAGCGAATTGGTCAGATAGCGCTGATAGCTCATCGGCAGGTCATCCAGCCGGGTCCCGAACAGCACGAAGCCGGGCGGGCGGGTCTTGGCCTGGGTGATATAGCGCAGCTTGATCCGCTTGCCACCGGGTGCGGGTGGCGGATTGCGTTCCAGCGCTTCATCGAACCATTTGTTGAGCAGCGCGGTCGGCACGCGCTTTGACCAGGCGGCGCGGATTTCGAAGCCGACCTTGATCAGCATATCGAGCCCCTTGCCGGTCCGGGCCGAAACGGTCAGCACCGGCAGGCCCTTGACCTGGCTCAGGCCGTCCTCGAGCGCGCTCTTGATCCCGTTGAACAGGGTCGAGGCATCTTCCTCGGCGTCCTTGCCGGCCACGTCCCATTTGTTGATCGCGATGATCAGTGCGCGGCCTTCTTCCAGCACCATGCTGGCGATCTTGAGGTCCTGGTGCTCCAGCCCGCGGGTGGCATCGAGCAGCAGGACCACGACTTCGGCAAAATCGACCGCGTGGCGGGCATCGGCAACGGCGAGCTTTTCGAGCTTGTCGGTGACTGCCGCCTTCTTGCGCATGCCGGCGGTGTCGATCAGCCGGACCGGGCGCTTCTCGCCGCTGTCGGGATCGGTCCATTCCCAGTCGATCGCAATCGAATCGCGCGTGATCCCGGCCTCGGGCCCGGTCAGCAAACGATCTTCCTTGAGGAAGGCGTTGATCAGCGTGCTCTTGCCGGCATTGGGCCGCCCGACGATCGCGAGCTTGAGCGGCGCCTTGTTGAGCGCCTCCTCGTCTTCCTCGTCGAACGGCTCGAACTCGTCTTCTTCCGGCTGCAGCGGCTCAAGGATCGGCAGCAGCGCCTCGAACAGGTCGCTCATCCCGGTGCCGTGCTCGGCCGAGAACGGGATCGGATCGCCGAAGCCGAGCGAGAACGCCTCGTAAACTCCGTGGTCGCCAGACTTGCCCTCGGCCTTGTTGGCGACCAGCACCACCGGCACTTCGCTTTCGCGCAGGTAGCGGCCGATTTCCTCGTCCAGCGGGGTCAGTCCGGCGCGGGCATCGATCACGAACAGCGCGACGTCAGCACCGACCAGCGAGGCCTCGGTCTGTTGGCGCATGCGGCCCGGAAGGCTGGAGGGATCCTCATCCTCCCACCCAGCGGTGTCGACCACCGTGAAATCGAGCCCGAGCAGGTGCGCTTCGCCAAACCGGCGGTCGCGGGTCACCCCGGGCTGATCGTCGACCAGCGCCAGCTTTTTGCCGACCAGCCGGTTCCACAGCGTGGACTTGCCGACGTTGGGACGGCCAATAATGATGACTTGCGGAAGCGCCATGTTGCGCCCCTGCGCCGGGCGGCAATATTTTGCAAGGTTTGCGGCAAATGCTTGCCGCGCCGTTAACCACACAGCGCAGTCCAGCCCTAACCACCTATCGGCAACAAGGGCCGCATGATTTCGCGTGCACTCCTGCTGGCCTCTGTCCTTGTCACCCTGTCCACCTCGCCGGTTTCGGCGCGGATGAGCTTGCCCAGCCGGGCCGAGGTTGACGCCGCCGACCGCCCCGAACTGCCGCCTTACCTGCAATGCGTGCCCTATGCCCGCCGGGTCACCGGGATCCAGATCTATGGCGATGCCCATACCTGGTGGGGCCAGGCCGAAGGCCGCTATGCCCGCGGCTTCAAGCCCAAGGTCGGCGCGGTACTGGCGCTCAAGCCCAGCGGTGGTTCGACCCTGGGCCATGTCGCCGCGGTCAGCCGGATCGTCGACAAACGCACGATCCTGATCCGCCATTCGAACTGGAGCCCGATCAACGGCCGCCGCGGACAGATCGAGGACAACGTCAAGGTGATCGACGTTTCCGACGCCAATGACTGGAGCGAAGTGCGCGTCTGGTACGCCCCGCTGCAGGCGCTGGGCGGATCGCGCTGGCCGGTTCAGGGCTTCATCTATCCGGCCAAGCCCGGCAAGGGCGAAAAGCTGCTGCGCGAAGGCAGCCGCGCCGCAGCGCAAACCCCCATGCAGGTCAGCCGCGACCCGATCGGCGATATCATCAAACGCAAGATGAAGTGGTGACCCTCCCCGGTACGGAGAGGACTCAGGCCTTCGCCACCGGGGCGTCTTCGCCCAGGTCTTCGTACCAGGCTTCGACCGGGCCGCTCAGCTTGATCGTCAGCGGCTGGCCCTTGCGGTCCATGGTCTTGCCGGCCTGGACCCGGACCCAGCCTTCGGAAATGCAATATTCCTCGACATTGGTGCGGACCACGCCCTTGAAGCGGATGCCGACGCCGCGCATCAGCTTGTCTTCATCGAAATGCGGGCTGCGCGGGCTGATCGCCAGGCGGTCGGGCGGCACGTCGGGGCCGGAGGTGGTTTCTTCGCTCATAGCCCCGCGCACTAGCCTGCTTTCTGCCCTTGTCAATTGAGGCACGGGGCTCTAATGGCGCGCCTTCCGGAGTGAATGGGCGCGTAGCTCAGCGGTAGAGCACACCCTTCACACGGGTGGGGTCACAGGTTCAATCCCTGTCGCGCCCACCATTCACTCGGATTTCCCTAGCGCCCGATCAGACCCAGCGCGTGCCGGATGAACGCATCGCGGTCTGCCACCCATTCCGCGCCTTGCGGCAGCTTGGGATCGGCATAGGTCCAGCCCTGGTTCGAATAGACCCGCGAGAAATCGCCGGTCGTGCCGAACGCCAGCGAGACCATCCGCTGCTGCGGGCGCGTGGTGATCTCGTTGCCCTGGACCGTGGTCTTGCCGGGTTCGAAATTGGTCCCGATCGGGCGCAGCGCGAAGACGTAAGGCTCGGTCCGGAAGCTTTCGACCGTGGTATTCATGAACACCGAGAGATAGACCTGATCGAGCGCCTGGAGCGGCGCCGCCGGCATCCGCCAGCGCGGATCAGCAAACAGGTTCCACGGATAGACCCACGGCTGCGCGTAAACGATCTCGCTGCGCAGATCGACCATGGTGTCGCGCACGGTCTGGGCCGATTCCAGCCGCTTGAGGTGCAGCCCGTTGGTCCAGGTGAAGCCGAACGAGGAAATGTCGGCCAGCGCCATCGCCGAAGGTGCGCCGCCGTTGGGCGCATTGGTCAGCGTGACATTCTCGTAGACCCGCAGATAGGCCTTGTCCTTCAGCTGGTGGCCGCTGGCGATATTGCGCCAGCTGCGCTGCCCGCTCCAGCTCGAATTGCGCATGTGCGAAACCAGAATCCCGTTGATGTAGGTCACATGTTCCTGATCGACATTGGTGCCGACATTGCCGGTGAGTTCGGCGTCCTCAACATAAAGCATGGTCTGGCCGCTCGGCACGAACAGCGCGTTCTTGCCGCCGAAGATCTTCGAGCGGCGCACGACAGCGGTGAGCAGGCCGGGGCGAACCCCGTCATAGGCATCAATCGCCAGCGCACCCTTGGGCTGGATCGCGCCGGGGAAATCGAGGTTGATGTCGCTCATCTCGAAATGGATCCGGGCATTGCCGATCTCGAGCAGCCGCAGGTTGAGCGAGGCCCACTGGTCATTGGTACGGAAGGTCACCCGCTCGCCCGGAATCGAGGATCGGACGATATATTGCGTGCCCTGGAGCGGCCCGACGATCTGTGGGAACCACGGGGCGAAGGGGTAGACGCAGGGCCGCCCGGCGGCATCGCGCGCTTCATAGACGATCTCGAACCCGCCCTCGGCCCGCCCGCCCAGATAGGACGCATCGCGCCCGCCCCAGACCTCGCGCCCGGCGCGCTGCGAAGCATCGCACTTGACCGTCAACCGGTGCGCCGGGCGCCGCAGGCCCTGCATCGGCATGTAGAACGGATAGGAGTTGGCCACGGTCGGCTGAGGTGCGACCGGTTGCAGTGCCGGCTTGGCACCCTTGACGGTGATTTCACCGGACTGGGTTGCAGCCAGCGCGGCAGCGGCGGCGCAGCCGGTGGCGACCAGGGCGATAAGGGCAATTTTCCGCTTCATCGTCCGCAGCCTATGCACCGGGCCCGGTTACCGGCAAGTGAAGTTTGGGTACCGTCCCGGTCCTGCACGCCCATGCCCTTGCACCGTTAATGCCGAAGCGGCATAGCGCCTGCACTATGCACGACATCAAGTTCATCCGCGAAAATCCCGAAGCGTTCGATGCTGGCCTGGCCCGGCGTGGACTGGAGCCGCAAGCCGCCGCGATCCTCGCGCTCGATGCCGAGCGACGCGCCGTCGCGACCCGGATGCAGGAGGCGCAAAGCCGCCGCAATGACGCCTCGAAGCTGATCGGCGCAGCGATGGGCCGGGGTGACAAGGATGAGGCCGAACGGCTGAAGGGCGAAGTTGCTTCGCTGAAAGACACCCTGCCCGCGCTTGAAACCGAAGAGCGCGAGCTGACCCAGAAACTCAGCGATGTGCTGGCGATCATCCCGAACATGCCGCATGAAAGCGTGCCGCAGGGTGCCGACGAGACCGACAATGTCGAAGTCAGCCGTTGGGGTGCCCCGCGCAGCTTTGCGTTTTCGCCCAAAGAGCACGCCGACCTTGGCCCGTCGCTTGGTCTCGATTTCGAGACCGGGGCGTTGATCTCTGGCGCGCGGTTCACTTTCCTGCGCGGGCAGATGGCGCGGCTGCAGCGCGCGATCGGGCAGTTCATGGTTGATCACCAGACCGGCGTGAATGGCTATACCGAATGCGCCACCCCCGTGCTGGTCCGCGACGAGGCCATGTACGGGACCGACAAGCTGCCCAAATTTGCCGAGGATTCGTTCCGCACCACCGACGGGCGCTGGCTGATCCCGACCAGCGAGGTCAGCCTGACCAGCTCGGTGATGGGCCAGATTATCGACGATGCGGCGCTGCCGATGCGGATGACCGCGCTGACCCTGTGCTTCCGCAGCGAGGCCGGCGCCGCCGGCAAGGACACCCGCGGCTTCATCCGCCAGCACCAGTTTGAGAAGTGCGAACTGGTCAGCGTGGTCCGTCCGCAGGACAGCGAAGCCGAGCACGAGCGGATGACCGGGGCGGCGGAATCGATCCTGCAGGCGCTTGAACTGCCCTACCGCAAGGTCCTGCTCTGCACCGGCGACATGGGATTTGGCGCGCGCAAAACCTATGACCTTGAGGTCTGGCTGCCCGGGCAGGATACCTACCGCGAGATTTCGTCCTGCTCCAACTGCGGCGATTTCCAGGCGCGGCGGATGAGTGCGCGGTACCGGCCGGAGGGTGGCAAAGGCACGGAATTCGTCCACACGCTCAACGGCTCCGGCCTGGCAGTCGGACGCACGCTGGTGGCGGTTCTGGAGAATTACCAGCAGGAAGACGGCTCGGTCGAAATTCCCAAGGCATTGCTGCCCTACATGGGCGGGATCGACCGGCTGGTTCCGGGCTGATGCGGATCCTGCTGACCAACGATGACGGTATCCACGCCCCGGGCCTTGAAGTGCTGGAGCGGATTGCGCGGCACTTTTCCGACGACATCTGGATCGTCGCCCCGGCCGAGGAACAGTCCGGCGCGGGCCATTCGCTCACGCTGAGCCGCCCGGTGCGGCTGCGCCAGTTCGACGAGCGGCGCTTTGCCGTGTCGGGCACGCCGACCGACGCGGTGATGATGGCACTGCGCACAGTCATGCCGGGCCAACCCGACCTGGTCCTGTCCGGGGTCAACCGCGGGGCCAACCTGGGCGACGACGTGACCTATTCGGGCACGGTCAGCGCCGCGATCGAAGGCGCCTTGGCCGGGATCCGCTCGATCGCGCTGAGCCAGGTCTACGAAAAGGAAGGCATGGGTGACAGCGTGCCCTTCGCCGCGGCCGAGGAATGGGGCGTCAAGGCGATCGCTCCGCTGCTCGACGCTCCCTTTGCGCCGCGCAGCCTGGTCAACATCAACTTCCCGGCGATCCCCGCCGCCGACGTGCGCGGAATTCGCGTTGTGCGGCAAGGGTTTCACGACTATGCTCGCGGCTCGGTGGTAGAGGGGACCGATCCTCGCGGCTACCGCTACTTCTGGTTTGGCCTGCATGGGATCGAGCATACGCCCGGCCATGCGACCGATCTGGAAGCCATACAGGACGGATATGTCGCAGTGACGCCCTTGCAGCTTGACCTGACTCACGATGCCTCGCTGGCCGACCTGACCGGGCGGTACGGCGGGTGACGCGGCTTGTCGGCCTTGGCCTGGTGCTGGCGGCGCTGTCCGCCGCGCCGCTGCTCGCACAGGACAAGCAGAGCGATCCCAAGACCGAGACCGAGCACGTGGTCAAGAGCGGCGAGACGCTGGGCGGGGTCGCCAACCGCGCCGAAGTGCCGCGGGTGCTGATCATCGAGGCCAATGGCCTGAAGGAACCCTATGCGCTCAAGGCTGGGCAGAAACTGGTGATCCCGCGCCGCCGGACCCACCTGGTCAAGGAAGGCGAGACCGGCTTTTCGATCGCGCTCGATTATGGCGTGCCGTGGTCGGCGATCGCCGGGGCCAACGGGCTCAAGACCGATGCCGTGGTCAAGCCCGGGCAGAAGCTGGCAATCCCGACGGTAGCGGCCAAAGCAGTGACCGCCGCCGCGCCCTCCCCCACGCCTTCACCCAGCGCCAGCGCTGCGGCTCTGGCCGATACGCCCGCGCCCAAATTCGCCTGGCCGCTGACCGGCAAGGTCCGCCGCGCGTTCCTCCCTGCGGGTGTCAAGGACGGCCCGCACGAAGGGATCGACCTGCTCTCGCCCGAAGGCACCGCCGCCCGCGCCAGCGCGGCGGGCAAGGTGATCTTCGCCGGTCAAGGGCCTGAGGAATACGGTCTGACCGTGATCCTGTTCCACGGCGGGCGCTGGACCACCACTTATTCGTTCCTGTCCAAGGTCACCGTCAAGGAAGGCGATGAGGTCAAGGCCGGGGAGCGGATCGGGCTGGTCGGCGAAACCGGCATGGCGACCGAGCCGCAGCTGCACTTCGAAGTGCGCAAGAACCGCGTCCCGCTCGATCCGGCGAAAATGCTGCCGAAAGCGCAGCCCAGGCCGGAAGCCAAACCCAAAGCCAAGCCTCAGCCCAAGGCGTAGAACACCGCGCCCATCGCCAGGTAAGCCAGCACGAAAGCCGCGCTGTCCCGCAATGCCTCACCTCGCGCACCGCCGCTGCGCAGCGCCAGCAGCCACAACGCCGGCAGGACAATGGCCAGCGCCAGCCCGCCCGACTGCATGAAATAGAGCTGCGGCTTGGCCGCCAGCTTTTCCGCCCCGATCCGCGCCAGGGCATGGCCCAGCATTGCCGCCGGGATCAGCGCCAGCCCATAGCCCCAGAGCGGCAGCCGCCCGCGCCAGAACGCCCACAGCACCGCCGCCGCCGCCAGCGCCGCCAGCATTACTGCCACCCAGTTCACCGGACCCATTGTCTCACTCCCATTCGAGGACCGCAGCATGACCCTGCGGCGCGGCGATCCATTCGGCGGCAAAGGCCCCCAGCCCGGCCCTGATCCGCGCCACCGCATCTTCGTCCAACGCATCGGGCAGCGGCACGTGCGAAGTGCCGCAGGCCGTCTCGCCCAGCGCGATCAGATCCGCCGCCACGCCTTGCCCGCCGCTCCACAAGTCGGCTTCGAACACTTCGACCAGCCGCTCGGCCTGAAGCAGCTGAACGATCGCCGCGACCGGCACTTCGGCGCGCTTGGCGCTGGCGTGGCCGGCCGCCTTGGCGATGTCCGCGATCTCCTCGGGATGCCGCCCGCCCGCGACCATGCCCCAAAAGCCCTGTTCCAGCCCCAGTTCGCGCTCGACGAACCAGTGAACCGCATCGTGCGGGACCGGGCCCTTGTGCGGAAAGGTGGTCTCGGCACGGCTGCCGTCGCCGCGGTGGATCGCGATCCGGTCGTCGCGCTGGCCCTTGGTCAATTCGATCCGCATTCCACCGCCCTAGCACTTTGTCCCGCCCCGGTGTAAGGGGCCGCCGCAATGGCAAGTGTAATCCCCCAGCAAAAGCGCGTCGGCATGGTCAGCCTCGGCTGCCCCAAGGCCCTGGTCGACTCCGAGCGGATCCTGACCAAGCTGCGGGCCGATGGCTATGCCATGAGCCCGGACTATGAGGGCGCCGACGTGGTGCTGGTCAACACCTGCGGGTTCCTTGACAGCGCCAAGGAGGAAAGCCTTGCCGCGATCGGCGAGGCGATTGCCGAGAACGGCCGGGTGATCGTCACCGGCTGCATGGGCAATGAGGCCGAGCTGATCCGGGCCAAGTTCCCCGAGGTTCTGGCCGTCACCGGTGCGCACCAGTACGAAGCCGTGGTCGAGGCCGTCCACGAAGCCGCCCCGCCCGCCCAGGGCCCGTTCGTCGACCTGATCCCCCAGGGCGACGTCAAGCTGACCCCGCGCCATTACAGCTATCTCAAGATCAGCGAGGGCTGCAACCACGCCTGCGCCTTCTGCATCATCCCCTCCTTGCGCGGCAAGCTCGCCAGCCGCCGGATCGACGCGGTGCTGCGCGAGGCCGAGAAGC
This sequence comes from Novosphingobium sp. UBA6272, assembly GCF_002440635.1. Taxonomy (GTDB): domain Bacteria; phylum Pseudomonadota; class Alphaproteobacteria; order Sphingomonadales; family Sphingomonadaceae; genus Novosphingobium. Next base: position 210,158 of record NZ_DJUW01000017.1, on the reverse strand, counting down.
TGGTCGCGGCGGGCACCCGCGAGCTGCTGGTGATCAGCCAGGATACCTCGGCCTATGGGGTCGATGTCCGGCATGAGGAGCGGACCTGGAAGGGACGCCCCGTCCGCACCCACATGACCGACCTCGCCCGCGAGCTCGGCGGCCTGCGCTGCGCCGACGGCACCCCGCCGTGGGTCCGCCTGCACTATGTCTACCCCTACCCCCACGTCGACGCGGTGATCCCGCTGATGGCCGAGGGGCTGGTCACCCCCTACCTCGACATCCCGTTCCAGCACGCCGCGCCGAGCGTGCTGAAGGCGATGAAGCGCCCGGCCAACGAGGCCAAGGTGCTCGAACGGATCAAGGCCTGGCGCCAGGTCTGCCCCGACCTGACCATCCGCAGCAGCTTCGTGGTCGGCTTTCCGGGCGAGACCGAGGCCGATTTCCAGTACCTGCTTGATTGGCTGGGTGAAGCCCAGCTTGACCGGGTCGGCGCCTTCCGGTTCGAACCGGTCGAGGGCGCGGCGGCCAATGCCCTGCCCGATCCCGTGCCCGAGGAAATCAAGGAAGAGCGATACGCCCGGATCATGGCCAGGACCGAAGCGATCAGCGCCGCCAAGCTTTCCGCCAAACTGGGCCGCCTGCTGCCGGTGATCATCGACGAGCTGGGCGAACCCGATGAAGACGGTGATCGCGGTGCCACCGGCCGCAGCCAGGCCGACGCGCCCGAGATCGACGGCGCAGTATTCCTGCGCGATGCGCCCGAAGGCCTGGCAGCGGGCGACGTGGTCCAGGTCCGGATCGAGGACGCCGACGCGCATGACCTGTTCGGGGTGATCGAACCCGGCTGATTCGCCCCGCCCAAGGTGACGCAAGGTGACACCTGCGGGCGCGGAAGTTCACACACTTCACAGGGTACAGACAGCGGAAAATCTCCGCTGTCACCTTGTGTCAACTTGCCGGGCCCTGCGGCCCGGCAAAGGCGTGATCGCGCGGGGAAATTGGCATGGGGCATGACGGCTGCAAATGTAGCAGGCGGCGGCGGTGTAGGAAAACGCCGCCCCTCCCCCCCCCCGCTCACCCTGAGCTTGTCGAAGGGGTGTCCTGCCCCCTTGCCAAGAGTCTGCCTTGCCGCGATGGTGCACGCGGAAGGACTGCATTGTGATTGTCGAAGATCTGATCAAGGAATGGTGGGGCAAACCCGGCGGTCAGGAAAAATCGAATTTCGCTTCGTTCATTCCCGATCTTTGCGAAGTTCTGGGCGTTGAGCGACCGAAGCAATCCGAAAAAGACAAGCTCGGATCTTACGAATACGAAGCCAGCGTTCCCGGCGGATCATTCCGCAGCACCAAGGGAACCGGCGCAATTGATCTGTACAAGCGCGGCCACTTCATCATGGAGGCCAAGCAAAGCTACCTGAAGCCCGAACAGACCCCGCTTGATCTGGGCGACAGCGATCAGCGTTCCCGCGCCCCCTCGGGCGCGCGGTATGACGTGCTGATGCGCGATGCCTGGCTTCAGGCCCGCAACTATGCCCGCAACCTGCCCTCGTCAGAGCCGGTTTCCCCGTTCCTGATCGTCTGCGACGTCGGCCGCGCGTTTGAGCTTTACGTCGATCCGGCAGGCAACGGGCGCGACTACGAATATTTTCCCGATCGCCAGTCCTACCGGATCGAATTGACCGATCTGGCCAGCGACAGCGAAGTGGCCCGAACCGGCAAGACCGCGCTGGAACTGCTGCTCGCGATCTGGACCGATCCGCGCTCGGTCGATCCGCGTTTCCAGTCCGCCGCGGTCACCCGGCAAGTTGCCACCAATCTGGCCGAAGTCAGCAAGTATCTTGAGGAAGGGATCAAGGCCAAAGGCCTGTCCAAGGCCGATCAGGCGCTGGAAATCGAAGAGGCCAGCCTGTTCCTGATGCGGGTGCTGTTCTGCATGTTCGCGGAAGATATCGAACTGCTGCCCCGCCGCAGCTTTGAGGAGTTTTTGAAGGAAGCCGAAGGCAACGACGGCTATTTCGCCAATGGCCTGCGCGATCTGTTCGAAAAGATGAACAACGCCGATCCCGGCAACCGCTTCTCAATGGCGCTGAAAACCGACGTCCGCTATTTCAACGGCGGCCTGTTTGAAGACAGCCGGACCTATCAGTTGGGCGGCTTTCTGGTTCACAACCTGTATGAAGCCGCGCGGCAGAACTGGCGGCGGGTGGAGCCGGCGATCTTCGGCACCCTGCTGGAACAGGCGCTGAGCGGCGAAGACCGCGCCAAGCTGGGCGCGCATTACACCCCCCGTCCCTATGTGATCACGTTGGTGCGCGCCACGATCATGGATGTGTTGGAACCCGAATGGGAAGCGATCGAAGCCCTGCCGATGGCTGAGGTCCTGCCTGCCGCCGCCGCATTCCATGACCGCTTGGCTACTTTGCGCGTGCTCGATCCGGCCTGCGGGACCGGCAATTTCCTCTATGTGGCGATGGAGCTGCTCCAGGCGCTGGAAAGCAAGGTGATCGAGCGTATCCAGACGCTGGGCGGCGATGCCCAACCGCGTGTAGGCCCCCACCAGTTCCACGGACTGGAACTGAACCCGCGCGCCGCCAAGATTGCCGAGCTGGTGCTGTGGATTGGCTGGTTGCGCAACCGGCTGAAGGACGATCCCGATGCCGTGCCCGAACCCGTGCTGCAGCGCGGCGCGAGCATCAATTTCGGCAAGCACGGCGGCTATGATGCGGTGCTGCTGCGCAAGGAAACCGGTGAACCTGATTTTGCGAACCCGACCATTCCGCCGTGGCCGGAGGCGGAGTTTATCGTCGGGAATCCGCCTTTTATCGGCGGCAAGGATATTCGACGCAACCTCGGCGGAGAATATGCTGAGGCGCTGTGGGCGGCCAATCCGCGTGTGCCCAAATCGGCCGATTTCGTCATGCAATGGTGGGATCGGGCGGCAAATTCGCTCGTCGCGCTTGGCAGCCCCTTGCAGCGATTTGGCTTCGTTACGACGAATTCGATTACCCAGACATTCAGCCGCAGGGTAATCGAAGCTTATCTCAAGGATCGGCAAATATCGCTCTTGTTGGCGATCCCTGATCACCCTTGGACCAAAGCCAGCAAGGATGCAGCCGCCGTACGGATCGCAATGACCGTTGCCGTACTTGGCGCAGAGGATGGCCAACTAGTCGAAGTTGTTCACGAAGCCGGACTTACCTCCGACGATCCACTGCTAGAAACACGCAGCACGGTCGGAAAGATCAATCCGGATCTTTCGTTGGGGTCGGATGTTACGCGGGCCTTACCACTCAAAGCCAACGAAGGCCTTGCGTCACCTGGTGTCAAACTGCACGGCAATGGTTTTATTGTAACCGCAAGCGAAGCCGAAATGCTCGGACTTGGCCGCCGCGAAGGGCTTGAGTTATACATTCGCCCCTATCGCAATGGACGCGACTTGCTGCAACGTTCGCGCGATGTGATGGTGATCGACCTTTTCGGACTGCATGAAAGAGAGGTTAGGCTGCGTTTTCCTGAGGTCTATCAACATCTAATGCGAACTGTGCGCAACTCCAGGCAGGACGTTATCGACGAAAAACTGTCGAAGGGAGAAAAACCCTCCAAAGATGCGATCGTTTATTTTGAGCAGTGGTGGTTGATGGGGAAATCTCGTCCTGAATTAAGGTCAGCTTTGACGGGTTTGCATCGTTACATTGCCACGGTCGAGACAGCGCGACACCGCGTTTTTCAGTTCGTAGATCAGTCAGTTCTACCAGATAATAAGATCACAGTATTGACTTTCGAGACTTCAATGGAACTTGGCGTTCTTTGTTCGGAAATCCATCAGCAGTGGACATTTGCGCGTTGTGGTTTGATTGGCATGGCGAACTTCGAAGCTGGTCACGTGTACGTAAAGTCGAGTATATTCGACCCATTCCCTTTCCCTGACCCTACACCGGAACAACGCGCCGCAATCGCCGAGCTCGCCGAAGAACTTGACGCCACCCGCAAGGCCGCGCTCGCCGAAGTGCCGGGCTTGACCATGACCGAAATCTATAATTGGCGCGATAAACTGCGCAGCAAGACCAAGCTGTCTCCGCAGGATCAGGCCCGCGCCACTGCCGCGCGCGCCGGGATCGTCGATCAAATCCACAACCAGCTCGATGCCGCCGTGGCCGCAGCCTATGGCTGGCCCGCCGACCTGCCGCCCGCCGAAATCGTCACCCGGCTGGTCGCGCTGAACGCCGAACGCGCCGACGAAGAACGCCAGGGCAAAGTCCGCTGGCTGCGTCCGGACTATCAGATTCCCCGGTTCGGCGGGAAGTGAGACTAACCCCTACCGCACATACCCCGCGCCGAACACGTCATCCCGGCCCGGCGTGCCGAGATCGCGGGCGGCCTTGCGCAGCGCCGCTTCGCAGGTCCGTGCGGGCGATCCGGCGGCGCGGCAGCGGGCGATCCAGCCGGTCACGTGCGGGGTGGCGAACGAGGTTCCGGTGAAGCGGGCATAGCCCCCCGGCGCGCGCGCGGCGAGGACGTCTACGCCTTGCGCCGCAACCGTGATGTAGTTGCCGCGGTTGGCATAGCGATAGATTCGAAGGTCTTTGTCGACCGCGGTAACCGCCACCACGCCGGGCACGGCGGCGGGATAGGCCGGCGGCGCGCTTGGCCCGCCATTGCCGGCCGCCGCGACCACGGTCCGCCCCCGCGCCATGGCATCGCGGATCAGCCGGTCGAGGATCGCGTTGCGTGGTCCGGCCAGGCTCATGTTGATGGTCTGCGCATCGGTCCGCAGCATCCATTCGAGCGCATCGGCAATCACGTCGGCCGAGGTGAAGGGGCGCTCCGCGCTGCCCCGAAAGATATTGGCCGAATAGATCCGCGCCTGCCCTTCGGAGGCCAGCAGCGATGCCACCGCCGTGCCATGGGCGACCGGAGCATTGCCCAGATTGCCGGCCGGCCAGACCGTCAGCTGCGCGCCGTGCAGCGCGGCGTGCGGCGCGATCGCCGTATCGATCACGCCAACCGCCACCCGCTCGCCCGAGACGCGCGGCATTTTCCTGGCCGAGACGGAATGGCCCTTGCCCCCTGCGGTCAGATTGAGGCCGTAGTAGTGGATCAGATCGACCACCGCCGCAGGATCGATCGCGCGCAGTTCGCGCAGCGCGGTGCGCGCGTCCATCCCTTGCGGGGCCGACAGGCGGATCACCTCGCGGTCGAGCATTTCCAGCTTCTCGCGCCCGATCACCTTGAAACCCCGGGCTTCGGCCTTGGTCACGGTGGCGGGGGACAGGTCGATTCCGACCACTTCGCCGCGCTTTACCGGAAAGCCGCGATCATCGAATTCGGCGCCTTCGCTCTCACCCAGATCGTGCATCGATTCGGCGCTGCCGTGGCCCGAGTTGTCCCCGCCATGTTCAGCCAGATCCTCGGCTTCCTTGGCGCTTTCCTCCATGAAGTCTTCCTGCGCCTTGGCCGCGTCCTCATTCAGCTTCTGGGTTTCGCGGGCGAAATCGGCGTCAAGCTTTTTCAGGTCTTCGGCCTTGCGCGGGTCTTTCAGGACATCGGCTTCGATCTTGGCGCGTTCGGCCGCATAGTCGGCATCGCGCCGCGCGGTGCGATCGGCGATGTCGCGCATGTCCTTGTCAAGCCGCTGTTCGGCCTTCGAGCCCGTGTCCGCTTCCCGCTCATGCGCGGGGGCCGCACCATGCATGGTCGCCATTGCAACAACAGCCAGAACTGCCAGCGATGTGCCTGCCTTGAACCTCACGATCGAACCCCTTCCTGCGCCATTTCAAGCAGCCTTGCGGCTGTTGACCTAACGCAATGCGCGCAAACTTATTCCAACCCACTTGCAAATGCCTAAGGCAAACGCAAAAAATCGCGACGAGACGCGGGAATTTTGCGCCGCGCCGGTCGTTTTGCAGGAGAAGAGATGGCCGATCCCGGTTCTGATGCCCAGGCGATGCGCGCCGCGATCGTGGCAGCATTGCCGCGGCTGCGGCGGTTCTGCCGGGGGCTGACCGGCCATGGCGAAGATGGAGACGACCTGATGCAGTCGACAGTGGAACGCGCCCTGGGCCGCGCGCACCTGTTTGAAGCCGGCACCCGCGTCGACGCGTGGATGTTCCGGATTGCCCGCAACCTGCATATCGATGCGGTGCGCGCGGGCAGCAGGCGCGGGCAGCAGATCGATATCGAGGAGATCGCCGAAACCAGGGGCGAGGACGGGCGCGATCTGGTCGAGAACCGCTCGGACCTGGCCGCCGCCCAGCGCGCGCTGCAGACCGTGCCCGAGGATCAGCGCAGCGCCTTCCTGCTGGTGGTGGTCGAAGGGCTGAGCTACCGCGAGGCGGCCGAAGTGCTGGAAGTGCCGGTCGGCACGATCATGAGCCGGCTGGCCCGCGCCCGGAGCCGGATCGATGCCGCGGTCGGGCGCAGCGGCGGAGGCTTGCAATGACCGACAAGACCACGCCCGAAGAACGGCTTTCGGCCTGGCTCGACGGCGCGCTTTCGCCCGAAGAAGCGGCAGCCTTCGAGGCCGAGCTGGAACGCAATCCCGAACTGGCCGAGCGCGCCGCGAGCTGGCGCGCGAACGACAGCTTCATTGCCGGCGCGCTTGCTCCGCTGGCCGACCAGCCGATCGGCGACGATCTGCTGGCCCAGATGGGCCTGGCCGAACCGCAGCCCATGCCGATTGCCGCCAATGACAATCCCGTATGGTGGCGGCGCAGCTGGGTGCCGGTCGGCGGGGCGCTGGCGGCCGGCCTTGCGCTGGTGCTGGTCCTGAACCAGCGGCCCGCAGCCCTGCCGCTGGACGGCGGCCTCTCGCTTGCACTGGATACCACGCCGGCGCTTCAGCAGGCGCGGCTCGCCGATGGCCGGACGATCGAGCCTGTCCTGACCGCCAGGGCCGCCGATGGCCGCTGGTGCCGCGAATATCGTCTGGCCGACCAGACCGGGATCGCTTGCCGGACCGGTCAGGGCTGGAAGGTCGAAGCAGAAGGCAAGACCCCTGCGCCGCAGACCGGCGGGGATATCCAGCTGGCCGGCGGCGCAGGCAGCGCCGCGATCAATGCGGCCCATGCCCGGCTCGGCACCGCCGATCCGCTTGATGCAGCCGGCGAACAGGCCTTGATCGCAAAAGGATGGGGCGACCGCTAGGCGGCCGCCCCATTCAATTCCCCAGCATTGTCAGGGCTTAGTTGAGCCGCACGCTAAGCGACAGACCGGCCGCGAGATCGGTGCTGTTCACATTGGTTCCGGTCGAGGCGAACAGCTGCATCCGCACCCGCCGGGTCAGCCCGAAGTTGATCCAGCCGGTCACTTCGCTCGACGGGCCATTGCCCAGGAACGAGGCTTCCTGCCAGTCATAGTCGACCCCGATCGAGGTCCGGCCGGGCAGGCGGTAGCTCATCCCGCCGGCGAAGCTCCAGGTATCGCGTAGGCTCGATCCGACCGGCTTGCCGCGAAACTTGTGCGCGGCGCCGACGTAGAAGGTGGCATCGCCGATATCCTGCACCAGATCGCCGCCAACGGTGAAGTCGACCTTGCCAGTACCGAGCCGCTTGGCCTGTGATGCAGTCGGCAGCTTCACGCGGCCGGTAACATCGAAGAAGGTGCTGTCGCCCAGTTCGAACGAATAGGTCATGGCCACTGAAACGTCGCCAAAGCCGCTGCGCTTGTTGTTGATCGCGCCTGGCACGGTCACCACGTTGCCTCCGCTCGAACTGCCGCCCGAAGAACCCGATCCGCCCGAGGAACCAGAGCCGCCGGATGATCCGCTGCTGCCCGAGCCCGAATTCGATCCCGACGATCCCGAACCGCTGTTGGATCCGGAATTGCTGCCGCCGCTGTCATCGGCGCCGCCACCGGCATCACCCGTGCCTGGCGTATCGATCAGGCTGCCGGGGCCGTCGATTTGGATATAGGGCACCGACACCCGCACCGAAAAGCCGCCCTTGCTGTACTTCAGCCCGATCGGCGCGGCGATCACCTTGGTACCCTGGATATCGCCATAGTCACCCTCGGAGTAGCTGACCCCGGTGGTCAGGCGCAGGACGCCGGGATCCTCGTCGCTCTGCGCGGGCGGCGGCGCGGCTTCCTGGGCTTGGGCCAGAGCCGGCACCGACAGGCAGGCGACTGCCGCCAGCAGCATGAGTTTCTTGGTCATGATCATTCCCCTCTGATCCGGATCGCTGCTTGAACGGTTCCGGCTATTCAACACCGCAACGGCACGAAGCTTCACCGTTGCTACCGATCCAACGCCCTCTGTTTGCTTTTATTCCGCAGCTTTTGATGCCGACGCAACTTTTTTCAGTTTTGCTGGAATAAGTTCGATCGGGTGTCGTTTCCCCTCTGTCCGCCCGCCCGGGCTGACTGTTTTGATGGGAGACATATCATGTCGAAGATTTCCAGCCTCGCGCTGATCGGTGCCGCCCTAGCCGCATCGCTTGCCGTTCCTGCCGCTCAGGCCCGCCAGGGCCGCGGTGCCGACGATCCCGCCGGTCACGTCCGTCAGTGCCGCGGCTGCGATGATCCGGCCGGCCACGTCCGCCAGGGTCGCGGCACGGATGACACCGCCGCCAGCCGCCAGCGCGGTGCCGATGACAAGACCGCTGACAGCCGTCGCGGTCGCGGAACCGACGATCCGGCGGGTGATGATCGCGGTCGCGGCGGTCACGGCACCGACGATGGCCCGGGCCACACCTGAGCACTGAACCGGCCTTCGGGGACCCAGGCCGTCCCCGCGGCCAGCACGAAGCCCCCCGAGGGTCGCACGCAGCCCCGGTCACGGCAAACGCCGGGCCGGGGCTGCCACTGTGGCGGTGTGCAGGGTTGAAGCCGCACCCCCACGCAATTTCCTTGCTTTATTTCGCAATGCAGCATAAAGGCGCTGCAACACGACCGGCCCTGCGGTGAACTCCGCATGGAAATACGGCGCAGCGTGAGGCCTCCTTCGACGGAATGGCCGCCCCGATTGCCCGGTCGATCCGAACCTGAAGCCACCTTCTTCACGCAGGGTCGCATCGAAACGAACCTTGCTTCGTGTCGAGCGGAATACCCGCGCGCGCGCCGCTTCAAATTGTTGCTTCGACAGGCTCAGCATGAGCGGAAGAAGCAAAAGAAAGAGATTTTGTAATGTCCTATTTTTCCGACCTTGGCCTGGCCGAGCCTCTCATCCGTGCGCTCGAAGCCAAGGGCTATACCGATCCCACCCCGATCCAGACCCAGGCGATCCCGGCGCTGCTGCAGGGCCGCGACCTGCTCGGCATTGCCCAGACCGGCACCGGCAAGACCGCGGCCTTCGCGCTGCCTTCGCTGCACCGCCTGGCCGCCGATCCCAAGGGCCGCAGCCCGGCTTCGTGCCGGATGCTGGTGCTTTCACCGACCCGCGAGCTGGCCGCCCAGATCGCCGAGAACATGCGCGGCTATGCCAAGTACCTGAACCTTTCGGTGCAATGCGTGTTCGGCGGCCTGCCCGTCAGCAAGCAGGCCCGCGCGCTTTCGGGCGGCACCGACATCCTCGTTGCCACCCCCGGCCGTCTGCTCGACCTGATCGACCAGCGCGCGCTGACGCTGCGCAATGTCGAAATCTTCGTGCTCGACGAAGCCGACCAGATGATGGACCTGGGCTTCATCGTGCCGCTCAAGCGGGTCGCCGCGATGCTCCCCAAGGAGCGCCAGAGCCTGTTCTTCAGCGCCACCATGCCCAAGGCGATCGCCGATCTGGGCAAGCAGTTCATCTCCAACCCGGTCCGGGTTGAAGTGACGCCGCAGGCGACCACCGCCGAGCGCGTCGAGCAGTATGCGGTGTTCGTGAACCAGAGCGAAAAGCAGGCGCTGCTTTCGATCAGCCTCAAGAAGGGTCTGGCCTCGAACGAGATCGACCGGGCGCTGGTCTTTACCCGGACAAAGCACGGTGCCGACCGGGTGGTCCGCCACCTGTGCGCCGCCGGCGTCAACGCCGCAGCGATCCACGGCAACAAGAGCCAGGCCCAGCGCACCGCTGCGCTGGCCGCGTTCCGCAAGGGCACCACGCCGGTGCTGGTCGCAACCGACATCGCCGCGCGCGGGATCGACGTTACCGGCGTCAGCCACGTGTTCAACTTCGAGCTGCCCAATGTGGCCGAGCAATATGTCCACCGGATCGGCCGCACCGCGCGCGCCGGGGCCGATGGCGTGGCGCTCTCGATGGTTGCACCGGACGAGAAGGCCTATCTGAAGGATATCGAGCGCCTGACCGGGGTGACCCTGGCCCGCGCGCCGCTGCCCGAAAACTTCTCGGCTGAAGCATCGCGCTTGCCCGCTCCCGCCCGCCGCAGCCCGGCGGAAATGGAGCAGGATGCGCGCCGCGACGATCGCGATGCCCGCGGCCTCGGCGGCGGACGTGGCGGTGCCCGTGGCGGCGGCGGTGGCCGTGGTCCGCGCTCCAACAACAACCGCGCCAACGGCGGTCAATCGCGTGACGGCCAGTCGCGTGACCAGTACATCCGCAACGAGCGCTTCGCCGACAACCGCAAGGCCACCGCGCCGCGCGGCCCGGTGTTCAACCCGCTCGCCGGTGAAGAGCGCGAAGCCCGCGCGACTGCCGCTCCGCAGCGCCGCGACGATCGCCCGCGTGATCGGACCGAGCGCCACGAACGCCCGGTCACGCTGCACCGCGATGCGGTCCGCCCCGCCGGCGGCCAGCCTCGCGCCGACAAGCCGCAAGGCGCCGCCCAGCCGGTCGGCCAGCAGCGCCGCAAGCCTGCTGGCGGCAAGAAGCCCAACGGCGGCGGCCAGCGCCGCTGGGGCTGAGGTTCAATCCAGCACCGCCCGGATAGCCCGGGCGGCGTCGGCCATGACTTCGGCTTCGTCGAGCTCAGGCTCGTCGAATACCAGTTCGATCGCGGCATAGCCGATATCGACGCAGAGCCGGGCGCGCCGTTCAAGTGCGGCGCGGTCGGCCCAGGGGTCGGCGATCCAGGCCTGCCGCGCCAGGGCGGTGGCAAGTTCGCGGTGCGAGGCCAGCCGGACTGCGGCGAGCTGCGGCACCGCGCGCAGCATCCGCATGATCCATGGACCGCCCGGGCTGGCCCGGGTCAGGGTCACGTGATCGCGCAGGACCCGGGCGATAGCCTGCTCATCCTGCCGCGGGTCGAGTCCGACCAGTGCGTTTTGCGCGGCCATCAGCCGCTCCCCCAGCGCGGCGAGCAGCGCGTACTTGTCGGCGAAATAGTGGTAAAGCGTCGGCGGGCTGACTCCGGCGCGGGCCGCAACCAGATTGGTGCTGATCCGCTCTACCCCCAATTCCGACAACAATTCCCCCGCCGCGTCGAGCAGCTTTTCATAGGTCGCCAGCGCGCGCTTCTGGGTGGGTTTGCGGATCATGCGGTTCCCGGCTTGACAGAAATATAGTGATAGCTAGATTTCTCTTCCAAGGGAAGGGAGAATCATGCGGCGCCTGCTATTCATTCCGGTTCTTGCCTTGGCCGCCTGCGGTCCGGCGGAAGCCCCGCCCCGGCCGCTGACCGCCGAGCAAAGCGCCGCGCTCTCACCCAGGGACCCACGCCTGGCCCAGCTTTATGCCGGGTCGTGCAAGGCCTGCCACACGGTCAAGGATTCGCTCGCACCGCTGACCGGGGACCGCACGCTGTGGGATCCGCGCTGGGCACAGGGCGAGGCGGCGCTGCTTTCGGCCGCGATCCAGGGCAAGGGCGGCATGCCGGCCGGGGGACAATGCTTTGAATGCACGCCCGATGATCTGAAAACGCTGATCAGGTTCATGGCCGGACGCGAGGATGCGCAGTGAGCACGCGGCGCAAGGTTTTGCTCGGCGGCGCGGGGCTGGTGGCACTGGGTGCGGGCGGCCTGGCCGGGCGGCGCTGGCGGCTGGACCGCGAACCGGACCTGCCCGCCCCGCTTGATGCCCAGGGCCGCGCGCTGTGGTCAAACTGGGCCGGGAATGCGCATGCCTATCCGGTGAAACGCGCCGCACCGGCCAGCGAGGCCGAGCTGGTGGCGCTGCTGCCGGACGCGACCACCCCGATCCGCCCGGTCGGGTCAGGCCACAGCTTTACCGCGCTGGTTCCGACCGAGGGGACCTTGCTCTCGCTCGATCGCCTGTCCGGACTGGTCCGCCACGATGCCACCAGCGCCACAGTCCGCGCCGGGACCAAGCTTTCGGCACTGGGCCCGCTGCTCGCCGGGATCGGGCAAGAGATGCCCAACCTGCCCGATATCAACAAGCAGACCCTGGCCGGCGGGCTGGCGACCGGGACGCACGGCACCGGCAAGCATTTCAAGGCGCTGCATGGCGAGGTGACCGCGTTGCGGCTGGTCCTGCCGTCGGGCGAAGTGGCCGAATGCGGCCGCGACCAGCGGCCCGAACTGTTCCACGCCGCGCGGGTCGGACTGGGCGCCTTCGGGGTGCTGAGCGAGGTGACCCTGCAGAACCAACCGCTCAGCCGGGTCAGGAAGGTCGTCACGCTGGTCGATACCGAGCAAGTGCTGCGCGACTGGCCGGCCCTGGCCAAGCGGCACCGCAATGCCGAGTTTCTGGTCCTGCCATTCACCGGCAAATCGGCGCTGATCACCCACGATGTCACCACCGAGCCGGTCCGCCCGCGCGGGCCCGATCAGGACGCATCGACGCTGATGGACCTCAAGCGCCTGCGCGACCTGTTCGAGTTCACCCCCGCGTTGCGGCGGCGCGCGGCGCAGGCGGCGATGGCCGATATCCCGCCCGAAGTGGCGATCGACGAAGGCTGGAAGCTGCTTTCGAACGAGCGCCCGGTGCGCTTCAAGGAAATGGAATATCACCTGCCGATTGCCGAACAGGTCGGCGCGCTGCGCGAGGTGATCGCCCGGATCGAGCGCGACGTGCCCGGCGTATTCTTCCCGATCGAGGCGCGAATCATCGCGCCCGACGATGCCTGGCTCTCCCCGTTCTACCAGCGCGAAAGCGGCTCGATCGCGGTCCATGCCTGGTACAAGGAGGACCACGACTGGATGTTCCGCCTGATCGAACCGGTCCTGCGCGAGGCGGGCGGACGGCCGCACTGGGGCAAGCTGCACTCGCTCGGCGCGGCGGAAATGCGGACGCTATACCCAATGTTCACTGAGGCTGATGCGGTGCGCCGGGCAGTCGATCCCATGGGGCGGATGGTCAACCCGTTCCTGCAAAAGCTGTTCGGATGAAGCGCCGCACGGTCCTGATCGGGGGCGGGGCGCTGGCGCTGGCCGGGATCGGCGGACTGGCGCTGCGGCCGGAGGAAAGGGGCGGAATGCACGATGCCTATTTTGGCGGCCTCGCCGCCGCGCTGAAGCGCGCCGGGCTCAACCGACCCACGCTGGTGATCGACCGGCAGCGGCTAGCCGCCAATATCACGGCGGTGCGCGGCAGCACCGAGGCGGCCCGGCTGCCGCTGCGGGTGGTGGCCAAGTCGCTGCCCTCGCCGCAACTGCTCGGCGCGATCATGGCCGGGATGGGCACGAACCGGCTGATGGTCTTCAGCGCCGAGATGCTGCGGCAGCTGATCCCCCTGCATCCCCAAGCCGATTTTCTTGGCGGAAAGCCGCTACCGGTCAGCGAGTTCATGCGCGTGGTCAGCGATGCCGCGCTCGATCCCGGCCCGCGCATGCAGTGGCTGATCGATACGCCCGAACGGCTCAAGCAGTACGCCGAAGTCGCCAAAGCGCGCGGGATTGCTCTGCGGATCAGCCTGGAAATCGACGTCGGCCTGCACCGCGGCGGCTTTGCCGATCCAGCCGCCCTGGCAGAAGCGATCCGTGCGGCGAAAGCGGCGGACGTCGAACTGGCCGGGCTGATGGGCTATGATCCGCACGTGCCCAAGATGCCCAGCCCGGACAGCGCCTGGGCCGATGCGCAAGAGGCCTATGCCCGGGCGCTGGCCGTACTCAAGGCCGAAGGACTGGATCCCGCCGCATTGACGCTGAACAGCGCCGGCAGTCCGACTTTCCGTCGGCACTGCCAGGGCACGGTTGCAAACGAAGTCTCGGTCGGCTCGGCCTTCGTCAAGCCGGGGGATTTCGATTACGAAGACCTGCCCGATCTGCAGCCCGCCGCCTTCATCGCCACCCCGGTGATCAAGGCCAGCAAGGACCAGGCCCTGCCCGGCATCGAAGCCTTTTCGGGCGCGATGCACTTGTGGGATCGCAACACCACCCGCGGGTTCTTCATCCACGGCGGGCATTGGCTGGCCAAGCCGGTCTCACCCCCGGGGCTGGACTATTCGAAGCTGTTCGGGCGCAGTTCCAACCAGGAACTGCTGACCGGATCGAACCGGATCGACCTGAAGCCCGACGACACCGTGTTCCTGCGACCCGACCAGAGCGAAGCGCTGTTCCTGCAATTCGGCGATATCGCGGTCTATGATGGCGGGGAAATCGCCGAGCGTTGGCCGACCTTGCCGGTCAGCGCCTAACCCGCCGCCAGACCGGGATCAGTGGGTGAATATCCGCGTCAGGGTATAGAAGATCGCACCCACCGTGGCGCTCATCGGGATGGTGATGAACCATGCCGTCACCACCCGTCCCGCCACGCCCCAGCGCACCGCACTGGCCTTGCGGGCAGCACCGGTGCCGATCACGCTGCCGGTGATTGCATGGGTGGTGGAAACCGGAATGCCCATGAAGCTAGCTCCGAACACCACGATTGATCCGGCCGTGCTGGCGCAGAAGCCGGTGTGATGGTTAAGCTTGGTGAACTTGGTGCCCATCGTCTTGATGATCCGCCACCCGCCCGACAGCGTGCCCAGCGAAATCGCCAGGTAGCAGCTGATCACTACCCAGGTCGGGATATGAAAGTCTCCCTGAAGGTAGCCGGTCGAATAGAGCAGGACCGTGATGATCCCCATCGTCTTCTGGGCATCGTTTCCGCCGTGGCTGATCGAATAGGCCGCGCTAGAAAACAGGTGCAGCGTCTTGAACACACCTTCGGCGCGGCGCGGCTGGAAACCCTTGAACAGCCATGAGGTGATCAGCACCATCAGCATCGCCAGGCTGAACCCGATCATCGGTGAGAGGAAGATCGCAAAAAGCGTTTCGACCGTCTTCTTGGTTTCCACCGCATCGAACCCGGCATGAGCAATTCCGGCGCCGAGCAGGCCGCCCAGCAGGGCGTGGCTGGAGCTGGACGGGATACCCTTGAGCCAGGTCACCACATTCCAGAACATCGCCCCTATCAAGGCCCCGAAGACCACGCCCGGGGTCACCACGTCCTTGTTGATGATCCCCTTGCCGATCGTTTCGGCGACATGCAGCGGGATCAGCCAATAGGCCGCGAAATTGCCAACCGCGGCGAAAGTTACCGCCCAAAACGGCGAAAGCAGCCGGGTCGAAACCACGGTCGCGATCGAATTGGCGGCATCGTGCAGCCCGTTGAGGAAATCGAAGGCCAGCGCGATCACGATCAGGCCGACCAGCAGTGGAAAGGCAAGCTCATGCATTGCCGTTCTCCCTTGTCATGTTGCGGCCTCAGCCGTGGTCGATGACCAGGCTGTCGATTTCGTTGGCGACGTCTTCGAAGGCATCGGCAACCCGTTCGAGGTGCTTGTAGATCTCGCGCTTGACGATGAAGCCCAGCGGATCGGGATCGTCCTTCTGGGCCTGGAAGGCGTTCTTCATGCCGGTATCGTGGAGGATATCGACTTCGCCTTCCAGCTTGACCAGCTTGGCGGTCAGCTCGTGCAGGCGGCGGCCGTTGCGCTCGACATCGCGGAGCAGCGGCATCGCCTCGGAGATCAGCCGGCAGGCGTCCTGGATCAGCACGCCGATCTGCTTCATCTGCGGGTCGAAGGTTTCAACCTCTAGCAGCTCGATCGCGCTGGCTGAGCGGTTCATCTCGTCGATCGTATCGTCCATCGATCCGATCAGCGCGGTGATCGCACCGCGATCGAACGGCGTCAGGAAGGTCTGGCGGACCTCGTGCAGGGTTTCGCGGATTACCTCGTCGGCGTCATGCTCGCGGTCACGGATCGTGCGCAGGTGAGAAGCGCGATCACCTTGCCCGGCAGTCAGCTGGGCCAATGCATCGGCCGCCCCGGTAATAGCCACGGCGTGGCGTTCGAACAGGACGTAGAAATCGCCCGAGTGCGGCAGCAGCCGCTGGAACCAACCGAACATCGCAAAAACCCCTCTTTGCGCAAATATGACAGCGCCATGACAGAGGTTTGGCAGATTCGCTACAGCGACATCGTCATGTCCACAGGCTTAGACACCATCGCCTGACGGACGCACATAGACCCGCGTCACCACCGGGAACCCTGCCGCCACCGCATTCTCGATGTCGCGCACGGTCTGTTCCACCGCCCGCGCGCTGATCGCATCGTCGAAGTCGGCGCTGATCACCGTTACCACCATGTCTGGCGCCTGATGGACTGCCAGCACATCGTGGACCGCAACCACCCCGGAGTGTCCTTCGGCGCAGGTCCGGATCGCGGCGATCAGAGCGGGGTCGGCGCTTTCACCGATCAGCAGGCCCTTCGCCTCGATCAGCAGCGCGACCGCGATGGCGCCCAGCACCAGCCCGATCAGAACCGAAGCGATCCCGTCCCACAACGGATTGCCGGTGTAGTGCGCCAGGGCCAGGCCGCTCGCGGCGATGGCCAGACCGGCGAGAGCTCCGGCGTTTTCGAGCAGCACGATCAGGGTCGGCGCGTCCTTGGTATCGCGCAGGGCCCGGAACATCGACTTCCGGCCGCGTGAACCGTTGAATTCGCGCAGCGCTTCCCAGGTCGACCACCCTTCCAGCGCCCCGGCCACGGCCAACACGATGAAGGCGATCCTGAGATCGCTGGTCGGCTCTGGCTCGATGATGTGCAGCACGCCTTCATAGACCGAAACCCCGGCCCCGAAGGTGAAGACCAGCATCGCCACCACGAACGACCAGAAGTAGAGTTCGCGCCCATAGCCGAGCGGGTGGACCGCATCCGCCACCTTGCGGCTGCGTTTGCTGCCATAGAGCAGCAGCACGTGGTTGGTGCTGTCGACCAGGCTGTGCACGCCTTCGGTGATCATCGCCGATGAACCGGTGATCCCGGCGGCGACAAATTTGGCGATCGCGATTCCGACATTGGCGGCCAGCGCCGTCAGGATCACGCGGTTTGAGCCATGTCCGGCCATTGTGCCCGATCCTTCCTAGAGCCAGCCGATCCGGCGGAAGCGCAGCCACAGACCGCCGCAGACCGCGAAGATCAGCGCCAGTACCGCCGGATAGCCCCATTTGCTGTGCAGTTCGGGCATGTAATCGAAGTTCATGCCATAGATCCCGGCGATCGCGGTCGGCACAGCCAGGATCGCGGCCCAGGCGGCGAGCTGGCGGGTCATGTCGCCCTGGCGGTGCTGTTCGAGCAGGCTGGCGGTTTCGACGATGCTGGCCAGCGTTTCGCGCAGGCCGGTCATCCGGGCAAGGCTGCGCCTGACGTGATCGAGCACATCGCGAAACCAGATCCGCGCCGAGGGATCGATCACCGGCAGGTCGGTAAAGGTCAGCCGTTCGCAAACCTCTTCCATCGGCCCGATGATCCGGGTGAAGCGGCGGAACTGGCGGCGCAGGCGGAAGATCCGGCGAATGGTCGAAGGTTCGGGGAACCTTTCGATCGCGTTTTCCTCCATTGCCTGGACCGCTTCCTCGAATTTCTCGAGGATCGGCTGGAATCCGTCGACGATGAAATCGAGCACTGCGTGGGCGACATAGTCCGGCCCTTCGGACAGGCGCTCGGCATCGATCTCCAGCCGTTCGCGCAGCTGCGAATGGGCCCGGGTCGAGCCGAGCCTGACCGTCACGATGAAATCGCTGCCGAGGAAGATCGCGGTCTGGCCGAAGGCGATATTGTCGCCTTCCTGATTGGCAGCGGTGCGGGCAACGATGAACAGCTGCTGCCCATAGACTTCAATCTTGGGCATCTGGGTGGAATTGAGCGCATCCTCCACCGCCAGCGGATGCAGGGCGAACTGGCTGCGGACCTGCTCCATTTCCTCCGCTGAAGGATCGGCCAGCCCGATCCAGTCAAAGCTGTGTTTTTTCAGCGCAGGGCGCGGCGTGCCGTTCACCGGCACGGTATTTTCGGATGGCTTTCCACCGGCATAGCGGCGCGCTGCAATAATCGGCATTGCCATGCTGTGCCAAACCCGCATGATGCTGGCAATCCCGCGCGACCGCGGCTATACTGACATAAATGTAAATTGCTTGGGAGAAGCGGAGCGATGAACGCGCATTCACCGATCGGGGAAATCCTCGACATGATCATCGTCGGGGCCGGCATTTCCGGCATCGGCATGGCGGTGCACATGAAGCGCGACTGCCCGGACAAGCGCTTTGCGATCCTCGATCGGCGCGAACAGGTTGGCGGGACCTGGGACCTGTTCCGTTATCCCGGGATCCGCAGCGACAGCGACATGCACACGCTGGGCTTTTCCTTTGCCCCGTGGAAGCACGAGAAATCGATCGCCGATGGCCCGTCGATCCTCGAATACCTCAACGACATTACCGACGAATACGGCCTGCGCGAAACGATGCGCTTCGGGCAGAAGGTGATCTCGGCCGATTGGGACAGCAAGACCGCGCTGTGGACCGTCGCCACCCAGCAAGACGATGGATCGCATCAGCAGCTCAAAGGCCGGTTCCTGTTCCTGGGTTCGGGCTATTACGATTACGACGATCCCTATGACGCCGGTTTCAAGGGACGCGACAAGTTCAAGGGCACGATCATCCACCCGCAGTTCTGGCCCAAGCACTTCGACCACACCGGCAAGAAGGTGGTAGTGATCGGATCGGGCGCCACGGCGGTGACGATCGTTCCGGCGATGGCCCATTCGGGCGCGGCGCATGTCACCCAGTTGCAGCGCACCCCGACCTACATGGTCAGCCGCCCGGCCCGCGACGCGATTGCCAATGGTTTGCGCAAGTTCCTGCCCGAAAAGGTCGCCTATGCGATCACCCGGTTCAAGAACATCACCATGCAGGATCTGATGTTCAAGCGGGTGCGCAAGAACCCGGAAAAGGCCAAGTCCTTCATCCTGGGCGAAACCGCCAAGAACCTTGGCCCCAATTTCACCGAAGCCGATTTCGTGCCGCCCTACAACCCGTGGGAACAGCGCCTTTGCCTGGTGCCGGACGCCGATTTCTTCAGCGCGATCAACCAGGGCAAGGCATCGGTGGTAACCGACCATATCGACAGCTTCGATGCGACTGGCATCAAGCTCAAGTCGGGCAGGCACCTTGATGCCGATGTGATCGTCACCGCCACCGGGCTCAATCTGGCGTTCGCCGGCAAGATCGCGATTGCGGTTGATGGCCAGCCGGTCGAATTCGGCAAGCACTTCTATTATCGCAACTGCATGTTCTCCAACGTGCCCAACCTGGCGGGCGTGTTCGGCTATATCAACGCCAGCTGGACGCTGCGGGTCGATATCGTCGGTGAGTATATCACCCGGCTGTTGAAGCAGATGGATGCCTATGGCGCGGTCGCCGCCACTCCGGCCCTGGCCCCGGATGCTGGCCTCACCCCGGACGATGTCTTTGCGGACTTCTCATCGGGCTATCTCGAACGCGGCAAGGACAAGATGCCCAAGAACGCGCCCAGCCTGCCGTGGCGGCTCAACCAGGATTACCGCCGCGACAAACAGGACATGCGCCAGGCCCCGATCGACGACGGGGTGATGGAGTTCACCCGGGCGCGGGAACTGGTCGAAGGGTAGAAGGGGTTCACGCAGAGGCGCAGAGGAAGAAAAGAGGCGCAGAGAGGCGGTACTTGCGGCGAAGCCGCTCTCAATTCCGGCCTTGCGAATGTCGCAGCGTTGGAATGGAAAAGCCGCTTCGCGGGTTGCGAAACATCTCTGCGCCTCCCCTTTCTTCTCTGCGCCTCTGCGTGAACCAAAAATTGCGCAAGCTTTCGATATAACTTAGCGTCCCGCCCATGACCGACCCAAGCCGCATCTGGAAAGCCGCCCTGCTCGTCATTGGTGACGAGATTCTCTCGGGCCGCACGCAGGACAAGAACGTCGCGCAGGTAGCGGCCTGGCTTAACGTGCAGGGTATCCGCCTGTCCGAAGTGCGGGTGGTGGCCGACGATACCGCCGCGATTGTTGAGGCGGTGAACGCGCTGCGGGCGCGCAACGACTATCTGTTCACCACCGGCGGGATCGGCCCGACCCATGACGACATCACCGTCGATGCCGTGGCCGAGGCGCTGGGCGTGGAGGTGGTGATCCATCCCGAGGCTCGTGCGATTCTGGAGCGGTACTATGAAACCCGCGGCGGGCTGACCGAGGCGCGGCTGCGGATGGCGCGGGTGCCTGACGGCGCGGACCTGATCCGCAATCGCATGTCGGGCGCGCCGGGGATCCGGATCGGCAATGTCTTCCTGATGGCCGGGGTCCCCTCGATCACCGCCGGGATGCTCGATGCACTGACCGGCCAGCTTGAAGGCGGGCTGCCAGTGCTGAGCGAGACGATCGGATCGTGGGTCCAGGAAAGCGAGGTCGCCGAGCTGCTGCGCGAGACCGAACAGGCCCACGAAGGCTGCGCGATCGGATCCTACCCGTTCTTCCGCGAAGGCCGGGTCGGCGCGAATTTCGTGATCCGCTCGATCGATCCCGCGGTGCTGGAAGCTGCCGGCGAAGCGCTGGTGATCGGCCTGCGCGCGCTGGGGCGCGAGGCGGTGCCGGGCGGCGTTTGAGCGGCCGTGCACAAAACCCCCACTGGCGCTCTTCGCACGAGACGGCTAGGGCGGCGCGGTGAGTGGCCGAACCTGCGGCCCAAAAGCCAATTCGGAACTGTCTTGATGACCCTCGCCGCCGCATCGCTGTCATTGTCAGGATGCGCCCACGACCAGACCGATGCCAGCCTGGCTGAATTCGAAGCGAACCTTGCCGCGCATGCCAGCGCCACCCGCGCGCTGGAGCAATGGTGCGAAAGCCGGGGGATCGCCGATCCCGCGACAATCAGCGCTGTCCCGGTCAAAGCGCCGCCAGGAACCCCGCCCGAAGATTTGTACCAATTGCTGAACGCGCCTGCCGACACGATCCTAGGCTATCGCCATGTCCAGCTGACTTGCGGGGACGTTGTGCTGTCAGAAGCGCACAATTGGTTTGTGCCGGCGCGGCTAACCGCCGAGATGAACCGCCAGTTGCACGAGACGAATGTGCCTTTCGGCAAGGTAGCCGCCGCGCTGAATTTTACCCGCGAGCCGCTCGGATCGGCCAGGCGGGGCGATCCGGCCTGTCCGGCCGGCGCAATTTCCACGCACCGTGCACTGCTGCGCCTGCCCGATGGTCAGCCGCTCGCACTGGTGGTGGAATGCTATAGCGAGGCCAACCTCAAGGTCACCGACTAGCTGCCCTTCGGCGCCGCAACGGGCTGGCGCACCACTGCGCCTTTATCGACAACCAGCGTGATCACCACCCGGGCGGTTGCGCCGCCCGGATTGGCCCCATTGTGCGCCACCCCGCGCGGCATGGTGAAGCTGTCACCTGCGCCCAGCACCGTGGTCTTGCCCTGAACCCGCAGCTCCAGCTGCCCGGCGGTGACATAGGCCACCTCGGTGCCGGGATGGACATGCCAGCCGCTCTCGCTGCCGGGCGCGAAATCGCGACTTTGTACGATCACCTGCTGGGGCCGGTTGCGCGGCACGTCGATCTGGGCGTGGGTAACCGGCGCGGCGGAGGGCGGCGCGCTGGCTGCGGTTGCGGCAAGGATCAGGACCAGACGCATCATCAATTCCTCAGACATGGCTGGCGCGGGCCATCGGCCACCGCGCGGGCGCGCTCGTTTTGTCCCGTCCCCGGCTTAAGCTGCGCCACCGCGCAACCTTGGGACAGATCGATTACGACCAGCAGCGAAGTTGGTTTTTCGGGGTGCTCGGGATCCTGAACCGCGTTGTTGCGCACGATCAGCCCTGTCGGTTCAAACCCGCCGCCCGATTCGGAGCCGCGCCATTCGATCGTCTCGCCCAGCGCATTGAATCCGCCGCCAGCCAGATAGGGCAAGCCAATTTCCGCGTCCTTGCGCCCGGTCTGGCGCAGCGCCAGATCGTCGCGCGCGTCGCCATAGTTGAGCACCAGACTGAACCCGCCAAGCCCAGGGCAGCGCGACACCGACCAATCCTCGCCGTTGCCTTCCTCGTCCAGTTTGCAATTCTTCAGCGACGTGTAGCGCGAGACCAAGCTTGCTGCGCTGGCAGCATCCTCGCTCGCTTGCGGCGAAGCAATTTCAGTCGCTTCGCCGCTTGCCGCGGGGTCAGTCGGCGCTGGCTGCTGTGAATTGCAACCCGGCATGAGCAGCAGGGCAAGCGCCGGAACGAATCGCTGGACAATCATCGCACCATCATGCCCGAGTGCAGTGCGGCGGCAAGCACATAGCCTTCAATTGCGCGCAGCGCGCAGCTTGGAACGGCCCGAGCCTCCGACGGATCGCAAGCTTAACTTAACCCAGAGTTTAATCCCATCGCGGGACGCGGCCAAAGCGGCGGTTGCGGGAATTCCAAGCTACCGGCACGGA
This sequence comes from Novosphingobium sp. UBA6272, assembly GCF_002440635.1. Lineage (GTDB taxonomy): Bacteria > Pseudomonadota > Alphaproteobacteria > Sphingomonadales > Sphingomonadaceae > Novosphingobium. The sequence continues at coordinate 187,694 of NZ_DJUW01000017.1, read as the reverse complement.
TGCAGGCAACGAAGTCTGGGTCGCTCCGAGAAGATTTTCCGCAAGGGAGCACCAAGGCGTGTCCATCAGTTTCGGACGCAATCCCAATTTCACCGAACGGCGCCGCCAAGGCCGCGCGCCGCTGAGTGTCGAGGTATTCGTGCGTGAACGCGGCCGCAGCGCAGTGGCGGCCAGGCTGGTCGACTTTTCCTCCCATGGTTGCCAGATTGAGGGGCTGATCCTGATCCAGCGCGACACCCAGCTGTGGGTCCGCCTGCCCGGACTGGAGAGCCAGGCGGTTCAGCCGGTCTGGACCGATGGGGCCCGCTGTGGTCTGCAATTTGACAGCCCCCTGCACAGTGCCGTCGCCGCCCGCTTCATGCCTGCCCGGGGCAGCCATGGCGCCGCCGCGATCTGTAATGTGATTCCGTTTCCCGATCCGCTGCTGTCACGCCGCGAACAGATCATGTCAGGCATCTCTGGTACCGATCATTCGCCATTGCAGCGCAAGAAGAAGCCGTCCGGCATGGGAATGCTGGGACGGATCAGCCGGACAGCCAGCCGCAAGTCCGACACCCGGCTGGAAAGCCGCTTCGCCGATGCCGTGCCCGAAGGCACCTCTTTGCAGGTAGAAGGCGTCCCGGTGCGCGTGCTCAACGTCTCGCCCAGCGGGATGAAGGTGTCCGGCAGCATCCGGGAGACCGAGATCGGCAACGACCTGGCGATCGAGTTCGAGGGCTTCGAGCCGATGGCCGGACGACTGGTCTGGCTCAACGGCAGTGAGGCCGGGATCGCCCTGCCCCCGCAATCGATCGAACTGTTTGACCGGGCCGGCTAGGCTGCGAGCGGCAAAAACAAAAAGGGGCCGGAAAGCTTGGTGCTTTCCGGCCCCCTCTTTGTTTAGCTGTGAGGCCGCTTAAGCGCCCTGCACTTCGGCCAGATCGATCTTCAGGCCCGGGCCCATCGACGAGCTGAGGCCGACCTTGCGGACGTACTTGCCCTTCGAACCCGACGGCTTGGCCTTGACCACCGCATCGACGAAAGCTTCGAAGTTGGCCTTCAGCGCTTCGTTCGAGAACGACAGCTTGCCGATCCCGCCGTGAATGATCCCGGCCTTTTCGACGCGGAATTCGATCTGGCCGCCCTTGGCAGCCTTGACCGCTTCGGCGACGTTCGGGGTTACCGTGCCCAGCTTGGGGTTCGGCATCAGGCCCTTGGGACCCAGCACCTTGCCGAGGCGGCCGACCACGCCCATCATGTCCGGCGTGGCGATCACGCGGCCATAATCCAGGTTACCGGCCTGCATGTCTTCCAGCAGGTCTTCGGCACCGACCTTGTCGGCACCGGCGTCGAGCGCCTTCTGGGCATTGTCGCCGCGCGCGAAGACCGCAACCTTGACGTCCTTGCCGGTGCCCGAAGGCAGCACGACCATGCCGCGGACCATCTGGTCAGCGTGGCGCGGATCGACCCCGAGGTTGAGCGAGACTTCCAGGCTCTCATCGAACTTGGTGGTCTTGAGGTCCTTGAGCAGCTGGATCGCGGCGTCGACGCCGTAGAGCTGCTGGTTGTCGCCCAGCTTTTCGGCGAGGGCTTTGTTCTTCTTGGTCAGCTTTGCCATGTTCTTAGCCCTCCACAACCTGCAGGCCCATCGAACGCGCGGAGCCTTCGATGATCTTGGTTGCCTGTTCGATGTCGTTCGCGTTCAGATCCTTGAACTTGGTCTGGGCGATTTCAGCCAGCTGCGAACGCTTGATTGTTCCGGCCGAGACCTTGCCCGGCTCCTTCGAGCCCGACTTGAGGTTGGCGGCCTTCTTGATCAGGAACGAGGCCGGGGGCGTCTTGGTGACAAAGGTGAAGCTGCGATCGGCATAGACGGTGATGATCGTCGGGATCGGCATCGCCTTTTCCATGTCCTGCGTGGCGGCGTTGAACGCCTTGCAGAATTCCATGATGTTCACGCCGCGCTGACCCAGCGCCGGACCGATCGGCGGCGAGGGCGTGGCAGAGCCCGCGGGCACCTGCAGCTTGATATAGCCTTCAATTTTCTTGGCCACGAGGGGCCTCCTTTCTTCCTGTTGGTCCTTCGACAAGCTCAGGATGAGCGGGTCAAAGGTCCGCAGAGTGAGCGGTCAAACACCCCGAACCAAGTCCGAAGCTCCCGCGCGGAATCACCCCCGGGTAGGAGATGAAGCGCTGCCCCTTAGCGTCCGGCCGAGCAAATGCAAGGGTTTTGCAGGGTTTTCGTGGCATTGCGCGTCCATATCCGGGCCGATAGGTCCAGCCCAACGGCCAACCGAGCGGGAGACGCATTGATGCAAAAGGCAAAGCCACTCGGCTGGGGGCGCTTCATTGCGCAATTCATCACTGTGATGCTTGCCTACATTGCGGGTTCGGTTCCGTCCGTGATGATCTGGGGGATGAGCTCGACCGGGCTGGCCCTGTCGACTGTCGGCTCGTCGCTGGCCGGGATCGGCGCTGCCTGGCTGTGGCTGCGCCGCGACGGAACCGTGAACGATGCTTTCGCTCTCACCGCGCCACGCAGTTGGCGCCAGGCTTGGGCGATCGGCGCTGTGGCCGCGCTGCTGATCCTGGTCTGGTTCCAGTTCGCCAGCGCCCTGCTAGAGCGGCTGGGAGCTCCCCCGCTCGATACCGCGCTGGTTCTCGATCAGGTCACCAGCGGCCCTGGCGCCCTGGTCCTGTGGATTGTTGCGGTCGCCTGGTTCGCCGCCGGGTTCGGCGAAGAAGTGCTGTGGCGCGGCTTCCTGATGGACCGTTTGCTGCGACTGAAAGGTCTGGCCGGGCGGATCTGGCCGGTAATCCTGCTGCAGGCACTGGTCTTCGCAGTGCCGCACGCCTGGCAAAGCTGGTCGGGCATCGTGGTGACGGGCGCGGTCGGCGTGCTCTTCGGCTGGCTGCGGACCAGGACCGAATGGAACCTCTGGCCGCTGATCATTGCCCATGCCGCCGTCGATACGGCCTCTATGCTGCTGGCCTATGCCAGCAAGCACGGATTGTTTGGGTTCTAGGCCACCGCGCCCAGGCGCGGGGCCAACCGCTTACTTGACCAGTTCGACCTGTTCGAAGTCGAGCTCGACCGGGGTCGCCCGGCCGAAGATCGAGACCGAGACCTTGACCCGGTTCTTGTCGAAATCGAGCTCTTCGACCACGCCGGTGAAGGTGTTGAACGGACCGTCGAGCACCTTGACCGAATCGCCGATCTCGTAATCGACGTGGATGTGCTTCTTGGGTTCGGCCGCCGCGGCATCGCGGGCGCCGAAATAGCGGGCGGCCTCACGCTCGGTGATCGGCTGCGGCTTCCCATTCGGGCCGAGGAAGCCGGTCACCTTCGGGGTGTTCTTGACCAGGTGGTAGACATCGTCGTTGAGCGCGAGCTTGGCCAGGACATAGCCGGGCATGGTCTTGCGTTCGACCTGAACCTTCTTGCCGCGCTTCACTTCGGTGACGGTTTCGTGCGGCACTTCGACCGCTTCGACCAGGGCTTCAAGCCCCTTGCGCTCGGCCTCGGAAAGGATCGATTCCCTCACCTTGTTCTCGAAACCCGAATAGGCGTGGATGATGTACCAGCGAGCCATTTTGCTGCCTCTGATTGACTAGTCTGACGCTTAGGCCAGCGAGAGAAGGAACTGGACGATCTTGCCGAAGATCGTATCGACGCCGAGGAAGAACAGCGCGAGGATCACCATCATGATCCCCACGAAAATCGCGGTGGTCACGGTTTCCTGACGGCTCGGCCAAACCACCTTGCGGGCTTCGGTTTGGACCTGGCGCATGAATTCGCCGGGATTGAACTTGGCCATCGTTGCTCACTCGCCTTGCTGAACGGTCTCGTATCTTCCGCCTAGGGGACATCGCCGCCCCGGCCTGGGCTGGCCGGGAGGGGCTTCGATGTTCTCCGATGTCGGATGACGAAAACGCACTTAGCTACGCGGTCGCGGTTTTGCAAGACGCGCAAGGAACCATGTGCGCCCGCTTTTCTCGATCTGGTACCCGGCCGGCAGTTTCGAGGGCCAGGTCTGGCCGACGTACCACAGGTAATCGGTATGTTCGGCCGGGTTATAATCCGACAAGTCGATCTTGCGCCCGGCGCGGTGGTTCAGGCGGTGGAACGGATCGCGGAAGAACGGCCCGCCACCATTAATGGTCATCATGTGGATGCCCGGCAGTGCGAAATTGCAATTGGTGAAGCCATCGAGCCGGGTCACAACATAGCCGCAGATGTGCTCCTTGCCGTTGAAGCCCCATTCGCTGCGTTCGGTTACGACATAGCTCGCTACCTTGGCCCCGCGGGGCAGGCCATCGAGCGCGGTCAGAGCCTCTGCGGTCTCGCGCGAATCGCGTTCCCAGTCGATCGTGGTATAGCCCAGACGGAACAGGAACACCGCCGGGATCAGCAGCAGTAGCCAGCGCGGCGCGCGCCACGACAGGCACATGACTCCGACCATCAGCCCGGCCGAGATCATCCGCGCGTCGACCAGATCGCCGCCGAAGATATGCCGCGGCAGCACCAGCGAGGAGACCAGCATGATCAGCGCCGCCCAGCCGAGCTTGCCATCCCACTTGCGGAACCACAGCGAGGCCACCAGCAGCAGGCCGATCGCGATGGTCATTCCGTAATCGACCCACTGGAACGTGCCGCGCATCGCCTGCTTCCAGATCGCCCATTTGTAGAGCTGGGGCGCCGGGCCATAGCTGGGCGGCTTGCCGGGGTTGTCGCCCAGCACCAGGGTCAGGAATGGAAAGAACAGCGGCCACGGCGCAAGGAACGCCCGCCACGATTTGTCCTTCGACCATTCATAGCCGAACACCAGAATCCCCAGGATTCCCCAGCCCGAAACGTGTCCGAGCCAGACAAACACCCCGATCGGAATGAACAGCGGTGCGCGCCATTTCCAGCCGTCGAGCAGTACCCACAGCGCGAAAGCCAGCAGCGCAGCCGCTTGGGCCAGCCCGAAATTGAGAAAGCCGAGCAGCGCCGAGGGCGACCAGACGAAGGCGAAGGCCAGCATCGAGGCCATCCCGATCCGGCGCCGCACCGCCCATTCGGCAGCTAGGATCGAAAGCCCGGTCAGCGGCGGGATCAGCCCGGCCATGATCCGCCCGGCGGTCTCCAGGCTGAAGAACCAGGTCAGCGGCCAGACCAGGATGTCGGCACCGAGATTGCCCATCCAGCGCCACTGGAAGCCATAGTATTCCTGCAGGAACGGGCTGGTATCGCGGTGCAGCATGATCTGCATCCGCGCCAGGTGGGCGGGATAATCGACCATCTGCGGATAGGTCGCGACCAGCACCGGCAGCGCCGACAGCGCCGAAAGGAACAGCCCCAGCCAGAGGAATTCGCGCGGCCCCGGCTCACCCGTCAGCCAGGCGCGGGGTCCCAAGCGCTGCGGACTGGACGGCACGGGCGGGGCGTCTTCGGGCATCGCTTCTATCGCTGGATCGGAAAGGCGCTGGCAGGAGTGGCAGGATTCGAACCCGCGGCCCTCGGTTTTGGAGACCGATGCTCTACCAACTGAGCTACACTCCTTCAGGCGCCGGTGCCTCTAGTCGCAACACTGCCCGATGACAAGCGATCTGCAAAGGTCCATAAAAAGAATTGCCGTGCACGCACCTACCGCCCCTCAACCGATCGATCCGGACATGCTGATGCTGGCCTATCGCAGCGGTGTGTTTCCGATGTCGGATTCGCGTGAGGATCCTGAGGTTTTCTGGGTCGAACCGCGCCGGCGCGCGGTTCTGCCGCTGCCCGGCTTCCACTGCTCGCGCAGCCTGGCCAAGGTGCTGCGGCGCGGAACCTTCACCGTCACCTGCAACGCAGCCTTTGACAGGGTGATCCGCGAATGTGCCGGGCCGCGCGCCGATGCCCAGGGCACCTGGATCAGCACGCGAATCGAGCGGACCTATCTGGCGCTGCATCATCAGGGCCGGGCCCATTCGATCGAATGCTGGCAGGGCGAAGCGCTGGTCGGCGGGCTCTATGGCGTCGGGTTCGACCGGGTGTTCTGCGGCGAATCGATGTTCAGCCGTGCGACCGATGCCTCGAAGGTCGCACTGGCCTGGCTGGTCGCGGCGCTGCGGCGGGCCGGAGCCGAATTGCTCGATTGCCAGTTCATCACCGATCACCTCGCCTCACTGGGCGCGGTCGAGATCAGCCAGGGGGAATATCTGAAGCGGCTGCGCCGGGCTCAGAGATCGACGCTGGGCGATGCGGCTGCGGAGGGTTTGGCGCTTGGCTTGGGCGACGGCGGAGGCGATGCTGCCGGCGCCGGGCTGGCACTGCCAGCCGGATTCGCCGCGCTGCTGGCCGATGCGACCGGGGCCGGACTGTCTTCCTCGCCCGGGAACTTCATCGCGCAGTCCTTGACCCAAACGTCATAGACCGGGTGCTCAACCACGTTCAGACTGGGCGAATTCTTGAATAGCCAGCCCGAAAAGACCTTGCGCCATTGCAGCGGCTGATCAGCGGCGGCGCGCTCTTCGACAAAGACCTGGACGAATGCCCCGGTTTCGGGCGGGCTTTCCCACGGCAAGCTGCGTTCGCAGGTGGCCAATTTGATCGTGACATTGCCGATCCGCTTGGCCTCACCGGTCTTGAGCACGACATCCTGCGACAGGTTGTTGCGCTTGTTGAGCAGACCCAGCGTGGCGATGCGGTCCTTCACCGGAGTGCCGTATTCGCTTTCAACCACCGCCCCGACTACTGCCTTGCCCGCAGCTTCCTTGGGCACTTCGGTGCCCTCGGCATCGGCCCCGCCCTGCCCGTTGCAGGCGGCCAGCGCCAGCGGCGCCAAAGCCAGGAGCCAGCGCGCGCGCATCAGGCGTCCGGCGACCATGCCTCGTATGCACCGTCCTTGCGGCCGCGGTGCGGGCGGTGCGCCAAGGGCGTGCCGGTGGCGTTGGGGGTATAGTCCACTTCCCAGATCCGCGGCGCCGGCAGGTTCGATTCGGGCACGCCCCCATTTTCACCCTCGGCGAACGATCCGTGCAGCCAGCCGTGCCATTCCGCCGGAACCCGGCTGGCATCGTTGGCGCCGTTGTAGATCACCCAGCGGCGCTCCTTTCCGGCAAAGGGATGGCCTTTGGGATAGGGCTTCCTGGCCCGGTAATAGGCGTTGCCCTGCGCGTCGGTCCCGACCTTCTCGCCGGTCAGCGCGGAATTGAGCATGGTGGTGACAGTCGCACCGTTCCACCAGGTGAAGAGCTTGCCGAAGAATCCCATGGAGCGCCGTTAGAGGATAGGCGGGGGTACGGGCAAGGGGATAAGAAGCACCGGCCGGTCGAATGACTTGGAGAAACGTCATCACTGTAGTATCATCGGCGATATGAAACTGGTGCTGGATACCGATGTGGTGATCGCCGGACTTCGCAGTCCATCGGGCGCATCGGCTGAATTGATGCGGCTGGTTCGCCGCGGCAGGATTACCATGGCGGTTACGGTCCCGCTGATTTTGGAATACGAAGCGGTTGCGACCCGGGCGGAAGATTTGGTGGAAGCCGGGCTTTCGAAGAGCGAAGTCCAGAATGTTATCGATGTGCTGGTCAGCGTCGCGGAATGGACCCGAATTGATTATCGCTGGCGGCCGCAAACCCGCGATCCGGCCGATGAAATGGTACTCGAAGCCGCGATCAATGCGTCGGCCGATGCCATCGTAACCTTCAACCGGCGCGATTTCGCCGCAGGCCCCGCAAAGTTCGGGATCGGTTGCTGGTTGCCCGGAGAGACTTTGGAGGAGCTGAAATGAACAAGCCCGCTGTCATTCAACTGCGTCTGCCTCGCTCGGTAAAGGATGGGGTCGAACGCTGGGCCAAGCTGGACGGTACCAGCATGAACCAACTAATCGCCTCCGCCGTGGCGGAAAAACTGTCCGCTTTGGAGACAGCTGACTTCTTCGAGCGCCGGGCAAATCAGGCCGATCTTGCTGCGTTTGACCGGATCTTCGATCGGGCAGGCGGCACGGACACGCGCGAAGGCGACGAACTGCCGAAGGGCTATCGGCGGACAGGGCGTTAGAGACGGGTTGTTTCGCCCTCCGGAGCAGCCCTCACCACTCCACCTTGTCTCCCGGCACAATCCCCAGCTGCGCCGCGCGGCCGCCGTTTAGCTCCAGCACGGCCTTGGCAGCTCCGGTCGAGCTCAACGGGCTTTCGTCATAGGGAATCGCATTGGCGGCGATGTTGCTGATCCGGCCATCGGGGGCGATGAAGATCAGGTCGAGCGGGATCACCGTGTTGCGCATCCAGAAGCTGGCGCCGCGCGGCGGATCAAAGGGAAAGATCATTCCTTCGTCCGGGCCCATCGCGGTGCGGAACATCAGGCCCTTGGCCTGTTCCTGAGGAGTGCGCGCCAATTCGACCCGGAAGGTCAGGACCTTGCCGCCGCGATGGATCCTGAGCGGTACGACCGGCAGGCCGGAGATCGGATGAACCGCGGCACTGCCTTGCGTCGACTGCGCCCCGGCCTCACTCGCATTGGGCGAACAGGCGGCCAGGGCCAGCGCCAGTCCAGCCAGGATCATCCTTCGCATCATTCATCCCCATCCTGCGCGGCCCAGGCTTCGGCCGCCTCCATGCTCGCGGCATTGACCAATTCGCGGGCGCTGTCCAGCCGGTGCCCGGCGCGGAGCAGGGCCGCGATCTGCTTTTCGCGCTGCGGCCGGTCTGGCGCGTCCCGTCCGAACGGACCAAATCCGCGCTTGCGGGCCATGGCCAGCGCGGCACGGCGCTGTTCGCCCTCGCCCGCGCGGACTTCGTCGCGGACTTCCTCAGCAATCCCCGCGGCATGGAGCGCCTGGCCGATCCGCCGTTGGCCATAGCCGCGCCGCAGCAGGCTGCCGCTCTTGGAGCGGGCATAGGCCAGATCGTCGACATAGCCCGCCGCGACATAGCGCTCGACCATCTTGCCGACCGGGGCTTCTCCCTCTCCCTCCCAGCCGCGCTCGCGCAGCTTGCGCCGCAGGTATTGCTCAAGCTTGGCCGCGCTGGTCGCAAACCGCGCGACATAGGCCAGGGCAAGCTCCTCCAGCCGCGCGGAATCGAGCGGTTTGGGGGGGCGTTTGGGGCGGCGGTCTTCGGCCATCGCCACATTCGTGCCACACTGTACCGCAATTGGGAAAGCCTGTGGCACGGGCTTCGAGGGCCCGTGGTGGGCTGTACCTAATGCGCTGAAGCCGGAAAGCTGGCACAGTGCATTGATAATGAACGGGTTTTCGCGCATGACCGATGCTTCCGTGCTGGAGCCGAATGCTGGTGTCGCCTTGGTGCCGACGCCCAACGAAGACGATCTTCCGCGCCGTTTTTCCAATTTCGCCACCTTCGGCGATGCGCTGGACTATGCCGCGCAGGGGCAGCGCGGGATGAATTTCCACGATCCGCGCGGCACGCTGAAGCGGGTCTACCCCTACCGCGAACTGCGTGACGATGCCCTGGCCATGGCCCACCGCCTGATCGCCCACGGCATCGGCAAGGGTGACCGGGTGGCCCTGATCGCCGAGACCGGTCCCGATTTCGCCGCGCTGTTCTGCGGCTGCATCTATGCCGGGGCCTGGCCGGTCCCGCTGCCGCTACCGACCAGCTTCGGGGGCAAGGACGCCTATGTCGACCAGCTGGCCGTCCAGCTGGCCAGCAGCGATCCCGTGGTGCTGTTCTATCCGGCCGAGATCGGAGCGCTGAGCCACCCCGCTGCCGAACGGCAAGGCTGCGAGGGCCTGTCGTTCGAGGATTTCGCTGCCCGCCCGGTGCCTGTGTGCGAACTGCCGGCCGCCAGCGCCGATGACATCTGCTATCTCCAGTATTCCAGCGGATCGACCCGCTTCCCGCACGGCGTCGCGGTGACACACGCCTCGCTGCTCAACAACCTGGCCGGCCATGGCGAAGGGATGGAGCTGATCCAGAGCGACCGCTGCATTTCCTGGCTGCCGTGGTATCACGACATGGGGCTGGTCGGCTGTTTCCTCTCGGTCATCGCCAATCAGGTTTCGGTCGATTACCTCAAGACCGAGGACTTCGCTCGCCGCCCGCTCGCCTGGCTTGATATGATCAGCCGCAATCCCGGCACCTCGGCCAGCTATTCGCCGACCTTCGGTTATGATATTTGCGCCCGCCGTATTTCCAGCCAGAGCCACGTATCAGAGCGGTTTGACCTATCACGCTGGCGGATCGCCGGAAACGGTGCCGACATGATCCGCCCCGATGTGATGCAGGGCTTCGTCAATGCCTTTGCCCCGGCCGGATTCAAGGCCAGCGCATTCCTGCCTTCCTACGGTCTGGCCGAAGCGACGCTGGCGGTCACGATCATGCCCCCGGGCGAAGGGATCCGGGTTGAGCTGGTCGAGGAAGAACGCCTGTCCGGCACCCCGCGCGACCTGTCGCGCCCGGCCCGCTACCGCGCGATCGTCAATTGCGGCAAGGCGGTGAAGGACATGGCGCTGGAAATCCGCGGCCAAAGCGGCGAGGTCCTGCCCGATCACCATATCGGCAAGGTCTGGTGCCGGGGCCCGTCGGTGATGGTTGGCTATTTCCGCGACGTCGAAGCGACCGAGGCCTGTCTGGTCCCAAGCGCAGACGGCAAGGGCGCCTGGCTCGATACTGGCGACATGGGCTACATGGTCGACGGCTATCTGTTCATTGTGGGCCGGGCGAAGGACATGATTATCATCAACGGCAAGAACCACTGGCCGCAGGATATCGAATGGGCAGTGGAACAGCTGCCCGGCTTCAACCATGGCGATATCGCGGCCTTCTCGGTCGAGACCGACAGCGGCGAGGAATCGGTCGCCGTGCTGGTCCACTGCCGCGTCTCCGACCCCGAAGAGCGCCAGAAGCTGCACGACACGATCCGCGACAAGGTCCGCTCGATCCTGGGCCACCCGGCGATCGTCGAACTGGTCCCCCCGCGCACCCTGCCCCGGACCAGCAGCGGCAAGCTAAGCCGCGCCAAGGCCAAGAAGCAATACCTTTCGGGCGAGATCGAACCGATCCGGCTGGCTGCCTGAACGCTTGAATTGAGCGAGATTCCCGGAGGCCTATTTTGCTTCATCCGGAACCAAGTCCATTTAAATCCAGAATGGCCTGGCAATTTACTCATTGCGACAGATCATTCCAAATCCGCAACCACGAAGTTGATTCACGAAGAGAAGGGGTCATTCTGTAGCATCCGGTATGGGGCGTCTATTTCAATATAGCAAACATATTGGAATAGACACTTGTGGGGATGCGGGATGCGTATTCGATTCTCCAAAATTGCAACTCTTGCCATTTTTGCCGCTCTTGCATCGGGATGTGAGCAGGTTGCGCCGGATTCTCCCGGAGGCTCCTTGGTCAAGCGCGGGGAATATCTTGCGAAAATCGGTGTCTGTGCGGCTTGTCACACACCCCCAAAGACCGAAGGCGCCAATTGCCCGGCGACCGAAAGCCCGATTGACCTTGAACGCAGGACCAACCCCGATTGGCTGGCATATCTGGATGAAACGCGACCAATGGCAGGCGGCGTTCCATTTCTCATCCGGTTCGATGCGAACACCTCGGGTGTAGTTCACTCACGCAATATTACTCCTGACCCGGATACCGGGATTGGCAATTGGACAGACGCGCAAATCAAGGATGCCCTTCGCAATGGACGCAGGCCAGATGGCACTGCAATCATCCGGTTCCCGCCACACACCTTTTATGAGAAACTGGCAGAAGACGATCTCACTGCCCTTGTCGCTTACCTGAGAAGCCTGAAGCCGGTGCAGCACGCGGTGCTGCCATCAAAGCTGCCCTTCCCCATGCCGGCCGGGAATGCTGGCCCAGCCGCGCCAACGGCACCGACCGGTCGAAGCAATGAGCGCGCGGATTACTTGATGGCGTCACTGGTGGGGTGCAAAGAATGTCATTCACACAACGCGCCCGACGGCACACTTCGACCGTTTATTGGGGGGGATCCTTCAGACCCGGTACTGGGTGTATTCAGGCTGGGACCCGACTTGCCGTTGCGTCAAAACGAGCAAGGTTTGGCCACTTTCCCATATCCTGGCTACGCTCTCTTGTGGGGGCCAAATCTTACGGAATTCGGCCAGAATGGTCCTGAAAAAGACGTCCCGGCTTCTGAACTTGTAAAAGCAATTCGCACAGGGGTCTCGCCAGAAAATGATAAGGACGGCCGACCCGGCCTGCTTGCCCACGTGATGATGTGGCAATTTTACAAAGATATGAGCGATGATGATGCATATTCTATTGCCAATTACTTAAAAGATCTGAACTATGTTCCGCACAAGACTCCTCCGATTAGATATTTTGGCGCAGATCGGAATGGAATGTTTAAATATTTGTTTAATGCCGCCCCATCGGCATCGGATCAAGCCCTGTTTGGACTAAATTCGCCCGTTAATTCGGTTGCCTGTGGCAATCCCTAGTTGGAGACTTAAAATGTCCATCGAGATCAACATTAACGTCAATGACACCGCTGCAAGCACGCATGAAATCGGCGGGAATGCGCTCGAGTCGGCTAGTACTGCCGGGCTTCGAACTGATTTTAATGAGTTGATGTCGCAGATGGGCGATGAGATTAAGCCTTTTCCCCGCGCCAGACTCGGCGGGTATATGAGCCACTTCAAGCTTGTGTTTGAGATCAACCCTGGTCCGGACGCACGCCTCATTTCGATAGTTTCACCCTTGGCCGCACAAACCGTCGCCTGGAGCGATCCATTCATTTATGAGGGACCCGAGCGGCAGCATGAGGTTGAAGTTCCTTTGCCAACAGGCTCAAAGCTTTCTTCCAAGGTCCGTGAATCCGACTTTATCGAGCGCCCGGAGGGCTTTTTCGAAGTCGGCAAAGAAACGATGTGGCTTCAGATCCTCAATTTGGATGCCCGCATGGATTCTGAAATAGGCCCGATCCGGATCATTCTTGGCGAAACACTGCTGCGAGAACACCCGGACGTTTTCCGTCCCTCGCTGGGCGTTGCGCAAGCTCTGGGTTCTTCGGGCTTCCCAGCTTCGCTCTATTTCAATCCCTATGCGTTGATCGAAACGCCATTAGGGACGTTCCGGGCCATTCATGGCACTTTATCTTATGGCCGCGTAACCAACTTCCCGCCAATCGGCACCCCCGTCAGCATCAGCAAGTGCATCCCCCTGGAAAATGTCGATCACCTGCGCTCTCTCATGAAAGAAGGCGCAGTACTCGAATCTCTGGAAGATGATGCAGTTGAAAGCATTGGACGAATAATCGCATTGAGCCATCCGATTGACATGGAGATTCAGCTTGAGGGTGAAGACATTTACAATTTTGTTGAGGATTGTATTGCACGAAAATATGTAAATCTTCAGACTCAGGCCTGATCTATAGCCAAATTTGGTCGGGCACCCGCTTAACTGAAAGTTGGAACAGTCGATTCGATTGATCCAGTGTTCATGTTGGGGTGCCCGCCCCTTGGCAAGAATAAGGAACCGTACGCAAACGTTGCCGACAACGCTTGACGGACGCAGGCGTGAGTGCCCTCCTTGCGAAATCACCGCTCGTCGAGCGCACTCTGTCTTACATCGACAATACAGCTTGCATCGGGCGGGCCACAGTCCCACATTGGCTGCAGTATTTCGCTGCTAGCACACGGAACAGACTGCCATGGCCACGACGCCGACCGAAACTGAAGTCCCGACCCTGACCCTGACCCCGCCCGAACCCGTGCCGGTGGTCCCCGCCGAGAAGGCCGTCGGCCTGGTCCCGGTGGCTCCCGAAGCCAAGTCGAAGCTTGAGGAAAAGGTCGATGCCTTCGTTGCCGACCTGATCTCCTCCGATGCCAATTCGCCCGAATTCGGCAAGAAGGTCGATGCGATCACCAATATGGGCCGCAAGGAAATCATGGCCGCGGCGGGCATGTCGAACCGCTTTCTCGATCGGCCGATCCGGGCGATGGACAAGGATTCGGGCGTCGGCGCGAACCTGGCCGAACTGCGCAAGACCGTGGAATCGCTCGATCCCGGCAAGCAGGGCAAGCTGTCCAAGGGCCGCAAGTTCCTCGGCATTATCCCGTTCGGCAATTCGATGAAGCGCTATTTCCAAAGCTACGAAAGCGCGCAGGGCCACATCCAGGCGATCCTGGGCCACCTCGGCTCGGGCAAGGATGAGCTGCTGATGGACAATGCCGCGATCGACGTCGAGCGGCAGAAGCTGTGGGAAGCGATGGGCAACCTCGAGCAGATGATCCACATCAGCCGCACGCTCGACGGCAAGCTGGAGGACAAGGCCGCCGATCTCGACGCGACCGATCCGGCCAAGGCCAAGGCGATCCGTGAAAGCGCGCTGTTCTATGTCCGCCAGCGGACCCAGGACCTGCTCACCCAGATGGCGGTAACGGTGCAGGGCTATCTCGCGCTCGATCTGGTCAAGAAGAACAACGTCGAACTGGTCAAGGGCGTCGACCGGGCCAGCACCACCACGGTCGCCGCGCTGCGTACCGCCGTGACTGTGTCGCAGGCGATGGCCAATCAGCGGCTGGTGCTCGAACAGGTTACCGCGCTCAACAGCACCACGGCTGGCCTGATCGATTCGACCGGCCAGCTGCTGCGCGACCAGACCGGCAAGATCCACGAGATGGCGGCATCGAGCACCATCCCGCTCGAAACGCTGCAGCGGGCCTTCCAGAATATCTACGACACGATGGACAACATCGACACCTTCAAGGTCAAGGCGCTGGAAAACATGAAGCAGACCGTGACCACGCTGACTGCCGAGGTCGAGAAGTCCAAGGGCTACATCGCCCGCGCCGAAGGGGCCAACCAGGCCCAGATCGCCGGAGAAGCACCCAGCCTGCTGAGCCTGGAGGGCTGACTTGGCTGGCGAATCCTACCAATCGGACCAGATCATCGGCGCCGCGCGGCGGGTGCTGGTCGATCAGCGCGCCGGCGGACGGCGGCGATCGATCGGGCGCGGGGCGGCGCAAATCCGCGCCGGGCATTACTGGCGCAAGTTCCGCAACATCGCCGTAGCGGGGGTCGCGATCTGGCTGGGCCTTGGCATTGTCGGATCGATCATCGACGGGATCGGCTTTACCGGCCTGATGCTGGGCGCAGCCGCGACTGCGGGGGCGGTATTCCTGCTGGGCAAATATCCGCGCTTCAAGATGCCGGAGCGGGCCGATCTCGATCCCGGCGATACCAATGTCCGCGCGCTGGTCGGACGAACCGAGCTGTGGCTTGAAACCCAGCGCCGCGCCCTGCCCCCGCCGGCGGTGCAGCTGGTCGACCAGATCGGGCTGCAGCTTGATGGACTGGCGGTACAACTCGCCAGCGTCGATCAGGATCATCCCAAGGCGGCGGAAGTACGCAAGCTGGTGGGTGAGCACTTGCCCAATGTGATCGACGGCTATCGCAAGATACCCGAGAAAATGCGTTATGAAGAACGCGCCGGATCGACCCCCAACCAGCAGTTCCTGGGCGGGCTTGAGCGGATCAGCGACGAGATCGATTCGATCACCCGCCAGCTGGCCGCAGGCGCGATCGACAACCTGGCGATCACCACCCGCTACCTCGATTACAAATACGGCGACGCGATCGACGCGGCCGGGGAGAAGAACTGATGCGCGTGCCGATCCCGCACAAGCTGGGCAAGGACGAAGCTCGCCGCCGGCTCAAGGAAAAGGGCGGCGAAGCCGGGAAGATGTTCCCGGGCGGAGCCGATGTCGCGATCGACTGGCCGAGCGAAGACCGCATGACCATGCAGGTCAGCGCGATGGGCCAGCAGGTCAGCACGCTGGTCGATATCGAGGACGAGGCGATCATCTTCCAGCTCGATCTGCCGCCCGCGCTATCCTTCGTCGAACCGATGATCCGCGGCGTGATCGCGGAAAAGGGGCAGAAGCTGTTGAAATGACGCTCCTCCCCATCAGGAGAGGATCATAATTCCAGATACATCCGCGGGATCCGCAGCTGCTGGGCGGAAATCTGGGTTTCGCGCAGAAACAGCACCAGTGCCCACATCAGCAGGGCCACCGCGATCAGGAAAGTCGCCGCGGCGATCCGCTGGAGATTGAGCGCGACCAGTTCCTCAAGAAACAGCACCGCCACCGTGGTGCCGATGAACAGGCCGCTGACCACCATCAGGCGGATCGCGCGGGTGATCAGACTGATCCGCCGGTCGATCATGCGGATTTCGGCGACAACCTCGTCATGGTCGGAACCTTCGGTGGACACGTGACGTTCTTGCAGGTGTCGCGACCGATCGACCACCCTTCCCAGCCGGCTCGACAGCAGGTTGAGGATGTTGCCGATGGCCACCAGCACGAAAACCGGGGCGAGCGCGAGCTGGATGGTCTGGGCGATCATGACCCCTGTCTAAACGTGCAGTGCGGGTGTGCAAAGCCGCCTGCAATCCTATGTTCAGGTCCGAACAGCCAAAGGCTCCATCATGAATCGCAAAGTCATCTTCCCTGCTCTCGCCCTGGCCGCGCTTGCCCTGTCGGGCTGCGCCACGGTCTTTTCCAAGCATCCGGTCGGCAACAGTGCCGTGCCGCAGCCGGCCAAGCCGGTCGAGCTCAGCCGCTATCTCGGCAAGTGGTACGAACTGGCCCGCTATGAGCAGGGCTTCCAGAAGGACTGCGAAGGGGTAACCGCCGACTATGCCCTGCGCCAGGACGGGATGATCTCGGTCCTCAATCGCTGCCGCAAGCCCGATGGCAAGATCAGCGATGCCACGGGCCGCGCCAAGATCGTCGACCCCGTCACCAATGCGAAGCTGAAGGTCAGCTTCTTTGGGCCGTTCTTCGGCGATTACTGGGTGCTTGACCGGGCCGAGGACTATTCCTGGGCGATCGTCGGCGAGCCTTCAGGCCGCTACCTGTGGATCCTCAGCCGCGATGCCAACCCCGGCCAGGCCAGGCTGGATAAGATGATCGGACGGGCCAAGGAGCTGGGCTATGACACGTCCATGCTGCGGATCACCAAGCAGCCATAGCAATTGTGCGAATGGCCTGAGCTATCGCGGCTTGATCTCGTCCTAGCGGATCGAACGCTCGAACCAGACGAATGTGAGGAGTCCGACCGAAAGTCCCGCCAAAGCAGCGGACAGTTTGGCAACGCCCAAGAGATTCAAGCCTACTCCCAGCAAGATCGAATACTGGACAGCTATCATTGCCTGTGTCCAGGATTGCGCGGATTTCCAGACAGGCGTTCTCGAATAGGCTTTTAGCGCACGCTGATGCGTTCTGAATCGCGAAAGCACCACAGCGAAAACCAACAGACAAAGCGCAACCAAGCATAGCATACCGGCTGCGCCCTGCTGCAATGGATCTCCGCTCGTCCCCTTCGCCGCTTCCACGACCAGTCCGCCTGAAACTGCGAAAATCGCCGTGCTCCAGGCCGGAACTTGCCAAACCAGCGTGTCGAAGTGCCGGTACTCCTCTGGATAGCTCGCAGCCCTCCACGGCCTGATCGCGGCAGCACGAATTGCAACTTCGTTTTCCAGTGCCGTGGTCACCACATCGAATGCGCCTGACTCGCGATCGGTCAGTCGGTCATCTCCACCAACGGCGCCATGCTTAACCGTGTGAATGACCGCCTGTGGTGGCAGGAATACATTGTGGATGACCCCCGGATTGGTGGTCAGGACTTCTCCGGCTTCGACGATCCGCAATTCCAGCTGATTGCCGCGAAGTTCCGCGAAAGCCATCCAACCGGATTCGACGATATAGGTTTCCCGCACCTCGCGATGATAATGGCTGCTCTGCCAGCCAGAGGTCGCGTTTGCCTCAGTTCGAATATAGGCCGAGCCGCTCGCATGCCGCAATCGAAAGCGCCGTTCCCCGTTATCCATGACCTCATGAAATGCGGCCACACCATAGGTTTGCTTGGCTTCTTTCTCGGTTAGGCGCTTCGCCATTACACCCCCTATGCAAAGCTTGACGGACAATCGCTATCGGCGCGGGCTGAAGCCTCAGAAAAAGAACTTCTGCTGCCAGTAGAAGGTCGAGGTTACCGGTTCGCCCGCGGCATTGGTCGCGGGCTTGAACCGCAGCTTTTCCTGCGCGAGGACGCAGGCGACCGCGTCGGTATCGGGAAACCCGCTCGACTTGTAGACCCGGCAGCCGGTCGCGCGGCCGTTGGGGCTGATGGTCAGCGCCAGGATCACCGCCTTGCCGATCCGTGCCTCGCGTCCGCCCGGAGGCACCGGGAAATCGCGCGCGTTGTTGATCTGGCCGCCGATGTGCTGCGCCTTGGTGGCAAGGCCGCCGCCCTGGCCCGAACCAGTGCCGCCGGCACCCGGCCCGCTCCCGGTTCCGCCTGCACCGGTGCCGCCACCCTGGCTGGTCGCGCCGGAGGTGACCGCGCTGCCGGTCGAGCTGGCCTTGGGCGCGGGGTTCCTGGCGATCGCGACCTTGGGCTCGGGCGCCTTGGTCGGCGCGGGGACCGCCTTCTTGCCGGCCGTACCCTGATCGCCCGCCGCCTTGGGCTTTTCCGGAGGGGGTGGAGGCGGGGGCGGGGCGGTGATGGTGACGGTGAAGGTCGACAGGACCTTGTCCGCCACCTTTGCGGTGAAGTCCGGCGCGAAGGCGCGGATCAGTCCCAGGATCACCACCACGTGCAGCAAGGCGACGAGCAGGATCACGCCCAGCTTGGTGCGGGGCGGCGGTTCAGGGTTGAAGTCGTCCTCGTCCAGCACGTCCATTGCCCTTGTATGGCAAAGGCTTGGGACAAGGGCAATCGCCCGGCTTCCCTCTTGCCAAGGTTGCGACTAGGGAAAAGTGCATGGCCGGGGGTCGCAGCCTTGAACCGATGCAGTTTTCGCGCCGCAGCCTGCTGGGTGCGGCGGCGCTGGCCGGGCTGGGGCTGAGCGGGCTGACCGGCTGCACGGGCGAAGGCCAGCAATTGTCGCTGGCGATCTGGCGCGATTACCTTGGCGAGACCACGCTCGACGATTTCCGCAAGGCCACCGGCATCGAGGTTGCGGTTTCGACCTTTGCCGACAATGCCGAGCTTTACTCCCGGCTTAAATCGGGCGCAGCGAGCTATGATCTGGTCGTCCCGTCCAGTCAGTGGGTCGAACGGATGGTGCGCGAAGGCATGCTGGCGCAGATCAGCCATGGCCGCGTGCCCAATCTCGCCAACCTGGAGGGACCCTTCGCCGATCTGCCCTATGACCCCGGCAATGCCCATTCGGTGCCCTATACCTGGCTGGCGCTGGGGATCGGCTACCGCAAATCCAGGGTGACGCGGCCGCCGCTGGGGTGGAAGGAGCTGCTGACCGGGCCGGCCCATGCCGGGCGGATCGCGCTGCCGGCCGATCCCGCGCTGCTGTTCCGGATTGCCGCCAAGGCGCTGGGCTTTTCCGCCAACCTGTTCAATCCCGACCGGCTCAAGGCAGCCGAAGCGCTGCTGGCCGCAGCCATGCCCAAGGTAAAAACCCTGCACCGCGATGGCGGACAGGACCTGCTGCTCAAGGGTGAGGCCGATCTGGTAGTCGCCTGGAACGGTGATCTGGTACAGGTCGCGCTGGAAGATCCCGACATCGCCTTCGAAGTGCCGCAGGAAGGCGCGCTGCTTTCCTGCGATTGCCTGTGCATCCCGGCCGATGCGCGCCGCCCGGGCAATGCCCACCAGCTGATCGATTTCCTGCTGAGGGCAGAGGCCGGCGCGGGGGTGGCGGGGCATATCTGGTTCCCCAGCCCCAACGAGGCGGCCCGCGCGCTGCTGCCGGCCGAATATCGCGCCAACCCGGTGCTCTATCCGCCCAACCGGCCCAAGGGGACCAGCGAATTCATCGGTGACAATCCGGGGATCGACGCCCAGTTCAGCGCCGCAATGCAGCGGATCGCGCCGGGGCGATAGTCCCCGTTTAACCCTTGTAGAGCTCCGGATAGGTAGCCTTGAGCTTGCGCAGCTTCGGCACGTCCCAGCGCAGGATGTAGGGGTGCCGCGGGTTCTTCTTCATGAAGTCCTGGTGATAGGTTTCCGCCGGATAGAACGCCCCGCCCTCGATCCGGGTGACGATCCGCCCGCGAAAGCTGGGCTTGGCGTTGAGGCTGGCAATGAAGCCCTGGGCAAAGGCGCGCTGGGCTGCATTCTGCGGGAAGATCGCGCTGCGATAGCTGGTCCCTTCATCGGGCTCCTGCCGATTCAACTGGGTCGGATCGTGCGCCACCACGAAATAGATCGAGAGGATCTGGCTGAGATTGACCCGATCCGGATCGTAGGTGACGCGGATAGCCTCGGCATGGCCGGTGGTCTCGCTCGAAACCTGATCATAGGTTGCGGTCGCTGCTGTGCCGCCGGCGTAGCCCGAGACCACGTCGGTCACGCCCTTCACGTGCTCGAAGGTGCCCTCCATCCCCCAGAAGCAGCCCCCGGCGAGGACGATGGTTTCGCTGCGGGCCTGGGCCAGGCCGGGTATGGCAAGGGTCAGGGTGGCAGTCAGGATCAGGATCGGTCGGGCGGTCATCGGCGGTGCTCCTTCGATGGCTGGTTCGCTCAGGTGCCGCAGTAGGTTACATGGGCGGGTGAGCCTTCGGGCGCACCATGGGCATAGTGCTCCATCCCGTCACGCTGGACGAAGGGGTGGGTAACCAGTTCCAGCAGCGCATTGAAGGGTTCCATATCGCCGGTATCTGCGGCCTTGAGCGCGGCGTCGGTCAGATGGTTGCGCGGAATGTAGACCGGATTGACCGCATCCATCGCCGCTTGACGCTCTGCAATGGCCAGCGGTTCGCGCGCCAGCCGCGCCTGCCACAATTCCCACCACTCACGCAGCGCCTCGGGATCGCTGCATTCCGCGCCGACTGCGCCGTAGCCTTCGCTGAGCGAGGCCGACAGCGCGCGGAACAGCCGGGTAAAGTCCGCCCCCTGCCCTTCCAGCGCGGCAAACAGAGTCTGCCCCAGCGCAAGATCGCCCTCTTCAGCGGTGGCCAGCCCCAGCTTGGGGCGCAGTCCGGCGATCCAGTGGCGTTCATAGCGCTCGCCCCATTGCTCCAGCATCAGCCGCGCGGCTTCGTTGTCGGCTTCGTCGACCGCGACGATCGCCTCGATCAGCGCCGAGGCCAGCCGGTAAAGGTTCCAGCGGCAGACCACCGGCTGATTGCCAAAGGCATAGCGGCCGTTGTGATCGATCGAGCTGAACACCTGCGTGGCGGAATAAGCATCAAGGAAGGCACATGGTCCGTAGTCGATCGTCTCGCCGCTGATCGTGACATTGTCAGTGTTCATCACCCCGTGGATGAAGCCGAGGTTCATCCACTTCGCGACCAGCTGCGCCTGCACCTCGCAAACCGCGTCGAGCAGGGCCAGCGGACGGTTGCGCTCACTCAGGCGCTCGGGGAAATGGCGCTGCAAGGCATAGTCGGCCAGCTGCTCCACCGCCTCGCGGCCCTTGTGCGCGGCGGCCCATTCGAAGGTGCCGACCCGCAGGTGGCTGGCGGCGACACGGGTCAGCACCGCCCCCGGCTGCGGGGTTTCGCGCCAGATCCCCTCGCCGGTCAGCACCACAGCGAGGCTGCGGGTGGTCGGTACACCGAGCGCGGCCATCGCCTCGGACATCAGGTATTCGCGCAGCGCCGCGCTCAGCGTGCTCTTGCCATCGGCCTGGCGCGAGAACGGGGTCGGGCCCGAGCCCTTGAACTGCAGGTCGAACCGCGCGCCATCGGGCCGCAGCACCTCGCCCAGCAACAACGCCCGGCCATCGCCGAGTTGCGGATTGAAGTGCCCGAACTGGTGCCCGGCATAGGCCAGTGCGAGCGGCTGCGAGCCCGGCACGGCTTCCGCCCCGGAGAACCACCGCGCGTACTGCTCAGGCTCTGCCTCCGGCAGGCCCAGCGCCGCCGCCAGCGGGGCATTCCACAGCGCCAGCTTCGGCGCCGGCGGCTCGGCGGCCTGCCAGGGGACGTAGAAACCCTCCAGCGCGCGCGCCAGGCTATGGTCGAAGTTCAGCATCAGCTGGCAATCTTCTCCAGCGACAAGGCGTTGATGCAGTACCGCAGCCCGGTCGGCTCCGGCCCGTCGGGGAAGACATGGCCGAGGTGCGCGTCGCAGACGTTGCAGGTCACCTCGACCCGGACCATCCCGTGGCTGTTATCGGCATGATAGCCGACCACGCCGTCCGCCACCGGCGCGCCAAAGCTGGGCCAGCCGGTGCCGCTTTCGAACTTGGACGAACTGTCGAACAGCTCGGTCCCGCAGCAGGCGCAGGCGTAGAGCCCGGGCTGGAACAGGCTGCACATCTGGCTGGAAAAGGGCCGCTCGGTCCCGGCCTGCCGGGCCACCGCGAACTGATCGGGGGTCAGCTGCGCACGCCATTCCTCGTCCGACTTCTCGACCCGGCGCGGCGCCGGGTTGGGGGCGCCTTGCGCCAGGGCAATTACTTCGCGCCAGTCCATGGCAGATCTCCTCTGGTATTTCGCAGGCAGGTTCGCGCGAACGGACCCGGTCGTTACAGCTCAGACTACGCCCCTGGCAGCCAGCTCGGCCAGTTCCTTTTCGGTCAGGCCGAGCCGCTCGCCATAGACTTCGGCATTGTGTTCGCCCGGCACCAGCGGCGCGCGGCGGCGGATGGACGAGGGCGTTTCCGACAATTTGGGCATCGGCGCCTGCATCTTCAAGGAACCGTGGACGGGATGGTCGACAGAGGCGATCGCCTGCCGCGCGGCAAAGTGCGGATCGGACAGCATCTCCTTGCCGGTATAGACCCGCCCGGCCGGGACCGAATGTTCAATCATCAGCGCTTCGAGCTGGTCGATCGTCATGGTCCGGGTCCAGCCATTGATCAGATCGTCCAGCTCGTGCTGCCGCTCGCCCCGCGCCACGTGAGTGGCATAGCGCGGATCGGTGGCCAGTTCGGGCCGGCCCATCGCCGCGCAGAGCCGGGCGAAGATCGTATCGCCATTGCCGCCGATCATGTATTCGCCGTCGCTGCAGGTATAGACGTTGCTCGGCGCGATGCCCGGCAGGATCGAACCGGAGCGTTGCCGCACCAGCCCCATCAGGTCATATTCCGGCACCACGCTTTCCATCACCTGCAGGACCGCCTCGTAGAGCGCGGAATCGACCACCTGGCCCATGCCGCTGGCTTCCCGGGCATGCAGCGCGGCGAGCGCGCCCATGCAGCCATAGCTCGCCGCGAGGGTATCGCCGATCGAGACGCCCATCCGGCTCGGCGGCCGATCGGGATCGCCGACAATAGCCCGCCAGCCGCCCATCGCCTCGCCGATCCCGCCATAGCCGGCGCGGCTGGCATAAGGCCCGGACTGGCCATAGCCGCTCATCCGCACCACGATCAGCCGGGGATTGATCGCGTGCAGGTCAGCCGGACCCAGCCCCCATTTCTCGACCGTGCCAGGCTTGAAATTCTCGATCATGATATCGGCATCGGCCAGCAGCCGCCGCGCCAGATCCTGCCCTTCGGCCACGCGCAGGTTGGCTGTGACCGAGCGCTTGTTGCGGCCGATCACTTCCCACCAGACCTTGTGTTCGCCATTGCCCCAGGCCCGCATCGGATCGCCTGCGCCGGGCGGCTCGATCTTGATCACATCGGCGCCCATGTCGCCCAGCAGCTGGCCGCAGAACGGCCCGGCGATCAGCTGGCCCAGCTCGATCACCTTCACCCCTGCCAGCGCCCCGCTCATTCCGCGCCGACCTTTGCCAGCATCGACGGCATCTCCTTGCCCATCACCCCGCCGAGCCAGCGCGCGGTTTCGACAAGTCCGGCCAGGTCGAGCCCGGTTTGAACGCCCGAACGGTCCAGCATGTACACCACATCCTCACTCGCCACATTGCCCGCCGCGCCGGGGGCAAAGGGGCAGCCGCCCAGCCCGCCGATCGATCCATCGACCACGCTTGCCCCGGCTTCCACCGCCGCCCAGACATTGGCGATCCCGGTCCCCCGGGTGTTGTGGAAATGAACCCGCACGGGTAGCGGCGCCACCGCCTCGCGCACCGCCATGACCAGCGCGGCCACTTCGGTCGGTACCGCCACCCCGATCGTGTCGGCCAGCGCGATCTCGATCGGCCCGACCTCAGCCAGCCGCCGCGCCATCGCCACCACGTGCGCCAGATCGACCGCGCCAGTGAACGGACAGCCAAAGGCGACGGCGATGGTCACCTGCGCACTGATCCGCGCCTCCCGGGCCATGCCTATGATCCGCGCTGCGACCTCAACCGATCGCCCCGAATCCTGCCCCTGGTTGCGCCCGCCGAACTCGTCCGAGGCGACCGCCACCGCACCGAGCTGATCAAGCCCGGCGGCCAGCGCCCGCTCCGCGCCGCGCTCATTGAGCACCAGCCCGATCCGGGTCACGCCCTCGGGCCGGCCGAGCGCCGCGACTACCGCTTCGGCATCGGCCATCTGCGGCACCTTCGTGGGGTTGACGAAACTCGCCACCTCAATCCGCCGCGCGCCCGCCGCAATCGCCCGGCGGATCAGCTCGACCTTGTCGGCGGTCGAAACCAGCACAGCCTCGTTCTGCAGCCCGTCGCGCGGACCGACCTCGACGAATTCGATGGCGGAAGGCAGGCTCATCCCTGCGTCATTACCCAGTCGCGCACCAGTTCGGCAGCCTGCTGGGCCAGGCTTGGCTGGCCGAAGTAATAGTGGTTGGCCCCTTCGATCAGGTGACGATCGATCGGGCAATCCTTTGCCGCCGCCATCAGCCGCGCGGCATGGCTCGGGGTGCAGGCATCATCCGCGCCGTTCTCGATCACCAGCATCGGCACCTTGATCCTTGCCGCGCATTTCAGACCATCGGCATTGCTGTCATCATAGGACCACTGCGACAGCCACGAGCGCAGCGTGGTGAAGCGGGCCAGCCCGACCGGCCCGTCGTTGACCACCGCCGGATCGCCCAGCATGCACCAGTTCGGCTTGCGCTGGTTGGGATCGACCAGCGGATCGACCCAGCGCGGATCGCCCATCGTGCCCTGAACGGTGAAGCAGCGCTCGTGATTGTCCAGCCCGCGCGCTTTCAGATCGGCCAGCTGGTCCTTGACCCAGGCGGTGATCCGCCGGTTGCGGGCAATCTGGCGGGCGCGGTATTCCGCCACAAACTCGGCCGAGAACGGCGGCTTTGGCCCATCCGGCGCGAACAGGTTCCATTCCGGATTGCGATCGAACGGGCGGCTTTCGTCCTCGATCGAGGCGTCCATCCACTCGGTCAGCGTCAGGTTGCGCGAAAGGTGTGCGGCCAGCAGCAGCACGCCGTCCGCCGGCACGAACTTCGCCGCGACCAGATCATAGGGATCGCCCGCCGGGGTGTGGGTGACCCGCGGGTCCTGTGCCTCGGCCTGATAGAACAGGCTCTGCGCGCCCCCGCCCGACCAGCCGCCGAGATAGACCTTGGCATAGCCCAGCCGTTCCTTCGCATCGCGGATCACCGCGGCGAAATCCATCGTCGCGCGCTCCATGATCAGCGCGGTATCGTTGCCGCGATAGCGGGTGTTGGCATAGATCGTGTGGACGCCCATCTTGGCCAGCATCGTCACCAGCGGCAGCCACGATCCCCCGCCGATCGGATGCGAGAAGATCACCACCCGATCCGAAGGCTCAGCGGGCTTCAGGTGCATCGCCTCAACCACCACCTGACCGATCGCGCCGCCATAGGTATCCTTGAAGGCGCTGACTTCCTCGAAAGCCACCAGATAGGGAATTCTCTCGAACCGTGCCGCCACCGTGCTGCTCCTCCCCCGCGCGATGCAGGAACTTGCGCATGGTTGCACCGATTTCAAGCCGCGGCAACGGCGGGCTTGGCCGGTTAGTCCGGCGGCATGCCCGAATTGGCAGGTCGCCCGGCTCCCCGCACGGTGGCAGGCCGCAATCATGCCGGATCGCAGTTCCCTTGCCGCCACAGGATCGGCGGTTGTCTTCGGGGCCAGCGGCGCGATCGGCCGGGCCTTGGTTGCGCGGTTGGTGGAGAGCGGAAGGTTCGGCGCTGTTCACGCCGGAACCAGAGGCCCCACTACCGATCTTCCCGTGGGCGCGATCCCCTTCCGGTTCGACCTTGGCGACGAGGCGTCGATCAAGGAAGCCGCACGAATGGTGGAGGCGCCTGAACTGGTCATGGTTGCGACCGGACTGCTCCACGACGAAGCCCGGCAGATCGCGCCGGAGAAGAGCTGGCGCGCGATCGACGGCAGCGCCATGGCAGAGGTCTTCGCCGCCAATGCAATCGGCCCGGCCTTGATCGCCAAACATTTCTTGCCGCTGCTGCCACGCGATCGCCGCGCCGTGTTCGCGGTGCTTTCAGCCCGGGTCGGATCGATCGGAGACAACCGCCTGGGCGGCTGGCACAGCTACCGGGCGAGCAAGGCCGCGCTCAATATGCTGGTCCGCAATTTCGCAATCGAACTGGCCCGGAGCCACCCTCAGGCACTCGCCGTTGCGCTGCACCCCGGGACGGTCGACAGCCGCCTCTCGGCCCCGTTTCAGCGCGGCGTCGCGCCGGAAAAGCTGTTCAGCCCCGATCAGGCCGCCGGCCACCTCCTCGATGTGCTGCCCGCCCTCGATCCGGCCGACAGCGGCGGATTGTTCGCCTGGGACGGCACCCGGTTGCCGGAATAGCCACAATGCCGAAAATGCGGCGCAAGGCCGACCTCCCAAGCAAGACCTGCGCAGCCTGCGGCCTGCCCTTCACCTGGCGCAAAAAGTGGGCGCGCGATTGGGATAGCGTGCGCTATTGCTCCGATCGCTGCCGCTCAGCCAAGCCTGTCCAGAAACCGCCCGGCATCGCGCCTTAGCTGGGCCTGCTTCTCGTCTGTGAAGCGGTCCCAGGTTCGCACCATCTGCACCATCCGCGGGTTGCGGACCAACCGGTCGCGGTGGCGGGCAATGAAATCCCAATAGAGCAGATTGAACGGGCAAGCCCGCGGCCCGGCCTTGGCCTTCACGTCATGGGCACAGCCAGAGCAATAGTTGCTCATTCGGTTGATATAGGCTCCGCTCGCCGCATAAGGCTTGCTCGCCAGCAGGCCGCCATCGGCGAACTGGCTCATCCCCAAGGTGTTGGGCAGTTCGACCCATTCATAGGCATCGGCATAGACCGCCAGATACCATTCGTGCAGTTCATGCGGATCGATCCCGGCCAGCAGGGCGAAATTGCCGGTCACCATCAGCCGCTGGATGTGGTGCGCATAGGCATGATCGCGGGTCTGTTCGACGCAGGCGCGGATGCAGGCCATCTCCGTCTTGCCGGTCCAGTAGAACGCGGGCAGCGGACAGCGGGCGTCGAGCGCATTCTCACGGTCATAGCCCGGCATCCGCCACCAATAGATCCCGCGCACGAATTCGCGCCAACCAATGATCTGGCGGATGAATCCCTCGGCGCTGTTGAGCGGTACCCTGCCGCCGCGCCACTCCGCCTCGACCTTGCGGCACAGATCCAGCGGATCGAGCAGCCCCAGGTTGAGCTGGGGCGCAATGAAGGCATGGAACAGGAACGGCTGTTCCAGCAGCATCGCATCCTGATAAGTGCCGAACTGCGCCAGGCCGTGGTGCAGGAAGTGAGCAAAGGCGGCCTCGGCATCGGCGCGGGTCACCGCCATGGCAAAGCCCTCCAGCACGCCGAAGTTGTCTGGAAAGCGCTCGGCGACAAGCTCCAGCACCTCGCGCGTGATCGCATCGGGGGCAAAGCGCGGCGGGCGCGGCATCGACAACTCTGCCGCCGCAGGTTTGCGGTTGTCGGAATCGAAGTTCCAGCGCCCTCCAGCCGGCTGGTCTCCCTCAATCAGCAGACCGGTCTTGCGCCGCATCAACCGATAGAAGTGCTCCATCCGCAGGCCCTTGCGTCCCTCGGCCCAGGCGGCAAAGCCAAGGCGGTCGGCCAGAAAGCGGCCGTCCGGCAGCAGCTCTGCAAAATCCCAGCTGCGCATCTCGGCCAGCAGGCGCCATTCGCCGGGTTCGGTCACCACGACCCGCGACAAGCCGTGCCGGGCCATGGCGCGCCGCACCTCTCCGCCCAGCGTACCGCTGTTCTCAGGATCGTCGAGCCGGACGTAGTCGACCCGCCAGCCGTCGGCGATCAGCTCATCGCGAAAATGCCGCATCGCTGCAAAGACCAGCGCGATCTTCCGCTTGTGATGCGGAACATACTGCGCCTCGGCCAAAACCTCGGCCATCAGCACCACGTCGCCAGACCGATCCCCGCCCGCCAGCGAGGCTACGGTCATGGAGAGCTGGTCGCCCAGGATAAGGATCAGCCGCCCGGTCACGAGGCTGCGCTAGATCATTGCCTGCGAACCGCACCCTGTCCATCAGGACGGGTATTCCCGCACCCGGCACTTTCCGAGGTGGATGATTGGCAGCGGCGATGCCCGGCAATCGCCGACCTAACCGTGGTGAGCCCTGCTGGGTTCGAACCAGCGACCTACTGATTAAAAGTCAGTTGCTCTACCGACTGAGCTAAGGGCCCGACCACGGGGAGGTCACCTAGGGATCGGGCGGGGCCGGGTCAAGCGCGCGTGCAGTTGGCGGAGCGAAAGTGCGGTGATCGGGTCGCGCCAGGCGGGGGCCAGGGCGAGGGCCGGGCGGAGCACGAAGTCGCGCTGGCGGAATTCGCGGTGGGGCACGGTCAGGTCAGGATCGGCCCAGATCCCGCCGCTCCACAACAGCACATCCAGATCGAGCACCCGGCTGGTCCAGCGCTGGCCGCCGCTGCGCCGGCCGAACGCAGCCTCGATCCGCTTGAGCTCGCGAAGCAGGTCGGGCGGGCTTAGCCTGGTCTCGATCAGCGCCGCGCTATTGGCATAGCGCCGCCGCGACGGGCCGAGCGGGGCCGAACGCAGGATCGGTGCTGCGGCAACGACTGGAACACCATTCGCCCCCAGCGCCGCCAGCGCGGCACGCAGCACGCGTTCCGGCGGGCCATGGCGCTGGTGGCGCCGGTTAGAACCCAGCGCGATCAGATAGCGCTGGACCATGGCTCAGATATCCTGGGCGATGCGGGTGTAGAGCTGCGGGCGGCGATCGCGAAAAAAGCCCATGCCGGCGCGGTGCTTTGCTGCGCGGGCCAGATCGAGCGTTGCGCTGAGCACGCCGCTTTCCTCCGCGCCGAACTCGGCGAGAAAATCGCCCCATTCGTCGGTGATGAAGGAATGGCCGTAAAAGCGCTGGCCGTCTTCGCTGCCGATCCGGTTGGCGGCGATCACCGGCATGCAGTTCGACACCGCATGGCCCAGCATGGCGCGGCGCCACATCCGGCTGGTATCGAGATCGGCGTCATAGGGCTCGCTGCCGATCGCGGTCGGATAGAGCAACACCTCGGCCCCCATCAGCGCCATCACCCGCGCGCATTCGGGGTACCACTGATCCCAGCAGATCCCCACGCCGATCCTGTGCCCGAACAGGTCCCAGACCTTGAACCCGTCGTTGCCGGGGCGGAAATAGTACTTTTCCTCATAGCCTGGGCCATCGGGAATGTGGCTCTTGCGGTAAGTGCCCAGAATGGCGCCGTCGGGGCCGATCATCGCCATGGTGTTGTAATAGTGCTGGCCGTCGCGCTCGAAGAAACTGGTCGGGATCGCGACCTTGTGCTTGGCGGCCAGTGCCTGCATCGCCCGGACCGAGGGATGCTCGGTGGTCGGCCGGGCCAGCGCGAACAGCGCTTCGTCTTCCTGCTTGCAGAAATAGGGGCCGGAAAACAGCTCGGGCGGGAGGATCAGCTGCGCGCCCGCGGCTGCCGCTTCCTCGACCAGCATCGAGACTGCGACGATGTTCTCGACCTCATCGGTGGAACCGAGAGGAAGCTGCAGGGCGGCGACATTCAGCGTGCTCATGCCGTCGCCCCTAGCATTCCCTGCGCTTGCGGAAAAGCAGCGCGGTCAATCGACCCCGCTTGCGGAAAAGCAACGCTGGCGATCACATCCGCTTGCGGAACAACAGCGTCATCCGGTCGCTCTCGCCAATGGCTCGGAGCCGGGGCTTGTCGGCTTCGGTCGCATTGCTCATTACCGGCGGCAAGGTCCAGACCCCGTTCGGCCAGTTGGCCGGGTCCTTGGGGTTGGCATTGGCCTTGCTGCTGCCAACGTACTGGAAGCCGTGCAGTTCCATAAAGGCGATCACGTCTTTTTCGCGCAGATAACCTTTCGATCCGTCGGTATAGCTGTAGGGCGCATTGGGCTTGGCCCGGTGCTGCTCGATACCGATCATGCCATCGGGCTTGAGCAGGTCGCGCATCGCCTTGATCTCGCGATCGGCGATGTTCCAGGTGAACAGATTGTGCATCATCCGCATGATCAAGATCCGGTCGAAAGTGCCCTTTTCACCCGTCGGAACGGCATCAAGGGTATAGGCCGCAAACCGGTCCGCCGGAAGCCCCGACCAGGCGGCGATGTCTGCCGGATAGCTGGCTGCGCCATCCCTGATGCCCTTTTGCGACTTTTCATTGAACGGGCCGGAGGTGGGATCGAAATAGAGCCCGACCAGCTTGCCCTTGGGGCCGAGGTAGAGCCCGAGCAGGCGCGAGTACCACTCTCCGCCCGGGGCATATTCGCCCACCTTCATGTCCGGCGAAACCTGGAAGAAAGTCAGCGTTTCGGCGGGGCGGCGGTACTGGTCGCGGGCGCGATCCTTGTCGCGCAGCGGGCTGGCGACGGCAGCGGCAAGATCGGCGTTGACCTTGGCCGAGGCCGACCTGGACGGCGCGGCGACCACCACGGCGGTCGGCACAGCCAGGCCCAGGGCCAGGATCGGCAGGATGAAGCGGCGCATGGTTTTCTCCCGGAAAGATTATCGTGTCAGCAACCTAGTGTGTGGCGGGGCGATGACAAGCGGGGGTGCTGTAACTATCTAGGGCTTCGACACGAAAGGACAGGTCATGGCACAGGCAATTTTCGCAGGCGGCTGCTTCTGGTGCACCGAAGCGGTGTTCCGCTCGATCGCGGGGGTCAGCGCGGTTGAGAGCGGTTACATCGGCGGGGCAACAGCCAACCCGACCTACAAGCAGGTCTGCGGCGGCGACACCGGCCATGCCGAAGCGATCCGGATCGAGTTCGATTCAGACGTACTATCCTACGCCGATCTGCTCGACATCCACATGGCCACGCACGATCCCAGCCAGCTCAACCGGCAGGGCAATGACGTCGGCACGCAATACCGCAGCGCGCTGTTCCCGCTGGACGATGACCAGCGCGCCGAAGCCGCAGCCGGAATCGCACGCTGGAACGATGCCCATCCCGGGCAGCAGGCGGTGACCACTATCGAAGGCCCCGCAACCTGGTATCCGGCCGAGGACTATCATCAGGAATATTGGCAGGGCGAAGGCCAGCGGAATCCCTATTGCCTGGCGGTGATCCCGCCCAAGCTGGCCAAGCTGCAAAAGGGCTTTGCGGAAAAGCTGAAGGGTTAGGCGCGGAACCGGGCGACGAAGAAGCCGTCGAGCCCGCCTGCATCAGCCAGCATGCCGGGATCGGTGCGTAGCCAGCCCTCGCTGCTCGGACTGAGTCCGGCGGGCAGCTCATCGGCGCGGATGGGGTCGGGCTTCAGCGACACCTGCTGGGCCTGCGCCCCGCCCTCGGCCTGCTCGAGCGAGCAGACCGCATAGACCAGCTGTCCGCCGGGCTTGATCCAGCTTGCCGCGCGGGCCAGCAGCGCCGCCTGCAATTCGGCCATCTCGGCAATTTGGCGCGGGCCGATCCGATGAAGCACGTCGGGGTGGCGGCGGGCGGTGCCGGTGGCGGTGCACGGCGCATCGAGCAGCACCGCGTCGAACGGCTCGGCCGGCTGCCATTGCAGGGCATCGGCGATCACCACTTCGGCGGAAAGGTTCAGGCGTGCAAGGTTCTGGTCGATCCGCTCGGCGCGCTTGGCGCTGCGTTCCACCGCGGTGACCTGCCATCCGGCTGCCGCCAGTTGCAGCGTCTTGCCGCCCGGCGCGGCGCAGAGATCAAGCACGCGGCGCCCCGCGCCAGCACCCAGCAGCCGCGCGGGCAGGCTGGCGGCCAGATCCTGGACCCACCACGCCCCGGCATCGAAGCCTACAAGGTTTTCCACCGCCGTGCCGCGCGCCAGCCGGACATGGCCCGGTGCCAGCGAAGTTCCGTCGAGCCGCTCGGCCCAGAGCGCGGTTTCGGCCGGATCGCGCAGCGACAGGTCAAGCGGCGGCGGCACGGCCAGGCCGGAGGCGATTGCCGGCGCGCGTCCGGCCCAGCGCTCCGCCACTTGCGGCGGCAAGGTCGGCACGGCGGGCAGCTTCGCATCCTGGCGGACCAGCGCCGAGAATACCCCGTGCGCCAGTCGCCGGGGACCGCCGCTCAGCAGTTCCAGCCCGGTCGCGATCACCGCGTGGGGCGGAGTATCGAGCCGCAGCCACCCCGCCAGCATCAGCCGCAGCACCGAACGCGCTTTGGCATCCGGTGCAAGCGGCAAGCGGGTCGCGCTGTCGATCAGCGCGTCGAGATCGATCAGCCAGCGCAGCGCCTCGCCAGCGAGTGCGCGTGCGAGCGCCTTGTCGGGTCCGCTGCGGATCCCTTGCAGGGCGCCGTTTGCCGCCATGTCGAGCGTCTCGCCCCGGTTAAGCACCGCATCGAGCATTTTGAGCGCACCCTTGCGCGCGGGGAAACCGGGAATGTCCATCGCGCTGCCCCTAGAGCCAATTGCAATCGAGGGCCAGCGCGCGCATGGAATGCCGATGACCAAGCGCGCCACTCAGCGTCCCAAGGACTTCAAGAAACCGGCCCACTGGAGCAATGACCCGGCCCCCGCCCCGGCCGCGCCGGTCGAAGGCGAAGACCCCGACGGCCTCAGCCCGACCCGCTACGGCGACTGGGTGCGAAAAGGCATCGCGGTGGATTTCTAATCACACTGGCCGGAACGTAACCCTCAGCCCATCCTTCGGCTTGGGAATCGGCCAGGGCTGCCAGCCCGGTTCGTAGCCCGGTTCGATCTCGATCTGATAGCGGCTCAGCAGGTGGGTCATCAGCACCTTGACCTGCATATAGGCGAAGTGCAGCCCCAGGCACATGTGCGCGCCGCCGCCGAACGGTACCCAGGCGTATTTGTGGCGCTTGGCGACCTGTTCGGGCGTGAAGCGCAGCGGATCGAAGCGGCGCGGCTCGGGCCAGTGCTCTTCGTCCATATGGGCCGCGGCGGGGCTGATCCCGACCGGGGAGCCGGCCGGAATGCGCACACCCTTGTAAGTGAATTCGCGCAGCGCCCGGCGCGGCATCGAGGGAACCGGCGGGATCAGCCGCAGCGCCTCCTTGAAGGCCATTTCGGTCAGCTCCAGCTTGCCGAGATCGTCATAGGCCAGCGGCCGCCCTGCCCCGCCGGTCACCGCCAGGATCTCGGCGCGGAGCTTGCCCTGCCATTCGGGATTTTTCGCCAGCAACCAGACCAGCGAGCTGGCCGAACTGGTGATCGTGTCGTGTGCGGCCATCATCAGGAAGATCATGTGATCGACCACCTGGTCGACCGGCATCAGGCTGCCGTCCTCGTGCGTGGCGGTGGCGAACTGGCTGAACATGTCCTGCCCGCCGCCGCTTTCGCGGCGCTTCAGCGTTTCGCGGGTGAAGTATTCGAGCAGGAACTTGCGGCCTGCCACGCCACGGCCCATCGCGGTGAAGGGCAGCGGCTTGCGCACCACGCCGATCGAGGCCTGGACCATGTCGACAAAGGCCTTGTTGATCGCATCGGCCTCCGGCCCCAGCGGCACGCCGAGAAAGCTGTCTGCCGCCAGATCGAGCGTGAGCTGCTTGATCGCCGGATAGAACAGGAGCTCCTGCCCGCGCCATGACTCCGCGCGGTCGGAAATGCCGCGGTTCAGGGCCTCGGCATAGTGCCGCATCGGCCCCGGCTTGAACGCGATCGACAGCGCCCGGCGATCGGCGCGGTGGTGATCGAAATCGAGCAGCATCAGCCCGCGCGGGAACAGCAGATCAAGCACCGGGCCCCAGCCTTGTTCGGACGAGAAGATCTTCTCGCGGTCGAACAGCACCAATTCGTTGGCATCGGCGCCGAACAGCGACACCCCGCGCCGCCCGAAGGCATTGTTGCGGAAGACATCTCCGTATTTCGCCCGCATCCGGTCGCCAAAGCCGGATGGATCGGCCAGCAGCTGCAGCGTATTGCCCAGCACCGGCCAGCCATCCTCGCCCGGAATGTGATCGAGCGCGTGCGCCGGTTGCCGCTGTGACCAGTGGGTGAATTTCGGGGCTTCGGGTGCAAGCGTTGCCATGGAGTCCTCGGGAAGGGGTTACTGACAGCGATGTAACTTAGTCGTGCGGTTAAAGCCACCCCGCCAGTTCGCACCGGACCAATGCCTCCAGCATCCCGATCCCGGCCTCGCTGGTGTTGAGGCAATCGAGCGCTGCGAACTCAGTTCCGCCAGCTGCTTCGAACTGTTCACGCCCTCGGATCGCCAGCTCTTCGCGGGTTTCGAGGCAATCGGCGGAGAACCCGGGCGCGGCGATGGCGAGACGGCGGGTGCCCTTCGCGCCCTCCTGCGCCAGCACCGCATCGGTCGCCGGTTCAAGCCACTTGGCCCGGCCAAAGCGCGACTGGAAGGTCGTTTCGATCCGTAGCGCCGGAAACTCCCCGGCCAGTGCCTCGCTCAGCAGCCGCGCGGTCTTGCGGCACTGGCAGTGATAGGGATCGCCCAGGTGCAGAGTCCGTTCGGGCATGCCGTGGAACGACAGCAGCAGCACTTCGGGCTCGAAGGGGAGCGCGCGGAGCTGGCGCGCGGTATCTTCCCGCAGCGCTTCGATATGGGCGGGATCGTCGTAATAGGGCGGCAGGGTGCGGATCGCCGGCTGCCAGCGCATCGCGGCGAGCTGCGCGCCCAGCGCGTCGATCGCGGTCGCGGTGGTTGCGCCGGAATACTGCGGATAGAGCGGCGCAAACAGGATTCGCTCGCACCCGGCCCGCTTCAGCGCCTGAAGTTCCACCCCCAGCGCGGGATTGCCATAGCGCATACCCCAGCGGACCATCACCGCGTCCCCCAGCCGCGCCTGCAAGGCTTCGGCCTGGCCTTTGGTGATCGCGGCGAGCGGCGAACCGTCCGGCCCCCAGACCTGGCTGTAGGCATGGGCGCTCTTGCGCGGGCGGGTGTTGAGGATGATACCGTTGAGGATCGGCCACCAGACCAGCCGGGGAATCTCGACCACGCGGCGGTCGGACAGGAATTCCTTGAGGTAGCGTCGAACCGCGCTTGCCGTCGGCGCGTCGGGCGTGCCGAGATTGACCAGCAGCACGCCCAGCTTCGGCGCGGCGAACGGGGGGTGACCGGCGGGCAGGGTCACTGGCCGGCCCCGGTCAGCGGCAGGTTCCGCAAGCGCTCGCTGCCGGCCGAGGCCAGGGCATTGGCGATTGCCGGCGGAGCGATCACTGCGCCCAGTTCACCCGGATCGAACGGATCGGCGTCACTATCGATGAAATCCACTTCAATCTCCGGGCAGTCACTCAGCAGGGGAAGCCCGAGCATCCCCAACCGGCCGACTGTCGGCAACCCGTCCTTGAAGGCAGTTGCGCTGCCATTGGCGAGCCCCATGCCGAAGATCAGACCGCCTTCGATCTGTTGGCGGGCAATGTCGACATTGATGATTCGGCCGATGTCGGCCACCGCGGTCAGCTTGTCGACCCGGATCCCGTGCTCGTCGAGCCGGGCGCTGGCGATCACTGCGATCCGGCCCTCGCGCCCGCCGCTGGTCATGCGGTAGCAGGCCAGCCCCTGCCCCGATCCGCCCCCGCCGCCGCTCCATTCGGCCAGGGTCGCGGCGCGCTGCAGGCAGTTGGCCAGCTTGATCTCGTGCCCCAGCATCGCGATCCGGTAGGACAGCGGCTCGCGCCCGGCGCGGCGGGCCAGCTCGTCAATGAAAGTCTCGATCAGGAAAGCCCCGATCCCGTGCGAATTGCCGCGCAGCGGCCCGGTCGGCAGCGGAATGGCGGCAGGCACGTGCTCGACCACCAGGTGCGAAATCCGGTAGACCGGGACCATACCCTCTGTGGCCAGCGGATCGGCCTTGTCCTGCATTTCCAGGGCCTCGCGGCGGCTTTCGCGCCCGAACAGCCGCGCGCCGAATTCGCGCATCGTCGCCGGCATCGCGATCCGCAGTTTGAGCGCGGTGAGCGAACCATCCTGCGCGGTCCGCGCCGCCAGCACTGCCCGCGCCGGCGTGCGCGGCAATCCCGCCAGATGTTCCTGCCAGCGCGACCAGACCAGCTGCACCGGCTTGCCCACCTCGCGCGCGATCAGCGCCGCTTCGACCGCGTGCTGCGCATCGAGCCGGGCATCGAAGCTGCCGCCAGCCGGCATCGGATAGATCACCACCGTATCGAGCGCGACGTTCAGCGCGTCGGCAACCGACTGCCGCGCCGCCTGCGGGGCCTGGCTCGCCAGCCACAGTTCGGCCCGGCCAATCTCGACCCGGGCCGTCACAGTAGCGGTTTCGAGGCTGCCGTGGAGCGCCGGAGCAATCGCATAACGGGCAACATGTTCGAACTTTTCCGATAGCCAGGCGTCAGGATCGCCTTCTTCGGCAATCCGCGTCGCCTCGCCCCGGCGCAACGCGGCTTCGAGCAGTTCGCCGATCTTGCCGCTATCGGCCAGGTTTGCGGGGCGGAATTTCGGCAGGGCGACCTTCAGCGCGCGTTCCGCCGCCCACCAGTCGGTCGCGACCGCCGCGAGCCAGTGCTTGTTCTCAACCAGCCGCAGCAGGCCGGGCACGCCCTTGGCGCGGTCCGCATCGAAGCTGCCGAGCGTGCAATCGCCGACCGGGGCATGGCGGATCGCGGCATAGACCATGTCGGGCAGGCGTACGTCGCCGGCGAAAGTGTAGGTCCCGTCGACCTTGCTAGGCAGGTCGAGCCGCGGCGCGCGCAGTGGGGCGCCGGCGGGAAACTCGGCCGGGCGTTCCTGCGGCGGCTGGGACCGGGCCACCGCCGGGCTGGGCGGCGAATATGTGGAGGCTTCAGCCACAAGCTCGGCGAAGGGCAGTTTCTGCTGGTCGTGGACGATGAAGCCGTTCTGCGCGTCGCATTCTTCCCAGGCGACATCCCAGCGATCGGCCGCGGCCATCGCTAGCACCGCCCGCGCGCTCGCCGCAGCAATCCGCGCCGCTTCTTCATGCGCGGCCAGTGCGGTACCGGCGGCGGTGACCACAAAGGCCTCGCCCTCGGCAAAGCGCCGCGCCAGCAGGCTGTCGGGCGCATCGGCCAGACCCGCAGCAAGCGGGATCCACAGCGGCGCCCACTGCGCGGCGAGCGGGGCATTGCCATAGGCGCCGCTTATGGGAGCCGGTTCAACCGCGATCTGGCGCCAGTCTGCCCCAAGCTCGTATGCAACGATCTGCGGGATCAGCGTGGTGATGCCCTGGCCCATCTCAAGATCGGGCACGGCCACGCTGACCACCCCGTCCTTGCCGATCTTGAGCCAGGCATCGAAGGCATATTCGCCCTCACCCGCCAGCAGCGGCGGCGTGAACCGGCGCGGGCTGAGCGCCCAGGCGGCAATCAGCCCGCCGGTCACCCCC
This sequence comes from Novosphingobium sp. UBA6272, assembly GCF_002440635.1. GTDB lineage: Bacteria > Pseudomonadota > Alphaproteobacteria > Sphingomonadales > Sphingomonadaceae > Novosphingobium. Next base: position 150,290 of record NZ_DJUW01000017.1, on the reverse strand, counting down.
GCCCCGATCAGAACCCCCCGCCGCGTGAACCGCATCACCTTCCCCGTTGCTGCCAGGTCACCTTAGGGGCTGGCTATTGATTGTCGAGCCAGGTCGCCACGCGCCGGGCGATCGCATTGAAGGCTTCCGCCCCTGGACCGTCTCCAGCAGCCGGCGGCTTGCCGGCATCGCTGGCCTGACGGATCGAGAGTTCCAGCGGAATCCGGCCGAGGAAAGCCAGGCCCAGCTCGCCAGCGGCAGTCTCGGCCCCGCCGCTGCCGAACGGATCGCTGATTTCACCGCAATGCGGGCAGGCATAGCCGGACATGTTCTCGATCAGCCCGACCACCGGAACCTGGCCGACTTCGAACAGCTGGATCGCGCGGCGCGCGTCGATCAGTGCGAGGTCCTGCGGGGTCGATACGATTACCGCGCCGCTGGGCTTGTAGCGCTGCAGCATGGTCAGCTGGACGTCGCCGGTGCCGGGCGGCAGGTCGACGATCAGGGTATCGACATCGCCCCAATCGGCATCGATCAACTGGCCCAGCGCATTGCCGGCCATCGGCCCGCGCCAGGCGATTGCCTTGCCCGGTTCGATCAGCTGGCCCATCGACAGCACCGGCACGCCCCATTGGCTCGGCACCGGCACCAGCTTGTCACCGCGGGCCTGCGGCTTGATCCCTTCGTTGCCGAGCAGGCGCGGCTGCGACGGGCCATAGATATCGGCATCGACCAGTCCGACCTTGCGCCCGGCGCGGGCCAGCGCCACCGCCAGGTTGGTCGATACCGTACTCTTGCCGACCCCGCCCTTGCCCGATCCGATCGCGATGATCCGGCGGCCGCGCTTGTCGGCGGTCAGCGCGACCCGTACTTCGGCCACACCGGGCTGTCCGGCCAATGCTTCTTTGACGGCCGCCTCCAGCCGCTCGCGCTCCAGCGCGTCAAACCCGCCGGCTTCGAGCACCACGATCGCCAAGTCATTCTTCAGCCGCAGCGATTGCAGGCGGGACTGGGCGAGTGGCGGCAGGGCGGCGCGCAGCGCGGCGGTATCGTCTTTGGGATTGTTCATGGCCTAGGGCCGAAACCCGTTTCGGGCCCGGCTGGCAAGGAAAAATGCATGGGTCACCCTGTTAATTGCGCGGCGCACCCCTATAGTGTTGTTCATGAGCGAAGGCGAAAACCCGAAGCGGGGCAGGAAGAAGGTTGAGGGCAAGGCTCCGGAAACGGATGCTTCGGTGGAAACGCCGGGCGAAGCGAATCCCCCATCGAACGAACCGGCCGGCAATCCCTGGCGCAGCGCGGGCGATGAGCCAACGCAGCGGCGTTCGGCTTCGATCGACGATATCCTTCGCCCGCGTAGATCTTCGTCGTCACGGCTGCCCGCCGCCAATGGCAAGACGATGTGGGCGCTGGCCGCCGCCGGGGTGCTATCGGCCTGGCTGGCGACGACCTCGCTTCATATCCTGAGCCCGGGCGAGCAAGGGATAGTCACCACTTTCGGCCGGTTTGAACAGACCATTGGTCCCGGCCTCAATGTCACCATGCCCTGGCCGGTCCAGGCGGTCCTGACCCGCAAAGTCAGCGAGGAAAGCAAGCTGCTGCTGCCCGAGCAGGAGAGCGAGACCCTGATGCCCACCCGCGACGGCGAACTGATCGACCTGCGCAGCCAGGTCGGCTGGAAGGTCAAGGACCTGAAGCAGTTCACCTTTGCCCTGCCCGATGGCGAAAAAGCATTGCGGCGGCTGGCCGACAGCGCGATCCGCGCCGGGGTAGCCGAACTGACCTTTGACGAGCTGCGCGGCGGCAAACGTCAGGCCGAACTGCAACAGCGCGTTGCCGGCCGAATGCAGCGTGTGCTCGATGCCTGGGGATCAGGCATCACCATCGTCTCGGTCGAGGTGACCGGCACCAAGCCGCCTGCCAAGCTGACCGAGGCCTACAAGAAGATCGACAAGGCTGAGGAAACAGCGCGCAAGAACCACGAGGCGGCGATCGCCTATGCAGCGCGGATCCGTACCCAGGCGAATCTTGAAACGGCATCGTTCGACAAGGCCTATGAGCTTTACAGGATCGACCCGCGCGTCACGCGTGAGCGGATCTACTATGACACGGTTGAGCGGGTGCTGCGCAACAACCCGGTAGTGATCGGCGGTCCTGCCCCGGCCAGTGCCCCGCCCGCGATCCCGGCGGCCAAGCAGGGGGGCAACTGACATGAACCAGGTGCTGCGCGACTATCGCCATCCGCTGTTCGCTCTGCTGTTCGTGGCTTTGCTTGCTCTGGCCAGCCTGACCGTGGTGCGCGAAGACGAACAGGTGGTGATCGAGCGGATGGGTGAGCCTGTCCGGATGGTCAACCGGTTCCGGCCCCAGGGACCGACCGGCGCAGGGCTGGTTGTCCATGTTCCGCTGCTTGAACAAGTCATCTCTTTGCCGCGCGGGCTGGTGACCTATGGCTATGAAGCCAAGCGAGTCCGCAGTTCCGACCTGCACACCTTGCTGGTTGATACCGACGTGACCTACCGGATCATCGATCCGGTTCGACTGGTCAATTCGCTTGGTTCTGCGGTCAAGGTTGACGATCAGCTGAAGGCCTTGCTCCCCCCGCTGCTGGATCAGGAACTGGCCCAGCGCAGCGCCGCCGATATCGTTCGCCCTGGTGCGGGCGGCGCCAATGCCGCGCTGTTGCGCGGGCTCGATGCCAAGGTCCGGCAATACGGCGTGCAGGTGGTCGACGTGCGACTGGCCCGTGTGCAGCTCGACGAAGATGGCCGCAACGTGGCCTTCAGCCGAATGCAGGAACGTCTGGAGGACAGCCTGTTGGACATCGAGATGAAAAGCGCCGCCGATGCCTTGGCGATAACCGCTGCGGCCGAAGCCGAAGCCACCACCCGGCGCAAGCAATCGGCCGACAAGGATCCCGAGTTCTACAGCTTTTTCAGGGCGATGCGTAGCTATGACGAACTGTACGGCGATCCCAAACGCAAGAACAGCACCACCATCGTGCTGCCGCCCGACAGCGGCTATCTGAAGCACTTTGGTGGCAAATAGCGCGTTCAATCCCCATTAAGGGAAAATGACGTGAATCCGCCACCAAGGGGCAGATTCTAAGGCAAGAGGAACTAGCCACGTGAAGTACGTATACAGTGTCACCACGGCGCTGCTGCTGGGCGGAGCGGCGCTTTCGTTGGTCGGCGGGATTCCCGCCGGCGCCCAGGTTGCGCAGAACGACGTCGAGCAGATGCGCACGATCGTGCCGCGCGCTGGCGCCCCGGCCAGTTTCGCCGACCTGACCCAGCAGCTTCAGCCCGCCGTCGTGAACATCTCGGTCCGCCAGAAGGTGACCGTCCAGAACCCGATGGCGGCGCTGCCGTTCGGCCAGATACTGCCCGGCGGCGGTGCCCAGTCGAAGACCGCCGAAGCGGTCGGCTCGGGCTTCATCGTCTCGCCCGATGGCTATATCGTCACCAACAACCACGTGATCAGCCTGGACCGCGAAGGGCAGGCCGACGAGGTCACCGTGCGGCTGTCCGACGGCAAGCAGTACAAGGCCCGGATCGCGGGCCGCGATGTCGAATCCGATATCGCCGTACTGAAGATCGATGCCGGAGCCCCGCTGCCCTTCGTCAAGTTCGGCGATTCGGCCAAGGCCCGCGCCGGGGACTGGATCATCGCCATCGGCAACCCGTTTGGCCTGGGCGGTACGGTCACTTCGGGGATCATCAGTTCGGTCAACCGCAACACCGGCACCGGTGCCTACGATCATTACATCCAGACCGATGCCTCGATCAATTCGGGCAATTCGGGTGGGCCGATGTTCGACATGGCCGGCAACGTGATCGGCATCAACAACTGGATTGTCGCGCCGTCCGGCGGCAACATCGGGATCGGTTTCGCCATTCCCAGCGACACCGCGCGCCCGATCGTCGAGCGGCTCAAGGGCGGTCAGGAGATCGAGCGCGGCTATCTTGGCATCTCGATCCAGCCGGTGACCGACGAGATCGCGGATTCGCTTGGCCTGCCGCACGATCGCGGCGAGCTGGTCCGCCTGGTCCAGCCGGGCCAGCCGGCCGCCTCTGCCGGGATCAAGGTGGGCGACATCGTGCTGAAGGTGAACAACCAGCCGGTCACCCCGGACCGGACCCTGTCGGGCATCGTTTCGGATATCGCTCCTGGCACCAAGATTCCGATCGAGGTGCTGCGCAGCGGCAAGAGCCAGACGCTTTATGCCACGGTCGCCAAGCGCCCGAGCCAGAAGGAACTGGCCAAGGCGCTGACCCCCGAACAGCGCCCCGATCCGTTCGCCGGGCCCGAGGCGCAGGGCGAAGGCCTGGCTGAAAGCGCGCTGGGGCTGAAGGTGCTGACCATGAACCCCGATTACGCCTCGCAGCTGGGCGTTCCCGGCTCCACCCGGGGCGTGGTGATCGCCGGGGTCAATCCCGCCTCCGACGCCGCCAATCGCGGGCTGCAGCGCCGCGACATCGTGGTCTCGGCCAACATGGCCGACGTGAACACCGTGTCCGATCTCGACAAGGCGATCCGCGACGCGAAGACTGCCGGTCGGCCGACCGTTACGCTTCAGGTGATGCGTCCCGGCCAGCAGGGCCTGGTCTATATCGCCGTGCGGATCGGCTGACGCGTCACTGCCGCCAAAACAAAAAACCCTCCCCGCTACGGGGAGGGTTTTTTGTTGGCCCGTGCTAGTTCGGCGCGCTGGGCGGTGGGCGATCCCTGCCGGTTGCCTCGTTCAGGAAATCCTCGCCCGCCGCCGGCGGTGGATCGACCGGGACGAGGCCGCCATCGGGCGGACCCTTGGGCAGCGGCGTATCGCGCGAGCGGTCGGGATTGACCAGGTTGCCCTGCTCATCGACATAGTAATAGTCTTCGGGCGATCCGCTCATCATGACCTGGTCATCAGGCTCAAGCTGCCAGGCCGGCAGGGTCGCATCGGTCTCGAACTTTTCGACCGGGCGGCCCGAAACGGCGACCTTCATGTACGAGGCAAAGGCCCGCGCCGGAGCGGTGCCGCCCTGCAACCCGGGGACGGGCCGATCATCGTCGCGGCCCATCCACACCCCGGTGGTAACCCCGCTGGAGAAGCCCAGGAACCAGCCGTCCTTGTTGGCGGTGGTGGTGCCGGTCTTGCCGGCCACCGGGCGGCCGATCTGCGCCGCCTTGCCGGTGCCGATGCTCACCGCGCTCTGCAGCATGTCGGTGATGCCTGAGGCGACATAGGCCGGAACCAGCAGATTGCCGCCGGGGTTCTTGCGCTGGTACAGTACGCCGCCGTCGGTGGTGGTGACCTTGACGATGCCATAGGGCTCGACCGCCTGACCCTTGGCCGAAATCGAGGCGAAGGCGCGGGTCATGTCGATCAGTCGCACTTCGTTGGTGCCCAGCACCATCGACGGGACGGTCGAAATCGGGGTGCTGATCCCGAACCGCTTGGCCATCCCGGCCACCGCCGAAAAGCCCACTTCCTGCCCGAGCTGCGCCGCAACCGTGTTCTTCGAATAGGCAAAGGCGGTGCGCACATCGATCTTGCCGGCATAGCCGCCGCCCGAATTGCGCGGGCTCCAGCCCTCGATCGTGACTGGCTCGTCGACCACTTCGGCGTTGGGGGTGTAGCCCGCCTCAAGCGCGGCGAGATAGACGAACAGCTTCCACGCCGATCCCGGCTGGCGCACGGCATTGACCGCGCGGTTGTAGTTCGAGGTGACGTAATCGGTCCCGCCAACCAGCGCGAGCACCGCGCCATCGCGGTCCATGCTGACCAGCGCGCCCTGCGCGCCGCCCGGAACATTGTTCTGGATCGCAGCGGTGGCGGCATTCTGCAGCTTGACGTCGAGCGTGGTCCAGACCTCGATCGGCTGGTCGTTGTCTCCCAGCAGCAGATCGAGCTGGGGCAAAGCCCAGTCGGTGAAATAGCGGACCGAATTCTGCCCGGCTTCCTGGGCGAACTTGATCTTCTTGAGGTCGGTTGCCTTGGCCTGAGCCGGGGTGATCTTGCCGTTTTCGGCCATCAGCCCCAACACCACCGTGCCGCGGCCCACCGCAGCCTCGGCATCGGCGGTCGGCGCATAGTTCGACGGCGCCTTGACCAGCCCGGCGATGATCGCCGCTTCGGGCAAGCTGATCTCGGTCGCCGGGTGGCCGAAGAACTTGCGGCTGGCGGAATCGACACCATAGGCGCCGCCGCCGAAATAGACCTTGTTGAGATAGAGTTCGAGGATCTGGTCCTTCGAGAATTTCCATTCCAGCGCCAGTGCCAGCACGCCTTCGCGCAGCTTGCGGGCGAAACTGCGCGAATTGTTGAGGAACACGGTGCGGGCAAGCTGCTGGGTGATGGTCGAGCCGCCCTGCTTCCAGCGCCCTTCCTGGAATCGCACCCAGAACGAGCGGGCGAGGCCGATCGGATCGATCCCGATATGGCCGTAGTAACGCTTGTCCTCGGTTGAGAGCATCGCGTCCTTCATCACCTGCGGGATCTGGTCTTGGCCGACCCATTTGCCATAGCTGGGGCCAAGCGAGACCAGCTGGGTCCCGTCGCGGGCGCGGACCACGATCATCTGTTCGGTCTGGGTGGTCTTGATCTGATCGAAACTGGGCAGCGATTGCGCGGTCAGCGCCACCGCAACGGTAAGTGCCAGCAGGCCAAGCAAGGCCAGCGACGTACCCCAGACGAACAGGCGGCGCACGAACTTGCGGAAACCGGTGGGAGCAGGCTTGGCGGGCTTTCCACCGCGCGGCGGCGGCGGGCTGCGCCGAAAATCGTTTCTGGCCATGGGGCTCGTTTCTTCCTCCCACCGGGCTTGGGCCCCGGCTGCACAGGTACCCTTAGGACAATTGGCGCGCAGCGTTAATGGGGGAAATGTGAAGATCGGGTGCAGGCGGGAAGCGCAAGGCTGGCATGGTAGCCAAATCGCGATCCGCCGGTTATATTTGCAGCGACGAGGAGGCGCTGATGGCCCAGACCCTACGCAAAGGCGCAATGCGCTATATCGCCTTGGCAATCATTCCCCTGTCGCTGGCGAAGGGCTTTGAAGCGGTCGGTGACCGGGCGGCGCTCGAAGCCGGGATCGGCAACGGCGCGGGCGCGCCATACTATATCGCCGCCCTGCTGCTGATGGCGATCGCCCTGGGGCTGTTCCTGTTCGCCTTGAAGCGCCTGATCGGCCGGATCATGGGCAAGGATCAGGGCGGCGCCGAATCGCCCGAAACCGGAATGCCGCTGCTGACCCCGCAGCGTGCCACCCGCGCGGATGAACCGTTCGATCCCGATGCTGCGCTGCAGCGCTACATGCAAAACCGCCCGAGCGAGCCACCGGCACCCGAAGCGCCCGCACCCCGCCCGGGCGGCTTTGGCAAGAAGGGCCTTTAAGTCTGCCTAGTGCAGGTGTTCGACCACCAGCATCGATCCATCGGCCCCGGTAACCTTCATCTTCGTGCCTGGCTCCGCATCGGGGCCCTTGGCGAGCCATTCGCTATCGCCCAGCCGGACCTTGCCCTGCCCGTCGGCAAAAACCTGGCAGACGGTGACCACCTCGCCCACCGCCCGCGCCAAGCGGTCATTCATCTTGGGATCGGCGGCTTCGACCGGGTGCTGGCGCAGCCAGCGCCGGCCCGAGAAGACCGCGACGATCGACAAGACCGCGAACAGCAACACCTGCCAAGGCATGCCGATCGGCACCATCCAGCTGACAAAGCCGGTGATCAGCGCCGCCGCCGCCATCCAGATCAGGAAGACCCCGGGGATGGTCATTTCCCCGATCGCCAGCAGCAGCCCCAGCCCGAGCCAGAACCAGTGCGGCTCCATGCCCGAAAGGCCGCTCACTTGCGGTCACCTTCGGTGGTCAGCGAACCCTTGATCAGTTCGCCGATCCCGCCGAGCGAACCGATCAGCTGGGTTGCCTCAACCGGGAACAGGATGGTCTTGGCGTTGGGCGAGGTCGCGAACTGCGAAACCGCATCGGTGTACTTCTGGGCGATGAAGTAGTTCAGCGCCTGGGTGCCCGATGAGGCGATCGCATCGGAGACCATGGTGGTTGCCTTGGCTTCGGCCTCGGCCTCACGCTCGCGCGCTTCGGCATCGCGGAAGGCGGCTTCGCGGCGCCCTTCGGCCTGCAGGATCGCGCCCTGCTTTTCACCCTCGGCCCGCAGGATTTCGGCGGCGCGCAGGCCTTCGGCTTCGAGGATGTTGGCGCGCTTTTCACGCTCTGCCTTCATCTGCCGGGCCATCGCGTTGGAGATGTCAGCCGGCGGACGGATGTCCTTGATCTCGATCCGGGTGATCTTGACCCCCCACGGCGCGGTGGCGTGATCGATCACCATCAGCAGTTTGGCGTTGATCTCGTCGCGCCGCGACAGCGTCTCGTCGAGGTCCATGCTGCCCATCACGGTCCGCAGGTTGGTGGTAGTCAGCTGCATGATCGCGACATAGAGGTTGGCAACCTCGTACGCGGCCTTGCCGGCATCGAGCACCTGGAAGAACACGATCGCGTCAACGCCGACCATGGCGTTGTCCTTGGTGATGATTTCCTGGCCTGGAATATCCAGCACCTGTTCCATCATGTTCACCTTGCGGCCGACCCGGTCGATAAACGGAATGATCACGTGCAGTCCCGGTTCGGCTGCCAGCGTGAATTTGCCCAGTCGTTCGATCGTATAGACGTAACCCTGGCGCACGACCCGCACGCCCATGAGCAGGAATATGAAGACAACTACCAAGAGTGCCAGCAGAGTCTGTACCATCAAAATTGCTCCCAACCGTCTGTAAGCAACATGTTAGCGTCCGCCGGGTGCGGAGCAAGCGAAACCGGACTTGGCTGAAACGCCGCGGATCTGGCGCTCAATTGGCCCGGCGGTCAGAGCCTCTTGTAAAGTTCCAGCAACCGCGCCCAGGCGCGGTCGGCTTCGGCCTTGTCATAGACCGGGGCGTCGAGGGTGCACCAGCCGTGGTCGGCATTGTAAACCTCGACTTCGACCGACTTGCCCGATTCTTTCGCGGCGGTCCGCAGCGCGTCCTTGTCGGCCGGGGCGCGGGCATCGTCGTTGCGGGCGATCGCGATCAGGAAGCCGGCCTGGCTCTCGGCGAACAGGCGGTGCGGACTGTCGGGCTTGTCGGTGACCAGCCCGCCGCCGTGGAACGATGCGGCGGCCTTGATCCGCCCCGGCAACGCGGCGGCGCTGCGGATCGCGAAGGATCCGGTCTGGCAATAGCCCTGGGTGCCGATCCCCTTGCGCTTGTTGACCGGGCCCTGCTTGTCCAGCCAGGCGACGAAGGCGGCGGCATCGCGTACGGTATTGTTGGGCGATAGCGTGGCAATCGCCGGCTTGAGCTTTTCCTGCCCCGCCGGGCTGCGCCATTCGCTGATCGAGTTCAGCAGCGGCGCCTTGGCGGCGCGGTAATAGTGGTTGACCGCCAGCACGGCGAAACCATTCGCCGCCAGCCGCCGGGCCATTTCCTTGTAGGCATCGCGCAGCCCGGCCACATCGGGCCAGAGGATCACGGCGGGATACTTGCCCTTGGCCGGATAAACGAAAAACGCATCGGCGCTGCCATCGGGCGTCGGAACCGAAACCACCGCTTCCTTCAGCGCGCGGCCCTTGGCCTGGCTTTCTCCACCGGTGCAGGCTGCCAGCACCCCGGCCGCCCCGATCGCGGCGAATTCACGGCGGCTGAAACCCTTTGCGGCAAGGGCCTGTTCTTCCTCGATCGCGGTCAGTTCATCACACATGGCAGCTCTCCTTGGGCGGGAGAATAGAGCCAAGCGGCACGAGGTCAAACCTGTGAAAAAGGGACTCGCTTAACCGTGCGGTTAAAGGCAAGATGCGAACAACGACCTGCCCCAGGGGCAGGCGCCGATGGAGGGGTTTGGGATGCGTTTGAAGATACTGGCGCTGGCCATGCTGGTGCCGCTTGCCGCTTGCGGAACCAAGACGTCACAGCCGGCCACCGAGGGAGTGACCGACGCACTGATCGAAAAGCCGCTAGCCGATGAGTGGCTGACCTATGGCGGCGACCGCGCCGAAACGCGTTTCTCCCAGCTCAACTCGATCAATGACAAGAACGTCGGCGATCTGGGCCTCGCCTGGTCGGCCGATCTCGACACCGCGCGCGGGCAGGAAGCGACCCCGCTGATGCACGATGGCGTACTCTACATCACCACCGCCTGGTCGATGGTGAAGGCCTATGACGCCAAGACCGGTGCGCTCAAATGGGCCTTTGACCCCAAGGTCCCGCGCGAAAAACTGGTCGATGTGTGCTGCGACGCGGTCAACCGCGGCGTCGCGCTTTATGGTGACAAGGTCTATGTCGGCACGCTCGACGGGCGGCTGGTCGCGCTCGACCAGAAGACTGGCAAGGTCATTTGGGACAAGCTGACCATCCCCGAAGGATCGCACATGGCGATCACCGGCGCGCCACGCGTGGCCAAAGGCCGGGTGCTGATCGGCTCGGCCGGATCGGAATATTTCACCCGCGGCTACCTTGCCGCTTTCGATGCCGAAACCGGCGATGAGCAGTGGCGCTTCCATACCGTCCCCGGCGATCCATCCAAGCCGCAGGACGGCAAGCACCTTGACGCTGCGGCCAAGACCTGGACCGGCGAGTTCTGGAAGCTTGGCGGCGGCGGCACGGTGTGGGATTCGATCACTTATGATCCGGTCACCGACCTGGTCTATTTCGGCACCGCCAATGCCGAGCCGTGGAACCCGGCCTATCGCAACACCAATGGCGCGGGCGACAGTCTCTACACCGCCTCGATCGTCGCGGTGAAGCCCGATACCGGGGAATATGTCTGGCACTTCCAGGAAACTCCGGAAGACCGCTGGGACTTCGATTCCAACCAGCAGATCACCGTCACCGATCTGGAAATCAATGGCCAGAAGCGGCGGGTGGTGATGCATGCGCCCAAGAACGGTTTCTTCTACGTTCTCGATGCGAAGAACGGCAAGTTCCTGTCGGGCAAGCCGTTTGTCGACGGGATCAACTGGGCCAAGGGCCTCGACCCCAAGACCGGCAAGCCCGATGTCAATCCGGAAGCGCAGTATGAGCGCAGCGGCAAGCCGTTCCTCGGCTTCCCCGGGGCGGTCGGCGCGCACAGCTGGACCCCGATGAGCTACAGCCCCAAGACCGGGCTGGTCTATATCCCGACCAACAACACCCCGCAGGTCTATGCCCACGATCCAGACTGGAAGCCCGGCACCACCGGGTTCCAGCTGGGGATCGACGCCAGCCCGGGCAATGTCCCGGCCGACAAGGCGATCCGCAGCGCAACCAAGGCGGCGATGACCGGGGCGCTGATTGCTTTCGATCCGGTTGCTGGTGAGGTGAAGTGGCGCGTGCCGCAGGAAACCCCGACCAATGGCGGCACCCTCGCCACCGCCGGAAACCTGGTGTTCCAGGGCACCGCGCTGGGCGAATTCCGCGCCTATACTGCCGATACCGGCAAGCAGCTGTGGTCGTTCCCGGCGCAAAGCGGGATCCTGGCCGCACCGATGACCTATTCGATCGACGGCGAACAGTATGTCGCCGTGCTGGTCGGTTGGGGCGGGGTCTGGGACGTTTCCGCCGGCAAACTGGTGACCAGCAAGATCACCCCCAACATCAGCCGCCTGCTGGTGTTCAAGCTGGGCGCCAAGGGCACCCTGCCCGCGGCCCCGCCGAGCGCGCAGCGGGTGCTCGATCCGCCGCCGCTGGCAGGCACGCCGCAGCAGCTGGCCATGGGCGAGAAGCTCTATACCAACAGCTGCTCGGTCTGCCACGGCGCCTCGGCGGTATCGGGCGCGCTCAACCCCGATCTGCGGCACTCGGTCGCGCTCGGCAATCCCAAGCTGTGGCAGGAGATCGTCCATGACGGCATCCTCAAGCAGAACGGGATGGTTGCGTGGAAGGACCAGTTCAAGCCCGAGCAGATCGAGGCGATCCGCCTCTACGTGGTCAAGCGCGCCAATGAGGACAAGGCGCTGGGCGACGATTGAATCGGACACGGAAACCGGCGCGAACGGGCTTTGCCTTCGCGCCGGTTTTCGGCCATGACGCCGCCTATCAGGGGCCGGCGGCGAACGGCCGGGCGGGGGACCAATGCAGCGCAATCTGAAGTCGGTCGATTGGGACAACCTGCCGCACGGCGGTGACCTGTTCGGCGAAATGGAACTGGCCAGGCGGGAAGCCAGCGAGGCCCCGGCCAAGCGCCCGCCGCTGTTTCCGGGCCTGGCGCTGTGCGGCGTCGCGGCGGCCACTGCCGCGTGGCTGTCGGACCATTATGGCTTCCCGATCATTCTGCTCGGTCTACTGGTCGGCTTGGCGCTCAACTTCGTCTCGCAGGACGAACGGACCCATGCCGGGCTCGACTTCGCCTCGCGCACCTGCCTGCGCTGGGGGATCGTGGTGCTGGGGCTGCAAGTGACCTTTGCGCAGATCGGGGCGGTCGGCGTGGCCCCCTTTGCGGCCCTCGGGGTGGTGATGGGGGTGACCCTGTTGGCCGGTCTGGCCGGGGCCCGCCTGTTCGGCCAATCGCGCTATGCCGGGATCCTTGCCGGCGGCGCTACCGCGATCTGCGGGGCCAGCGCGGCGCTGGCACTCTACGGCGTAATCGGCAAGGAACGGCTCAGCCAGGCGCAGTTCGCCCTGACCCTGGTCGGCGTCTCGCTGGCCAGCGCGCTGGCGATGACCGTCTATCCGGTGCTGGCCCAGCAGCTTGCACTCAGCGACAAGCAGGCCGGGTTTCTGATCGGCGCATCGATCCACGACGTTGCCCAAGCGATCGGCGGCGGCTTTGCCTTTTCGGACGTGGCCGGCAGCCAGGCCACGATCGTCAAACTGGCCCGCGTCGCCCTGCTCGCCCCACTGGTCGCCATGACCAGTCTGGCGATCGGACCGGCAGGCGAAGCCAAGGGCCAGCCGCTGTGGCGGCGCCTGGCTCTGCCCTGGTTCATCCTCGCCTTCCTCGGCGTGGTGACGCTCAACAGCCTGGCCCCGATCCCGGCGGATCTGGCCAAGGGCGGGCTGGTGCTGTCGAAGACACTGCTGCTGCTGGCGGTGACTGCGACCGCGATGCGCAGCCGGATGGACCTGCTGCTGGAAGCCGGCTGGCGCTCGTTCATGCCGGTGGTGCTGGCGACCCTGGCCAGCTTTGCGGCCGCGCTCGGCTTTGCAGTGCTGCTGCTTTAGATCACGAAATCGAGCACCGCCGGCATCGCCTTGCGGCGGCGGTTGGCGACCATGACATCGTGCAGTTCGGAAATCTGCGCGCTGCCGGTCCGAACGAACAGGAACGGCAGCAGGCCGTGGATCAGGCAGGCGCAGCCGCCCAGGATCATCCGGATCCCGAACCCGCCGGCCATCGCCAGATGCTCGCCATAGGTCTCGCCGACGCTGGCGGGATGTTCGGTAAAGGGCTTGAGCGGATCCATGCGGCATTCTCCCGTTGCAGACGCAACAATGCCGCAGTCTGCGTGCGATTTCATCACCGTTCTTCTGGCATTTCACTGGTTATGCGGCTAATCCATCCCAATGAATGCATCAGAATTGCAACTTGATTCGATTGACTGGGCAATCCTTGGTGTCCTGCAGACCGATGCCTCGCTGCCGGTGCATGAAGTTGGCGACCGGGTCGGCTTGTCGAGCAACGCGTGCTGGCGGCGGATCAAGCGGCTGGAGGATAGCGGGATCATCGCCCGGCGGGTCGCGCTGCTCGATGCCGAAAAGCTTGGTCTGGCCACCACGGTCTTCGTCGCGATCCGCACCCAGCGCCACGATCCGGCCTGGCTTGACCTGTTCAGCGCCGGAATTGCCGGGATCGCCGAGATCAGCGAGTGCCATCGCATGGCCGGTGATGTAGACTATCTGCTCAAGATCGTGGTTCGCGACATCGCCCACTATGACCGGATCTACCGCAAGCTGATCGCCGCGGTGCCCGATATCGCCGACGTCAGTTCCAGCTTTTCGATGGAAAAGATGAAGGCCACTACCGCATTGCCGCGACCGGCCTGATCACTTGCGCAGCAGCCAGGTGAAGATTTCGGGCAGGCGCCGGGCCCAGGCGTTCTCTTCGTGCTCGGCGCCGACGTAGACCTTGCTTTCCCAGTCGCGTCCGCTCTTCCAGCCGCTCTGGCCAAGCCTTGCATCGATCACCTGCTGGTAGGGTGCATACCAGGCATCGAGGGTCGCGGTGCCGTGGTCCAGCCACAACCGCCGCCCGCGCGGCTTGCCCAGATTCTTTTGGAACCATTCGTCCCACAGAGCCGCCAGATCGCGGTCGAAAGCGCCGGGCGCGCCGGGATCAGCCGCGGGCCAATGCGAACTGACGCAGGCGGCGCGGCCATAGATGTCGGGACGGCGCAGGAAGGCATAGCAGCTCATCAGCCCGCCCATGCTCGATCCGGCAATGGCGGTGTCACGCGGGCCGGTCCGGGTGCGATAGGTCCGGTCGACCCATTGCTTGAGCGGCCCCGCCAGCCAAGCGAGATAGACGTCCGAGATGACCGGCCCGCCGGTCATGGCATCCATCCGCTGGCGCTGGGCCGGACCGGCCAGATCGTAGATGTCCTTGGGCAGGTACTGGCGATAGCGGTCCTTCCCCGGGGCCCACACGCCGACGATGATATGCGGTTCAACCTTGCCGCTGGCTATCGCCGCCAGCATCGCCTGATCCGCTGCCCAGATCTTGTTGAAGTTCGATTTCTTCAGATCGAACAGGTTGTGGCCATCGTGCATGTAGAGCACCGGATAGCGCCGCTTCGACGTGTCGTAGCCCGGCGGCAACCAGATCGACAGCCGTTGATCGGGCAGACCCGCCGCCGCCATCCGCTCGACCTCGACCAGGCGGCCACGGTCAGCCTCGGCCAGCGCCGGCGCGGCGAGCACCAGCGCCAGCAGTGCGGCCAAGAGGTATCGGATCACTTGACCCGCCTGAACCGCACTGCCGCGCCGCCGCCGGGAGCGAGCCGGAGGGTCATGCTGTCAGCCGCGCTGACCGACCGCTGCTCGATCACGATCGCATGGCGCTTGTCGGTGCGGTAATCGGCATCGTCGCCGTCGCGGTAGATCTCGGCGACGTATTTGCTGCCGGGGTTCAGGAAATCGAGCTTGAAGCTGACCGTGCGGGCTTCCTCGTCGCCCACCGCACCAAGGTACCAGTCCTCCGCGCCGCGCTGCTTGCGCACGATGGTGACATAGTCACCGACCTCGCCGTTCAGCACGCGGGTTTCGTCCCAGTCGGTCGGCACGTCGCGGATGAACTTCATCGGACCGGGGTACTTGGCATAGTTTTCCGGCGTATCGGCCACCATCTGCACCGGCGAATAGATCACCACGTAGAGCGCCAGCTGCTTGGCGATTGTGGAAAGGATATTGCTGTCCTTCTCGCCCTTCAGGCTGAGCACGCCGGGGGTGAAATCCATCGGTCCTTCGAGCATCCGGGTGAAGACAATGTTGGCTTCATGCTCGGGCGGATTTTTGCCGCCCCAGGCGTTGTATTCCATCCCCCGCATGCCTTCGCGCGCGACCCAGTTGGGATAGGTGCGGTGCAGGCCGGTGCCCTTGACCGGCTCATGGCTGTCAAAGGCGACGCGGTACTTGTAGGCGGTTTCCGCGACGCGGACGAAGTGGTTGGTCATCCACTGACCTTCGAGCCACTCGCGGTACTTGGTCCCGTCCGGATCAACCCGCTCAAGCTGGGCGGCATCGGTGACATAGCCGGTCTTGACCACCATCATCCCGTATTTTGCCGCGAAGGCAAAGCTGCGGTCCATCTGGTTGTCGTAGTGAGTCACCGCCCCGCCGGTTTCATGGTGCCCGACCAGCCGCACGCCCTTCTTCCTGGCATAGGCAGAGAGCATCGTGATGTCGAAATCCTCGGTCGGCTTGGTGAAGTCCATATCCCAGCCGTTGCCGAACCAGTCGCCATCCCAACCGACGTTCCAGCCCTCGACCAGCACGTTGGGGATGCCGTTCGCGGCGGCGAAATCGATGTAGCGCATGACATTGGCATTGGTAGCGCCGTGCTTGGCCCCGCGCGCCCATGACCATTCGCCCTTGATCATGTTCCACCATACCCCGGCGAACTTGCCCGGTTTGAACCAGCTCATGTCGCCCAGCTTGTTGGGCTCGTTGAGGTTGAGCATAAGGTGGCTCATGTAGATGCCCGGCGCATCGTCGGCGATGATCAGCGTGCGCCAGGGCGTGTTCCAGGCACCGGTCTTTTCAACCTTGGGCCGTCCGGCCCCGGGGGTCAGGTTGGCGCGCAGCGTGGTCCCTTCGGTGCGGGTTACATTCATCCCGGCAAAGTCGATCAGCGCTGCCTCGTGCAGCGCCACATGGGTGCCGTCGGCCAGCTTGATCGTGACCGGAGTCGCCGCGGTCGAGACCGAGGAGAGTTTGGTTTTGTCGTAGAGATATTCCTCACGGTTCCACAAGTAAGCGGGTTTCCACCAAGCGGTGCCGTCCTGCGCGAAGGCGAATTCGGTCAGCTCGTCGGCGATCTTGGTCTTCGCCATGTTGGGCTGCTGCGGGAATTCGTAGCGAAAGCCCACGCCATCGTCATAGAGCCGGAAGGTGACGG
Source organism: Novosphingobium sp. UBA6272 (assembly GCF_002440635.1). GTDB lineage: Bacteria > Pseudomonadota > Alphaproteobacteria > Sphingomonadales > Sphingomonadaceae > Novosphingobium. The sequence goes on along the minus strand of NZ_DJUW01000017.1, from coordinate 133,749 downwards.
TGAAGACCCGCGCCAATGCGGTCGTTTCGCGCAGGTGGACCTTGAGCTCGCGGTAGCGGTTGCGAATGCTCGACCATTCGCCCCACGGCTGGTTCCAGGTCTGATCGAAGTCGCGGGTTTCGGTCCCGGTGATCTCAAGCCGGCGGTCGATCTTGGCGACATCGGTGAACAGGAAACCCAGCCGCGACGGTGCGATGATCGGCTTGCCCTTGCGGCTGACGGTGTAGAGCGCGCGGCCATCGCCATCGGTGCCGAACTCTACACTGACCGTGCCTCCGGGCGACGCGGCCGACACCGGCCCCTTGACCTGCGCCAGCGCTGGATTGGCGAGAACCAGGGCGGCGGCCGCCCCTAGTACGGGCATCAAACGCATCAGGACAGTTCCTCTATCAGCAGCGCGCCATAGGGCGGCATTGATCCCGGCTCGGCGCCGTTGACCGCACTCAACACCCGCCCGGTGGCAGGCGTTCCGGCGGGCCACGGCCGGGGCTCGGCAGTAAAGTTAAAGACGCACAGGATCGCCTGACCGTCCGCCCGGCGCCGCACCACCAGCGTGGCTGTATCGGCATGCAGTACTTCGAAACTGCCTGACCGCAGCGCTGGATTGTTCCGACGCAATTGCAGCAATGCAGTAGTCAGATGGAGCAGCGAATCCGGGTCCTGGCGCTGGCGGTCGGCAGCCTGGGCAAGGTTTTCTTCGCCCAGCGGCAGCCACGGCGCTGCCGCGCTGAATCCGCCGTGTTCATCCTGCGCCGCCCACGGCATCGGCGTGCGCGCGCCGTCGCGTGACAATGTCAGCGGCCAGTTGGCGATAGCTTCGGGATCCTGCAACTGGTCGAACCCGATCTCGACCTGGGTCAGCCCCAGTTCCTCGCCCTGGTAGAGGATCACGTTGCCGCGCAGCGCGATCATCAGCATCGCCTTCATCCGCGCGAACGGCGCACGCTGATCGGGGGCACACCAGCGCGAGAGGGCGCGCGGGGCATCGTGGTTCTCGAACGCCCAGCTGGGCCAGCCGGTACCGGGCCGATCGGGCCACTGGGCCTGCGCCGCCGCGACCAGCGCCGGAGTCAGGCGATCAGCATAGAGGAAATCGAACCCGTAAGCGCTGTTGAGGCGCGCATCTCCGGCGGTGAAAGCATGCATTTCGGCAAGCGCGCTGCTGCCCCCAACCTCGGCCATGGTGAAGACCGCGTCGTAGCTGTCGCACAAGGCGCGGATCCGTTCGATGAACTGCGGGATCGCGGCGTGCGACTGGTTATGGACATGCTGCTGAAAATCGAATGGCCGGGTCCGGACCTTGCCATCGTCGGGCGCAGGCGGATTATCGGTCAGCGCGGGATCATACATTGCGAAGTTGAGCGCATCGAGGCGGAAGCCGTCGACCCCGCGATCCAGCCAGAACCGCGCAGCGCCGAGCAGCGCATCCTGCACCGCGGGCAGGTGACAGTTGAGTTGGGGCTGCTCGGGCAGGAAGTTGTGCATGTAATACTGGCCGCGCCGCGCGTCCCAGGTCCACGCCGGACCGCCGAAAACCGACTGCCAGTTGTTGGGCGGAGAGCCATCGGGCTTGGGATCTGCCCAGACGTACCAGTCGGCTTTGGGGCCCACCCGGTTCGCGCGGCATTCCGTGAACCAGGCGTGCTGATCGGACGTGTGCGAATAGACCTGGTCGACGATAACCTTGAGGCCAAGGTCATGCGCCCGCGCAACCAGCGCATCGAAATCGGCCAGCGTTCCGAAGATCGGATCGACATCGCAATAGTCGGCCACGTCATAGCCGAAATCGGCCATCGGCGAGGTGTAGAACGGCGAAACCCAGATCGCATCAACGCCCAGCGCGGCAACGTGATCGAGCCGCTGGGTAATCCCCGGCAGATCGCCCACGCCGTCGCCATTGGTATCGAGGAAGCTGCGCGGATAGATCTGATAGATCGCCGCACCGCGCCACCACTCCTGGTGGTCTGCTTGCGGAGCAGCGGAAATCTGGGCCATTCGGTTCATCACTGGAGGAGGCTTTTCATTACTTTGCGGCGCAGACGGCAAAGCCGAAGGCGGGTAGGGTGATTGAGAGCGAGCCGGGTGCGTCGGCCGTTAGCGCGCACTGACCGGCCAGCGGAGTGAAGGCAAGGCTGGCCGGATCGACCGCAATCCTATTCGTGATTGGTGCGCCCGAAGTATTGAACACCAACACGACCTCGCGCCCGGTCTTGGGATCGAACCGCGAGATCGCGAGCAGGCCAGGCTTGTCCGAAAAGGCGCGGATAGTCTGAATGCCACTGGTCAATGCCGGGGTGCTGCGGCGCACTGCGCTAAGATCGGCAATCAGGCGATAGAGCGGATGGCGGGTATCGAAATTGTCCTGCGCGGTAGTGGCATCGGTGCCGATCAGGTCATTGTCGTTGTAGACCGCGACCTTGCTGGCAAACATGTCCTCGCGCGCGAGCTGGTCGTTGCCGTCGGAGACGAAGCCTTGCTCGTCGCCCGAGTAGATCGTCGGAACCCCGCGCAGGGTCAGCATCATCGCATGGCCCAGCATCACCCGGTTGAGCAGCTCATCCTGCGAGATGCCGGGGTTGGCCTGCTTGACGAACATCGAGAAGCGCCCGAAATCGTGATTGCCGAGGAAAGTCGGCAACCGCAGCGCAGCCTTGGCCCCGCCGCGGTAGAGCGGATCGTCCTCGAACATCCGGGCCACCCTGTCGGTCCCGATCTTGCCCGAGACCGCCTGCTGCATGGCTGCGGCAAAGGCCATGTCGATCGGCGCGGAAAGGTGGGCGGTGTGGCTCCAGCGGGCCAGGAAGCCGGGATCGATCTCGCCGGTCGCGACCTCGGCAAAGATGTGGAAATTGGGAATGCCGCGTGCCTTCGCCCGGGCCATCATGGCCGGTTCGAAGGCCTGCCAAAATTCCGGATTGACGTGCCGCGCGGTATCGATCCGGAAGCCGTCGATCCCGAACCGATCGATCCAGCTGCCGTAGATCTCGATCATCCCGCTCACGACCCGGGGATGTTCGGTCGCGACATCGTCGAGTCCGACGAAATCGCCATAGAGCGCGCTTTCGCCGACCCAGTTCGAATTGCCGCGGTTGTGATAGTAGATCGGGTTGTTGAGCCAGGCCGGCTTCTTGACGTTCTCTTCGCCCTTGGGAACGAAGGGTGTGTAGGCGAAGGAAGGATCGGTCAGCCGCGCCCAATTGGCCGGGCCGCGCACGTGGTCTCCGGCAAAGCCCGGATTGATCGCCGCGCCATTGACCCCGCCCCGGCGGGAGAATGGATAGTCGGCCTTGCTGCGATAGGAATAGTCGCCCGCCTCGCGGTACTGGATCACGTCCGCCGTGTGGTTGACGATGATGTCCATATAGACCTTGATGCCGCGCGCATGGGCGGCATCGACAAAGGCCTTGAACTCCGTTTCGGTTCCGAAATGCGGATCGATCGTGGTGAAGTCCGTAATCCAGTAGCCGTGGTATCCGGCGCTCTCGTCGCCCTTGGGACCCTGCACCGGCTTGTTCTTGAACACCGGGGCAAACCAGATCGCGGTAATCCCAAGGCCCTGGATGTAATCGAGCCGGCGGGTCAGCCCCTTGAGGTCGCCGCCGTGGTAGAAACCCTTGGCAGCCGGATCATAGCCGGTGACCAGCCGGTCGCCCGTCAGGCCGCCGCGATCATTGCCCGGATCGCCGTTGTCGAAGCGGTCGGGCAGGACAAAGTAGATCACTTCCTGTTCGGGCGTGCGGGCGCGGAAATCAGTCTTCTGTGTGGGCGTCCCATGCGCCGCCAGCGGCAGGACCATCGCCGCGGCCAACAGCATACCCAATGCGCGCTTCATGCCGCCTTCTCCTTCTTTGCCGCCCCGCAGACCGCGGCAACGCAATCGATGTGCAGCGGCATTGGCCGCACCGTTTCGACGCAGTCCTTTTCGACTGCGCCGAGGAATCCGGCCAATTCGCCCTCCGGATAGCGATCCGCGATCGGATTCCAGCTGCGCGGGATCAGCCCCTGTCCGGCGAGAACCTGGAACCAGGCGACTTCGGTAAACAGCTCGTCGTGAGCCGGCTGGATCTGATTGACGGCCAGGTATTCGCCGATCCGCTGTTGCAGACTTTGCGGCAGTTCAAGCCCGCGCATGCGGTCCCATAACGGCTGTCCGTCGCGGCGGTTAGCCCAATAGTGCAGGACCAGGAAATCGCGGATGTTCTCGAATTCCGCTGCCGAACGGCGGTTGAAGCCATCGACCACCGCCGGATCGATCTGCTTGCCCGGCAAGACGGTCAGCAGCCGGGTGATGGTCGACTGGATAAGGTGGATAGAGGTTGATTCGAGCGGCTCCAGAAACCCACTCGACAGCCCCACGGCGAGGACATTGCGATTCCAGATTTGCTTGCGCCGCCCGGTCACGAACGGGATCGCGCGCGGATCGGCCAAAGCGGGCCCGTCCAGATTGCCGAGCAGGATTGCTGCCGCTTCGTCATCGGACATGAATTCGCTGCAGAACACATGGCCGTTGCCGATCCGGTGCTGCAGCGGAATGCGCCATTGCCAGCCAGCCGGGCGCGCAGTCGAACGGGTGTAGGGCGTGAAGTTTCCGCTTGGCTCACAGGGAACCGCGATCGCCCGGTCGCACGGCAGCCAATGCCGCCAGTCGTCATAGCCGGTCTGCAGTTCCTGCTCGATCAGCAAGCCTTTGAAGCCCGAGCAATCGATGAAGAAGTCACCCGCGATCTCGCGTCCGTCGGCGGTGACCACCGCGGCGATATCGCCAGTTTCCGCGCGCCTGGCGCCCGCCAGCGTCGCTTCGATCCGCGTCACGCCGCGCGTTTCGGCGTAGTCGCGCAGAAACGCTGCATAGAGCCCGGCGTCGAAATGATAGGCATAGGGCACTTCCGGAATACCCGGCCCGCTGGCGCCAACCTGCATCCGCCCGGTCCGCGCGGCGAGTTCGTTGGCGGAATAGTGCGCCAGCGGCTTGGCCAGCCCCAGCGCGCGGCCGCGCGCCCAGAAATGGCGAAACGGGAGCAGTCCCAACTGGCGCCCCACTGTGCCGAACGCATGCATGTAACTGTGCCCGTCTTCCAGCCAGCCGGCAAATTCGATGCCGAGCTTGAACGAGCCTTTGGTGGCGGCGAGGAACGAACCCTCGTCGATGTCCAGCGCCTCGTTGAACAGGCGGATCGCCGGGATCGTGGCTTCGCCCACCCCGACCGTGCCGATCGCGTCGCTTTCGACAAGGGTTACCGCATAGCCCGGCGGAGCAAAGCGGGCGAGCGCGGCGGCGCTCATCCACCCGGCGGTACCGCCGCCGACGATGACAATGCGCATGGTGGGTTCGTCAGTCATCGCCCGTCCTCTGCCCTGCCCCGGCACCCAGCAGAGCGCCGATCGGACCGAAATTCAAGCCAGTCGGCGGGCTGCGGGACGAAACCTTTGCGTTTCGCCCCGCAGCGCCAGCCCCCCATGACTGGTCAGAACTTGTAGGTGAACCCGGCCAGGAAGCGGCGGCCGTAGCTCTGATAGTCGATCACCTGACGGGTATCGCCCGGGTTGGTGGTGACGAACGGCTCGTCGGTCAGGTTCTGGCCCTGAACGTAAAGCGAGAGGCCCTGCAGCGCGCTGCCTTCCTGGAAGTCATAGCCGATCTGTGCATCGACGATGGTTTCCGGAGCGGCCCGGCGGCGGACACGGTTGGCCGCGAAGCCCGACAGTTCGCCCATGAAGGTCGAACGATAGCGCATCGAGCCGCGGACATTGAAGCCGCCCTTTTCGAAGAACAGCGTACCGTTGACCACCCACTTCGAATAGCCCGGCAGATCTTCCGCCGGAGCACCCGGATTGGGCTTGATTTCGGTCTTGGTATAGCTGCCGCCACCGGTGATACCGAAGCCGTCCAGCGCCGGGACCAGTTCGCCGAACGGCAGCGTTGCAGCCAGCTCGACGCCGTAGAGAGCGCCGCCCTTGCCGTTGACCGGAATGTCCAGATCGGCATTGGGCAGGATCGTGATGCCGGTGCCCGGCGAAGGCAGGGCGAGAGTCGATGTCGCGATGCTCTGACGGTCGGTATAGATGTAGCTCTTCAGGTCCTTGTAGAAGAACTGCAAGCCGACAAAGCCCTTGGTACCGAAGTACTTTTCAAAGGTCAGATCGACCGCATTGGCGCGCCACGGACGCAGGAACGGGTTGCCCGAGCCGCCCGTGACTTGAACCGTCGTCGGCCCGACGAAGGCGTAGCCAAAGCTGGCCGAAGCGCGCATATCGTCAAGACGCGGACGGATCAGTTCACGCGCCGCCGCAAAGCGGATCACGAAATCACTGTCAAAGCGCAGCGACAGGTTGAGGCTGGGCAGCACGTCGACATAGTCGGTGCTGGCCTTGCGCACCGCGCTGCCGATGTTGGGCGAACCGTTGGGGTTGGTGCCCTGATAGACCGCGCTGGCCCCGGTCGAATCCTGGTTGGTGAAGATCACCTGGACCCCGAAGTTGCCGGTCAGCTGGGCTGAACCGACATCGGCCTTGAGGTTGGCCTGGAGATAGCCGGTCATCAGCTTTTCTTCGACCGAGTAGCTCTTCACCACCACGTCGCCATAGGGGTTCGGCACCAGCTTGTAGATACCGTCGCGGATCAGCGCGAGCGGATCGTAGCTGATCATCGAGCCCAGACCCAGGAAGTCCAGGTTGGTCACGCCAAGGCGGTACTGGGTCGGCACCGGAATGCTGACATTGCCGGTATTGTTCGCGGCCAGGCCCAGGAAGTACTCGTCTGGCACCAGCGACTTGCTGCGCTTGGTATAGGCCATGCCGAGCTGGACGCTTTCGATCGCGCCATTGTCGAAGTGACGGACCACCTGACCGCGCGCCTGATAGAGCTTATCTTCGACGATGCGGTCGTTGTAATAGCCGTCCTGACCGCCGTCGATCCGGGTGCCGTTGACCGCGATCTGGGTGCCTCCCCAGCCCTGCGGGCTGGTCAGCAGGATGGTGTTGTAATCACCATAGTTCAGCGCGTGAGTGAATACGGTGCCGGTTGCACCCGAGGTGAAACCCAGGGTGTCGGTTGCGCCAACCCCGGCGCGGCCGGTGCCGGAATAGCTTTCGAGCGCCAGTTCGTTGCGATCGGTACCCGAATAGCTGAGGTCAAGCATGGCATCCCAGCCATCGTCACCCTTGTAATCGAGGTTCCAACCGAACGAATAGAGCTTGGAATGGCGCTGGAACACGTCGTTGCGGACCACGCCCTTGACCCCGGTGTAGGTGCCGCCAGTGACGAAACCGTTTGTGGCGGAATAGCCCGGGCTCAGCGAAGCGCTCGACCACCACAGCGGCAGTTCGATGCCGCGCTTGGTATTGTCATCCTTGAAGTCCGAATAGAAGGCGTCGATCGAGCTGGTCAGGTTCGGCGTGAGCTTGACTTCGAGCGTACCGTTGAGGCCGAGGCGCTTGAGCCGCGAGGAGGTGACATAGCTCTTCGAGCCGCCGATGATCAGGTTGTTCGCCGGACCGGTCGGGTAACCCCAGGCGTTGAATTCTTCGGTCTGGTACCATTCATCGACATAGCTTCCGCCGATCGCCAGGCCGATGGTGTCGTCCTTCAACTGGGTTACCACCAGGCCGTTGACGCGGAAGCCCTTGTCGTTGGAATCGACATTGAGCTTGCCGTTGTCGGCGTAAGTGCCGCGTGCACCGATCGAGACGATGGTCTTGCCGGCCGCCAGGGGGCGGATCGTGCGCAGGTCGACGGTGCCCGACAGGCCCTGACCGACCAGGCTGGCCATCGGGCTCTTGTAGACGTTGACCTGGCTGACCATTTCCGAAGGGTACTGATCGTATTCAACCGCGCGATTGTCGCCGGTCGAGGTCTGCTCGCGGCCGTTGAGCAGAGTGGTCGAGAAGTCGGGCGCAAAGCCGCGGATGGTAATCGAGTTCGAGCGGCCCGAAAGGCGCTGCGAGGTCAGGCCGGGCAGGCGGGCAATCGATTCAGCGATCGAGGCGTCGGGCAGCTTGCCGATGTCTTCGGCCGAAACCGATTCCACGATCTGGTCGGCGCTCTTCTTCTTGTTGACCGCGCTTTCCAGGCTGGCGCGAAAACCGGTGACGATGATTTCACCGCTGGCTTCTTCGTCAGCCGGCGCAGCATCCTGTGCGAAAGCCGCCTGCGGCAGCGCGAAAGCGGAAATGGCGATAGCGAGGGCCGATACCCCACGGCCACCGATCTTGGTGCGAAGCGTCACGATGTCTCTCTCCCTAAACCGTGCCGGACACTTGGGTCCCGGCGCGCAGACCCTGTGCAAGGAAAAGAGTCCAGTCCCCCTTGCTTGGATCACCCGAATAGGGCGCAGCAGGGGGCAGCAGGAAGATGGCATACGTATACCCATTTTATGCATAGCCCCTGCTGTGGCCCCGAAGACACGCTCAGGACCTTACTGAAAGCACCGATTGCAGCCATGGCCGCAAAGTCTTAGGCTGGCCTTCACCGGGAGGAGAGGATGGGCCGCAAGCGCTCCACCAAGCCGACAAGTTTCGACATCGCCTATCTGGCGGGGGTTTCGCAGCCGACCGTCAGCCGCGCGCTGCGCGGATCGCGTTCGGTCAGTCTGGCGACCCGCCAGCGGATCGAGCAGATCGCGCGCGAACTCAACTATTCGGTCGACAAAAATGCTTCCTCGCTGCGCTCGCAGCGCTCCAACACGATCGCGCTGCTGTTCTTCGAGGATCCGACTCCCGATGGAGCGAACATCAACCCGTTCTTCCTCGCGATGCTGGGGGCGATCACGCGGGCAACCGCCAATCGCGGGCTCGACCTGCTGATCTCGTTCCAGAAGATGGAAGACGATTGGCACGTCCGCTATCAGGACAGCCACCGCGCCGACGGACTGATCCTGCTGGGTTACGGCGACTATACGGTTTACACTGAGCGGCTGCGGCAACTGGTTGAAAGCGATACCGATTTCGTGCGCTGGGGAGCGGTCGGCGACGAGGATATCGGGATCACCGTCGGCTCCGACAATTTCGGGGCCGGGCAGCAGGCGGGGGAGCACTTGATCGGTCTCGGCCGCCGCCGGATCGCTTTCATCGGCCAGGCCGACGAGCATTATCCCGAATTTGCCGACCGCTATCGCGGGCTGTGTGCGGCGCTGGATGAGGCCGGTCTGCCAATCGATCCGGCGCTGCAGGTCGGCGCCCTTTCCAGCGAGGAAGACGGCCGCCGCGCGACCGAGGCCTTGCTGGCCCGGGGGATCGCCTTCGACGCCGTCTTCGCCGCCAGCGACCTGATCGCGATCGGCGCGATCCATGCGCTGACCGAAGCCGGGCTGCGGGTGCCGCAGGATATCGCGGTGATGGGCTTTGACGATATCCCCGCCGCCAGCCTGACCAGTCCGCCACTGACCACCCTGATGCAGGATCTGAAGGCCGGCGGGGATCTGCTGGTCGAGACCCTGATCGCCCAGTTCGAGGGCCGCGATCCGCCTGCACCGACCATCCCTGCCCGGCTGGTGGTGCGGCGCAGCACGGCGGGATAGGTACGCGATAGGTATTCGTATGCGTGTTGTCGCCGCGCCGACAACATGCGACCCCCTGCCGCGATAAGGGGAGAGGGACGCTCAGCATGGAAAAACCACGGCAAGGCTGGGCCGGGCTGGCCAACATCAGCTTTGGCTTCTTCGGCATCCAGATCGGCTTCGCGCTGCAGAACGCGAACATGAGCCGGATTTTCCAGACGCTGGGCGCGAGCATGGACGATCTGCCCTGGCTGTGGGCAGCCGCGCCGCTGACCGGGCTGCTGGTCCAGCCGATCATCGGCCACATGAGCGACAAGACCTGGCTCGGCAAGCTGGGTCGGCGCCGGCCCTATTTCCTCGCCGGGGCGCTGCTGGCCGCGCTTTCGCTGTTCCTGATGCCCTACAGCGGCGCGCTGCTGATGGCGGCGATGCTGCTGTGGACGCTCGATGCCAGCCTGAACATATCGATGGAGCCGTTCCGCGCCTTCGTCGGTGACATGCTCCGCAAGGACCAGCACAATGCGGGCTATGCCGTGCAAACCGCGTTCATCGGTATCGGCGCGGTGGTCGCATCGGCCTTTCCCTGGCTACTAGAGCACCTCGGCGTCGCCAACGAAGCCCCCGAGGGAGTGATTCCCGATACGGTCCGCTACTCCTTCTGGGCGGGCGGTGCGGCGCTGCTTGCCGCGGTGCTATGGACCGTGATTACCACCAAGGAATACTCTCCTGCAGAGCTGGATGATTTCGGCGAAGCCGAACAGGTCGGCGCGCCGCCCTCTGCCAATCTGGCCGAGCGTGGTAGCGGCGGGCCGTTCCTGTGGATCATGGCAGGCATCGCCGCGATGCTGCTGACCGAGCGGTTTCAGCTTGAAAAGGAAGTTTACCTGCTGGCCGGGTTGCTGATTGGCTATGGCCTCTTGAGCCACATCGCGATCCGTCTGGCGCGGGCGGGACGGCCCGCGTCGATGCTGACCGGAATCGTCGGCGATTTTTCGGGCATGCCGGAAATCATGAAGCGGCTGGCGCTGGTGCAGTTCTTCACCTGGTCGGCGCTGTTCATCATGTGGTTCAACACCACTCCGATCGTCGCCAAGGACTTTTTCGGAGCGTCCGACGAGGCCAGCAAGGCATTTCAGGATGCCGGGAACTGGGTCGGCATCCTGTTCGCCGCCTACAGCCTGGTCGCGGCGGTAGCGGCGCTAACGCTCCTGCCATATCTGGCGCGGCGGATCGGCAAGGTCCGCACCCACATCTTCGGTCTGCTGTGCGGCGCGGCCGGCTTTGCCAGCTTCTTCGTAATCAAGGACCCGGACTGGCTGCTGCTGAGCGAAGTGGGGGTCGGCATCGCCTGGGCCTCGATTCTGGCCATGCCTTATTCGATCCTCGCGAGCAGCTTGCCCCAGGCCAAGCTCGGGATCTACATGGGGCTGTTCAACGTCTTCGTGGTCCTGCCCCAGCTGCTGGTCGGCACCCTGATGGGATCCATCATGAAGGCCTTCTTCCCCGGCGAACCGATCTGGACCCTGGCCTTCGCGGCCGCGACGCTGGTATTCGCTGCCCTGGCGATGAGCCGGGTCAAGGTTCCTGGCGAAGCCTAGAAATCCGCCACCAGCTGCAAGGTCAGCGCGCGCGGCGCGATATAGGTGAAACCGCCCGAGGACGAGACGTTCCAGCCATATTCGTCAAAGGCGTTGAGCAGCACCGGGCGGACCAGCCAGTCGGCCCCGTTCATCTTGAAGCGATAGCGCGCGCCCAGGTTGACCACGGTGCGGCCCGGCGCGCTCAGCGTGTTGGCGGCATTGCCGGTCCGGCTCGACAGGCTCTCCAGCGACAGGTCGAACGACAGCGGACCCTTGCCGGCCTTGGTCCGCCAGTCGAGCGTCAGGACCGAGCGGCGCCGGACCTGGCCGACCGGGCGCGATCCGATCAGGCGCGTTTCGACCGCCTCGCCCGAAATCTCGGGATCGAGCAGCAGGGTTCCGCCCACCACCGTCAGTCCCGGGCGGATCTGGCCGGTCAGTGAGAGTTCGATCCCGCGGTTGCGCAGCGTGCCAAGCTGGCGATAGCGCAGCGCCGGATCGAGATTGTAATAGGGCTTGGTGATCGAAAAGGCCCCGGCGATCAGGGTCAGCCGCGGGGTGATCGCATATTTGATCCCGGCCTCGATCTGGCGGGTGTGGATCGCCGGCGGCGCTTCGGCGCGGTTGCTGGCGATCTCGGGCGCGACCAGCGCCTCTTCCATCCCGTGCGACACGCCGGCGTAGAACGACAAGGGCTGCGACAGATTTACCGTCCCCGCCACGTTCCACATGATCGGCGCATCGCGGGTAACCGGATCGGCCAGCTTCGGATCGGCGAAGTCAATCGCCTTGCGGTAGCTGGTCTTCGAGAAGCTGGCGTCAAAGCCGTAATGCCCCGTCCGGACCAGCGAATAGGACCCGCCCCAAGTCAGCTGGCGAACTTCGTCGAGGCTCTTCGGCCCGATCGTATAGGCTCGCTCAGGCCTGATATCGCGGGACAGGATCGTGCTCGCGCCCAGGTCCAGTAACTGGCTGCCGCCGAACCGGCGATCGCGCGAACGGCCACGCAGGCTGGCGACCAGCTGGTGGCTGGTATCGCCGTGCTGCCATTGCCGCACCAGCCGCGCCTCACCCGAAAGCGAGGCATCGCGGTTGTTGCCATCGGCGATGACCCGGCGCGAAGCGACCGCACCATTGCCATCCACCCCGAACAGCAGGTCGGCAAAAACCGTGTCCTGTGTCCGTCCGTTGTAGAACAGACCAGCTTCCACGCGCAGCCCGCCGAGCGGTGCCTTGACCACCGCGCCATAGGCCCAGTTGGTGGCGTTACGCCCGGTCCATGGCTGGCTGAGGTCTTCGCCGCGTTCCAGCTTGGGCGGCGGTTCGGTTCCAACCGGGTAATAGGTCGGCCGGGCCTCGTCGCTGCGAAAATAGAAGGCGCCGCCGAATACCAGCACGCTGACGTCGTCGGCCGGGCGCCAGCCAAGCGTCGCGCCGACCGTGCGATAGCGGGCCTGGCCGCCTTCCCAACGGGTCGCATCGCGCCAGCCGAATCCGCCCGACAGGCCAAGCCGCTTGCCATCGAGCGGCTGCTTGAATTCGAACGAGCCACCGATCCCTCTGGCGCTGCTGCTGCCATCCTCGAGATTGAAGCTGTAACTGGTCGCGCCGCGCGGCTGGGTCAGCGAATAGTCGACCAGCCCGGTCGGCGCGGGGAACGGGTAACGCAGCGCCGCGGGGCCGACCCGGATCGTATTGCCGTCCGAAAGCCGCGGTGAAAGCCGGTCGACCTGATCGAAATAGAGCCCTTCGAGCCGGACATTTCCGGCATCGACCGGGTTGAACCCGCGCACGTCGTCGCTGGAATAGAGCCCGGACTTGTCCTGGCCCACGGTCCGGCCAAAGGCGTCGCCCGATTGGGTCGCGACATTCTCCGACGCACGCTGCGCCCATGCCGCTTGCGGCACCAGCGCCAGCGCAAGGCCGGTCATCGCCCCCAGTTTCAATTCAAAACGCACCCCGCGCCCATAGCGCGCGGCAGCGACTTGAAAAGCGAATTATGCGTCGCCGCGCTCGGCCGGATCCTCATGCAGCCACGATGCGTGGCGCGGGGCGCGCTTGGTCGCAGCCCATTCGTTGAGCATCACCGGGGCCAGCGCGCGCAGTTCGGCATACTGGTCCGGCGAGCCGATGTTGCAGGCCAGCTCAAGCCGATGCCCGTTCGGATCGAAGAAATAGATCGAGCGGAAGATGCCGTGATAGGTCGGCCCGATCACTTCGATCCCTTGCGCCTCGATATGGGCCTTGGCGGAAAGCAGCGCGTTCACATCCTCCACCTCGAAAGCCAGGTGCTGGACCCAGGCCGGGGTATTGGGGTCCTTGCCCATCTCGGGCTGCTGCGGCAGCTCGAAGAAGGCCAGCACGTTGCCGCCCCCGCAATCGAGGAACACGTGCATGTAGGGATCGTCCTCGCCGGTCGAGGGGACCTTGTCTTCGGAAAAAGCGGTGACGTAGTCCATCCCCAGCACGCGCTGATACCAGTCGACGGTCTCCTTGGCATCGCGGCAGCGATAGGCGACGTGGTGGATCCGCTTGAGGTTGGGCGTGTTCATCGTCAATTCCTTCGTTACCTGTCCCGCTCAGCCAGAGCCTGTCGAAGGCCCCGCAGTGCCAGGTGCTTCGACAGGCTCAGCACGAGCGGGCCTGAGTGCTACTCCGCGACATCGAGCACGCCGCGCTCGATCTGGTCGCGCTCGATGCTTTCGAACAGGGCCTTGAAATTGCCCTCGCCAAAGCCTTCGTCGCCCTTGCGCTGGATGAATTCGAAGAACACCGGGCCAATCTGGGGCTGGGCAAAGATCTGCAGCAGCAGCCGCGGCGATCCGCCCTCGGTGGTTCCGTCGAGCAGGATGCCGCGCTGCTGCAGCGCGCCAACCGGCTGGCCATGCCCGGGCAAGCGGGTGTCGAGCATCTGATAATAGGTCGCGGGCGGCGCGGTCATGAAAGGCACGCCAAGCTTTTGCAGATTGTCCCAGCACGCCACCAGATCATCACAGATCAGGGCGATGTGCTGGATCCCCTCGCCGTTGTACTCGCGCAGGAATTCTTCGATCTGCCCGCCGCCGGCCTTGCCTTCCTCGTTGAGCGGAATGCGGATCTTGCCGTCGGGCGCGGTCATCGCCCGGCTGGTCAGGCCGGTATATTCGCCCTTGATGTCGAAATAGCGGATCTCGCGGAAGCCCATGATCCGCTCATACCAGGCGCCCCAATGCGCCATCCGGCCGCCATAGACGTTGTGGGTCAGGTGATCGATTTTCTTGAAACCGGCGCCCACCGGGTGGCGATCCACTCCGGGCTCGTAAACGAAATCGATATCATATATCGACAGCGCCTCTGGGTTATCGAGCGTGGCATAGCGATCGACCAGGTAGATGAAGGCCCCGCCGATCCCCTTGATCGCCGGGATCCGCAGTTCCATCACCCCGGTCTTGCTCTCGACCGGCTCGGCCCCGCGCTCGATCGCTTCCTTGTAGGCCGCTGCCGCATCGCGCACCCGAAACGCCATGCCGCAGGCCGAGGCACCGTGCTCGGCGGCGAAATAGGCCGCCGGACTGCGCGGTTCGTAGTTGGCGATCAGGTTGATTTCGCCCTGCCGCCACAGCTGCACGTCCTTCGAGCGGTGCCGGGCGACCAAGGCAAAACCCATGGCCGCAAAGACCGGTTCGAGCAGGCCCTTTTCCGGGGCTGAGAACTCCACAAACTCGAAGCCGTCGAGCCCGAGCGGATTGTCGAAAAGGTCGGCCATGCGGGCAAGCTCCGGAACTGTTTTGGTTTCAGATGTAACTATATGCACGGCCCGCAGGAGTCAAGGTCAAGCGCGGCTAGAAAGCCGGCATCTGCTGGCTGGCGCAGTGGAACGAACCGCCGCCGGCCAGCACTGCATCGGCCAACACGCCGATCACTTCACGGTCAGGGAACAGTTCGGCAATTGCGGCAACTCCGTCGGCATCGTGGGAAGTGCCATAGATCGGCACAACCACCAGCTTCGTTGTGATCGCGAAATTCATGTAGCTGGCGGGTTCGATCCGGCCTTGAGTCTCAACGCGCCCGGGCGAAGGCACTTCGCGCACGCTCACCCCGAAGGCTTGGGCCCGCGCCCTGGCATCGGCATAGATCGCGGCGTTGGGATCATTCGCTCCGGTTGCACGCGGCACGGCCAGCACATTCGGCGCAACGAAGCGGGCGAGGTTGTCGACATGACCGTCGGTGTGATCGTTGATCAGGCCGTCACCAAGCCACAGCACCCGGTCAAAGCCGAGATCGCGGTGCAGCCGCGTCTCGAAATCGGCGCGCGACAGCGAAGGGTTGCGGTTGGGATTGAGCAGGCATTGTTCGGTGGTTGCGACTAGGCCGGTGCCGTCGCAATCGAGCGCCCCGCCTTCAAGGATCCAGTCGGCGCTGGCGACCGGCAGTCCAGCGCTTTCCGCCAGCTCCACGCCGATCTCCTGATCGCCGTCCATCAGATACTTGCCGCCCCAGCCGTTGAAGCCAAAGCGCTGGCCCAAGGCATGGCCACCGCGCTCGACCACCAATGGCCCGGTATCGCGCAGCCAGATGTCGCCATAGCGCCGCACTTCCAGCCTGACCGCCGCCGAGCACAGCGCCGCCGCCCGCGCCCGGTTGGCCTCGTCGCGGACGATCAGCCGGACTTCCTGCCCGCTATCGGCCACCGCGCTGGCAAAGGCCGCGATCTGCTCCTGCGCGCGGCCAAGAAAGCCCGGCCACTCCTCGGCATCGTGCGGAAAACCGACCCACAACCAGCGCTGCGGATGCCATTCGGGGGGCATGAAACTATTTGAAATCATTTTCTAGGTCACATATAACTAGTTTCAAAGGAGCATTCGCATGGGAAAGTACGAACCGCTTTCGCGTTATTTGAGCGAGATACCGCGAAATGAATGGGACGCAAAGTTCACCGAGATCGAGCAGGTTCTCAAGACCAGCCTTCCTCCCAGCGCACGTACACACAAATCATGGTGGGGCAACTCGACCCGTGGAAATCATGTGCAGTCCAAAGGCTGGATCGATGCAGGTTGGTTGGTCAAAGAGGTCGATCTTCCGCGGCAAAAGGTTCGTTTGGAACGGTCAGCCAAGAAAGGGCGAAGCGAAGCAACAGCAGAGCTCAACGAATTGTGGAAGAGGGCAAGCGAGTTGAGCGGCATTACCGATAAAGCTGAGCTTGAACGGGCAGCCATCACCGACTTTATTCGGCGAGAAGCAGGTCGCCAATTGGCTGCTTTGGGAGGCACGATGCCCGACGCCAAAGCACCTCCACGGCGGCGGGCGACCTGGTGATTCTCGCAGACACGTCAGTGTGGATAGACCACTTCAGGAAACCAATTGCGCGGCTTGGAGATCTGCTTGCTGACGAACAGGTATGTTCCCACCCGTTCATCAGCGGCGAATTGGCAGTAGGAACCGTGAACCCGCGCCACCGGACAATCCTGCTCCTGCGCTGCCTTCAGCAACTTGAGCCGGTCGACGATTCATCCTTTTTCAGGTTTCTCGATCACTACAGCCTCAATGGTCGCGGTCTTAGCTTTGTCGATGTTCACCTCTTGGCGGCCGTAAGTCAGTTGAAAGGCGCCAAACTTTGGTCGCATGACCGCCGCATGCGTGAACAGGCCGAACGTCTTGGCCTCGCCTATCAGACCTAACTCGCCTTATTTCCCGCCCGCCCGGCTCTTATCGCGGATCGCGCGGAATTCGTCGGTCTTGTGCCAGTTAGGCCAGTCGGTGGTCGAAGCCAGCATCCGCCCGAGCCGGTAGTAGAGCGAGGTTTCCTGCACCGCGCCCGACCAGTCCCAGCTGGGATCATACTCGTCGCTCGGCTGGTGATAGCGATGCTGGACGTAGTCTTCGCTCGCCGCCTCGCCCGCGGCCTTGCCGCCCTTGACCCAGTCGCTGCCTCGCCCGACCGCGAACATCGGCACGCCCAGCTTGGCGAAGCTGAAATGGTCCGAGCGGTAGTAGCTGCCGCGCTCGGGATGATCCTCCGGGGTCTGGTAGAGCCCCATCGTCTTCATCGCGGCGGTGAGGTAGCGGGTCAGTTCGTTCTTGTCGCCGCCGGTGATCTGGACGTCGCGGCTCGGGCTGCCGGGCGCGACTCCGTCCATGTTGACCCCGCCGACCGTCTTCGACAGCGGATAGACCGGGTTTTCGGCGTAGTACTTCGATCCCAGCAGGCCCGATTCCTCCATCGTCACCGCCAGGAAGACCTGGCTGCGATCGGCCGGCCCGGCGCGCTTGTTGGCTTCGGCGATCGCGACCATCGCGGCGATCCCGGTGGCGTTGTCGATCGCGCCGTTGCAGATATCGTCGCCGGTGGCATCGGCATTGCAGCGGCCCAAATGATCCCAGTGTCCGGTGTAGAGCACATATTCATCGGGGCGCTTCTTGCCCGGCTGTATCCCGATCACGTTGCGGCTGACCGTCTTCTTGAAGGTGTTGTCGAAGCCGAAGCTGGCCGTGGCCGAAAGCGGCACCGCCTTGAAGCCCTTCTTCCGGGCGGCAGCAGTCAGCGCGCCCAGATCCTGCCCGCTGGCCTTGAGGATCGCTTCGGCGGCGGGCTTCTGGATCCAGCCGTTGGCCTCGGTATTGCTCATCCCGTTGTCGGCCGACTGGATGTAGAGCTGCGGCCCGGTCCAGCTCGAATTGACCACCTGCCAGCCGTAAGCAGCCGGGAAGGTATCGTGGACGATCAGTACCCCGGCCGCGCCCTGGCGGGCGGCTTCCTCATACTTGTAGGTCCAGCGGCCGTAATAGGTCATCCGCTTGCCCTTGAAGAGGCCGACCTCATCCTTGGCGTCGTAATCGGGATCGTTGACCAGCACGACCGCGATCTTCCCCTTCATGTCGATCCCGGCATAGTCGTTCCAGCCGAGTTCAGGGGCATTGATGCCATAGCCGACAAAGACCAGCGGGGCGTCGGCGATCCGGGTCTGCGGAACCGCGCGATAGGATCCGGCAACATAGTCCGACCCGAAGGCAAAGCTCATCGTCTGGCCGCCGGCCTTGACCGAAAGCGCGCTGGGGTTCTTCGCCTCGATCTCCAGCGTCGGCACTTCCTGCAGCCAGCTGCCCTTGTTGCCAGGCTTGAGGCCGGCATCCTTGAACCGCTTGATGATGTAGGTGATCGTCAGATCCTCGGCGCGGGTCGCCGGGCCGCGGCCCTCGTACGCGTCAGAGGAAAGTTCACGGGTAACCGTGTTGAGCGTATCGGCAGAAATCATCGGCGCCGCGACTTGCGGGATCGGCACGCCTCCGGCGCGCGGCGCGCGGGCTGACACGCCAGCGGCGAGTGCCAAGGCGGCGGCCAGCGTCACGGCGGAGACGAGCTTGGTACGGGTGAAAGGCATCGGGTGACCTCTGATCTGCGGGAAGGGGATTGCCGCGCTGTCTGGCAAAGCCCCTGCCCCCGCGCAAGCACCGATCCGACGAACGACTTGATTGCCGCCGCGCAAGGCGGCATCGCACCGGGTGATGAGTGCTGACTGGACCTCCGCCCTGACCCGTGCGCAGGCGCACGCACCGTTCCTTGAGCGCGGGCTTGAGCAGCTGCCACAGCTGCAAGCGCTGCTTGCGGCGGGGCGAGGCGAAGAGGCTCTGGCCTGGGTCAAGGCGGCAGGAGCCGATGCGCCCGATACCGGATCGGCCTTGCGGCGCGAAAAATCGGCGCTGGCTCTGGCGCTGGCGATCGGCGATCTTGCCGGTGCCTTTCCGCTCAGCCGGGTGGTGCAGGAACTGTCGGACTTTGCCGACCGTGCACTCGATGCCGCGATTGCCGCCGCGATCCGCGCGCGGGTGCCCGATGCCGAGCCCGCCGGGTTCATCGCCCTGGCGCTGGGCAAGCACGGCGCACGCGAGCTCAACTACTCGTCCGACATCGACCCGATCCTGCTCTACGACCCGGCGACACTGCCCCGGCGCGAGCGCGACGAGCCCGGCGAGGCGGCGCAGCGGGTGGCGCGCACTTTGATGCAGTTGATGAGCCACGTTGACCATGAAGGCTATGTCTTCCGGGTTGATCTGCGCCTTCGGCCCGCCAGCGAGGTCAGCCCGCTGGCGATCCCCTATGAAGCGGCGCTGACGCACTATGAGAGTTCGGCTTTGGCGTGGGAGCGGGCCGCCTTCATCCGCGCCCGAGCCTGCGCCGGAGACGTGGCAGCGGGCGAGAGCTTCCTTGCCGCGATCCGGCCATTCGTCTGGCGGCGCAGTCTCGATTTCGGAGCGATCGCCGAAATCGGGCGGCTGACCCGGCGGATCCGTGCCAACCATTCCGGCCCGCTCCGCCCCGGCCCGGGGTTCAACCTCAAGCAGGGCCGCGGCGGGATCCGCGAGGTCGAATTCTTCGCCCAGACTCACCAGCTGATCCACGGCGGGCGCAACCCCGCGCTGCGGCTGCGCGGCACCCGCGCCAGCCTCGATGCACTGGCCGCAGCCGGGCTGATAGATCCCGAGGACGCCCGGGTGCTGGGCGAAAGCTATGACCGGCTGCGGACGCTGGAACACCGGCTGCAGATGGTCGCCGACCAGCAGACCCATTCACTTCCCGCCGAGCCCGCCGCGCTCGACAATGTCGCCCGGCTTGAAGGACTGCCCGATGGCGCGGCACTGGTGGCCGAACTGGACGCGATCACCGAGGCGGTCGGAACCCGCTATGACCGGCTGATCGCACAATATGCCGAAGATGATGCCGGCAGCGCCGCCCCGGCACCGGGCGGCGCGGCGCTGGAGGACAAGCTGGCCGAACTGGGTTTTGCCGATCCGGCCGGGCTCTGTGCCCGGATCGAGGGCTGGCGCAGCGGCAAGTTGCGCGCGCTGCGCAGCGACGCCGCGCGTGAGGCGTTCGATGCCATGCTGCTGCCCTTGCTCGCCGCTTTCGCCAAGGGGCCGGAGCCGGAGCGGGCGCTGCTGCGCTGGGAGCAATTGCTGACCAACCTGCCGAGCGCAGTCAACCTGTTCCGCCTGCTCGAGGCGCGGCCGGCGCTGGGCGAGCTGCTGGCCCGGATCCTGGGCCTCGCCCAGCCGCTGGCCGATGCACTGGCGCGCCGGGCCGACCTGCTCGACGGGCTGTTCGATGCCTCGGCCTTCGATCTGCCCGGATCGGTCGATGACCTGGTCTCGCAGCTATCCGCCGGCGAGGCCGACGACGATTATGAACGCTTGCTCGACCGGGTCCGCCGCCGGGTCGGCGAACTGCGCTTCAAGCTGGGGGTGCAGCTGATCGAAGGCAGCCGCGATCCGATGGCGGTCGGCCAGGCGCTGAGCCGGGTCGCCGAAGCCGCGCTGGCGGTGCTGGCCGAGGCGGCGACGACCGAGTTCGAGAAAGTCCATGGCCGGGTCCCCGGCGGGGCATTGATGATCATGGGCTATGGCCGGCTGGGCGGCGGCGCCTTGACCCACGCCTCTGACCTTGACCTGGTGTTCCTGTTCACCGGTGAACATTCGGCCGAGAGCGACGGAGCCCGGCCGCTGGGGGCGACGCTCTATTTCAACCGGTTGGCGCAGCGGGTCATCGCGGCACTGTCGGTCCCGACTGCCGAAGGCGCGCTTTATGAGGTCGATACCCGGCTGCGGCCTTCGGGCGCGCAAGGGCCGATCGCGGTAAGCCTCGACGCGTTCGAGCGCTATCAACGCGAGGCGGCCTGGACCTGGGAGCACATGGCCCTGGCGCGGGCGCGGGTGCTGCATGGGCCGATCAAAGGGCGCGCGGCGCTGAATGGAATTGTCCATTCCGTGCTGGAACTTCCGCGCGATCCGGCCAAGCTGCGCGGCGATGTGCTGGAAATGCGGCGGACCATGGCCGAGCACAAGCCCGCGAAGAGCCCGCTCGACGTCAAGCTCGCGCGCGGCGGACTGGTCGACATCGAATTCATCGTCCACTTCCTGCAATTGCGCGATCATCGCGCGCTGGTTCCGGCCATCCCCGATGCGCTGGCCGAACTGGCTGATGCCGGGATGATCGATCCGGCCATCCGCACGGCGCACCGCACGCTCGGCCGGTTCCTGATCGCGGCGCGGCTGCTCCTGCCCGAAGGGGAAGAACCACCGCCCGCGGCGCGCGCGGTGCTTGCCAGCGCCTGCGAATGCGAGGATTGGACCTGCCTGACCGACAAACTGGCCGAATCGCGCCGCACCGTGGCCCAGGCCTGGCAGGCAACTTTCGGTGAAGACCTGGAGATCGAGTGATGACCATTGCCCCCGGCACTGCCCTGCCCGACATCGCCCTGACCGCGCCCGACGGCAGCCCGCTGCACCTGTCCGACTTCGCCGGGCAGAAGCTGGTGCTGTTTTTCTATCCCAAGGATGACACCCCAGGCTGCACCACCGAGAACCTCGACTTTTCGGCGCTCTCGGCCGAGTTCGCCAAGGCCGGCACCGCGCTGCTGGGGATCAGCAAGGACCCGCCGAAAAAGCACCAGAAGTTCATCGCCAAGCACGGCCTGACCGCGCCGCTGGCCAGCGATCCCGAGGAAGCCGGCCTGTCCGACGCATTGGGATTCTGGACCGAGAAATCGATGTACGGGCGCAGCTACATGGGCATGGTCCGCTCGACCGTGCTGGTCGATGCGGCGGGCAAGGTCGCCCAGGTGTGGAGCCCGGTCAAGGTCAAGGGCCACGCCGCCGAAGTCCTGGAAGCCGCGAAAGCGCTGTGACTTCGCTCGCCGCGGCGATCCGAGCCGCCCTGCTCGAAACGGAGCCCCGCACCAAGGTGATGCGGACCCGGGCGCTGGTCCGGGGCTGGCGCAAGGGCGCGCTGGAATTTCGCTTTGACGTGGCGATGCCCGATGAGCCGGGGCGCCCGGACCGGCCCGAACTGCTGCCGCCGAGCCGGATGCCCAAGCGCAGCAAGGGCGGATCGGAACGCGGGCGGATCGCGCTGTGGCATTCGCTGGCCCACATCGAATTCGTCGCGATCGACCTCGCGCTCGACATGGCCGGGCGATTCGGGGCCGAAATGGGCGATCGCTTCGTCTCGGACTTTCTCACCGTTGCCGCTGACGAGGCGATGCATTTCGCGCTGATCGAGCGGCATCTTGCCACGATGGGAAGCCATTACGGCGCGCTGCCAGCCCATTCGGGCCTGTGGGATGCAGCGCAGAAGACCGCCCATGACGTGGCGGCGCGGCTGGCGATCGTCCCGATGGTGCTGGAGGCCCGCGCGCTCGATGTCACACCGTCAACGCTGGAACGGGTTCGGGCAAGCGGCGATCTTCGCGGTGCAAAAATCCTGAGTCGCATACTTGACGATGAAATCGCGCACGTTCGCTTCGGCACAAAGCATTTCGTCGCTCTCGCCGGGATTCGCGGCGAATCCCCCGAAAACCTATGGAAAAGCATGGTCTCGCGCTATTTCGGAGGGGCCGTTAAGCCACCGTTCAACGACTCAGCGCGTCTTCAAGCCGGTTTACCGCGCAGTTTCTACGCCGGGGTTGAATAGGTAACCCATGCCCGGTTAGGCCCCCTCTCGAGATGGCGGGGGGCTTACCGACTTCTCAACACACGAAGTGCCGGTTTGGTTCCCAGATCGGCAACAGGGTTCGCAAACCCCGAAAATCGGGGCGCAAATAAGGTAGTTTGAGTGGTCGCTATTTCGTTTTTTGCAAAGGCTCGCGGCATCGCCGGCATGGTTGCCGCGCTCACCGGTCTGACCTTTGCCAGTCCCGTTCTCGCCAACAGCTCGGCCAATGCCGATGTCGCAGCCCCGCTGCGCGCCGCCCAGGCCGCCAAGGCACCGCAGGGCGGAGATGATGAATTCCGCCGCCTGTTCAACGGCTGGAAGCAGATGGACAGCCGCCAGCTGGTCATGAACCCCGCGCCGACGATCACTTCCGCCCCCGCCCCGTCGGCCATGGCAGCCCGCACATTCGCCCCCTCCAAGGTCGCGATCCCCTCGCGCAATCCGCTTGATGGCGCTTCGCTGACCTCCAGCTACGGCATGCGCACCCATCCGGTGCTCGGCGGCCGCCGCGCGCACAAGGGTGTCGATCTGGCCGCGCCGACCGGCACCCCGGTCTATGCCAGCGCCGATGGCGTGATCAGCCGCGCCGACTGGTTCTCCAGCTATGGCCTGTACATTTCGATCGAGCATGGCGGCAACATCCAGACCCGCTACGGCCACCTTTCGCGCCTGAACGTCGCGGCTGGCCAGCCGATCAAGAAGGGTGACCTGATTGGCTATGTCGGTTCGACCGGCCGCTCGACCGGCCCGCACCTGCACTATGAAGTCCGCATTGCCGGCACCGCGGTCAACCCGGTGCCCTACATGAACGGCACCGGCGTCTATCGCCCGGCCTCTTCGCCCGCCGCGGTTGCGATGGGCGGCGGCGACGACGGCGAGATCGACTGACAATTTATCGTCCGGCACCGGGCGCAGAACCCGGGCCGGGATGGCTTCCGGGAGGATGCTGGGAAGAAGGCGGCCAAGGCCGCCTTTTTCTTTGTGCGCATTTGTCCGCCTCACGGCGGAGCGGACAGGCATCCGCCTGTCCTTGCAACACCGACCCGCTCTCGTGTCACGAGATCGCGAGAACGTCCGGGGGACGTTTTCGTCGGGGCGCCCCAACCACCCACAGGGTACCTTTATCGGGTGGTTGGGCAGGGGGAGCGGGCCGGTGTTGCAAGCTGATCGCGGAGGCGATCAACTCACAATGCCAGCAACTCTCTTCTTGCACCATTTAATCGTGCGGTTAAACTCTCCGCAAGCGGCTTTGACCGCAGCAGGAGAGTGATTCAGATGCATCCTTCGATCCATGCCAGGACCCAGCCGGACCGCCCCGCGATCATCATGGCCGGGAGCGGCGAGACGGTTACCTTTGCCGAGCTCGACCGGCGCTCCAACCAGGTCGCCCAGCTGCTCCGCGCGCGCGGGATCAAGATCGGCGATACGGTTGCGCTGTGCATGGAAAACCACCCGTGGTTCTTCTGCCTGACCTGGGGGTTCCAGCGCTCGGGGGTTCACTATGTCGGCATCTCCAGCCGCCTGACCCCGCCCGAAATCGCGTATATCCTGGAAGACAGCGGCGCGAAGATCCTGTTCGGATCGGCCTATCTCGCCCCGACGCTGGATGAAGTGGCCAAGCTGGCCCCGCAGGTCGAGCAGCTGCGCTTCGACACACCGGGGGCCATGTCGGCCGAGGATGCGCTGGCCGCGATGCCCGCCACCCCGATTGCCGACGAGCGCGCCGGGGTCGACATGCTCTATTCCTCCGGCACCACCGGGCGGCCCAAGGGGGTCAAGATCCCGCTGCCCGAGGATCCGGCGATCGACCAGGCCAATGCCCTGGTCGGCCTGACCATGATGGCTTTCGGGATCAAACCGGATTCGGTCTATCTGTCCCCCGCCCCGCTTTATCACGCCGCGCCGCTGCGCTGGTCGATGACGATCCAGAAGCTGGGCGGCACCGTGGTGGTGATGGAAAAGTTCGATCCCGAGGCGGCCCTTGCCGCAATCGAGAAGTACAAGATCACCGATGGCCAGTTCGTGCCGACCCATTTCGTGCGGCTGCTGAAACTGCCCGAAGAGATCCGCAGGAAGTACGATACCTCCACCCTCAAATGCGCGATCCACGCCGCTGCACCCTGCCCGGTGCCGGTCAAGCAGGCGATGATCGAATGGTGGGGGCCGGTGCTCTACGAATATTACGCCGGAACCGAAGGCAACGGTTTCACCTTCGTCACCAGCCAGGAATGGCTGGCACGGCCGGGTACCGTCGGCCGCGCGCTGACCGGGATCGTGCGGGTCTGCGACGAGAATGGCGACGAAGTGCCGCGCGGGACCGAGGGGCAGATCTTCTTTGAACCGACCGAAGGCATGGTCCCGTTCGAATACCACAACGATCCGGCCAAGACCGCAGACGCCCGCAACAAGCACGGCTGGAGCAGCCTGGGCGATGTCGGATACGAAGACAAAGACGGCTATGTCTTCCTGACCGACCGCAAGAGCTTCATGATCATCTCGGGCGGGGTCAACATCTACCCGCAGGAGATCGAGAACCTGCTGGTCACCCATCCCAAGATCGCCGATGCCGCCGTGATCGGCGCGCCCGATCCGGAAATGGGTGAGAAGGTTGTGGCCGTGATCCAGCCGCTCGACATGGCTCAGGCCGGACCGGAACTGGCCGACGAGATCCGCGAATACCTCTCTGGCCAGCTCAGCCGGGTCAAGATGCCGCGCCAGATCGACTTCCGCGAACAGCTGCCGCGCGAACTGACCGGCAAGCTTTACAAGCGGTTGCTGCGCGATGAGTACAAGGAAGCCTACGAAAAGGCCCAGGCGGGAGCATGAACGCGATGACCGGACCAACCGCTTCGCCCGAAGACTCAATCGCGGTAATCGATCCCAAGTCCTATGCCGATTGGACCACCGCGCTCGACCTGTTCGACCGGCTCCGCGCTGAAACCCCGGTGGTGCGGATCGAAAGCCCGAGCGGCGAATTCGATCCGTTCTGGCTGCTGACCAAATATGACGACGCGATGCGGGTCTCGAAAGAGAACGCCAAGTTCCTCAATGCCCCGCGCGCCACCGTGTTCACCAACAAGACCGGTGAGGCCTTTGCCCGTCAGATCACCGCCAGCCAGGGCGAGGAAAGCCCCAATCTGGTGTCCTCGCTGGTCGTACTCGACGCGCCCAAGCACCCCAAGTTGCGGCGGCTGACCCAGGAATGGTTCATGCCCAAGAACCTGCGCAACATCGAGGCGCAGATCCGCGAGCTGGCGGTCAAGACTGCCGACCGGTTTGTCGCGGCCGGGCCGGAATGCGATTTCGTGCCGCTGGTCGCCGCGCCCTATCCGCTGCACGTGGTGATGCAGATCCTCGGCGTGCCCGAGGAAGACGAACCGCGGATGCTGTTCCTGACCCAGCAGATGTTTGGCGGGCAGGACGAGGAACTCAACAAGAGCGGCATGGCCGATCTGACGCCGGAGCAGATCCTTCAGATCGTGACCGGCGCGGTCGCCGATTTCGAGGCCTATTTCGAAGGCCTCGCCGCCGAGCGCCGCGCCAACCCGACCGGCGACGTCGCCTCGATCCTCGCCAATGCGGTGATCGACGGCGAACCGATCAGCGCGCGTGACCGGGCCGGCTATTACATTATTGTCGCCGCTGCCGGGCATGACACGACCAGCGCCAGCACCGCCGGGGCGATGCTCGCCCTCGCCCAGGATCCGGAGCAGTTCGCCCGGGTCAAGGCCGACCGCAGCCTGGTGCCGGGGATCGTTGAAGAAGCGATTCGCTGGACCAGCCCGGTTCAGCACTTCATGCGCACCGCGGTGGAAGACACCCAGTTCGGCGACGTGACGGTCAAGGCCGGGGACTGGCTGATGATCAACTATGTCGCCGCCAATCACGATCCGGCCCAGTTCCCGCAGCCGCGCAAGTTCGACGCAACGCGCGAGGCGAACCGCCACCTCGCATTCGGCGCGGGCGCGCACCAGTGCCTCGGGCTGCATCTCGCCCGGCTGGAAATGCGGCTGCTGTTCGAAGCCCTGCTCGACCGGATCGATTCTATCGAACTGGCGGGTGAGCCGCGCCGGGCCAAGAGCACCTTCGTCGGCGGACTCAAGACCCTGCCGCTGCGGATCAAGGCGAGCTAGGCGGCCTTCTGCAGGTCCGCGCTAACCCGTGCCGTGGTGCGCGGGCGGGGGGCAGCCTGCGCTTGCACCACGGACACGGGCGCGGGGCTGGCCGGGGTTTCACCCCAGCCGGCGGGGACTCCGGGAACGCTGGCCAGCCAGGCGATCCAGTCGAACTTGGTGGTTGCTTGGTCCATGAGCGATGATTCTCATGGGCGTATTTCAGCGGTGTGACGGCGCTGGCACTTCGCGCCATTCCCTCGGCGCCAGACCCTCCAGGGTCCAGTCGCCGACTGCCCAGCGGACCAGCCGCAAGCACGGCAAGCCGACCGCCGCGGTCATCCGCCGGACCTGCCGGTTGCGGCCTTCGCCGATGGTCAGCCGCAACCAGCTGTCGGGCACCGATTTGCGGAACCGCACCGGCGGATCGCGCGGCCACAGTTCGGGCGGATCGATCGCTTCGGCCTTGGCGGGGCTGGTCATCCCATCGTTCAGCCGCACTCCGCGGCGGAGTTGCTCGAGCGCCGCTTCATCCACACTGCCTTCGACCTGGACAAGGTAAGTCTTGGCCAGCTTGAACCGGGGATCGGCGATCCGCGCCTGCAGCCGGCCATCGTCGGTCAGCAGCAACAACCCCTCGCTGTCCCGGTCGAGCCGCCCGGCCGGATAGACCCCCGGCAGCTTGATGAAATCCGACAGCGTCGCGCGCGGCGATCCCGCCGTTCCCGCGTCGGTGAACTGCGAAAGGACGTTCATCGGCTTGTTGAACAGGATCAGCATGGCGGGGCCGGGATCAACCCAGCAACCGCCGCGCAATCGCCCGCACTTCGTCGCGCATATCTTCACGTTCCAGCGCAATCGCCAGGGTCGCTTCGACGAAGCCGGTCTTGCTGCCGCAGTCATAGCGCTTGCCGGCGAAAGTCACCGCGTGGAACGGCTGTTGGCCGATCATCTGGGCCATGGCGTCGGTCAGCTGGATCTCGCCGCCTGCGCCCTTGCCCTGATGCTCGAGCACCCGCATCACTTCGGGCTGGAGGATATAGCGGCCCGAGATGATCAGGTTGCTGGGCGCGTCTTCGCGCTTGGGTTTTTCGACCAGGCCCTTGACCTCGGTCAGCGCGCCGTCGCGCTTGCCCGGGGCAATCACGCCATAGCTGGAAACCTCTTCCTCGGGAACTTCGAGCACTGAGATCAGGTTGCCGCCCACCTCGTTATAAGCCTCGACCATTTGCTTCATGCAGCCGGTGGAGCCCTTGTGGGCGATCATCAGTTCGTCGGGCAGGAAGATCGCAAAGGGTTCATCGCCGACAATCGCCCGGGCGCACCAGATCGCGTGGCCCAGCCCCATCGGCACCTGCTGGCGCACGGTGACGAGGTTGCCCGGCTGGATCCGGGTCGGCTCGAGCACGTCGAGCGCCTTGTCGCGGTCCTTCATCGTGGTTTCGAGTTCGAAGGCCATGTCGAAGTGTTCGACGATCGCGGTCTTGCCCCGTCCGGTCACGAAGATCAGCTGCTCGATCCCGGCCTCGCGCGCTTCGTCGACCGCGTACTGGATCAGCGGACGATCGATGATCGGCAGCATTTCCTTGGGGATCGCCTTGGTTGCGGGCAGAAAGCGGGTGCCAAGCCCGGCCACCGGGAACACGGCTTTCTTGATCGGCTTGCGAAGTGAACTGTCGGTCATGCGCGGCCTTTAACCATGTTCCTGTTGCAACGGGGTTAAAGCGGCTTCGGGCGAAGGGTGCAACCGCTGGATTGATGCGGTGAGGTTCGGTTGTTTGGCACTTTCCGATTGGTTCACGCAAAGGCGCAGAGAAGAAGGGAGAGGCGCAGAGAGGAGAGTCATGCGGCTAAGCCGCTTTTAAACCGCTACCATCAGGTTCTGCGCGAAGCTCGTGATCGAATGCGGCTTCGCCGATCGCGCGGCACCTCTGCGCCTCCCCCTTCTTCTCTGCGCCTCTGCGTGAACCATCCTTCCTTCTTCTTGCCGCCCAAAAGTTTCCCGCTAAACGGAACATCATGGACAAGATCATCATCGAGGGCGGCAAGCGCCTTTCCGGCACCATTCCCATCTCCGGCGCGAAGAATTCGGCGCTGACGCTGCTGCCCTGCGCGCTGCTGACCGAAGAGCCGCTGACGCTGCGCAACCTGCCGCGGCTGGCCGATATCGACGGGTTCCAGCACCTGCTCAACCAGTTCGGGATTTCGACCAGCATCGCCGGCAACCGCCCGGGCGATTTCGGCCGGGTGATGACGCTGGAAGCGCCGCGGATCACCAGCTCGGTCGCGCCCTATGAACTGGTCCGCAAGATGCGCGCCTCGATCCTGGTCTTGGGCCCGATGCTGGCCCGGATGGGCGAAGCAACCGTTTCGTTGCCCGGCGGCTGCGCGATCGGCAACCGCCCGATCGATCTGCACCTGAAGGTGCTCGAAGCAATGGGCGCGACGATCGAACTCGCGGCGGGCTATGTGAAGGCGATCGCCCCCGATGGCGGGCTGCCCGGCGGGCGCTATTCGTTCCCGGTGGTCTCGGTCGGCGCGACCGAGAACGCACTGATGGCGGCGGTACTCTGCACCGGCAAGACCGTGCTCCACAACGCCGCGCGCGAACCGGAAATCGTCGACCTGTGCAAGCTGCTGGTGGCGATGGGCGCGCAAATCGAGGGGATCGGATCGAGCGATCTGACGATTCACGGTGTCTCGCGCCTGCACGGCGCGACCTATCGCGTGATGTCCGACCGGATCGAGGCCGGATCCTATGCCTGCGCCGCCGCGATCACCGGGGGCGAAGTGTTCCTGCAGCACGCCGTGGCCGAGGAAATGGATGCCACCCTGCAGGCGCTGCGCGATGCCGGGGTCCATGTCGAGCCCAAGAGCGGCGGGATCCAGGTGGCCAGCGACGGGAAGCTCAAGGCCGTAACCCTTGCCACCGCGCCCTACCCCGGCTTTGCCACCGACATGCAGGCCCAGCTGATGGCGATGCTGTGCCTGGCCGAAGGCAGCTCGGTGCTGACCGAGACGATCTTCGAGAACCGCTATATGCACGTCCCCGAACTCAACCGGATGGGCGCGCATATCGAAACCAAGGGCCGCACTGCCGTGGTCCACGGGGTCGAAAAGCTGACCGGCGCCGAAGTCATGGCCACCGACCTGCGCGCCTCGATGAGCCTGGTGATCGCCGGCCTCGCGGCAGAGGGCGAGACGCAGGTGCACCGACTCTACCACCTCGACCGCGGGTACGAGCGGCTGGAGGAAAAGCTGGCCCTGGTCGGCGCGCAGATCGAACGGGTTGGCGGGGATTGAGTCGATCCGTTCGCCAGACGCTCAAGCCGGACACGGCACGTAGTGAAACTCGATCAGATAGACATTCTCGCCCCGGCCATGCCGGGCGGTTGCGAACAGGTCTTCGCGGTCTTCAAACCCGGAAATGCGGGCGAGTTCGTCGGTGACCGCTTCGGGCTCGATCTCGCGGACCGAGGTGACGTGAATGTGCCCGTCCGCCAGCTTGTAACGGCCCCCGGTCTTGACCCTGGCGTTCTGCCAGATGCGAATGCTGCAGGTGATTTCGGCCGAGACAATCCGTTGGCGCAGTTTGCGTGCGAATTGCATGGTTCCTCCCATTCCACATGGCCAGCGACTAAGCCAGCCGCTCCGCCAGCCAAGCCACCAGCCAGACCCTGATCGCCCCCGCCAGCCCCGGCGGAACCGGGGCCTTGATCCGCTCGGCATCGATCCGGGCGACCAGGGCGCTGATCGGCAGTCCTTCGGCTGCGGCGGCCTGCTTCAGCAGCTCCCAGAACAGCGGCTCGAGGCTGATCGAGGTCTTGTGCCCGGCGATCTCGATCGAGCGTTTGCGCGGGGGGTGGTAGGGGGTGGTCATCATGCGATTCTATCCGATCCTCTCCGTTTTTGCGAAGCACAAACGGGGAGGTGGCAGTTCCGCAGGAACTGACGGAGGGGCTTCTGGGCTGGCGTCGATACCCCTCCGTCACCGGTTGGCCTTCGGCCGACTTCGTCTCGCGGCGCCACCTCCCCATTTGCCCCTTCGACAAGCTCAGGGGAAAATGGAGAGGACCTTGGCGGTCGCTGGCCGAACCCAGATACGAAAAATTCGGGGTGGCCCGCTTTACCCCCCACCCCTACACCCGGCGCCATGTCCACCGGCTATCAGTCCCTGACCGAAAAGGAGAAGCAGACGCTGCGGCTGCTGGTGACCGGCTATGACGCCAAGAGCATGGCCCGGCATCTGGGGCTTTCGGTCCACACCATCAACGAACGGCTGCGCGAAGCGCGGCGCAAGCTGGCGACATCTTCCAGCCGCGAGGCCGCGCGGCTGCTGCGCGAGCTGGAGGAGCAGGACCCCGAATTGTTGGGGGACAAGGCTTTGGGGGATGCTTCGGCACCGGCCCAAGCCCAAATTGCGCACCATCCCGGCCAGCGCCCCGGCATGGTGCCGCAGGCGGGCTGGATGATTGGAGGACTCGTCATGACTATGACAATGGCAATCCTGGCTGCAGTCGCGCTGGCCAGCGGCGGGGCAAGCGACGCAGGCGCAGCCAAGGAGGTTCCGGTCGCCGTCGAAGCATCGCAGCAGCAGGCCGAGCAAGCGGCCCGGCAGTTCCTGGCGCTGGTCGATGCGCGTAACTGGGAGGCAAGCTACGCTGCAACAGGTAGCGCGTTTCGCAAGAACAACACGCTCGAAGGATGGAGCAAGGCAGCACAGGACGCTCATGGCGCGCTGGGACCCGCGTTTTCGCGCGAGCTGATCACAGCCGATTTCGGCCCAGCTCCGCCCAATGGTTTCTGGAACGTCCGCTTCCGCAGCCACTTTGCCAGCGGGCGCGATGCGGTCGAGACGCTGGCGATGGCTTACGAGGATGGCAACTGGCGGGTGGTCGGCCTGTTGCTCGACTGATCGCGGAGGTAAGGGGTGGCCATGGAGTCCGGGTGTGACGGGAGGGCTTCGACAGGCTCAGCCTGAGCGGGAACGGAAGCGACCGCACCTCCGCTCATCCTGAGCCTGTCGAAGGATCAATACATGTGCTGGCCGCCGTTGATGCTCATGGTTGATCCGGTGACAAAGCCGCCGTTGTCGCTGGTCAGAAAGGCCACCCCGCGGGCGATTTCCTCGGCCTGGCCAAGCCGGCCGACCGGAATCTTCGCAACGATCTTTTCCAGCACCGGGGCAGGCACCGCGGCGACCATGTCGGTATCGATATAACCCGGGGCGATCGCGTTGACGGTGACGCCGTATTTGGCGCCTTCCTGGGCCAGCGCCTTGGTGAAGCCGTGGATCCCGCTCTTGGCGGCGGCATAGTTGACCTGGCCATATTGCCCGGCCTGGCCGTTAATCGAGCCGATGTTGACGATCCGCCCCCAGCCGCGCTCGCGCATACCGGGGAACGTCGCCTTGGCCATGTTGAAGCACCCGCCGAGGTTGATCCGCATCACCTCGTTCCAGTCGTCGAATGTCATTTTGTGGAGCACGCCGTCACGGGTCACCCCGGCGTTGTTGATGACGATATCGATCGGGCCATATTCGGCCGCGATGTCGTTGCAGTTGTGAATGCAGGCCTCGTGATCGCCGACGTCCCAGCGGATCGATGGGATCCCAGTGACTTCACTGAAGGCCTTGGCCTTGGCATCATTCCCGCCGTAGTTGGCGATGACGGTGTGGCCCTGCATCTTGAGGCGCTGGCAGATCGCCTCGCCGATGCCCCTGGTTCCGCCGGTGACGATTGCTACGCGTGCCATGATGCCAATGCCTTTCCCAAGACTGCCGTTACGGCATGCTTAGGCAGCGGCAATGCAGGCGGCAAGACTGCCGCATACGTAAAGGAGGCAGTTTTTTCGAATGCCTAGAAGCGGAACTGGGTGCCGACGTAAACGGCCTGATTGTCCTGCTTGCCATCGGTCAGGGGAACCAGACGGTCGCGGTCGGACGTGACCCGCACACCCGCGGTGACGTTGAGGTTGCGAGTGACGCGATAGGACCCGCCGACCCCGACAGTCTGGTCGGCTTGCTCGAAAGTCCGCGGGCTGCGCCCGGTCTTCTCGCGCTCTTCCAGTTCAACCTGCGGAGCAAAGCGCGAGGTCTTGGCCGGAGCGGTGCTTTGCTTGGGCTGATAGGCGGCAAGGTCAGGCATGTCCGGCAGGTTCATCCGCGGCCCGGGCGTGGCAGCCGTATTGCTGGCAAAGCTGCGATAGCCGCGCGCCGCGCCAAGGCTGTAGGCCGTCGGCGCGATGCCGAGCCCGCCCGGCTGGGCCTGGACAGCTTCGGCCGGGGTGGATGGCCGCAAGCCCAGCGCGGCCAGCGCGCGCGAATCAACCCGCACCGCCACGGTCACCGCACCATCGGGCCGAGCCGGTCCGGCTGCGGGGGTAAAGCGGAAGGTCCGGTCCTTGCTCAGCGCGCGAACGGTGATTGAGCGGGCCAGGCGAGGATCGACCTCGGCCGGTTCGAACCCGCCTTCGGTCACAAATGGTGCGGGTGCAGGCGAATCGAAATGGTTGGCAAAGGCCAGGACCGCCGAAGGGAGCGCGAGGAAGCCGACCGTCGCGAACAGCATCGCGGCCCCGGCAGCATTCCCGGGCTTGCGCTTGGTCGAGGCGGTCAGTGCGGTCACCAAAGCTCCTGCGGCGGGACGGTGGCTTCGCCATCCGGACGTGCAATTGTCGCGCAAAACGCGCGCGAATCCAAGCGGCATCTGCACCGGTCGGGCTGAATTGCCGGTTAACGGTGGGCCAGCCGCGACCATTCAGCCGGGGTTCACCGCGCCAACCGGTTATAGCGCCGCACAGCAGGCTTGCCGCGCCGCCCGCCTCGGCTATAGAGGCTGCGCACCAGCAAGTGGCTGGACTTTTGACCACAAGAACCCGGATGGAACGAATGACTGCCAGCACTTTCCGCAAAGCGAACATCCTGGGCCATGCCGCCCGCGCCGGCCTGCTCGGGCTGGCCGTGGTCTCGCTTGCTGCCTGCGGCGGAAAGGATCGCCCCAAGGCCGATCTCGCGGCCAGCAAGGTGACGACGATCGGCGTCAATTCCTACCTGTGGCGGGCCACGCTCGAAGCGCTGAGCTTCATGCCGCTGCTGCAGACCGACAGCAACGGCGGTGTGGTCGTGACCGACTGGTACGCCAACCCCAACAATCCGAACGAGCGGATGAAGGTTTCGGTGACGATCCTCGACCAGGATCTGCGCGCCGACGCCCTGCGCGTCGCTGCCAGCCGCCAGGTCCTGACCAACGGCGTGTGGGTCGATGCTCCGGTGGCCGCTGCTACCACCCAGAAGCTTGAAGACGTGATCCTTACCCGCGCCCGCGACCTGCGCCGTCAGGCTTCCGCGGGCAAATAACAATCAGCCCCCGGCGCCGCTGCCCTCCCGGCTTGCGCCGGGTCGGCAAGCCGTTAGAGGGGCCTCATGACTACCGAACGTTTCGATTCCGCCAGCGCCGATCCACGCTGGCAAGCCGCCTGGGACCAGGCGCAGACCTTCAAGGCCGATGACACTTCGGCCAAGCCCAAAAGCTTCATCCTGGAAATGTTCCCCTATCCATCGGGGCGCATCCACATCGGCCATGTCCGCAACTATACGATGGGCGACGTGCTGGCCCGCACCAAGAAGATGCAGGGCTTCGAAGTGCTGCATCCGATGGGCTGGGATTCGTTCGGAATGCCGGCCGAGAACGCCGCGATGGAAAAGGGCGTCCACCCCGGCGGTTGGACCCGCGACAATATCAAGGCGATGACGCAGCAGCTTAAGCGGCTCGGCTTTTCGTTCGATTGGACTCGCGAACTTTCGACCTGCGAGCCGGACTATTACGGCCATGAGCAGGCCCTGTTCCTCGACATGTACAAGGCCGGGCTGGTTTACCGCAAGGAATCGGCGGTCAACTGGGATCCGGTCGACATGACCGTGCTGGCCAACGAACAGGTGATCGATGGCCGCGGCTGGCGCAGCGGCGCGCTGGTCGAAAAGCGTAAGCTGAGCCAGTGGTTCCTCAAGATTACCCAGTTTGCCGACGATCTGCTGGCCGGGCTGGGCGAGCTCAAGAACTGGCCGGAGAAGGTCCGGCTGATGCAGGAAAACTGGATCGGCAAGAGCCAGGGCCTGAAATGCACCTTTCGCTTCGTCGACAGCCCGGACGGGATCGAGGTCTATACCACCCGGCCCGATACGATGTTCGGGGCGAGCTTCGTCGCGATCGCCGCCGACCATCCGTTCGCCCAGAAGATGGCCGCCAATGTGCCCGAGCTGGCGGCCTTCATCGAGGAATGCAAGCAGGGCGGCACCACGGCGGCCGAGCTGGAAACCGCCGAAAAGAAGGGCTTCAACACCGGCTATTCGGTCGAGCATCCGCTCAAGAAGTCATGGCACCTGCCGGTCTATGTCGCGAACTTCGTGCTGATGGATTACGGCACCGGCGCGGTGTTCGGCTGCCCGGCGCATGACCAGCGCGATCTCGATTTCGCCCGCAAGTATGACCTGCCGGTAACCCGCGTGGTGGCCGATGGCGACGAGACCGGTGCAAGCTTTGACGGCGACGAGGCCTATACCGGCCCCGGCCGGATCGTGAATTCGGACTGGCTCGACGGGATGACGATCGAGCGGGCCAAGGCCGATATCATCGCCAAGGCCCAGCACGACGGCTGGGGCCAGGCCGAAACCCAGTACCGCCTGCGCGACTGGGGCGTTTCGCGCCAGCGTTATTGGGGCACGCCGATCCCGTTCATCCACTGCGATGACTGCGGTGTTGTCCCGGTGCCCAAGAACCAGCTGCCGGTCGTCCTGCCCGAGGATATCGACTTCCAGACCCCCGGCAACCCGCTGCTGCGTCACCCCACATGGAAGCATGTCGACTGCCCACAATGCAGCAAGCCGGCCGTGCGCGAGACCGATACGCTCGATACCTTCGCGGATTCGAGCTGGTATTTCCTGCGCTTTGCCAGTCAGCCGGGCGGAAAGCCGTTCGACCCGGACGTGATCAAGCAATGGCTGCCGGTGGAGCAATATATCGGCGGGATCGAACATGCGATCCTCCACCTGCTCTACGCCCGGTTCTGGACCCGCGCGCTCAACCACATCGGCATGATCGATGTGAAGGAACCCTTCGCCAGCCTGTTTACGCAAGGCATGGTGACGCACGAGACCTATTCGCGGATCGATCCGGCCAATGGTGTGCCGATCTTCTTCTCGCCCGAGGAAGTCGGCCGCAGCGGCGAGGGCGCAACGCTCAAGGCCGATGGTCAGCCGGTCGAGGTCGGCCGGGTCATCAAGATGTCGAAGAGCAAGAAGAATGTCGTCGATCCGGATGACATCATTGCCCAGTACGGCGCCGATGCGGTCCGATGGTTCATGCTGTCCGACAGCCCGCCAGAGCGCGATCTGCCCTGGTCCGAGGCCGGGATCGAAGGCTGCGCGCGGTTCGTCCAGCGGCTGTGGCGCCTGTTCGGGCAATACGATGCCGCTGCCGTTGGCGAAGACAAGGCGATTGATCGCAAGCGCGATCAGACCGTGGCCGCAGTGGCCGAGGACATTGCTTCGCTCGGCTTCAACAAGGCCGTGGCGCGGATTTACGAACTGACCAGCGCGGTTGAGAAGGCCGCACCTTCGGCCAGCCGCTCGGCCGCGATCCGCACGATCCTGCTGCTGGTCGCGCCGATGATGCCGCACCTTGCCGAGGATGCCTGGTCGCAGATCGGCGGCGACGGTCTGATCGCAGACGCCGCCTGGCCGCCGGTCGATCCCGCGCTGCTGATCGATGACGAGGTGACCGTCGCGATCCAGGTGCTGGGCAAGCTGCGCGACACCCTGACCGTCGCCAAGGGCCTGCCCCGCGAAGAGCTGGAGGCGCTTGCGCTGGCTTCCGAGAAGGTCCAGCGTGCGCTTGATGGCAAGGCGGTGAAAAAGGTGATCGTGGTGCCCGACCGGCTGGTGAACCTGGTAGCATGATGCGGCTCGCGGCCCTCTGCCTGGCATTGCTGCTGTCCGCTTGCGGGCTGAAGCCGATGTATGCCGGCGGGGCATCGGGCACCGTGGCCCAGGGTCTGGCCGGGATCGAGGTTTCGACGATCGAGGGCAAATCCGGCTGGCTGATGCGCAATGCGCTGGTCGACCGGCTGGGATCGCCGAATTCGGGCGTCACCCCGCGCTTTCGGCTCGATGTGCGGCTTGACGACAAGGTCGAAGGGCTGGGCCTGCTGTCCGACGATACCGTCGCGCGCGAACGGCGGACGCTGCGTGCGCGTTACCAATTGGTCGATCTGGCCAGCGGCGAGATTGTGCTGGATGCCACCGCCGGATCCGATGCAGGGATCGACGTGGTCAGCAGCGAATATGCCACCATCGCCGCCGAGAATACCGCGCTGGAAAACCTGACCAAGCAGGTGGCAGACCGGATCGTCACCCGCGTCGCCCTGACTCTGCGCAACGGCGCGAAGTGAAGGCGACGAACAAGGACTTCAAGGGCCTGGCCCCACGCGCTGCACGGCAGGCCCGGGTGTTCTTCTTCTGCGGGCCCGACGATGCCGGGGCCAACGATGCCGCGCACACTATCGCCGCGCTGCTCGACGATCCGGGCGAGCGGATCGAGCTTGGCGGCGCGGAGCTGAAGCGCGATCCGGTCAAGCTGGGTGACGAGGCGCGATCGACTTCGCTGTTCGGGGAAAGCCGCCACATCTGGGTCCGTGCCTCGGGCGACGAAGCGCACGATGCGGTGCAGAACCTGATCGAAGGCGAGGTCGAGGGCTGTCCGGTGCTGATTGTCGCGACCAGCGCGAGCGACAAGTCGCGCACCGCCAAGCTGCTGGCCGGGCGCGACGATGCGCTGGTCGCGATGTTCTGGCCGCCGGACCTTCGCAGCGTGACCGGCGCGGTTCGCGACATGGCCGATGCCGCAGGAGTGACGCTGGGCGGTGACCTGGCCGAGCGGATCGCCCGCGCCGCGGCGCTCGATACCCGGCTGGCCCAGTCCGAAGTGACCAAGCTCGCGCTCTACCTCGACGCCAGCCCGCAGGCGCCGCGCCGGGCCGATGCCGAAGCGCTCGAAGCGATCGGCGCGCGGACCGAGGACGATGGCTTCGCCTCGCTGGTCAGCGCGGTGCTGGGCGGAGAGGCCGGTAAGGTCGGCGGCGAACTCAAGCGGATGCGCGAACTGGGGCTGAGCCCGGTCGGCGTCCTCCTTGCCTTCGAACGGCGCGCGGCCCAGCTGGCCCAGCTGGCGGCCAAGGTCGGCCCGCGCGGCGATGTCCAGGTGGTGCTCAAGGCTGAGGTCCAGGCCCGGCGGGTGTTCTGGAAGGACGAGCGCGAGCTGGGCGTCCAGGTCCGCCGCTGGCGCGGCAAGCGGCTGACGCGGCTGGTCGACAAGCTGATCGAACTGCACCGCGCGCTGCTGGCCAACAGCCAGAATGCCGAACTGCTGCTGGCCCAGGGCCTGACCGAAATCGCCCGGGCCGCCGCGCGCACTTGATCAGTCGCAGCGCGGACCCGCGTTCGGGGCCCGCGCTGCGCTCCAATCCCGAGCTCTAGAAATCGACCGCGACGCGGGCGTAGAGGTAGCGTCCGTTGAACCCGAAGGGTGAGAAGATCGAGAACGGGATGTACTGCTGATTGGCGGGATAAGACCCACCGATCGTGGCCGGACGCAGGCCCCAGGGCGAACGATCCGGATAGACGTCGAACACGTTGTCCGCGCCGATCGCAAAGCTGATCGCTTCGGTCGGCTTGAACTGCAACTCAAGATCCGTGATCCACTTGGCACCCAGGAAGATGTCATCCGGCCCATAGGCGGTCAGGCTGGCGGCATTGGGAGCAAGCGGCGATGCCGATCCGGGCGAAGTGACCTTGCCGTAGCGGGTGGTGCGGGCATTGATCCCGAACTTGCCCAGATCGCCATCCAGGCTCAGCACCACCTTGTCGCGCGGCTGGCCTTCGGTGAAGCGGATCGATTCAACCCGGCCGAACAGGATCAGGTTGGGGATCGAGGCCAACGGGCCAAGATCGTTCTTGTACTTGATGATCGACTGCTTGTTGTAGTTATAGGCGGCGGTGAAGGTCCACTTGCCCATGCCTTCAAACGGCAGGCGCCAGTTGAGCACGGCATCGACGCCCTGGGTGCGGGTATCGAGACCGTTGATGAAGAACCGCGCCGCGCCGACCGACTGGAAACCATTGGTATCGAGCACGGTCTTGACCGCGGCGTTGACCGCCGCCGTACCGCTGCCGGCCGCGCCGAGGTTTTCGGTCAGCACGATCCGGTCATTGATGCGGATGTTGTAATAGTCGATCGTAAAGGTCAGCCCGTTGAACGGATTGGCAGTGAAGCCGGCCGAGAAGTTGAGCGACTTTTCCGGCTTCAGATCCTTCGAACCCAGCGCCCGGGCAACCGGGCTGTTGACCGCCACTGTCGAGATATCGACGGGCAGTCCGCCGATGAAGTTGGTCGAAGTGGTGGTGAAATATTGCTGGTGCAGCGACGGCGCGCGGAACCCGTTGGAAACCGATCCGCGCACGGCAAAGCCCGGGCTGAATTCATAGCGCGCGGCGAACTTGGCGGTCAGGGTATCGCCAAAGTCCGAATAGTGTTCATAGCGCGCCGCCGCAGTGGTGCTCAGTCCTTCGGCGATGTCGGTATCGAGCTCGACATAACCGGCAACGTTTTCACGCTTGACGTTGGTCAGGCTGGATGCGGGGATCCCGGGGAAGCCCTGGGCACCCGCCCCAGCGCCGCGGCCAGGGAACGAGCATGTGCTGGTCCCGACGTTGAATACCCCGCTCTGCGCGGTGCAATCGCCGGCCGTGGTCACGTAGGATGCCCGGAAATAGGGTCCGATCGCCCAGGACTGCAGTTCGCCGGGGCGAATCTGGAACCGCTCGGCGCGATATTCGGCGCCGAAGGCCAGGGTCAGCGGCTTGGCAAAGCCGACATCGAACTCGCGGTTGACATCAAGATTCGCCATGGTCTGCTTGTAGGAAAGCCCGCCGGCATCAAAGCTGCGCTGGCTGGCCGGACCGAAGCTGGTGTTGAGTGAATTTTCGACCCGGTAATCAAAGGCATTGCGGCCGAACGAGAACGAGCCGTCAATATTCCAAGTACCGGCCGTAGTGCGCAGGCCAGCGGTCACCGCCACGTCCGACAGGTCGGACTGGATGAACGGCAGGAAGCCATCTGCGGTCAGGCCGACGAAGTTGGCAGTGGTCGGCGAAGTGTTGGGAGCCAGCACCGACCAGTCGCGGTTGGCGGCAGCATTCTGCTGGCGATAGTTCGCCGCGCTCAGCGAATCGCGCTGGTTGAAGCTGGCGAAGGAATAAAGCTCAAGGCTGTCGCTGACCGGCACGGCCATGTTGCCGAACAGGATGAAATCGTCCGCCTCGGGATCGCCAAAGCGGAATTCGAGCCGGTTGAAGGTCAGCTCGCGCGGGTCCCAGGTGGTCGCGGTCGGGCGGATGTAGTTCGGCCGCAGGTCAAAGCCCTGACGGTTGGTGTAGCCGCGGTGGCGGTATTCGGCGGTCAGGTTGATATAGCCGCCCTCGACCCCGAAGAACGGCAGGCCGATGTTGGTCGCGATCGCATAGCTTTCTCCGTCACGGGCCTTGCGCTCACCTTCGACAGTTGCCTGGAAATAGCGGCTGTCAGTGGTCATCAGCTGCGGCTGTCCGCCCGAGGTGACCAGACCGGTGACATTGTCGACCCCGTCGATCGTGGTGTGGTACTTGCCGTACGAGATCGCCGCGCGGCCGCCTTCGCTGGTGGTCTTGAGCCGGATGTTGATCACCCCGGCGATCGCGTCGGAGCCATATTGCGAGGATGCGCCATCACGCAGCACTTCGATCCGGTCGATCGCCAGCGCGGGAATCGCGTTCATGTCGACCGCCGCCGAACCGCGCCCGACCGTGCCGTTGATGTTGAGCAGCGCCGAAACGTGGCGGCGCTTGCCATTGACCAGCACGAGGGTCTGGTCCGGGCCAAGGCCGCGCAGGGTAGCCGGGCGCAGTGCGTCGGACCCGTCGGCAATCGCCGGCTGCGGGAAGTTGAAGCTGGGCACCAGCTTGTTGAGGATCTTGTTGGTTTCGACCTGACCGCCTTCGGTGATCGCATCGGATGTCAGCACATCGACCGGCACCGGCGACTTTTCGACCGTGCGCGAGGCAGCGCGGGTCCCGGTGACGATGATCGTGGGGCCGGCTTCGTCCTCGGCCGGGGCGTCCTGCGCCTGGGCCGGCATGGCAACTGCGAAGGCGGAAAGGCTGCAGAGCAGAGCAAATCGGTTGCTGGAACGCATAACGGTACCCCAATAATTCTTATGTGAACGACCGGGCCGCCCCGGCGCTTTGTAACGGAATGGCCAGATTGAATAGATTCTCTCGCCAGAACAAGAGGCCGGTTACGAATTTCGCCGTTTGTTGCAGTGCGGCAACGCTTTGGCTTCAGCCCTGATATTGCGCCTTGCGCGGCCCGAGATATCCGAACAGGTAGGCCGCAACCTTGCGCATCTGAATTTCTTCGGCGCCTTCGGTAATCCGGTAACGGCGATGATGGCGATAGATGTGCTCGAACGGCTTGTGCCGTGAATAGCCGATCCCGCCGTGAACCTGCATCGCCCGGTCAGCCGCTTCGCAGACCAGCCGGTTGGCGTAGTAGTTGCACATGCTGATCTTGTCGGACAGCTGGTGCTCCAGTTCCTTGTGCGGGATCTGGTCCATCTCCCAGGCGGTCTTGTAGATGAAGGCGCGCAGCATCTCGCACTGGGTGGCCAGCTCGACCAGCGGGAACTGAATCCCCTGGTTGCGCGCGAGCTCCTGCCCGAACGGCTTCCTTTCGCGGGCGTATTTGACGCTTTCCTCGACGCAGTAGGTCGCCGCCCCCAGCGAGCTGGCGGCCTGACGGATGCGGTTCTGGTGCACGAAGCTCTGCGCAATCGAGAGCCCGCCGTCGACCGGGCCGAGCACCGCCGATTCCGGCACCCAGCAATTCTCGAAATGCATCCGCGGGTGATCGGTCGGCATGTTGAAGGTCCACATATATTCGTCGACCACCATGCCGGGGGTGTCGATCGGAACCAGCAGACAGGTGATACCCCTGGCATCGCCGTCCTTGCCGCTGGTCCGGCAGAACGCGGCGCAATGGGTGGCGACATGCATGCCGGTGATCCACATCTTGCGCCCGTCGATCCGCCAGCCCGGCACGCCATCGCGGGTTTCGCGGACCGCACGGGTTTCCATGTGGGTCGCGTCGGAGCCGTGGTCGGGTTCGGTCAGGCCGAAAGCGACTC
Source organism: Novosphingobium sp. UBA6272 (assembly GCF_002440635.1). Classification (GTDB taxonomy): domain Bacteria; phylum Pseudomonadota; class Alphaproteobacteria; order Sphingomonadales; family Sphingomonadaceae; genus Novosphingobium. The sequence goes on along the minus strand of NZ_DJUW01000017.1, from coordinate 91,826 downwards.
GGCGCTGGCGGTTGAACCCGCCGAGGATGAATTCTTCCTGCTGTTCGGGCGTGCCGAAATGTTCGAACATTGCCACGAACGGAAAATTGCCGACGATCGAGTGCTCGTTCTGCAGATCGTTGTGCAGCCCCAGCCCCATCGCCGCGAAGCGGTCGCGGATCACGGCCATCCACAGGTTGGAACCGTCCTTGCCGCCGTACTTTTTGGGCGCGGAAAAGCGCCAGTGCCCGGCCTTGTCGGCCCGCAGCGAGGCTTCGCGCAGCAGCATTTCCCATTCGTGGCGCGGCAGGCCGTCGTTTTCGAAATCGGTTCGGGCCCATTCGCGGCGATGGTCGAAGAAGCGGATGTTGTCATCCTGCTGCTCCAGCGGCTTGATCTCCGCAGCGATGAACGCATCGAGCTCGGCGAGGTAGTCGACGAGGTCCTGGGGGATCGCAAAGTCCATTGTCAGTTTCCTTCCCATTTCGCCCGCGCGGCTGCGAGGGCGGGATACTTCGGCATGTCGGCGGCAAGCTTGGCCAGCGCCATGCGGCGCAGTCTGGCCAACAGGCCGGGCGTGGCCAGGTCCGCCTTGCCCGACATCAAATCGGCGGAAAGTTCCGCATCGGTGGCGCTAGGGCGCTGCTCGATCTCGCGCGCGACGATGCCCAGGGCGTTGCGGGCGACCGCAAGGTCGAACTTGCCGCGCCCGGACACCAGCGGCTTGATCTCGCTGCCAAGCCATTCGGATATGGCGGTCAGAATTTCGGCTCCGCTCGGTTCGCCTGTGGTTGCGGGCAACGGCTCTGCGGCGGGCGGCAGCGGGCGGCTGCGTTCGGCCTCGGGAGCCATGTCTTCCAGCAACAGCAGCAGGTCCAGCTCCTGCTCGGCGGTGCGGCGGGCGACCACCACGCGTTCGACCGAACGATCATGCCCGGCGCGCCAGTACCCGCCCATCTGCAGGCAGCCGAGCGCCCACCAGAAGGTCCGGTAGATCGTCCAGAAACGGAACCGGTCAGGGTCGAACTTGTCGCCCCCGGCCTCTTCGTAAGCCGCCGCAAGCTCTTCCACCGTGGTCAGGCCATAGCCCGGTCGGTCGGGCCGCGAAAAGCGCCAGACGGTCATGCAGCCGAAGGCCAGATCCTCGTGCCAGTCACCCAGGTGCGCCAATTCCCAGTCAAGCACCCCGGTCAGCCGGCCATGCTCGAACATCAGGTTGCCGAGCCGGAAATCGCCGTGAACCAGCCGAGGCGTAACCGGCGGCGGGATGTTTGCTTCGAGCCAGCGCAGCGCCAGGGCAAGGATCGGCCGGTCCCCGCCGTATTCAAGAAAGCGCTCGCGCAGCGCGCCCAGTGCCTCGGCAGTGTCCATCACCGGCACTGGCAGACCGGTGCAATCGGTGCGGTGGGTGGCGACAAGTTCGCGGGCAATGTCGCGGATCGCCAGGGCTGGATCGGCTTCGGCCAGAAAGGCATTGGGATCGGGCGAGCCGGAAATGGCGCGCATCACATAGCCCGAGCCGATACCGTCATCCGGCGCAAGTTCGACCAGCACTTCGGGTGCCATCACCCCGGCAGCGCGGGCGGCGCGGATCAGCGCCGCCTCTCCGCCATGGTCCATCGGCCGGCCGGCCATCATCTCGAGCGAAGGCGCGCGGCGCAGCACGCAGGTTTTGGTGCCCGCGGTGAAGCGCCAGCTTTCCATATTGGCCCCGCCTGACAGCCGTTCAAGCGCTGCGGGCGCAGGCAAGCCGATCCGGCGCAGCGCCGCAGCAAGGCCTTCAGGCAGGGAAGCGCTCAACTCTCTCTCCCGCCGGCCTTGAATGACCGGTGCGGAGCGAAAGTTAATCGCGCGATTAAACGAGTCAAGCGAACATAAAGAAAAGGGGCGCGAAGGTCTCCCTCCGCGCCCCGATCCGTTTGCCCGAAGGCGAAGATTACATCTTCTTCGCGGCTTCGTCGGCAGCAGCAGCAGCTTCCTTGGCAGCGCCTTCGGCAGCAGCACCGGCTTCAGCAGCAGCGCCCGAAGCGGCAGCAGCGCCTTCAGCGGCAGCACCCTTGGCGGCGTCGACAGCTTCAGCACCGGCCGAAGCGGCGTCGGTGGCAGCGTCGGTAGCAGCTTCAACGGCTTCCGTAGCGGTGGCGGCGGCGTCTTCCTTGGCTTCCTGCGAGCAGGCCGACAGGGTCAGAGCAGCACCGGCAACGGCGGCGGCGAGAACGATCTTGCGCATGTATGGTATTCCTTAACAGCGAGTGGACCACGCACGACCGCTTTTGCCAAATTCGACGCGAGCGACCGCACGGAAAGCCTACCGATGCGGTAGACTTCGCGGGGTGATTTAGTGGCCTTCGTCCCCCTATGCAAGAGATTGCTGTAGGGCCAATCCAACGTGCCGCATTTCCGCCACTTTTGATCCATTTCACCGCGATCTGACCGCTATGTGACAAGCCCGTGGGGCAAAAAAGATAGGGTGATTCGCCCGCGATCATCGGCCTCTTACCCTGCGCACCGTGTCCTGCTAGGCATGGGCCATGGAGCCCAAACAGCATCTCTATCTGGTCGACGGTTCGGCCTATATCTTTCGCGCCTACCACCGGTTGCCGCCGCTGACCAACCCGCAAGGGGTCCCGGTTGGCGCAGTCTATGGTTACACCACGATGCTGTGGAAACTGGCCGATGATCTCAACAAGGCCGATGGGCCGACCCATCTGGCGGTGATCCTCGATGCCAGCGGCAAGAGCTTTCGCAACGATATCTTCCCCGATTACAAAGCCAACCGCCCGCCGCCGCCCGAAGATCTCAAGCCGCAGTTCCCGCTGATCCGCGACGCGACCCGGGCCTTCAGCCTGCCTTGTATCGAGGAAATGGGACTGGAAGCGGATGACCTGATCGCATCCTATGCCCGCGCCGCGGCCGAGCGCGGCTGGGACGTGACGATCGTTTCCTCCGACAAGGACCTGATGCAACTGGTCGGCCCTTGCGGTGAAGGCCGGATCGACATGCTCGATACGATGAAGAACCTGCGGATCGGCATTCCCGAAGTCGAGGAAAAATTCGGCGTGGCCCCCGAGAAGGTCGGCGACGTGCTGGCGCTGATGGGCGATGCGGTCGACAACGTTCCCGGCATTCGCGGGATCGGACCAAAGACCGCGACCAAGCTGATCCAGGAATACGGCAGCCTGGAAGGTGCGCTGGCAGCCGCGCCGACCATGAAACCTTCGAAAATGCAGGAAAGCCTGATCGAGCAGGCTGACATGGCGCGGCTCAGCCGGGTGCTGGTCCAGCTCAAGGAAGATTGCGCCTTGCCGATGGCGCTCGATGATTTCAAACTCGATGCAATCCCGCCCGAGCCGCTGGCGGCATTCCTCGAAGAACACGGGTTCAATTCGCTGCTCAAGCGGCTGGGCGAAGGGCGCGGCAGCCCGGAACGCAAGACCCAGTTGCACCCGGAAAAGCCGGTCACGTCCGGGGCCGGCACCAAAATCGGCAGCGACCGCCAGCCGCTCCCCGCCCTGCCCGCGATCGACCGCTCGCTCTATGCCTGCGTACAGGACGAGGCGACGCTGCAGGCCTGGGTCGACCGCGCAATGGCCGCACATGTGGTGGCCTTCGATACCGAAACGAGCGCGCTCGACGCGATGCGCGCCGACCTGGCCGGGATCAGCCTGGCGCTTGGCCCGGGCGATGCCTGCTACATCCCGCTGGGCCACGGCGGCAGCGACATGTTTGCCGAACGCCCGCCGCAGGTTGAAATGACCCGTGCGCTGGCGATCCTGAAGCCGCTGCTCGAAAGCGATGCGGTGCTCAAGATCGGCCAGAACGCCAAGTACGATCTCAATGTCCTGGCGCGGGCCGGAGAGCAGGTGGGGGGGATCGCGGTCGGCCCGATCGACGATACCATGGTGATGAGCTTCGATCTCGATGCCGGACGCAGCATCGACGGGATCGGCGGCGGGCATGGGATGGACGAGCTTTCCACCCGCCACCTCGGCCACACCACCCTGGCCTTCAAGGACATCTGCGGCACCGGCAAGAAGGCGATCCCGTTTGGCGAAGTGCCGCTCGATCGCGCCACCGAATATGCCGCCGAGGATGCCGAAGTAACCTGGCGGCTGCATCGCCTGCTCAAGCCGCGGCTGGCCGAGGAAGCCGCGACGCGGGTATATGAGCGGGTCGACCGGCCACTTGTACCGGTGGTGGCGCAGATGGAGCGCCACGGGATCAAGGTCGACCGCGAACGGCTGGCATCGCTGTCCTCGACCTTTGCCGAAGAGATCGCCAAGCTGGAGGGTGAGATCTACAGCATGGCCGGGCAGCCCTTCACGATCGGCAGCCCGCAGCAATTGGGCGCAATCCTGTTCGACAAGCTGGGCTACAAGGGCGGAAAGAAGGGCAAGAGCGGCCAATATTCGACCGACGTTTCCGTGCTGGAAGGTCTCGCTGGCGAAGGCGCCGAAATCGCCACCAAGGTGCTCGAATGGCGCCAGCTTTCGAAACTGCGCAGCACCTATACCGAGGCACTGCAGGAAGCGATCAACCCTGCGACGGGCCGGGTCCACACCAGCTACAGCCTGGTCGGCGCGCAGACCGGGCGATTGAGCTCGACCGAACCCAACCTGCAGAATATCCCGATCCGGACCGAGATCGGCCGCCAGATCCGCGAAGCCTTCGTGGCCGAGCCCGGCAATGTCCTGCTCGCTGCCGATTACAGCCAGATCGAACTGCGGCTGGCTGCGCACATGGCCGACGTACCGGCGCTGAAAGAGGCTTTTTCCGCGGGGGAAGACATCCACGCCCGCACCGCGCAGGAAATGTTCGGAGAGGTAAACCGCGATACCCGCGGCCGGGCCAAGACGGTCAACTTCGCGATCCTCTACGGGATCAGCCGCTGGGGGCTGGCCGGGCGGCTGGGCATCACGTCCGAAGAAGCCCAGGCCACGATCGACCTCTATTTCCAGCGCTTCCCGGGAATACAGCGCTACATCCACGAGACCCTGGCCTCGGTCCGCGACAAGGGCTTTTCGGAGACCCTGTTCGGCCGCAAGTGCTGGTTCCCCCGGATCGGCTCGTCGAACCAGAACGAGCGCGCCGGGTCCGAACGCGCGGCGATCAACGCGCCGATCCAGGGCACCAGCGCCGATATCATCAAGCGCGCGATGGTGCGGATGATGTCTGCGCTGGAAGCGGCCGGGCTGGGCCATGTCCGGATGCTGCTGCAGGTCCACGACGAACTGGTGTTCGAACTGCCCGAAGCCGATGTCGCGGCGGCGAGCGTAGTGATCCGCAGCGTGATGGCCGGTGCGGCGGAGCCATCCGTCCGCCTGACCGTGCCGCTGGGTGTGGAGATCGGCACCGGCCCCAGCTGGGGCGCTGCCCATTGACGGGAGCGATCCAGCCATGAGCCCTGCGCCCACCACTGCCGAAACCCTGATCGACTGGTCGGCTGCCCTGACCGGCGCGGCAATCCATGCCGGCATCGCCGTGGGAATCGCGCTTGCGCTGCATTTCGCCTTGTTCGCGGTGCTGAAGCGCGCCGCGCGCCTTTCCGAATCGCAGTCCGACGATCTGGTCTTCGCGCGGATCTATCAGCCGATCCGCTTCGCCATGGCCGGAATCGCGATCTCGCTCGTCGCCGAAGGCAATGCCTTGATCGCGCGGTTCTGGGAACTGACCGGGCGGTTCGTCGAGCCCGCCCTGCTCGGCTGGGTGCTGTTCGCGCTGGTCAAGGCCTTTGCCCAGATCATGCAGCTGCGCACCGAAGCCTATCAGGACGAGGTGGCGTCGCGCAGCCGCCGCACCCGGATCGCGATCTTCTCGCGCATGGCGGGTTTCGTGATCATCTTTGTGACCGTGGCACTGGTGCTGTTCGGGATACCGGCGGTGCGCAATATCGGCACCACCCTGCTCGCCTCGGCCGGGATCGCGACCCTGGCGGTTGGCGCAGCGGCCCAGCCGGCGCTCAAGTCGCTGATCGCCGGCATCCAGATCGCGTTGACCGAGCCGATCCGGATCGGCGATTTTGTGGTGGTCGATGGCGAAAGCGGGCGGGTCGAGGATATCCGCCTCAGCTTCGTGGTGGTTCGCACCGGGGACGAGCGCCGGATCATCATCCCGACCGCCAAGTTCCTCGACGGCAGCTTCCAGAACTGGACCCGCGTCGGCGGCGGGATCACCGGGTCGGTGGTGCTGCCGATCAAGCCCGGCAGCGCGATCCAGCCGATCCGCGAGGCCTATACCGCGCTGCTCGCCGCCAATCCCGATTGGGACCAGCGCACCGGCGCGCTGCATGTCTCCGAAGTGCGGGTCGGCTCGGTCGATCTCAACCTGGTGATGAGCGCGCCCGGCCCGACCTCGCTCGCCCGGCTGCGCCCGGCGGTTCGCGAAGCCATGCTGGAATGGCTGCGCGAACATATGCCGGAGGCGCTCTGCGACGAGGTCTGATCTCCGCCTGAGGCGCGGATCAGCTGTGCTTCTTGTCGCGGGTCGAACTGACCATGCCGGGGGCGAGGAAGCCAAGCGGGGTGGGATTGATCGCGGCGGCCCGCTTTTTCAGCTCACCCTTCATCTTGTTGTACTCGGCCTCCATCTCGGGCGTCACGGTGGCGCGCGAATCGGCCAGGGCCTGTTTGAAGTCTTCGGCCGTCACCGACTTGACCTTTGCCCCGCGCGATCGGATCGCGTTCATCCCGGCGCGGCGGGTGAGGTCCTCAAGGTCGGCCCCGGTGAAGCGTTCGGCTTCCTGCGCAATCGCCGCCAGATCGACGTCCTTGGCCAGCGGCATGCCCTTGGTGTGGATCTTGAGGATATGCGCCCGCCCCTTGGCATCGGGCGTGCCGACATAGACCAGCTCGTCCAGCCGCCCCGGGCGCAGCAGCGCCGGATCGATCAGGCCCGGGCGGTTGGTTGCGCCGACCACCACGATCGATGACAGCTCTTCCATTCCGTCCATTTCGGCAAGGATCGTGTTGACCACCCGCGCGGTGACCTGCGGCTCGTTCCCGCCGGTGCCGCGGGCCGGAACCAGGCTGTCGATCTCGTCGATGAACACCACGCAAGGGGCGACCTGGCGAGCGCGGGCGAACAGCCGGCTGATCTGCTGCTCGCTCTCGCCGTACCACTTGGACAAGAGGTCGCTCGATTTGATCGAGATGAAGTTGGCCTCGCTTTCCTTGGCCACCGCCTTTGCCAGCAGGGTCTTGCCGGTGCCCGGCGGACCATAGAGCAGAAAGCCCTTGGCCGGACGGATCCCCAGCCGGCGGAAGGCGTCGGGGTTCTTCAGCGGCAGCTCGATCCCTTCCCGCAGCGTCTCCTGCGCCTCATCTGCTCCGCCGATATCGGCCCAGCCGATGTTCGGCACCTGGACCATCACTTCGCGCATCGCCGAAGGCTGGACCCGCTTCAGCGCCGAAAGGAAATCGTCGCGGGTAACGGTCAGGTTCTCGAGCACTTCGGCCGGGATCGTCTGGGCTTCAAGATCGAGCTGCGGCATGATCCGCCGCACCGCATCCATCGCCGCCTCGCGCGCCAGGGCGCCAAGGTCCGCCCCAACAAAGCCGTGGGTTGTGCGCGACAATTCGTCGAGATTGACCCCCTCGGCCAGCGGCATGCCGCGGGTGTGGATCCCCAGGATCTCGCGTCGGCCGCTCTCGTCCGGCACCCCGACCACGATCTCGCGGTCGAACCGGCCGGGGCGGCGCAGTGCCTCGTCGATCGCATCGGGGCGGTTGGTCGCCGCGATCACCACGATGTTGGAACCGGTGTTGAGCCCGTCCATCAGCGTCAGGAGCTGGGCGACCAGCCGCTTTTCAGCCTCGCCGGGCGTGCCCGAACGCTTCGGTGCGATCGAATCGATCTCGTCGATGAAGACGATCGAGGGCGAAGCCTTGGCCGCTTCCTCGAACACGTCGCGCAGGCGCTTTTCGCTCTCGCCATAGGCGCTGCCCATGATCTCGGGCCCGTTGATGGTGAAAAAGCTCGCTTCGCTTTCGTTGGCAACCGCGCGCGCCAGCCGGGTCTTGCCGGTTCCCGGCGGGCCGTGCAGCAGCACGCCCTTGGGCGGATCCACGCCGAGGCGGATGAACAGTTCGGGATAGCGCAGCGGCAGCTCGACCATTTCGCGGAGCTGGCGGATCGTATCGCCCATCCCGCCGACGTCGTCGTAGTTGACATCGCCGCGGTGGCTGCGCGCCTCCTCGAACGCTTCGCGCAGTTCGACCTCGGTATTCTCGTCGATGTGGACAATGCCCTTGGGCACGGTCGCAACCACGGTCAGCCGGATCTGGGTCAGGGCAAAGGCCGGGGCGTTGAACATCCGCGCGACCTGCGGCGGCATGTCGCGGACCTGCTGCTGGCCGGTGGTGGCGACAATATCGCCCGCGACCAGCGCCCGGCCAAAGAAGTTGCGCTTCAGCGCCTGGCCCGGTCCCTGCAGTCGCATTTCCCGCTGGGCAGGCGCGAAGACCACCCGGGTTGCCGGCTTGCTGTCGGCCTTGCGGACCTGGACGTGGTCGCCCGAACCGGCCTCGGCATTGGCCCGCTGCAGCCCGTCAAGCCGGATCACCTCCAGCCCTTCGTCCTCGGCATAGGCCGCCTGGACCCGCGCGGCCGTGGTGCGCTTGCCTTCAATCTCGACCACGTCGCCTTCGGTCACGCCAAGATTGGAAAAGGCCGACTTGGGCAGGCGGGCAAAGCCGTTACCGCTTTCCTCCTGGCGCGCGGCGGCGACCTGAAGCTTCACGGTGTTGGCGGGGGTATCGGCCATGTGCAATCCAATCCGGCTGTCTGAGTGCCAAAGCTAGGAACTGGTTGCAGCAATTGCAATTCCGGCCGTGCAGCGGATTTCCGCCGCGACGGCCGCGCCCGGAATTCGGACAAAAAAAGACCGGGTCGTTGCCGACCCGGCCTTGGGAAGTTTTGGGAGAGGATGCCTGAAAGGCACGATCTAAATGCCGCCTGACCGCTTATTGTGCAAGTGCGAAAAGATCATTTATCGTTGCGTAATTTGCAACTGCCGTTCAGTTGCCCGCAATTCAGCAAGGTTTTTCAAGGTTTCCGTAAGGGAAAGTCGGACGAACCTGCACTTTCGGGAAGGCGCCAGACATGCCGATACCGCAGCGCAATTTTGCACTGCGGTATCGATCTCGGCGCTTTCCGCCGCTCAGTGCGCCATCAGCAACGCCGGTCCGGCGGCATCCTCAAGGAAATAGCGCGAAACCCCGCCGAACATGAATTCGCGGATCCGGCTGTGCCCGAAAGCACCCATCACCAACAGCTGCCCGCCCAGCCGGCTCACTTCGGCGGCCAGGGTCTCCTCAACCGAATTGCCCTTGGCCAGTTCGTGCAGCTCGCCCTTTATCTCGTGCCGCGAGAGATAGCGCAGCGCGTCGGTCGGCGGGAAGCCCTGCGGCTTGTCGGTCAGCACGGTCAACACGTGAACCTCAGGACAACCCCACAGCAGCCCGGTCGATCCGCGCAGCGCCACGGCGGCTTCGTCGCTGCCATCCCAGGCGATGCAGGCGCATTTGAGCGGCAGGCCAAGGCCGCGGCCCGCTGGCAACACCAGCACCGGACACTTGGCCTCGACCGCCAGATCGCCGGCATAGCCGCAATCGCGCGAAACCACGACGATGTCGGCCAGCCGCGCGGCGGCGATCATCGCTTCGAGCGGCTGGGTTTCGAACTGGACCACATCGAACGGGACATCGTCTTCGGCCATCCGTCCGGCAAAGGCCGCGGCCAGGGCATCGTCGGCAGCCAGCGCGGCATCGAGCGCCTCGCGCGCAACATAGGCCCCGCCATAAGGATCGACGGTGACGAACTGGTCGATCGGGGTATCGATCGCCAGGGTAACATGGCCTTCGTGGGCGCGGGCCAGATCCATCGCGGTGTCGAGCCGCGCGGCCATCCCCTTGTCGCGGCCGGCCTGTACTAGAATGGAGCGCATGGTTCCTCTCCTTTCGATGACACGGTTGTACACCCTTCCCGCAAGGCCCCACCATGACCTGCATCAAATCGGCCAGACCTTGCGCCGGGCCGGCGGATCGGCCAGTGCCGGGACGCAAGCGGGGAGAAAGAGACGTGACGCAGAGGCGGTTCGAGGCAGTGATTTTCGATTTCGGCGGAGTGATCACCGCCTCCCCGTTCGAGGCGTTCAACCGGCTCGAAGCCGAACGCGGCCTGCCGCGCGATTTCATCCGCACCGTCAACGCCGCCAATCCGCACGACAACGCCTGGGCCCGGTTCGAACGCGCCGAGATCGACGGAGCCGCATTCGACGGCCTCTTCGCGGCCGAGGCGGCGGCGCTGGGCCACGCCCTCGATGGCGCGTCGGTGCTCGCGGTCCTGTCCGGATCGATCCGCCCGGCGATGGTTGCCGCGCTCGACCGGCTGAAAGCGGAAGGCTACCGCCTCGCCTGCATCACCAACAACGTGCCCACCGGCCACGGCGCGGGGATGGCCCGCAGCGGCGATTCAAAGGACGCCTACGAACAGGTCTTCGCCCGGTTCGAACACACCATCGAAAGCTCAAAGGCCGGGGTGCGCAAGCCCGATCCACGGATCTACCTGATGATGTGCGAGAAGCTGGGGCTGGAACCGGCGCAGTGCGTGTACCTCGACGACCTCGGCATCAACTGCAAGCCGGCCGGGCAGCTCGGCATGCACGCGATCAAGGTGGCGAGCGGCGAGCAGGCGCTGGCGGAGCTGGGGGCGGTGTTGGGGTTGCAACTGCCCGCCTGACAGCTTGCATTCCGCGCAACCCGCACCGCGTTAGTTGCAATTGCCTCGGCCCTGCGCTTCACATAGCGGCGCAGGCTTGGACAACGCCTTCGTGAGTTCAGGGAGAAGCGAGTGAACAAGATCTATCCGGATGCGGCCAGTGCCCTTGATGGCCTGCTGCGCGATGGCTTGCTGATCGCCAGCGGCGGGTTTGGCCTCTGCGGGATTCCCGACCGGCTGCTCGATGCGGTGCGCGATTCCGGGGTCAAGGACCTGACCTTCGTCTCTAACAACGCCGGGATCGACAACGAAGGGATCGGCAAGCTGCTGCGCACGCGGCAGGTCAGGAAGATGATGGCCAGCTATGTCGGCGAGAACAAGGAGTTCGAGCGCCAGTACCTGTCGGGCGAGCTTGAGGTCGAATTCTGCCCGCAAGGCACGCTGGCCGAGCGGATGCGCGCCGGCGGCGCGGGCATTCCGGGGTTCTACACCAAGACCGGGGTCGGCACCCTGGTGGCCGAGGGCAAGGAATCGAAGGTCTTCAATGGCGAGGAATACATCCTCGAAGCCGGGATTTTCGCCGACCTGGCGCTGGTCAAGGGCTGGAAGGCCGACACCACCGGCAACGTGATCTTCCGCAAGACCGCGCGCAACTTCAACGTGCCGGCCGCGCAATGCGGCAAGGTCTGCGTGGTTGAGGTGGAAGAGATTGTCGAACCGGGGCAGCTTGATCCCGACGCGATCCATTTGCCCGGGGTCTATGTCCAGCGGCTTATCAACGGCAGCCCTTATGACAAGAAGATCGAATTCCGCACCACTCGCACCACGGATGTCGGCTGATGACCACACATGATCATATCGCCCAGGGCTGGAGCCGCGACCAGATGGCCGCCCGCGCCGCGCAGGAACTGCGCGACGGTTACTACGTCAACCTGGGGATCGGCATCCCGACGCTGGTGGCCAATCACGTCCCCACCGGGATCACCGTGACGCTGCAGAGCGAAAACGGCATGCTCGGCATCGGGCCCTTCCCGATCGAGGGCGAGGAAGACGCCGATCTGATCAACGCCGGCAAGCAGACGATCAGCGAGCTGCCGCACTCGGCCTATTTCGACAGCGCCGCCAGCTTCGCGATGATCCGCGGCGGCAAGATCGATCTGACCGTGCTCGGCGCGATGGAGATTTCGGAAGGCGGCGATATCGCCAACTGGATGATCCCGGGCAAGATGATCAAGGGCATGGGCGGGGCGATGGACCTGGTCGCCGGGGTCAAGAAGATCATCGTGGTGATGGAACACTGCGCCAAGGACGGCAGCCCCAAGCTGATCCCGGCCTGCACCCTGCCGCTGACCGGGCGCAACGTGGTCGACATGGTGATAACCGACCTTGCGGTTTTCCAGCGCCCGGACCACAGTTCACCGTTCAAGCTGATCGAGCTGGCCCCCGGCGTCACCGCCGAGGAGGTAAAGGCCAAGACGACGGCGCATTATGTAACCTAGGGAGACCAGCCAGATGACGATCCGTGTGCACCACCTCAAGATTTCGCGCTCGACCCGGATCATCTGGCTGATGGAAGAGCTGGACCTGCCCTATGAGCTGGTCCAGCACACCCGCGGCGCCGATTTCCGCTCGCCGCCTTCGCTCTATGACGTCCACCCGCTGGGCAAGGCTCCGGCGGTCGAGATCGATGGACGGGTGATGGTCGAAAGCTCGGCAATCATCGAATACATCGTCGACCGGCATGGCGGCGGCAAGCTGCTCCCGCCCGATAGCGGACGCGCCGAATACCTCGAATGGCTGCACTTCGCCGAGGGGACGCTGGGCATGCCGATGCTGATGCGGCTGCTCGGGCCCCGGCTGGGCCTGCCTGAAGGCGCACTTGGCTGGATGGATGCCGAACTGAAGAAGCAGCTCGACTGGGTCGAAAGCCAGCTGGAGGGCAAGAGCTTCCTGTGCGGTGAGACCTTCACCGGGGCCGACATCAACCTGGAATACCTGCTCGAGCATGCCGAAGTGCTGGGTCAGGTCCAGCCCCGCCCCAACCTGTCGCGCTATCTCGCCGCGCTCAAGGCGCGTCCGGCCTATGTGAAGGCGATCGAGCTGGGCGGCCCGGTCACTTTGCCGCGGGGGTAAGCGCGATGCACAACAAGGTCTGCCGCCTGACCGGCTGCGAGTTTCCGCTGTTCGCGTTCAGCCATTGCCGCGATGTGGTGGTGGCGGTCAGCAAGGCCGGCGGGTTCGGGGTGCTGGGGGCGACCCGATTCACCCCCGACCAGCTCGAGGAAGAACTCGCCTGGATCGATGAACACATCGACGGCGCGCCCTACGGTGTCGACGTGCTGGTGCCCGAAGTAGTCGATCCGCGCGTCGCCGACTTTGCCAGCAATGCCGAGCGCGCCGATGCGATTTCTGACGAACACAAGCGCTTCACCGCCGGATTGCTCGGCCAGTACGGCCTCGACGTTTCGGCCGATCAGGTGGTCCACTACGAAGGCCGCGCCGGGATCACGCCCGAAAACGGCTATGCCCAGATGGAAGTGGCCTTCCGCCACCCGATCCGGCTGATCGCCAATGCGCTGGGCATCGCGCCGGCGCGGATGATCGAGGAAGGCAAGCGGCGCGGCGTGCCGGTGGCCGCGCTGGTCGGGGCCAAGGAACACGCACTGCGCCAGGCTGCCGCCGGGGTCGATATCATCGTCGCCCAGGGCGGCGAGGCCGGCGGGCATTGCGGCGAAGTATCCACCCTGGTGCTGATCCCCGAAGTGGTCCGCGCGCTCAAGGCCGCCGGGCAGGACATTCCTGTGCTGGCCGCAGGCGGGATCATGACCGGGGCGCAGATGGCGGCGATGATGGCGGCAGGAGCGCAAGGGGCCTGGACTGGATCGGTCTGGCTCGCCACCACCGAGGCGGAAACCAGCGAAGCCTTCCGCGACAAGATGATTGCCGCGCGCAGCCGCGATACCGTGCGCAGCCGCAGCCGGACCGGCAAACCCGCCCGCCAGCTTAAGACCGCCTGGCACGAGGCATGGGACGGCGCCGGCAGCCCCGGCACCCTGCCGATGCCGCTGATGGGCATGGTTTCCGAGCCCAGCTTCCAGAAGATTGAGAAGGCCGTGCTCGGCGGGAACGAACAGGCCCGCGAACTCGTTTCGTACTTCGTTGGCCAAGGGGTCGGCCTGGTCGACCAGGTTCGCAGCGCAAAGGGCGTCGTGCAGGAATTTCGTGAGGAGTTTGCCGAGGCCGTGCTAGGGCTGACCGTCATGCTGGAGTAGCGTATTTATGACCGGGTCTGGCTTTCGCGAACGCTACCTCGATGTGCTGGCCTCGATCTATCTCTACAATGAGCATCGCGGCTATACCTCGCTTGACCGGGTGCTCGATGCGGTCCGCCAGCGCTGCCCCGACGATGCCGAGTTCCAGGCCGAAATCGCCAAGCACCGCGCCGACGAGGAAAAGCACTACCGGATGTTCCGCCGCTGGTTCGAACGGCAGGGGCGGATGCCGCTGCAAGTCGATTCGGGCGTGGGTCATATCGACCGGTTCATCCAGTGGGTGTTCCGCTGCTCGATCGAGGAACTCGACACGTCCGAGATCGTCGGCAGCGAGGACGATTTCGAACGGCTGTGCCGGGTGATCATGCTGACCGAACAGCGCGGCTATGCCCAGGTCGAGATCATCCTCAAGAACCGGCTGATCATGTCGGACCCGGTGATGAAGCGGATCTTCCAGATCGTCCACAAGGACGAGCCCGACCATTTCCTGCCCTACCAGCGCTGGCTCGAACGCCAGGGCCGCGCCACCGCGAAGTGGAACGAACGCGCGGCGGACTGGTGCATCCACAAGATCCTGATGCTGGCCAAACTGCCGGCGCTGTTCCTCGACGCCGGACGCCCCCGGTTGCAGCGCTGGCCGGATGAGGACGACGCCATCACCGCACATTGACGCAGCAGGCAGCGTAGCTAGGCTGGTGCCATGACCTATACCCTGATCACCGCCAACCGGAACTATTCGAGTTGGAGCCTGCGCCCGTGGTTGCTGATGAATGCGCTGGGGATTGCCTTCGAGGATCGGTTGGAGCCTTTCGCCAAGCCCGACAATTATGAGGACTTCCGCAAATTCTCGCCGACCGGGCAGGTCCCGCTGTTGATCGACGGCGCGCGGCTGATTCCGGACTCATTGGGGATCACGCTCTACCTCGCTGAACGGCATGCCGGGGTCTGGCCGGCTGACGAGGAAGCGCGGATCTTTGCCCAGGGCGCGGTCGCGGAAATGCACGGCGGGTTCGGGCACCTGCGCAACGATTGCACGATGAACGTCGGCGTGCGCGTTACCCCCAAGCCGATGAGCGAGGGGCTGAAGCGCAATGTCCAGCGGGTGCGGGAGATTTTCGAGATCGGGCTGGCCCGGTTCGGCGGACCGTGGCTGGCGGGGGCGGATTTCTCAGCCGCCGACGCGTTCTTCGCGCCGGTCGCCTTCCGCATCCGCACCTATGGCCTCGATGTCGGCAAGGGACAGGCCTGGGTCGATCACGTCCTGGCCCACCCCGCGATGCTGGAGTGGGAAGCGGCTGCACTGGCCGAGGATTGGCGTGAGGAAGCGCACGAGGCCGAACTGGCCGCGGCAGGCGTGATCACGGCGGACTATCGGAAATAATACCTCCCCGGCAGGGGGAGGTATCTAGCTCAAAGCCGCCTTCAGGTCCTCAGCCAGATCAAGCCGTTCCCACGGGAACAGATCGCCGTCCGGCTTGCGGCCGAAGTGGCCATAGGCGGCGGTCGGCTTGTAGATCGGCTTGTTGAGGCCAAGGTGAGTGCGGATCGCGCGCGGGGTCAGTCCGCCAAGCTTGGTGATGCCGAGGATCGCCTGCTCGATCTTGTCGTCGCCGATGGTCCCGGTCTCATGGGTATCGACATAGAGCGAGAGCGGCTCGGACACGCCGATCGCATAGGCGATCTGGATCGTGCAGCGGGTGGCGAGGCCAGCCGCGACGACGTTCTTGGCGAGGTAGCGGGTGATATAGGCGGCTGAACGATCAACCTTGGTTGGGTCCTTGCCGCTGAACGCGCCGCCGCCGTGCGGAGCCGCGCCGCCATAGGTATCGACGATGA
Source organism: Novosphingobium sp. UBA6272 (assembly GCF_002440635.1). Taxonomy (GTDB): domain Bacteria; phylum Pseudomonadota; class Alphaproteobacteria; order Sphingomonadales; family Sphingomonadaceae; genus Novosphingobium. Next base: position 76,023 of record NZ_DJUW01000017.1, on the reverse strand, counting down.
TCTTGCGCCCGGTCAGGCCAGCATCGCCATCGGGTCCGCCGATCTCGAACGATCCGGTCGGGTTGATGTAATACTTCGTCTCGCGCAGCAGTACCGGCGGGATCACCTCGGAGACGACCCGCTTCACATAGGCGTGAAGTTCGGCTTCCTTGTCGCCCTCGTCGTAGCCCTTGGCATGCTGGGTGCTGACCACAACCGCGGTGGCGGCGACCGGAAGGCTGCCTTCATAGCGCAGCGTGACCTGGCTCTTGGCGTCTGGCTCAAGGAAAGGCGCTGCGCCGGAATGGCGATCCGCGGCCATGCGTTCCAGGATCTTGTGGCTGTAATACAGCGTCGCCGGCATCAGATCCGGGGTTTCGTCGGTGGCGTAACCGAACATGATCCCCTGATCGCCCGCGCCCTCATCCTTGTTGTCCGACGCATCGACGCCCTGTGCGATGTGGGCGGACTGGCCGTGCAGGCGGTTGATGAATTCAAGCCGCTCCCAGTGGAAGCCATCCTGCGCATAGCCGATTTCCTTGACCGTCCGGCGCACCGTCGCCTCGATTTCGTCCTGCGCGCCGGGGGCCCATTCACCATTTTCAAACACGCCCTTGCAGCGGATTTCACCGGCGAGAACCACCAACTGGGTGGTGGTCAGCGTTTCGCAGGCGATCCGGGCTTCGGGATCCTTGGACAGGAACAGATCGACGATGGCATCGGAAATCTGGTCCGAAACCTTGTCGGGATGGCCTTCAGAAACGGATTCGGAGGTGAAGAGATAGTCGCTGCGCATTTCGGTTCCGATATAAAGAAAGCTTTATGTGATGCTTGCTCTAGCTCCGCCGAAGGCGTCGCGCAACAAGGCAAAGGCCAAGAAGAAGTATCGCCCAGCCAAGCGAAAGCGGATTGCCCAGGCGGGCGAACAGCGTCGGCTCTGCGGCCGGAGGGATTAACCCATCGCGGCGCTGGGCCACGCGCAGCGGGATCGATTCGCGGATCACGCCCTGCGCATCGATCACTGCGCTGATCCCGGTGGTGGTCGATCGCAGCACCGGCAGCCCTTCCTCGATCGCGCGAAGCCGGGCCTGGGCTAGGTGCTGGGGCGGACCCCAATCGCCGTACCAGCCATCGTTGGAGGGATTGAAGATAAAGTCCGGCCTCGCGCCGGGTTGCGTCACCGCGCCGGGAAAAATGATTTCATAACATAGCTGCATCCCGACCCGGCCATGCGCGCCCAGATCGATCGTGCGCGGCCCCGGGCCGGGCCAGAACTCGATATCGCCGGGCACAAAGCGGTCGAGCCCCAAGGGTTCCAGCAGCCACTTCATCGGCACATATTCGCCATAAGGTACCAGGTGTGACTTGCTGTAAGCCGCGCGGATCGCGCCTTTTTCGTCTATCGCGGTGATCCCTGCGCGGGCGCCGATCACGCGGCCGTCCTGCATTTCCAACCGATCGTTGCCGGTCAGCAGCAGCGACCCCGGACCGATCAGGTGCCCGATTCGCTCACGCGATAGGACCGGGTCAGCGGCGTAGGTGGTCGCTTCGTAATAGGCCGCCGGATAACCGGGCAGCAGGAAATCGGGCAGCCCCGATTCGGGCCACAGCACCAGCCGGGTCTGGCCGGGCGGGCGGGCTTGGCTCAGCTTCATGCCGCGCTGAAACATCGCCTCGTAGCGGGCGGGATCGTGCAGCTCTTCCTGCCGGGCATCGGGCTGGACCAGAGTATAGGCCAGGGTTCCCTCACGCCGCTCTCCAGCTGTGGGGAGCAGCATCAGCGCCACCGGCCCCAGCAGCAGAACCGCACCGCGCCAGTCCCGGCGCTGCCGCGATATGGCCAGCAACCAGGCCCCGGCGAGCAGAATCACCAGCCCAGATAGCGCGTAGGTACCGAGCCAGCGGCCGAGCGTTGCCAGCCCCGGATCGGCGGAGGATTGCAGGGTCATTGCGCCCAGCGGGTTCCACGGAAAGCCGGTGAAGACCCAGCCGCGCAGCCATTCGCCCAAAATCCAGCATCCGGCTAGCGCCAGAACCAGCACCGAACGGCTGGCCCCGCCCAAGGCCTTTGCGGCCAGTGTGGTAAGGCCCGGCCAGACGGCGAGGAAAGCGGAAAGCCCGGCCACCGCTATCCAGCCGAGCCAGGCCGGCATCGCCGCCTGATAGCCAAAGGCAACCGCGATCCAGTTGAGTCCAAGGGTAAAGTGCGAAAGCCCGAACAGCCAGCCGAGCACGAAGGCATCGCGCCGGGTGGAACTACGGGCCAGAAGTTCGATCAAGGCGGCCAGCGCGGCAAAGGCCAGCGGCCACAGCGCCAGCGGCTGGAACCCGCAGGCGGCCAGCGCGCCGAGGCCCAGCGCCAGTTTGCGCGGATGGGTCAGAACCCGTTCCACCGCGCGCACCACGCTGGGGATCAGTTCACCGATTCGAGCGCTTCGCCGGCATCGTCGCCGGCCGGCTTCTTGCGCGGACGGCCGCGGCGCGGCTTGGCTTCGGCTTCTGCCGGCGCGGCAGCATCGTCATCGCGCGACACGGAGATCGCTGGGGGCAGCGATGCGGGGTCGAGCCCGCCGGGCTCGTCGCGTTCGTCACGGCGCGGGCGATCGTCGCGATCGCGGCGGGGACGCTCGTCCCGGTCACGGCGCGGACGCAGCCCGCCGCGGTTGCGGTTTTCGCGGACGAAGGGGTTTTCAACTGGTTCGAACGGATTGCCATCCTCGTCGCGCTCGGGTGCGGCTTCCTGAACCTGCTCGACCGGTGCTTCTTCGCGGGGTTCCTCGCGCGGTTCTTCGCGGCGCGGGCGTTCCTCGCGCTGCGGCCGGCCGTAATTCGGCTGGTCGAAGCTGGGGAAATCGCTGTTGCTCGAGAAGTCGGCCGAATCCTCGGATTCGGCGCCATCATCCTGCCAGCGCTCGCCTTGCGGGCGACCGCGCTGCTCTTCCTGGCGCAAACGTTGATCGGCGATCACGCGGAAATAGTGGTCGGCAAACTGGAGATAGTACTCCGCCTGGACCCGGTCGCCGTTGAGGTGCGCGTCCTGCGCCAGCTTGCGGTACTTCTCCAGCAGCTGCGGGGCATTGCCGCGCGCCCGGCTGTCAATCCGGTTGAGTTGCTGGCCGCCGCCGTTGTTCTGGCGATTACCGCGGCCACGCCGACGGTTGTTATTCCCACGGTTGTTATTCAAGGGGTATGTTTCCCTAATGCGCGACCAGCCTGGCTTTGCTGGGCTTTCCGGTCGCAAGACCCTTTTCCCCGGTCACGCCATGTGATCCGGGTTCCTACATCTGCCAGCGGGCGCGTTGCATAAGCCCGATAATGCAAATGTTGGAGGCGGCCTGCGGAACACAGCTGTAAGGCGGTCCGGCGCTGGCCTGCAACCGATCTAGGCGCTCGCGTCCGGCTTGCCAAGGGAAAACTTGAGTTCCAGCGCACGCGGCCGCTCGCCAAGGTCGCGGTGCAGGGTCCAGGCAAGCCCGGCAGCCGTGGCGATCGCTCCCACCGCCTCGGCCTGGCGATAGCCGATCTCGACCAGCGCAATGCCGCTCGGCGCGAGCAGATCGGGCAGTTGCGGCACCAGCACGCGATAGGCATCGAGCCCCTCGGGTCCGGCAAACAGCGCCCCGGCCGGCTCGTGATCGCGCACGTCGGGATCAAGCTCGGCCCCGTCCTCGACATAGGGCGGATTGGCCAGCACCAGATCGAAGCGCCCCAGCCCAGCGGACCAGCCGGGGACGGTCCAGTCGGCGCGGATCAGCTCGGCCTGCAGGTCTAGCCGGCGGGCATTGCGGGTGGCGACCGCCAGCGCCTCGGCCGAACGGTCGACGCCTATGCCTTCGGCTGCGGGCCATTCGCTCAGCGCCGCCAGCAGCAGGCAGCCGGAACCGGTGCCGAGATCGAGGATCCGCTGCGGCGCGCGTCCGGCAAAGGCCTGAACCGCAGCCTCAATAAGCGTTTCGGAATCGGCGCGTGGCACCAGGACCGCATCGGAAACCTCGAACGTCAGGCCCCAGAAGTCGGTATGGCCGACGATATGGGCGACCGGTTCATTGGCCGCGCGGCGGGCAACCAGATCGGCAAAGGCCGCAGGAGCCGGATCGCGCATCCGGCGCAGGAACAGGTCGGACCGGGTCACCCCCAGCACGTGCGCCATCAGCAGTTCGGCATCGAGCCGCGCCGTATCGGTCCGCGCGCCGAGCAGTTCGGTCGCGGCGCGGATCGCCGCCGCAACGGTCTGGCCCTCGGCCGGGGTCACTCGCCCAGCGCCGCCAGCCGCTTGGCTTGGTGTTCGGCGGTCAGCGCGTCGATCAGCTCGCCCAGTCCCGGGCCTTCGAGGATTTCGGGCAAGCGGTGCAGGGTCAGGTTGATACGGTGATCGGTGACCCGGCCCTGCGGGAAATTGTAGGTGCGGATCCGCTCCGAACGGTCGCCCGAGCCGACCATTGCCTTGCGCGCCGCGGCCTCCTCGCCTTGCGCCGCGTCGCGCTGGGCCTCGAACAGGCGGGCGCGCAGCACCTGCATCGCCTTGTCCTTGTTCTTGTGCTGGCTGCGCCCGTCCTGGCAGGTGACGACAGTGCCCGTCGGCAAGTGAGTGATCCGCACCGCGGAATCGGTGGTGTTTACGTGCTGGCCACCCGCACCCGATGCGCGGTAAACGTCGATCTTGAGGTCCTTGTCCTCGATCTGGACATCAACCTCGTCAGGTTCCGGCAGTACCGCCACGGTCGCCGCAGAGGTGTGGATCCGCCCGCCGCTTTCGGTCACCGGCACCCGCTGGACGCGGTGGACCCCGCTCTCGAACTTCAGCTTGGCGAAAACGCCGTTGCCGTTGATCTCGGCCACGGCTTCCTTGAAGCCGCCGATATCGCTGGAATTGGCGCTGACCATTTCGAACCGCCAGCCCTGTTCGGCGGCGAAGCGTTCGTACATCCGCAGCAGGTCGGCGGCGAACAGCGCGGCTTCGTCGCCCCCGGTCCCGGCGCGCACTTCGAGCATGGCCGAGCGGCTGTCGGCGCTGTCGCGCGGCAGCATGGCGATTGCGAGGCGATGTTCGGCCTCGGGCAGGTCGGCCTTCAGCCGGGCGATCTCCTCCTCGGCCAGCTCGCGCATCTCGGGATCATCAAGCTCGGCCAGGCTGGCGAGCTCTCCGCGCATCGCCGCGACTGCCTCGGCGGCCTTGGCCACCGGCTCCAATTCGGAATAGTCGCGGCTGGCGGCGATGAAGTCCTTACCCTCCAGTGTGCCCGAAGCCAGCCGCGCCTCGATCTCGGCGAAGCGGGCAGCGATCTGGTGGAGGCGGGCGTCGCTTATCGACATGGCGCACGCATTCTCCCTTCCCCAGCGGGGAAGGGCCGGGGATGGGGGAGCGCGGCAAAGCCGCGCGTCAACGCCGGTGTGGAACCCCCACCCCAACCCCTCCCCACCGGGGAGGGGCCAAGTGAAAGCAACCTCAGCCCACCTAACCCGTCACCCTGGACTTGTTTCAGGGTCCATCTTGCGGTTGGCCCGGTGATGGCGCGCAAGGCGAAACGGCGCGGCCTGGCTGCCCCATAGAGCTTTGGCCTGTGAGGAGAAATGGACCCTGAAACAAGTTCAGGGTGACGATTAACTGGGAGAATGAAAATCACTCCGACGGAACCTCACCGCTGACTCCTTCTCCAACTGCTGCAAGAACAGCGCTCAAGAAGCTATGGTCCGGGTCGGCCCGGACCTTAGACAGATGAAGCCGCCGAACAGGGCCATACTCGTCAGATCGCGGACCATCACCGGCCTTCCATCTTACAATCAGCGCTGCGTCCGCTCCTACTTTCCGCGCGATCTCGACGTGTCGTTTAGCGTTGCCTCGAAACGCGATTGTTGCAGTGAATCCATTTCTGCGAAGTTGCGTTGCTAATGCCTGAGCCTCGTCCAACAAGTCCGGATTGTCAGGTACTACAGCTATGAATGGCTGCGTATCAGCCCGCTCCCCCACCAGCATCGCCAGTCGCTCAATCCCCGCAGCCCAGCCCACCGCCGGCGTAGGTGCCCCACCAAGCGACTCCATCAGCCCGTCATAGCGACCACCGCCCAGAACGGTGCCCTGCGCGCCAAGCCGATCAGTGACGAATTCGAACGCGGTGTGGCGGTAGTAGTCGAGGCCGCGCACCAGGCTGGGCGCGCGGGTCCATTCGACGCCGGCGGCATCGAGCCCGCCGGTGACCTTGGCGAAGAATTCCTGCGCTTCTTCGCTCAGGAAGTCGTCGATCTTCGGCGCATCGGCCACAAACGCCTTGTCGCGCGGGTCCTTGCTGTCGAGGATGCGCAAGGGGTTCCGCTCCAGCCGGTCCTGTGAATCCTCGCTCAGCTGACCCTTCACGGCCCGGAAGTATTCGACCAGCGCTGCCCGCCAGGCGTCGCGGCTCGCGGCATCGCCCAGAGTGTTGAGCATCAGCGTCACCCCATCGGCAATGCCCAGTTCCTTGAGCAGCTGATCCGCCATGACCAGCAGCTCGACATCGGCCTGCGGCTCGCCCGCGCCGATGATTTCGGCGTCGAGCTGGTGGAACTGGCGGTAGCGGCCCTTTTGCGGGCGCTCGTACCGGAACAGCGGGCCGTGCGTCGCAACTTTCAGCGGCGCGTGCTGCTGCCAGCCGTTGGTCAGGAACGCGCGGCAGATCCCGGCGGTGAATTCGGGCCGCAGGGTTAGCGATTCGCCGCCGCGATCCTCGAACGAGTACATTTCCTTAGAAACCACATCGGTGGTCTCGCCGATGCTGCGCGAGAACACCTCGGTCTTTTCGAACACCGGCATCTCGATCCGGCGGAACCGGTAGAGCTTGCGGACGCGCTCGAAGGTCTCGACGACATGCGCGAAAGCCTCGGCATCGGGGCCGAAGATGTCCTGGGTGCCACGGATCGCTTGCGGAGTGTTGCTCATGGCGCTCGCCCCTAGCTTGTATGGGCTTTGTCGAAAAGGGTGCAGGCGAATCTTGCGTGCGCACCGCCTTGCCGCCAGAACCGGTGCCCATGAAAAGAACGACAGGGATCGCACTTGCCCTGGCCGTGCTCGCAATGGGCGCGCCAGCAATCTCCGCCACGCTCTCCGCGCCGAGCGCCGTGCCGCTGTCGCGGCAGGTGCCCGATGCCGCCGATCTGCCCTATCCGGGCGGAACGATGCGGCTGGATATCGACGCAACCGATGTCAGCCGCGGTATCTACCGCGTCACCCAGACCGTCCCGGTCGCACCCGGCACCCGGCGGCTGACCCTGCTGATGCCGCAGTGGCTGCCCGGCAACCACGGCCCGCGCGGGCCGCTGGCCGAGCTGGTCGACCTCCAGTTCTTCGCCGGCGACCAGCAGCTGACCTGGAAGCGCGATCCGATTGAGGTCTATGCCTTCCACGTCGATGTTCCGGCCGGGGCCAAGGCAGTGACCGCCAAATATATCCACACCAGCCCGCTGCAAGCGAGTGAGGGCCGGATCACCATGACGCAGGAAATGCTCAACCTGCAGTGGGAGAAGATGAGCCTTTACCCGGCCGGGCATTATGTCCGGCAGATCCGGGTGATCCCCTCAGTCACGATTCCGCAGGGCTGGACCGCCGCGGTCGCACTCGATGGCCTGCAACAGCAGGGCAACAAGCTGAGCTGGGCCGAAACCAGCTATGAGATCCTGGTCGATTCGCCGATCTTTGCTGGCAAGTATTTCCGCAAATGGGACCTGGGCCAGAACGTCACGCTCAATGTCGTGGCCGACAAGCCCGAACAGCTCAATGCCACCGCCGCGCAGATCGAGCCGCATCGCCACCTCGTCACCGAAGCCCGGCTGGCGTTTGGCGCGAATCATTTCGACCGCTACGAATTCCTCCTCGCGCTGACCGACCGGATGGGCGGGATCGGGCTGGAGCATCACCGTTCGAGCGAGAACCAGCTGGAGCCCGGCGCTTTCCTCGAGTGGGACAAGTACGAGTTCGACCGCAACCTGCTGCCGCACGAATATGCCCATTCGTGGGCCGGCAAGTACCGCCGCCCCGCGCGGATGTGGACGCCCGACTATCGCCAGCCGATGCAGGACGACCTGCTGTGGACCTACGAAGGCCAGGACCAGTTCTGGGGAACCGTGCTGGCCGCCCGCTCGGGCCTGCAGGGCAAGGACATAGTGCTGGGGATGCTGGCCAGCTGGGCGGGGAACTTTTCGACTCAGCCGGGGCGGCGCTGGCGCTCGGTCGAGGATACCGGCCACGATCCGGTGTTCGCCGCGCGCAAGGCCAAGCCATTTGCCTCGCTGTCGCGAAGCGAGGACTATTACACCGAAGGCGCGCTGATCTGGCTGGAGATTGACCAGATCATCCGCGAACGGTCCGGCGGCAAGCGCAGCATCGACGATTTCGCCAAGCTGTTCTTCGGGATGAACCATGGCGATTACGGCCAGCTGCCGTTCGAGGTGGACGAGATTATCGCCAAGCTGAACGCGGTCGCTCCCTATGACTGGGCGCAGTTCATCGAGACGCGGATCAATACCCCCGGCCAGCCGGCCCCGGTGATGGGGATCGAAAAGGGCGGCTACCGCCTGGTCTGGCGGGACGAGCCCAACCCGTTCGACAAGGCCCGCTTCGCCGATGCCAAGGTCGTCAACCTGACCTATTCGCTGGGCGTGGTGCTCGACAAGGATGCCAAGGTTACTGCCACCCAGTGGGACAGCCCGGCCTTCAACGCCGGGGTGGTCTCCGGTGCCAAGATCGTCGCGGTCAATGGCGAGGCCTATGACGCCGACTTGCTGAAGAAGGCGATCACCGCGGGCAAAAGTGGCGCACCGATCGAACTGCTGTTACAACGCGGCAGCCGTTTCCAGACGGTCAGCATCGCCTATTCGGGCGGGCTGCGCTGGCCCTGGCTGGAGCGCGCCACTACTGCCAAGGCGCCAAACGGACTGGAGCTGCTGCTGATGCCTAAACGACCGCGAGCGAAGGGCAAATAGGGGATGGCCAAGGCCGGCCTTGCCATCGGCAACCGGATCGCTCCGCCCCGCTTCGTCCTGTGCGTTGCGTTGTTGCCGCTGGGGTTCTGGCTGTGGCGGCTGATCGATCCCCGAGCGAGTTGGCAGGACGCGCTAGCGATCGGGTTCGATCTGGCCGCAGCTATATTCCTGCTGTCGTTGCTGCCGCTGCTGCGCGGCTTCAGTGTTGCCGAGATGCGTCGCCATTCGGAACAGAACGACGCCAACCGCGGGCTGATCCTGCTGATCACGACCTTGCTGGCCGGAGTGGTCATGGCCGCGATCGCCGGTGAACTTGCGGCCGCGCGCACCGGTGAGCATGCTGCCATGGCCAAGCTGCTCGGAACCCTGGCGCTGGCCTGGCTGTTCGCCAATTCGGTCTTTGCCTTGCACTATGCCCACATGTTCTATTGCGGGGGCGAGGACAGCGACAAGCACCGCGGCGGGATCGAATTTCCGGGCAGCCCGCACCCCGATTATCGCGATTTCGCCTACTTTGCCTTCACCCTGGGCATGACCTTCCAGACATCGGACGTGCAGATCACCGCGCCCGAGGTGCGGCACCTGGTTCTGCTTCATTGCCTGGCGGCATTTGTCTTCAACATCGGGGTGATCGCCTTCACGATCAACGCACTGGGCTGAATTCCTGCCCGGTTCGACCTTCGTCGGTGTTGCAGTGCAGCATTATCCCGACTAAGGCGCGCCCATCATGCGTATTGAAAAGATCCCCGTCGGCGACAATCCGCCCGAGAGCCTCAACGTCATCATCGAAGTGCCGGTTGGCGGCGAACCGGTGAAGTACGAATTCGACAAGGAATCGGGCGCGCTGTTCGTCGACCGCATCCTCCATACCCCGATGCGCTATCCGGCCAATTACGGCTTCATCCCGCACACCCTGTCCGACGACGGCGACCCGCTCGACGCGCTGGTGATCGCGCGCTCACCGTTCGTTCCGGGCTGCGTGGTACGGGCCCGGCCGATCGGGGTACTCAACCTGGAAGACGAGCACGGCGGCGATGAAAAGCTGATCTGCGTTCCGGTCGATTCGACCTTCCCGTACTATTCCGACATCGGCGAGCAGAAGGATCTGCCCTCGATCGTGCTAGCGCAGATCGAGCACTTCTTCACCCACTACAAGGACCTGGAAAAGGAAAAGTGGGTCCGGATCGGCAAGTGGGGCGACGCCGAGGACGCCAAGCGGATCGTGCTGGAATGCATTGAGCGGTACAAGAACTCCACCACGAAGTAAGCGGATCGCCTATCTCCCCTCCCGCTCGCGGGAGGGGCCGGGGGGGCCTGTTAGATGCGCCTACCCCAACAGGCCCTCCCCTGACTCCTCCCGCAAGCGGGAGGGGAACTCAAGGGGTCTGGTCCGATGGGCAGACAGGCTTCAATCCCCCGCGATTGTCATCCCGTCGATGCGCAGGGTCGGCACGTTGATCGTGCGGTGCCATTCAAGGTCATTGGCAACCGACATCCGCGCGAACATGTCGATCAGGTTGCCGGCCACGGTGAATTCGGCGACCGGCCCGGCGATCTCACCCCTGACGATGCGATAGCCTGAGGCACCCCGGCTGTAGTCCCCGGTCACACCGTTGACGCCGTGACCGATCAGTTCGTTCACGAACACGCCTTCTTCGATATCCGCGATCAGTTCGGCCACGGTCGCACTGCCTGGTGCCAGTTGGACGTTGCTCGTGCTGACCCCCGGCGAACCGCCCGCCCCGCGCACGGCATGACCGGTCGGCGCCGCGCCGAGCTGGCGGGCTGCGGCGCTGTCCATCAGCCAGCCGGTCAGCCGTCCAGCTTCGACTAGCGCGCGCGGCGCGGTAGCCAGCCCTTCGCCGTCAAACGGGCGCGAGGACAGCCCGCGCACTAGTAAAGGATCATCGTGGATCGTGATGCTGGGAGCAAACACCTGCTCCCCGGCCATTTCGAGCAGGAAGCTGGAGCGCCGCGCTATCGCATTGCCGCTGATCGCTCCGCTCAGGTGCGAGATCAGCGTGCCGCCAACCCGCGGATCGAACACCACCGGCATCGGCCCGCTTTTGACCCGGCCCGGATCGAGCCGCCGTACCGCCCGTTCCCCCGCCAGCCGGCCCAGCTCTTCCAGCCCTGGCATGTCGGCCAGGTGCCGAGCCATGCGCCAGGCATAGTCGCGCTGCATGTTGCCGCCTTCACCGGCAATCGCCGTGGCGCTGATCCCGTGCATTGTCCCGCCGAACGAGCCGGCGAAGCCGTGGCTGGTGACCAGCGCGAAATTGCGCTGCGACAGGCTGGCATGGCCACCTTCGGAATTGGTCACCCCGGCGACGGCCCTGGCCGCATCCTCGATTTCCAGCGCCCGCTCGCGCAATTGGGCCGGGCTAAGTTCGGCCGGATCCAGCGAATCAAGGTCTGGAAAGGGACCCTTGGCGAGCAGCGCCGCGTCGGCGAGCCCGGCATACTGGTCTTCCGGTGCGGCGCGGGCCATGTCGACCGCGCGCGCCGCCAGCTCCTTAAGCGCCGCGTCGGACAGGTCGCTCGAACCGATCGAAGCGGACCGGCGTCCGACAAAGACCCGCAGGTCCAGATGCTCGCTTTCCGAACGCTCGACATCTTCCAGCGCCCCGAGCCGCACGGATACGCTCTCCGACGATGAACCCGAATAGACCGCATCGGCGGCATCGGCCCCGGCAGCGCGCGCGAAATCGATCAATGCGGCGGCGCGGTCCTGTGCGGCGGTGGGACTGAGCATGGGGCAAGCGACTCCTTCGGCAGAGCCGCCGATCTAGGGACTAACGATAGGAAAGCAATCAGGCGAGCAGGCGCGCCATGCCAAAGAAGACGCCGGAAACGACGAACGGCAGGCCCAGCGTCAGCGCCCAGAGCCAGACCTGATCGCGGCGGTAATAGGACGCGAACTGCGGATCTGCGGCCTGTTCGTCGCTGAGCCGGTTCCAGCGCTTTTCAAAGCGGCGACAAGCCGGAATGATCGCGGCGACCAGCATGATCAGCGCAAAATAGGGCAGCAGCGAGCCGCCCTTCTTCTCGATCATGCCCATCGTGACGAAAATCTGGAGACCGGTATAGACCAGCAAGGCATAGGCGATATTGTCGCTCATCCGCTTGCGCCAATCGAGCGGTTTGCCTGCCCGCGCTGCCCAATGTGCGACGCCGTGCCATGCCTTAGCCATGGTCATTCCCTTTTCAGTTCCCCTCGGAGACCGAGTAGAACACCGAAGGGGCGTTCGATCAAGCCCCGTTAAGCATTGTCTGCGAGGAAGGCATTGCGGCGGGTCATGCACAAAGCCTGCCAAATCGACCAATGACGCTTGCGGGCCGTCCGAAGCCTGCGTAGATCGGGGACCATGAGCGAAGTCCAGCATCTCGTCGCGCCGAATACCGCCGCCATGCAGCCGATCCCGCAAGGCGGACTGGAAGTGATCTCGATCGCCAAAAGCTATGACAAGCGCGCGGTGCTGACCGACATTTCGCTGTCGGTCGGCAAGGGCGAAGTGCTCGGCCTGCTCGGCCCCAACGGCGCGGGCAAGACCACCTGCTTCTATTCGATCATGGGCCTGGTAAAGCCCGACAGCGGCCGAATCCTGATGGACGGGGTCGATGTGACCACGCTGCCGATGTATCGCCGGGCGATCCTGGGGCTGGGCTATCTGCCGCAGGAAACCAGCATCTTTCGCGGGATGACGGTCGAGCAGAACATCGCCTGCGTGCTCGAACTGGCAGAGCCGGACCCCGCGACCCGGGCCAGCGAGCTGCAGCGCCTGCTCGATGAATTCGGGCTCGACCGGCTCCGTTCGAGCCCGGCCATGGCACTTTCCGGCGGCGAACGCCGCCGCTGCGAGATCGCCCGGGCGCTGGCCGCCAACCCCTCGATCATGTTGCTCGACGAACCCTTCGCCGGGATCGATCCGCTCTCGATCAGCGACATCCGCGATCTGGTCCGGGATCTGAAGGATCGCGGGATCGGCGTGCTGATCACCGATCACAATGTCCGCGAAACGCTCGACATCGTTGACCGGGCCTGCATCATCTATGGCGGACAGGTGCTGTTCGCCGGAAGTCCCGAGGAACTGGTCGCGGACGAGAACGTGCGGCGGCTCTACCTGGGCGAAGGGTTTACTTTATGAGTGCTTTGTTCGGTCAACCTGCGGTTGACCTCGCACCACTCACCACCCCGCACCCCCGGCCCAACCACCCGTTCATGGCACCCTGTGGGTGGTTGGGCCGGGGGTGCGGGGTGGTGAGTGGTGCCAGCCTCAGCGAAAGCTGAGGCGGACCTGGCACAATGGCCCTCGGCCCGCGCCTCGATTTACGGCAATCGCAATCACTGGTGATGACGCCCCAGCTTCAGCAGGCGATCAAGCTGCTGGCGCTGTCGAACCTAGAGATCGAGGCCTTCATTGGCGAAGCGCTCGAAGCCAATCCGCTGCTCGACATCGGCGGCGGCGTCCCGGCCGACCCTGTCGGCGAGGCAGTTCCGCCCGACGATGCCCGTCGCACCACGCTCGAATCTTCTCCCGCTGACCAGCTGATCGCCGAAGGCAGGGCCGAGGACGACCGACCGCTCGACATCGATGCCTCCGCGCTTGATCGGGATCGCGACACCGGGGATTGGAGCGCGGAATTCCGCATGAGCGGCGGCGAGCAAGGTCCGGGGATCGACGAGCGCGGCGATCACGCCGCCACTCTGGCCGAACATCTCCACGCCCAGATCGGCGCGATCAGCCGCGATCCGCGCCTGGCCTTCATCGCCCGGCACATCGCCAGCGAGCTCGACGATGCCGGCTATCTCGGTGCGACATGCCGCGAACTGGCGCAGGAACTGTCGGTTGACGAGGACGAGGTCGAAGATGCCCTGGCGCTGGTCCAGTCGCTCGACCCCACCGGCGTCGGCGCCCGCAGCCTGGGCGAATGCCTGGCGCTCCAGGCGCGCGAGGCGGACCGCTATGACCCATGCATGGCCCGGCTGCTGGACAATCTTGAGCTGCTGGCGCGCGGCGAACTGCCCAGGCTCAAGCGGATGTGCGGAGTCGATGATGAAGACTTTGCCGATATGCTGGCGGAACTGCGCGGCTATGATCCCAAGCCGGGGCTGCGCTTTTCGAGCGGTGGCGGCGATCCGGTAACGCCCGATATCCTGATCATGCCGCGTGCCGATGGCGGCTGGGACCTGCAGCTTAACCAGGCCACCTTGCCCAAGCTGGTGGTCAACCGCAGCTACTATGTCGAGATGCGCGGGTCCTGCGATGACAAGACCGCACGCGGCTGGCTGTCAGACAAGCTGGCCGATGCCAACTGGCTGGTAAAGGCGCTCGACCAGCGGGCCAAAACGATCCTCAAGGTCGCCAGCGAAGTGGTGAAGCAGCAGGACGGCTTCTTCCAGCACGGAGTCTCGCACCTCAAGCCCCTGACGCTGCGCACGGTGGCCGATGCCATCGAGATGCACGAATCGACCGTCAGCCGGGTGACCAGCAACAAGTACCTGTCTTGCCCGCGCGGGACCTTTGAGCTGAAGTACTTTTTCACCTCGGGCGTCGGCGCGGTCGATGGCGAAGGCGGTGCGTCGGCCTCGGCAGTCAAGGCGGCGATCAAGACACTGATCGATGCAGAAGATCCCAAGGCAATCCTGTCCGACGATACCCTGGTCGACCTGCTGAAGGAAAAAGGCTTCGATCTCGCCCGGCGCACCGTAGCCAAATACCGCGAGGCCATCGGGCTCGGTTCTTCGGTGCAGCGGCGACGCCAGAAAGCGCTGGCGGGCGTGCGCTGAGTTGCTTGGCTGACCCCGGTCCTGACACCGCGTGTTCTTTTGGCGCTGCGGAGGGTGGCTTGATCCTAGCCCTAAACTCTTGGCGCGCTGCGTAAATAGGCCTCGACTTCGAAGGAAAAATTGCGAGAGCATCACTTCACAATGGATGACGCAATGACTTTGACGGTCCCCGTTTCGCTTCGCTGGCTGGGTGACAAGCCGCTGGTGGCCATGGCCCGGATCGACGTGGCGGCGCTGGACCGAACCTTTTGGGACGAATGCACCAAAGGCGCTCGCGTCCACGAGATTGTCGCGCTGGACGACATGGCGATCGTGCCCAATCGTCCCCGGCTCTCGGGCCAGATTTTCCATATGACCCGGTGCGGATCGACGGCCTTGTTGAAGCAATTCGCCGCGCTCGATCGGACGGCCGTTCTCAGCGAGCCGATGATCTTTCTGGAACTGCTAGGCCAAGAGCTGCCCGACCAGGGCCTGGCTGCTTTGCGCACCGAAAAGTTGATGGCGCTGTTCGAAGCCGCGTTCGAACCTCTGGCAACACGTCTGGTGGTCAAATGGCCCACCCTGCTGTGCCGCTACGCCAGCATCCTGCAGCAAGCTTTTCCGGCTGCGCCAGCCGTGTTCATTCACCGCAATCCGATCGAAGTCCTGGCTTCGATCGAGGCGCGGCCGCTGGGCAATGTTGACAATATGGCCGCCAAATGGCGCAGCGCACCACAGGCCGAGGCACCCGCTGCGGCGGAATCGCAGCTGGCCGGGGTGGCGCAGCTGCTTGGTGCAAACTGCCGCTGGTTGACCCGCACAGCCGGCCTGCGCTCTGTCGATTACCAGCGCCTGCCCGAAGCCGGCTGGCAGCATGTTGCGCCTCATTTCAAGCTGGAGCTTGCCCCAACAGACATCGAGCGGATGATGCTGGCATCGCGTTTCGATGCCAAGCAGCCAAGCGCGCTGTATGAAAACGATTCAGCCCCCAAGCAGCGTGCCGCCTCGGCCAACGCGCGGCACTTGGCCGAAACGTTGATTGGCCCGGGGCTGGAACTGGCCCTAGGGGTCGCATCGCCCTTGTAAGCTTGGCGTGAGCTTGCGCTGCGCGATGCTAAAGCATCAGGAGCTTCCACACGCAGTTTAAGCGCCAATCAACCCAGGTGGATCAACCCAACGCTGTGTGCCGCGTTACGAACGCTGGCAGTCCGGGAAAGGATTGCCGCCGACGTCGGCACCGCCTCCCGGCTGGGCATGGGTCTCTTCGACCGTGAGATCCGAAATCTCGGGCTCAATCCAAGTCTTGATTTGATCGCTGACCTGCATCCTAGATCTCCAAATACAATTGAACCAGCCACGCCAAACAACGCCGATGGCAGAGCGCCGCGAAAGAACCCCGCGCTCCTACCCGTTCAGAGAGCAAATTGTCAACTGAGTTGGACCAGCCAATGGGAGGTCCAGTTTTTCCGGCCTTGGCACCGACAGTAGTCGCTGTCACCGTTCTGGCAGGTCATACCTGTTATGGAGTCATTCTCTTTGTCAGCGTCGATAGCCCCGTCCAAGTTCACTTGGCAGGCTCCGAAATTTGCCTAGTTTTCCTGCCATGGCATTTGCAGATTGGGTCAATCGCTCACTGCCGAAAATTCGCTATATTCAATCATACATTTCGCTGACTGAGCCGCTGGACCGGCGCTGAATTGCACGAAGGGGCTGCTCAAGCCTCCAGCTCGATGTCCCAGTAGAGCCAGTCACGCCAGGTTTCGTGCAGGTAATTGGGCGGAAAACCGCGGCCGCGTTCCTGCAGCTGCCAGCAGGTCGGGCGGATCGGCTGTAACAGCAGCGGCATATGGGCCTGCTGCGGGGTACGGCCACCCTTCTTAAGGTTGCACGGCGCGCAGGCGGTAGTAACGTTTTCCCAGCTGGTCCGCCCGCCGAGCCGGCGCGGGATCACGTGATCGAAGGTCAACTGGTGCGGGCTGCCGCAATACTGGCAGCAGAACCGGTCACGCAGGAACAGGTTGAAGCGGGTGAAGGCCGGATGCTCGCTGGGTTTCACATACTGGCGCAGCGCGATCACGCTGGGGATCGGCATGGTCCAGCTGGGCGAGTGAACCTCGCGCGCATAGCTGGCGACGATATCGACCCGTTCGAGGAACACCGCCTTGATCGCGGTCTGCCACGGCCACAGGCTGAGCGGGTAGTAGCTGAGCGGGGTATAGTCGGCGTTGAGCACCAATGCGGGACAATCGGCCAGATGCCGCGAGGGATCTCCCTCGGCGCTGCGGAACCGGGCCGCGCGCTCGATCAGCTCCGACTTGAGCATGGCTCCGTGTAATTTGTGGCAATGGCAGATCTGTGACAGCGCATGGGGATAGAGAGCATGGCGAGACTTGGCGCGTCAAGCCTTGGTGCTGTGTGCAATCCACAGTAGGGGAAAGGGGTTCACGCAGAGGCGCAGAGAAGAAGAGGAGGCGCAGAGCTGTTACTTCTTGCCGCAGGCATTTCCTGCGTAGCGGACCTTGCGCCACGCGCAGCCTTTGAAGTTGGCTGCGGCTTCGCCGCCAGCGCCACGCCTCTGCGCCTCTTTTCTTCCTTTGCGATCTCTGCGTGAACCCAATTCAGCACTGGTCCCAAACACCGCCTTGACGATAGAAGCCCAGAGGTGACCCGGACACGCTTTGCCCCCAGCCCCAACGGCCTGCTGCACCTGGGCCACGCCTATGCAGCAATTCTCGCGCATGACCTAGCGCGAGCGCAGGGCGGCGAGTTCCTGGTGCGGATTGAGGATATCGACGCCGCCCGCAGCCGGGCCGAGCTGGTGCCGGAGATTCTGGCCGATCTCGCCTGGCTGGGACTCAGCTGGGACGGACCGGTGCTCCACCAGTCCAGCCGGCTGGCCGCCTATGCGGAAGCAGGCGAGCGGCTCAAGGCCTTGGGGCTGCTCTATCCCTGCCAGTGCACCCGGGCCGAGATCCAGGCCGCCGCGACCGCATCGGGGCCGGACGGTCCGCTCTATCCCGGCACCTGCCGCGGCCGCGCGGTCGATCCTCACGGGGCCGCCTGGCGGATCGACATGGCCCGCGCGGCGGAACTGGCAGGGCCGCTGGAATGGACCGACGTGCTGGCCGGTCCGCAGCGCGCCGCTCCCCTGGCGTTCGGCGATGTCGTGCTACTGCGCAAGGAGGCCCCGGCGAGCTATCACCTCGCCGCCACGCTCGACGATGCGCACCAGGCGATAAGCCTGGTCGTGCGCGGACAGGACCTGTTCCAATCGACACATGTCCACCGTCTGCTCCAGGCGCTATTAGGGTTGCCGGTGCCGGTCTGGCATCATCATCCCCTGCTGGTTGAACCGGATGGACGCAAGCTGGCCAAGCGGCGCGGATCGCCCGGGCTGCGCGAATTGCGGCTGGCCGGGGTAGACGGCGCGGAACTGGCCCAGGCCTTGCGGGGCGGGCGCTTCCCCGCTGGCATTTCGCTGGGGGCAGGAGTAGGAGACGCTTCATGAACTGGTTTCTCGGCCTTGTGATCGCGGCACTGATGGTGCTGACCCTCGTTACCCTGATCCGCGGGATCGTGGCCTTTCTGGCGACGACCAAGGCAGAGCTAGAGCGCCCCGAAGGCAGCGGGCCGAGCGAAACGCAGCTGCTGCAGAACAAGATGATGTTCCGCCGGATCTTCTACCAGGCGGCAGCGATCCTGGTGGTCGCGGTGCTGCTGTTCGCTAACCAGAAGTAAGGGCGGGGTCCCTTGGTCAAGCTCAACAAGATCTACACCCGCACGGGTGACGATGGCACCACCGGGCTGGTCGACGGCACCCGCCGGGCCAAGCACGATGCCCGGATGGAAGCGATCGGCGCGGTCGACGAGGCGAACAGCGCGGTCGGCTTTGCCGTCGCGGCGCTGGACGGAGCGGATGCAAGCCGCGCCGCGCTGGTCCGGATCCAGAACGACCTGTTCGATCTGGGCGCGGACCTGGCCACCCCGGGCAGCGATTTCACCCCGTCCGAAATGGTTCTGCGGATCGTTCCGGCCCAGGCCGACTGGATCGAGCAGCAGATCGATGCGCTCAATGACACCATGACCCCGCTGACCAGCTTCATCCTGCCCGGCGGAAGCGAGGCTGCGGCCCGGGTCCACCTCGCCCGCGCCGAAGTGCGCAGGGCCGAGCGGGCGATGACCGCACTGGGTGAAGCCGAACCGGTCAATCCGGCGGCGCTTGCCTATGTCAACCGCCTGTCCGACTACCTGTTCGTGCTGGCCCGGGCGATCAACGCCGGCGGCTCTGGCGATGTGCTGTGGGTACCGGGACAGAATCGCTAGCATTGCCGCTGCTTCATCGCTAACCAGCCGCACTTGCTGCAAGTGCGAAGGGAATGGGCAATGCGGATCGTCGGGATCATCGGGGCGGGGCAGATGGGTTCGGGGATTGCCCAGACCGTAGCCCAGAACGGCATCAAGGTGCTGCTTTGCGACGTTGATATTGCCCTCGCCGAAAAGGCCCGCGCCGGGATCGACAAGGCGCTGGTCCGTCTGGTCAGCCGTGACAAGATCACCCCGGCCGAGGCCGAAAGCGCTCTCGCCCGGATAACCCCGGTGGCCGACTATGCCCCGATGGCCGAGGCCGACCTGATAATCGAGGCCGCGACCGAAAAGGAAGAGATCAAGCGCAAGATCTTCGAAAGCGCCGGCAAGGTGCTGCGCGGCGATGCGATCATGGCTTCCAACACCAGCTCGATCCCGATCACCCGGATGGCGACCAGTTCGCCCGATCCCAAGCGCTTCATCGGCCTGCATTTCTTCAATCCGGTGCCGGTGATGGGCCTGATCGAAGTGATCCCGGGGCTGGCGACCGCGCCAGAAACCGTCGCCAGGACCCGCGCCTTTGCCGAAAGCCTGGGCAAGCAGGTGGTGCTGGCCGAGGACGAGCCCGGCTTCGTGGTCAACCGGATCCTGCTGCCGATGATCAACGAGGCGGTCTTCGTGCTGGGCCAGGGTACCGCCAACATCGCCGATATCGACAAGGGCTGCCGGCTGGGCCTAAACCACCCGATGGGCCCGCTGGAACTGGCCGATTTCGTCGGGCTTGATACCTGCCTCGATATCGTCCGGGTGCTTTACAACACCACCGGCGACAGCAAGTACCGCCCGGCCCCGCTGCTGGTGAAATATGTCGAAGCCGGCTGGCTCGGCCGCAAGACCGGGCGCGGCTTTTACGACTATTCGGGCGAGGCGCCGGTCCCGACGCGTTAGCAGTCAGCGGGCTTTCGTCGGCACCAATTCGCGCAAGTCGGTCTTGAGCAGCTTGCCGATGTGGCTGCGCGGCATTTCAGCGATGGCATAGAGTTCCGCGACCCGCTGGGTCTTGCCGAGGCGGCTGTTGGCGACGCTGCGGATGTCTTCCAGCGCGTCTTCGCTCACGCCCGGCTTCAATACCACGAAGCCGACCGGAGTTTCACCCCAGGCCTCGCTTGGAACCCCGACTACGGCGGCTTCGACCACCCGCTCGTCCTTGGCCAGTTCGGCTTCGAGGTCGATCGGGAAGATGTTGAACCCGCCCGAAATGATCACGTCCTTGGTCCGCCCGACCAGCTCGACAAAGCCGTCGGCGTCGACCCGGCCGATGTCGCCCATCCGCTGCCAGGTCGATCCGTCCTCGGGGTTGATCCAATAGCCTTCGCGGGTCTTTTCGGGCTGGTTCTTGTAACCCAGCATCATGGTCGGCGAGATTCCAACCAGTTCTCCGGGCGTGCCGGGCGGCACTTCCTTCAGGTTCTCGTCGATCACTTTCAGGAAGTGCCCGGGGGCCGGCTTGCCGACGGTGTGGAGCTTGTCGGGGTGTTCGTGGACCGGGAAGATGCAGGCGACGCCGCCTTCGGTCATGCCATAGATTTCGATCAGCCCGCCCGGCATCCGCTTCAGCACTTCGGCCTTGAGATCGGCCGGGAAGGGCGCAGAGGTGCAGTATTTCATCCGCATCGCCGAAAGGTCGTAGTCGTCGAAATGCTCGAACTGCATCAGCCGGCGGTACTGGACCGGAACCAGCATGGTGTGGGTGCACTGTTCGGCCGAGGCCCGCTCCAGCCATTTCTGGACGTCGAACTTGCCCATCAGGCTGGCGCAGCCGCCCGAATACATCGTCGGCAGAAACACCGCCATGGTGGTGTTCGAATAGAGCGGGGTCGAACAGATCGTCCGGCTATCCTGCCCATAGTTGAGTGCGGCGCGGAAGGTCATCTGCCGCCAGCGCATTCCGTGGCTGTGGACGATGCCCTTGGGGATCCCGGTGGTGCCGCTGGAATAGATGATATTGAACGGGTCCTTTTCGGCCGGTTCGAACGGTGCGGCCTTGGTCCCCTCCGAGGCCATGAAGGTGTCCAGCTCTTCATCCAGCACGATCTGGTGCGCGACCGGCAGCTTGAAATCGCCCAGTTCGTTCAATTTGGCGCGATCGATGAACAAGTGGATCGCGCCCGAATCCGCTGCCATTCCGGCCAGCTGATCGGGGCTGGCGCTGGTGGTTAGCGGCGCGGCGCAGCCCCCAGCACGGATCGCGGCGAGATAGATCAGCGCATAGTTGACGCTGGTGGTGCCAAGGATCGCCACCGACTGCCCGCGTTCCAGCCCGTCAGCCTGAAGCCGCGCCGCGATCCGCTCGACCCGGGCGGCAGTCTCGCGCCACGAGAGCTCGGTGGTGCCGTCATAGAGCGCTGGAGCATCACCGCGCCATGCGCCCCAGGCCGCGATCAGGCCGGGGAAAGAGCCGAATTCGGCATCGAGCTGCGCGGCGGGATCGCTGGCCATGGACTATTATCTCTCTCCGGTGGAATCGTTATGTCCCGCTTTGCGCAACCGATCCGGCCCTGTCCAGAGCGGTGGACCTTACCGGAGCGTTACAAGGCCAGTTGCAAAATACACAACGACTGTTCCGGCCTTTGCACTGGCAATCTCTACTAGAATGCTTATGTTGCAAATGCGAACTGAGTTCGCCAATGCAAACAGGAGAAACCCCATGCGTAGCATCGTTCTGATGGTGCTGCCGATCTTCGCCGCTGCTTCGCTTAGCGGACTGATGTTCACCGCCACGCTTGCCTAAGCGCAGCGGATCGGCAGACCTCCACAACAGCAAAGGGCCGCGAGAGTCATGCTCTCGCGGCCCTTTGTCTTGTTAGGCTTGCCTATCCGGCCAGGCCCTTGATCAGGTCGAAGATGTAGTCCCTGCCTTCGTACAGCGATCGCACCCCGATCCGTTCATTGAGGCCGTGGGTGCCATTGCCATCGGGATCGCGCCACAGGCCCGGAATGCCGTAGACCGGGATCCCGACCGCGCTGAGGAACAGCCCGTCGGTTGCGCCGGTCGACATCGTCGGCACCACCGGGACGCCGGGGAAATGCCTTGCCGCCACCCGCTCCATCGGCCCGATAATCCGGGGATCGAGCGGCGGCTGCTTGGCGATCGGCCGGTTCCGCACGGTCTGTTCAATCTTGATCAGCGGATTGCCGATAACCGCCTCCAGCGCGGCCTGGACCTGGTCCGAGCTGTTGCCCGGGAAGATCCGGCAGTTGACGTTGGCCGTCACCCGCTGCGGTAGCGCGTTGCGGGCGTGGCCGCCATCGACCATCGTCGCAACGCAAGTGGTGCGCAGCATCGAATTCATCGACTTGTCGCGGCTGACGATCGCCTCTGCCGCCTTGTCGGTCGGATTGGCCGCCAGCGCGGCCATTGCCTGCCCGGTCTCGCCAGGGAACAGCGGTGCCGCCTTGGCGAAATAGCTGCGTGTGGTGTCGTTGAACTGCAACGGGAAAGTATGGTCGCGGACCTTGAGGACCGCTTCGCTCATCGCATAGATCGCATTGTCGCGGACCGGGGTGGAGCTGTGCCCGCCGGGATTGGTCACGGTCAGGGTATAGTCCTGATAGGCCTTCTCGCCGACCTGCACCGTCTGGACCAGCAGCTTGCCCTGGCCGTCGCCGCGCCCGCCACCGCCTTCGTTGATCGCGAATTCGGCATCGATCAGCTCGCGCCGGTTGGCCGCCAGCCATTCCGCCCCGTTGAAGGCGCCGCCAGTTTCCTCGCCGCAGGTCAGCGCCAGCTTGATCGTCCGCTTGGGCTTGTAACCGGTCTTGGCGAAGCGGATCAGTGCGTCGGTATAGATCGCGGCCTGGGCCTTGTCGTCATAGGCGCCGCGGGCATAGAAATAGCCGTTCTCTTCCAACAGGGTGAAGGGATCGCGCTCCCAATCGGCGCGGTTGGCCTCAACCACGTCGATATGGGCCAGCATCAGCATCGGCTTCAGCGTTTTGGATGTGCCGGGATAGAGCACCACCAGCCCGCCTTCGCGCGGCTTTTCCGGGACCGAGAACAGGGTGATCTGATCATCCTTGATCCCTGCCGCCTTGAGCCGCGCCGCCATCCGTTCCGCCGCCAGGGTGCAGCTGCCGACCGACAGGGTGGTGTTGGTTTCGACCAGTTCCTTGTAGAGGCCGCGGAATTCGAGCTGGTCCGGACGTGGGCCGGTACCTTGCGCCATGGCACCGCCGGCCAGCAGGCTGGCGGCAAGCGCCGCAAAAGTGAGCGTCTTCATCCGGGTTCTCCCTGTCGTGATTGCGCGCAATCAAGCAGGATTTCCCTGTGGATGGAAGGGGGCATTCAGGGTTCCGAAACGGCCCGACAATGCCTATATACTGGGCATGAGCGACAACCCTGAATCCACGAACGAAAACGTCCCCAACGCCAACGCCTATGGCGCCGACCAGATCAAGGTTCTCAAGGGCCTCGATGCGGTCCGCAAACGCCCCGGCATGTACATCGGCGATACCGACGACGGTTCGGGCCTGCACCATATGGTGTTCGAGGTTTCGGATAATGCGATCGACGAGGCGCTGGCCGGCCACTGCGACCTGGTGCTGATCGAGCTCAACCCCGATGGTTCGGTTTCGGTGGAAGACAACGGGCGCGGGATCCCGACCGGGATCCACCAGGAAGAGGGCGTCTCGGCCGCCGAGGTGATCATGACCCAGCTCCACGCCGGCGGGAAGTTCGAGAACACTTCGGACGACAACGCCTACAAGGTGTCCGGCGGGCTTCACGGGGTCGGCGTCTCGGTGGTCAATGCGCTGTCGGAATGGCTCGAACTGACGATCTGGCGCGACGGTGAAGAGCACTGGATGAAGTTCGCCCACGGCGATGCGGTTGAATCGCTGCGCGTGGTCGGTCCGGCACCGGCGGGCAAGAAGGGGACCCGCGTCACCTTCCTCGCCAGCACCGAAACCTTCAAGAATGTGACCGAGTTCGACTTCGAAAAGCTGGAGCACCGCTACCGCGAGCTGGCCTTCCTCAACTCCGGCGTGCGAATTCTGCTACGCGACAAGCGCCATGAAGAGGTCAAGGAGCACGACCTCTACTACGAGGGCGGGATCGCGGCCTTCGTGAAATGGCTCGATCGCAACAAGCAGGCGCTGCTGCCCGATCCGATCGCGATTTCGTCCGAACGCGACGGGATCGGGATCGACGTGGCGCTGGAATGGAACGATTCGTACTACGAAAACGTCCTCTGCTTCACCAACAACATCCCGCAGCGCGATGGCGGCACGCACCTTGCCGCATTCCGCGCCGCGCTGACCCGCACGCTCAACAGCTATGCGGAAAAGTCCGGGCTGATGAAGAAGGAAAAGGTTTCGCTGACCGGCGAGGACATGCGCGAGGGGCTGACCGCGATCGTCTCGGTCAAGCTGCCCGATCCCAAGTTCTCGTCGCAGACCAAGGACAAGCTGGTCTCATCTGAAGTGCGCCAGCCGCTCGAAAGCCTGATGGCCGACAAGATGAGCGAATGGCTGGAAGAGAACCCGGCCTATGCCAAGCAGGTCGTTGGCAAGATCATCGACGCCGCCGCCGCCCGCGAAGCCGCGCGCCGTGCCCGCGAACTGACCCGGCGCAAGGGGGCGATGGATATCGCCAGCCTGCCCGGCAAGCTGGCCGATTGCCAGGAACGCGATCCGGCGCTGTGCGAACTGTTCTTGGTCGAAGGTGACTCCGCCGGCGGCTCGGCCAAGCAGGGTCGTGACCGCAAGATCCAGGCGATCCTGCCGCTGCGCGGCAAGATCCTCAACGTAGAGCGCGCGCGGTTTGACCGGATCATCTCGTCGAAGGAAGTCGGCACCCTGATCCAGGCGATGGGCACGGGGCTGCGTGACGAGTTCAACCTCGAAAAGCTGCGCTATCACAAGATCGTGATCATGACCGACGCCGACGTCGACGGCGCGCATATCCGCACGCTGCTGCTCACCTTCTTCCACCGCCAGATGCCGGAGATCATCAAGGCCGGTCACCTGTTCATCGCCCAGCCGCCGCTTTACAAGGTCAGCAAGGGCCGCAGCGAGGTCTACCTGAAAGACAATGCCGCGCTTGATCGCTATCTGGTCGAAGCGGGCCTCGCCGGGCGGGTGCTTGAAACCGCGCGCGGCGCGCGCAGCGGGCAGGACCTCGAAGCGATGGTTGAACACGCGATGCGGATGCGTTCGCTGATGGCCTTTGTCAGCCGCCGCTATGAACCCGCCGTGGTCGAAGCCATGGCTCTGGTCGGAGCGCTGGAACAGGACCTTTCGAAGGCCGAACTGCTGACCCGGCTCGAACTCGCTGCCTCGCGGATGGCGCTGAGCGATCCCGAAGCGCGCTGGAGCGCCCAGATCGAGGACGATGGAACGGTCCGGTTTGACCGGGTCTGGCGCGGGGTCACCGACGTGCGCCGGATCGAGACCGGCTTCCTGACCAGCGCCGAGGCCCGCAAGTTGGCCCGGCTGGCCGCCGAACAGGCCGATTCCTACACCGGCACCGCTCGCCTGGTCCGCGCCTCGGCAGCGGCCGAGGAAGTGGTCGAGAGCGAAACCGGCGAAGACGATGCCGAGGCCGCACCGGCCCGGGCGCTCAGCGCCGATGGGGCGATCGGCGGACCGACCGCGCTGCTCGATGCGGTGCTGGCCGCGGGGCGCAAGGGTCTGGCGATCCAGCGTTACAAGGGGCTGGGTGAAATGAACGCCGAGCAATTGTGGGAAACCACGCTCGATCCCGACGTCCGCTCGTTGCTGCAGGTCAAGGTCGAGGATGCCGACGTCACCGACGAGATCTTCACCCGCCTGATGGGCGACGTGGTCGAGCCCCGCCGTGACTTCATCCAGGAAAACGCGCTCAACGTCGCCAACCTCGACGTTTAGAATCAGGCGCGGGCAGAGCGGGCGATGGTCGCGATCTTGGCGCTGCTGGGGGTTTGTTTCGCGGGATTGTGGTTAGCGCTGGTAGGTCTGCTTTGCGCCGCATCGCCGGCTCGTGCACTGCAGTACTTATCCAGGATGGGCAGCACTTGGCCGATCAATTTGGCTGAGTTGGTGCCTCGCGGGCTGATCGGTCTTGCAACGGTAGTCCATGCACCCGCTAGCAAGGCGCCAACTGAATTCTTCGTTGTCGGCTGCTTTCTGGCTGTCAGTGCTTTGGCTATCCTCGCCGTACCGCGCGCGCGTCATCATGCCTTTGCCATGGCCGCGTCGCAGCGCATTCCGGCTTGGACAGTGCGATGGTTGATCAGCCCAATATCTATCACGGCGGGCATCGTTCTGATCTGGGCGGCGTTATAGCAAATCTATTCCGTCACCGGCTCCGGGAAAAAGCGGGCGATAACGTCGCGGGCCAGCCGCGCCGGGCGCAGGGTTTCGGCATCGACGCAGCACCAGCTCGATTTGACTTCGGCCAGCACTTCCTCGCCGCGGCGGATCACCGTTTCGTAAAAGGCGCGCGCGCCCTGGACCTTCTCGAGCAGGACCGTGGCAATCACCTCGTCACCCAGAAAAGTCGGGCGGCGATAGGTAATCTCGTGCTTCAGCGCGACCCACAGGTGCGCCGCCACCGCTTCGGTCGGGGCCAGGCTACGCCAATGGTCTATCACCGCATCCTGCACCCATTTGAGGTAGGACGCGTTGTTGACATGACCCATGAAATCGATGTCGGCGGGATCGATCCCGATCGGGAAGAAATGGGGAAGCGGAGTATTCACATCGCTGTAAATAGCAGTTTCGGTTCGACCTGACCAGCAGACTGCGCCGAAAGGACAGGAATTTCAGGCAGCTCTCAGCCCGCTGATCGCCTTGGCCCCGCGATCCGTAGCGAAAAGCCCGTCGAACACGGCATCGATGATCCGTGCCAGCTTGTCGGTGCTGAGCTTGGGCATCAGGTAGGCCATTGCCCCGATGTTGACGTAAACGTTGACCATCTGATTGATCAGGCTGAGCGCCTCGTCAATTTCGAGCCCCGCAAAATGGCCTTCGGCCATGGCCTCACCGATGATTTCGGCCAGATAGTGATCGCCCAGATCGATATAGGATCGGACCAGTTCAAAGTTCTCGCTGCCCAGTTCGGCATAGGTGGCGAAGGCCAGCGGATCGCGTTCCCACTCGGCCTGCATCAGCGCGAAACGGCGGGCAAAGAATTCGAACATCTTGCGGCGGGCCGGCAAATCACTGGAAACGACCTCTTCCATGATTGCCACCTTGGGCTGGAACCAGTGGGCCGCTACCGCTTCGATCAGGGCCTCCTTGCTTTCGAAATAGCGATAGAAGCTGGCCGGCGACATTCCGGCGCGGGCGGCGATCTCGCTCATGGTCATGGCGCTCGATCCGCGCTCTTCGATCAGCGCGATCGCCAGTTCGACCAATTGCTGGCGTCCCGCGTCGATATCGGATTGCGGACGGGCCATGCTGAACTCCCCAGGGTGTTTCGGCATCATATAAATGCATCCGTGAAATTTTCAAGAAACCGTATTATCTTAATAATACGCCACTCTTGCGGAGCACGACCCATCGGCTAGGTGTCTGCCATGCTTCGACCGACCCAGCGCACCGCACGATTCGCCCGCCTCGTCCCCATGGCCGTGTTGCCTCTGCTGGCAGCCTGTGCCCAGCCGGGCGGGTTCAAATCGGCTTCCGGCGGCGCCGCGCCGGTCACAGTGGGAATCATCGCCCTCAATGATTTCCACGGCGCGCTGGAGCCGCCCAGAACCGCAGTGCTGGTCCCTGCCCCTGGAGAGGCCGATGGGGTGCGCCCGGTTCCAGCCGGCGGCGCGGCGTTCCTGGCAAGTGCGGTCGATTCAATCCGGGCGAAGTATCCCAATTCGGCGACGGTTGCCGCCGGCGACCTGATCGGGGCCTCGCAGATCACCTCGTCGCTGTTCCTCGATGAGCCGACAATCGGGGTGCTCAACCGGATTGGGCTCGATTTCAATGCGGTCGGCAACCACGAATTCGACAACGGCACCGACGAACTGCTGCGCAAGCAGAACGGCGGCTGCGCCCAACATACCGCGCGCAAGCCCTGCCAGGTCGAACAGTTCAAGGGGGCGCGGTTCCGCTATCTCGCCGCCAGCACCCGGCGCGCCGACGGCACCTCACTGTTCCCCGCGACCGCGATCAAGACCTTTGGCAAGGGCCGCCAAGCGGTGAAGGTCGGCTTTATCGGCTTGACCCTCAAAGACACGCCCAGTCTGGTCTCCCCCGACGGGATAAAAGGCTTCAACTTTGGCGACGAAGCCGAAGCGATTAATGCCGAAGTGCCGCGCCTGCGCGCCGCCGGGGCCGATGCCGTGGTTGTCATGATCCACGAAGGCGGCTTTACTGCGGGCACGCCCGATCCGTCGGGCTGTGAAAAACTGACCGGGCCGATCAAGGGTATCCTCGACCGGCTGAATCCGGGTGTGGACGTCGTGGTCTCGGGTCACACGCACTGGTCCTATGTCTGCGATTACGGTGCGATTAACCCGAAGCAGCCGATCCTGCTGACCAGCGCCGGGGTCTATGGCCAGCTGGTGACCGATATCACGCTGGAAATCGATCCGGTGGCCGGCCGGGTCGTCGCCAAGCGCGCGCGCAATGTGATCGTGCAAAGCGATCCCTACCAGTCGCCGCGCGGTTTCGTGGACGAGGCCAAGGACCTGCCGCGCTTTGCCGCACGGCCCGATGTGGCGGAATATGTCGGCAAATACAGCGAGGCGGCCAAGGCCTATTCCCTGCGCCCGGTCGGCAAGCTGGCCGGCCCGGTTGACCGCGCGCCCTCTGCCGGTTTCCCTAACCAGGGCGGCCCCGAAGGCAACCTGATCGCCGATGCGCAGCTTGGCGCGACATTGGGGGCGGGTGCCCAGATCGCCTTCATGAACCCGTTCGGGATCCGCAAGCCGATCGTACCCGAAGCGGACGGCACAGTGACCTTCGGGTCTATCTATGCCGCCCAGCCGTTCAACAACACGCTGATCACCCAGTCGCTGACCGGAGCGGAGCTGAAGGCCGTGCTTGAACAGGGGTTCGATGCCAGCGGGCCACATCAGGTGCTGAGCCCTTCGGCGGGCTTCTCCTATACGATCGACCTCAGTCGCCCGGTTGGCGACCGCATCGTCGCGATGACGTTCAATGGCCAGGCGATTGATCCGGCGGCTACTTATCGGGTCACCACCAACAGCTTCCTGGCTGGTGGAGGCGATACCTTCAGCCTGTTCACCCGTCAGCGCGACGCGGTAGTCGGCATGCCCGATATCGACGCGCTCGAAGCCTGGCTCAAGGCGGTCCCGCCGCGCGCCGTACCGGGCGAGGACCGGGTCAAGCGGGTTGGCGGCTAGGTCTTTTGGGCGGCCAGGGAATGAATGACGAGGTGCGGGCGATATATTCCGCATACTTGTCGCCGCGCTTTTTCTTCATCCCCGCTTCGAGCAGCGCCGCGCCTGACCACTTGGTCAGTGTGAAGGTCAGGAACAGCGGCCCGGGCAGGGTCAGCAGCGCATAGGTCCAGCCGACCGCCGCGCAGCACAGCCAGATCCCCCACCAGGCGGCGCAATCGCCGAAATAGTTGGGGTGGCGGGTATAGCGCCACAGACCGGTGTCGAGGATCTTGCCTTCGTTGGCCTTGTTGCCCTTGAACCGGGCGAGTTGCCAGTCACCCACCCATTCAAAGAAGATCCCGACCAGATAGACCGCCAGTCCGGCCCAGGCGAGGGTCAGATTCGGCGCGCTCTTGCCGCTGGCCAGGATCCCGACCTGCGCCGGGCTCGACACCAGGAACAGCAGGAAGGCCTGGCCCAGCCAGATCTTGGTCAGCGCGGCCCAGGCAAAGCGCCCGGCCTCGCGGTCCTTACGCAGGATCCGGACATAGCGCTGGTCCTCGCCCTCGCGCCGCCAGCGGCGCAGCAGGTAGATGCCGAGGCGAAAGCCCCAGGCCGCGGTCATCACCATGATCAGCGTCGCCAGCGGCTCGGGCGAGGGTCTGATCTGCAGCCAGCTGATCACCGCCACCAGCCCCATCCCGGCACCCCAGAACGAATCTAT
This sequence comes from Novosphingobium sp. UBA6272, assembly GCF_002440635.1. Classification (GTDB taxonomy): domain Bacteria; phylum Pseudomonadota; class Alphaproteobacteria; order Sphingomonadales; family Sphingomonadaceae; genus Novosphingobium. Next base: position 45,968 of record NZ_DJUW01000017.1, on the reverse strand, counting down.
GAACGAGACATCGTTGATCCGGACCGAGATCATCCAGAGCAGCAGCACCGTGGCGATCAGGATCGCGGCATTGAGGGCAAGGGCTTCAAGCATCGGACTGTTCCTTCAGCAAGCGTTGTGCCTGGGCTTCGAGTACCTTGAAACGTGGCTCATCGGGCAGGATCGAGCGGAAATAGGCGGCGATCCGGGCCAGGTCAGCGGCATAATCGCCACTCGGCCAGATCGCCGGACCAAACCCCAGCCGCTTGTCCTTGTTGCAGACCCAGGTCGGCACGATCGGCACCCCGGCGGCCTTGGCGATATGATAGAATCCCGATTTCCATGAACCGTCGGTCTTGCGGGTGCCCTCGGCGGCCACGACCAGCGCCAGTTCGTCGCGCCGGGCAAATTCGGCGGCAACCTGCTCGACATAGTTGGCCCGTTTCGAACGGTCGACGGGGATCCCGCCCATGTCTTCCATAAAGCGCTTGATCGGCCAGGTGAACAGGGTGTGCTTGCCCATGAAGTTGGGCCTGATCCCCATCGCATTGGTCGCCCCGGTGAAAAACACGAAGTCCCAGTTGGATGTGTGCGGCGCCCCGGCGATCACGAACTTGCGCGTTTCGGGCAGGCTGCCTTCCAGCTTCCAACCCTTCCAGTTGTAGATCTTCAGGATCACCCAGCGCACCAGGCGCGATGAAATTGAAGGCGCTCGCCCCTCTTGCTGCATTGGCTTGCCTCTCCCATTCCTGCGCACCTTGGGGCAACGCCGGGACGAAATCTAGCTACATCCGGAACACCCCGAAAGCTGGCCGTTGGGGTATCGGCGCTTCCAGCGCCGCCGCCAGCGCCAGCGCCAGCACATCGCGCGTCTGCGCCGGGTCGATCACCCCGTCGTCCCACAGCCTCGCGGTGGCGTGGTAGGGGTTGCCTTCGTCTTCGTACTTCTGGCGGATCGGAGCCATGAACGCTTCGGCCTGTTCCGCCGTCCAGCTTTCGGCATCGCGGTGGACCGTTGCGAGCACCGATGCGGCCTGCTCTCCGCCCATCACCGAGATGCGGGCATTGGGCCAGGTGAACAGGAAGCGCGGGCTATAGGCGCGGCCGCACATGCCGTAATTGCCCGCACCGAAAGAGCCGCCGATCAGCACGGTCAGCTTGGGCACTGTCGCGGTGGCGACCGCGGTGACCAGCTTGGCGCCGTGCTTGGCGATCCCCTCGGCCTCATACTTGCCGCCGACCATGAAGCCCGAAATGTTCTGGAGGAACAGTAGCGGGATCTTGCGCTGGCAGGCGAGCTCGATGAAGTGCGCGCCCTTGACCGCAGACTCGCTGAACAGCACGCCGTTGTTGGCGAGCACCGCCACCGGCATGCCCCAGATGTGGGCAAAGCCGCAGACCAGCGTCGAGCCGTAATGCGCCTTGAACTCGTGGAATTCGCTGCCGTCGACCAGCCGGGCGATCACTTCGTGGACATCGTAGGGCGCGCGGACATCGTCGGGGACGATGGCGTAAAGCTCTTCCGCATCATACTTCGGTGCGCGCGGTTCCTTCAGCGGCAAGCCGTGATCGTGGCGCGGGCCAAGGTGGCTGATGATGTCGCGGACAATGGTCAGCGCATGCTCGTCATTCTCGGCGAGGTGATCGACCACGCCGGACTTGCGGGCGTGCAGATCGCCGCCGCCCAGGTCCTCGGCGCTGATTTCCTCACCGGTCGCGGCCTTGACCAGCGGAGGCCCGGCCAGAAAGATCGTGCCCTGGTTGCGCACGATCACCGTCTCGTCGCTCATCGCCGGGACATAGGCCCCGCCGGCGGTGCAGCTGCCCATCACGCAGGCGATCTGGGGGATGCCTTTGGCGCTCATCTGCGCCTGGTTGAAGAAGATCCGGCCAAAGTGGTCGCGGTCGGGGAAGACCTCGCTCTGGTGCGGCAGGTTGGCCCCGCCGCTGTCGACCAGGTAGATGCAGGGCAGGTGGTTCTGCTCGGCAATCTCCTGCGCGCGCAGGTGCTTCTTGACCGTCAGCGGATAGTAAGTGCCGCCCTTCACCGTCGCGTCGTTGGCAACGATCATGCATTGCCGGCCCGACACCCGCCCGATCGCGGTGATTATCCCGGCGCCGGGGATATCCTCGCCATAGACGCCGTCCGCCGCCAGCTGCCCGATCTCCAGCAAGGGCGAACCCGGATCGAGTAGCCGCTCGACGCGTTCGCGCGGGAGCAGCTTGCCCCGGCTGGTATGCCGCTCTCGCGATTTCTCGTTCCCGCCCAGCGCCGCCTCGGCCACCCGCGCGCGCAGATCCTGCGCCAGCGCGCGGTTGTGCGCGGCGCGGGCCTGGGCCTGCGGATCGTCGGGGTTGAGGGAGGTGGAAAGGACTGGTGCGCTCATGCGAAAGGATTCTCCGTGCCGGTTAGCCAGCGGCCGCGCATCCACGCTTGCGCTGCTGCCCGGGTTCTTGTGGCATAGTCGGGCGTGTTCGGGCCGACAAGCGGAAGGCCCCAGCTCTCCGCCACGGCAGCAATCCCGGCCTGGTCGATTGCAAGGCCCCGGGCGACCGCCTGACGGGCCAGCTCAAGCTCCTGCCCCCAGAAATAGACCGCGCGTGCCGCGACATTGGCCTGCATCTGGCGCACGTCTGCAGCGCGGTCGCTGTCTCCGATCAGCGGCAGCCAGATGTCCGCGATCATGATATCGATCGCGCGATCGGCCTGCCAGGTCATCGCATCGTGCGGCACGATCCGGACCTTGTCGCCGCAGCGGTCCGGCAGACGGGCGAACAGGTTCAAGTCCCGGTGCAAGGCGATCACCGCCGAGTCGGCCTCGACCACGGTCACCGCGTCAACCTCATTGCGAAGCGCGCATTCGGCCGCGGCCCAGCCCAGCCCCAGCCCCATCACCACCACGTGGCCGCTGGCCGCAGCGATCCCGATCGCCTCGCTTTCCAGCTCGAGCGGTGCGAGCGACATCCAGACATCGTCACCCCGGCGCAGCACCACCAGCTCTTCCACCAGCTGCGCCGCGCCCCAATAGCCGGGTGAGAACACCATCGGCTCGATCGTCAGCGCCCAATCGCGCGCGGCCTGCGGGCGATAGAGACGCTTGAGTGCGGGGCTTGGGAGTTCGCCCCAGGGGTCCGGGCTACTCATGCCGCTGGTCAGCCCCCCGCTCCAATCAACTCCCGCCCGATCAGCATCCGGCGGATCTCGTTGGTCCCGGCGCCGATATCGAGCAGCTTGGAATCGCGCAGGTAGCGCTCGACCGGCCAGTCCTTGGTATATCCCGCCCCGCCCAGGGCCTGAACCGCTTCGCCCGCAACCTTGAAGGCGTTCTCGCTGGCCAGCAGGATCGCGCCGGCGGCGTCGAAGCGGGTGGTCTGCCCGGCATCGCAGCTTTTCGCCACGGCATAGGTATAGGCCCGGGCCGATTGCAGCGCGACATACATGTCCGCCACCTTGGCCTGCATCAGCTGAAACGCGCCGATCGGCTTGCCGAATTGCTTGCGTTCACGCAGGTAGGGGATGACCACGTCGAGGCAGGCCTGCATGATCCCAAGCTGCAACCCGGCCAACACCACGCGCTCGTAATCGAGGCCGCTCATCAGCACGCCGACCCCGCCGTGGAGCGGTCCCATGATCCGGTCCTCGGGGATGAAGCAATCGTTGAACACCAGCTCGGCGGTGGGGCTGCCGCGCATGCCCATCTTGTCGATCTTCTGGCCGATACTGAAGCCTTCGTCGTCCTTCTCGATCAGGAAGGCGGTGATGCCGCGCGATCCGGATTCGGGCGCGGTCTTGGCGTAGACCACCAGGGTGTCCGCGCATGTCGCGTTGGTGATCCAGAACTTGGTGCCGTTGAGCAGGTATCCGCCCTGCGCCGCCTCGGCCTTCAGTTTCATCGAAACCACATCCGAACCCGCGCCGGCTTCGGACATGGCCAGGCTGCCGACATGTTCGCCGCTGACCAGCCGGGGCAGATATTTCGCCTTCTGCTCGTCATTGCCCCAGCGCCGGATCTGGTTGACGCAGAGGTTGGAGTGCGCGCCATAGCTGAGGCCGATCGAGGCGCTTGCGCGGCTGACTTCCTCCACCGCGATGACATGGTCGAGATAGCCCAGGCCCAGCCCGCCCCATTCCTCTTCGACCGTTATCCCGTGCAGCCCCAGCTCACCCATCGCCGCCCACAGCTCATCGCGTGGGAACCAGTCCTCGGCATCGGCGCGCGCGGCCAGCGGGGCGATCTTCTCGTCGGCAAAGCGGCCCGCCGCCTCGCGGATCATCATCGCGCTTTCGGGCAGGGCGAAATCGAAATCGGGGGTAGCGCGCATGGGAACTCCTCTGGTCGTTCAGCGCATAGCCAACAGGTGCGCGGTGCGCAAACCGGTTACAGACGAAAGCAGTTTCGGGATCAGAACCCCGCACCACCCGGCCAGGAGGGCGAAGCCAGCCCCATCACCTTGAACAGCAGGCCCATCTGGCCTTCGCTCACGAGCCTCTCCTTGGCGCTTTCGATCGCGGCAGCGTGCTGCGGCGCGGCCGCGGCCAGGGTCTGGGCGCGGGCCTCAATCCCAAGGTTGCGCAGCCAGCGCCCCTGCGGGACCGTGCCGAGCCATTTGCACCCGCGCGACAGAGCAATCGGGGCGAGCGTGGCGAAATCGACGTGGGCGGTCAGGTCCGCCTCGCCGGGAGCCACAAATGGATCGACTTTAAGGTGGTCGCGCACCGCCTGCAGCGTCGACCCATCGCGGATCTGGTCATGGCCATAGTCGATGAACAGGGCCGCTCCGCCCTGATCGACCAGCCGACCGGCCACTTCGTAGACCGCCGCCGCCGCACCGGGGCAGGTCTCGATGATCGTCCCCGGTTCGGCCGCGCGGCGCGCTTCTGGCACCGCGGCGTCCATCGGCTGTGACCCGGCCACGCAGACGAAGCGCTCACCCTCCGGCACAACCATCCGTTCGCGCCAGCCGTCGGGGGTCTTGACCAGCTGCCGCACCGGCAGGGCATCGAGGAACTCGTTGGCGACCAGCAGGATCGGGCCATAGGGCGGCGCGGTCGACAAGTCGTGGTGCCACTGCGCACCGGGAATCGCGGCGAGCTGAACGTCCTTGAGCTCGGTTGAACTCTCGACAAAATGGATCGTCGGCTCCAGTCCATAGCGCTTCGCCGTGCGCAGCGCATCCTGGGCCAGGGTACCGCGCCCGGGGCCCAGCTCGACATAGTGGACCGGCTCTTCGCGCCCGGCATTGATCCACATGTCGGCCAGCCATAGCCCGATCAGCTCGCCGAACATCTGGCTGATTTCGGGCGCGGTGACGAAGTCCCCTGCGCTGCCCAGCGGGTCGCGCGAATCGTAATAGCGGGCGTTGGATTCGCCCATGTAATGCATCAGGCTGATCGGCCCGGTATTGGCGATCAGCCGGCGGAAGATCGTCGCCAGCGATTCCTTCTGGGCCTCTTCGCTCATTGCGGGGTCGGGGTGCTGCTTCCCAGCTCGGGGCGGCGTAGCGCCCGGATCAGGAAGAACAGACCCAGCGCGATCAGCGGAATGGTCAGCCACTGGCCCATCGACAGGCCGGTCTGGCGGGCGAATTCCTGCAACTGCTCATCGGGCTCGCGGAAGTATTCAACCACGAAGCGGCCGATCCCGATCCCCAGCGTGAAGATTCCGACCAGCAGGCCCGGCCGGAACCGCGCGCGGGTCTTCCAGAACAGCGGCACCAGGATCAGCGCCAGCAGCAGCCCTTCGAGCAGCGCTTCATAGAGCTGGCTGGGGTGGCGCGGCAGCTCGCCCGCGCCCTTGAAGACGATCGCCCAGGGCACATCGGTTCCGGCAACCCGGCCCCACAGCTCGCCATTGACGAAATTGGCGAGGCGGCCGAACAGCATGCCGAACGGCACCGCCACGGAGACATAGTCGGCCACGCGCAGGATCGAGAGCTTGTTGCGCCAGCAGACCCAGCTGATCGCCAGGACCACCCCGATCAGCCCGCCGTGAAAGCTCATCCCGCCATGCCACAGCTGGACCAGCTGACCCGGATGTGCCCACAGGCTGGGAATGCCGGTGTTGCCGCCGGTGTAGAAGGTCGCATAACCCAGCCGTCCGCCCAGGATCACCCCCAGGGTGCAATAGAAGAACAGATCGTCGATATGGCGCTGCGCGAGCGGCGCCCCGGCGGTCTTGATGGCCTTCGAGGTGTGCCAATAGGCCAGAAAGATGCCGGCTAAATAGGCCAGGCTGTACCAGCGCAGCGAAAAGCTGCCGATCGTGAACAGGTTGGGGCTGAGGCCCAGGTCCTCGAAATGGATCGGCGCGCTGCTTGCCGCGGCGGCAAGCTGTGCAAGCGATAGTGACAGCAAGTGCATAACCCCTTAGATGTTCGATGCCGCATGGGCGCTTCGGCGCCGCTTGTGGCACAGAGCAGGCCGGGAAACAAACCCGGTGCCGAGATTTGAGGAGACACCGGGGCAACGCGGAAGGGGCGCGGTAATTCCGGATCACACAGCAGAAGGATGCCGCATGCGCAGCGAACTCGATACCGCGCTTGATGATGTTGTTGCCCGCCTGACCGCCCCTGGGGGGATGCTCGAAACCATACCGTTCGAACGCTATGGCCAGCAGTTGCCGATGCTCAAGAACGCCCCGCCGACCCTGCCGGCCCTGTTCGAGATGTTCTGCGCCCAGCACGGCGATGCGGAATTTCTGGTCGATGGAGAAATCCGCCTGACCTTCGCCCAGACCTATGCCGCGGCGCGCGCGGTGGCGGGCGGACTGGTCGGCGGGCACGCGGTCAAGAAGGGTGACCGGATCGGGATCGCCGCCCGCAATTCGACCAACTGGATCATCGCCTATATGGCGGTGCTGATGGCGGGCGGCTGCGCCTCGCTACTCAACGGCTGGTGGAGCGGCGAGGAAATGGCCGCCGGGATCAAGCTGACCGGCTGCACGATCGTGCTGGCCGACAAGCAGCGCGCCGCCCGGATCTCAGAACTCGATGTCGATACGCAGGTGGTGCTGTTCGAACATGACTGCGGCTGGGAACAGGGCCTTGCTGCGCTGCTGGCCAAGGGCGGCGATGCCGAAACCCCGCTGCCCTCGCTGACAGGCGATGATCTGGCGACGATCCTCTACACCTCGGGCTCGACCGGGCTCAGCAAGGGCGCCTGGTCCGATCACCGCGCGGTGACCCAGGCGGTGTTCTCCTACGTCGCGCAGACCCTGACGATCCTGACCATGCTGACCGAGCGCAACGAGGCGCCGACCATGCAGCCGTGCAGCCTGGTCAACGTGCCGCTGTTCCACGTCACCGGGGAAGTCCCGCTGTTCCTCCAGTCGTTCGTGATCGGACGCAAGCTGGTGCTTATGCCCAAGTGGGATGCCGAAGAGGCAATGCGGCTGATCGAGCGCGAAAAGGTCACCTATTTCGTCGGCGTTCCGCTGATGAGTTTCGAAATCGCGACCCACCCGAACCGCGACAAGTATGACCTGTCGAGCTGCACCTCTTTCGCCGCCGGCGGCGCGCCGCGCCCGGTCGAGCATGTCCGCCGGATCAAGGAGGCGCTGCCCCATGCCTTCCCGCTGCTCGGCTATGGCCTGACCGAAACCAATGCCGCCGGCTGCGGCAATCTCAACGAGAATTACCTGGCCAAGCCTGGCTCGACCGGCACCGCGACCAAGCCGCTGATCGAATGCGGCATTCTGGACGATGACGGCAAGGTTCTGCCGCCGAACCGGGTTGGCGAAGTCGCCTTCCGCTCGATCGTCAACTTCGGTGGCTATTGGGAAAATCCTGAGGCTACCGCCGCGGCGATCATGCCCGATGGTTGGTTCCGCACCGGCGATCTCGGCTACCTCGACGAAGACGAATACCTGTTCATCGTCGACCGCAAGAAGGACATCATCATCCGCGGCGGTGAGAATATCAGCTGCATCGAGGTGGAAGAGGCGATCTATGCTCACCCCGATGTGGGCGAAGCGAGCGTGTTCGGGCTGCCCGACGAGAAGTTCGGCGAGCAGGTCGCGGCGGTCTATGTCGCGGAAGAGGGCCGGACGCTAACCCCTGAGGCTTTGCGCGAATACCTGCTGCAGCATATTGCCCCGTTCAAGGTCCCGGTGCGCTTGTGGGAAGAGAAGGAATCCTTGCCCCGGCTCGGCACCGAAAAGGTTGACAAGCGGGCGCTCAAGGCCCGTTACCTGCCGGTGTGGGAAGCAGAGCAGAAATCGAACGGGTGAACCGGACCCGCATCGCCAACCAGCGCGCGGTGATCGATCGCCGGGCGCTGGCCGAGGCCATTTCCGAAGCGGTGGATGCGGGCGGCGCGGCCAAGGCCCGGCCTCGAGTCGTCGAATTGCTGCGCGGCGCGCTGGCGTCCGGACGCGAGGAAATTGCGCGGCGGCTGGCTGAGCGGCCTTCGTCGGGCCACCTCAGCGCCGAGGCCCAGGCTTTTCTGGTCGACCAGCTGGTCCGGGTGATTCACGACCACGTGGTCCGCGATGTCTATCCGTCCGGAAACCGGTCTTCGGGCGAGCGCCTGACGATCATGGCGGTCGGCGGCTATGGCCGGGGCGAGATGGCGCCGCATTCCGATGTCGACATCGCCTTCATCACCCCGATCAAGCAGACCCCGTGGTGCGAGCAGGTAATCGAGGCCATGCTCTATTTCCTGTGGGACCTGGGGCTGAAGGTCGGCCATTCCAGCCGCTCGCTCGACGAGATGGTCCGGATGGCCAAGGGCGACCTGACGATCCGCACGGCCCTGCTCGAAGGGCGCTATGTTTGGGGCGATCAGGCGCTGTTTGATGATGTGGAGCGCCGGTTCTGGGCCGAGGTCGTTGCCGGGACCGAGCGGCTTTACGTCACCGAGAAGCTGGCCGAGCGCAATGACCGGCACAAGCGGCTGGGTGACAGCCGCTATGTGGTCGAACCCAACGTCAAGGAAGGCAAGGGCGGCCTGCGCGATCTGCACACGCTCTACTGGATCGGCAAGTACCTTCACCACGTTCGCGACGTATCCGAGCTGGTCGGGGTAGGCCTGCTCAGTCCGGCCGAGTACCGGGCTTTCCGCCGCGCCGAGGATTTCTTCTGGGCGGTGCGCTGCCACCTGCACACCATCACCGGCCGCGCCGAAGACCGGCTGACCTTCGATCTGCAGCGCGAAGTTGCCACGCGGATGCAATTTGCCGAACGGCCGGGCAAGAGCGCGGTCGAGCGGTTCATGCAGTACTTCTTCCTGCAGGCGAAGCGCGTCGGGCACCTGACCGGGCTGTTCCTCGCCCAGCTGGAGGACCAGTCGACCAAGAAGACACCTCGCGGCCTGCTGGCCGGTTTTCGCGCGCGGCGACGGATGGTGAAGGGCTATCCGGTGTTCGGCGGGCGGATCAACGTACCGGCCGATGACTGGTTCACCGAGGACCCGGTCCGGCTGATCGAAATCTTCGTGCTGGCCGATGCCCAGGGGCTGGAACTGCACCCCGATGCGATGCGGCTGGCGGTGCGCGATGCCCGCGCGGTCGATTCCGTGCGCGAGGATCCCCGCGCGAACGCCCTGTTCCTCGACCTGCTGAGCAGCCGCCACGACCCCGAAACAGCCTTGCGCTGGTTCAACGAGGCCGGGGTATTCGGGCGGTTCGTGCCCGATTTCGGGCGGGTCAACGCCCAGATGCAGTTCGACATGTATCATCACTACACAGTCGACGAGCATACCATCCGCGCGATCGGGCTGATGTCGCGGATCGAGAAAGGCGAGATGAAGGCGGACCATCCGCTCGCCACCGCGATCGTCCACAAGGTGGTCAACCGCCGCGCGCTATACGTATCGATCCTGCTCCACGATATCGCCAAGGGTCGGCGCGGGGATCACTCTGTGCTGGGGGCGGAGGTCGCGCTCAAGCTGGGGCCGCGGCTGGGGCTGAGCGACGAGGAAACCCAGCATGTTTCCTGGCTGGTCCGCCAGCACCTGTTGATGAGTGCAGTCGCGTTCAAGCGCGATCTGGCCGACTGGAAGACGATCACCGACTTTGTCGCCCAGGTCCAGTCGATCGAGCGGCTGCGGCTGCTGGCCATGCTGACCATTGTCGATATCCGCGCGGTCGGGCCGGGCGTATGGAACAGCTGGAAGCGCCAGCTGATTCACGAACTTTACGAAGCGACCGAAGAGCGGCTGCGGCTGGGCCATGTCCAGCATGGCCGCGAACACCGGATCGCGGCCAAGCGCCAGATCGTTACCGAGCGGCTCGGCGCTCAGGGCAAGCTGGTAGAAAAGTATTCCAGGCAGTTCAACGATGCCTACTGGATCGCCGAGCCGGACGATGTGATCGCCAGCAACCTGGTCCAGCTTGACCTCGCCAAGGGCCAGGCGCTCGACGTGCGGACCGAGTATTACGCCGCGCGCGGGGCAACGCTGGTCACGGTCATCGCCGCCGACCATCCGGGGCTGTTCTACCGGATTGCCGGCGGCATCCACCTGGCCGGCGGCAACATCATCGATGCGCGGATCCACACCACCCGGGGCGGGATGGCGGTCGACAATTTCCTGGTTCAGGACCCGCTGGGCCGGCCGTTTTCGGAAGACAGCCAGCTGGCCCGGATCAAGGCGATGATCGCCGACGCGCTGGGGGGCAAGATCAAGCTGGTGCCGCAGTTGGCCGCACGTCCGCTCGCCCGTCCGCGTGCCGATGCCTTCGACGTCCGCCCAAGGGTGGAATTCGACAACGCCGCGTCAAACCGCTTCACCGTGATCGAGGTCAACGCCCGCGATCGTCCGGCGCTGCTCAACCGGCTCGCCCGGGCGCTGTTCGAAGCCAAGCTGATGGTCCATTCCGCCCACATCGCCACCTATGGCGAACGCGCGGTCGATACTTTCTACGTCACCGACCTGCTGGGCGAGAAAGTCGAATCGGTCCAGCGGCTCAAGACGGTCGAGAAGAAGCTGCTCGAAGCGGCCGACGAGGAAACGATCGAAGTGGCGGCGGCCTAGATCCGCAGCTCGCGTGATTCCGTCCGCCGCCGCCGGCGCTTCAGTTCGCGGTTCCAGCCATGCCCGATCCCGGCGAGCGCCACCGACATCGCCAGCAGCAGGATTGCGCTGGTTGCCGGATAGCCCGCCGTCAGGACCAGTGCGACTGCCCCGATCAAGAGTACACCCAGGGCCATGGCCGCATAGCCTGGCCCGCTCATCATAGCTTTGCGTTTCATGACGCAGGAACTAGCGAAGCTATGTTGCGTTCCCGCGACTTGCCTTAACCGATCAACGCTTCGGCGATCTGCACCGCGTTAAGTGCCGCGCCCTTGCGCAGATTGTCGCCCACCACGAACAGCGCCAGGCCGTTTTCGACCGTGCGGTCAACCCGGACGCGGCCGACGAAGACCGGATCCTTGCCGGTCGCCTCGAGCGGATTGGGGCACTGGCTCAGCACCACGCCGGGGGCCTGCGCCAGCAGTTCAAGCGCGCGGCTCGCGCTGATCGGGCGCTCGAATTCGACGTTGAGCGAGATCGAATGCCCGGTGAACACGGGAACCCGCACGCAGGTGCCCGACACCGGCAGGCCGGGGATGCCGAGGATCTTGCGGCTCTCGTCGCGCAGCTTGAGCTCTTCCTCGGTGTAGTCGTCCTCGCCCAGCACATAGTTCAGCGGAACCACATTGTGCGCCATCGGCACTGCCCACTTTTCGGCGGCAGGCAGCAGATTGTCATGGCCACCTTCGGCCAGCAGCCGCGCCTTGTCGCCGACGTGGTCAAGCTGACGTGCGAGCACCTCGATCCCTTCCAGCCCCGCGCCTGACACTGCCTGGTAAGTGCTGGCCACGATCCGCTTGAGGCCCGCCTCATCGTGCAGCGGCTTCAAGGCGGGCATCACCGCCATGGTGGTGCAATTGGGATTGGCGATAATCCCCTTGGGCAGGTCCGCCATCGCATGCGCATTCACTTCGGCAACGACCAGCGGCACATCCGGGTCCGAACGGAAGGCCGAACTGTTGTCGATCACGATGGCGCCTGCAGCAGCAACTTTGGGTGCCAATGCCTTCGAGGTCGATCCGCCTGCCGAGAACAGCACAATGTCGAGCCCCGCATAGTCGGCCGTGGCGGCGTCTTCGATCGTTACGCCATCGATCACCTTGCCCGCCGAACGCGCCGAAGCGAACAGCCGCAGCTGCCTGATCGGAAAGTTCCGCTCTTTCAGGATCTCGCGCATGGTCGAACCGACCACGCCGGTCGCGCCGACGATGCCGACGTTGAGCTGCTGACCCTTGGGGAAACGATGAACCATGATGCTACTCCTGATGGGGAAGAGCAGTGCGGGGGTTCTTTTGATCCGTGATTGGATGCCCCGCCTGCTCGGTGCGGGGCGGGTTGCCTGGATGCCTTAGCTACGCATCCCCACAACCGGTCCCGCCGGGGCGGTCGGTTTGGTGGTAATGGTAATGGCCGGCATGTTCGACATGGGACGCGCCTCTAGCGGTCCCATTGCGCAATGGCAACGCCTTTGTTGCAGTGCAGCGTGAAACAATGCTGCGTCATCCGGCCAGATCGACGTTCTTGCGCGCCGCCGCGCTGCGGGCCGCGATATAGCTTGAGCCGGCCATGGTGCAGGCGAGCAGGCCCACCACCAGCGCGTCCAGGATCAGCACCGGCCAGTCGAGCCAGGCTGGCGTCAGCGCGATGGCCAGATAGCCGAGCGCATAATGCACCGCCATCAGCGGCAGGATGCAGGCAACCGAATAGCCCAGCGTCCGCCAGAACGATCCGGCCATGACGCTGAAGGACCTGACCGGCCCGATCGCCCGATTGCCCAGGGTCCAGGCGACCACCCAGGCCATCAGGTAGATGCCGATGATCGACCAGACTATCGCAAGGACCGGCCCGGCCCAGATCGCCGTCTTGCCGGTCAGCCCCAGCACTTGCCCGACCGGTATTCCAAACAGCGAGTAGCCCTGCTGGACCACGCTCAGGGCAAACAGCACCAGCCACAGGCCGATGGCCGGCCATTCAAACCGCGCCGCACGCTCGGGACCGCCGAAGGCCATCAGGCGGATGAACCAGTATGTCGGCAGGGCGAGCGCGATGACTTTGGCAAAGCCGAACGTCATGCGCAGCGGATCGTCGGCTACGGCTTTGGCAGCGGCCAGACTGTCATACATTCCGGTCCGAATTTCGACCACATGCTGGGCCATTTCGACGACGGGAGAGATCAGGAACAGTAATGGAAGCAACCAGATGCAGCGCCACGCGGTCTGATAGACCAATTTGATGTCTTGCCACATTTGCCGTCCCCCCAATACTTCTTGAACAGGGACTTAGGCAGTGGCCAGAACTATTTCAACTACGCACTCCGAAACGCATTCGTAATCGGATACCTGCGATCCCGCCCGAAATTGCGCGTGCCCAGCTTGACCCCCGGCGGGGCCTGGCGGCGCTTGTATTCGGCCACGTAGAGCAGGCGCTCGATCCGGACCACGGTGTCGCGGTCGAAGCCTTCGCTGACCAGCTGGTCGACGCTCTTCTCATGCTCGACCAGGCCGAGCAGGATGCCATCGAGAATCTTGTAGGGCGGCAGCGAATCCTCGTCCTTCTGGTCGGGGCGCAGTTCGGCCGAAGGCGGGCGGGTGATGATCCCGGCGGGCATTACCGGGCCGTCGGGGCCGAGGCCGATCTTGGGCTTGTGCCGGTTGCGCCATTCGCTGATCGCGAAGACAGTCATCTTGTAGGCGTCCTTCAGCGGGTTGTAGCCGCCCGCCATGTCGCCGTAGATCGTGGCATAGCCGACGCTCATCTCGCTCTTGTTGCCGGTGGTCAGCAGCATCGGGCCGAACTTGTTGGAGAGCGCCATCAGGGTGACGCCGCGGATCCGGCTTTGCACGTTCTCCTCGGTGATATCGTATTCCTTGTCGGCGAAACTGCCTGCCAGCATTTCGTCGAAGGCCATCACCGCCGGATTGATCGGGATCGTGTCGTACCGGCAGCCGATCATCGTCGCGCATTCGGTGGCGAGATCGAGGCTCAATTGGCTGGTGAAGCGGCTCGGCAACATCACGCACCAGACTCGTTCCGGCCCCAGCGCATCGGCGGCAATCGCAGCGCAGATCGCGGAATCGATCCCGCCCGAAAGGCCCAGCACCACGCCGGGGAAGCGGTTGCGATTCACATAGTCGCGCAAGGCCAGGACCATCGCGCAGTAGATGTCCTCAGGATGCTCGGCCAGTAGCGCCACTTCGCCCGGCTCGCAGCGCCAACCCTTGTCCGTACGGGTCCAGCGGGTGGTGACTTCCTGCTCTTCCCAGTCGGCCATCTGCACCGGGACCGAGCCATCGCCGCCCACCACAAAACTGGCACCATCGAACACCAGTTCATCCTGTCCGCCGACGCGGTTGAGGTAGGCCAGCGGCAGCCCGGTATCGGCGGCGCGGCGCTTGGCCACGCCTTCGATCCGCAGCGTGTCCTTGTCTATCTCGTAAGGGCTGCCGTTGATGCAGATCAGCAGCTCAGCTCCGAAATCGGCGAGATGGCGGCAAACGTCGGGATGCCAGACGTCCTCACAGATCGGCAGGCCGATCAGCACGCCCTTGAACCCGATCGGCTCGGGCAGGGGGCCGGGCTGGAACAGGCGAACCTCGTCGAAAGTGCCGTAGTTGGGTAGCTCGTGCTTGAGCCGGACCGCCGCAACCTTTCCGCCGTCGAGCAGGGCCACCCCGTTGTGCAATGCGCCGTCGACCACGAAGATCGAGCCGACCAGCATCGCCGGACCGCCATCGGCGGTGACCTGGGCCATCGCCTCAAGCTCTTCCGCGGCGCGGGCGACGAAGGCCGGCTTGAGCACCAGATCCTCGGCCGGATAGCCGACCAGCTGCATTTCGGGAAAGACGATCAGGTCCGCGCGCTGGGCCTTGGCCCGCTCGCGCGCGGCGAGCATTGCCTTGGCATTGCCGGCAATATCGCCGACCGACTGGTTGAGCTGGGCAAGGGTGATGGAGAGGCGATCGGTCATAGGGCTTTCCTAAGCCCTGCGACCGCGTTAGCCAATGGCAAGAAGAGGGAGAGACAGATGTTCCATCAGGCTTTCGCAGCCGCCAACATGCCCGGTGTGGTGGGAATGATCGTTGACCGCGACGGAGTGCGGTTTGCCGAGAGCCACGGGGTGCGCGACGTGGAGAGCAAGGCGCCGCTGGCGCTCGACACCCAATTCCAGATCGCCTCGATGACCAAGGCGCTGGTCTCGGTCGCAGCGATGCAGCTGGTCGAACAAGGAAAGCTTGGCCTCGACGCGCCGATCGGCAATCTGTTGCCCGATCTTGCCGATGCCCAGGTCCTGACCGGCTTTGACGGCGAAGGACAGCCGCAATTGCGCCCCGCAGCGCGGCCGATCACGCTGCGCCACCTGCTGACCCATACGGCCGGGCTGGGCTATTTCTTCGTGCATTCGCAAGTGCTGCAGTATTTCGGCGCGGTCGGGATGCCCGAGCCGGGATCGAAGGCTTCGATCAAGATGCCGCTGATGTTCGATCCGGGGGATCGTTGGGAATATTCGGTGGCGACCGATTGGGTCGGGCTCGCGGTCGAAGCGGCGACGGGCCGAAGCCTTGGCGACTATTTGGCCGAACAGGTCTTCGCCCCGCTCGGGATGACCCGCACCGGTTTCCTTGATGCCCTGCCCGATGGCGCAGCGCAGGTTCACGTCCGGGACGAGGGCGGATCGCCAAGAGTCCAGCCGATGTTCATCGGCGGCGGCGAGTACCACAATGGCGGCGGCGGGCTGATCAGCACGGCGAGCGACTATGCCCGGTTCGTGCGGGCCGTGCTGCGCGGCGGCGAGTTGGACGGAAAACGGATCCTGACCAGCGAAACGGTCGCGGAAATGGGCCGCAACCAGATTGGAACCCTGCGCGCCGGATTTATGGACAGCGTGATGCCCAACTTCGCCCTGCCCTATGATACCTTCCCCGATCAGCACACCGGCTGGGGGCTGGGCTTCCTGATCAATCCTGAGCAGGGCCCCAACGGTCGCAGCCCAGGCAGCCTGGCCTGGGCCGGGGTGTTCAATTCCTATTACTGGATCGATCCCGCCGTCGGGGTGGGCGGCGTGATGATGAGCCAGCTTTCGCCGTTCGGCGATCCGGGCGCGCTGGCCTGCTTCGGCGCGCTGGAGCGGGTGGCTTACGCCTGAGCGGCGCTATTTGTTCTTCATGTTGTCGAGCCCGCGGACCACGCCGGGCTTGTCACTGGGGTTTGAGACGTTGGTCTTGACCTTCGGGGCCTTGGGTTTGCGTGCCTCACGGTTCGATTTCTTCTGCGATTTGGCCATGGTTGGCTCCTTTCGGGAGGTAATGTGCCGGGTTCATGCGGCGATGGCGGGGGCCAGATAATGCGTCGCGGCGCGCGTTTTGAGATGGGCTTCGAGCAGCCCCAGCACTTCGCGATCTTCTTCGCCGTCAAACTTGCGTGCGAACAGGTCGGGGCTCAGCCTTAGTGCGGCGATATCGGCGCTGCCGAAATTGCGCGGGCGCAGTTTGATCGGGCCATCCGGGACCCAATCGATCATCCTTAGATCGTCGTTGACCACTTCGCCCTGATCGGCGTGGTTCATCAGAACTGTCTGAAAGAAGGCCTCATCAGCAATGAAGCTGTGCTGATAAAAGGCCTTGTACCGCGCGACCCGCCTGTCGGCGCAGACAAATTCGCAGAAGCCGCGTGTCACCGCTTTCCACTGGGTGCCGATGAACGGGGCTGCGCCTGGCAGGAACTTGCGAGCGATCCGGGTGCGAAAGATCCGGCCGAATCGCTCGACGAAGTAATGGCTGACCCGGTTGAGCGTTTCCGGCCGCTGGCTGCGTTGGCAAACCGCGCGGATAAATTGCCGGTCGGGGTGAGCGGTCAGAAAGCTGCGGATATACTCCTGGCTCTTGAGCGGGAAGTCCTGTCCGGAAAGGTTGATGTAATGTGTCCAGCTGCTGTCCATCTGCAACAGCGCCGCCATGCCGCGCAGTTCGGCATCGACCAGGCTGTAACCACCCCACAGCGCGTTACGCGCGGGCAGGATCCTTACGCCCCGGTACGAGGCCAGAAAACGTCCCAGATCCTTGGCGAGCTCTGGCCCTGAGCTCTTGTCGATATGTACAACATAGCTGTTGCCGGGCTGATAGATCGATCGGAACAGCCGCTTGAATTGTTCCGGAAACCGGTGAACGAGAATGAAATAGGCGATCATGGCGAGCGTCTCCGTTCGCGTAGGACCGGGCTGTCAAAGCCCCGGACCAAGCGGCGTCGATTCCTGCCTCAGGAACGCCAATCAAACCTGTTTTGATCGAAATGAGACATCGCCGGACAGATCCGCGCGACGGCGCAGGGGCGTAAGCTCCATATGGGGACACACTGGCGATTTGTAAGGGCTGACCGGCCGAGGCAAACAAAAACCCCGCCGGATCGCGCCGGCGGGGTCTTCGTTGTTCAGCTTTTGGGACTGAAGGCGCTTATTCTTCGCCTTCGGCCGCTTCCGGGTTCAGGTATTCGCCCGCATCGGCATCAAGGCCGTGGGTTTCACCTTCGACCATGGCCAGCGGATCGTCGCCGATCGCGGCTTCCGGACCCTGGGCCAGTTCGGCTGCGTGCTCTTCCGCGGCGTTGTCGGGAGCGATCAGGCTCTCCTGCAGCTTGCGGTAAGAGGCGCGCAGCGCGGCGTCGCGACTGGTGGCAGTGACCCGCAGGCGGTTCATGCCCGCACCGGTACCGGCCGGGATCAGGCGGCCCACGATCACGTTTTCCTTCAGCCCGATCAGGCTGTCACGCTTGCCTTCGACCGCCGCCTGGGTGAGCACGCGGGTGGTCTCCTGGAACGAAGCGGCCGAGATGAAGCTGCGGGTCTGCAGCGAAGCCTTGGTGATACCCAGCAGCACCGGCTTGCCCACCGCCGGAGCCGACCCGAGGGGCAGCTTGGCGTTGTATTCGTCCATTTCCTCACGGTCGACCTGTTCGCCGGCGAGCAGCACGGTGTCGCCACCGTCGGTGATCTCGACCTTCTGCAGCATCTGGCGAACGATCACCTCGATGTGCTTGTCGTTGATCTTCACGCCCTGCAAGCGGTAGACTTCCTGGATTTCCGCGACGAGGTATTCGGCCAGCGCCTCAACCCCCAGCACTTCCAGGATGTCGTGCGGATCGGGCGAGCCGGAAATCAGGTTGTCACCCTTCTTGACCCAGTCGCCTTCCTGCACGTCGATCGTCTTCGACTTGGGGATCAGGTATTCCACCGGATCGCCTTCCTCGGGGATGATCGCGATCTTGCGCTTGGCCTTGTAGTCGCGGACGAATTCGATCCGACCCGAGGTCTTGGCGATGATCGCGTTATCCTTGGGCTTGCGGGCTTCGAACAGTTCCGCAACCCGCGGCAGACCGCCGGTGATGTCGCGGGTCTTGGCGGCTTCGCGGCTGGCGCGGGCCAGCACGTCGCCGGCTTCGACCGTCTGGCCATCCTCGACCGACAGGGTGGTGCCCGGAGCCATCATATAGCGCGCGGCCTCACCGCTGGCATCGTCGAGCAGGGTCAGGCGGGGACGCAGGTCCTCCTTCTTCGAGCGGCTGGCCGAACGGTTTTCGGTCACCACGCGGCTGGACATCCCGGTCGCGTCGTCGGTCAGTTCGGTCAGGGTCTTGCCGTCGACAAGATCCTGATACTTCACCACACCCGACTTTTCGGTGATGATCGGCAAGGTGAACGGATCCCATTCAGCCAGGCGATCGCCTTCGTTGATGATCGCGCCGTCCTCGTGGAGCAGGTGGGTACCATAGGGGACCTTGTGGATCGCCCGTTCGCGCCCTTCGCTATCGAGCACCACGATTTCACCGCTGCGCGCCAGCGACAGACGCCGCCCGCGCTTGTCAGTGATGGTCGGGATGTCGCGGTACATCACGGTACCGTCGCTGATCGCTTCGAGGTGCGACTGTTCGTTGACCTGGGCCGCACCACCGATGTGGAAGGTACGCATGGTCAGCTGGGTGCCGGGTTCACCGATCGACTGGGCAGCAATGACGCCGACCGCTTCACCGATGTTGACCGGGGTCCCGCGGGCCAGATCGCGACCATAGCAGGTTCCGCAAACGCCCTGTTCGGCTTCGCAGATCAGAGGGCTGCGGATCTTGACCGCCTGGATGCCCGAAGCCTCGACCACTGCGGTCGCCGCTTCGTCCAGCAGGGTACCCTTGGCAACCAGCACCGAACCATCCTTGTTGGCGACGTCTTCGGCCAGAGTCCGGCCGAGGATGCGTTCGCCAAGCGAAGCGATGGTAGAGCCGCCCTGAACGATCGCGCGCATTTCGAGCGCCCGTTCGGTCCCGCAGTCTTCGACCACCACCACACAGTCCTGCGACACGTCGACCAGACGGCGGGTCAGATAACCCGAGTTCGCGGTCTTGAGCGCGGTGTCCGCGAGGCCCTTGCGGGCGCCGTGGGTGGAGTTGAAGTATTCAAGAACGGTCAGACCTTCCTTGAAGTTCGAGATGATCGGGGTCTCGATGATTTCGCCCGAAGGCTTGGCCATCAGCCCGCGCATCCCGGCCAGCTGCTTCATCTGGGTCGGGGAACCACGCGCACCGGAGTGCGACATCATGTAGATCGAGTTGATCGGCTTCTGACGGCCCGTTTCGGGGTCGATCGGGCTGGCCTTGATCTCGTCCATCATGGCGTTGGCAACCTGGTCGCCGCAGCGGCTCCAGGCGTCGATCACCTTGTTGTACTTTTCCTGCTGGGTGATCAGGCCGTCCTGGTACTGCTGTTCATAGTCAGCCACCAAGGCCTTGGTCTCATCGACCAGCGCCACCTTGCTGTCGGGGATGATCATGTCGTCCTTGCCGAACGAGATCCCCGCCTTGAAGGCGTGACGGAAGCCCAGCGCCATGATCGCGTCAGCGAACAGCACCGTGTCCTTCTGGCCGGTGTGGCGATAGACCTGATCGATAACGTCGCCAATTTCCTTCTTGGTCAGCACCTTGTTGACTACGTCGAAGGGCACCGTGTGCGATTTGGGCAAGCACTCGCCGATCAGCATTCGGCCGGGGGTAGTCTCAAACCGCTTGAGGTACTGCTGGCCCTTCTCGTCGGTCTGCGGCACGCGGGCGATGATCTTGGAGTGGAGCGTAACCGCGCCGACTTCAATCGCCTGATGCACTTCGGCCATGTCGGCAAACATCATGCCCTGGCCCGGCTCGTTCTCCCGATCGATCGAGAGATAGTAGAGTCCCAGGACCATGTCCTGCGACGGCACGATAATCGGCTTGCCGTTGGCGGGGCTGAGGATGTTGTTGGTCGACATCATCAGCACGCGGGCTTCCAGCTGGGCTTCGAGGCTGAGCGGCACGTGGACCGCCATCTGGTCACCGTCGAAGTCGGCGTTGAAGGCCGAGCAGACCAGCGGGTGCAGCTGGATCGCCTTGCCCTCGATCAGCACGGGTTCGAAGGCCTGGATGCCGAGACGGTGCAGCGTCGGCGCGCGGTTCAGCAGCACCGGGTGTTCGCGGATTACCTCGTCAAGGATGTCCCAGACTTCCTTGCGTTCCTTTTCGACCCACTTCTTGGCCTGCTTGAGGGTCATCGACAGACCTTTGGCATCGAGCCGGGCGTAGATGAACGGCTTGAAAAGTTCGAGCGCCATCTTCTTGGGCAGGCCGCACTGGTGCAGCTTGAGTTCGGGACCGGTGACGATCACCGAGCGCCCCGAATAGTCGACGCGCTTGCCGAGCAGGTTCTGGCGGAACCGGCCCTGCTTGCCCTTGAGCATGTCGCTGAGCGACTTCAGCGGACGCTTGTTGGCGCCGGTGATCACCCGGCCGCGGCGGCCGTTGTCGAACAGCGCGTCAACCGCTTCCTGCAGCATGCGCTTTTCATTGCGGACGATGATGTCCGGCGCGCGCAGCTCGATCAGGCGCTTGAGGCGGTTGTTGCGGTTGATCACGCGGCGATACAGATCGTTGAGATCCGAGGTCGCGAAACGGCCACCGTCGAGCGGCACCAGCGGGCGCAGTTCGGGCGGAATGACCGGCACCACGTCGAGGATCATCCATTCGGGGCGGTTGCCCGAATCGATGAAGCTTTCGACGACTTTCAGCCGCTTGATGATCTTCTTCGGCTTCAGTTCCGACTTGGTCTCGGACAGTTCCTTGAGCAGGTCTTCCTTTTCCTGCACGAGGTCGAGGCTCATCAGCATGTGCTTGACCGCCTCGGCGCCGATTCCGGCCGAGAAGGCGTCTTCGCCGTACTGGTCCTGGTAATCGTAGAGCTCGTCTTCGGTCAGCGTCTGGTACTTTTCGAGCGGGGTCAGGCCCGGCTCGATCACCACATAGCTTTCGAAGTACAGGATCCGCTCAAGGATCTTGAGCTGCATGTCGAGCAGCAGGCCGATGCGCGAAGGCAGCGACTTCAGGAACCAGATGTGCGCAACCGGCGCGGCCAGTTCGATATGGCCCATCCGCTCGCGGCGGACCTTGGTCACGGTCACTTCGACGCCGCACTTTTCGCAGACGACGCCCTTGTACTTCATGCGCTTGTACTTGCCGCACAGGCACTCGTAGTCCTTCACCGGGCCGAAGATGCGGGCGCAGAACAGGCCGTCGCGCTCGGGCTTGAAGGTCCGGTAGTTGATCGTTTCCGGCTTCTTGATTTCGCCGAACGACCACGAGCGAATCCGCTCGGGGCTGGCGAGGCCGATCTGGATCTGGTCGAAGGTTTCGGGCTTCGCGATCTGGTTGGTGAACTTGGTAAGGTCGTTCATGTTTCAGTCCCTCTGGGGGTGAATCTGGTATTGGCGGAGCGGGGTGCGGGCGGACCGGGGTCCGCCCGGTTCCGTTATTCCGCGGCCTCGGCGAAATCGTCATCCTCGTCGGTATCGAGCGAGGACAATTCGACGTTGAGGCCAAGGCTGCGCATTTCCTTGACGAGCACGTTGAAGCTTTCGGGAATGCCGGCTTCGAAGGTATCGTCGCCCTTGACGATCGCTTCGTAGACCTTGGTGCGGCCGACCACATCGTCCGACTTCACCGTCAGCATTTCCTGCAGCGTATAGGCCGCGCCATAGGCCTGGAGCGCCCAGACCTCCATTTCCCCGAAGCGTTGGCCGCCGAACTGGGCCTTGCCGCCCAGCGGCTGCTGGGTAACCAGGCTGTAAGGCCCGATCGAACGCGCGTGGATCTTGTCGTCGACAAGGTGGTGCAGCTTCAGCATGTAGATGTAGCCCACGGTCACCTTGCGGTCGAAGCTTTCGCCGGTCCGCCCGTCGTAGAGCGTGACCTGACCCGAAGTGTCGAGCCCGGCCTTTTCCAACATCGCCGAAACGTCGGCTTCGCGGGCACCGTCGAACACCGGAGTGCCCATCGGTACGCCGCCGCGCAGCAGGTCGGCCATATCAACAATTTCCGCGGTCGAGCGGGCGTCGATCTCTTCGTGATACTGCGGGCCGTAAACGTCCTTCAGCTTCTCGATCACGGCAGAGGGCGGAGCCGCAGCTTCCGGGTTGGGATTGGCTTCGCGCCAATCATCCAGTGCCCCGGCGATCTGTTGGCCAAGACCGCGCGCGGCCCAGCCCAAGTGGGTTTCGAAGATCTGCCCGACGTTCATGCGGCTCGGCACGCCCAGCGGGTTGAGCACGATGTCGACCGGCGTACCGTCCGCGAGGAACGGCATGTCTTCCTGCGGCAGGATCCGGCTGATCACACCCTTGTTGCCGTGACGTCCGGCCATCTTGTCGCCCGGCTGCAGCTTGCGCTTCACCGCGACGAAGACCTTGACCATCTTGAGCACGCCGGGGGCGAGTTCGTCACCGCGTTCGAGCTTTTCCTTGCGGTCCTCGAACTTCTCCTGAATCGCCTTCACAGTCGCGTCGTACTGGACCTTGACCGCTTCGAGCTGGCCCTGGACCTTGTCGTCAGCCACCGCGAACTTCCACCATTCGTGGCGTTCGACTTCACCCAGGTTTTCCTCGGTGATGGTGTCGCCCTTCTTGAAGCCCTTCGGCGCCGCAGCGGCGACCTGGCCCAGCAGCATGTCGCGCAGGCGGTTGTAGGTCGCACGGTTGAGGATCGCACGCTCGTCCTCGCGGTCCTTGGCGAGGCGTTCGATTTCCTCGTTCTGGATCGCGCGGGTACGGTCGTCGATCTCGATCCCGTGGCGGTTGAAGACGCGCACATCGACAATCGTTCCGGCCACGCCCGGCGGCAGGCGGAGCGAGGTGTCGCGCACGTCGCTGGCCTTTTCGCCGAAGATCGCGCGGAGCAGCTTTTCTTCCGGGGTCATCGGGCTTTCACCCTTGGGGGTGATCTTGCCGACCAGGATATCGCCCGGGTGCACTTCGGCGCCGATGTAGACGATCCCGGCCTCGTCGAGGTTGCGCAGGGCTTCCTCGCCGACGTTCGGGATGTCGCGGGTGATGTCCTCCGGCCCAAGCTTGGTGTCGCGGGCCATCACTTCGAATTCGTCGATGTGGATCGAGGTGAACACGTCGTCCTTGACGATGCGTTCGCTGATCAGGATCGAGTCTTCGTAGTTGTAGCCGTTCCACGGCATGAACGCGACGAGGCTGTTGCGGCCCAGCGCCAGTTCACCCAGTTCGGTCGAGGGACCATCGGCGATGATCGTGCCGGCGTCGATCACTTCGCCAACCTTCACCAGCGGGCGCTGGTTGATGCAGGTCGACTGGTTCGAACGCTCGAACTTCTGCAAGCGGTAGATGTCGACGCCCGACTGGCCGGGTTCGATATCGCCCGAGGCGCGGATCACGATGCGGGTGGCGTCGACCTGGTCGACGATCCCGCCGCGCAAGGCGGCGATCGCCGCACCCGAATCGCGGGCCACGGTTTCTTCCATCCCGGTACCGACGAACGGCGCTTCGGCGCGAACCAGCGGCACCGCCTGGCGCTGCATGTTCGATCCCATCAGCGCGCGGTTGGCGTCATCGTTTTCCAGGAACGGAATGAGCGACGCGGCAACCGAGACCAGCTGCTTGGGGCTGACGTCCATCAGCGTCACGTGATCGCGCGGAGCCATCACGAATTCGCCGGCTTCACGGGCCGAAACCAGTTCCTCGACGAACGAGCCGTCCTTGTTGAGCTCGGCCGAAGCCTGGGCAACGGTGTGCTTCTGCTCTTCCATTGCGGAAAGGTAGACCACTTCGCCGGTCACCTTGCCGTCGATCACCTTGCGGTACGGGGTTTCGATGAACCCGTACTTGTTGACGCGGGCGAAGGTCGAGAGCGAGTTGATCAGACCGATGTTCGGGCCTTCCGGCGTTTCGATCGGGCAGATCCGGCCATAGTGGGTCGGGTGAACGTCGCGGACTTCGAAGCCGGCGCGCTCGCGGGTCAGGCCGCCCGGCCCGAGCGCCGAGACGCGGCGCTTGTGGGTGACTTCCGACAGCGGGTTGGTCTGATCCATGAACTGCGAGAGCTGCGAGGAGCCGAAGAACTCGCGCACGGCGGCCACGGCCGGCTTGGCGTTGATCAGGTCGTTGGGCATTACGGTCGACACGTCGACCGAGCTCATCCGCTCCTTCACGGCGCGCTCCATGCGGAGCAGGCCGACGCGGTACTGGTTTTCCAGCAGTTCGCCGACCGAGCGGACCCGGCGGTTGCCGAGGTTGTCGATATCGTCGACTTCGCCCTTGCCGTCCTTGAGGTTCACCAGTTCCTTGACCACCGCGAGGATATCCTCGGTCCGCAGCGTGGTGATGGTGTCTTCAGCATCGAGGCCAAGGCGCATGTTGAGCTTGACGCGGCCGACGGCCGAAAGGTCATAGCGGTCACCATCGAAGAACAGGCCTTCGAACAGCGCTTCGGCGGTTTCGCGCGTCGGCGGCTCGCCGGGGCGCATGACGCGATAGATATCGGCCAGCGCGTGATCGCGATCGGGGGCCTTGTCGGCCTTCAGGGTGTTGCGGATCCACGGACCGGTGCCGACATGGTCGATGTCGAGAAGTTCGAGCTGATCGATCCCGGCCTTGTCGAGCATGTCCAGGTTTTCGGGCGAAACTTCGTCGCCCGCTTCGATATAGATGCGGCCGGTGCTCTCGTCGATCAGGTCGCGCGCCGAATAGCGGCCGAAGATTTCCTCGGTCGGGATCAGCAGCTCGGCCAGGCCGTCCTTTTCCGCCTTGTTGGCGGCGCGCGGGCTGATCTTGGTGCCGGCGGCAAAGATCACTTCGCCCGACTTGGCATCGACGATGTCAAAGGCCGGCTTCTGGCCGCGCCAGGCTTCGGTCACATAAGGCAGACGCCAACCGCCTTCGCCGCGCTTCCAGACTACGGTCGAATAGAAGAAGTTGAGGATGCCTTCGTCGTCGAGGCCCAGTGCGTGCAGCAGCGCGGTAACCGGCAGCTTGCGCTTGCGGTCGATCCGGACGTTGACGATATCCTTGGCGTCGAATTCGAAGTCCAGCCACGAACCGCGATAAGGAATCACGCGCGCGGCGAACAGGTACTTGCCCGAAGAGTGGGTCTTGCCGCGGTCATGGTCGAACAGCACGCCCGGCGAACGGTGCATCTGCGAAACGATGACGCGTTCGGTGCCGTTGATGATGAAGGTGCCGTTCTCGGTCATGAGCGGCATGTCGCCCATGTAGACGTCCTGCTCCTTGATATCGAGGACCGAGCGGGTTTCGGTTTCGGCATCGACTTCGAACACGATCAGGCGCAGCGTGACCTTCATCGGCGCGGCATAGGTGATCCCGCGCTGACGGCACTCGGTGGTGTCATACTTGGGATCTTCGAGTTCATAGTGCACGAAGTCGAGCTCGCTGGTCCCGGCAAAGTCGCGGATCGGGAAGACCGAGCGCAGGGTCTTTTCCAGGCCCGAGACATAGCCCACCGACGGATCGGAGCGCAGGAACTGCTCGTACGATTCGCGCTGAACCTCGATCAGGTTCGGCATCTTCACCACTTCGTGGATGTCGCCGAAGATCTTGCGGATGCGCCGCTTGGCGGAAGCGCGCACGGCGCCTGCTGCGGGGGTGGAAGCCTTCTTGGCCATGGGAGGGTCTTGCCTCTTTCGCTTGAGTGCCGGAAATCCGGCGGTGAAATCTGCCACGCGCGGCGTGTGGCGTCCGCCTGACGGCAAAAAGGCCGCCTGGCGCGCGTTCCCGATTCGGGAAGCGGCCTGCAGCCTCTTGCGTCAGATGGATGTCCCGCCGCTTCCTTCCGTGCCGAACCCCCGCGCATGGGCCCTGCTTGCTCGAAGCGTCGAGCGAGGGGCGCATATAGGTGCGCAGGCCTGCGCTGTCAAACCGCCAGACCCGGCAAGCCCGCAGAATTGTGCGCATTTCGACTTTCGATGTGGTTCATATTGATTTTCGATATTATCGATTGACAATATGCCCGACGCGCCTTATTGAATGTCGATATCAAGCATATCGGAGTTCAACAAATGACCAAGACCAGCCGCCCCGCCGCCCTGTTTTTCGCTGCCGCGATGTTCGCCCTGCTGTGGGTTCCGACCCTGTCGATGCCCGCCCAGGCTGCACCCAGCAGCACCGTTGCCCTGGTCGAGCTCGCCTGAGCGCGCCCAGACCGCCCCAAGAAAGAAAGCGTCCCTCCCATGACCCTCACTCTCGCCACCCGCCTCGCGGTTGCCGCAATGGCATTCACCGCTGTCCTCACCACCTGGCATGCCACGCTGGCAGGCCCGGCCCTGGCCTGATCGCAGGCCCAGCCAACAGGGAGACCGAACATGTCGACCATACCCAAAGACCCGCTGCTTGCCATCGCCAAGATAATGGTCGTGATCGCGCAGTTCCTGGCCATCTTTGCCATCGTGATGCTCGGTATTGGCATCGGCGCCTTGCTCAGCGTCGGGCGCGCCGATCTGATGGCCGAAATCGCTGCCGCCGAAGTGCCCATGATCAGCTTCTGGTTCATCATCCTCGCCATGGTGACCGGCATGGGCCTGATGTTCCTGGGCTATCGCTTCTTCGGCGAACTGCTCGGCATCATCAATTCGGTTGGCGAGGGCGATCCGTTCCGTCCCGAAAATGCCGACCGGCTCAGCCGGATGGGTTGGATCACGGTGATCGTCCAGGCCATGATCCTGCCGGTCGCGGGGCTTGCCATGTGGCTCGCGCCCTATGCCGACAAGGTCGACAAGAAGATCCAGTTCGATGGCGGCCTCGATGGCGGCGGCATCCTGCTCACCTTGATCCTGTTCATCCTCGCCCGCGTGTTCCGCGAAGGCACCCGGATGCGCGAAGAGCTGGAAGGAACCGTGTGATGCCCGACAACCCCGAAACCGAAGGAGGCAACATCGTGGTCAAGCTCGACGACCTGCTTCATGCCCGCCGCATGACCCTGACCGAACTGGCCGAACGGGTCGACATCACCCTGGCCAACCTCTCGATTCTCAAGACCGGAAAGGCCAAGGCGATCCGCTTCTCGACGCTCGAGGCGATCTGCCGGGAACTCGATTGCCAGCCGGGTGACCTGCTTGGCTACCAGAACGGGGAGACGGCGCAGTGAACCGTCTCCCGACCTGGCGGATCGTGCTGCTTCGACTTTGTTACGCCGCCATCGCCATCGGCCTTGGGATGACCATCATCCCAAGGCTGATCTGGCTGCCCGAACCGCTTGGCTACCAGCTCGCGGCGCTGACCTGCTTCCTTGCCTCGCTCGCGCTGCTATGCGTGATGGGCATATTCCGCCCGATCGCCATGCTGCCGGTGCTGCTGTTCGAACTGGGCTGGAAATTCGTGCTGATGCTGCGGATCGCGCTGCCGGCCTGGCTGGCGGGGACGATTGCGCCCGAAATCGAGCACCTGTTCTGGGAATGCGTGCCGATCCTGATCTACGTGCCGATCATTCCCTGGGGGATCGTCTGGCGCCGCTATGGGCCGGGAAGACGCAGGATCCTGACTGAGCCGGCTGGCCACTGATCTCCGCTCCAAAAAATGGAAGGGCCGCGCTTCCCCCCGAAAGCGCGGCCCTTCGCTTGTGCCCCCGTTGCATAGGGCGGAAAAGTGTCAGAACACGCCGGGCAGCATCCGCCATCGAGTGGTTTTGGAGAATTCCAGATAGGCCGGATCCTTGCCCAGCAGGCGCTCTTCGGCCAGCAGGCGCAGGATCTGGGCCCACCACGAAAGGGCATAGATCACCAGGTTTATCAGCGACGGCATCAGCAGCATGATCCCAAGGTGGGTTGCGAAATAGCCGGCGTACATCGGGTGACGGACAAGGCGGTAAGGGCCGCTGACCTTGACCCCGCGGTTGGCCGGGGCCACGCCAAAGCTGCGGCGCAGGCTGAACTTGGCCCAGATCTGAAACAGATTGCCCGACAGGACGAGAGCTACCCCAAGCGAGGCGAACTGGGGCCAGGGGTTGGGTCCGGGCATCACCATCATCGGCAAGGCGGTGGCGGTGATCGCCAGCATCCAGTCACCGGGCCGGACCGAGATCGCCTCGGTCGGACGGCGGATCAGGACGAAGAACATCACCGTCGTTTCGGCGATCAGCAGCAGTGGAGCGAGCGGATTGGTGCTGGTCCAGACGCGCTCGACCAGGAACACCCACAAAATGAGGATCGCGATCTGCTCAAGCCGGTCAAGCCGGCGCGGGGTCAGCCAGCCACTGGGGCGCGGTGCGGGGAGGGTGTCGGACATGCGGCGGTGATCGCAGCTTATGGTTAAAAAACGGTTCCAACTGCGCAGTGCTTGCTTTGATTACGCACCCTGTCCAAGAACCGCGCAGCCGATGTGGCCGGGACGAGCAACAGACAATGCCAGACGATAGCCGCAAGGACCTGTTTGAGCATCCGGTGCAACTGCTCCGGCTGGGGCAGAAGCTGATCGAATCCGGCAAGGCAGATCAGGCGCTGACCCTGGCGCAACAGGCCCGGGCGGCCCGGCCGGGCGATCCCCTGATCGAGCGGATCGCGCGGCAGCTTCACTATTACAAGGTGCCGACCTATCACCATGGCATGCTGCGCGATCATCCGCGCAATGCGGCCTATCGCCGGGCGATCGAGGCGGTTGCGGCGGGCCGGGTCGTGCTCGACATCGGCAGCGGCTCGGGCCTGCTGGCGATGATGGCGGCGCGGGCCGGGGCGGCGCATGTCCATACCTGCGAAATGCTGCCGCAGCTTGCCGCAACCGCGCGCGAGATCATCGCCGCCAATGGCCTGTCTGACCGGATCACGGTCCATTCCTGCCATTCAGCCAAGCTTGATCGCCAGCGCGACCTGGGCGGCGGAGCGGACCTGATTATCAACGAGATCCTCGCGCATGATGTGGTGGGCGAACACATCCTTCCAGCCATGGCGCACGCCAAGGCCGAACTGACCGCACCGGGCGCGCTGGTTCTTCCGGAAAAAGCATCGGTGCGGATCGCACTGGCACAGCAGGTTCGCGAGTACGGGCCGTTGGGCGAGGTCGAGGGATTCGACCTGTCATTGTTCAACCGTCACGTCAAAGGCCAGGAGCTGCGCCGACCAGCCAGACCCGACTGCAACCTGCGCAGCGCACCCGCCGATCTCTTCGAGTTCGATTTTGCTGGCGAGATCTCGCTGGAGGGACGCGCAGAGTCGAAGCTGCTGACGGACGGCGGGCCGATCAACTGTATTGCCCAGTGGATCCATGTCGATCTGGGATCGGGCGTCATTTACGAGAACTCGCCGGAAACGAACCCCGAAGGCCATTGGCGGGTCGGAGTCTATACGGTCGATCCTGTGCTTTCGCCTCCATCCGGGACGGCCGTGGCCGTGCATGGCTGGCACGATCATCGATCGATCCAGATCTGGAGCGATCCAGCCTGACCGGCCTGCCTTGACATTCGGCCCGCGCTCCGCCATTGGCCCGCCCCGACCGGCATGTTCGCGTGCCAGTCATCCGTCCGAGACAGTTGCTGGGGGCTTCCCCCTTAATTCGCAGCCTAGACGGGGACAGAGAATTTCCGCGCCGCTGCATTTGCACCGGCCCGGCCTGGCGTTCGCGCCCTCCTTCCCCATCGCACGGACTCGCCCGTGGTGCAGTTGCACCATGGACAAACGTAGCCGGCCGCGCGGGAGCGATCCCAAGCGGTCATTTGTGAAGGAGTAAGGCATGGATCGTTCGCAAAAAGCCGAATCGGTCGCTTCGCTCAACGCGGTCTTCAACCAGGCCGGCGTGGTGGTCGTCACCCGCAACCTGGGGCTGACGGTGGCCCAGTCCACCGATCTGCGCACGAAGATCCGCGATGCGGGTGCGACCTACAAGGTTGCGAAGAACCGTCTTGCCAAGCTTGCCATTCAGGACACGAACTACGTCGGCCTCGGTGAATTCCTCACCGGTCCGACGGCGCTGGCTTCTTCGGAAGATCCGGTCGCGGCGGCCAAGGCCGTTGTCGAGTTCGCCAAGACCAACGACAAGATCGAGATCGTTGGTGGTTCGATGGGTACGCAGGTTCTGACCGCGGAAGGTATCAAGGCGCTCGCCTCGATGCCCTCGCTGGATCAGCTCCGCGCCACCCTTATCGGGCTGGTCCAGGCTCCGGCCACGAAGATCGCGCAGCTGTCGACCGCTCCGGCGGCCAAGCTGGCCCGCGTCTTCAACGCCTATGCCGAGAAGAATGCCGCTTAAGACGTTTCGTACGATTTACCGGAGACAGGGGTTCCCCGCTCCGGCCACCAATTAGGAGTGAAACATCATGGCCGATATCGCCAAGCTTGTTGAAGAACTTTCGAAGCTGACCGTTCTGGAAGCTGCTGACCTCGCCAAGGCTCTTGAAGAAGCCTGGGGCGTGAGCGCTGCTGCCGCCGTTGCCGTTGCTGCCCCCGCCGGTGGCGGTGAAGCCGCTGCCGCGGTTGAAGAAAAGACCGAATTCGACGTCATCCTGACCGGCGACGGCGGCAACAAGATCGCCGTCATCAAGGAAGTCCGCGCGATCACCGCGCTCGGCCTGACCGAAGCCAAGGCGCTGGTCGAAGCCGCGCCGAAGGCGATCAAGGAAGGCGTCAACAAGGCTGAAGCCGAAGAAATCAAGGCCAAGATCGAAGCCGCAGGCGGCACGGTCGAAGTCAAGTAAGCTTCGCTTGCAGTTTTGCGGGTGTCTTGAAGCACTCGCAGATGGAAAGGGCGGTCCTTCGGGATCGCCCTTTTTCATTCGTGGCGCGCAGACAAAAGGAAGGGGCCGAAAGCTTGCGCTTCCGGCCCCGGCGCGTCCCAGGTGCGACCCGAAGGACTGCGCTTATTTCAGCGTCTTCATATATTCGATCACTTCCTTGCGCTTGGCCGGATCGGCCAGGCCGGCAAAGGTCATCTTGGTGCCAGGCACCTTCTTCATTGGGTTGGTCAGATATTCATCCAGGGTTTTATCGTCCCAGGTGAGCTTGGCTGACTTCATCGCTTCGGAAAAGGCATAGCCGGCGATCTCGCCCGATTTGGTGCCATAGACCCCGGCCAGGCTGGGACCGACCCCATGCTTGCCCGGTTCGACTGCGTGGCAGGCGGCGCATTGCCCGAAGGCGGCAGGCTTATTGTCGGCCTCGGCAACGGTCTTGCTGGCACCTGCAGTCACGCTCTCTGCTGGCGGATTGTCTGCCGGTGAACCACAGGCGCCAAGGGCTGCAGCCAGCACGGTCGCGGCAATCATCGTGGTCAAGTGGTGCATCTTTGATCAACCCTTTCGCTGAATTTGCCGGCCATGACCGGCCCCGTTTATCTAACTCTTCCCTTCTTTGCCCGCTTTGAGCTGCACCGCAAAGTGCCAATCTTGCAGCAATCGTTGCATTTACCGCACGGTCGCATTCGAAACGCTTGGACAGGCCGCAAATCCGCTTGGCCGCTGGCAGGGCAGCCCCTATCCGAACCGGCTTCATGTCTACCAAGCCTGCCTTGTCCCCGATGCGTGCCGAACTGCGCGAGACCTTGCGCCTCGCGGCGCCGTTGGCAGCGACCAACCTGCTGCAGATGCTGGTGCATTTCATCGATGTAGCGTTCATTACCCGGCTGGGCAGCAAACCGTTGGCCGCATCGGGCCTTGGCATCGCGATTTTCGGACTGACCCTGTGGGCATTGACTGCACTGGCGACCGCCTGTGCGCCGCTGATCGCCGCCGAGCTGGGTCGCCGCGACCATGCCGTGCGCGAAGTGCGGCGTTCTGTGCGAATGGCGCTGTGGCTTGCGGTCATAACGGGCCTTGCTGGCATGGTAGTCGGATTCTCCGGGGAATGGCTCTTGCTTCTCTTTGGACAGGATCCCGTGATTTCCGCCATGGCAGGAGATTTTCTCGTGATCATCTCCTGGGCAATGATCCCGATGATTGCGGCAAGTGTGATGCGGACCTTCGTCGCCGCGCTGGGCAAGCCTGGTTATGCCACCTGGATCACCGTGCTGGCGGTCGGGGTCAACCTATTGGGCAACTGGGCGTTGGTATTCGGCCACCTCGGCCTGCCGGCGTTGGGACTGCACGGCTCTGCAATTTCTAGCGTGATCACTTCGTTGGCAATGGTCGGCGCTTATGGCCTGGTCATCCGGCTCGACCGCAAGCTGCGCCGCTATCAAGTGCTGGGGCGCTGGTGGCGGCCCGATTGGCAGCGCATGCGCGAGATTTTGCTGATCGGTGCGCCGATTGCGTTCACCGTATCGGCCGAAGCCGGGCTGTTCAGCCTGGCCGCGTTATTGATGGGAAGAATTGGCGAGGTCGAATTGGCCGCGCATATCGTGGCACTCAATGTCGCGGCGCTGGCTTTCCAGGTGCCGTTCGGGATCAACCAGGCCGCGACGATCCGGGTCGGCTATCACTTCGGCGCGGGTGACCGCGCTGCGATCGGCTATGCCGGGTGGAGTGCGATCGCGCTGTCGGTGGGCTTCATGGCCATCACCGCGCTCATCATGTTGCTGATCCCAACGGTGGTCCTGCGACTCTATGTCGACCCTGCTGCGCCTCAGAATGCGGTGCTGGTAAGTCTAGCAGTGCAATACATGATGGTTGCCGCGGCCTTTCAGCTGTTCGACGGCGCCCAGGCGGTTGCGGCCGGGGCACTGCGCGGGCTGCAGGATACCAGCATGCCGCTGGCCATCGCCCTGTTCGGATATTGGTCGATCGGCTTCACCGTCTCCTACGGGCTCGGCCTGCATACGTCGCTGGGCGGGCTGGGGGTCTGGATCGGGCTGGCGCTGGGCCTGGTGGTGGTCGCCGCGCTGCTGACCTGGCGCTGGCACCGGCGCGAGCGGCTGGGCCTGCTCCCGGCGCTCCCGGCCTGAACCTGGCCTTGCCTTGGCCCGCCCTGTCCGCCTAGGGTGCGGCAATGAGCGAAGATATTGCCCCGCGCCCGATGGTGCTTGAAGAATTCCTGCCGCTGGTCGGCAAGCGGTTTGTCGCCAATTGCGATCCGGCGGAAGTAGAGATCACGCTGTTCGATGCTTCGCCGATGAAGGATCACGGCATAGCCGCCCGGCCGCCGTTCCTGCTGATTTTCCACACCCCGCCAGAGATCCGGCTGCTCGACGGCACTTACGTGCTGAAATGCGGCAAGTGGGGGCCAGACATGGTTTCGATGTCGTCGCTGATACCCCCGGCGAACTCGCCGCCGGGGTTCTATTATCAGGCAGTCTTCAACTGATCGGCCGGATCAGCTGCGCGACGGGAAAATTCCGAACATTGCGATAACGTGGGTGATTCCCTGGTAGGGGTTGCGGATCGGCAGCGGCTGTGAGCCGCCCGCCGGATTGACCGTAACCGTGCCAGCCACATTAAGCCCGCCCAGGGCAGCGCCAGTAGCGGTTCCCGACGGAGCGTAGATGAACGGCACCGCCGTCCCGGCATTGTCCGCCGACCGGGCCAGAACGGTTCCGGCAGCCGGGGTCTGCAGGGTGGCCTTGGTCGTCGCGGCGTTCAGCGACGAAGTTGAGGCAAAGCTGGCCGTATGGTTATGGGCCGGCAGCTGGGTAGAAAGAATGGTTACATTCTCCTGTCCGGAAGCCTCACCAAGCTGGATGGTTGAGAGGCCCGCCCCCGTGCCCCAGTGCACCATCGAGCGTCCCCGCAAGTCGGGCAGAGCAAAGGTGGTCTGGCCATTGCCGCCAAATGTTGTGCCCAGAAGAGAAAACAGGGCAGTGTTCTGCGCGATGGAGACCAGCTGGCCATTGCAGAACGCGGTGTCGCGCGGGGCGAAGTTCCAGCCACCCTGGATGATCTGACCGATATAAAGACTGCTCACGGATTAACTCCCCAAAATCAGATTGCTTGGTCCGGACCGCATCAGCTGCGTGACGGAAAAATTCCTGCCGTCGCGATCACGTGGGTGATCCCGAGATAGGGGTTGCGGATCGGCAGTGGCTGCGAGCCGCCTGCCGGATTGACTGTGACTGTGCCGGCAACGTTGAGCCCGCCGAGGGCAGCGCCGGTCGCGGTGCCAGAGGGAGAATAGATGAACGGCACGGCAGTTCCGGCATTGTCGGTCGACCGGGCCAGAACCGTCCCGGCTGCCGGGGTTTGCAGGGTTGCCTTGGTCGTCGCAGCATTCAGCGACGAGGTGGAGGCAAAGCTGGCCGCATGGGTGTGGGCCGGCATTTGGGTGGACAGGATGGTGACGCTTTCCTGTCCGGCTGACTGGCCAATCTGGATGTTCGAAAGCCCGGCACCCTGCCCCCAGTGGACCATCGAGCGGCCCTGAAGATTGGGCAGGGCAAATGTGGTCTGCCCATTGCCGCCG
Organism: Novosphingobium sp. UBA6272; assembly: GCF_002440635.1. GTDB lineage: Bacteria > Pseudomonadota > Alphaproteobacteria > Sphingomonadales > Sphingomonadaceae > Novosphingobium. The sequence continues at coordinate 11,355 of NZ_DJUW01000017.1, read as the reverse complement.
AACTGGGTGCCGAGCAGCGCAAACAGCGCAGAGTTCTGCGAGATCGCCAGCAGTTGTCCGTTGCAAAGCGCGGAAAAGCGCGGAGCGAAGTTCCAGCCGCCCTGAAAGATCTGCCCAAGATAGATACCCGACATTGAACACTCCCCTTGTTTGCTCAATTCGATTGGCTGCGTTTTGCAACCCCGAACGGCCAAAAATTCAAGCGCGCAGATTCGCGCGGCGGAGCGACCCAAGCAGAGCTTATTCGCTGGTACCTGCCAGTCAATCGCAATCGTTGTGCCGACATCGACTATTTACAAATAAATTCGCCTCAGCCCTGCAGTTCGATCAACCGGTTTCGCATCGGCTTGAGCCAACGCTCGGCAGCGGAGATTAGCTCTGGCCCGGCAGCGGCACGCTTGCGGGCGCTGTCATCGAAGAAAACCGATCCGGGCGCCTTGGCGTCGCGCATGCTTGCTTGCCGCACCAAGGCCAGTTCGTCTGCGGCCAGGGTCAACCCAAAATGCACAGCAACCCTGGTTGGAATGGCAGTGCGGATATCCGGGTAGTCAATCACCATGCCGCCACCCAGGTGCCAATGGGCTGGCACAGCTGCGGTCACCTGCGCCAGAACGAATGAGGCAAATTCATCGTGGGGCAGGTCAGGAAGTTCATTCAGCCCGAAATAGCCTGCCGGGATCACCGATGGGACGATGTGGTGGCTGGGCATGTCTCGCAGCGAAACCAGCACTTCCACCGGATCGCGGTGCAGGTAGATCCAGTTCACTTGCGGAAGCGCCTGGCGCAGCAGCGGCAGGAACAGCGTGTGCCACACTTCCATCTTGATGAAGTGATGGTTTGCCCCGTGTCCGCGATCCCGCCCGAGCGCGGCGATGATCGCGCTGACTGCGGTTTTGGCCTGATCGAGGCCCACGCCCGATTCGGCGGACCAGCGCAGCACCGCGTCGAGCGGTTCGGGCTCTGACGAGACGGCATGGCCCGGCACGGCCCCCAGCATCTGCGCGGCCAGGGTCGAGCCGCAGCGCGACATGTGGAACACCATGCCCTGCAGTGGCAGACTGTCGTGGCTTTCGGCTCCGGCAATCAGCGCGGGAAGACCGGTCCGGATCCGCAGCAGCCAGTTGAGCGGCAGCGCGCTGGCACGGCGGACCTCGTCTTCGAAAAACGGCTGGTTCAGCGGCTGACCGCCAAACCACAGCCAGTCGAAGGCCGGGCCCTCGGGCATGAAGACCGAGCGGGTCGGCAGCCAGCCGCGCGGCGGCCAGTCGGTCATCTCGATCGGTGCAGGGCCGAACCGGCCCATCCCCAACGGGTCCGGGCGCAGCACCGCGCGGAGTTGATCTTCGCTGATAGCAATCCCGTTTTCGGAAGCGACCGCGCCGGCTGCGGCGATGAAGGCATTGGCCTCGATCTCTGCGCCCAATCGTTCCTGCAGGTCCTCGCGGGCCAGGATCAGATCGACCAGCGGATGGAGTTCTGGCGGCAGGTTGGTTCCGGCGACATTGACCGACCTTTGCACTTCCACCCGTTCCTCCCGTCGACATGCGCGACGATAGACTGGCAGGCCGATATGTCGAGCAGATCCCGCCGCGAAATTTTTGCATGCGGAGTCACCTTGACGGCACCCCGGCGCACACCCATATGCGCCTCGCTGGCACTCTCGGCCTGAGAGTGCCAAGACACATCATATTGTCCAAACTGAGAGGGAATAGACCCATGGCATTTCGTCCCCTGCACGATCGTGTGCTGGTCCGCCGTGTTGAAGCGGAAGAAAAAACCGCTGGCGGCATCATCATCCCCGATAGCGCCAAGGAAAAGCCGGCCGAAGGCGAAGTCGTCGCCGTTGGCGCCGGTTCCAAGGCCGAAGACGGAAAGGTAACCCCGCTCGACGTCAAGGCTGGCGACAAGGTGCTGTTCGGCAAGTGGTCGGGCACCGAGGTCAAGCTCGACGGCGAAGACCTGCTGATCATGAAGGAATCGGACATCCTCGGCATCATCGGCTGATCCAGCCGGGCCGGACGGATTTTTTTTGATTCTGCCACCCTGTCAACTTTGTGAACTTCCAACTGTAAGGAACACTGATCATGGCCGCCAAGGACGTGAAATTCGGACGTGACGCCCGCGAGCGCATTCTCGCCGGGGTCGATATCCTCGCCAACGCCGTCAAGGTTACCCTGGGCCCCAAGGGCCGCAATGTGGTGATCGACAAGAGCTTCGGCGCTCCGCGCATCACCAAGGACGGCGTCACCGTCGCCAAGGAAATCGAACTCAAGGACAAGTTCGAGAACATGGGCGCGCAGATGCTGCGCGAAGTCGCCAGCAAGACCAACGACCTCGCCGGTGACGGCACCACCACCGCCACCGTTCTGGCCCAGGCGATCGTTCGTGAAGGCATGACTTCGGTCGCCGCTGGCATGAACCCGATGGACCTGAAGCGCGGGATCGACCTCGCCGTGACCAAGGTCGTTGAAGACCTGGTCGCCCGCTCGAAGCCCGTTTCGGGTTCGGCTGAAATCGCTCAGGTCGGGATCATCTCGGCCAATGGCGATGCCGAAGTCGGCAACAAGATCGCCGAAGCGATGGAAAAGGTCGGCAAGGAAGGCGTGATCACCGTGGAAGAGGCCAAGGGCCTCGAATTCGAACTCGATGTCGTCGAAGGCATGCAGTTCGACCGCGGTTACCTGTCGCCCTACTTCATCACCAACCCCGACAAGATGACCGTCGAGCTGGATAACCCCTACATCCTGATCCACGAGAAGAAGCTGTCGTCGCTCCAGGCGATGCTGCCGGTGCTCGAAGCGGTGGTCCAGTCGGGCCGTCCGCTGCTGATCATCGCCGAGGACATCGAAGGCGAAGCGCTGGCGACCCTGGTGGTCAACAAGCTGCGTGGCGGGCTCAAGGTCGCGGCGGTCAAGGCTCCCGGCTTCGGCGATCGCCGCAAGGCGATGCTACAGGACATCGCAATCCTGACCCAAGGCGAAATGATCAGCGAAGACCTGGGCATCAAGCTTGAATCGGTCACGCTGAACATGCTCGGCCAGGCCAAGCGTATCTCGATCGACAAGGACAACACCACCATCGTCGACGGCGCCGGTGATGCGGCCGACATCAAGGCCCGGGTCGAACAGATCCGCGCCCAGATCGAGACCACCAGCAGCGACTACGACAAGGAAAAGCTGCAGGAACGTCTGGCCAAGCTGGCTGGCGGGGTTGCCGTGATCAAGGTCGGCGGCGCTTCGGAAGTCGAAGTCAAGGAACGCAAGGACCGCGTCGACGATGCGCTCCACGCGACCCGCGCTGCGGTTGAAGAAGGCATCGTCCCCGGCGGCGGTACTGCGCTGCTCTATGCCACCAAGGCTCTGGCCGGCATGAAGGGCGCCAACGACGACCAGACCAAGGGCATCGACATTGTTCGCAAGGCGATCACCGCCCCGCTCAAGCAGATCGCCACCAATGCGGGCCATGACGGCGCCGTGGTGGCCGGCAACCTGCTGCGCGAAAACGACGAGACCCAGGGCTTCAACGCCTCGACCGACGTTTACGAAAACCTGGTCAAGGCCGGCGTGATCGACCCGACCAAGGTCGTTCGTACCGCGCTGCAGGACGCTGCCTCGGTCGCCGGCCTGCTGATCACCACCGAAGCGGCGATCAGCGAAAAGCCCGACGACAAGCCGGCCATGGGCGGAATGCCCGGCGGCGGCATGGGCGGCATGGGCGGTATGGACTTCTAAGTCCAACCGCGCTGCACCAACCGAAACGGGGCCGGGGGAGCAATCCTCCGGCCCCTTGCTGTTGGCCGCGCGGGCGAGCAGTGTTAGCCTTGGCGGATCGACCGAAAAGGATTTCAGCCATGCACCTGCGTAAAGCTCACCTTGCCGCCCTTGCCGTACTGGGACTCGCGCTTTCCGGATGCGCGGAGACGAGGCAGCTTAGTGCCGCCAGTTATGCCGCTGCGCTGGCAGATCCGGCCCGGCCGGCCGCCGACGTGGCCCGCGATGCCGCCCGCCATCCGGGCGAACTGCTGGCCTTTGCCGGAATCAAGCCAGGACAGATGGTGGGCGACTATGTAATGGGCGGTGGCTATCTGACCCGCGTGCTGGCCGCCGCGGTCGGACCGGGCGGGCGGGTCTATGCATTTCAGCCAGCCGAGTTCATCGCCTTTCGCAAGGAATATGCGGCCGAGCAGAAGGTCGTCGATGACGCCTATGCCAATGTCGATGGGATTACCGGACCGTTCGCCGCGCCGCCGTTCCCGGGCAAGCTGGACGTGATCATCACCGTCCAGAACTTCCACGATCTTTACCTCAAACCGTTTCCGGCCGGAACCGGTGCGCGCGCGAGCAAGGCGCTGTTTGCGGCATTGAAGCCCGGCGGGACCCTGGTGGTGGTCGATCACAGCGCGGCGGCCGGCAGCGGGACCAGCCTGGCCGATCGGCTCCACCGGATCGACCGGCAGGCGGTGATCGACGAGCTGACCGGGGCCGGGTTCAAGCTCGAGGCCAGCAGCGAGCTCTATGCCCGTCCCGCCGATCCGCGTACCGCCAACGTCTTCGATCCGGTTATCCGCGGCCAGACCGACCAGTTCACGCTGCGCTTCCGCAAGCCGAAATAGGCTGGCAGAGGTCCGACCCCGGAAGATTCCGGCCTAGGGACCATCCCTTATTTCAGCCCCCCGCACGAAAAGTGCAGTTCGTCGCGCAATCCTATCCAGTGCCGGGTCCGTTAGCCAAACAGAAAGCATGATTGGGCTATCGCGTACCTCGTGACCAGGAAACGATTCACCTCTGTGCTGAGCTCGCTGGCCTTTGCCGCCGCGATGCTGGCCCCGGCGGGTGCGGCTTACGCCGACTCCTCGCTGGAGCATGAATTCGATCGGGCCTTCGTCGCCCCGGCATCGGCCCCCGCCGAAACGACCGCGCGGCCCGTCGTCCAGCCCACCTCCAGGGCGCAGGCGCTGGTCCAGCCGGCCGCGAAGGCATCGGCCCGACCGACTCCGTCGACGGTGCGGCCCTTCGTTTCCTATGGCCAGCCGCGCAGCTTCGGATCGAACTTCGAAGCCCAGCTCTATTCCGCCGCCGACGCCTCGAACGGCCGGATCGGCGTTGCGATGATCGACCTTACCAGCGGCAAGACGACAGCAGTGCTGGGCGATACCCCGTTCCCGATGGCCTCCACCAGCAAGATCGCGATTGCCGCGACCTTCCTTGACGGGGTCGACAAGGGCCGGTGGAGCCTTGATGACCAGTTTCCGCTGATGATTCCGGTCAAGTCAGCCAAATTTTCAGGTGACAAGGCCCCGGTTCGCGCCGGGCGGATGTATACCGCGCGCGAACTGATCGAACTGTCGCTGATCCATTCCAGCAACCCGGCTACCGATGCACTGCTCGCCGCAGTCGGCGGGCCCGGTTCGGTCAACCGCTGGATCCGCACCACCGGGATCGACGGCATGCGGATCGACCGCGATATCGCGACGCTGGTCCGCGACGATGGCGAATTCAATCCGGCGACCACGGTCGATCTGCGCGACAGCGCCACCCCGGTAGCGATGGCGCAACTGCTTTCCGGCCTGTTCCAGGGCCGCTGGCTCTCCTCGCGCAGCCGCGCCTTTCTGCTCTCCACGATGGAGCGCTGCCAGACCGGCAAGCGCCGGATGCGCTCGCTGCTGCCTGGCGATGCCCGGGTCGCGCACAAGACCGGCACGCTCAACAACACCGCCAGCGACGTCGGGATTATTCAGGCCCCCGATGGCCATGCCTATGCCGTGGCAATCTATGTCACCGGGCAGGGCGGACATGCCGGGCGCGATGCGCGGATCGCTTCGATCGCGCGGACGATCTATCTGAGCCAGGAAAGCCACCAGGGCGGCTCGGTCCAGATTTACGCCAACCGATAGAGCCGCACCATTAGGACGGGATGAGTAATCCCCTCACCTGCCAGCCATGCCCGGCTGCTGTCGTTTGGCGGATCTCAAGTGGTGGCGCAGACCCGGCAGTATAGATGCCAGGTGGCGTGACCCAGCACCGGTAGCACCACCAGCAAGCCCAAAAAAGCGGGCAGCATTGCCACGAACAACGCCATGGCGATGAACGCGGCCCAGCCCAGCATCACCGGACCATTGGCCTGGACCGCGCGCAGGCTCTTGATGATCGCGGTCAGAAAATCGACGTCGCGGTCAACCAGCATCGGCAGGCTGATCACGGTCACCGCGTAGAACACATAGGCTACCAAGGCGCCAATCGCGCCGCCGACCGCGAGCATCGCGAGGCCCGCATTGGTGCGGAAAATCTCTAGCGACTCCGACCCGATCCCGCTTTCGGCCAGAAAAATCGCGAAGATTCCGTGGGCCAGGATGATCCAGAAGGTGAAGCCGACGAAAACGAAACCGCCCATCATCAGCAGCTGATCGTCCCCCCGTCCGCGCAGCGCGCCCAGTACCGCGCCCCAGCCCAGCGGCAGCCTCGCCTCGCGCCGGCGGCTGACTTCGTAAAGCCCGACCGCAGTGAACGGCGCCACCAGCGGAAAGCCCGCCGCCACAGTCAGCAGCAGGCCGCTGCCGCCGCGCGCGGTCAGCGCCCAGGCCAGCGCCAGCCCGGCCGCGACATAGATCGCGCCAAAGAACAGGCCGTAGATCGGATGGGCCAGGAAATCGCGCCAGCCGGCGGCGAGCGCCGCGCGAAGATCGGCCAAGGCTAGGTCATTTGCCACCGCGATCTGCGGATAGGGATTGGTGGGCGTTTCAGCCATCGGCATTTCTCCCGCTTGCAACTTGCCAGTCCGGGCCTCCACGTCTTTGATGTGTGTCAAGAATTGGATTTCAGGTGTTGGCAGGCATGCACCCCCGCCTTGCCAGCGGCCAGCGCCATGCTTATCCGCCGACCATGACCATTCAGCCTTCCGATTCCATCCTCATTGTCGATTTCGGCAGCCAGGTAACCCAGCTCATCGCCCGACGGGTGCGCGAAGCGGGGGTCTATTCCGAGATCGCCCCGTTCAGCCACGCCGCCGCCGCGTTTCAGCGAATGCAGCCCAAGGGGATCATCCTGTCGGGCGGGCCGGCTTCGGTGCTGGACGAGGATGGCCCCAGGATTCCGCAGGAAATCCTCGACAGCGGGCTGCCGATCATGGCGATCTGCTATGGCCAGCAGGCGCTGATGCACCAGACCGGCGGCGAAGTGCTGCGCGGTGACAGCGGCGAATTCGGCCGCGCCTTTATCGAGATTTCGGACCGCTGCGCGCTGTTCGACGGCCTCTGGGCGACAGGCGAAACCCACCAGGTGTGGATGAGCCATGGCGACAAGGTGACCGCGCTGGCCCCCGGCTTCCGCGTGGTCGCGTCCAGCCCAGGCGCGCCCTTTGCCGTCGTCGCCAATGACGAAAAGCGCATCTACGCGATGCAGTTCCACCCCGAAGTGGTCCACACCCCCGACGGCGGCAAGCTCTACAAGAATTTCGTGCGCCACGTCTGCGGCCTCGCCGGGGACTGGACCATGGCCGAATTCCGCAAGACCAAGATCGAGGAAATCCGCAAGCAGGTCGGCAAAGGCCGGGTGATCTGCGGGCTTTCGGGCGGGGTCGATTCGGCGGTCGCCGCAGTGCTGATCCACGAGGCGATCGGCGAGCAGCTGACCTGCGTCTTCGTCGATCACGGGCTGATGCGGCTGGGCGAGGCCGATCAGGTCGTTTCGCTGTTCCGCGGCCACTACAACATCCCGCTGGTCCACAAGGACGTCAGCGCGCTGTTCCTTAATGGCCTGGCCGGGGTGACCGACCCTGAAGCCAAGCGCAAGTTCATCGGCAAGACCTTCATCGACGTGTTCGAGGAAGAGGCCCGGCAGATTGGCGGGGCCGACTTCCTCGCCCAGGGCACGCTCTACCCAGACGTGATCGAGTCAGTCTCGTTCACCGGCGGGCCGAGCGTCACGATCAAGAGCCACCACAATGTCGGCGGCCTGCCCGAACGGATGAACATGCAGCTGGTCGAGCCGCTTCGCGAACTGTTCAAGGACGAAGTGCGCGAGCTTGGCCGCGAACTCGGCCTGCCCGACATTTTCGTCGGCCGCCACCCCTTCCCCGGCCCGGGCCTCGCGATCCGCATCCCCGGCGAAGTGACCCGCGAACGCTGCGACGTGCTGCGCAAGGCCGACGCGGTCTACCTCGAGGAAATCCGCAATGCCGGGCTTTACGATGCGATCTGGCAGGCCTTCGCGGTGCTGTTGCCGGTCAAGACCGTCGGCGTGATGGGCGACGGGCGGACTTACGACAACGTCTGTGCGCTGCGGGCGGTGACCAGCACCGACGGCATGACCGCCGACATCTACCCCTTCGACGCCGCCTTCCTCAGCCGCGTCGCGACCCGGATCATCAACGAGGTCAAGGGGATCAACCGGGTGGTCTACGACTATACCTCGAAACCGCCGGGGACGATTGAGTGGGAATGATTTTCACCTCTCCAGAAGGGTCCGATGGTGCGAAATACTACGATGTAAAGCACTGAACTAAAACAACTTCCATTCATTGACATTCAGCGACAATCGGTGGGCAGCGTTCGAAATTCGCGGCCGCGCTGACGGTATCGCTTGCTCTTGCCACCCCCAAAATCGCTCGTTACCGTCAGGGTCACAACAGCCCCTGACGGTCAATTTTTTTGCTAACAATCGGAAAAGCCTGTGCTTTTTCGAACTGGAGAGGCGCGTTTTGGGCTGACGGTCAAAAAGAAAGGAGTATGCAGCCATGCTGACTGATACGGCCCTTAAAAGCCTGAAACCCAAAGACAAACCCTATAAGGTAACCGACCGCGACGGCATGTATGTTCGGGTCGGGACAAACGGCACAATTTCATTCCGTTACGACTATCGGATGCACGGACGGCGCGAGACAGTGACCTTCGGGAAATACTGTGCTTCCGGTCTCTCGCTTGCTCGCGCCAGGGAGAAGTGCATCGACGCCAAGCGGATGGTCCAGGAGGGACTTTCGCCCGCCATCGAGAAACAGCGGGACAAGCGTAGGATCAAAGAAGCAAAGAGCTTCGGCGAGTTCGGCGAGAAATGGCTGACCGTTGGGCCGATGGCCGACAGCACGCGCGCCATGCGCCGCTCGATCTTTGAGCGCGAATTGGTGCCAAACTGGCGCAACCGGCTGCTGGCCGAGATAACGCCCGGCGACCTGCGCGCGCACTGCCTTGCGATCGTTGATCGAGGTGCACCAGCCACCGCGATCCATGTTCGTGACATCGTGAAGCAGATCTACGGCTTCGCAATCCTGCATGGCGAGAAGATCGCCAACCCGGCTGATGAGGTTGGTCCATCGTCGATCGCAACGTTTGTCCCCAAGGACCGCTCGTTGACGCCTTCTGAAATCCGGGTGCTGTTTCGGTGCATCGAGAAGGTAGCGACGCTGCCGACCATCAGGCTCGGCATGAAGTTCTTTCTGCTGTCGATGGTCCGCAAGAGCGAGTTGCAGGATGCGGTCTGGGCCGAGGTTGATTTCGAGAACGCGGTCTGGTCGATTCCCAAAGAACGGATGAAACGATCAAAGGCCCATAACGTCTATCTGTCACAGCAAATGCTCGACATCCTGATCGCGCTCAAAACCTGCGCGGGCAATTCGCGATACTTGCTGCCATCGCGCTACGATGCTGATGCCCCGATGTCGCGCGCGACCTTTAATCGGGTGACCTACTCGGTCGTCGATCAAGCGCGGAAGGACGGGCTGCCGCTTGAGCCTTTCACGGTCCACGATCTACGCCGCACCGGCTCGACGCTGCTTAACGAGCTCGGCTTCAACAGCGATTGGATCGAAAAGTGTCTGGCGCATGAAGATGGCCGTTCGTCGCGCGGCATCTATAACAAGGCGGAGTACGAGATGCAGCGTCGCCACATGATGCAGGAATGGTCAAACACGATCGATGCCTGGATTGCGGGTCAAAAATATGCGGTCACGTCCGTCAATGAGGTGTAATTTGGGGTGTGGTCACCGGGCTGCATGGTCAGGCGGCCTTGGGTGTAATCTGTAGCGGCTGAGCCTCCTCGATCATTGGTGTGGCAAGGGCTGCCATGCCCTCGATCTGCATGTAGCGGTGCTGGAGCTGCCACTCGTCATTCTGCTCGAGCAGGACGGCGCCGACGAGTCGGATGATGCTGTCCTCGTTGGGGAAGATACCGACGACGTCAGCACGGCGCTTCACCTCCTTGTTCAGGCGCTCCAGCGGATTGGTGCTGTGCAGCTTGACCCGGTGCTGCTCGGGGAAGGTCATGTAGGCCAGGACATCGTGCTCGGCGTCGTCCATGCAGGTTCCCAGCTTCGGCCAGCGGGTGCGCAGTTGGTCGGCGACCTGGCGCCAGACCTGGGTAGCGGCCGCATGATCGGGCTGGAGGAAGACCTGCCGGATGGCGGCGGCGACCACGGTGTTCTGCCCCTTGGGCACGTAGGCCAGTGCGTTGCGCATGAAGTGGACGCGGCAGCGCTGCCAGGTGGCGCCGAGCACGCGGGTGATCGCCGCCTTGAGCCCCTCGTGGGCATCGGAGATGACCAGCTTCACTCCCTTGAGGCCGCGGCGGGCCAGGTCCTTGAGGAAGCTCGACCAGAACGGCTCGGCCTCGCTGGGACCGATGTGCAGGCCGACGATCTCGCGCTTGCCCTCGGTGTTGACCGCGACCGCTATTATCGCCGCGACACTGACGATACGGCCGCCCTCGCGGACCTTGAGGTAGGTCGCGTCCAGCCAGAGGTAAGGCCAGTCGCCCGCCAGCGGCCGCTTGAGGAAGGCGTGCACGCGTTCGTCGATGTCCTTGCACAGCTTCGAGACCGAAGACTTGGAGATGCCGGTCATGCCCATGGCCTGAACCAGCTCGTCGACGCGCCGGGTGCTGACGCCGGCGATCCATGCTTCCTGGATCACCGAGACCAGCGCCTTCTCGACGGTCTTCCTGGGTTCCAGGAAGCCAGGGAAGTAGGCCCCGGTCCTGAGCTTGGGGATCTTCAGGTTGAGCGTGCCGAGCCGGGTGTCGAGGCTGCGCTCTCGGTAGCCGTTACGCCAGGTCGTGCGGTCGCCGGATCGCTCGTGTCGGCCGGCGCCGATCACGCCGTCGACATCGGCCTCCATGATCAGCTGCAGCACGCTCTCGGCAATGCTGCGCAGGAAATCGCTGTCTCCGGTCTTCGCCATCAGCTCGGCAAGCGGTAGTCTGTCTTCGGTCATCGGGATCAACTCCTCGGGTGGGTGTGACGTGTGGAAACTCCACCTTACCGATGAGCCCGGTGGCCACCGAGATCGAAACTGCTGGTGGTGGGGCATGCCCCACCACCAGCAGCACCTAAATCTCCACCGAAAATTACACCACGAGCGCGGACGCTAAC